>NZ_JBITLL010000005.1:654681-1083639 GCF_044465245.1 Nonomuraea terrae | reverse complement strand
GGCAGGTCGTGCATCGACAACAATCCTGTGCGGGCCGCTCGACAGGTCATGTCGCGCAGGAAGGCCCGTGTCCGTACGAGCGAGGGGCTGGCTGCTTGGCAGGTCGTGCATCGACAACAATCCTGTGCGGGCCGCTCGACAGGTCATGTCGCGCAGGAAGGCCCGTGTCCGTACGAGCGAGGGGCTGGCTGCTCGGCACGCTGAGCTTCTCTGGCCGCCCTGTTGGCCAGGAGCTACCGCTGCTGGAGCGGCGCAGCACCGACCCCTGAAACTCGCCGATGAGGACGGACGGCTTGACGCTCAGTTCAAGCACCACCCCGGCGTGGCCCACGTCCGCGAGACCCTCCAGCCGGCGGTGGCCGTCGAAGACTCCCACCTCGGTGCGGTCAGCGCGTGCGGTGAGCGGGCGTACCCGATGGTCGGAGGTTCGGTGATGTGGGTGTACGCGATGTCAGCGTCGTCCGCTGGGTGGCGATGGCTCAGGGTTGGGTGGGCCGGAGTGCTCGATGAGGTCCGTCGGGGAGGCGGCGTGTTGTGGGGACGCAGACATGGTGGCCTGCTGTATGACGAACGGTCAGGCCGGCCTGTGATGGCCGGCCGTCAGAGGGTGTCCTCTTCCTTGCGGCGGCGTTCGTTGTACGCGCGCATGCGTTGCGGGTAGCCGGTCAGCTGTACGTCGTACACCGGCAGGGCAAGATCGCGGGCGACCTTGTGGATCACGGCGGGCGAACCGACCCGCCGTCTGGTCCATTCGCCGTCGTCGGCCACCGCCACGGCGGTCGTATCGGTGGCAAAAGTCTCTGGCTCGACATAAAACTCGACGCCACGCCGCGATCGGGCGAAGGCGATGAGCGCCTCGATGTCGGCGTCTGTCGCCTCTCGGTCGAACTTCGCGATCTTACGACCGCGCAGTCGACGAATGCCGTAGCGGTCTCGCCATCTCATGGATCCTTTTTATACCGTCTGGAGGCTTCGCGTCGGGGATGATCTCGGGGACAGATCGGGGATTCTCCCGACGGCGGGCGACGATGCGGCGGCGCAGTATGGGGGTGTCAGCCCGATTCTCAGAGGAGAGGCATGGCGATTATGGCTGGGGTACCGAAAATCCCCGGGCCGGGAGAGGTGCCGCCAGCTCATCTGCGCGTCACCCATCAGGACCGCGAGCACGTCGTCGAGCACGTCAAAGCCGCTTACGCGGACGGTCGCCTCGACAAGCTCGAGTTCGACGACCGGCTGGAACAGGCGATGACGGCGCGCACGCACGGCGACCTGACGCCCATCATGACGGAGCTGTACGGCAGCCAGGCAGTCGAACGACTCGCCCCGCCGCCGGCTCCGGCACGCCCGGCTCATGCGACGGAGAGCAACGAGCGTCTCGGCGCCGCTCTTGGTCATTTCCTGCCGATCATCGGTTTCCCGATCATCGGGCCGCTCATTCTCATGCTCACCGGCGGCAAGACGTCGCCGTACATCCGCAGCCACGCCGTGGAGGCGCTCAATTTCCAACTCACGGTGATGGGGGCGTCGGTGCTGCTGACGTTCACGGTCATCGGGATGGTGCTGCTGCCGTTCCTGTGGGTCGCGGCCATGGTCCTCGGCATCGTCGCCGGCGTCACGGCTCTGTCGGAAGACCAATACCGTTACCCGATGACGGTTCGCCTGGTGAAGTGATCTGGCCGGCTTTCGCCGTCGCAATCGCCGACCCTGAGCTCTTTCGGGGTCGGCGGCACGTATTTTCCCAACGCGAGTTTCGCCGTCGGTTCATTCCGATCTCATAACCCTTGCCAAGTGAACCCGCCTGACACCAGCTCCACGGAATTGCCGACGAAACACCACCTCCGCCGACATCCGTCGGCACCTTGGCAAGGGGAACGAACCCACCACCGCAATGGGCCGGCCGGTGCGCGTATCCCGTGGGCTCGGGCCATGATCGTGAAGGGCTCGGGCGGTGTTGGTCGCCACGGCAGACGCCTGAGCGATGGCGCGTACGACCGGCTGAGCACCCGGTGTTCGCGACGCTGAGGCGTAACGGGCTGGAGGTGTGAGTGCAGAGGCCCCGGGTCGGCCGGGAGGCCCGGGTCGGACGTGACACTCCAGGTCGCTCGGCCGCCATCTGGTTGGGGTGCCCTGCGGCGGGCGCCGCGTGGCTACGTAGCACCAGTAGCGGCCATCGTGGGTACGCGGGGCCTCGCCCACGTGGACGCCCCCAGTGGGGGGCCGTACCGTCTTGTCGACGTCCGGGGTGACCAGATCGCCGGCCGCAGGTCCCAAGGCGGAAGGGCGGATGGCATCGTCGAGCCGGCCGCCTTCTCCTCGGCGGCCCCAGGGGCGTCCGCGTCAACCGTCACGGAGCGGTCCGCCCCGCGTGAGCGTGACGGCGTGGGCCAGGAACCGGCCCCGTTCGTCCTCCGGCACGCCGAGCAGCTCGCAGATCACGACCGCCGGGATCGGCGCCGCGAACGACTCGACCAGGTCGGCGGGCGGGCCCTGCCGCTCCATGGCGTCCAAGTGCTCGCGGGCGATCTGCTCGATGCGCTCGGTGAGCAGCCGCATCCCGCGCACGGTGAACTCGCCGGTGAGACGGCGGTAGCGGTCGTGCCCCGTGGCCACAACCGGTCCCACACGGTCAGCGGGCCAGCACCTGGTACTTCACGTGCATCACGCCCGCGCTCAGGTCGCCGAGGGCGGCGAAGGCACCCTCGGACAGGTCGAGGCAGCGCCCGCCCACGAAGGGGCCGCGGTCGTTGATCCGCACGGTGACGGATTCGCCGGTGTCCGGGTTGGTGACGCGCACCCTGCTGCCCATGGGCAGAGTCTTGTGGGCGGCGGTCATGGCGGAGGGGTTGAACCGTTCGCCGCTGGCGGTCATCTGGCCTTCGCCGTAGTACGACGCGCCACACGAGCCGGAGGCGATCACGCGGGACCTCGGCTTCCTGCGCTCGCCCCGGGTGTCCTCGTTCCTGGCCACCCGGGTCCTGTACGCCGCCTTCTTGGCGGTCTCCGTCTCGGCCTTCAGGGATTCGGTCTTGGTCTTCGCCTTGGGGGATTCGGCGGGCGACGGAGACTTCGTGGGCTGGGGCGACCTGAGGGCTTTCGCCGGAGCGACCACCGCGGACGGCCTGGGGGCGGGCGACGACGGCGCCGGGCTGTGCCGGCGGGAGGGTTTGTGCGGCGAGGCTGCCGGGCTGGGAGTCGTTCTCGCCGTCTTCGCCGGGGTGGGGGAGGACGTCGTCACCGGTTCGGACAGGGACATGGCGACAGTGCGCTGGGGAAGGTCGTCGTTGCCGATGGCGGCCCAGGCGGTGGTGGAGACGGCCGCGACAAGGGCGGCTCCGCTCGCGACCGCGACCCAGCGGCCGGGGAAGGTCGGGAAGGACGGCTTGCGCGAATGCTGGCCCAAGGTAAACCACGGTCCTAGCTAGGGGATGGGGCAAGGAAAGGCCGCGCCTGAGGGGGCGGGGTTGTACGGCGGCCGATCCGTGGGCGGGGTCGGGGGACCCGCGCGGTGTGGACGAACATAAGGGACAAACCGTAGGCAAAGGCAACATAATGGGACATCTAGTGACATAAATCACTTACAGTGCGTGATCATTAGATTTTGCCGCGTGTACGTGTGGATCAACCGGTCTCCCGCAACAGCCAGGGCGCCGCACTCCCTCCTTGCCGGGATCGGGCGCTGCAGGAGTGACAGCCGAGCACCTGCTCGCCGACGACGCACGTCACCTGTCCAGCTCGATGATCTGGACTCAGTGCGGGTCGTGCCCCTGACCGACGGGAGCGTGGCGTGGCGCCGCGGTGCAGGTGTGGCGCGGGGCTGGACGTGGCGCCGCGGTGCGGGGCCGGCGCGGTGCGGCGGTTGCATCGTGCCGAGGTCTGGGGGTGACGCTGTGTAACGGTGCGGGCGGATGGCGTGCCAGACGATCAAGCGCTCGCCGCTGGGCCCGGTGGAGTCGAGCCGCTGACCGACGGTGGTGCTGTGGTGCGAGGGTGGCGTCGTGTTGCGGTGCGGGGCTGACGGATCACCGGCGGGGCGGGACCCCAGGCGCAGACGATCAAGCGGTCGCTGCTGGAGGTGTCCCTTCCCGAGGCCTGTCGCTGCGCCTTGACGAGATGAACCGGGCTGACATCGCCGGTCCAGTTGTGGGCGCCCGCTCAGTCTCCCGCCTGGCGGGTAGCCCGGCGTGTACGCCCGGTGTCCGGGAGCCGCCCAGCGCGCGCTCACGCGCGTCTTCGTGCAGATGGCGCATCGAGGTCGAATCCGCGTGTGGGCACCCTGGAGGGCGCCGGCTCAGGTCGTCGGTGGCGTCGAGAGAGACGACAACAGTGCCGCACTTCCGCCTCACTGGGTTGCGACCGTTTCGGGGTTACAACATGCGGCACGTGCTCAGGCCGGCGGCGTAGCGGGAGACGTCGACGGTGCCGTACTGCTGCCCCGCCGCGGGGCGGTGCTTCCGGAGTCACTGCGAGGGGCGCATGACCCCGGGTCGCAGGCGTGGAGGCGGGCGTCTACGGGGCCGTACTGGCGCCTCACCGGGACGTGGGGGCTCTGAGGTCGCATGACCCCGGGTCGGCGGCGTCATGCCCAGCCTGCTGGGCAGCGCGCCGCTTTCCTGCGGCCGCCACGCGGGTGGCCCCGGCTGGGCTGGTCGGTGGGGAGTGACTGCCTTGCACGCGTGCCGCTGTGCGTGCCGAACAGGATTCGCCGCAGGTGCAAGGGAGGGGCCCGGTCAGAGCATCAGGGAGCGGACGGTGTCGACGGTGTCGGCGTCCTCCACGCGCTTGTCGGGTCGGTAGCGCAGGACGCGGGCGAAGCGGAGCGCCATGCCGCCCGGGTAGCGGGGCGAGCGCTGCACCCCGTCGAAGGCGATCTCCACGACCAGCTCGGGCCGGAGCTTGACGGTCCACTGGTCGGTGGGGCCCTCGGCGAGCTCCAGGAAGCGTTCGGTCTGCCACGCCAGCAGCTCGTCGGTCAAACCCTTGAACGTCTTGCCGAGCATCACGAACCCGCCCTCGGGATCGCGCGCCCCAAGGTGGAGGTTGGACAGCTTGCCCTCGCGGCGGCCGTGGCCCCACTCGGCCGCCAGAACCACCAGGTCGAGCGTGTGACGCGGCTTGACCTTGATCCAGCCGGCGCCGCGCCGGCCGGCCGCGTAGGGGGACGCGAGCGACTTGACCACCAGGCCCTCGTGGCCCGCCTTGACCACGTCGGTGAAGAACTGCTCGGCCTCCGCCACCTCACCCGTGATCAGGCGGGGCGTCAGCAGCCCCTGCCGGACCGTACGGGTCAGGGCCTCCTGGCGCTGGGCGTAGGGCAGGTCGAGCAGGTCGGCGCCGTCGATGCGCAGGGCGTCGAAGAAGAACACGCTCAGCGGCGTCTTCTCACGCAGCCGGGCCACGTCGGTCTTGCTGGAGACGCGGCTCGCCGTCACCTGGAACGGGTGCGGCCGGCCGTCGGGCCGCAGGGCGATCACCTCGCCGTCGAGCACCAGATCGGCGGACGGCATCTCCAGCACCGCCTCGACCAGCTCGGGAACCTGTGCGGTGATGTCGTCGAGCGTACGGCTGAAGACCGTGACCTCGGAGCCGGAACGGTGGGCCTGGACGCGGATGCCGTCGAGCTTCCACTCCAGCGCGGCGGGAGCGCCGGCCTTCTCCAGCGCGGCGGCCACGTTGGGCGCGCTGCCCGCCAGCATGGGCGAGACCGCCTGCCCCACTTCCAGCCGGAACCCGCGCAGCGCCGCCACCCCGCCGGTCAGCGCGGCCGCACCGACGGCGGGCAGCCAGCCGCGCAGTGTGAGCGCGCGGCGCACGTCGGCCGACGGCGCCCCCGACGCCTTGGCCACCGCTTCGATCATGACGCCGTCGAGCGCGCCCTGGCGCAGCTCACCGTGCAGGAGCCGGCGCATGAACTGCTGCTCCTGGCTCGTCAGCCCGGCGAACAACTCCGCCACCAGCGCCTTGCGCGCCGCCTGCGAGCCCTGCCCCGACACCGCCTTGATGCGGCTCAGCAGCTCGTCGACCTGGGTCAGCGTGGCGGTCGCGGCCAGCTTGGGCTGCGGGATGTCCTCCAGCGTGCGCCAGCCGACGCCGACCTGCCGCTGGGGCAGCTCGCCCGAGAGGTAGGAGATGGCGATCTCCGCCTCCTCCGGGCCGACCCGGCCCAACAGCTCCGCCAGATGGCCGATCTTGCCCAGCCTGGCGGACGTGCGCGTCACCACCTCGGAAACCCGGACCACGTCGATCAGAAGCACACGCCTATGGTGCCTCACGCAGGCGACATTTCCCCAACCGAAATCGGCATATCTCCTGCGTGTGTCCGCCGAAAGGGAATCAGCGGCTGCAGGGCAGGCAAAGCGGCGGGGGACAGTCCGGCCGGAAAGCCGCGATGGGCTCTGGGGCCGGAGTGTCCCGCACGGTGCTGAGCCGTCAGCTGACGCCGAGAAGATCGACGACGAAGATCAGCGTCTCGTTCGGCTTGATGCGCGGCGGGGCGCCGCGGGTGCCGTAGCCGAGGTGCGGCGGGATGACGAGCTTGCGGCGACCGCCGACCTTCATGCCCACGACTCCCTGGTCCCAGCCTCCGATGACGCGACCGGCGCCCAGGGGGAACTCGAACGCCTGGCCGCGGTTCCACGACGCGTCGAACTCCTCCCCGGTCGAGAACGAGACTCCCACGTAGTGGACGCGTACGTTCTGGCCGGGCTTGGCCTCGGGGCCGTCGCCCACGGTCAGGTCCTCGATCTCGAGGTCCGCGGGCGGGTTGCCGCCGGGGAAGTCGATCTCGGGCTTCTCGAGTGCCACGAAAATGCTCCTGTTGCGATTGTTGACGATGCGAATGACCCGACGACTCTATGCGGTCGGGCTATCGTCATCGTTCATGGCCGCCCTTTCTCCCGACTCGATCCTGCTCACCGGCCGCGTGGCCGTCGTCGCCGGGGCGGCCAGGGGAGCGGGGCCGGCGATCGCGGAGGCGTTCGCGGCGTTCGGGGCGCACGTCGCCGCCTGCGACCGTGACAAGCCGCACGGCGAGCCGGCGATGACCGTGCGCGACCAGGTGGCGGTGGAGGTGTTCGCCGAGGCCGTACGCGAGCGGTGGGGACGCGTGGACGTGCTGGTCAACAACCAGGGCTCCGCGGACGCCTCGCACGAGGGGTTCGCCGGCAGCTCGCCGCGCGGCGAGCGACTCCTCTTCGAGGAGCACTTCACGCAGGTCACCGGAATGATTCGGACAATGCTCCCGCTGATGCGCCCGGGCGCGTCGATCGTCACCGTGGTCCCGCCGGAGACGGGCGCGCCGGTGCACGCCGCGATGAGGGCCGCGCTGGAGAGCCTGACGCGGACGCTGGCCGCCGAGCTGGCTCCCCGCGGCATCCGGGTGAACGCCATCACCCCGCGTACGGAGAACGACAACCCCCGAGCACCCGACGAGAGCCTGTGCGGTGCGGCGGTGTTCCTGGCCGGGGACCTGGCCAGGTCCGTGACGGGGACGACGGTGCGGCTGGACGCAGGGCCCGCCGCAAACTGATCACCAGCTCTGGTGCAGCGGCATGCCCTCCGCGTAGCCGGACGTGCTCTGCACGCCCACGATCGCCTTCTGGTGGAACTCCTCCAGGTCGGCCGCCCCCGCGTACGTGCACGACGAGCGCAGACCCGCCACGATGGCGTCGATCTGGTCCTCGACGCTCGGCCGCTTCGGATCGAGGTACATCCGGGACGTCGAGATCCCCTCCTCGAACAACGCCTTCCTGGCCCGCTCGAACGCCGAGTCGTCGGCGGTCCGCAGGCGTACGGCCCGCGCGGAGGCCATGCCGAAGTTCTCCTTGTACTTGCGGCCGTTCGCGTCGGTGTGGGTGTCTCCCGGCGACTCGTACGTGCCCGCGAACCACGAGCCGACCATCACGTTCGACGCCCCGGCGGCCAGCGCGAGCGCGACGTCGCGGGGGTGGCGCACGCCGCCGTCGGCCCACGCGTGCCGGCCCAGGCGCCGCGCCTCGGCCGCGCATTCCAGGACCGCCGAGAACTGCGGCCGCCCCACGCCGGTCATCATCCGTGTGGTGCACATCGCGCCCGGGCCGACGCCCACCTTGACGATGTCGGCCCCGGCGTCCACCAGGTCGCGGACGCCGGCGGCGGTGACCACGTTGCCGGCCGCCACCGGCACGCCCGGGTCGAGCGCCTTGACGGCGCGGAGCGCGGAGATCATCTTCTCCTGGTGGCCGTGGGCGGTGTCCACGACCAGGCAGTCGATGCCCGCGTCGAGCAGCTCCTTGGCCTTGGAGACGACGTCGCCGTTCACGCCGACGGCGGCTCCGATGCGCAGCCGGCCCTGGGCGTCGACGGCCGGCTGGTAGAGCGTGGCGCGCAGCGCGCCCGTACGGGTGAGGATGCCGACCAGGCGCCCGTCGCCGTCCACGATGGGCGCGAGCCGGTGGCGGCCCTCGTGCAGCCGCTCGAAGGCGCCGCGCGGGTCGAGGCCGGCGGGCAGCGTGAGCAGTTCGCTGGACATGACGTTGGACAGCTGTGTGAACATGTCCACGCCCGCGCAGTCGGCCTCGGTCACGACGCCGACGGGACGGTTCTCCCAGTCGACGACGACGACCGCGCCGTGCGAGCGCTTGGGCAGCAACTGCAGGGCCTCGCCGACGGTCGCGTGCGGGGTCAGGGTCAGCGGGGTGTCGTGGACGAGGTCGCGTTTCTTGACCCAGTCGACGACGTCGGCGACGACATCGAGTGGTATGTCCTGCGGGATGACGGCGATGCCGCCCCGCCGCGCCACGGTCTCGGCCATGCGCCGGCCGGCGACCGCGGTCATGTTGGCCACGACGATCGGGATGGTGGTGCCCGTGCCGTCGTTCGTCGAGAGGTCGACTGCGAGCCGGGAACCGACCGAGGAACGCGACGGGACCATGAACACGTCGCTGTAGGTGAGGTCGTAATGGGGCTCGAGGTCGTTAAGAAACTTCACGTTCGCCCATCTTATGTGCCGGTACGTCAACAAGGAGTTTCCCCCTTTCTCGGGGGCTTATGATCGGCCGGGACGCTTTTGGGGGAGGGGAGTGCTTGTGGAGGTCACCGAACGGGCCGAGCTGATCGTGGTCGGGTTCGCCGTGCGCACCACCAATGTCGAGGAAAAGGACCCGGCGCGCGCCAAATTGCCGGCGCTCTGGCAGCGCGCCGGCGCGCCGGGGGCTTTCGCGCATGTGCCGAATCGTCTGGACGAGAACCTCTACGCGGTCCTCACGGACTACGAGAGCGACCACAACGGCGCGTTCACGCAGATCGTCGGCACGGGCGTGCGCACGGTGCCGCGGCTGCCGGAGGGCATGGTGGCCGTCCGTGTCCCGGCCGGTCAGGCGCTGCGGCTGGAGGCCCGCGGGACGATGCCGCAGGCGCTGATGGAGGCGTGGCAGCAGCTGGTGAACCACACCGAGTCCGGCGGCACGCCGTCGCGCGTCTTCACCACCGACCTGGAGGTGCACCACCCGGGCGGTGTCGACCTGTACGTGGCGGTCTGACCCGTCTCACTTGAGGCCGAGCGCGGCGGCCGCCGCTTCGACGGCCGCCGGCTTGACCTCCTCCAGCGGCAGGTTCGCGTATTCCACCGTGCAGTCCGCCAGCCCGCCGAGCGCCACCGTGGCCCTGATCTGCTGCTCCTGGGTGAGCTCCGGGCCGATCAGCAGGCCGATCAGCACGCGCCGCCACTCGAACATGCGCCGCCCCAGGTCGAGATAGGCCAGCGTGGACATCTCCCGCACCACCATGACGATGATCTCGCGGTGCTTCCAGATCACGTCGAAGTAGTCCTCGAGCAGGCGCCGGGTCTCGATGCCCGGCTCGCACGCGTTCACGAACCGCTCGCAGTCGTCGACCATCGGCTGCACGATGCTGCGCACCAGGTCGTCGCGTGAGGCGAAGTGGTAGTAGAGCGCCGGTTTGGTGATGCCCAGCCGTTCGGAGATCTGGCGCAGGCTGGTGTTCCGCACGCCCTGCTGGGCGAAGAGCTCCCGGGCCACCGCCTGGATGCGTGCCTTGGTGTCGCTGGACATGCGCCCAAGAATACTCCTTACCTTCCGTTAAGTAAGTCGCTCGTGCTACCGTCCTTACTTAACGGAAGGTAAGGAGGCGGCATGAAGGTTCTCATCTCCGGGGCGAGCGTCGCGGGGCCGGTGCTCGCGTACTGGCTCAGCCGATACGGATTCACCGTCACCGTGGTGGAGCGGTCGCCCACGCTCAGGAAGACCGGCGGCCACGCGGTCGACCTGTTCCGGCCGGCCATGGAGATCGTCGAGCGGATGGGCGTGCTGGAGCGGATCTCGGCGCGGAGCACCGGCACGCAATCGCTGGTGGCCTACCGGGACGGCGATCCCAGGCCGGTGGAGCTGAAGATGCCCGACGTCGCGGGCGCCGTCTCCGACCGGCATGTCGAGATCATGCGTGACGACCTCAGCGAGATCTTCTACGAGGCCACCCGCCACGACGTCGAGTACGTCTTCGGCGACTCCATCGCCTCGATCTCCGACGACGGGGAGGTCGTCTTCGACGGGGGCCGGGAGGAGAGGTTCGACCTGGTGGCCGGCGCGGACGGCCTGCACTCCAACGTGCGCCGCCTGGTCTTCGGCCCCGAGTCCGGCTTCACCACCTGGATCGGCGCCTACCTGGCCGTCGCCTCGGTGCCCAACCACCTGGGGCTCGACCGCCGTCTGGAGGCCGTCAGGGCCGCCGGCAGGCTGGCGGGGGTCTACTCCGCCGCCCACATGGACGACGCGCGGGCGCTCTTCCTGTTCAAGACGCCGGCGGAGCTCGACTACCACCACCGCGACATCCCGCGGCAGAAGGAGATCCTCCGGGAGCAGTTCGCCCACCTCGGGTGGGAGGTGCCGAGGTTGCTCGACGAGGCGGAGCGCTCGCCCGCGTTCTACTTCGACTCGATCACCCAGCTCCGCCTCGACAGCTGGTCACGCGGCCGGGTGACGCTGGTCGGCGACGCCGGCTACAGCCCCGGCCCGGCGCTCGGCGGCGGCACCAGCCTGGCGGTGGTCGGCGCGTACGTGCTGGCCGGCGAGCTCGCCGCGCACGGCGGCGACCACACCCGGGCCCTGCCCGCCTACGAGGCGGAGATCGGCGACTACGTCCGCCGCAGCCGCGCGTTCGCCGTCGACATGGCGGCCAAACTGGTGCCGGACACCCCCTTCGCCCTGTGGGGCATGACCCAGGCACTGCGGCTGATCAGCCGCCTGCCGACCGGCCTGGCCACCGCGGCCATGAAGTTCGGCACCAGGAGCGCGAGCGTGCACCACTCCTTCCCGGTGAAGGACTACTCGGCCTTCGCCAAGGCGGGTTAGGCCAGGACCCCCTGGCCGCGCAGCTTGTCGGCCTCCTCCTGCGACAGCCCCCAGCCGGACAGGTCGGTCAGGCGGGTGGCGGGCGCGAGGTCCTGCGTGGGGACGCCGAGCAGCCGCGGCGCCGGCGCCGGCTGCGTCACCTCGCCCACCTGGAGGAACGCGCCGCGGGCCGTGTTGTGCGGGTGGGCGGCGGCCTCGGTCATGGACAGCACGGGCGAGACGCAGGCGTCCGACCCCTCGAACACCGCCTCCCACTCGGCCCGTGTGCGCTTGCTGAACTCCTCGGTCAGGCGGGCCTTCAACGCCGGCCACTGCGACCTGTCGTTCCGGTCGGGCAGGTCGCTCAGGGCCATGCGGGAGACCATCTCGTCCCAGAACTGCGGCTCCAGCGCCCCCACGGCGACGTACTCGCCGTCGGCCGTCTCGTACGTGTCGTACTGCGGGGCGCCGGTGTCGAGCAGGTTCGTCCCGCGCGGCCCCCAGAAGCCGCTCTGCACCCCCTGGGAGAACATCGAGAACAGGACCGCCGCGCCGTCCACCATGGCCGCGTCGATCACGCGCCCCTTGCCGGTGCGCTCCCGCTCGAACAGGGCCAGCAGCACGCCGTACGCGAGCATGAGGCCGCCGCCGGCGAAGTCGCCGAGGATGTTGATCGGCGGCGTCGGCTTGCCGCCCTCGCGGCCCAGCAGTGACAGCACGCCCGAGACCGCGATGTAGTCGATGTCGTGCCCGGCCGTCGGCGCGAGCGGCCCGTCCTGGCCCCAGCCGGTCATCCGCCCGTAGACCAGCCGCTCGTTGACGGCGTGCAGGTCGTCGGGGCCGATGCCGAGCCGCTCTGCCACGCCGGGGCGGAACACCTCGATGACCACGTCGGCGTGCCGCACCAGCTCCTTGAACGCCGCCACGCCCTCCGGCGCCTTCAGATCGAGCCCGACCGTGCGCTTGCCCCGGTCCATGACGTCCGTGCGCGGCCGGTCGGAGACCGCCCTGACGCGGTCCACCCGCAGCACCTCCGCGCCGTGGTCGGCCAGCATCATCCCGGCGAACGGCCCGGGGGCGAGCCCGGCGAGCTCCAGCACGCGGACTCCGGACAGCGGACCTCGGCGAACCTCAGGCATCGGCCTCTCCTAGCGTGTGGACCCGGCTCCAGTAGAACAACATTCGGTGATCTCGTGCAAGCGGGCTTGCCGACCTTCCCGCGAAGAGCTGGGAGGTATGGGAAACTTGCCCACTGTTCGGGTGGTCTCCGGACAACTACGTACAGCGGCTGTCTGCAGCAGGCGCTTGCGCCACTACAGGGGTAGGACATGGTTTCGGATAGCAACCGGCTCATCGCAGGGCGCTACCAGTTGCTGCGCGAACTGGGTCGCGGGGGGATGGGCGTGGTCTGGGAGGGCCACGACACACTGCTGAACAGGCAGGTGGCCATCAAGGAGGTGCTCCTGCCGGACGGGCTCCCGCCGGGTGACCGGGAGCGCCAGATGGTGCGTACCGTCCGCGAGGCACGCACCGCGGCCAAGCTCAGCCATCCCTCCGTCGTCGCGATCTACGACGTCGTCGAGGACGGTGGCCGGCCGTGGGTCGTGATGGAGCTGCTGCCGTACCCGTCGGTCGAGCAGGTCGTGGCGACCTCGGGAGCGCTCCCAGCGAGGGAGGCGGCCGAGGTGGGCCGCCAGGTGCTGTCGGCGCTGAAGGCCGCGCACGCCGCCGGGATCCTGCACCGCGACGTCAAGCCGAGCAACATCCTGCTCTCCGACGACGGCCGGGCCGTGCTCACCGACTTCGGCATCGCGACCGCCGAGGGCGAAGCCTCCCTCACCAGGACCGGCATGGTCACCGGCTCGCCCAGCTTCCTGGCCCCGGAACGCGTCCGCGCCGACGACGCGGGACCTCCGTCCGATCTGTGGTCGCTGGGCGCCACGCTGTACGCCTGCATGGTCGGCCGCTCGCCCTTCGAGCGCGGCGAGCCGATGGCCACGCTCAACGCGCTGCTCAACGAGGAGCCCGACTACCGCAGGATCCCGCCGATCCTGCACCCGGTCCTGCGCGGGCTGCTGCGCAAGGAGCCCCAGGACCGGGTGGACGCCGAGGAGGCCGACCGGCTGCTGGCCGCCATCATCGCCGCCAAGCCCGCGTACGCCGACCAGGACGTGCCCGAGCGGAAGCCGGGCACGGGGCCCGGCCGGGCGCTGCTGGCCGCCGCCGCGACGGTGGTGCTGGTGCTGACGGGCGGCACGGTCGCGTACTTCAGGACCGCCTCCCCGGCCGAGGGCGCGCCGCGGACCGCGCAGCCCGCCGCGGCGAGCAGTCCGCTCCCGTCCGCCGCCACGCCGTCCGTCTCGCCCGCGGCGACGCCGAGCGAGACGCCCACGGTGACGAGGACCCCCACGCGGGGCCGGGTCGCCCCCGCCCTACGGGCGTGGAAGTCGGGGGACGGCTGGACGATCAAGCGGCCGGCCGGCTGGCGCGGCGCCCGCGGCGAGACGTACACCGAGTGGACCCGCCGCGACGGCGACGCCCACCTCGGGGTCCAGGCGCTCTACGTCAACCTCGACCCGAACCAGATCATCCGCGACTCCGAGGAGCGACTCAAGCAGAGCGCCGCCCAGATCGTCAGCCGCGGCCGCAGGACCGTCGAGCACCAGGGCACGACGGCCGTGGAGTGGGAGGTCTCCTGGACCGCAGCGACCGCCGCGACCACCGCGACCGGCGCGACCGCCGGCACCGCGACCGACGAGGGCTGGGCCACGCCGGGCATCCGCTACCGCGAACTGCGCCGGGCCGTCGCCGTCGGCGACACCGCCTACCTGCTGTCGTGGACGGTCCCGGAAGCGCAGTGGAAGCGTAACCGGTCACTTATGCGAGAAGTGCTCACCAGCTTTAATGTGAGGGCATGACCGCCTGGAGCCTGCTCGCCCTTCCTCCGCTGCCCGAGGAGTCCGCCCGCCGTCTGCTCGCCCCGCTCGGCGACAAGGTGTCCGTACGCGTGCCCGCCCGCCGTGACCGGGAGGCGCTGCTCGCGGCGCTGTCCGACGCCGAGATCGTGCTCGGCGACTGGACCGGCGCGCTCGTCATGGACGCCGAGGCGGTCCGGGCGGCGCCCCGGCTGGCGTTCGTGCAGCAGCCGTCCGTGGGCGTCGACGGCCATGACCTCGGCGCCCTGGCCGCGGCCGGAGTTCCGCTGGCCAACACCCCCGGCGTCAGCGCCGTGGCCGTGGCCGAGTGGTGCCTGGCCGCCACGCTGGCGCTGCTGCGCAGGCTGGTCGCCGGTGACGCCGCCGTACGCGCGGGGGAGTGGCCCCAGCAGAGCCTGCGGCCCGGCGAGCTGCACGGCAGCCGCGTCGGCGTCGTCGGCTACGGCGCGATCGGCGCCGCCGCCGCCGGCATGTTCCGTGCGATGGGCTGCGAGGTGTCCTACTGGAGCCGCACCCCGCGCCAGGACCCGGGCTTCGCCGACCTCGAGACGGTCGTGGGCGGCAGCGACGTCGTGGTCGTCGCGATCGCGCTGTCCGACGAGACCCGCGGCCTCGTCGACCCCCGCCGCATGAAGCGGGGCTCGCTGCTCGTCAACGCCGCCCGCGGCCCCATCGTCGACCGTGACGGGCTCCTCGCGGCCCTGCGCGAGGGCCACCTGGCCGGAGCCGCGCTCGACGTGTTCGACACCGAGCCGTTGCCGTCCGGTGACCCGCTGCGGGAGTTTCCGCAGGTCCTGCTCTCGCCGCACGTGGCGGGCGTCACATCTGGGGTCACCGGCCGCCTCGTCGGCGCCGTGCTCGCCAACCTCGCCGCGGCCGTCGAAGGCCGCCCGGTCGACGGCGTGGTGAACGGCGTATCGCCGCAGGTCAGCCGGAAGTTTACAGATACTGCTGCCATCTAGCCGCCGAGCTGGCACGATGAACAGTTTTCGTGTCTTTAACGACCCCGGTCTGTTCCGGGCAGCCGGGTGGAGATAACGTCTTACGGACGATCTCTACCAGCTCAAGGGGGTGCTTCCGTGACGACGATGTCGACACACCAACGGGCAGTAGAGCAGATCCGGCAGTCCTACGCCGAGATCCCGGGGGACACCACCCCCCGACTGGCCAAGGCCACGTCCAATCTCTTCAGGTTCCGCGACGGGGGCAGGACCGCCAAGCTGTCGGCGAGAGACCTGGACGAGGTCATCAGCGTCGATCCTGAGACGATGACCGCCGAGGTCCAGGGCATGACGACGTACGAGCACCTGGTGGACGCCACCCTGCCGTACGGGCTCATGCCGTACGTGGTGCCGCAGCTCAAGACGATCACGCTCGGCGGCGCGGTCACCGGGCTCGGCATCGAGTCCACCAGCTTCCGCGACGGCCTCCCGCACGAGTCGGTCGAGGAGCTCGAGATCCTCACCGGCGACGGGCGCGTCCTCATCGCCCGCGACGACAACGAGCACCGCGAGCTCTTCCGCGCCTTCCCCAACTCCTACGGCACCCTCGGCTACGCGCTGCGCATCCGGATCAAGCTGCGCAAGGTCCAGCCGTACGTGCACCTGACCCATGTCAGGTTCACCGACGCGGGCAAGTGCATGCTCGCCATGCAGGAGATCTGCGACAGCAAGGTCTACGACGGCGAGAACGTCGACTTCGTCGACGGCGTCTTCTTCGAACCCGGCGAGATGTACCTGACGCTGGGCCGTTTCGCCGACCGCGCGCCCTACGTCTCCGACTACACGGGCATGCGCATCTACTACCAGTCGATCCAGCAGCGCAGCCGCGACTGGCTGACCGTCCGCGACTACCTGTGGCGCTGGGACACCGACTGGTTCTGGTGCTCGCGCGCCTTCGGCGTGCAGCAGCCGGTGGTCCGCTCGCTGATGCCGCGCCGCTGGATGCGCTCCGACGTCTACCGCCGCCTGGTGGCCCTCGACCGGAAGCACGGCGTGACCGCCCGCGTCGACCGCTGGCGCGGCAGGCCGGTGCACGAGTCGGTCATCCAGGACGTCGAGACGCCGGTCGAGCGCGGGGCCGAGTTCCTCGAGTTCTTCCACGACAAGGTGGGCATGACCCCAGTGTGGATGTGCCCGCTCAAGGCCGGCTCGCGCTGGCCGCTCTACCCGCTGGAGCCCGGCAAGCTCTACGTGAACTTCGGGTTCTGGGGGATGGTGCCGCTGCCACGGGGCCAGTTCGACGGTTATCACAACCGGCTCATCGAGCGTGCGGTGCACGATCTCGACGGTCACAAGTCGCTCTACTCGACCTCGTTCTACGCCCGTGAGCAGTTCTGGGAGCTGTACAACGGCGGCGCCTACTGGCCGGTCAAGCGGGAATACGACCCGAACGGTCGCCTGCTCGACCTGTACGAAAAGTGTGTACGGGGAAGGTGAGTAGATGGCTCTGGCAACCATCTTTGAGAAAATCGTCGGAACGGACGCGAACGTCGCGTTCATGGCGTACGACGGGAGCAAGGCGGGGCCTGACGGCGCCGACCTGGCCATCGAGGTCAAATCCCCGATCGCCGTGGCCTACCTGGCACAGGCCCCGGGAGAGCTGGGCCTGGCCAGGGCGTACATCGCCGGGCACATCGACGTCCACGGTGACATGTACGCCCTGCTCGACCGCATGTGGAACATCACCACCAACGACTTGACGACGTCGGAGAAGATCGCCGCGGTCCGGTCTCTGGGTGTGAAGCCGCTGCTCATGCGCGTGCCGCCGCCCCCGCAGGAGATGCGCCAGAGCACCCTCGCCCGGCTGGGCTCGCGGCACGCCAAGCAGCGTGACGCCGAGGCCATCCACCACCACTACGACGTGTCCAACCGCTTCTACCGGTGGGTCCTCGGCCCGTCGATGGCCTACACCTGCGCCTGCTTCCCCTCTGAGGGTTCGACGCTGGAGGAGGCGCAGTTCGCCAAGTTCGACCTGGTGGCCCGCAAGCTCGGCCTGAAGCCCGGCATGCGCCTGCTCGACGTCGGCTGCGGCTGGGGCGGCATGGTCATCCACGCCGCCAAGCACTACGGCGTCAAGGCCCTCGGCGTCACGCTGAGCAAGCAGCAGGCCGAGTGGGCGCAGCAGGCGATCGCCGAGGAGGGCCTGCAGGACCTCGCGGAGGTCCGGTTCATGGACTACCGCGACGTGCAGGAGACCGGCTTCGACGCGGTCAGCTCGATCGGCCTCACCGAGCACATCGGCAAGGCGAACGTGCCGGCGTACTTCGAGTTCCTCTACGGCAAGCTCAAGACCGGGGGGCGGCTGCTCAACCACTGCATCACCCGGCCCACCGGCAAGGAGAAGACCTTCAACAAGGGCGGCTTCATCAACCGCTACGTCTTCCCCGACGGCGAGCTGGAGTCGGTCGGCTGGCTGATCCGGCAGATGGAGGACCTCGGCTTCGAGATCCGCCACGAGGAGAACCTCCGCGAGCACTACGCCAAGACCCTGCGTCACTGGTGCGACAACCTCGACGCCAACTGGGACGACGCGGTGCAGGAGGTCGGCATGGGCACGGCCCGCGTGTGGGCTCTCTACATGGCCGGCTGCATCGTCGGCTTCGAGCGCAACAAGGTGCAGCTGCACCAGGTGCTGGGCGTCAAGCTGGACCAGAGCGGCCGCTCCGGCGTGCCGCTGCGCCCCGCCCGCGACTGGCCCTGACGGATCGCATCCCCCGGGAGCCCGCGTCCGGCGCGGCTCCCGTGAGCCCCCACCCTCGCATCCCCCGAACGTCGCTCAGCCCGCGGACGCGGGCGACGGCGCCGTCTTGTCACCCGGCGCGGCCGAAGCGCAGGGTCTCCTCCCTTTCGCGTGCCGGCCGCGGCTGACGTGACGCTCGTCAGGGACGGAGCCCTCTTTGAGGTCGAGCTGCTGCTCCTTGGGATTGTGGGGCTTCGCGTGCCTGCCCACGTGCTCTCCTTTTGCGTGTCCGACTGCTTAACGTGACCGTAGGGCTACTCCAGGTGTGCGAGCAACCGGGATTCGGTAAAGCCGAAGGAGATCCGGAGCGCCGGGGGCTCCGGCGGGCCGGGACGCGCCGTCACGCCACGGCGCAGGCGGTTCCGTCGAGGGTGAACGCGGCCGGTTCGGCGGTGTCGCCGCCGTGGGCGGCCTGGAAGCCGAAGGAGGCGGACGCCCCCGGCGCGACGCCGCCGTTGTAGGAGACGTTCCGGGCGGTCACCTGGCCGCCGGCGGGCGTCACCGTGGCGTTCCAGGTCGAGGTGATCGTCTGGCCGGCCGGCAGGGTGAAGGCCAGGCTCCAGGACGAGATCGGCGCGCCGCCGGTGTTGGTGATCGTCACTGTGGCCGTGAACCCGGTGCTCCAGCTGTTCGTCGTGTACGTCACCCGGCACGGTCCGCCCGGCAGCGGGGAGGGCGGCGTGGCCGGGTCGCCGCCGCTGTCGGACAGGCCGAAGAAGTCGACGACGCGGGCGGCCATCCCGGCGGCCGGCAGGCTGTGGCCGACGCCCTGGACGCTGATCGCCTCGACCGGGGCCATGGCGCCGGTGCCGCCGTACCGGGTCCTGGTCCAGTTCGCCCGGGGCTGGTCGGTGCGGCTCGGCGTCTGGCTGAGGCCGTGGACGTTCGTCCACTGGTTGACCTGCTCCTGGAAGTTCGGGTGGCGCTGTGTGGCGTCCTCGGTGCCGTGCCAGATCTGCATGCGCGGGCGCGGCCCGCCGTATCCGGGGGACGCGGCGCGCACGAGGTCGCCCCACTGCTGTGGCGTCCTGACGACCTGTCCGCCGGCGCAGGCGCTGTTCCAACTGGACCCGTCGGTGGTGGCGAAGCAGCCGAACGGCACCCCCATGAACGACGCCCCCGCCCGGAACACGTCGGGGTAGGCGCCGACCAGCACGTTGGTCAGCATGCCGCCGGAGGACGCGCCGATGACGAACGTACGGGCCGGGTCGGCGTGGTGACGCTGCTGGACGTACCGGACCATCGACACGATGCCCACCGGGTCGCCGCCGCCGTCGTGCCGCAGGGCCGAGGGCGAGGAGACGTCGAAGCAGGAGCCGCTCCTGCTCGCCGACGGGTGGACGACGATGAACTTGTACCGGTCGGCGAGCGAGGCGAACTCGGTGCCCGAGTGGAACGCGGGGCCCGATCCCGCGCAGTGGTGGACGGCCACCAGCAGGGCAGGGCGGGCCGGGACGCCGTCGGGGACGTACAGGTGCATGCGCAGGTTCGTGGGGTTGGCGCCGAAGCCGGTCACCTCCGTGAGTTGCGCCGACGCGGCCGAGGGTGCCGTCATCAGGCCGGCGGCGACGATCGCGGCGGCGGCGATCAGGGCGCCGGCGATTCGCGCTCTCAGCTTCATCGACTTCCTCTCGCTCGGCCGGCGAAACGTTGCGAGTCTCCAGAGTAATTTTCGACATCGCAACCGTGCAGCTACGAGAGGTGAGGCGGACGCGGGATGAGCGGGAGCGACACGAGGACGAAACGCCGCAGCCCGTGAAACTTTCGACAGGCGCTACGGGACGAACGCGTCGAGCTCCCGGAGGGTCCCTTCGAGACCCTGCCACGCCTGGCCGGCGTCCGGGGTACGGCCGTGGGGCGAGCGGAACCACGTGACGAACTCGGCCACGTCGTCCAGGGCCCAGCGCAGGCGGTAGAGCGCGAGGGCGGCCTGGTCGGGGGTGCGGCCGGTGGCGGCGGCGTAGCGGGCCAGGTCGGCGTCGTCGCGGGCGACCAGCCACAGGTCGCGTTCCGGGGCTGCCATGCCGACCGTGTCCCAGTCGACCAGGAACCGGCGCTCGCCGGCGCGCAGCAGGTTGCCCGGATGCGGCTCCCCGTGCGTGAGCACCGGCTCCCACTCCTCGCCCGCCAGCCGGTCGAACTCCGCCAACCCTCGCCGCAGCGCCGCCGCGTGGCCGGCGACCAGCTCACGGGCGGGCTCCGCGTACGGGCCGCCGAGCCACGGCACGGAGCCGCCCGGCCGCAGGGCGTCCTCCAGCACGGCGCGGCCCGCGAGCCGCACCGGCCGGGCCGGGGTCGTCAGCGGCGGCGGGGTGGCGTGCAGCTCGGCGAGCAGGTCGATGACCGCGGCGCGGGCGGCGGCGTCCGGCTCGTCGCCGAAGTCGCCGGCCACCCCCTCCACGTGCGGGAACACGCTCATGGCGTAGCGGTGGCGGTCGAGGCGGCGCAGCGTCGAGCCGTCGGCGGCGCGCAACGGGGCCACGACGAACTCCAGGCCCGCCTCCTCACGCAGGGCCGCCGCGGTGTCCATGGCCAGCCGGAGCCCGTCGAACGTCTGCCGCCGCACGTCGGCGACGGTGACGAACCAGCGCCGCCCCCTGCCGTCGCGCGCGATCCAGTGGAAGTCGCCGAAGCCGACCGGCGCGTAGTCGAGCCCGGCGGCCTCGATGCCCCACGCGGCCAGCGCGGGCCGCAGCAGGCTCTCATCGAGATCGTCCGGTCTGTCCCGCATGGCGATCACGCTACCGAATCGGCGCGAGCCCGGCCGCCGCGATCAGGAAGGCGGCGCGCTCGGCCACCGGCGCCCGTGGCAGCGTCACCACCTCGTAGCCGTAGTCCGCGTAGGCGGCCACGATCGCGTCGTACGTCCGCTCGGCCTCCCCGAGGCTCTGCCGGCGTTCGGCGTCGTGCTCGTAGATCTCCGGCCAGGGCGGCGCGGCGAACACCCGCCGGTGGTAGCGGAACGTCAGGGCCGCGTTGTGCAGGTGCGGCGGCACCGGCCGGCCCAGCATCCGCAGGTAGCCGGCCGTGTCCACGATCCCGCGGTCGAAGACCGCGTCCCCTCCGGCGGCCGCGCGGTACGAGCGCAGGTCCCACGCGAGCATCAGCTCGGCGAACAACCCCGGATCGGCCCACGGCAGCGCCCGGCCCGAGATCGCGACCTGGTCCTGGATGATCGCCCGCCCGGCCTCCGGCTGCGTGGCGTGGCCGAGCGCGCGCAGGTGCCCGACGAGCGTGCTCTTGCCGGAGCCCGGCCCTCCGGTGACGACGACGAGACGCGACATGGTCCCTCCCTGGGAACGGCAGAAGAAAGGCGCGGGCGGACCCGCGCCTTCCAAGGGGATGGGACCGGGCCGGACGGCTACCGCAGCTCGCGCTTGAGGATCTTGCCCGTGGCCGTCATCGGCAGGGAGTCGCGGAACTCGACGACGCGGGGGTACTTGTAGGCCGCCATGTTCTCCCTGGCCCAGGCGATCAGCTCGTCCTCGGTGATCTCGGAGCCGGGGGTGCGGATGACGTACGCCTTGATCTCCTCGCCGTGCGAGTCGTGCGGGACGCCGACGACGGCGGCCAGCGACACCGCCTCGTGGGTCATGAGGACCTCTTCGACCTCGCGCGGATAGACGTTGAAGCCGCCGCGGATGATCATGTCCTTGGCCCGGTCGATGATGGCATAGTAGCCGTCCGCGTCGCGCGTGGCGATGTCGCCGGTGCGGAACCAGCCGTCCCGCATGACCTCGGCCGTGGCCTCCGGGCGGCCGTGGTAGCCCTTCATGATGTTGTGGCCCCGGATGGCGATCTCGCCCGGGCCCTCGCCCTCGATCGTCTTCCAGTCGGAGTCGATCAGTTTCATCTCCACGCCCCAGATCGGGGTGCCGATCGTGCCCGGCTTCGTCGGCCGGCCGAGGTGGTTGAAGCTGGCCACCGGAGCCGTCTCCGACAGGCCGTATCCCTCCAGGATGCCGATGCCGAAGGTCTTCTCGAAGTCCTTGAGCACCTCCACCGGCGACGACGCGCCGCCCGCCACGGCCACCCTCAGCGTGGTCGGCACCTCCGCGCCCTCGGCGTGGATCTTCGTCAGCATGCCCCAGTACATCGTGGGCACGCCCGCGAAGAACGTCACCTTCTCCTTGACCATGAGCGCGAGCGCCTCACCCGGCTCGAAGCGCGGCATGAGCACGATCGTGGCGCCGCGCATGAAGCCGGTGTTCATGACGGTGGTCTGGCCGAAGGAGTGGAACAACGGCAGCACCGCCAGATAGGTGTCGCTGTCGTCGCGCGGGAACATGCGGTCGCTGACTAACGCGTTCATGAGCATGTTCTGGTGGGTGAGCTCGGCGCCCTTGGGGCGGCCCGTGGTGCCCGAGGTGTAGAGGATCACCGCGGTGTCGTCGGCCGCCGTCTGCACCGTCTCGAACGTGGCCGGCATGCCGTCCAGCGCCGCCCAGAACGACTCGCCGTACGGCGACTCCGTCGCGAGCGGGGTCGCGGGCAGCACGATGAGGTGCTCGCAGCCGGGGGCGGCCTCGAAGCCCGCCTTGCCGCGCTCGCCGAGCGGCAGCTCCGGCGAACCCTCGAAGCAGAACAGCGCCTTGGCGTCGCTGTCGTCGAGGTGGTACGTGATCTCCCGCGCCTGCAGCAGCACGTTGAGGGGCACGACCGTCGCGCCCGCCTTCAGGATGCCGAAGTAGACGAACGGGAAGTACGGCAGGTTGGGGCACGCGAGCGCCACCTTGTCGCCTTTGCCGATCCCGCGTGACACCAGCAGGTTCGCCACCTGGTTGGCCACCGTGTCGATCATGGCGTACGGCAGGCGCATGTCGCCGAAGACGATCGCGGTGCCGTCGGGGGTGTTCCTGGCGCTGTCCTCCAGGACGATCGACAGATTGAGCATGATGCGCCTTCCTCTTTGTGAGCGGGCTTGGGCGACATCTTTACAGGAAGGGGATACCGACCGGTAGCCTCGGCTTCGCCGAGATCTGTGGCAGGCCGCCGAAGGCGGCTTGCCAGAGCCGCGCCGGGACTTGTGGTGGGCCGCTGGACGCGGCCCGCCAGAGCTCTGCACCCGCGCCGACGCCTGGTGGCCTTCCAGCTGGGGGGAGAATGGTGAAGGACCTGGGTGCTAGGTTTCGCTGGCATGGAGATCAGGACGGTCCACGCCAATGGGGTGGAGTTCGCGTATCTGGCGTTGGGGGAGGGGCCGCTGGCTCTGTGCCTGCACGGGTTTCCCGACAGCGCGCACACCTGGCGCCACCTGCTGCCCGAGCTCGCCGAGCGCGGGTACCGGGCGGTCGCGCCGTTCATGCGGGGGTACGCGCCGACCGAGGTCCCGGCGGACGGCGCGTACGAGGGGGCGGCGCTCGCCGCCGACCTGCGCGCGCTGCACGAGGAGCTCGGCGGTGGCGACGACGCCGTCGTGATCGGCCACGACTGGGGCGCCTTCCCCGTCTACGCCACGGCCGGGCGCTTCCGCGCGGCCGTGACGCTCGCCGTCCCGCCGCCGGGCGTCATGGCGCGCGGCTTCCTCGAGTACGACCAGCTGAAGCGGTCGTTCTACATCTTCCTCTTCCAGACGGCCCTGGCCGAGGCGGCGGCCTCCCGGCCCGGTTTCCTCGAGCGGCTCTGGCAGGACTGGTCGCCGGGGTACGACGCGGGCGAGGACCTCGAGTTCGTCCGGCGCAGCATCGGCGAACCGGCCAACCTGCGCGCGGCCATCGGCTACTACCGGGCCATGCTGGGCAGCACCCCGCCCTCCGGCCGCCACCCGGAGGTGCAGCCCGGCGTCACGGGCCCCGTCCTCTACCTGCACGGCGTCCAGGACGGCTGCCTCGGCGTCGATCTCGTCAAGAACGCGGGGGAGCACCTGCCGGAGGGCTCCCGCGTCGAGCTGGTGCCCGGCGCGGGCCACTTCCTCCACCTGGAACGCCCCGCCGAGGTCAACCGCCTGATCCTCGACTGGCTCGGCCCGGCTGACTGAGCGGGCTCAGCGGCCGGGTCGCAGGACGGCGATCAGCGGGTGCTGCCCGGACAGGCTCACCTCGACCACGTCCTCGACGGTGAACCCGCGCGGGATTTCGTCGTGCACCAGGGCCACGGCCAGCCCGTCGGCGGCCAGGACCCGCCGCACCTCCCGCCACAACGGGCGCAGATCACCGGTGAGCAGTCCCCTCGGGGGCACCTGGCGTCCCCACGGCGGGTTCACCAGCACGCGGTCCGCGCCTCCGTCCGCCACCGGGATCCGCCCGCCGTCGGCCACCGTCCAGGCGAACGGCCGGCCGGTCGCGTTCTCACCACCGGGTGACTCAGCAGCGGCGCGGGCGTTGGCGGAGGCGGCGGTCACGGCGGCCCGGTCGTGGTCGAATCCCGCCAGGCGCACGTCCGCACCCTGGGCGAACGGCCTGGCCTCGATCAGCGTGGTGCCCGCCCCGCAGCACGGATCCACGACCGTGCGGATCTTCTCCAGACGGGCCAGCCGCGCCATCGCGGCGGCCAGCGGCGGATGCAGCGTGCCCCGCACCGACGCCGTCTTGTACGGCCGGCGGTGCAGCGGCCGGTCGCCGGGCCGCACCGCGATGACCGCCCGGTCGCCCTCGATCGTGACCCGCCACGCCATCGCCCCGCTCGGCGGCCGCCCGCCCCCGCGCCGGGAGTGGTACGTCAGCCGCAGCGGCCGCGCCAGCTCGGCGCCGACCGCGTCCTCGATGTCGAACCTGGTGTACGTGCGCCGCCCCACGAACGACGCCGACACCTCCAGCACCCGGACGCCGTCGGCCCGGGCCGACAGGCCGGCGCCCAGGTCGCGCGCCGCCCGGGCCAGCCGGCGCAGCGCGGTGCGGTCGTGGCCGACACCGTCCACCACCGCGGCGGCGAGCAGCACGTCGTCGGCCGTGCGCAGACGCCGCAGATCGGCCCCGGGCGCGGCTTCGAACCACACCTCCCGATGGCGGGTCTCGCGCACCACGCCGAGGCCGGAGCCCCGGATCTCGGCGGCCACCAGGGCCTCGATGCCGCGTACGGACCTGGCCATGGCAAAGCTATGCAACTGTCCTTCTCCCACGTAGCAACCCGGGACGGCGGTCGCTCAGCCGTCCCGCATCGCCGGCGGTGGGATCCCGCGACCCGCCGGCGGGTCGCTAACGCAGGTAGAAGAACGTCATGCGGAACACCCTAGGGCTTCGCCCGCTTCGGGCTCCACGGATTTTCCGCTTCCGTACGTACGGTGTACGTCCACCCCATTGACGTAAGTGGCCGCTTTCCGAATGATGGCCTCATGAGCGTCCTGGACTTCGACCTGTCGGACCGTGACTTCTGGGCCACCCCCATGAGCGAACGCGAAGCGGCGTTCGACCGGCTCCGCGCGCGTGAGACCCCGGCCTTCTTCGAGGAGCCGGAGGTGGCGTACGCCCCCAAGGGCCCCGGCTACTTCGCGCTCGTCAAGCACGCCGACATCCTCGAGGCCAGTCGCCACCCCGAAGTCTTCAGCTCAGGCGCCGGTGGCGCGACGAACATCCCCGACATGCCGGCGGAGTTCGCCGAGTACTTCGGCTCCATGATCAACATGGACGACCCCCGCCACGCCCGCCTGCGCAGGATCGTCTCCCGCGCGTTCACGCCCAAGATGATCAAACAGTTCGAGACCGACGTCGAGGTGGCCGCCGCGGCCATCGTCGACGACCTTCTGGCCAAGGGGCCCGGCTGCGACTTCGTGACCGAGGTTGCCGCGCGCCTGCCCCTGAAGATCATCTGCGACATGATGGGCATCCCCGAGCGCGACTACCGGTTCGTCTTCGACCGTTCCAACGTCATCCTCGGCGGCTTCGACCCCGAGTTCACCGGCGGCGAGCTCGACAAGATCGCCGAGAGGCTGCTCAACGCCGGCATGGAGCTGCAGCAACTCGTCCAGGACCTCGCCGCCCACCGCGCCGAGCACCCCACGGGCGACCTGATCTCGTCGCTGGTCAACGCCAACATCGACGGCGAGCGGCTGAGCATGCAGGAGCTGGGCTCGTTCTTCATCCTGCTGGTCGTGGCCGGCAACGAGACGACGCGCAACGCCATCTCCCACGGCCTGCACATGCTCACCGAGAACCCCGGCCAGCGCGCGCTCTGGCTGGAGGACATCGACGACCGCGCGCCCGGCGCGGTGGAGGAGATCGTCCGGCTGGCCTCCCCGGTCAACTTCATGCGCCGCAAGACCACCCGCGACTTCGAGCTGAACGGCCACCTCTTCCGCGAGGGCCAGAAGGTGGTCCTGTTCTACTGGGCGGCCAACCGCGACGAGAGCGTCTTCGACGACCCCAAGCGCTTCGACATCACCCGCCACCCCAACCCCCACGTCGGCTTCGGCGGCCCTGGCCCGCACTTCTGCCTCGGCGCCCACCTGGCCCGGCGCGAGATCACGGTGATGTTCCGGGAGCTGCTGCGCCGGGTGCCGCACATCGAGGGCGGCACGCCCGACCGCCTGCACTCCAGCTTCATCAACGGCATCAAGCACCTGGAGTGCACGTTCTAGCCGGGCGCCGCCTCCGGGTCAGGACGACGGGGAGATGAGCCTGATCTGGTTCATCACCGTGCGGATGTCGGGAAGGAGCTCCTCCTTCTCCGCCGGGATCGCCATGTAGACGATGGCGGGGACGTTCGCGCCGGTGGGCACGGCCATCGTCACGACCGTCGCCTTCTCCGTCTTCGACGTCAGCGAGTACGCGATCAGCCGCCCGACCTGGTCGCCCACCTTGATCGGCTGCTGGGCGATCTTGCGGACCTTGTTGTCCGACGGGAAGAAGTTGTCGCGCGCGCTCAACACGACCTGCTTGATCGCCGGCTCCAGGTTGTCCGGCTCGTAGTACTGCGCCAGCCGCTGCGGCAGCGGTCCCGACATGAGCACGGCGTACCGCTCCGGCGCGACCTGGACGTACTGTCGGGTGTCGTAGCCGTACGTGCCCTTGACCGTGGAGCGCTGGTCGAGCTGCCACTCGCCGCCCAGACGCGGCACCGTGATCCCGGCCGCGGCGTCGGTCACGCGTCCCGCGACGGGTGACGGGTCACCGGGGTACTTCGGCAGCGTGGGGATCTTCTTCGTGCCGGCGCTGGGCTCCTCCTCCTGCTGCTGCTGCGCGGCCGTGGCCTCCCCGGTGACGCCGGCGCTCGACGCCTCCTCGCCCGACAGCGGGCCCCACAGGAACGCCCACAGCAGCGCGATCACCAGCGCGACGGCGACCGAGCCGCCGAGCGCGTACATCCAGATGGGCTTGCCGTCCTCGTCGTCGAGGGAGTCCTGGTCGCCCATGGCCTGGTAGTTGTCGCCGAAGACGGTGTTCCAGAGCTCCTGCTGGCGTTCGGGCGGCGGGGTGCGCGAGCCGCTGATCTGGCCGGCCGTCACGAAGCGGTGCTCGGGGTCGGAGGGGTCGCGGCTCAGGCCGGAGCCGGGGCGGGGGCCCTGGTTCTCGGCGGGCGGCGTACCGGTGGCAGTGGAGTCCATGGGGGTGGCAGGGGCCGCGTGGTCGTTCCTGGGGTTCTCGGCGTGCTTGGCGTAGGTGACGGTGCGCTCGTCGGCGCCCGGCCCCTGCGGGGGCGGCTGCCGGCCGGGCGGCTGCGCGCCGGGCGGTTGTGTGCCGGCTGGTTGTGCGCCGGCCGGCTGAGCGCCAGGGAGCCGAGCGCCGGGCGGTTGCGTGCCGGGCGGCGTGTCCATCGGCAGGGCGTCCTTCGGCGGGGTGTCGGTGGGGCGGCTGTCGTACATCATCGTGCGCTCCGCCGGGTGCTCGCCGGCGGGCGGTGGGGGTGAGGCGGGCGGCGCCGGCGGCCAGGGGGCGGGGGAGGACAGGTTCGACCACGCGCCGGGGGAGGGCGTCGGCGGCTGCGCCCACGCGGGCACCGGATCCGGTACGGGCGGCTGCTCGGGCCGCGCCGCGCCCGCCTGGTCCTGCGACGCGACCTCCGGCCACGATGTGGGCACGCCCGGCCGCGTCCCTTGCGGTGACGCCTGCGCCGGTCCTTGGTGCGACCCGGGCGCCCTACCGTGCGGTGACCCCTGTGGTGGTTCCTGTCCCTGGGGCGCCCATGGGGGGTCCGTGCGCGCGCCGTCGAGGCGGGCGCCGTGGGGAGGGGTGGCGTCGAGGGGGCCGGACCCGTTCTGGCGGGCGGCGGTGCGCGGCGGGTCGGGCCAGGAGGGAGCCTGCGGCGGGGCCTCCGGCCAGGACGGCCCGCCGGGCGCGCCCGAGGTGGCGCCGGGCATGCCGGAGGCGGCATCGGGATTGACGGGCGCGGCATGGGATCCGTGCCGCGGACGCGCCGGAGCCGGCGGCTCAGGCCACGACGGCCCCGTGCGCGGCGGCTCGGGCCAGGACGGCTCCGGTTGGGCGGGATGGGCGTCGTTCAGGGGAACCTCCGGCCATGACGTCGGCACCGGGGCCGCGGCTTCGGCCTCCGCCCCGTCGGGCCGCGCGTCCCGGCGGGGCGCCTCCGGCCAGGATGCCGGCACGTGAGGTCCGGAATTCTCCGTCGCCATTACTGCCGGCCCTCCCGAGGATCTGTCCGGATTGCCCGTTATATCCGGATTCGACGTATCAGGCATGATCTCATGGGATTTTCCAGGAGATACAGGTGGTCCCGCAGCGAAACGAGGGAAGCCATGCGGATCGGTCGGCGGATCCTGCAGGGGCAGGTCGGCCTCCGGTCGATGGGGCTCAGCTGGGTGTACCACGGCGCCAAGGCTATTCTCGGGGGACGAATGAGGTCACAACGGATACATCACCATCAGGTCTCACCGGACCTGAAGAGTCCATTGTGCCCGCGGGCCTGCTCGGAGTATCAGCGTTCAGCGGAAGACGTGCGCTAGGCTTGACACATGCGTTCGGCGACCCTGCTTCTTAGCGGGCCGCGACGGCCCTGAGATCTCGCCGTCGCGGCTCGACCCCTCGTTGTCCACGGGGGGTTTTCTTGTGACTCCAGGACGGCGGCGGCGCACCCTCAGGCGGAGGCGCCGCCCGTTTCGAACAAATGAACAGTCGTCGGGGAAGCGATGCCCCCGCCGGGTAAACTCGGCGTTGCTCGCCCGAACCGATGGGCCCGAGTCAAGCCAGAAGGACAGTAGCCGTGAGTGAGTACGACCCGCAGGCGCTGCAGGCCAAGTGGCAGCAGCGATGGGAGGAGCAGGAGCCCTACCGGGCGAGCGAGGACGACGCCGACCCCCGCGAGCGGCGCTACATGCTCGACATGTTCCCCTACCCGTCGGGCGACCTCCACATGGGCCACGGCGAGGTGTTCGCCATCGGCGACGTCGTCGCCCGCTACTGGATGCAGCGGGGCTACAACGTCCTGCACCCGATCGGCTGGGACTCCTTCGGCCTGCCCGCGGAGAACGCCGCGATCAAGCGCAACGCCCACCCCGCGGAGTGGACGTACGCCAACATCGAGACCCAGGCCCATTCGTTCCGGCGCTACGGCATCGCCTTCGACTGGTCGCGCCGCCTGCACACCAGCGACCCCGACTACTACCACTGGAACCAGTGGCTGTTCATCCGCTTCTTCGAGCGTGGCCTGGCCTACCGCAAGGGCGGCCTGGTCAACTGGTGCCCCAACGACCAGACCGTGCTGGCCAACGAGCAGGTCGTGGCCGGCAAGTGCGAGCGCTGCGGCGCCGACGTCGTCCGCCGCGAGCTGACGCAGTGGTACTTCAAGATCACTGACTACGCCCAGCGCCTGCTGGACGACATGGAACAGCTCAACGGCTGGCCCGAGCGGCTGCTGACCATGCAGCGCAACTGGATCGGCCGCTCCGAGGGCGCCGACGTGCTGTTCGAGATCGAGGGCCGCGACGAGCCGGTCACCGTCTACACCACGCGCCCCGACACCCTGTACGGCGCCACGTTCTTCGTCGTGGCCGCCGACGCGGCGCTGGCCGAGGAGATCGTCACCGACGAGCAGCGGCCCGCGTTCGAGGCCTACCGCGCCGAGGTCGCCCGGCTGAGCGACATCGAGCGCCTGTCCACCGACAAGGAGAAGACCGGCGTCTTCCTGGGCCGCTACGCGATCAACCCGGTCAACGGCGAGCGCATCCCGGTCTGGGCGGCCGACTACGTGCTGTCCGACTACGGCCACGGCGCCATCATGGCCGTGCCCGCCCACGACCAGCGCGACCTCGACTTCGCCCGCAAGTTCGAGCTGCCGGTGCGGGTGGTCGTGCACACCGGCCTGGCCGACCCCGGCGAGACCGGCGAGGCCACTCCCGGCGAGGGCATGCTGGTCAACTCCGGCGCCCTCGACGGCCTGAGCAAGGCCGAGGCGATCCGTATGATCATCGAGCACCTGGAGCGCGAGGGCAGGGGCCGCGGCACGGTCAACTACCGGCTGCGCGACTGGCTGCTGTCGCGCCAGCGCTACTGGGGCACGCCGATCCCGATCATCCACTGCCCCGACTGCGGCGAGGTGCCCGTCCCCGACGAGCAGCTGCCCGTCACGCTGCCCGACCTGCGCGGCGAGGCGCTGGCGCCGAAGGGCGTCTCCCCGCTGGCCAGCGCCACCGAGTGGGTCAACGTCCAGTGCCCCAAGTGCTCCGGGCCGGCCAAGCGCGACACCGACACGATGGACACCTTCGTCGACTCGTCGTGGTACTTCCTGCGCTACTGCTCGCCGGGCTACACCGACGGCCCGTTCGACCCCGCGCAGGTGCGCAAGTGGGGCCCGGTCGACCAGTACGTCGGCGGCATCGAGCACGCCGTGCTGCACCTGCTGTACTCCCGGTTCTTCACCAAGGTGCTGCACGACATGGGCATGCTCGACTTCACCGAGCCGTTCGTGCGCATGCTCAACCAGGGCCAGGTCATCAACGGCGGCAAGGCGATGTCCAAGTCCCTGGGCAACGGCGTCGACCTGGGCCAGCAGATCGACGCGTACGGCGTCGACGCCGTCCGCCTGACCATGGTCTTCGCCGGGCCGCCCGAGGACGACATCGACTGGGCCGACGTCTCCCCGGCCGCCTCGCAGAAGTTCCTGGCCCGGGCGCTGCGGGTGATGTCCGAGGTGACCAGCGAGCCGGGCGTGCCGTTCGAGAGCGGCGACGCCAAGCTGCGCAAGGTCACCCACCACACGATCGACGAGGTCACCAAGCTGGTCGACTCCTACCGCTTCAACGTGGCGGTGGCGCGGATGATGGAGCTGACCTCGGCCGCGCGCAAGGCCATCGACTCGGGCCCCGGCCCGGCCGACCCGGCGGTGCGCGAGGCCGCCGAGACGCTGGCGATCATGCTGTCGCTGGTGGCCCCGTACACCGCCGAGGAGGGCTGGGAGCGGCTGGGCCGCACCGGGTCCGTCTCGTTCGCCGGCTGGCCGGTGGCCGACCCCGCGCTGCTGGTGCAGGAGTCGGTCATCTGCGTGGTGCAGGTGGCAGGGAAGGTGCGCGACCGCCTGGAGGTGCCGCCCGGCATCTCCGAGGACGAACTGCGCGAGCTGGCGCTGTCGTCGGAGAAGGTCGCCCCCTACCTGCAGGGCATGCCGCGCAAGGTGATCGTCCGGGCGCCCAAGCTGGTCAACATCGTCCCCTAGCTAGAGGTTGCGTAGGGCCGGCAGCAGGTCCTTCTCCGCCCAGTCGAAGAAGGACTGCTGCTGCTCGTGCCCGATCTGCACGAGCGCCACGTGGGTGTAGCCGGCGTCGGCGAACTTCTTGACGGCCTGTACGACGGCGTCCACGTCGGCGCCGCACGGCACGCTCTGCGCCACGTCGTCGGGGCGTACGGTGCCGGTGGCGGCGGCGAAGTTCACCGGGCCGGGCAGCTCGGCCATGACCTTCCAGCCGCCCGCGCTCGCCCAGCGCCACAGCCGGTGCGCGCGTTCCTTGGCGGCCTCGGCGTCGGTGTCGTAGGAGAGGGCGAGCTGGCCGTAGATCGGCTTGCCCTCGCCGCCGGCGGCGTTGAACTGCCGCACGACCTCCGGCATCGGCTCGTTGACCACCAGCAGGTCGCCGTACTCCGCGGCGAGCTCCGCCGACTGGCCGCCCGAGGCGGCGATGCCGATGGGCACCTGCCTCTCGGGCAGGTCGTAGAGCTTGGCGGAGTCGACGTCGTAGAACTCGCCCTGGTGGGTGACGTACTCGCCGCTGAACAGCTTCCTGATGATCTGGACGGCCTCGGCGAACATCCGGTGGCGGGTGTCCACGGGCGGCCAGCCCTCGCCGATGACGTGCTCGTTGAGGTTCTCGCCCGCGCCGAGGCCCAGCGTGAACCGGCCGTCGCTGAGCACGCCCATGGTGGCCGCCTTCTGCGCCACCACGGCCGGGTGGTAGCGCATGATGGGGCAGGTCACGTACGTCATGAGCGGCAGCCGCTCGGTGACCTGGGCCGCGGCGCCGAGCACCGACCAGCAGTAGGGCGAATGGCCCATCTCCTCGAGCCACGGGAAATAGTGGTCGGAGATGACGGCGTAGTCGAAGCCGATACGTTCGGCCGCGGCGGTGTAGTCCACCAGCTCGCGGGCGGGGGTCTGCTCGGACATCAAGGTGTAGCCGATTTGTACCATGTGCCCCGGCTACCCTGGTTTGTCACGATTAGTGTCCAGGGCGCGGAGATCAATCGCGGCGGCAGGCCCGCCATTCCTCGATGACCAGTCCCAGGCCGATGGCCAGCAGCCAGACGTCCTTGGCGATGGCGAGGCCCTGCTCCGACGGGCGCACACTGTGCGGCCGTCGCAGCGCGGGAAGGCGGAGGTAGAGGCCGACCAGGCCCCCCGCGAAGCCCGTCAGCGCGGCCCCGGCCACCAGTGACGGCACGGCCGGGGTGAGCAGGGCGGCGCCCAGGGCCATCTCGGTCTTCGACAACATGCGGGTGAAGGCGACCGGGTCCACGCCCCGCAGGAACGGATAGGCGCTCACCGCCGTGCCGTGCGTGGACTTGGCGGCCTCCTCGTCGGCGCCCGCCTTGGTGAAGCCGGAGTTCAGGATGAAGGCGCCGGCGGCCAGGCGGGGCGGCAGCTGGTGCATCCGAGCGAAGATCCTCATATCCCCTCACAGATTGCGATCGTTCTTCCTCTTCCCTGATATTTCGCGACATGTCCGGCTTGGCGGTTCCTGGGGCGATGCCCGTACGCTGCGAGGGGAATGCGGGGGTAAATCGTGAGCCGCCCTTGGCCTGGCGCATTAGTGTCTAGCTGTGACAAATGGCGCATACCTGAGATACCCGCACCTGCACGATGACCTGGTCACCTTCGTCGCCGACGACGACGTCTGGCTGGCACCGATCACCGGTGGCAGGGCCTGGCGGTTCACCGCCGACCGCGTGCCGGTGTCGAACCCGAGATTCTCCCCCGACGGCAGCCGGATCGCGTGGGCCGGGACCCGCGAGGGCGTTCCCGAGGTGTTCGCCGCCGAGATCGACGGCCCTGAGGGCGACCGGCTGACGCATTGGGGCAGCGCCACGACGGGCGCGTTCGGCTGGACGGCCGACGGCGACGTGCTCGCGATCAGCTCGGCCGGGGAGAGCTCGCGCACCAGGCGCTGGGCGTACGCGGTGCCGCTCGACGGGGGACCGGCGACGCGGCTGCCGTACGGATGGGTGAGCGACGTGGCCGTCAGCGGCGTCAGGGTCGCCACCGTCTCCTCGCTGTGGCGCGAGCCGTCGCAGTGGAAGCGCTACCGGGGCGGCACCGCGGGCAAGATCTGGGTGGACGCCGAGGGCAACGGCGAGTTCACCAGGCTGTTCGCCGACAGCACGGCGCAGTACTGGTCGGTGAGCTGGGCCGGCGACCGCATCGTGTTCCTGTCGGACGCCGACGGCACCGGCAACGTCTACTCCGCCCTGCCCGACGGCTCCGACCTGCGCAAGCACACCGCACACGAGCAGTTCTACGCCCGCCACGCGACCAGCGACGGCGAGCGGGTGATCTACAGCCACGCCGGCGACCTGTGGCTGCTGGAGAGCCTGGACGCCGAGCCGCGCCGGCTGGAGATCAGCCTCGGCGGGCCGCGTCCGGGACGGGCCAGGCGGCCGGCGCCCCTGCGGGCCGGCGACTTCTCCCCGGACGCCACCGGGCGGGCCAGCGCGGTGGAGATCCGCGGCACCGCCCACTGGGTCACCCACCGCGACGGGCCCGCGGGCGTGCTCCGCGCCGAGCCCGGCGTCCGCGTACGGCTGCCGCGCGTCCTCGACGCCTCAGGCCGCGCCGTGTGGGTCTCCGACGCCTCCGGCGAGGACGGCCTGGAGGTCGGCACCCCCGGCGGCGAGATCCGCACGCTCGCCACCGGGCAGCTCGGGCGGGTGCTGGAGCTGACCGCCGCGCCCGACGCCAAGCACGTGGCCGTCGCCTCGCACGACGGGCGGCTGCTGGTCGTCGGCCTGGAGAGCGGCGACGTCCGCGAGCTCGACCGCACGAGCGAAGGCGACGTGAGCGGGCTGACGTTCTCGCCCGACTCCGCGTGGCTGGCCTGGACGCACCCGCACGACGAGTCGCTGTCGCAGATCCGGATGGGCCGGGTCGACGGCACCTCCGTGATCGACGTGACGCCGGTGCGGTTCGCCGACTCCGACCCGGTGTTCACCCGTGACGGCAAGCACCTGGCGTTCCTGTCGGTGCGGACGTTCGACCCGGTCTACGACGTCCACGTCTTCGACATGTCGTTCCCGAACGGCTGCAAGCCGTACATCGTGCCGCTGCAGGCCACGACGCCCTCGCCGTTCGACCCCTCCCTGCGGGGGCGCGGGTTCAACGGCGAGGACGACAAGCCCGCCAAGGACGCCCCGAAGGACGACGACGCTCCGCCGCGCACCGAGGTCGACACCGAGGGGCTGGCCTCGCGCGTGGTGCCGGTGCCGGTGCCCGCAGGGCGCTACGCCAACCTGCGTACCGCCAAGGACGCGCTGCTGTGGCTGAAGCACCCGCTCACCGGGCAGCTCGGCGACGGCACCGAGCAGAACGCCGAGATCGTGCTCGAACGGTACGACCTCAAGAAGCGCGCCAAGGCCGAGCTGGGCAAGGAGGTGCGGGCGTTCGAGGTCAGCGGCGACGGCACCCGGCTCGTCCTCAACGGCAAGAACGGCCTGCAGACCCGCGCCGCGACCGAGGGCGACGAGGTGGTCACCGTCGACCTCGACCGGATCTCCGTCCAGATCGACCCCGTGGCCGAGTGGCGGCAGGGCTTCCGCGAGGCGGGCCGGCTCATGCGCGACCACTTCTGGCGCGAGGACATGAACGGCGTCGACTGGCAGGGCGTGCTGGACCGCTACGAACCACTGGTCGAGCGCATCGGCTCCCACTCCGAGCTGATCGACCTGCTCTGGGAGACGCAGGGCGAGCTCGGCACCTCACACGCCTACGCCATCGGCAACGGCGCCGGCGTCGACCCCCGGCGGCGCCAGGGCCTGCTCGGCGCCGACCTGGCCAGGGACGAGGACGGGGTGTGGCGGGTCACGCGCGTCCTGCCCGGCGAGACGTCCGACCACGCCGCCCGCTCGCCGCTGCTCGCGCCCGGCGTCGCGATCCGTCCCGGCGACGCCATCCTCGCCGTGGGCGGCCGCCCGGTCGATCCGGTACGCGGCCCGCTCGCCCTGCTGGCCGGCACCGCCGACCGGCCCGTCGAGCTGACCGTGCGGCCCGCCTCCGGCGGAGACGTGCGCCGGGTCGTGGTCAGCCCGATCGCCGACGAGACGCCGCTGCGCTACCACGATTGGGTGGACAGCCGCCGCGCCTACGTCCGAGAGGCTTCGGGCGGCCGGCTCGGCTACCTGCACATGCCGGACATGGTGGCCTCCGGGTGGGCGCAGTTCCACCGCGACCTGCGTACCGAGATGGCCTTCGACGGGCTGATCATGGACGTGCGCGAGAACGGCGGCGGGCACCTGTCCGAGCTGGTGCTGGAGAAGCTGTCGCGCAAGGTCGTCGGCTGGGACCTGGCCCGCGGCAAGAAGCCGAAGCGCTACCCGACCGACTCGCCCCGCGGGCCGGTGGTCGCGGTCACCGACGAGTTCGCCGGTTCCGACGGCGACATCGTGAGCGCGGGCATCAAGAACCGCGAGATCGGTTCGCTGGTCGGCACCCGCACGTGGGGCGGCGTGATCGGGATCGACTCGCGCTACTCGCTCGTGGACGGCACCCGCGTGACCCAGCCGCGGTACTCGTTCTGGCTGGCGGGACAGGGCTGGGCCGTGGAGAACCACGGCGTCGACCCCGACATCGAGGTCGTGATCACGCCCCAGGAGCGCGTCGCCGGGCGGGACCCGCAACTCGACAGGGCGATCGAGCTCGCGCTCGCCGCCCTGGAGGAGCACCCGCCCGCCACGCCGCCGGAGCTGCCGCCCCTGGCGTGAGTCACCAGGCGCGGGCCAGGCGGTCGAGGATCTCGGCGAGGATGGCCTCGGTGGTGGCGAAGTTCAGCCGGACGCAGTGCTCGCCGCCGGGGCCGAACGCCGCGCCGTCGTTGAGCCGGACGCGGGCCTCGCGCTCCAGCACCTCCGCCAGCCCCGGCCGCCCCACCTCCAGCCAGGCCAGGTACGTCGCCTCCGGGATCCGGTACCCGACTCCGGCCGGCAGGCGGGCGGCGATCATGTGCCGGTTGCGGTTGAGCAGCGCCACGGTGTCGGCCAGCCAGGCGTCCCCGTGGCGCCAGGCCGCCACCGTGGCCTCGACGCCGAAGACGTTCGCGGAGCCGTACAGGAAGGGGGGTTCCGCCTCCAGCGCCGCGCGGACGCCCGGGTGACCGAGGTGGGCGACCGAGCAGCGGATGCCGCCCAGGTTGAACGCCTTCGTCGCCGACGTGAGCGTGACCGTGCGCTCGGGGAGGATCGTGGCGAACGGGATGTGCCGGTGCGGCTCGTAGACCAGGTCGGCGTGGATCTCGTCGGAGATCACCAGCAGGTCGTGGCGTTCGGCGTGCTCGGCCAGCTCCTCCAGCTCGGCGCGGGTGAAGGCGCGGCCGGTCGGGTTGTGCGGGTTCACCAGCAGGAGCACCCGGCAGCCGGACAGGTCGGGCACCTCGAAGCGCCATGTGCCGCCGTCCGGGACCATCTGGATGGGGCGCAGGGGGCGCTTCATGAGGTCGAGCGTGCCGAGGAAGGGGTGGTAGGCCGGGGTGTGCAGGGCGACGCTGTCGCCCGGGGCCGTCCAGAGGTGGAGGAGCACCTGGAGGGCCTGGTTGATGTCGGTGAACGACCGCACGTGCTCGGGGCCGGCCGCCCAGCCGTACCGCGCGGTCATGCGCTCGGCGAACGCCTCGGCCAGCGGACCGGCGCCGGGCTTGTCCAGCCACGTCGGGTAGCCGAGGTCTCCGCCGGCCCGCCGCCGCAGAGCCTCGACGACGTCGGGCGCGGTCGGCAGGTCCATGTCGGCCACCCAGGCGGGGATGACGCCCGGCTCGACCGCCGCCCACTTGAGGCCGTCGTGCGTGGACTTGAGGTCTACGGGGGGATATGCGTGGTTCACCCGACCATTCTAGAATCGGCGATTGTGATGAGGCGGCGGCAGCGACTGTGGCAGGCTGTGCGGCCATGACGCCCCACCCGAAGGTCGACGCGATCGTCGACACGTACCTCTCCCTGGCCGACGCGGAGGCTCCCGGGCTGGTGGAGGCGCTCTACCTGGAGGGTTCCGCCGCCCTGGGCGACTACCGGCCGACGACGAGCGACGTCGACTTCGTGGCCGTGACGACCGAGCCGCCGCCGGTCGAGGTGATCGAACGCATCCACGCCAAGCTCGGTGTCCACCCGTTCGACGGCGTCTATCTCACCTGGGACGACCTCCGCCGCGATCCCGCCTCGCTCGGGCAGCGTCCGCAGGCGCACGCCGGGCGGCTCAACCGGCGCGGCGACCTCAACCCGGTCACCTGGCACACCCTGGCCCGTCACGGGGTCACCTGCCGCGGCCCCAAGCCCAAGGATCTCGACATCTGGAACGATCCCGAGGCCCTGGCCGCCTGGACGGACGCGAACCTCGACCACTACTGGCGCCGCCTCGTCGCCCGCGCCTCCCGCGTCGTCTCGCCGTGGGGGCTGGCCTGTTTCGGCGGGTACGCCACCGTGTGGCTGGTCACGGGCGTCTCCCGGCTGCACTATACGCTGGCGACCGGCGAGCTCACCTCCAAGACGGGCGCGGCCCTGCACGCCCTGCGGGCGTTCCCGTCGCGCTGGCACCGCGTGCTCAACGAAGCGCTGCGTCTGCGCGAAGAGGACACTGCCCTTCCGACCGCGTCGAGCCATCTGTCGGGCCTCGCCGACCACTTCGGCACCCCACGCCGATCCCTGTACGCCTCCCCCTTCGAGCGCCGCCAGGACGTCCTCGCCTTCGCCACCCACGCGATCACCGCCGCCCACACGCTCTACACGACCCGCTGACGACGCACCGCGTGACGTCGATCGGCCCCCTGCATGCGCTGCCAGACGGGTGGAGGCGTACGACTCCGCCAGGCGTACGGCCGGTCCGGGGCAGCGGTGGCATGTTCCGCGGCGCGGTCGGCTCGGTGGCCATGCCACAAGCGCAGGCCGATCACCATCGAGGTGAGCGCGACCGCGGCGCAGATCAGCACTGTGGCGGATCTGTCGGAGGCCCAGGCGATCACTGCGAGCAGCAGGACCGCGTGACCGGTGCACTCGGCTGCCGAGGGGTAGGCGATCAGCCCCCGCCGAGGAGAGGAGGGCCGGCCGCGCGGGCACGTAGGTCGTCGCGGCGAGCGGCGCCGATCCCAGCCGCGGCCACCTTGGACGCCGCGGGCCGAATCGGAATATGAGGAGCTCGGCCACCATGGTGGCGGTCAGCAACGCCCACAGGGCAATGCGGTGAATCGCGATCGACGTAGTGGTTTCCGCGTACTCGTCCCAGATCCGCGTCGTGATTCTTCCGGCGTAACGGATGTGGTGCCCAGAACGAGGCCGGTATGAAATGCCCGCCCGGCGGGCTGCCGGCGCAGTTCGCTGACGTGGTCGGGGGTGACGTCCAGGTCCTAGGGATCTCGGTCCTTCGCGGGTACCGGATCACCCGGTCGTGGGTGAGGGCGTGCTTCACGAGCTTTGAGGTCTTGGCGTCCTCGTCGGTCGTCGTTCGGGGTGGCTGACCTGGTCGACGTGGATCAGGGTCGGGCCGATCGTGTGCGGACGGGGACGTGCGTGACGGCCGAGTGAGTGCGAAGCGGGACCGGGCTTGACGAGGTGGCGGGCTGGGTTCGGGTGCGGCGTCCGACGATCGGGAGAGTGCGAATCGGGACCGGCTTGACGAGGCAGGGGGTGACTCGGGTGCGGCGTCCGACTTTGAGGTCTTGGCTTCCTCGTCGGTCGTCGTTCGGGGTGGCTGACCTGGTCGACGTGGATCAGGGTCGGGCCGATCGTGTGCGGACGGAGACGTGCGTGACGGCCGAGTGAGTGCGAAGCGGGACCGGGCTTGACGAGGTGGCGGGTGGCTTCGGGTGCGGCGTCCGACGATCGGGAGAGTGCGAATCGGGACCGGCTTGACGAGGCAAGGGGTGACTCGGGTGCGGCGTCCGACTTTGAGGTCTTGGCTTCCTCGTCGGTCGTCGTTCGGGGTGGCTGACCTGGTCGACGTGGATCAGGGTCAGGCCGATCGTGTGCGGACGGAGACGTGCGTGACGGCCGAGTGAGCGCGAAGCGGGACCGGCTTGACGAGGCGGCGGGTGACTCGGGTGGGGTGTCCGACGATCGGGAGAGTGCGCGAAGCGGGACCGAGCTTGACGAGGCAGCGGGCTGGCTTCGGGTGCGGCGTCCGACGATCGGGAGAGTGCGAATCGGGACCGGCATTCGATCTCCGGACCGGCTCCTTGGCCGGCTCAGGGCAGGCGGTCTGGGGTTCGCGTTCCAGCGGGCGAGTCGGGGTGCGCATCGAGACGTGAGAGCGAGTCGGCAGGAGGGCCGAACCGGAGATGCCTGGGGTGGCGGTGCGGCGGGTGGCCGAGCCGTGGGGTGAGAGGCGTCGCGTGCCGTGGTGGGACGGGCGCCCGGGGCCCTCTGGTGGGCGCCCGGGCCTTCGTCGCGACTAGAGGCGGCGCAGCACCGCCACGACCTTGCCCAGGACGCTGGCCTCGTCGCCCGGGATCGGCTCGTAGTTGGCGTTGTGGGGGACGAGCCAGACGTGCCCGTCCTTGCGCTTGAAGGTCTTGACCGTGGCCTCGCCGTCGATCATGGCGGCGACGATGTCACCGCTTTCGGCCACCGGCTGCTGGCGGACGACCACCCAGTCGCCGTCGGCGATGGCGGCCTCGATCATCGAGTCACCGGTGACCTGCAGGAGGAACAGCGTGCCCTCGCCGACGAGCTGCTTGGGCAGCGCGAAGACGTCTTCGACGCTCTCCTCGGCGAGGATCGGCCCACCGGCGGCGATGCGGCCCACGAGCGGGACGTAGGCGGCCGTCGGGCGGCTGACCGTGGGCTCCTCGGAGCCGGCGTCGGGGTCGACCCACATCACGGGCTCGCCGGGGAGGCGGACCTCCAGCGCGCGCGGCCGGTGGGGGTCGCGGCGCAGATAGCCCTTGCGCTGCAGCGCCGTGAGCTGGTGTGACACGCTGGACGTGCTGGTCAGCTGCACCGCCTCGCCGATCTCGCGCATGGACGGCGGATATCCGCGTTGTTGCACCGAGTCGCGGATCACTTCCAGGATCTTGCGCTGCCTGGGGGTGAGCCCCAGGGAGTCTCGTCGGCGCACCGCGAGGTCGCTGACCCCGCTTGTGTCATCCCGCTCGGTCATGCTGCTCCTCCTCGCCTGGCGGCCCGCCTCACCGGCGGACCTCCCGGTCCGTGGTCTCGATGTCGCACACAGCGACGTTATCGCTGTTGAAGATCATTCTCAAACAATTGTTCGAGTCTTCCTCGAAATCATCGCCGGTGTGGTGTACAACATCGTACGGGAGTTCGATCGACACCGTGTTCGATTTGCTGATCTTTATTTGGCCTTTTCCTCGGGTCGCACGGCAGGAGGTCATCCATGCGAACACCCTCAAATACCGATACGACCAGCGAAGACACCAATCAGCTCACCTTGCTCGCCGATGCCACCCGGAGCACTGATCGACGGGGAGACAATACGCGCGGGCGGGCCACGCTCCGCCGGAATTCAGGGAAGAGGTCGGGGTCCCGTTCGAGTGGTGAGGGAAGGGCTCATTTGCGCCTTGTCCCGCCGCCGCGTACGGGTGGTGACGACGACATGACGGTGGCGAGCCGGCGCTCCGGCCCGCGAGACGGCCCGCGAGAGCGGCCGGTCGGGGAGCGGCGGGCCGGAGAGGGGCGGCCGGGGCGCTCAGGGGAGCGGGGGCCCGGAGGGCGGGAGCACGAGGGGGGACGGTCCGGAGGGCCGGCCTCGGGGGAGCGGTGGCGGCGCGGGAAGCCGCGGTCGGAGGGGCGACGGTTCGGGGGGCAGAGACCTGGGGAGCGCCGTTCGGGAGGACGGCGGCGGCGCAGAGGGCTGCGGTTCGGCGGGCAGGGGCCCGGAGGGAATAAGGGGCGGGGACGGTCGGTTCCTCCGGTACGCCTGACCCGGCGCGGGCGGATCGTGCTGGTGATGGCCATGGCGCTGCTGTCCTTGGGCGGGTTCTGGCTCGGCACGCGTGCCGCGAGTCATGCCGATGTGCGGGTCGTGGTGACGGGTCACGCCGGAGTGCCCTGGGTGGAGGTCGAGAAGGGGGACACGCTGTGGGCGATCGCCGACGCGCTCACCGAGCGGGACGACACGGGGGCCATGGTGGAGGAGATCAAGCGTCTGAACGGCCTGCCCGACTCCCTCATCCGTTCCGGCACGCGACTCTACGTCCCGGCGAACACCGCCGCACTACGTTGACCCCCATGCCGACCTCCCATCCCGCCTTACGGATGACCTTGCTGTAGGGGCGAGACCTCACAGACGGGGACGACCTCACCTAAGGGTGTTCCGCTCAGGCGACGAGCGACGGCACGGGGAAGCAGGACGGCGCGGAAGCCGCTCGGCAGGGGTCCGCCCGGACGCCACCAGCCCAGGCTGGAGCGGGACAGGCGGGGCTGCTTCCAACCGGACCCTGCGGGAGGTCGCTTCTGCGGGGCCGATTTCGTCCGTGGGGCTGGGTTCTTGGCCGGTTCCTCTGTGGGCTCGATTCTGTCCGCGGTGTGGGAGGCCCAGACAGTGCCGGGCGGGCAGTTGCTCCCGTCCCGACAGGGCTTCTCACCATGCGGGGAGGGTTCGTCCGTGGGGCGGTTCCGGCCACGGTCCGAGATCCGGACGGCGCCGGGCGGGCACGCGTGGCGAGCGGGCTTCGCACCGTGCGGGGTGGTTTCGTGGGGCGGAGGTTCTGCGTCGTGGGAGTGCCGGACGGCGCCGGCTGGGCAGCTGCCCCTCGTACGCCGGGCGCAGGCCTCGCTCGGTCACCCGCCGACGGGACGGCCTGGGGGACGTGGCCACCCTCCTTGATCGCCCTCCATTCCTCGCCGCTTCCCTGGGGCACGGCTGCTCGCCCCGGGCGGGCTGAGGGCGGTGGGTGTGTCGGCCGTTAGGATTGTGAGGTTTGTTCACCATCGAGGTCCCGAACAACTGCTGTGACGCCCTCACCTGCGGCGGGAGCACCCGCCCAGGGACGACACGCCGGGGGCTGGTGGTGTCGGTGGGCTGATCAGCGACTTCGTGCCGATGGGGTTGCTCAACTTGCGTTCATGGTCGCACGCTTCTACGGTTGGACCACAACATCTAGTAGTTACACCGATGTAGTTCACCACACCTTGTGTTTCTGTGACCGCTCCATGGCCGGCTGTGGAGTGTGCGCGAGCGTCCCCGTAATGACGGATTTGGCGCGTGTGGTGGCCGGACGTCTTGGAGGCGAACGCGTGCACTGTCCGTTCTGTCGCCACCCTGACACCAGGGTCATCGACAGTCGCTCCACCGACGACGGGGCCGCCATCAGGCGCCGCCGCACCTGCCCCGAATGCGGGCGCAGGTTCACCACGCAGGAGACCGTTCTGCTCATGGTGAGCAAGCGCAGCGGGGTGACGGAGCCGTTCTCACGGGACAAGGTGGTCGCGGGCGTGCGACGGGCGTGCCAGGGCAGGCCGGTCAGTGAGGACTCGCTGGCGCAGCTCGGGCAGCGGGTGGAGGAGGCGATCAGGGCGAAGGGCGCGGCCGAGATCCCCTCCAACGAGGTGGGTCTGGCCATCCTCGGCCCGTTGCGCGATCTCGACGAGGTCGCCTACCTGCGGTTCGCATCGGTTTATCGCGGTTTCGAGAGCCTGGCGGACTTCGAGGCCGAGATCTCACAGTTGAAGGCGGAGAAGGGGGAGTCATGACGGAGACGGCCAGCGGTTCGGTCGCGCGCGGGGGCAAGCGTCCGCGCAAGGGGCTGAAGATGAAGCGGATCTTCACCAAGCCCGGTGTGCACCCGTATGACGAGATCAAGTGGGAGCGCCGCGACGTCGTCATGACCAACTGGCGCGACGGGTCGATCAACTTCGAGCAGCGGGGTGTCGAGTTCCCCGAGTTCTGGTCGGTCAACGCCGCCAACATCGTGACGACGAAATACTTCCGGGGGGCGGTGGGCACCCCGCAGCGTGAGTGGAGCCTGAAGCAGCTGATCGACCGGGTCGTCGGCGTCTACACCACGACGGGCCTCGAGCACGGCTACTTCGCCAGCGACGAGGACGCCGAGATCTTCGACCACGAGCTGAAGCACGCGCTGGCGCACCAGGTGTTCGCGTTCAACTCGCCGGTCTGGTTCAACGTCGGCACCAAGTCGCCGCAGCAGGTGAGCGCCTGCTTCATCCTCTCCGTGGACGACCAGATGGAGTCGATCCTGGAGTGGTACAAGGAAGAGGGCGTGATCTTCAAGGGCGGTTCCGGGTCGGGTGTCAACCTGTCCCGCATCCGTTCGTCGAAGGAGTTGTTGTCGAGCGGCGGCACGGCCAGCGGCCCGGTGTCGTTCATGCGCGGCGCCGACGCGAGCGCCGGCACCATCAAGTCCGGCGGCGCCACCCGCCGGGCGGCCAAGATGGTCGTGCTCGACGTCGACCACCCCGACATCGAGGAGTTCATCGAGACCAAGGCGCGCGAGGAGGACAAGATCCGCGCGCTGCGCGACGCCGGCTTCGACATGGACCTCGGCGGGAAAGACATCGTCAGCGTCCAGTACCAGAACGCCAACAACTCCGTCCGGGTCTCCGACGAGTTCATGCGCGCGGTGGAGAAGGGCGGCGAGTTCGGGCTCCGGGCCCGCCTGACCGGCGAGGTCATCGAGACGGTCGACGCGCGCAACCTGTTCCGCAAGATGGCCAAGGCCGCGTGGGAGTGCGCCGACCCCGGCGTCCAGTACGACGACACGATCAACGACTGGCACACCACCCCCGAGACCGGCCGCATCACCGCCAGCAACCCGTGCAGCGAGTACGTCCACCTCGACAACTCCTCCTGCAACCTGGCCAGCATCAACCTGCTGAAGTTCCTGAAGGACGACAACACCTTCAACGTCGGCGACTTCGTCAAGCTGACCGAGCTGATCATCACCGCGATGGACATCTCGATCGTGTTCGCCGACTTCCCGACGGAGAAGATCGGTGAGACGACGCGGGCCTACCGGCAGCTCGGCATCGGCTACGCCAACCTGGGCGCCCTGCTGATGGCCACGGGCCACGCGTACGACTCCGACGGCGGCCGTGCGGTGGCGGCGGCGATCACGTCGCTGATGACCGGTGTGTCCTACCGGCGCAGCGCCGAGCTGGCCGGCGTGGTCGGGCCGTACGACGGTTACGCCAGGAACGCCGAGCCGCACAAGCGCGTCATGCGCAAGCACGCCGCGGCCAACGACGACCTGCGCACGGTCGGAACCATGGACGCCAAGATCCACACCGAGGCGTCCCGCCAGTGGTCGGAGTGCCTGCGGCTCGGCGAGAAGAACGGCTACCGCAACGCCCAGGCCAGCCTGCTCGCGCCCACCGGCACGATCGGCCTGATGATGGACTGCGACACCACCGGCATCGAGCCCGACCTGGCGCTGGTCAAGTTCAAGAAGCTCGTCGGCGGCGGCTCCATGCAGATCGTCAACCAGACGATCCCGCGGGCGCTCAGGCAGCTCGGCTACCAGCAGGAGCAGATCGAGGCCATCGTCGAGTACATCGCCGAGCACAGCCACGTCGTCGACGCCCCCGGCCTGCGCCGCGAGCACTACGAGGTGTTCGACTGCGCGATGGGCGAGCGGGCGATCGCGCCCATGGGCCACGTGCGGATGATGGCGGCCACGCAGCCGTTCCTGTCCGGCGCCATCTCCAAGACGGTCAACCTGCCCGAGTCGGCCACGATCGACGACATCGAGCAGGTCTACCTGGAGGGCTGGAAGCTCGGCCTGAAGGCCCTCGCCGTCTACCGCGACAACTGCAAGGTCGGCCAGCCGCTGTCGGCGGGCGACGGCTCCAAGAAGGACACCTCCGCCAAGCAGGAGGACAAGGAGCCCGAGGTCAAGGTCATCGAGGTCAACCGGCCGACCCGGCGGCGCATGCCCAACCAGCGGCCGAGCATGACCACCCGCTTCACGGTGGGCGGCGCCAAGGGCTACATGACCGCCTCGTCCTACCCCGACGACGGCCTCGGCGAGGTCTTCCTCAAGATGTCCAAGCAGGGCTCGACCCTGGCGGGCGTCATGGACGCCTTCTCGGTGGCGATCTCCATCGGCCTGCAGTACGGCGTGCCGCTGGAGACGTACATGAGCAAGTTCGTCAACATGCGCTTCGAGCCGGCCGGCATGACGGACGACCCGGACATCCGGATGGCCACGTCGGTGATGGACTACATCTTCCGCCGCCTGGCCCTCGACCACCTGCCGTACGACGAGCGGGCCGCGCTGGGCATCTTCTCGGCGGCCGAGCGCGCGGCGCAGCAGCGCGGCGAGGACCCGGCGGCGCTGCAGGAGACGGTCGACCGTGAGGCGCTGGCCCAGTCCGCGCCCATCGAGGCCGCCCAGCCGAAGGCGGAGCAGCCGGAGGTCAAGGAGCTGACGCTGGAGAGCCACCAGCGCTTCACCGCCGACGCTCCGCTCTGCATGACCTGCGGCACGAAGATGCGCCCGGCCGGCAGCTGCTACGTCTGCGAGGGCTGCGGCTCCACCAGCGGCTGCAGCTGACCTGACGACCGGCGGCGGGGAGCCCGGCTCCCCGCCGCCGATCGCGGCCTCAGAACAGACCGGTCTCCGAACAGGGCGGGCTCAGAAGAGGCAGGCTCCGGCGACGCCTCTTTCGAGGTCGAGCAGCTGCTGCTTCGTTGCCAGACCGCCGCCGTACCCGGTGAGGTGGCCGGTGGAGCCGACGACGCGGTGGCAGGGCACGATGATGCCGATCGGGTTCTTGCCGTTGGCCAGGCCCACGGCCCGGGCCGCGCTCGGCTGCCCGATCCGGTCGGCGAGCTGACCGTAGGTGATCGTCTCGCCGTACGGGATGTCCCGCAGGGCCGCCCAGACCCGTCGCTGGAACGGCGTGCCGTCGAAGACCATGGGCAGCTCGAAGGCGGTCAGCCGCCCGTCGAAGTAGGCCCGCAGCTGCTCCACGACTTCGGTGAAAGGTTCGGGGTCGGGTTCGCCGAAGGTCTCCTCCGGAGGGCGGTGCCGCTGGCGTCGCATGTAGAGACCGACGAGGGTCCCGTCGGCGGCGACGAGGGTGAGCGGGCCGACAGGGCTGTCCACCACGGTGTGGGTCCTGTGTCCGGCCAGGGTCATCGTGCGTCCTTTCGGGGGATCATCCGGTGGGCAGGCTGTTGACGGGATGGTCGCCGGTCGCCCACAGGTACTGAACGGCGTACGCGCGCCATGGCCGCCACGCCTCGGCGCGGCGGGTGAGCGCGGCGGGGGTGACGGGCAGCCCGAGTTCGCGGGCGGCGACGCGGATGCCGAGATCGGTGGCGACGAACGCGTCGGGGTCGCCGAGGGCGCGCATCGCGATGGTCTCCACCGTCCAGGGGCCCAGTCCCGGCAACGCCGACAGCTGAGCCCGCGCTCGCCGCCAGTCGCCTCCGACGCCGAGATCGATCTCGCCGGCGGCCAGGGCGGCGACCAGCCCGGTGAGCGTGGCACGGCGCGACCGCGGCAGGGCGAGGGCCGCCGGGTCCAGGCCGGCCAGCGCGAGCGGGCCGGGGAAGAGGTGGGTGAGGCCCCCGGCGGGGTCGGTGATCGGCTCACCATGGGTCGCGACGAGCCGGGCGGCGTGCGTGCGGGCGGCCGCGGTGGACACCTGCTGCCCGAGCACCGCGCGTACCGCGAACTCCGACGCGTCCACCGTGCGGGGCACCCGGCGGCCGGGGTCCTTGTCCACGAGCGGAGCCAGCACCGGGTCGCCGCGGAGCAGGTCGTCCACGGCGACCGGGTCGGCGTCGAGGTCGAGCAGCCGACGGCAGCGGCTGATCGCGGTGGACAGGTCGCGCAAGTCGGTGAGGGAGAGCCGGCAGTCGATGTGGCCCGGGCGTGGGCGCAGGGTGGCGATGCCGTGCCCGTGGGGCAGGCGCAGGGTGCGGCGATAGGCGCCGTCGCGCCACTCCTCCACGCCGGGTACGGCGGTCGCGGCCAGGTGGCCGAACAGGTTCCCCGGGCACAGCGGGGCCCGGAACGGCAGCCGTAACGACAACACCCCGGACGGGCCGGCCAGGCGGCCACGGGCGACGCGCTCCCGTAGCCGCGTCGGTGTCAGCGCGAAGACCTCCCGCACGGTCTCGTTGAACGTCCGGATGCTGGTGAACCCGGCCGCGAAGGCGACATCACCCATCGGCAGCTCCGTGGTCTCGATCAGCAGCCGGGCGGTCTGGGCCCGTTGCGCCCGGGCGAGCGCGAGCGGCCCCGCTCCGAGCTCGGCGAGCAGTTGCCGTTCGATCTGGCGGGCGCTGTAGCCGAGGTGCGCGGCCAGGCCGGGCACGCCCTCGCGGTCGACGACCCCGTCGGCGATCAGGCGCATCGCCCGCGCCACCACGTCGGCGCGCTCGTTCCACTCGGGGGAGCCGGGGCCGGCGTCGGGACGGCATCGCTTGCACGCCCGGAACCCGGCCTGCTGCGCCGCGGCGGCACTGGGATAGAAGCGCATGTTCTCGGGTTTGGGCGGCACCACCGGGCAGCTCGGCCTGCAGTAGATCCCGGTGGTGATCACCGCGCCGAAGAACCAGCCGTCGAATCGGGCGTCCTTGGCTCGTACGGCTCGAATGCACCGCTCCACGTCGTCGTACACATCGCCAGCATCGCGTGCGACCGGCCGCCGCGGCTGGCGGAAATCCGACATGACCACACCATGATCCTGACTTCCGTCGCTGAGCCTGCTGCGCGGCGCTTCGACCTCGCGAACCTGCCGGGGATATGTGATTGCCGCCGGTGACGCCTTCCTGGTGGACTCGGCCGGTGATCGGAAGGGCGTTGTGGGAGCGGCCGCTTCATCAGAGCGGAAGCATCTCCGCGGTGGCGGCCACGGCGGATCGTGTCGTGGTGCATGAGCGCCACACCCGGCTGGCCTGCCTGAGCCGCCATGACGGCTCGCTCTGCTGGGACGTGCCGGTGGGGACCTGGCCGCGGGCCGTCGTGGCCGCCGGTGATCGCTGCATGGTCCTGCCCCAGAACGCCGATCACCTGTCTTGCCTTGACCTCGCGACTGGGGCCGTGATGTGGCGCGCCCCGTTACGGCCGTACACCGGGCATGTCGTGGTCAGCGGTGAGACGGTGGTCGTCGGCGGCTGGCGCGGTTACACGCCGCTTGCCGCGTTCGACCTGAACGACGGGCGGCCGCTGTGGCGGACGCCACACCGCAAGGCCGCCGTCCTTCCGCTGCCATGGAATGACGGTGTGCTGGTGGGGAGCGGCCCGGAGGTACGGCTGGTCGATCCGCGTGATGGCCGGGAGCTGCTGCGGTGGCGGTTGCCGGAGCCGGTGCCGGACCATGAGGCGGCGTTCACCATGATCGACGCCGGCCGTTGCCTGGTACGGTGTGGCCCGCGTTCCGTCGTGTGCGTTCGGCCGTCGGCGGAGGACGCCGACCGGGTCTTCCGCCACGACGCCGACCTGCTCCCGGAGGCGGCCGAGTTCAGGGGTGGTGTGCTCTGGTTGCGAGAGCCCGGCACCCGGTACCTCGCCGTCGACCCCGAGACCGGATCGGTCCTGTGGCGGGTGGACGTCGGCCAGCCGTTCGCCCGCGGGGTGGTGCACGATGGTGACGGGTTCGTGCTGGCCGGCCAAGGCGGCATGCTGTTCCGCCTGGGACGCGGCGGGCACATCATCGAGCGCGCCTGGGCGTCCGTCCCCCGAGTGACGGGGCTGCTCGACCTCGGTACGGGAGACGCGCTCATGGCCACCGAAGCAACCCTGCGGATGGTCGCCCTGGCCCATGCCGGCGAAGGAGACGTCGCAGATGCGTGAGCCCTGGCGCGGTGCGAGCCGCAGTCGCGGGCGCCCGCTGCGGAGGCGCCCGGACTGGGCTCGCGAAACCGTCAGGAGCTGACCAGGTCGCTCAGGACGTCGGGGCGGTTGGTGATGACGCCGTCCACGCCGTAGCCGATCACCCGGCGCATGGCGTCCGGGTCGTCGACGGTCCAGGTGAGGATGTCCATGCCGAGCCGGTGCACCCGCCGCACGTACGCGGCCGTGAGCGTGCCGTACTGCGGGTTGATCTGCTCGGCGAACCCGGCCAGCCCGGAAAGTTCCCCGGTCGAGGGCGTGCCGAGCAGCCCGACCGGCACGTCCGGCATCAGCCGGTCGAACGTCCGCATCGAGTCCCAGTCGAACGACTGCACCACCACCCGCCCGGGCGCCCGCCACGAGGAGTGCCGGCGCAGCTCGGCGGCGATGCGTTCCTCGATCCCGGGATACAGGTCCGGCGACTTGACCTCCAGCAGCAGGCCCATGTCCGAGCCGTCCATCGCGCGCAGCGCCTCGCCGAGGGTCGGCACCCGCTCGCCCTCGTAGTCGGCCGACTTCCACGAGCCGGCGTCGAGTCTGCGGATCTGGTCGAGGGTGAAGTCGCCGACGTTCCAGGGGGAGCGGCCGGGGAAGACCTGCTCGGCGTCGGTGGTGCGGGTCAGCGTCGTGTCGTGCATGAGGACGAGCTCGTGGTCCATGGTCTCCTGAACGTCCAGCTCGAACATGTCGGCCCCCTGCTCACCGGCCAGCTCGAAGGCGGCGATGGTGTTCTCGGGGGCGTACGCGGAGGCGCCGCGATGGGCGACGTTGGTGACGCCGGCGGCCGCGCTGGTGGTGGTGGCCAGCGCGGGTGCGGTGCCCGGGGTGGCGGCGAGGACGGCGAAGGACGTGGCGATGACGGCGGCGAGTCGCCCGAACATGGATCTCCTCTGGTGGGGAGAGACATTGACGACCCGACAGTGACAAGGCCTTGTGACATCGAGTTGAGGGCAGAGTAGCCCGGCGGTGCCGCGCGGATGAGCATTCGACACGCGGGGGCGCGCGCGAAGGGGCCTCTTCGAACGGGCCCACTCGACGGGGCCCACTCGACGGGGCCCACTCGACGGGGCCTGTTCGAAGGGGCCTATTCGAAGGGCACGGACAGGGCCGTGCCGTACAGCCGCGTCACGGGGAGCCTGATCACCAGCCGCCGGTCGGCCACCATCTGCCGCAGGAACGTCTGCTCGTCGGCGGGTTCGGCGAAGGCCGGCTGCATGGCGAGCAGCTCGCGGCCCACCTCGTCACCAGGCTCGGCGCTCACCGGTGACAGCTCGGCCTCGCCCTCGGCCACGACGTACGACCAGAAGTCGTCGCTGGCCACGTAGAGGGCGCAGCGCGGATCGCCGTGGAGCTGGCGCACCTTGAGCCGGTCGGCGACGGTCGAGATCCGGATGACGCGCTGCCCGGCGTCCCAGTCGTACCGGACGGTGGACAGGTGCGGGTGGCCGCTGCTCCGGTTGGTCGCGAGGGCGCCGAACCGCTGGGCGGCCAGCAGCTTCGACAGCTCGTCGTCCGTCAGCGGCCTCGGCTCCGCGTGCTCCGCCATACACCGTCCTCTAGCCCAAATGGGGAAATGTCACCCTATACCGAGTTGTCTGCTGAACGTCTGGCCGTCGGAGATCACCCAGTACTCGGCGAATCTGCCGTCCCGGACGCGCAGGATGTCATGCCCGCTGAAAGCGATCCTGGTGCCTTCCGCCACGGTCGCGCCCGGGACGCCGCCCCGGTAGGCGCCGCCGAACGTCCAGCGCGCCGATACCAGGTCGCCGTCCACGATCGGCCCCACGTCGAGGGTAACCGTCACGTCCGTGAACGGCTCGTGTCCCTGCCGGAGCGCCTCGACGAGCCCGCCGGGCCCGGAGACGTCCATGCCCGGCCAGTGACCGGTGAAGTCGGGTGTGACCAGCTCGTACGCCAGGTCGAAATCGCCGTTCCACAGCTCGAGCAGCCAACGCCGGTAGAGGTCTGCGATCATTCCGGCCTCCTACCCCCTGACCTGTAGGTTACTTGTCATGAATCTTGCCATTACCAGCGGATATGTCGTACCTGTCGACGGCGACCCCATCGACGGCGGGACCGTGCTCATCCAGGACGGGAAGATCACCGCGGTCGGCCGCGACGTGACCGTCCCCGAGGGCACCCCGATCGTGGACGCCGCGGGCGGCTGGGTGCTGCCCGGCTTCGTCGAGGCCCACGGGCACCTCGGCGTCCACGAGGAGGCCGAGGGCTGGGCCGGCCAGGACACCAACGAGATGACCGACCCCAACGGCGCCCGCCTGCGCGCGCTCGACGCCATCAACCCGGCCGACCTGGCTTTCGCCGACGCGCTCTCGGGCGGTGTGACGACCGCGGTGATCAAGCCCGGCTCCGGCAACCCGATCGGCGGTCAGACGGTCGCGATCAAGTGCTGGGGCAGGTCCGTGGACGAGATGCTGCTCAAGGAGCCGGTCAGCGTCAAGAGCGCCCTCGGCGAGAACCCCAAGCGTGTCTACGGCGACCAGAAGAAGCTGCCGTCCACCCGGCAGGGCGTCGCCGCGGTGATCCGCGACGCGTTCATGAAGGCGCAGGACTACACGGCCAAGAAGGCCGCCGCGGAGGCCGAGGGCAAGCCGTTCGACCGCGACGGCACGCTGGAGATCCTGGCCCGCGTGCTGGACGGCGAGTTGCCCTGGTGCCAGCACACGCACCGGGCCGACGACATCGCCACCGCGCTCAGGCTGGCCGGCGAGTTCGGCTACCGGCTCGTGATCAACCACGGCACCGAGGGTCACCTGCTGGCCGACACCCTGGCCGAGCGGAACGTTCCCGTGATCATCGGCCCGCTGTTCACCAGCCGCTCCAAGGTCGAGCTGCGGCAGCGCTCGCTGCGCAACCCGGGCATCCTGGCGCGGGCCGGCGTCGAGGTGGCGATCACCACCGACCACCCGGTCGTGCCGATCCACTTCCTCGTCCACCAGGCCACGCTGGCGGTCAAGGAGGGGCTCGACCCGGCCGACGCGCTGCGCTCGATCACCGTGAACCCGGCCCGCATCATGGGCCTGGACGACCGGGTGGGCGCGCTCAAGCCGGGGCTGGACGGTGACGTGGTCATCTGGTCGGGCGACCCCCTGGACGTGATGAGCCGGGCGCTGAAGGTGTACGTCTCCGGCCGCGAGGTCTACACCTACGCCGACGGTGAGCCGGTCGTGGCGGATCCGTACTACCGCGAATCAAGCGACCGTTAAGCGCCTGTAGATGGGCCGGGCGCATAGTGGGCGGACCAGCCGGGAAGAGAGGCACCAACATGACAGCACCGTCCCTCGCCCAGCGCCCCAGCAAGGCCCTGCTCGTCGGCCTCGTCGTCTCCGGCGTCCTCGCGCTGATCGTGCTGGCCGTCATGCTCTACTCCGGCGGCCCCATCGGGTTCGGCCTGTCCGCGCTGCTGGCGGTGGCGCCCCTTCCGGTGCTGCTGGCGGCCGTTCTCTCGCTCGACAGGCTCGAACCCGAGCCGAAGCTCCACCTCGCCTTCGCCTTCGCCTGGGGCGCCGGGGTGGCCATCGTGCTCGGCGTCGCGCTGACCGTGGCCGGCCAGCAGCTCTTCCTGCGGGCCGGCTACGGCAGCGCGGCCGTCGAGTACATCGGCACCGTCGTGCTGGCCCCGGTGGTCGAGGAGGCGCTCAAGGGCTCGGCGCTGCTGCTCCTGCTGCGCCGGCGGATGGAGATCGACGGCCTGACCGACGGCATCGTGTACGCCTCCATGGCCGGCCTCGGCTTCGCCGCCGTGGAGAACGTCGGCTACTACCTGCTCTCCTACGACCAGGACGGCATCAGCGCCGCCGTGCAGGTCTTCGTCGTCCGCGGGCTGATCGACCCCCTCGGCCACCCGATCTACACCTCGATGATCGGCCTCGGCGTCGCGTACGCGCTGACCCACAGAACCCCCGCCCGCTACGCCGCCATACCGCTCGGCTACGCGGCCGCGGTCTTCCTGCACGGCCTGTGGAACGGCGCCGCCAGCACCGGCTCGCTCGGTGTGCTCGGCGTCGCCTACCTGGTGATCATGGGTGCGCTGGTCCTGCTGGTCGTCGTGACCGTGCTCGAACGCCGCCAGCTCGTCGCCCGGATGGGCTACTACCTGCCCGCCTACGAGCCGACCGGCGTGATCAGCCCCGCCGACGTGCAGATGCTGACCACGTTGCCCGCCCGCAAGGCGGCCCGCCAGTGGGCCAGGCGGGTCGGGCTCGGCCGCGCCATGAGCGACTACCAACAGGCCGCCACCGAGCTGACCATGCTCCACGTACGCGCCGAGCGGCAGGCCGTCGACCCGATCAGGTTTCAGCTGGAGCGCGACCAGCACCTGAGGACCATGGCGCTGACCCGCCGCTGGTAGCTACCCCGGCAGGAACTCGCGCAGGTGCGCGAGCACGGCCTCCGGCTGCTCCTCGGCCAGGAAGTGCCCGCAGTCGGGGATCTCGGCTCCCCGTACGTCGCGGGCGTACTCGCGCCAGATGTCGAGCACCGGCACCCTGCTGGGCAGCCCGGCCGCGCCCCACAGCGCGAGCAGCGGCATCTCCAGCCGCCGGCCCGCCTCCCAGTCGGCGTCGTCGTGCTCGGCGTCGTACGGGAACGAGGCCCGGTAGTCCTCGAACCCGGCCCGCAGCGCCCCCGGCTGCTCGAACGCCCGCATGTACTCCTCGACGTCCAGCCGGGCACGCTGCACCGTCCACTTCTCGAAGAAGTAGCCGAGGTAGCCGCGCACGTCCTTGCCCGCGAGCAGCTCCGGCAGGTCGGGCTGCAGGTGGAACGTCCAGTGCCAGGTGCCGGCGGCCAGGCCCGAGCGCATGTCGTAGCGCAGCCACATCTCGCGGGTCGGGATGATGTCCATGACCACCAGCCGCTCCACCTCGCCGGGGTGGTCGAGGGCGTACCGGTGGGCGACCCTGGCGCCGCGGTCGTGCCCGGCGAGCAGGACCTTCTCGTGGCCCAGCGAACGGGCGAGGGCCCGCACGTCGGCGGCCATCGTACGTTTGTCGTAGCCGGCGGCGGGTTTGTCGGTGCGGCCGTAGCCGCGCAGGTCGGGCGCGACGACGGTGAAGCGCTCGGCCAGCGCGGGCATGATCCCCCGCCAGCAGGCGGAGGTCTGCGGCCATCCGTGCAGCAGCACGAGCGGCGGGCCCTCGCCGTCGATCAAGTAGTGCATCCGCAGGCCGTTGAGGTCGGCCATCCTGGACATGGTCACGATCTCACTCCCATCCCGGACGGAGGCCGGCGGCCCGGCCGCCCAACGGAAATCTCCTTCGGATCTTCCCCCGATTCCTGACAAGATGGGGGAAACCCCGAAGGGAGATCAGATGAGCTGGGCGGAGATCGGGTCGGAGGCAGAGCTGCGCGAGCTGCTCGGCGAGGTCATGCCGCGAGCGGTCACCAAAGAGCGTGTACGCCTGCACGAGCGCGATCGGCAGTGGCTGGCGGCCTCACCGTTCTGTCTCATCGCCACCTCGGACGACCGGGGCAACTGCGATGTCTCGCCCAAGGGCGACCCGGCCGGGTTCGTCCACGTCGTCGACGACACCACGATCGCGATCCCGGACCGGCCGGGGAACCGCCGAGCGGACGGATTCCTCAACATCCTGAAAAATCCGCACGTCGGGTTGATCTTCCTCATCCCGGGGCGCAACGAGACCCTCCGCGTCAACGGCCGCGCCCGGCTCGTCCGCGATGCCCCGTTCTTCGATGAGATGATCGTGAAGGGCCACCGCCCGCACCTCGCGCTCGTGGTCGAGATCGAGCAGATCTTCTTCCACTGCGCCAAGGCGTTCCTGCGCTCTTCGCTGTGGAAGCCCGATGCCTGGACCCCTGACGGGCTGCCTTCGCACGCCAGGCTGGTCAAGGAGGTGCAGACGGTGGAGGAGAGCCTCGAGGAGCTCGAGAAGTACTACGGCGAGGCGTATGCCCGGCGCCTCTACGGCTGACCGGACCGCCTCGTCGTGCGCCCCGGCCCTCAGGCTGCGGGGGTCGGGCCGCCGGGGAAGCGGATGACGTTACGCCCGGCGTAGGCGCGCAGGTCGATCACCTTGGGATCCGTGGGTGGCTCGCGGCGGACGGCCGACCGGATGTCGCGGACCTTATGCCTGGCCGCATGTCGCGGCACCACCACAAACCTCTTCATCGTGAGCCCCCCGTGACGTGCTTGTTACCAATGTTACTTACAGATACCCCCGTAAGTTCGGTGTAAGGAACGCGCTAGTAGGGAAGCTGGCGACCCGCCGGTGACCGCAGGTCGAGATCGATGACAGGCCTCGTGCGTCGCTTGGCCGACTTGCTGACTCTGACGCGTTTCATTGGAGTCCCCCTTCCGAAGCGCGTCCCTTTCCCCTTCGCGGATGGTGCGCCCGCACTGCTTGGCGACGGCATGGCGGGCTCATTACCCGCCATGCGCGCCAACCTAACCGCCCCCGGCCGGCTCGCTCAACGCATTTCGGCCGGCAGGCTCGTCACGTTCCGGGCGTGAGCCGGGCGGCGACGCCGATGCGGTTCCAAGCGTTGATCATGGCGATGGACACGAGCAGCAGGGCGAGCTGCTGCTCGCTGTAGTGCTCGGCCGCCTGCTCCCACACCGCGTCCGGCACGGCCTCCCGATCGGCCAGCCGGGTCGCCTCCTCCACCAGCGCCAGCGCGGCCCGCTCAGCCGGCGTGAACACCGTGGCCTCCCGCCAGGTGACCACCGACCAGAGCCGCTCGTCACTCTCGCCGGCCTTCTTCATGTCGCGGCTGTGCATGTCCACGCAGTAGCCGCAGCCGTTGATCTGGCTGGCGCGCAGCTTGACCAGCTCGATGGTGCTGGTCGGCAGCTCACTGTCGCGCAGCAGCTTCTCCACGGCGAGAAAGTGGTGGTACGCCTCGGGGACGTGCTTGGCGACGTTGACGCGCTGAGTCATCACATGCCTCCGTAGTTCGGGTCGTTGCACACGGAGGACGGGACAGGCGGCTCGGATGTGACAGTCCCGGCGAGAAAGGCGGCAGTTTTCTTCCGCGCTCCTACTGCGTTCCTTCTGCGTTCCCTCTGGGGCCCTTCCGACGGGCCGGGCTCCCTGTTCTGGTCCTTCTGCGGTTGTCAGGGATTCCGGCCCTGCGGATCCCGTCGCGCGGTCCCGCCGGGGCCGGTGGCGTGCGGCCCGGCGTGCCGTAAGCGGACCCCTACCCCCGATCGGCGCTGTTCTCCACGAGGTTTCCCCACGTGGCGGATCACGGTGGTGTGATCCTTGCTCTATGTCGGCCGCCGGGCCCGGCGGCCGACGAGGATCTGACGGGTGCTTGACCGGACGTACGGAGGGCTGGACGGATGCCGTTGATCGCGGTCTGCGCGGTGTGGGCCGTGTTCTGGGGGTCGTGGTCGGTCCTGCTCCCCGCCGTCAAGCTGGAGGTCGGCATCTCCGCCACCGACCTCGGGATCGCGCTGAGCGCCGTGCCCGTCGGGGCCCTGCCCGCGATGGCGCTGGCCGGGCGGCTGGCCCGCGGACGGGAGCGGCCCGCGCTGGCGTTGACCACCGTCCTGTTCGCGCTCAGCGTCGCCGGCATCGGCCTCGCCGCCACGGGCGGGCAGCTGGCCTTGGCCCTGCTGCTGGTCGGGGCCACCAGTGGCGCCCTCGACGTCGTGCTCAACCTCGCCACCGGGCGCGCCGAGCGCGACAGCGGCCGCCGCCTCTTCCAGGCGGTGCACGCGACCTTCCCGCTCACGGTCATCGTGGCGGCCCCGCTCACCGGCCTGGCCCGCTCGTACGGGCTGGGCGTCGACACGGTGCTCGTGCTCATCGCCCTCGTCGTGGCCGCCGCGTCCCTCACCCTGGTGGCGCTGCCGCTCGGCCGGGCGCTCCCGGAGCCGGCCGCGGTCTCCGAACGGCGGCGGCTGTGGGGCACGGCGGCCGTGCTCGGGGCGCCGGCGGCCTGCGTCCTGGTGATCGAGAACTCGGTCGAGCAGTGGTCGGTGCTGCTCCTGGAGGAGCACCGCGGCGCGACGCCCCTGGTGTCGAGCGCCGCGCCTGCGGCGTACATGGCGGCGCTGACGGCCGGGCGGCTCCTCGCACAGGCGCTGCCCCGGGTGCGGCTGCGCACGTTGTATCTGGTGGCGGGGGTGGGCGGTGGCGCGGGCATCGCCCTGGCCGGCATGGGCGGCGGCGTGCCGGTCACCATCGCCGGGTTCGCGGTGACCGGGCTGGCGCTCGGCCCGATCGTGCCCGCCCTGCTCAGCCACGCGGCGGCCGGCGACTCCAGCGGGACGCTCGTGTGGGGCGTCTCGACGATCTCGTACACCGGCTTCGTGGTGAGCCCGCTGCTCGTGGCCGGGCTGAGCGGGTGGCTCGGCCTGCCCGCCGCGCTGGCCGTCCTCGGGCTGCTCGGTCTGCCGCTCGTGGCGCGATTTCTGGTGGAACGATCATAACGGGCGGAATATAACCCCCATTTGGGGAAAAGGGACCATGGAACGGGGTATCCCGACGGCGGATCAACGGCGAAGGGGATCACCATGGCGATCTGTGAGACGTGTGGCAACGACTACGACATGGCGTTCGAGGTGCACGCGCAGGGGGCTGTGCACACGTTCGACTGCTTCCAGTGCGCGATCGAGGCGATGGCGCCCATCTGTGAGCACTGCGGCACCAAGGTCATCGGCCATGGGGTGCAGTCAGGCGAGCACTGGTTCTGCTGCGCCCACTGCGCCCGCGAGGAGGGCACCCAGGGCCTCGTGGACCGGGTGAAAGCCGGCGCCTCGGCCTGACCTTCATCGCGCCCGCGCCTGACCGGCCGGCCTGATTTCGCCGGCCGGCCAGGAGGGTACGCGCCCACGCGGCGAGTGAACGGGGTTGAGGAACGAACGGACAACCGTCGGCGCCAAGGACGATCATGGCGCTGGTTCCCCGGTCGTACTAGCGGAGAAGCTGTTCACCGGACTCTGGAACGACTGCCATGGGGCGACCGGCGTGGTCCGCGAGAAGAAGGTCGTAGAACATCCGGTCGTCGGCCGCATCCGTTTCCACGTGGAGGCGGTGACGACACCCAAGGACCCGGACCAGGTCCTGCAGGTGTTCATCCCGGAGTCCGATGTCGCCTCTCAGTCGGCCGTACGACATCTCCAGGCGTTGGCGGACACCCGCGAGGCGGGTCAGCGGACAAAGCCGATGTTCTCGTACTGGAGGTCGTAGAAGCCGCGCGCGCCCACGTTCGCCAGCCTCTCCTTGACCGCCACGTTCTGCGGCCGCTGGTACAGCGGGAGCACGTTCACCTCCTGCCAGATGAGCTGGTCGGCCTCGTTCGTCGCCGCGCGGGCCCGCGCCGGGTCCAGGCTCTGCGACGCCCGCTTCATGGCCGCGTCGATGGCCGCCGACCCGGTACGCCCGAAGTTCGCGTTCCACCGCCCGTCCGTGGCGTTCGCGTAGATGCCGTAGCTGCTCGACACGGGGAACGGCGTCCCGATGTACGCGAACGGCGTGATGTCGAAGTTGCCAGGAATGACGTACCTGGTGAAGAAGTCGTCGCTGGGCACGGACCTGATGGTGAGCTTCACCCCGATCTGGGCGAGCATGCTCTGCGCCAGCTCACCCTCCGCCTTGCTCACCTGCACCCCCGACGGCACCACGAACCGCAGCTCCAGCGGCTTGCCGCCCTTCATCCGGACGGCGCCGCTCAGCCGCCAGCCGGCCGCGTCCAGCATCTGCTTGGCCTTCTCGGGGTTGTAGACGCCGAGCACGCCCGCGTTGTCCTGGTATCCCTCCTGCGTGTTCATGAAGAAGTGGTTGTTCAGCAGCGTGATCGGCCAGTCGAGGCCCTGCAGGTCGGACTGCGCGATGGCCTGACGGTTGATGCCGAGCTGGACGGCCTGGCGCACGTTGCGATCGCGCAGCAGCTCACTGGAGCCGTTGAAGGTGAAATGCCGGAAGTCGGGCCCGGCGGCCTGGCGGACCTGCGCGTCCGGCGTGTTCTTGGCGCGCGCGTAGTCGGGCGCGGACGGCCCCACGTCGATGATGTCCAGCTCGCCGTTGCTGAACGCGCCGATCAGGGAATCCTGCTCGGACGCCCGGTAGACGATCCGGTCGAGCTTGGCCCGCTGCCCCCACCACGCGTCGTCCCGTACCAGGGTGATGGTCTTGGCCGTCTGGTCGAATCCGCCGAACTTGAACGGCCCCGCCGTCACCGGGATCTTGTTCAGCCAGGCGTTGTTGAACGCCTCCGGGGTCTTGTTGGTCGAGGCGGGCAGCAGCGGCCCGAACAACGACTGCCAGTCGCCGAACGGCCGGGCGAACGTCACCACCACCTGGTAGTCGTCCTTGCCCTTGGCCACCTTCTCGATGTCCTGGTAACCGGTCGAGGAGGCGATCCGGTAGCCGGGGTCGCGCCCGCTGAGCGCCTGCCACTGCGCCTGGTAGTCGGCCCACGTGATCGGCTTCCCGTCCGACCACTTCGCCCGCGGGTTCAGCGTGTACGTCACCACCTGCTTCGGCCGCCGATCGGTCACCCTGGCGTCCAGCACGTAGTCGCGGTCGACGGAGATCTGCGCCTTCTCGTCGGACACGAACGGCCCCGGCAGCAGCGCGTTGCTCACCGAGGCGGCCACCGCGAGGTTGCCGTCGACGTGGTTGCGGTTCCACTGGGCGGGGAACTCGTTGATGCCCCACCGCAGCGTCCCGCCGTCCTGGACGTTCTCGCGCGGCTGCGGATTGATGTCGTACGCCTTGATCGTACGCTCGTCGCCCGGGCCGTCCTGGACGCCGGGCGCGCCCCCCTGGCCGTCGCCGCAGCCGGCCAGCAGCAGCGACCCCGTCACCGTGACGGCCACGACACGACGTGATGCTCTCATCGAACGCATTCCTCCTGGTCAGACGACTTCCCGGCTCTCGGCGTAGTGACAGGCCGCACCGTGGTCCTCGCCCACGGGCCGCACCTCGGGCTCGACGTCCACGCAGAGCCGGCGTTCGGCGTCGGTGAGCTCACCCCGGAACTTCGGGCATCTGGTGCGGAACCGGCAGCCCGACGGAGGGTCGGCCGGGCTGGGCAGGTCGCCTTCGAGCAGGATCCGCTCACGCGAGCGCTCGCGTACGGGATCGGGCAGCGGGATCGCCGAGAGCAGCGCCTGCGTGTACGGATGCGCGGGAGCGTCGTAGACGGCGCCGACACGGCCGATCTCGGCGATCCTGCCCAGGTACATCACGGCCACCCGGTCGGCGATGTGCCGCACCACGGCCAGGTCGTGCGCCACGAACAGGTACGACAGCCCCAGCCGGTCCTTCAGCGAGCCGAGCAGGTTGAGCACCCCCGCCTGGATCGACACGTCGAGCGCGGAGACGGGCTCGTCCAGCACCAGCAGCCGGGGCTCCAGCGCGAGCGCCCTGGCGATGCCGATGCGCTGCCGCTGCCCGCCCGAGAAGCTCTGCGGGTGGCGGGCGGCGTGGGAGGGGTGCAGGCCGACCAGGTCGAGCAGCTCGGCGATCCGCCGGGCCGGGTCGCGCCGTCCGTGCGTGCGCAGCGGCTCGGCCAGGATGTCGTAGACCGTCATGCGCGGGTCGAGAGCGGCCAGCGGGTCCTGGAAGACCACCTGCATGTCGCGCCTGATCGCGGTGCGCCGGGCCCGGTCGAGCCGTGTGACGTCGTGGCCGAGCACGACGATGGTGCCCTCCTGCGGCGCGGTCAGCTCCAGGATCTGCGTCAGCGTGGTGGTCTTGCCGCTGCCGGACTCGCCGACCAGCCCCAGCGTCTCACCCTCGCGGATGTCGAAGTCGACGCCCGCCACCGCGTGCACCGTGCCCACCCGGCGCTTGAACACCGCCCCCTTGAACAGCGGATAGTCCTTGACCAGGCCGCGCACGTCCAGCACGGTCCGCTCGCCGCGCGGCCGGGGCGCGGCCGCCTCCTCCGGCTCCGGCGGTGCCTCGTACGGGCGCACCTCCTGCCAGCGGATGCACGCCGCGCGGTGCCCCTCGCCGACCTCGAACAGCGGCGGCTCGCCCGCGTCGCAGGCGTCGATCCGCAACGGGCAGCGGGGCGCGAACGGGCACCCGGGCGGCAGCGCGGCGGGGGAGGGCGGGTTGCCCTCGATCGGCGTCAGCGCCCGCCGCCCGCCCCGGTCCACCCGCGGCACCGAGCCGAGCAGCCCCACGGTGTACGGCATCCGCATCCGGTAGTAGATGTCGTCCACCGCGCCCACCTCGACGGGGCGGCCGGCGTACATGACCATCACCCGGTCGGCGAACCCGGCGACCACCCCGAGATCGTGCGTGATCATGATGATCGCGGCGCCGGTCTTGGCCTGCGCCCGCTTCAGCACCTCCAGCACCTGGGCCTGGATGGTGACGTCGAGCGCCGTGGTCGGCTCGTCACAGATGATCACGTCGGGGTCGTTGGCGATGGCCATCGCGATGACCACCCGCTGCCGCATGCCGCCGGAGAACTCGTGCGGGAACGCCTGCGCCCGCTCCGACGGGCGCGGGATGCCCACGAGGTCGAGCAGCTCGACGGCCTTGACCAGCGCGGTCTCCTTGCTGACCCGCTGGTGCACGCGGACGGCCTCGGCGATCTGGTCGCCCACCCGGTAGACCGGCGTGAGCGCCGACAGCGGGTCCTGGAACACCATCGCGATCGACCTGCCGCGAAAGGAGTTGAGCTCGCGTTCGGGGGCGCCGATCAGCTCCCTGCCGTGCAGGCGTACGGAGCCGGTGACGCGTGCCCCCGGCGGCAGCAGGCCCATGACCGCGGCCGAGGTGACCGACTTGCCGGAGCCGGACTCGCCCACGATGCCGAGGACCTCGCCGCGGCGTACCGCGTAGCTCACCCCCCGCACGGCGTGGACGTCGCCGAACGACACGGTCAGGTCGCTGACCTCCAGGACCGGCTCGCTCACCGCCGCCCCCTCGATGACGACGGGTCGAACGCGTCGCGCAGCGCGTCGCCGATGAGGTTGACCGCCAGCACGGTCACGACCAGCAGCCCCGCCACGAACCAGAAGGTCCACGGCGCGTAGACGGCCGTCTTGGAGCCGTCGGCGATGAGCGTCCCGAACGACACGTCGGGCGGCTGGATGCCGAACCCGAAGTACGACAGCGAGGTCTCGGTGAGGATCGCGGTGCTGACGTTGAGCGTGGCGTCCACGATCAGCAGCGACGACAGGTTGGGGATCACGTGACGGAAGATGATCCGCACCGGCGGCACGCCCATGTAACGGGCGGCCTGGACGAACTCCCGCTGCTTCACGGAGATCGCCATCCCGCGCACGATCTTCGAGGTGACCATCCACAGGAACAGCGCCAGCATGATCACGAACAGCGCCCACTGCCCCGGCCCGAACACCGGCGACAGGATCGCCAGCACCAGGAACGCCGGCAGCACGAGCAGCAGGTCGGTCACCCAGCTCAGCGTCCGGTCGGTCCACCCCAGGAAGTAACCGGCGAACGCCCCCACCACGGCCGCCAGCGCCGTCGAGATCAGCGCCGCCAGCAGCCCCACGACGAGCGACTTCTGCATGCCGCGCAGCGTCACCGCGAACACGTCGGCGCCCGTTTGGAGCGTTCCGAACCAGTGGCGCGCCGACGGCGGCTGCATGAAGGCGGTGAAGTCCTTGTCGGTGTACGACCACGGGCTGACCAGCGGCCCCGCGAACGCCAGCAGGAACATCAGCGCGAGCACCGTGAAGCCGATCCGCCCCTGCGCCGAGCGGAAGAACCGCGCCGCCACCACCCGCGCCCGCGACGGCACCCTCATGACGGCGCCGTCGGAGAGCTCCTCGGCCAGCTGCTCCTCCGACAGCGTCATCCGGCCCGCACCCTCGGGTCGAGCGCCGCGTGCAGCAGGTCGGAGGCGAGCGAGGCGGCCAGCACGGCCACGGCCGCGAGGAGCGAGATGGCGGCGACGGTGTTGACGTCGTTGCTGAAGATCGAGTTGATCAGCTGCTCGCCCAGCCCGTGCCAGCCGAAGATCTTCTCCGTGAACGTGGCCCCCGTCAGCAGCGCGCCGAACGTGAACGCGAAGTACGTCATCACGGGGATCAGCGCCGTGCGCAGCGCGTGCCGGGTCAGCGCCTTGCGCCTGCTCAGCCCCTTGGCCCTGGCCGTACGGACGAAGTCGGCGCCCAGCACGTCGAGCATCATGTTGCGCTGGTAGCGGCTGAAGACGGCGATCAGCCCCACCGACAACGTGATCGTCGGCAGGATCATGTGTTGCAGCCGGTCGACGACGTGGCCCCAGAAGCCGGTGGTCAGGCCGTCGCTGTACTCGCCGCTGACCAGGAACACGTGGCGGCCGAACACGTGCTCGTTGGCCCACGTGGCGACCAGGATGAGCACGTTGGCCAGCACCACCACCGGCACCGCGAGCACCAGGAAGGACAGCCCGGTCGTGAGCCGGTCGAACCAGCCGTACTGCCGCACCGCCGCGAGCGCGCCCGTGAGCACCCCGAGCAGGCTGCCGCAGATCAGCCCCACGATGACCAGCCGGAAGGTGACGCCCATGCGGCGCTTGAGGTCTTCGTTGACGGGGGCGCCCGTCACCGTCTTGCCGAAGTCGCCGCGCAGCACGCCGCCCGCCCAGGTGGCGTAGCGCTGCAGCAGCGGCGTCTTGTCGTTGAGGTTGAGCGCGGTGAGCTGCGCGTCGACCACGGCCGGCGGGGGCTTCGGCGTGCGGTCGGCGTAGTTGGAGCGGGGGTCGAGCGCCGCGGCGGCCAGCAGGTAGGCGAGGCTGGCGGCGACCGTCACGAGCACGGCGTAGTTGAGCAACCTGCGGACCAGGAACCCCGCCATCGCTCCCCTTCCGACGCGCACCGCACGTAGCCATATTGCTACACCATGTGATGGACGCGCCGCAGGGAACCTTCAAATAAGGTCAACGGCCGGAGAGCTCGTCGACGGCGGTGCGCACGTCGTCGCTGGTGATGGTGGTCAGGTCGGCCGAGCTGGCGGTGCCGCCGCGGGTGGCGTGGGCGGCCAGGCGCACGTCGCGCCGCATGGCCGCGCGCTCGAACAGCGACCTGGCGAAGCGGCCGTTGCCGAGGCCGTCGATCAGCCGCTGCTCGCACACGTACGCGAAGACCTCGTCGAGGCGGCTCAGGGCGTCGTCGTCGAACCTGTCGCCCGACTTCTCGGCCTGCAGCACCGCGATCTCGCGCAGCTCGGCCGGGCTGTAGCTGGGGAAGGCCACCCGCTGGTTGAACCGGCTGGCCAGGCCGGGATTGGTGGCGAGGAAGGCGTCCATCTCGCGTTCGTAGCCGGCCAGCACGATGACGAGCCGGTCGCGGTCGTCCTCGGCCCGTTTGAGCAGGGTCTGCACGGCCTCCGCCCCGAACGCGTCGCCGCCCTGGTAGCCGGGGTTGGCCAGGCTGTAGGCCTCGTCGATGAAGAGCACGCCGCCGAGGGCGCGGTCGACCAGCTCGTTGGTCTTGATCGCGGTCGCGCCGAGGTGCTGGCCGACCAGGTCGGCCCGGTGCGCCTCGACGACGTCGGGGCGGGCCAGCAGGCCGAGGGCGGAGAAGACCCGGCCGAGCACGCGGGCGACCGTCGTCTTGCCGGTGCCGGGCGGGCCGGCGAAGACGAAGTGGCGCATCTGCTGCGGGGTGGGCAGCCCGCGCTCCTGCCGCATGCGGGCCACCTGCAGTTGCGCGGCGATCGCGTGCACCTGCCGCTTGACCGGCGCGAGGCCGGCCATCCGGTCGAGGTCGGCCAGCGCCTCCTCCAGCGTGGGCGTGGCGATGTAGCCGCGGAAGCGGGCGGTCAGCCCCTCGAATGCCTTGGTGACGTCGGGCGTCGTGGTGGTCACCAGGTCGTGGGTGCTCGGCGTGCCGCCCGCGCCCACCACGCGCACGTCGCGGGCCTGGGCGGCGGCCTCGACCAGGCTGCGGGCGAAACGGGCGTTGCCCAGCTCGTCGACCAGGCCGCGCCGGTGGACGTCGTCGTAGAGGCCGAGCAGCACCTTGCGGGTGTCGGTGGCCATCGTGTCGCCCCTGTGCCGCTGGAGCAGCTCGGTGACCTCGACCAGCTCGGCGGGGGAGTAGCCGGGGAAGCGCACGCGCGTGGCGAACCGGCTGGCCAGGCCCGGGTTGCTGGTCAGGAACGCGCCCATCTCCTGCTCGTAGCCGGCCAGGATGATGATCAGCCGGTCGCGGTCGTCCTCGGCCCGCTTGAGCAGGGTCTGCACGGCCTCGGCGCCGAAGCGGTCGGGCTGGCCGTCGGAGGAGTTGATGAGACTGTAGGCCTCGTCGATGAACAGCACGCCGCCGAGCGCCCGGTCGACCAGCTCGTTGGTCTTGATCGCGGTCGCGCCCAGGAACTCGCCGACCAGGTCGGCCCGCTGCGCCTCGACCACGTACGGGGTCTCCAGCAGGCCGAACGCGTAGAAGATCTTGGCGAGGGCGCGGGCCACGGTGGTCTTGCCGGTGCCGGGCGGGCCGACGAAGACGAAGTGGCGGGTGGGCCGCCCGGCGGTGTAGCCGGCCTCGGCGCGCAGCCGGGACGCCTCGATGGAGGCGGCGATCGAGCGCACCTGCTCCTTGACGGGGGCCAGGCCGATCATGCTCTCCAGCTCGGCGAGCGCCTCCTCGACGGAGATCTGCGGCGGCGCGCCCGCCTTGTCGGACGGGGCCTCGGGCCTGCCCTCGCGGGCGCGTACGCGCAGCTGCTGCTCCTCGGCGGCGGCCACCTCGGCGCGCGCCCGGCGGGCCAGCACGAGGCGGTGGACCAGGACGGCGGCGGAGGCGGCGCAGGCGACCCAGACCGAGGCGTCGGGGGACAGCGGCGAGACGGCGGCGCCGAGCACGGCCGCGGGCAGCAGCGCCAGCAGCGTGGTCACCCACGGCGTCACCCAGCGGATGAGGTGGGCGGCGGCGGCCACCGGCAGCGCCAGCGCCACCATCAGGTGGACCGCGCCGGAGCCCGGCGGGAAGAGCGTGGAGAAGAGCGGCAGCGCCACCACGACCCAGCCCGCGACCACCAGCGCGGTGGCGGCGGCGCGGGGGAAGCGCATGGTCAGCGCGACGAAGGCGAGCAGCAGGAGCACCAGGGGGAAGGTCTGCAGGAGATCCCAGCCCAGGGCCGCGCCCACGCCCATCGCGCCCACCAGGGCGACCACGTAGAGCACCCGGCGCACCGCCGGGGGCGTCTGGAAATAACGCAGCCGAACCTTCTCGAACCGATCCCGCGCCGCGGCCCGCCCCGCGGCCTGGGCCCTGCCGGACTCACGCATCACGCCTCCCCGGTCCGCCCCCGGTTATACCGCACCGGACCGACGATTGGGCGGACCTGACACGCTAGGCGGTGGTCACGAAAACGGCGATCTGGCGGCCGAGCTCGGCGCCCGCGTCCTCCTGGAGGAAGTGCCCGGCGCCTTCGATGACGGGATGCCGCAGGCCGGCCGCCCCGGCCATCGATGCCCGCAACCGGGGCGCCATGCCGCCGGTGATCGGGTCGCCGTCGGAGAACGCCACAAGGAACGGCAGGTCGAGCGTGGTGAGGATCCGCCAGGCAGCGCGGTTGGCGGCCGCGGCCGGGTCGTCGGGGGTGATCGGCACGAGCCCGGGCATCGCCCGCGGCCCCGCCTTGTACGACTCGTCCGGGAACGGCGCGTCGTACGCGGCCCGCACCCGCGGCGCCAGCGCGGTCCGGCAGCCCGCCTGCACCAGCCGGCCGACGTCGAGCACGGGCGCGTTCTCCACGGCGGCCCTGAACCGGTGCCACACCTCGGGCATGGGAGTGTCACCCGTGGGCAACCCCGTGTTGGCGGCCACGATCCTGGCGACGCGCTCCGGGTGTTCGGCGGCGATGCGCAGCCCGATCAGGCCGCCCCAGTCCTGGCCCACGACGGTGACCCTGTCGAGGCCGAGCGCGTCGAACAGCAGCGCGCGGGTCCACTCGACGTGCCGGGCGTAGGTGTGGTCGGCAGGGTCGGCCGGTTTGTCGGAGCGGCCGAACCCGACCAGGTCGGGCGCGATGGCCCGCAGCCCGGCCGCGGCCAGCTCCCGCATGACGTGGCGGTAGAGGAACGACCAGCTGGGCTCGCCGTGCAGCAGCACGACCGGCTCGCCGCCGGCGGGACCGGCCTCGACGTACGCCATGCGCGGGCCGCCGGGCAGCTCGGCGTAACGGGGCTCGTAGGGGAAGTCGGGCAGGTCGCGGAAGCACTCGTCGGGGGTGCGCAGGAAACGCATGGACCGATGCTCTCACCCGCGCCGCTGGTGGCGGCCGGGGAACTCGCCGACCTGCACCTGCTTGGGCGTGACGCGCAGGACGTCGGCGTCGGCCAGCGCGACGCCGCGCACCTCCACCCAGAAGCGCCGTTGCAGCGGGTCGGAGGCGAACACCGCCACCCTGGGGTCCGCCTCGACGGCCTCCCACACCGCGGCCTCGGCGATCAGGCGCAGCTCGCCCGAGGACGTCACGGAGGCGACCGCGCCCGCGACCCGCGGCCCCAGGGGGTCGCCGTAGGACAGGACGACGCCGCGGGCGTACGAGAAGGCCTGGCGCACCTCGGGGTCCAGGTCGACCGAGGGCTCGCCGCCCACCGGCAGGTCGCACATCAGCAGCGACGAGCGCCACGGCCCTGGGCCGCCGCGCCACCACGCGCGCGCGGCCCGTACCGCGAAGACGGGCACCACCAGGCCGAGCGCGCCGAGCCCGATCCGCCACGCCCACGCCGACCCCAGCAGCCCGCCCGCCGCGCAGGCCGGCCCGGCCAGTGCCACCAGCCCCGCCGCGGCGCGCAGGGGCAGGTCACCGCGGTGCCGGGCGCGCAGGTAGCCCCGCACCATCGGGTACGGCACCGCCACCGCCGCCACGGCCGCCCGCGGCTCCGCCACCAGCGCCCCGGCCGCCACCATGACCAGCGCCGACCACGTCCGGCCGAGCACGATCCACAGCGCCACGCCCGCGTTCCGCCGCGCCGTCCGCTCGGCCGCGGTCGCCGGCGCCGTCTCGGCGAGCGCCCGCAGCGGACGTCCCCGCCACGTCTCGGCCAGCGCCCGTACGGCCGCCAGCGCCGGCCAGCCCAGCACCGCGATCCCCGCCAGCCCGGCCCAGACGGGGTCCAGCGCGGACGGCACCGCGGCCAGCACCAGCCAGGCGGCGTACGCGGCCACCGCCACCGCCGCCGACACCACGTCCGCCCCGAGCCAGGGATCCCGGCCGAACATCGCCGGCACGTACGACCAGAGGCCGACCCGCCGCGCGTGCCGGACCGTGAGGGGCACCAGCAGCGCCAGCACGGCGAACCCGCCGATCTGCGCCTGGGCGCCGAGGTCCAGCAGGAAGGCGCAGGCCGCGACCGCCACCGTGGCCACCGCGACCAGCAACCGGGCCTGCCGCGACCAGACCTCCAGCGCCCGCCTGGCCCGGCCGGTCTCGCGCGGGCCGATCGGCCAGGCCGGGTCGTGGTGCGGGCGGGGACGCTCCCAGCGCAGCAGGGCCAGGGCCAGGTTCACCCAGGCCTGCGGGTGTCCGGGGTCGAGGGTGAGCGCGGCCCGGTAGCGGCGTTCGGCGCCGGCGTGCTCGCCGCGCAGCAGCGCCAGGTCGCCCAGCATGACCTCGGGCGCCGGCTGCTCGGGTGCGAACTTCGCGGCCAGCGTGGCGTGCGCGACCGCCTCGGCCCAGCGGCCCGGCATCCGGCGCAGCGCCGCGGCCAGGCGCAGCCGGGCCGGCCACGAGCCGGGCGCCAGGTCCACGGCCCGCTCGGCGAACGGCACGGCGTCGGCGTCGCGGCCGAGGCGTTCGTGGGCGAGGCTGATGAGCCGGTGCGGCCACTCGGCGGCCGGATCGAGGTCCGCGGCCCGGCGCGCCGCCTCCAGCGCCGAGTCGGGGCGGCCGGCGTTCAGCCTGGTCAGGGCCTCGTCACACCATTCGCGTGCGGATCGGTCGGAGTCGTCGCCGTCAGTGCCGTCTGGATCGGTCCGCACGCGTCCATGATCGGCTGGCCAGCGAATCTTGGATAGATCTCGACATATGGCTGTATCTCTCTAGAGAGGTATGCGGCGTCGCGGATCGGCCGATACCGCTCTCACCGGCGCGCGCCATGGCCTAAGCTGCCACGCAAGCCGGGAGCGCCGGAGCCGGCGGCGACGACATGCAGCACGGTTCCGCCGCCGCCGACCACGCACGCGCGGGCCCTGTGACACGGATCGGCCCGCAGGGAGGGCCATGACCGTCACACAGTCCGCACCCCTCGTACGGACTGCCGAACGGGGGCACCCCGACCGCTGGCCCATCCTGGTCATCCTCTGCCTCAGTCTGCTGCTGATCACGGTGGACGCGACCGTCCTGCACATCGCGGTGCCCGCGCTGACCGCCGCGCTGGAGCCGTCCGCGGTGCAGCTGCTGTGGATCATCGACGTCTACTCCCTGGTGGTCGCGCCGCTGCTGGTCGTGTTCGGCACGCTCGGCGACAGATACGGCCGCAAGCGGCTCGTCCTGGCGGGATTCGTGCTCTTCGGCCTGGCCTCGGCCGCGGCCGCGTTCGCGCCGACCCCGCTCACCCTGATCCTGGCCAGGGCGCTGCTCGGCGTGGGCGGCGCCATGATCATGCCGGCCACGCTGTCGCTCATCCGCGAGGTGTTCACCGACCGGCGCGAGCGCGCCGTCGCGCTGGGCGTCTGGAGCGCGGTGGCGGCGGCCGGCGCCGCCGTGGGCCCCCTCGCCGGCGGCCTGCTGGTCGGCCTGTGGTGGGGCGCGGTCTTCCTCGTCAACGTGCCGATCCTGCTGGCGCTGCTGCCCGCCGCCGTCCGGCTGCTGCCGGAGTCGCCGGTGCGCGGGGGCCGGCCGTGGGACGCCGTCAGCGCCGTGCTGTCGGTGCTCGGCGTCCTGGCGCTGGCGTTCGGGCTCAAGGAGGCCGGCTCGGGCAGCCTGATGCCGCTGTGGGCGGCCACGCTGGTGTTCCTCGCGGGGCTCGCCCTGCTGGCCGCGTTCGTCCGCCGTCAGCGCCGGCTGGCCGTGCCGTTCCTGGACGTCGGGCTGTTCCGGCGGCGCGCGTTCACCACCGGGGTGCTGGGCGTGCTGCTCGGCGTGTTCGCGCTGGTGGGCCTGCAGCTCATGCTCGCCCAGTACCTGCAGCTCGTGCTCGGTGACAGCCCCGTGCGGGCCGCGCTGCGGATGCTGCCGCTGGTGATCTCGGCCGTGATCGGCGGGCTCGCCGCGGCCCGCGTCCTGCCGAGGATCGGCCTGCGGGCCACCATGAGCGGCGGCCTCGCGCTCGTCGCCCTCGCCCTGACCCCCACCCTGACGTGGGGCGTCGAGGGTCATCCCGTGATGCTGGCGGTGTGCTTTGTCGGCATCGGGTTCGGGGTGCAGGTCGCGCTGCTGGCCGCCTCCGACACGATCATGGCGTCGGTGCCCGAGTCCCGGGCGGGCGGGGCCGCGGCCATCGAGGAGACCGCGTACGAGCTGGGCGCCGGGCTGGGCGTGGCCGCGCTCGGCACGGTCACCGCCCTCGCGTACGCCCCCGGACTGCCCGCCGTGCCCGGAGTGCCCGCCGGCGGCATGGACCAGGCCAGGCAGTCGCTGGCCGCCGCCGCGCACGTCGCCGACGAGATCGGCGGCGCCACGGGCGGCGCGCTGCTCGACGCCGCCCGGTGGGCCTTCGTCAATGCCCTGCACACGACCGTGGTCGTGAGCGTCGTCCTGCTCAGTCTGACCGCCGCCGTGGTGGCCATGCTGCTCAGCCGTGATTGAGGTGTGCCATGTCCCGAATAGGGCAGACAAATACCGTGAAGCAGGCCCTTCGTGATCTCGCCGCATTAGTCGCTCGCCTAGGCGTCGGCGGCATCTTCTTCGCCAACGGCTGGGCCAAGCTCGAAGACGGACTGAAGATCACCGGAGCCAAGTTCCTCGAACAGGGCGCCCCCGCGCCCGGCGCCTGGGCCACCGTCACCATGCTCGCCGAGCTCATCGGCGGGGCGCTGCTCATCGCGGGCCTCGCCGTCTCGGTCACCGGCCTCGTGCTCTTCGCCGAGGCGCTGGCGGTCTTCCTGGTGGCCCCGCCGCTCAACCCCATAAGCCTGAACGAGCTCATCCTGCTCGGTGCGGCCTCCCTGCTGCTCGCCGTGGTCGGCGCGGGCCGCGTCTCCGTCGACCACATGGTGGTGATCCGGCGCAGGGAGTCGGAGGCCGCCGACGAGTTCGCCGCCGACACCGAGGCCGACCGCGTCATCGCGTCGTTCAAGGAGCCCGACAAGCCCGCCGGCGACGCGCCCGCGAAGGAGCCGGAGCCCGCGGCGGACACCGCGCCGCACCCCCGCCCGCGCGCTTCCGGAGGCGAGGCCAAGACCGTCGAGGCGAAGACCGCCGAGGAGCCCGCCACCGCGCCAGGCGACACGCTGGTGGCCGGCCGCAAGAAGCCGTCGTCGCGCAGCCGCCGCACCACGACCGACTGACCTGGCAGACTCCGTTCCATGAAGCGGCCTTTCACCCAGGTTGATGTGTTCACCGCCACGCCGTACCTCGGCAACCCGCTCGCCGTCGTCCTCGACGGCGACGAGCTGAGCACGGAGGAGATGCAGCGGTTCGCCGCCTGGACGAACCTGTCCGAGACCACCTTCCTCCTGCCGCCGACGACCCCGCAGGCCGACTACCGGGTGCGCATCTTCACCCCCGAGACGGAGCTGCCCTTCGCCGGCCACCCCACCCTGGGGTCCTGCCACGCCTGGCTGGAGGCAGGGGGCAAGCCGCGTACGGACGGGGTGGTCGTGCAGGAGTGCGGCGCCGGCCTGGTGACCCTGCGCCTGACGGACGACGGGCCCGCCTTCCACGCGCCGCCGCTGGTGCGCTCCGGCCCTGTGGAGGAGGAGCTCCTCGAACGGATCGCCGCCTCGCTGGGGATCGCCCGCGGTGACGTCGTGGACGCCGAGTGGGCCGACAACGGGCCCGGCTGGGTCGGCGTGCTGCTGAGGGACGCCGAGTCGGTGCTGGCGCTGCGGCCCGGCCGGGTGCCCGTGGACGTGGGCGTGGCGGGTCCGTACCCGGAGGGGTCGCCGTACGCCTTCGAGGTGCGGGCGTTCTTTCCGCACCGCGGCTCCACCGTCGAGGACCCGGTGACCGGCAGCCTGAACGCCGCACTCGGGCAGTGGCTGCTGCGCACGGGCCGGGCGCGGGCGCCGTACGTGGCCTCGCAGGGCACGGTCGTCGGACGGGCCGGACGCGTCCGCGTCTTCGCCGACGACCAGGGAGACGTCTGGGTGGGCGGCTCCGTCGTCACCTGTGTCGGCGGCCACGTCGAGCTGTGAGCCTCAGCCCCGCAGCGTGAACCGCACCTCGTCGCCGGGCCGCAGCTGTGCCGCGACCGGGACGTCCGCGGCCCGCACCACCCCGATCACCGGATAGCCGCCCGTCGGCGGGTGGTCGGCGAGGAAGACGATCGGCTGCCCGCTCGGCGGCACCTGCACCGCGCCGAGCACCATGCCCTCGCTCGGCAGCTCACCCCGGCGGGCGCGCACCACCTCGGGCCCGCGCAGCCGCACGCCGACGCGGTTGCTGTCCTGCGTCACGGTGTACGGCCGCGCGCACAGCCCGGCCGGCGCCCCGGGCGCGAACCAGTCGTCGCGCGGCCCCGGCAGGATCCGCAGCACGGCCGGCCGCGGCCCCGGCGGCGGCGCCAGGTCGGCCGAGATCTCGCCCAGGGGCCGCCCGACCGGCAGCAGCGTGCCCGGCCGCAACGGCGCCGGCCCCAGCCCGGACAGCGAGTCGGTGGAGCGGCTGCCGAGCACCGGCTCGACCTCGATCCCGCCGCGTACGGCCAGGTAGGTGCGCAGCCCCCACGCCGGCGGCCCGAGCCGCAGCTCCGCGCCCGCCGGCACCCAGAACGGCGCCCCCATGTCCGCCCCCGACGCCAGGGGCGCGCCCGCCAGCGCCACCCACGCCGCGTCGTGGAAGCGCAGCCGCGCCATCCCGAACGTCAGCTCCACGCCCGCCAACCCCTCGGGGTTGCCGACGAGCCGGTTGGCCAGCCGCAGGCTCGGCGCGTCGGCCGCTCCCGAGCACGGCACCCCCAGGTGCGCCAGACCCGGGCGGCCCAGATCCTGCACGGTCGCGTAAGGACCGGGCGCCACCACCTCGATCACGCGGGCTCGAACCGTACGCGCATGCCCGGCCGGAACAGCGACGGCGGGTCGGCGCTCACGTCCCACACCGGTGTCGAGGTGCGCCCGAGCAGCCGCCACCCGCCCGGCGAGGCCGTCGGGTAGACCGCGGAGTAGGGCCCGGCCACGGCCACCGACCCGGCGGGCACCGAGGTGCGCGGCGTGTCCAGCCGCGGCATGTGCAGCACCGGGTCGAGCCCGGTCAGATAGGCGAACCCCGGCGCGAACCCGAGCCACCCCACCACGAGCTCCCGCCCGCTGTGCCGGGCGATGACCTCCTCCACCGGCAGGCCCGCCAGCAAGGCCACCGACTCCAGGTCGGCGCCGTCGTAGACCACGGGGATCGTGACCACCGGCCCGTCGGTCATCCCCGCCCCCGCGCGTACCTGGTCCGCCAGGGACGACAGCCGCGCCCGCAGCCGCTCGCGGTCGGCGCCGGGCGCCACCACGAGCACGGTCTCGGGCCCCGGCACGATCTCCACGACCTCCTCCGGCCGCTCGGCCCGCAGCGCCGCGTCCAGCCGGTGGGAGGCCTCCAGCGACCCGGTCTCCACGAGCAGCCCGTGCTCACCGGCCGTCCGGATCACGCGAACGCCTGCAGGACCACTCCGGCCGCCAGCAGCGCGTCGCGCACCTCCCGCGCCAGCCGGACCGCGTCAGGCGTGTCACCGTGGACGCACAGCGAACGGGCCGGGACCGGCACCGAACTCCCGTCGACGGCCGTCACGCGGCGCTCCACGGCCATCTGACGGGCCCGCGCGGCCACCGCCGCCGGGTCGTGGACGACCGCGCCTGGCTCCCGGCGCGGCACCAGGGTGCCCTGCGGCGTGTAGGCCCGGTCGGCGAACGCCTCGCTCACCGTCGGCACGCCCTCGGCCGCGGCCACCTTGTGCACGACCGACCCGGGCAGCGTGAGGACCGGCAGCGAGGGGTCGTAGTCGGCCACCGCGCCGATCACCGCCGCCGCCTGGACCTCGTCGCGGACGATCCGGTTGTAGAGCGCGCCGTGCGGCTTGACGTACGAGACCCGCCCGCCCATCGCCCTGGCGATGCCGTCGACGGCGGCCAGCTGGTAGAGCACCTCCGCGCACAGCTCCTCGGGCTCGACGTCCATCTCCCTGCGCCCGAAGTGCGCCAGGTCGCGATAGGACACCTGCGCGCCGATCGTCACGCCGCGGTCGACGGCCGCCGCGCACGTGCGCCTGATCGTCACCGGGTCGCCGGCGTGGAAGCCGCAGGCGACGTTGGCGCTCGTGACGACGTCGAGCAGGGCGAGGTCGTCACCGAGCCGCCAGATGCCGAAGCCTTCGCCGAGGTCCGCGTTCAGGTCGATCACCATGGCTCCATCATGGCCGCAGGTGAGCCCTCGGCGCGACGCACACCCGCTATCTCAGATTTCGTCCGGGATGTCGGCGATGTCGTCAAGTGCGGAGGCCAGTTCGTCGGGGTCGCCGCCGATCCGCTCGGCGATCTCGATCAGCACGTGCAGCACGTCGTGGCGGTCGTGGCCGAGGTCGAGCAGGCGCTGCGCGGCCTCCCACAGCTGCGGCGGGTCGCCGTCCCACAGCCGGGTGGCGATCTCCTCGTGCCAGGCCAGGTGCTCCTGGTCGATCAGCCCGCCGTGGTCGATCTCGAGTAACGTACGCCGGTCCGCCTCGTCGGCCGGGTTGAGCCGGTCGAGGTCGACGCCGTTGTGCGTGCCCTGCAGATAGGGGAACGCGAACGCCCGCCTGGCCAGCGCCGACAGGTCGCCGTCGGGCAGCAGCCGCTCCAGCAGCGGCCGGTCGATCCCGAACGACGTCGGGTCCCGGTAGGCCTCGGGGAACTTCCCGGTGGCCTCCCACACCGCGTCGAGCGTCGCCTTGAGCCCCTGCTCCGGCAGCCCCGTGCGGCGGGCGGCGAAGCGCACCCACGCCGACAGCACGTGCGGCATCGCCTCCTGCTCGGCCACGCTCAGCATCACCTTGCGCGGCAGCCAGTCGAGCAGGAACGTCTCGCACTTGGTCGGGCTCACCCGCAGCGGCCGGTTGAAGTCGCGCTCGCACCCGTAGTCGATGATGTGGTCGGCGCAGCGCGAGGCCGCCGACGGGTCGGACAGGTGCTCGGCCGCGTCGGAGGCGAGGAACTCCGCCGCCAGCATGGCCCGCCGCTCCCTGCTGTACGGGGCCTCGATGTGCAGCGGCGCCGGCCGCTTGCGCCCCGGGGGCAGCGCCTTGAGCCGGGCCCTGGCGAAGGCGTGGTAGGCGCTGTAGCTGTCGCTCACGGGCGGCGGGGTCTTGGGCTCCATGGTGGCCTTCATCGCCGACTCCAGCAGCGCCCTGGCCTGCTCCGGCTGGATCTCCTCGAACAGCAGCATCGGATTGCCCGCCGCCTCTGCCCTGGCCTGCTCCAGCAGCTTGTCGACCTGGGAGGACACCCAGGCGTCGCGGGCCATGCCGTTCATGTTGTAGTCGACCACCATGACCAGCGCGTGGCGGTCGATCGGCTGCTCGCTCGCGCTCGGCCGGTAGGCGAAGGTGCAGATGACGGTGTCCTGGTCGCCGTAGGCGTCGCGGGAGACGTAGCCGCCGGTGGGCTTGACCGCGCCCACCCGGTCGGCCCAGCCGGGCCTGGCGACCCCCGACTCCATCATCGCCAGCGCCGCGCCCTCGGCCTTGGCGCCCTGGCGGGCGGTGCCGAGGTAGGCCAGGCAGATCAGCAACGTGAGCGAGGCGGGCGTGCCGGCCTTGGCGGCGTAGTCGACCAGGCCCTCGCCGAGCACCTGCTCGACGTCGCCGCCCCTGACCCGTCTGCCCCACCAGGCGCCGATCATGTCGGAGACCATCAGCTCCGCGTCGAGAGGGGAGCGCACGGCCAGCAGCTCGCGGGCCGCCTGCACCATCTCCTTGAAGACGTCGTCTGGCGGGGTGCTCTCCCGGGGATCTCGTCGGTGTCGGCGCACGCCCTCACTCTCTCGTATTCCAGGCGCGAACGGTGCGGAGAACACGACCCGGTGACCCCGATGTTATCGGGCAGGAACCTTTCGGCGGGCACGCGTGCGTGCGCCCGCCCACCGTGTTACCGGAGACCCCTGGGCGGGGGCGCCGAGTTGACGATCGCCAGCAGACGCTCACGGGCGATGCGTTCCACGATCTCGGGTGTCGCCGAGATGCCGAGGTGCTGCGCGCACGCGCACACGTCCGCGACGCAGCGGTCGATCGTGTCCACGGGTACGGTCAGGAACTCTTCGGCCAGCCGGTGACTGACCGGTTCCCGCAGGAACCGTGTGGCCAGAGCGAGCATAGGTGTGAGATTCCTCTGGAGACCTGGGGGCAAACCCCCAGGAACGTCTGCAGGGCGACTTGCGCTCTCATTTCATCTTTTCTCGGGCCGGTGTCAAGCCCCTGCGGAGGCTGTGTTCACTTCACGGCGCGCCCATTCATGCGAAGCTGTCTCCATGCGCATCCAGCTCGCCCAGCGGAGCGAGGCGGACGAGCTCCTCGGCCGCAGCCCGCTCGCCCTCCTCGTCGGCATGCTGCTCGACCAGCAGATCCCCATGGAGTGGGCGTTCACGGGGCCGTACACCATTTCCCAGCGGCTCGGTCATGACCTCACCGCCGCGGAGATCGCCTCCTACGATCCCGACGCGTTCGCCGCGCTGCTCGCGGAGAAGCCGGCCGTGCACCGCTACCCCAAGTCGATGGCCGCCCGCGTCCAGCAGCTCGCGGCCTACCTCGTCGAGCACCACGACGGCCGCCCGGAGCTGATCTGGGCCGACGTGAACGACGGCCACGAATTGTTGAAACGACTCATGGCCCTTCCGGGATACGGGAAGCAGAAGGCCCAGATTTTCTTGGCATTGCTGGGCAAGCAGTTGGGGGTCCAGCCGTCAGGCTGGCAGGAGGCAGCCGGACTCTACGGCGAGGAGGGGTCACACCGATCGGTCGCCGACGTGGTCGACGCCGACAGCCTGGCCCGCGTGCGAGAGGCCAAACAGGAGGCCAAGCGCGCGGCCAAGGCCCGGTAGCCGTGGCAGAAATCCGCGACGGCGACAGGGCGCTGTAACCTGATCTTGCTGCGCAACGTGGAGCGACTTTGACAGGATGCGTAGACCCGAGAGGCGACAGGGCCGCGGCGGGGGCTTCCGTCCGCACGTGCCCATCGCCGATGATGTACTGCAGGATCCGGTCGCCCGGAGCTGCGCTACGCCGATACACAGTTATGGAGATGTGCCGCGTGGGAGACCCTGGCACGCGACGGAGGTGCGGACGATGAGCGCCGAGACCTCCGTTCCCCGTCCCCGGGAGTCGGATGTGGACATCTCAGACTCCGCCCTCTTCAAGGGCCTGCTGTCCGAGGCCGAGTTCGCGTTCGCGTTCTTCGACGCCGAAGGCCGCGTCCAGCGGGTCAACGACCTCTTCAGCGACGTCGTCGGCGTGCCCGCCGACCGCCTGGCCGGCAGGACGCCCGCCGAGGCGCTGGCCGCCGACCTCAGCCAGGTCATCGGCCACGCGGTGCAGGCCGTCATCGACAGCGACGCCCCGGTCACCGAGGGCCGCGTACGCGTGCGCTCGGCAGGGGGCGACACGCGGCACTGGTCGTTGTCGTTCTCGCCGGTCCACGACGACGCGGGCGAGCTGCACGCCATCGCCCTGATCGGCCTGGACGTGACCGAGAGCCGCCAGACCGAGGAGGCGCTGCGCCGCAGCGAGGAGCGCTACCGTTCGCTCGTCGAGGCGCAGTCGCAGCTCGTCTGGATCACCTCGCCCACCGGCGCCGTGATCGAGGACGCGCCCCAGTGGCGCGCCATCACCGGCCAGGGCCTGGAGGAATACCTCGCCAACGGCTGGCTGGAGGTCGTCCACCCCGAGGAGCGCCAGCAGACCGAGGAGGCCTGGCGCGAGGCGCTGCGCGGGCGCACCATGTTCGAGTGGAACTACCGCGTCCGCACCCGCGCCAGCGGCTACCGCCACTTCGAGGTGCGCGCGGTGCCGATCATCCGCCACGGCAGGGTGGTCGAGTGGGTGGGCGCCAACACCGACGTCACCCCGCAGCGCGAGGCCGAGGAGATGCGCGGCCGGCTGACCGACCAGCTCGGCGCCGCCGCCCTGCGCACCGCCCGGCTGCAAGGCGCCACCGCCATGCTGGCCGAGGCCCTGACGGTCGAGCAGGTCGTCCAGGTCATCATCGACGTGGGCCGCACCGCCCTGGCCGCCGACCGCTCGGCGGTCGCGCTGCTCGACACCGACCGCGCCGCGCTCAAGCTGATCAACGGCGAGGGCATCATGGAGGCGTCGGGCGCCACGGGCGACGAGATCCCGCTGTCGCAGTCCAACGTCATGACCATGGCGGTCAACAGCCGCCGGCCGGTGTTCGCCGAGTCGCCCGAATCCCTGAAGGCACAGCTGCTGGAGGCGGGCGGCGACGAGGAGGTCCTGGCCCAGATGCTGGCCACCGGCGACGAGCGGGCCTGGGTGGGCCTGCCGCTGCTGGCGGCCGGGCGTGCCCTGGGAGCGCTCCGATTCTCCTTCACCAGGCCGCAGAAGATCTCCCAGGAGGACGGCGTCTTCCTGGAGGCCCTGGCCGGCCAGTGCGCGCTGGCGGTCGAGCGGGCCACCCTGTTCGAGCGTGAGCACCGCACCGCCGAGACGCTGCAGCGCAGCCTGCTGCCGGACCGCCTGCCGGTGATCAAGGGCTTGGTGCTGGCCCAGCGCTTCCGCTCGGGCAGCCGCCACGTCCAGGTCGGCGGCGACTGGTACGACGCCTTCGTCCTGCAGGACGGACGGGTCGCGGCGGTGGTCGGCGACGTCATGGGCAAGGGCGTCAAGGCAGCGGCCGGCATGGGCCGCATCCGCAACGCCATGCGGGCGCTGGCGCTGACCAATCCGCCGCCCGCGGCCGTGCTCACCGGGCTCGACCGCGTCTTCGAGGCCACCGAGGAGGAGGAGCAGGTCACCACGCTGGCCTACATGGTCGTCGAGCCGGTCACGGGCGAGGGCACGCTGGCGCTGGCGGGACACCCGCCGCCCGTCCTGGTCTCCCCGCAGGGCACCGCGATCCTGAGCGAAGGCGAGCCCGGCACCCCGCTAGGCTGGCCGACCAGCCGCAGGCAGTTCCGGTTCGTGGTGCCGCCCGGCCATACCGCCGTGCTCTACTCCGACGGCCTCGTGGAGAACAGGAAGCGCGGATTGGACGCCGGTTTGGCAGAGCTTTGCAGTGTTGTGACTGAAGCGCCGCCTGAGGTGGTGAGTAGTCCGCATATGCTGCTGGACTTCCTGGTTGACCGGATGTTGTCTGGATATGAACAGGATGATGACGTTACTGCACTCGCAATTCACGTCCCGCCAGCCACGAAGAGTGACTGAATGAAACAGTCATAACGGTTGCTTTCGGGTATCAGTGCCTCGCTTACGTACGCACTACTGTCTCGGTCGGCCTAGGGTGGAGGTCAACCGCCGGGAGGTGGCCGTATGGAGTGCGGGGTCGTGCCAGAATGCTGTGCAGGTCCGTCGCGGTCCGCACGGCCTCACCGATCTCCGAGAGAGGCAACAGCCCCCCAGCGGGCATCTGGGTCCATTGTCGCCACGCGTTCGTTCGAGAGGTGTTCGTGTCGCCTGCAAGTTCGACTCGCTCGAAGCCACAAGAGCTGAACGAGCCCGTCATTCAGCGACTGCTCGAGCGTGGGCGCTCGCAGGGTTTCCTCGAGTCTGAGGATGTCCGTCAGGCCTTCGAGGAGGCGGACATCCCCATGTCGCACGCCGCCGCGTTCTTGCGGAACCTCAGCAAAGAGGGCGTGACCGTGGTGGTGACCGCCGCGGATTCGGCTGCGCCGAAGAAGAAGTCTCGAGGTCCAGCAAAGCGTCAGACCGCCGCGCCAGTCAAGACCAAGGCTGCGGCGGCCGCCAAAGAGCAGCAGCCCGAGACCGTGACCGCGGTCGTCGGCACCACTGAAGCCGAGCCGGCCGCCAAGAAGGCGGCCCCTGCCAAGAAGGCCGCTCCGGCGGCCAAGAAGGCCGCGGCTCCCGCCGCCGCCAAGAAGGCCGAGCCGAAGAGCGCTGGGCCTGCCGACACCAAGCCGAAGGCGGCCGATTCCAAGGCCGACTCGGACGACGACGACCTCGAGCTCGACGGCGACGTGGTGCTGGAAGAACTCGAAGACCTCGACGTCGAAGACATCGTGGCCGAGGACGACAGCGAAGCGGACGGCGAGTCCGACTCCGACGACGACTCCGAAGACGAGGCCAAGCCCGCCCAGGTGGTCGTCGAGAAGACCGAGGACGAAGTCCTCATCCTCTCCGACGACGACGATGACGCCCCGGTCGCGCAGGTCGCCGCCGCCGGCGCCACCGCCGACCCGGTGAAGGACTACCTCAAGCAGATCGGCAAGGTCCCCCTGCTCAACGCCGAGCAGGAGGTCGAGCTGGCCAAGCGCATCGAGGCGGGCCTGTTCGCCGAGGAGCAGCTCGGCGGCGGCGAGACCGACTCCCTGCCGGTCGACGTCAAGGCCGAGCTGGAGTGGATCGCCGAGGACGGCCGCCGCGCGAAGAACCACCTGCTGGAGGCCAACCTCCGACTCGTGGTCTCGCTGGCCAAGCGCTACACCGGCCGCGGCATGCTCTTCCTCGACCTGATCCAGGAAGGCAACCTGGGCCTGATCAGGGCCGTCGAGAAGTTCGACTACACCAAGGGCTACAAGTTCTCCACCTACGCCACGTGGTGGATCCGGCAGGCGATCACGCGTGCCATGGCCGACCAGGCGCGGACCATCCGCATCCCGGTCCACATGGTCGAAGTGATCAACAAGCTGGCCCGCGTCCAGCGGCAGATGCTGCAGGACCTCGGCCGCGAGCCCACGCCGGAAGAGCTCGCCCGTGAGCTGGACATGACGCCCGAGAAGGTCGTCGAGGTCCAGAAGTACGGGCGCGAGCCCATCTCGCTCCACACCCCGCTGGGTGAGGAGGGCGACAGCGAGTTCGGCGACCTCATCGAGGACTCCGAGGCCATCGTCCCTGCCGACGCCGTCAGCTTCACGCTGCTCCAGGAGCAGCTGCACTCCGTTCTCGACACGTTGTCGGAGCGGGAGGCGGGCGTCGTCTCGATGCGCTTCGGGCTCACCGACGGTCAGCCGAAGACCCTCGACGAGATCGGCAAGGTTTACGGGGTCACCCGTGAGCGCATCCGCCAGATCGAGTCGAAGACGATGTCCAAGCTGCGTCACCCGTCCCGGTCCCAGGTGCTGCGCGACTACCTGGACTGACCTGGCCGTTGCGAACGAGCCCCGTGCGGGATTCCGCACGGGGCTCGTTCGCGTCACAGGGCGCGCGTCACAGGGCGCGCGTCACAGGGCGCGCGTCACAGGGCGCGCGTCACAGGGCGCGCGTCACAGGGCGCGCGTCACAGGGCGACGTCGAGTGTCCAGGGGCGGTTGGGGCGCTGCGGTGCGGCCAGCTCGACGGCGTAGCCGCGGTCCGTCAGGTGTTTGGCCAGCTCGTCGGGGGTGGCAGGGTCGGCGCCCGACTCCAGCAGGGCCCGGGCGATCTCGCCGCGCGTGGCCTTGGCCATGTGGCTGACGACCTTGCCGTCGCGGAACACGCGTACCGTGACGGCCCGGTCGCCGGGCTGCCACGCGGCCGCGTACGTGGCCGAACGCAGGTCCACCACCAGCCCCGGCAGGCGGTCGAGCTGCTTGGCCAGCAACGGACGCCAGAACGCCGCCAGCCCGCCGAGCGGGGGCAGGCTGACGTCCATCGACAGGCGGTAGGGCGGGATGCGGTCGGTGATCCGTACGACGCCCCACAGGCCCGAGAAGATCAGCACCGTCTCCTCGGCCCGGCTCCGCGCATCGGCGCCCAGCGTGCCGAGGCCGAGGTTGTCGTAGAGGACGCCGGTGTAGAGCTCGGCGGCGGGGAGCGTGGGGGCCGTCTTGAGCGCGGCGTTCTTGGCCAGCTCGCCTTTGAGCCCCGGGGTGAGGCCGAGGACCTCCAGGGCGTCGCGCCGCTTGGAGGCCCGGATGAGCGCGTTCAGCACCCGGGTGCGGGGCTTGCCGAGAGCGGGGAAGGACAGGTCACCGACGGGCGGGCCGCTGCCCTCCGACGCCTTGCCTTCAGACGGCGGCAGCAGAATCAACACCGTGCCAGGTTATTGCTCCCCACCCACCGACCGTGGCCGGGCTCCGTCGCGGGGGTGACGGGTTTGTTCTTCTGTTACGGCGGTGCCGGGTGGGCGCCATCCACCGACCGTGGCTGGGCTCTGTCCAGGGAGACGCTCACCAGGTGGAGCCGCCGCGCCACCGCTACGGCGCCCTCTGGGCCGCCTCCTTCGCTTGCCGTCTCCTCCTGCGCCTCAGTGGCGGACGCCTTCACAGCCCCCAGGAATGGCTCAGGGATGGCCGCCTTCACAGGCCCCTCAGCGGCCGACTGCACAGGACTTTCAACGACCCCGCCTCCGCCCCAGCTGCGTGCTCCTTTTTCGGCCCTCATGACCCCCGTCTCCGGACCCTGGGCCGACCAGGGTTCAGAGTCGGTCGTCCAAGCCCTCCCTGATGCTTGCGCCTGGCTGCTATCTACGGTCTCCGTGGCGGTGCCCGTGATCCCTGGTGCCCACCGCAGACGGCCCGAGAAGCTCGTCGATCATGCGAAGATCATCGTCCATTCACCCACCGATGATCTGAGAGGCCATCACGTGGACGCCGGACGGCCTTCGACCGACGAGGTGTTCGGGCACTGTCAACGGCTGGTCGGCGAGCCAGAGTTGGATGTGGCGGCGTGCTGGGCGGTCGTGGTCCCCGACCCCGGCGTGGGCTCGCTCACCTTGCCCGAGGTGGGCGCACGGCTGGGCGGAGGGACCAGCTATGAACTGCACGAAGTGGCGAAGCCCCACTTGGTCAACCTCCCCTTGTGCCGTCCAGGCCCGTGCGGGGTCGTGGACCGATCCGGTGCGACGGTCGTCTTGTACGGGTTCGAGGTTCTCGGGTACCCGAGCGGAGCGCTCCGGCGGCTGGCCTCGCATGCGCGGGTCTACAGCGCCTGGTGGAACGTCAACTTCGTGAACTGCCTGTCCCTCACCGTGAACGGCGAAGTCCTTGTAGCAATCAACGGACTGTTCCCGGGACGTCCTGAGAATCACCCGAATCTGGCGTCATGGCCTGAACTGACGGCGATGGGCGAGTTCTTCCTCGACTACGTGGACGAAGACTTCACGGGGAGAGACGACGGCTGGGACTGGAGGGCAGGTTTCCTCACGGCCATCGAACTGGCCACAGGGGTGAGGCTGGACCGCCAGTGGCTGGACGTGGAACACCCCTATCTGGTCTTCTCGGGCCCCATCGCAGAGTGAGGCACATCAGGAGACGAGGCCTCGCCAGCAGATGATTGCGGCGGTCACATCCACGCACGCTTCATGGATGCCGTCGCGGATCTCCGGCGGGTGCGCAGGCGGCCGAACCCCGTGCAGCGGCGCGGCCGCCTGCTCGATCACCCACCGATGTGTACCCAGGCCGGAGCCGTGCTCGGTACCCCGGCGGGTGATGAGCGGCTTGGCCCCGGTAGTTGTCGTGGTCGTATCCCTGGTCGGCGTACAACTCCTCGGGTCGCCGGCGGGGCCACCCACGCACCGGTGGGATCGACCGGAGCAGCGGCATGACCGGGGTGACGTCGTTGCGATTGCCGCCGGTCAGGGCGAGGGGGATGCCGTTACCGTCGGCGATGACGTGGTACTGGGAGCCCGTCTTCCCTCGGTCGACCGGGCTCGGACCCGTTTCGGACCGCCCTTCAGCGCCCGGATGTGGAGCTGTCGATCACCGCCTTGGACCAGTCCATCCGGTCAGTGGCGTGCGATTCCGTCAACAGCAGATGGTTCCTTCTGCCACACCCCGGCGGCATGCCAGTCCCGCAACGGGTGCCAACAGGTCATCCTGAACGGAAGCCCGACTCCTGCGGCAGGAACTCCCAAGCGATCCCGGTGTAGAGCCACGAACAAGTTGCCCGACAGCACCTTGGGGTCGTCCAGGCGCTTACGTCCCGGTCGATCGGACCGGCAGGGGCCACCGGCGACAGCGGCTGGATTCGAGCCCACGACTCATCCGGCACGATCCATGGCGGCTCCAGGCCCTTGCTCACGCGTTGATCAACCCGGACATGATCAACAGCCTTCCTTGATCATGTCGCAGGAGTTCTTACCCGCCACTCAGCGTGATTGCCGCCTCGTAACCAGCCCAAAGCCGCACATCACCCTGGACGTAACCCCACAGGCCTTCTTGCACGCCCGGCCGCGCCGGGCTGGGGAAGAAGCCACCGCGCCCTGCTTCGGGCCGTAGCGCTGCACCCTGGCCCCGGTTGTGTTGTACCTATCTTGGGCGGTTGTGCTGCACCTTGTCCCGGGGCGGTCGCGACTGCCCTGCTCACCGGTGCGCTCGTCTCTGCGTCGGGCTGGTGTTGCGGTCGGGGGAGGGGCGGGATTGGGACGGGGGCGGGGGTTGAGGGCAGGCGAGTCGAGAGTCGGCTGGTCAGCTAGGCTGCGCGCGTGAATTTCGACCTTCTTGTCCACGAAGCCTGGCCCGCGTATGAGCAGCAGTCGCACGACGGGTGGCTGCTGCGATACGCCGGCGGCGTGACCAAGCGGGCCAACTCCGTACTGGCGCTGAACCCGCCCGCCGACCTGGACTCCGCCATCAGAGCGGCGGAGGCGTTCTACGGCGGGCGTGGGGAGCGCTGCGTCTTCTCAGTGGGGCCCGGCGCCGCGCCCGGGTTGGACGAGGAACTGGAGCGCCGGGGCTACGAACTGGTCGATCCGACGTGCATCATGACACGTCCTCCCGAGGCCGGCCCCAAGGCCGGTGGCCCGCTCGACAAAGAGGTGCGGATCGAGGACCGGCCGTGGCGGGGCTGGCTGGAGACGTGGTGGGCCGTCGACGGCCGATACGGGGACGGCCTGGAGGCCGCCGAGCGGGTCTGCACGGGCGTGCCGGCCTGGTACGCGGCGTTCGAGGAGGAGGGCGTGGCGCTGGCTGTCGGGCGGGCCGTGCCACAGGGGGACACGCTGGGCATCTACTGCATGGCCACCCTGCCCGAGGCCCGTCGCCGGGGCCTGGCCCGGACGGTCCTGCGCGCTCTGACACGGCACGCAGGCACCGCATCCGCCTACCTGGTCGTAACCGTCCGTAACGAGGCTGCCCAGACGTTGTACCGAAGCGAGGGCTTCCAACTCGCCGCCCGCTACCACTACCGCGTCCGTTGACCTCCACGGCCACGCTGCCTGGTACGAGGCGTGTCACCGCCGTGACGAGGCAGCGCCGGCTCTGTAGCGAAGCGAGCGCTTCGATTTCACCCGCTGCTACAACGTCCCCGCCTCGTCGGTCTTGTAGGTGGCGTTCGAGGAGGACGGTGTGGCATTGGCTGTCGAGGGCGGTGCCGCAGGGGCACGTTGGGGATCTCCTGCATGGCTTCCTTGCCCGAGGCTCGTCGCCGGGGGTCTGGTCCTCCGGGCTTTGACGCGGCACGCGGGTAACGTATCCGCTCATCCGATCGTCACCTTCCGTAACGCGGCTGCTCAGGCTCTGTATCGAAGGCTTCGAGCTTCGTCGGCCTGTAGTGTCCGCCGGACTCTACGGCCTCTTCGGCGTTGTAGGCGGTGTTCGAGGACAGCGGCGTGGACTGGCTGTCGGGCGGGCCGTGCCTCAGGGGGCACGTTGGGGATCTCCTGCATGGCTACGTTGCTCGAGGCTCGTCGCGCACCGAGGTGCTCGGCCAGCTGATGCTCGCCAGGCTGATCGAGACGCACGACTACGACCGGCACATCCGTGCCGCCCGCCTGCGCTACCGATGCCGCCGCGACCTGCAGCGCGGCCGCCTGCGCGACGCGCTGCCCGGCGCGCGGCTGCCCGGCGTGGCGGCGGGCCTGCGCGCTCTCCTCCTGCTGCCCGGGGACGGCCCGTCGGAGGCGGAGGTGCTGGCCGCGTGCGAGCACCGCGGCATCCCCCTGCGCCCGGCGTCCCCGCGCTGGCACGACGCGGGCCACGACGGCCTGCTCGTCGGGTACGCCGAGGTCTGCATGGGTGATCCTGCGGGTCCGGGACTGGCGCGGTATTCCTACGGGGACAGGGGCCAACGCGGTAGTGCCGCCACGACTGCGACCAACACGATCTCGTCGCCGCCACTGCGGCGAACGCACACCGGCGAATACCGCAACGGTCATTACGCCCCGCGCACGCGTTGCCGCGGCGGGCGCATGCCGACGGCTTCGGCCGGCGCGGGGCAGTCGGGTGCACGGCGGCCTCGGCCGGCGCCGGGCGGCAGTTGAGTGCACGGTGGGCCGGCAGGCGCCGGGCCCGGCTCCCTGTGTCGCCGGATGTTGCTCTGGCGGGTCATCCCTGCCCTTCGGTGAGGCTGCTTCGGGCAGCCAGGAGATCCTCCGGTAAGCGGAGTGAACCCGTCCGGCATTGATGGAGGCTGCGGTTGGAAAGGATGGAGCCCATGGCCGGTGATCTTCATCGCATCCCTTCCAGCGTCGATACCCGTCGGAGCTGAAGCAGCGCGCGGTCCGGAGGAGATCCAGCAGCCCGGGGAATCGCACGGGGTGATCATCCGGGTGGCGCGCCGCGGCTATTCCTATGACAATGCGCTGGCCGAGTTCAATGGCCTGTTCAAGGCCGAGCTGATCCGGCCTCACGGGTCATGCTCACGCCTCGACGTCCTGGAGCTGGCGATGCTGGAATACCTCGACTGGTAAAACCATCACCGGCTTCACACCGCCTGCGACTACCGGTCGCCAGCGGAGTTCGAAGCCATCTCCTACCGTCACAACTACAACCCCGTCACGACAGCAGAAACCAAGTAGGTAGCTGTCCGTCAAACCCGGACGGGTTCAGAAAGGCCCTTCGGCGGCCAGCGCGCAGTCGTGCGGGGCAGCGGAGAGCAGCCCCGGGAGGTCGGTGGGGTCGTTCGGGGCGGGAGAACAGCCGCTGGGGGGCGGGGTACGGGGTGGGGGAGAGGGCGCTGGCGCCCTGGCGTCCCCTGAGGCGCCATGGGGCGGGGCCTCGCTCCCGAGTCTGGGCCGTGCCTGGCCCGCGGGCGGGCGGTGGAGGTGGCCGGCGGCCACATGGGTGGCGGCGGATCGGGCTGGGGATGTACGACCGCTGTTGTGAGATGTGTCACCGGTAGAGGCAGAGGAAACACTGGGAACGCAAAACGGCGGCCCCGGTGGCCGGGGTCGCCGTCTTGGTCACGCGATATGTGGTTATCTCACACGGCCAGCGCTGAGGTCAGCGCTCGTCGTTGGGGGCGGGTGATCGGGTTTCGCTGAGTCGAGCCGACTCGTCCAGGATGTCGGCACCCTTTTCGCGCAGCGCCGCGATGTGCTGACGCCCGTGATGGGCGCAGAACAGCAACTCCCCACCCACAGGCAGGGTCGCGCGAATGTAGGCCTGGGCGCCGCAGCGGTCGCAGCGGTCGAGGGCCGTCAGCGGCTTAACGGGGGCGAGAGCTCCAGTCACGTATCGCCTTTCGGGTCACCCCCGCCGAAGCGAGGATCTGGCGTCAGTCACTTGAGACAACATCTAACCGGACGTGGACGTTCCCAACCTCCCCCTCTCTACGCCCAGAGCAGAATGTGTCCGAAAGTAATGATGATCAGCCGGTTGGTAACGGCAAACGGGCGCCCATGGCAAGCTTGTACGCGCGCGTACGGGAAGAACGGTAAGCTACGCACACGTGTTCGATGACGTGTTCGATGCTTGACACCAGGGGAGCTGGAGTGACGCTAGTGGAGGCGGGTTACACGGCTCGTCACCTCTCGGTGCTTGAGGGGCTCGAGGCCGTCCGCAAGCGCCCGGGGATGTACATCGGGTCCACCGACAGCCGCGGGCTCATGCATTGCCTCTGGGAGATCGTGGACAACGGCGTCGACGAGGCGCTGGCGGGCTACTGCGACCGCATCGAGGTCGAGCTCCACGCCGACGGCTCCATCGAGGTCCGCGACAACGGCCGGGGCATCCCGGTCGACGTCGAGCCCAAGACCGGCCTGGCCGGCGTCGAGCTCGTCTACACCAAGCTGCACGCCGGCGGGAAGTTCGGCGGCGGCTCCTACGGCGCCTCCGGCGGTCTCCACGGCGTGGGCGCCTCCGTGGTCAACGCCCTGTCCTCGCGGCTCGACGTCCAGGTCGACCGTGACGGGCGCGTTCACGAGATCAGCTTCCGGCGCGGCGTGGCCGGCGTGTTCGACGGCGAGGAGCCGACGGCCAAGTTCAAGAAGAAGTCGGGCCTGCGGCTCGGCGCCGAGCTCCCCGGCAACCTCACCGGCACCCGCGTCCGCTTCTGGGCCGACAAACAGATCTTCCTCCCTGACGCCGAGGTCTCCCTCGACGAGATCCACGTGCGCCTGCGGCAGACCGCGTTCCTGGTGCCCGGCCTGACCCTGGTGGTCTACGACAGCCGGCACGAGGAGCGCACCGAAGAGGTGTTCCGCTTCGAGGGCGGCATCTCCGAGTTCACCGAGTTCCTGGCCCGCGACGAGCCGCTGTGCGAGGTGCTGCGCCTGCAGGGCGTCGGCCACTTCCACGAGACCGTGCCGGTCCTCGACGACCAGGGCCACATGACCTCCACCGAGGTGCAGCGCGAGCTGAGCGTCGACGTGGCGATCCGCTGGGGCAAGGGTTACGAGTCGACCGTGCGGTCGTTCGTCAACGTCATCGCCACCCCCAAGGGCGGCACCCACCTCACCGGTTTCGAGCGCGGCCTGGTGCGCACCATCAACGAGGTGCTGCGCGAGACCCGCCTGCTGAAGAACGGCGACGACCCCGTCACCAAGGACGACATCTCCGAGGGCCTGACCGGGGTCGTGACGGTGAGGGTGCCGGAGCCGCAGTTCGAGGGCCAGACCAAGGAAGTGCTCGGCACGTCCGCGGCCACCCGCATCGTCTCCCACGTGGTCTCCCGCGAGCTCAAGGAGATCTTCACCAACCCGCCGCGCGGCTACAAGCAGCCGCTGCGGTCCGTGCTGGAGAAGATCGTCGCCGCCGCCAAGGCCCGCATCGCGGCCCGCGAACACCGCGACAACCAGCGGCGCAAGAGCGCCCTGGAAAACTCCGCGCTCCCGGCGAAGCTGGTCGACTGCCGTAGCGACGACGTCGACCGCAGTGAGTTGTTCATCGTCGAGGGTGACTCGGCCCTCGGCACGGCCAAGCTGGCGCGCGACTCGGAGTTCCAGGCGCTGCTGCCGATCCGCGGCAAGATCCTCAACGTCCAGAAGGCGTCCGTGAGCGACATGCTCAAGAACGCCGAGTGCGCGGCCATCATCCAGGTGGTGGGGGCCGGTTCGGGGCGCTCGTTCGACATCGAGGCGGCCCGATACGGCAAGGTCATCCTCATGGCCGACGCCGACGTCGACGGCGCTCACATCCGCTGCCTGCTGCTGACCCTCTTCCACCGCTACATGCGACCCATGGTGGAGGCCGGGCGGGTGTTCGCCGCCGTGCCGCCGCTGCACCGGATCGAGCTGACCAACCCGGGCCGGGGGAAGGAGAAGTACATCTACTGCTACTCCGACGCCGAGCTGCAGAAGGTGCTGCGCGACCTGGAGCGGCGGGGCAAGCGCTGGAAGGACCCGGTGCAGCGTTACAAGGGCCTGGGCGAGATGGACGCCGACCAGCTGGCCGAGACGACGATGGACCCGCGCCACCGCATCCTGCGACGGGTGCGCATCGAGGACGCCGAAGGCGCCGAGCAGATCTTCAGCCTGCTGATGGGCAGCGAGGTGGCGCCTCGACGAGAGTTCATCGTCAACAGCGCGGCCGAGGTCGACCGCGACGCCATCGACGCCTGACGATCTGCGTGATTGGCGCATAGCGGGCTGCGCGGGAGGCACGCCACTGGTCGCGTGATCGGCGCGTAGCGGGCGGTATGCCACTGGTTGGGTGGTTGGCGCGTAGCGGGTGGAGCGGGCGGGATGCCACTGGTTGCGTGATCGGCGCGTAGCGGGCCGAGCGGGCGACACGTCGCGGGTTGCGCATCGGCGCATCGCATACGTGAGTGCACGTTTCATGGCACATGTCTCATGGCGCGGCCATGTGACGGTGGGCGCCTCGAGGGCTCGGATGCACGATGCGGGAGGATCTGGCCACCGTATCCGCGCCGGGGTGAACGCACTCGGCCAGATCGCCCCGGTCTGTGGGCGCGCATCAGCCGGTTCGACAATGCCACCGGCGATCCACGTCACCGGCCCGACCGTCTGAAGCAGGTCGACTGCGCCGACGGCGATCTGGCCGATTGGTCGCGGGCGTGCCGCCGGCGCGCCGTGCTGGGCGGCGCGTCGCCCGGCCGTCAGCGGTCGACCGCTCCGGTTCATCGTGCGGAGCCTTGATGAGCAGGAACTCAAGGAGCTTCTACGACCTCATCGGAGCCTTCGAGACCGGCGTCATGCTCTTCTCCAGCGCCGGCTCCTGCAACATCGAACGCGCTCCGGACACCCTGCTCGCGCGGGAGTTCATCGAGATCGCCGACGTCGAAGCCGGTGGCGGAAGGTGTACCGCGTGACCGGCGCCGGCCGTGCGGAGTTCCGCGCGTGGATGGCAGGCGAGCCGGCCGGGCCCGATCCGGAGACCGCGGCGCTGTCCAGGCTCTCCTTCCTCGGTCTGCCGGCGCCGGCCGAACGCCCACCGGTGCTTCACCGCACAGCGGCGCGCATCGGGACCGGCCTCGCCGCGCTCCCGGCCCTCGGCGAGCACCTCGATGCGCTGGACATCCCCGAGAAGCATCGCGACCTCGCCGCCCATCGGCGCGCGACGCTCCACCACGGCATCGCCTCACAGCGCTTCGTGCTCGACCGGTTCCGCGATCACATCGAGCGGTACGAGCCGCCGGACCACGGACATCGCACGACCCGGTGCCCGGCCGAAACTGTGGCGTGCCGGTCTCGGACAGCGAACAGCGAGCGGTCATGCGCCACAGGTGCTCAGGATCCGCATGGCCTCTGTTTCCCTGCGGGCGAGGTCGTGGAGCAGGCCACTGGCCTGCTCGAGATAGGTGGTCTCGGTGGTCTCGCCGGCTCGGGTGATCAAGGCGGCCACCTCCGTCCACAGGGTGGCGGCCTCGGCGTACAAGTCACGACCGGCGCGCAGGCCGCTGTCGTCGAGCAGCTCGGCGCACTCGCCGAGGAAGTCCCGGTAGAGGTTGCGGAACAGGGCGCCGCCGGTGCCGCCCTTCTCCATGAGCAGGGCGGCCTGGGGCAGCTCTTCGTGCGGCCGGTCCGTGCGGGTCAGCCACGTGCGCACCCGCTCGGCGGCCGTCTCGATGCCTCTGCGGCCCAGGTTCGCGATGGGAGGGGCGAGGAACGCGTCGGCGCAGGCCTTGACCGCCGTGAGGATCGTGTCCCGGGACACGGACGGAGGTTCGGGCGCCGTGATGGTGAAGGACCGGTTCCTGGCCGTCATCGGCCCGCGTTCGGCCCTGGCCAAGGCCAGACTCGTCAGGCTGGTGGACACCGCGCCTCCCTGCTGGGCGGTGTCCACCAGGTAGGCGCGCTGGTCGTCGTAGCCGTACAGGGCCACGACGTGCCCGCCGAAGTGAACCTTGGTGGTGAAGTACTCCAGCTGGTGGCAGTCGAGTTGCAGGCCGACGGGGCGCCCCGCGTCGATGGCGGCGACCACGTTCTGCCACGCCTTGCGCGCGGAGGTGGTCTCCTCGACCTGTAACGTCACACCCAGTCTCGTGGCCAGGTTCCTGGTGAGCTCGAAAGGCTTGACCCGGCCACCGACGAACGGGAAGGTCATGCGCTTGCTGTCCCAGTAGATGAAGGACAGGCCTGAGCCGAGGCCGAACACCATCGGCTCGGACAGATCGAGGCCCTCATGGCGCAGCAGCACCCCCAAGGCCGTTGTCTCGCAGTGCTCCGTACCGCGGGCGTCGACGCCCTTCACCATGGCCATGCCGTTCCCTCCGCTCGTCGGTGACGAGCTTAGAGGCCGATCTTGGCGGAGAGGGACTCCAGGAGGCCGACCTGGTCGTCCGGGTCGACGGGGACCAGGTTGAGGGTGAGGTGCAGCTCGTCGGCCCCGATGGCGGCGGCGCGGTGGAGGTCGTTCAGCACGGTCTCCGTGAAGGCGGCAGGGGTGACGTGGTCGCCGGGGCCGGCCGGGATCGTGTTCACGATGACGGTGCCGGTGCCGCCGGCCTCCCGGTACCAGCGCACCTGCTCCCGTGTGTCGTCCCAGTCGACGGCGGTGGTGATGAAGCCGTCCCCGATGACGGCCGCCCGCTCGATCGTGCGGCGAGTGATCGCGCCGATGTAGAGGGGGATGCGCGCTCCGTACGGCTTGGGCCCGATCTTGGCGAGCGGAATGCGGTAGTGCTCCCCGCGGAACTCCACCGGATCCGGCCCCCAGCAGGCCCGTAGCGCGGCCGTGTGCTCCACGAACCCGGCGCCCCGGCGCCCGGCGGGCACCCCAGCCGCCTCGAACTCCTCCGGGATGTAGTACGGCGCCAGCCGCGTGCCGCCGCCCTGCCCGATGCCGACCTCCAGCCGCCCCTCCGACAGCCGGTCCAGCGTGGCCAGCCGGCGGGCCAGGACAACGGGGGACTCGAAGATCGAGTTCAGGATGCCCGTGGTGATGCGGACCCGGCGGGTGTGCGCGGCCGCCCAGGAGAGGATCTCCAGCGAGCCCCAGACGTGGGACTCGGGCAGCCCCGCGTCGTTGTCCCAGCCCGGTGTGGCGGGGATGAGGAGCCGGTCGGAGGTCGACACGGCGTGGAAGCCGAGCCGTTCGGCCGCCGTGGCCACGGTGACGACGGCGTCGGGCCCTGCGTACGGGCCGAAGTGCGGCAGGCTGACGCCGATGCGCGGGACGTTCATGCGTATCCTCCGGAGAGTCGCTGGGCGGCATGCCCAGGTCACGGTGCTTACGCCAGGTGGTCGGAGCGGCCGGAGGATTCTTGCCGTCTTGATCCCGAGAAGACGTCGAGAACGCCGGGGCGGCTCCGACCCCCTGTCACACGAGACCCGAAGGAGACAGACGTGAAGTTCCTGTTGATCATGCACATGAACCCGCAGGTCTGGGACGCGCTCAGCCAGGAGCAGCGCGAGGAGGTGATGAACGGCCACGGCGCGTTCATGGAGACGATCAAGAAGTCGGGCGAGATGCTCGGCACGACCGCGTTGGCCGACCCGTCGCAGAGCGCCGTGGTTCGCCTCCGGCGCGGCATGCCGGCGGTGACCGACGGGCCGTACCTGGAGGCGAAGGAGTACCTCGGCGGCTACTACCTGGTCGAGTGCGACAGCAGGGAGCGCGCTCTGGAGCTGGCCGCGCTCATCCCCGACGCGTCCGTGCCGGGCCTCGGCATCGAGGTGCGGCCGGTGGTCTTCGCCGGCTGAGCGGCGGTGAAGTTCCTGCTGAGCCTCTACCCGGGCGCGGGAACGGGCCATGAGGAGTTCCTGGCCATGGCGGGGCGGGCGGGCGAGCTGATCGGCGGGCACGAACTCGCCGATCCGTCCCTCGCCGTCGTCGTACGGCTCCGCGACGGCGTGGCGACCGTCACCGAGGGTCCGTACCCGCCGGACGCCGAGCACGTCGCCCGGCAGTACCTCGTCGACTGCGAGAGCCGGGACCGCGCGGTGGAGCTGGCCGGCCTGCTCCGGGGCCGCGTCGAAGTGCGGCCGCTCATGGAGCCGGCCGGGCTGGAGATGTGAGCCGTCAGTGCGGCGACGGCTGCAGGCGTCCCGTGCTGACGTCGTAGATGGCCCCCGCCACCGGCATGCCCTGCGGCAGGAACGGCGTCGTCCTGATCCGGGTGAGGTCGTGGCGGAGGGCCTCGTCCTGGTCCAGGATCGTGTGGAAGTCAAGGCTGCGCGTGTCGACGCCGCGCGCGGCGGCCAGCCCGTGGACGTCGGCGTCGCTCACCTTCGCCATGCCGCAGTCGGTGTGCGGCATGAGGAGCACCCGTTCGACGCCGAGCACGTAGACGGCCAGCACCAGCGTACGGAGCACGTCGTCGGTCACGCGGGCGCCGGCGTTGCGCAGGATCTTGGCGTCGCCCGGCCGCAGGCCGAGCAGCCCGAGCGGGTCGATGCGGGAGTCCATGCAGGTCACGACAGCCAGCCCGCGGGCGGCGCGCCCGGTGAGTCCCGAGCTGCCGAACGACGCGGCGAACTTCTCGTTGGCCTCATACAGGTCGTCGAACGCACTCATGTCGCAAATAATCCCTCATGTCGCAGAGCAGCCGCCCGCCGGGGTGGCGACTGGCGGGATACGGGCTGGACTTGGTAAACGTGCCACGATGGTCCCTCACTATGCGTGATGATGTCGTAGCCGTTTGTACGTGATCGAAGAAGGTTGTCATGAGTAGGTCTGAATCGCTCGCCGCGTATCTCCGTGCTCAAGCCTGGCGCCGCCTCGACCGCGTGGAGGCCGACGACGACGGCCGTAACGCCAGGTGCGCCTTGGCCCTCCTCGACACCGCCGCCTACGCGGCCGACCTCCCCGAGGACGACCCGCTCATCCTCATGCTGGAGGAGGCGGGCTGCTTCGGCCCGCTCGGCCGCGAGGGCTTCGACCCCGGCGAGGCGGGCACCAAGCTGATCCGGCACTGGGAGGGCGGCGAGCCGCACGAGCTGCTGCTCGCGCTGCCGCACGCCATCACCGCCGCCACCTGAGGTCAGCCGGGCGCGTTGCCCGGCTTCCACTTGATGCCGCAGCCGAGCGACGGCCGCTGCTCCTCCGGCACCGGCCGGCCCTGCAGGAGAGCGTCGATCGCCGCCCGCAGCGAGGCGCCGGTCACGGGCACGTCGTTGCCCGGCCGCGCCCGGTCGAACTCACCTCGGTAGGCGAGCCGCAGGTCGGCGTCGTAGAGGAAGAAATCGGGCGTGCAGGCAGCCTTGTACGCCTTGGCGACCTCCTGGGTGTCGTCGAGCAGGTAGGGGAACGTGAACCCGGCCCGCGCGGCCTGTTCCGCGAGGTGTGTGGGGTCGTCGTCCGGGTAGTGGACGCTGTCGTTGCTGCAGATGGCGACGATCGACAGCCTGGCGCCGTAGTCCTCGGCCAGCGCGCCGAGGCCTGCTTCGATGTGCCGTACGTACGGGCAGTGGTTGGACAGGAAGACCACGAGAGTGGCGGGTGAGTCCTTGAGGTCGTCGAGTGACAAGCTCCCGCCGTCGATCGCGGTCAGGTCGAAGGCGGGCGCCGGGGTGCCGATCGGCACCATGGACGAATTGACAGCCATGACACCCATTGTCTCTGAGAAAGGTCGACTTCGATGGGCGGCATCGCCGAGTTCCGGAGCGTCGTGCTGGATTGTCCGGATCCCAGGGGATTGGCGGAGTTCTACTCCCAGCTCCTCGGCTGGCCGATCACCTCGGCCGAGGACGACTGGGTCGTCGTCAGCGACGGAGGGCCGCCCAGGCGGCTGGCCTTCCAGCTCGCTCCCGACCACCGGGCTCCGACGTGGCCGGCGCCGGAACGCCCCCAGCAGATCCACCTCGACCTGAAGGCCGACGACATGGACGAGGCCGAGGCGCGGGCCCTGAAGATCGGCGCGCGCAAGCACGAGCACCAGCCGAGCGAGGACGACAGCTTCCGGGTGTTCCTCGACCCGGCCGGGCATACCTTCTGCCTCTGCCGGGTTTGACCGGCTGAAGGACTCCCGCCTCGGTTCTCCCGGTCCGGGTCATGGGGACTGCTCCCCGGACCGGTCACCGGGTCGGGACGGGGCCGGCCCCCGCGATGGCACGGGGACCGGCCCCGGCACAGCTCAGCCGTCTCCAGGATCGGCGGGTTCCGGCGCGCCCCCGGGCAGCGCCTCAGGGGTCGAGGCCAGCGCCCCGCCGACCGCGCCGATGGTGTGCGTCAGGCGTACGCCCGAGCCGTCGCGCCGCCCGAGCTCCTCCGGCAGCGGCACCGGCTTGCCGACCGCCGAGACCGCCTTCGCGGGCGCCGGGCCCGCCCAGGCCAGCAGCAGCTCGTCCTCGCCCTTCAGGAAACGCTGGGCGCGCACGCCGCCCGTGGCACGGCCCTTGGCCGGGAAGTCGGCGTAGTCGGACACCTTGCCGCCGCCCACCTGCGTGCCGGGCAGCGCCGTGGAGGAGCCGGCGACCGTGACCACCTGGGCCGGGCTCTCAGGATCGACCACGCCGAACCAGATGGCCCTGGCCCCGTCGTCGAGGCGGATGCCCGCCATGCCGCCCGCGGGACGGCCCTGGGGCCGTACGAGTGAGGCCGGGAACCGCAGCAACTGGGCGTTGGACGAGATGAAGACCAGGTCGTGGGACTCCGAGACCAGCTCGACCGCGCCCACCACGGTGTCGCCGTCCTTCAGGGTGATCACTTCGAAGTCGTCGCGGTTGGCCGGATAGTCGGGGACCACCCGTTTGACCACGCCCTGCGCCGTGCCGAGGGCCAGGCCGGGGCCGTCGGGGTCGAGGGAGCCGAGGCCGACCACCTTCTCGTCGGGCTCCAGCTGCACGTATTCGGACACCGGGTGGCCGCCCGACAACGACGGCGGGATGGCCGTGGGCGGCAGCGTCGGCAGGTCGACGACCTGGACCCGGATCAGCCGGCCCAGCGACGTGACGACGCCGACCTCGCCGCGTACGGACGTCTTGACGACCGAGACGAGCACGTCGTGCGCCGAGCGCTCGCCCTCGCCGGGCAGCGGCGAGGCGTCGGACGTGCGGGCCAGCAGGCCGGTCGAGGACAGCAGCGCCAGGCACGGGTCGTCGGCCACCTGCAGCGACACCACCGGCGTGCGGGTCACGCCCGGCGACTCCAGCAGGACGGTGCGGCGTGGCGTGCCGTACTTCTTGGCCACGTCGGCCAGCTCGCCCGAGACGACCTGACGCAGCTTCGTCTCCGACGACAGGATCTCGGTGAGCTGCGCGATCTCGTCGCTCAGCGTCTCCTTCTCGCGGTCGAGCTCCAGCTTGTCGTAGCGGGTCAGGCGGCGCAGCGGCGTGTCGAGGATGTAGGAGGCCTGGATCTCGGTCAGGTCGAACACGTCCATCAACCGCGTGCGCGCCTGCGCCGAGTCGTCGGAGGCACGGATGACCTGGATGACCTCGTCGATGTTGAGCAGCGCGATGATGAGGCCGTCGACCAGGTGGAGCCGCTCCTCGCGCCGGCGCCGCCGGTATTCGGAGCGGCGGCGCACGACCTCGAGCCGGTGGTCGACGTAGACCTGCAGCATCTCGCGCAGCCCCAGCGTGCGGGGCTCGCCGTCGACCAGGGCGACGTTGTTGATGCCGAACGTCTCCTCCATCGGCGTCAGCCGGTAGAGCTCCTCGAGGACCGCCTCGGGGATGAAACCGTTCTTGATCTCGATGACCAGCCGCAGGCCCTTGTGCCGGTCGGTGAGGTCTTTGAGGTCGGCGATGCCCTGCAGCCTCTTGCTGGTCACCAGCTCCTTGATCTTGGTGACCACGCGCTCGGGGCCGACGTTGTAGGGCAGCTCGGTGACGATGATGCCCTTGCGGCGCGGGGTGATCTGCTCGACCGTGCACGTGGCGCGCATGCGGAACGTGCCGCGCCCCGTCTCGTACGCGTCGCGCACGCCCTGCAGCCCGATGACCGAGCCGCCCGTCGGCAGGTCGGGACCCGGCACGAACCTCATCAGCTCGTCGAGCGTCGCGTCGGGCTTCTTGATCAGGTGGCGGGCGGCGGCCACGACCTCGGTGAGGTTGTGCGGCGCCATATTGGTGGCCATGCCGACCGCGATGCCGCTGGCGCCGTTGACCAGCAGGTTGGGGAACGCCGACGGCATGACCGCGGGCTCGGTCTCCTGGCCGTCGTAGTTGGGCTTGAAGTCGACGGTGTCCTCGTCGATCGACTCGACCATGAGCATCGCCGCCGGGGCCAGCCTGGCCTCGGTGTACCGCATCGCGGCGGGCATGTCGTCGGGGGAGCCGAAGTTGCCGTGCCCGTCGACCAGCGGCAACCGCATCGAGAACGGCTGCGCCAGGCGCACGAGGGCGTCGTAGATGGCGCTGTCGCCATGGGGGTGCAGCTTGCCCATGACGTCGCCGACGACGCGGGAGCACTTGACGTGGCCGCGGTCGGGGCGCAGGCCCATCTCGCTCATCGAGTACAGGATGCGCCGCTGCACCGGCTTGAGGCCGTCACGAGCGTCGGGCAACGCCCGCTGGTAGATCACCGAGTAGGCGTACTCGAGAAAGCTCGTGCGCATTTCGGAGGAGACGTCGATGTCGACGATCCGCTCCTCGAAGTCCTCGGGCGGGGGTGCAGTCGTGCGTCGGGCCATGTCGAACATTGTGCCGAAGCATGAGGGTGCCCGCGACACGTTGCCCCCGTCACCGCCGCGGGAATGCGCCGATGGGCGCAAAACGTCGGGGGAAGCTGGTAACAAGGGAGGCATGATTGACGCCCCCGATGCCGCGATGCTGCGGGAAGAGGCCGAAGAGCGGTTGCGCGCCCTGGCCGGCGAGCACGCCGTGCTCCGCGAAGACCAGTGGGCCGCCATCGAGGCCCTCGTGCTCGGCCGCCGCAGGGTCCTCGTCGTGCAGCGCACCGGCTGGGGCAAGTCGGCCGTCTACTTCGTGGCCACCGCGCTCCTGCGCGAGCTCGGCGAGGGGCCCACGGTCATCGTCTCGCCGCTGCTGGCCCTCATGCGCAACCAGATCGCCGCCGCCGAGCGGGCCGGCATCACCGCCGTCACGATCAACTCCGCCAACCCCGAGGCGTGGGAGGAGATCTACGGCCAGGTCGCCGAGGGCATGGTCGACGTGCTGCTGGTCAGCCCCGAGCGGCTCAACAACCCCGACTTCCGCGACAATGTCCTGCCCGAGCTGGCCGAGAGCGCCGGGCTCGTGGTCGTCGACGAGGCCCACTGCATCTCCGACTGGGGCCACGACTTCCGGCCCGACTACCGCAGGCTGTCGACGCTGTTCGCCGACCTGCCGCCGGGCATCCCCGTCCTCGCCACCACGGCGACCGCCAACGCGCGCGTCACCCGCGACGTGGCCGAGCAGCTGCGCCTGCCGCCCGAGCTGCGTCCCGACGGCGACGACACGCTCGTGCTGCGCGGGCCGCTGGAGCGCGAGAGCCTCCACCTGAGCGTCGTCCGCCTGCCCACGGCCGAGCAGCGCCTGGCCTGGCTGGCCCAGACGCTGCGCGAGCTGCCCGGCTCCGGCATCGTCTACACCCTCACCGTCGCCGCCGCCCACGAGATCGCCGGCTACCTGCGCGAGCAGGGCCTGGAGGTGGCCGCCTACTCAGGGCAGACCGACCCGGCCGAGCGGCAGGCCGCCGAGGACGCGCTGCTCGGCAACCGGATCAAGGCGCTGGTGGCCACGAGCGCGCTCGGCATGGGCTTCGACAAGCCCGACCTGGGCTTCGTCGTCCACGTGGGCGCGCCGCAGTCGCCCGTCGCCTACTACCAGCAGGTCGGCCGGGCAGGGCGCGGCGTCGAGCGGGCCGAGGTGATCCTGCTGCCCGGCACCGAAGACCGCGACATCTGGGCCTATTTCGCCTCGCTGGCGTTCCCGCCGGAGCCGGTCGTCCGCTCCACGCTGCAGGCCCTCGAAGAGGGCGGCATCCTGTCCACCCCGGCCCTGGAGACCGCCGTCGACCTGAGTCGCAGCCGGCTGGAGATGATGCTCAAGGTCCTCGACGTCGACGGCGCCGTACGCCGGGTCAAGGGCGGCTGGGAGGCCACGGGCGAGCCGTGGGCGTACGACGCCGAGCGCTACGCTCGCATCGCCGCCGAGCGCCGCGCCGAGCAGGAGGCCATGCTCGCCTACCTGACGACGACCGAGTGCCGCGAGCAGTTCCTGCGCCGCCATCTCGACGACGACACGGCCACGCCGTGCGGGCGCTGCGACAACTGCACCGGCCGCCACCGCTCCACCGAGATCGGCGAGCAGGCCGTCGAGACCGCCCGCGCCCGGCTGAGCCGCCCCGGCGTCGAGATCGAGGCCCGCAGACAGTGGCCGACCGGGCTGTCCGACCTGAGCGGGCGCATCAAGCCGGAGCTGGGCGCCGAGCCCGGCAGGGCGCTGGGGCGGCTGACCGACATCGGCTGGGGCAACCGGCTGCGCGAGCTGTTCGCCGGCGACGACGGGCCGATGGCCGACGACATGTTCGCGGCCGTGGTGAAGGTGCTGTCCGCGTGGGAGTGGCGGGAACGTCCCATCGCCGTGGTCAACGTGCCGTCCGCGTCGAAGCCCAAGCTCGTACGCACCTTCGCCGAGCGGCTGGCGCAGGTCGGTCGGCTGGCGTATCTGGGGGAGCTGGGCTACCGGGCGGGCTCGCCGGGGCAGCAGTTCAACAGCGCCAAGCGGGTGCAGGCGATCAGGGGCACACTCGCCATGCCGAAGGACGTGAGCGCCGCGATCGCGCAGTGCGGCGGGCCGGTGCTGCTGGTGGACGACCGCGTCGACACGGGCTGGACGATGACCCTCGCGGCGGCTTTGGTGCGCCATGCCGGCGCACCGGCCGTGCTGCCCCTGGCCCTGGCCGTCACGAGCTAGCGTTCACGCTGCACACACCGGGCTGAGCTGCAGGTCGGCCGCCCTGGTGCCGCAGCACCGCCTCGCCGGCACTTCTCCGCCCACGGACATGCTCTGGCGGGCGAACTCGCGGCGCAGGTGGACGGCCGAGAACCCGTCCGGCCGCAACTCGCCGGCGCCTGCCGGGCGGCGGAGACGTCGCCGCACGGCGTGCCGCCGGGCACCACGGGCGGCACCAGTGACGTGGGCACCTGATCCGCCGCGGACGGTCGGCCGCCCGCACGGCGTCCAGGGCGATGGCGCGCACCACGGCCGGGCGGCAGTTCACGTCGTCGAACGGCCCTCCTCCGGCGTCCCCGTCAGGCCGGGATCCCCGTTCACGATCCGATGCGTCACCGGCAGCGCCCGGGCGACGCCGAAGCCGATCGCCCGCGGGCCGTGCGGCCCGAGCAGCCCGTTGCCCGGATTGAGGTCGCGGTGGAGCGCGGCCGGCGCGGTGACGGGTCGCCACGGCCGGCCGTACCAGCGCCGATCCGCGCATTCTGGCGTGCAGCAGCGTGACGGCGACCTGTTCGCCCGACGGTGCGAGCCCCAGGTGGACACTGCCCTGACCGCCTTCGCCGAGGAAGCGCGTACGGGCTGATGGAGGACGGATCGCCGGAACGTGACGGGCGCACGCGGGACGTCGGGCTCCGCACCTGGGCGCGGCTCGGGATCTTTCCCGCCATGGCGCCGGAGAGGTGGCTAGAACGGAGGTCGCGCGCCCAGGTGCATGATCGCCTTGGTCGCCAGCCGGCAGCCCGAGGCCAGCGACTCGGCGGGGGGCTTGCCGTCCAGCCACTCCGGCAGGAACCCGGCGCAGAACGCGTCACCCGCGCCCGTGCCGTCGACGATCTTGTCGACCGGGTCGGCCGCCACGTGGACGGGCTCGGGACGGCCGTTGCCGTACCACAGCGCGCCCTCGGCGTTCATCTTGATGACGACCTCGGGGAACCACGCGGTGAGCACCTTCGCGGCGGCCTCGGCGTCGTCGCGGCCGGTCAGCACCCTGGCCTGGTCGGTGTTGGCGAACAGCAGCTTGGCGCCGTTGGTCCACTCGAGGAACGGCTCGGCGCCCGTGCGGTCCAGCGGCGCGGCCGAGGCGCAGTCGACCGAGATCGACATCCCGCTGCGCCGGGCCATGTCGAGCGCCGCGAGGCCGGCGTCGCGCGAGCCCTCGTTGATCAGCGTGTAGCCCGACAGGTGGAGGTGGGTGCCCGAGGTGAACAGGTCACGCGGCAGGTCCTCCGGCGACAGGGCCGCGTTGGCCCCGGGGTCGGAGAGCATCGTGCGCTCGCCCTTGTGGGTGACGAGCACCACGCACGTGCCGGTCGGGCGCTCAGGATCCATGACGAGTCGGGCGTCGACGCCGTAACCCATCAGCTCCATGTCACGGTTACGGCCCGTGATGTCGGCGCCCCTGCGGCCGATGAAGGCCACCTCGGAGCCCTCGACGGCCAGCCACGAGGCGATGTTCGCCCCTGAGCCGCCGCCGTGCATGGTCACGATCGCCGGGGTGTCGCTCGCCCTGGCAAGCGCATAACGGGCGCGAGCGACCGCGTCGGTCATGAGATCGCCCACCACGACGACCCGCGTCATGATGTCACCACCTTGCTGCCTTCAGAACGAGCCTGGCCACGGCTTGACGCCACCGCAAAACTAACAGCTTCCGGCCTGCTCGTGGGGCGGACCACGGAGACCGGGCGTCAGTCGATGCACAAGCGTTGCCCAACCGCACCTTTGGTCTTGGCATGTGGGACGGGGGTTACGCTCGACACTGTGGAGGCACAGTATCCGGCCCACTGGGAGGCCGATGTCGTCCTGGCCGACGGTGGCACCGCACACGTACGGCCGATCAAGCCGGCAGACGCGGACCGCCTCCGTTCCTTCTACTCCCGGCTGTCCGACGAGTCGATCTATTTCCGGTTCTTCGGCCCGCGGCCCCGGCTGTCCGACAAAGAGGTCGAGCGGTTCACCAACGTCGACTACGTCAGCAGGGTCGCCTTGATCGCCACGATCGGCGCCGAGATGGTGGCGGTCATCCGCTACGACCGCACCGACCCCGGCGAGGCCGAGGTAGCCTTCCTCGTCGAGGACGCCCACCAGGGCAGGGGAGTGGCCTCCGTCCTGCTCGAACATCTGGCCGCCACCGCCCGCGAACGCGGCATCGAGCGCTTCGTCGCCGACGTCCTGCCCGCCAACATGCGCATGATGGGCGTGCTGCGCCAGGCCGGCTACACCGCGCAGAGCCAGTTCGCCGACGGAGTCGTCCGCATGACGCTCGACCTCACGCCGACCGAGACCTCCGCCGAGGTCATGGCGGCGCGCGAGCACCGGGCCGAGGCCAGGTCCATCGCCAGGCTGCTCGCCCCCGGCTCGGTCGCCGTCGTCGGCGTCTCGCGCGAGCCCCGCGGCGTGGGCCAGACGGTGCTGCGCAACCTGCTGGCCGCCGACTTCACCGGCCCCGTCTACCCGGTGCACCGCGAGGTGCGCGCGGTGGCGGGCGTGCGGGCGTACCCGAGTGTGGGGGCCATCGAGGACGACGTCGACCTGGCCGTCGTGGCCGTGCCCGCCGAGGGCGTGATCGACGTGGTCAAGGAGTGCGCGGAGAAGGGCGTGCACGGCCTGGTCGTGGTCTCCTCCGGGTTCGGCGAGAAGGGGGAGGAGGGCCGTGCCCGGCAGGACGAGCTCGCCCGCATCGCCCGTTCGTACGGCCTGCGTGTCGTGGGCCCCAACTGCCTCGGCATCGCCAACACCGACCCCGCCGTCAGGCTCAACGCCACGCTCGCCGCCACCGTGCCGGGCCGGGGCGAGGTCGGCTTCTTCAGCCAGTCGGGCGCCCTCGGCACCGCGCTGCTGCAGCGGGTGGCGCAGCGCGGCATGGGCATCTCGTCGTTCGTCTCCGCGGGCAACCGGGCCGACGTCTCGGGCAACGACCTGCTGCAGTACTGGGAGGAGGACGCCTCGACCGAGGTCATCCTGCTCTACCTGGAGTCGCTGGGAAACCCGCGCAAGTTCACCCGGCTGGCCCGGCGCATCGCGCGCAGCAAGCCGATCGTGGTGGTCAAGTCCGGCGGCACCCCGGCCGGTCACTCCGCCGAGGAGCTGGGCCTGCCCGACTCGGCGATCAGTTCGTTGTTCGAGCAGGCGGGCCTGATCAGGGTCGACGACCTCATCCAGCTCTTCGACGTGGGTCAGTTGCTGGCCTACCAGCCGCTGCCCGCCGGGCCGCGGGTCGCGCTCGTGACCAACTCCGACGCGCTCGGCCTGCTCGCCGTACACGCCTGCCGGGCGGCCGGGCTGGAGCCCCGCCCGCCGGTCAACCTCGGGCCGTCGGCGGGCGCGGCCGAATACGGCGCCGCGCTGGCCGGGGAGCTGGCCGCTCCCGACGTCGACGCTGCCGTCGCGATCTACACGCCGCCGATCCCCGGCGACACCGACGCCGTGGCGGCCGAGCTGCTGCGGGTCTCCGAAGGCGCCGGCAAACCGGTGCTGGCCACGTTCGAGGGGCATCTGGGCATGCACCCGGCGCTGCGCGTCGGATCGGGCGCGACGCCCGCGCGCGGCTCCATCCCGTCGTACGCCGCTCCCGAAGAGGCCGTGCGGGCGCTGGCGCACGTGGTGCGGTACGCGAGGTGGCGGGCGCACCCGGCGGTGCCGCCGCCCGAGCTCGAGGGCGTCGACACCCCCCGTGCCAAGGCCCTCGTGCGCGAGACGCTCGGCGCGGCGGGGGAGGTCGCCGACGTCGCGCCCGGCGGGTTCGCCCAGGCCGGGCCGCCGGTCGAGACCGACGCCGCCCAGCTGCTGTCCTGCTACGGGCTGACGGTCTGGCCGGCCGAGGTCGTCCACTCGCCCGACGAGGCTGCCGCCGCGGCCGAGCGCCTCGGCTGGCCCGCCGTGATCAAGGTGGCCGACCCCGGGGCCACGCGCCGGGCCGGCACCGTGCGTCTGGGCCTGACGGGGCCGGAGACCGTACGCCATGCCTACACCGAGTTCGCCGAGCAGTTCGGGCCGGGCGTGGAGCTGGCCGTGCAGCGCATGGCGCCGCAGCCGGCCGTGCCGACGGTGGTGGGGGTCGTCGATGACGCCGCGTTCGGGCCCGTCGTGTCGTTCGGGCTGGGGGAGGTGACCGCGCGGCTCCTGCTCGACCAGGGTTTCCGCCTCGCGCCGCTGACCGGCGAGGACGCCGCCGCCCTGGTGCGGTCCGTACGCGGGGCGCCGCTGCTGTTCGGCGAGTACGGCTATCCTCCCGTCGCCGTCGGCGCCCTGGAGGAGCTCCTCGTACGCGTCGGGCGGCTGGCCAACGACCTGCCGGAGCTGGCCAGGCTCGACCTCGACCAGGTGCTCGTGGGCGAGTCGGACGTCATGATCCTCGGGGCCAGGGCCACGCTGCGCACGCCGGCGGGGCCGCGTCGCGACGGAGGACCGCGCCGCCTGTCCTGATCAGCGCTCGGCGAAATCGGCTGAACCATGTGCCCGGTGATGCCCGGGTAAAAGACGTTATAGAGCGTTATATGGGGCGGGTGAGTGCACTGCCCGGCCCTGGCAGGATGGACCCATGAGGGAAACCCGAGTCTCCGCCGCGGGCCTGCGCGAAGCGATCGAGCGCAGCGGCTACTACCCCGACCTCGTCACCGACGCGGTCGAATCCGCCCTGGGCAAGGAGGCCGTGACCGCGTTCGTGGTCCATCACGAGGCGACGTTCGATCCCGCGATGGAGGTCCGCCGGCACGTCACCGTCCTGGTGCTGTCGACGACGCGGCTGCTGGTCTGCCACACCGACGAGCATCCCGCGGTGGAGGGCGTCTCGGCGTCCCACGCCTCCACCACCACCGAGGCCGTACGCCTGAGCCGCATCCAGTCGGTGGCCGTCACACGCGTGGTGCCCGACCCCGCCTCGTACGTCCCCGGAGTCCCTCCCACGGAGGTGACGCTCACGATCGGCTGGGGCGCCATCTCCCACGTCGACCTCGAGCCGGCCACCTGCGGAGACGAAAACTGCGAGGCCGACCACGGCTACACCGGCGCGATCACCGCCGACGACCTGTCGCTGCGGGTCAGCGAGGCCGCCGACGGGCCGGAGGCGGTCACCCACGTCCTGTCGTTCGCCAAGGCCCTCTCCGAGGCCACCGCCCGCACCGCCTCCTGACCCCGGCCGGGGCATCACACCGCATGACCGGGCCCCGCCACGACGACCCCTGCCCGGCTCCACCCCGAGACGCGCGCTTCCCCTCCACCCCCTGACCACGAGCCTCACCCCGGCCGCGCCCCTACCCGGGCCACCTGCCGGCGTCCCTGGACAGGGCCGACCCCTTGGCCTCGCATCCACTCCCCGCTCCCAGGAGGACGGCGGCCGGCGGTTGAGGTCCTCAGGAAGACGAGCCGTCATCCCCGGCATGTCCGCCGTATGCGCCGGTCTCCCGCCGCGACGGCTCCTGCGCGGCTCTGTCCCAGGACGGGCATTCCCCTCATCCCCGACCGCCGGTTTCACGCCAGCTGCGCGCCTCACCTGCCGTCGAATGACATGGCCTCCCTCTCCACCGCTTCCAGGAGGACGACGGTCGGGAGGTGAGGGCCTTGGGAGCCGGCATTCGCGGGGGACGGCCGGCGTGGGTTCGTCACCGTACCGGTGAGGAGGTCGGGCGGCGTTCTGGCGTGGTGTTCGTCGGTCTCCCTTGGGCCGCGTTCACTCGCTGCCCCTCTTTCGGCGCAGGTGGGGGCGATGGCGCGGGAATCGGGAGAGTTAGACTGTGGGGCATGATCGTGCCGGGATACGGTGGCGGGTCGCTGGCGGATCTGCCCGGCTCGCTGCTCGCCGCACTGGGCCTCCGTGAGCCCAACACGCTCGCCCTGGAGCCCGCCGACCGCGTCTGCCTGTTCCTCGTCGACGGACTCGGCGCCGAGTTGTTGCGTGCCCATCCCGGTCACGCGCCCTTCCTGGCGGAGCTGGCCGGCCGTACGCTCACCGCCGGGTTCCCCTCCACCACCGTCACGAGCCTGTCCTCCCTGGGCACCGGCCTGACCCCCGGCGAACACGGCATGGTCGGCCTGATGCTCGCCGTGCCCGGCACGGGCCACCTGTTCAACTGCCTGCGCTGGACCGCCCCCGACGGTCTCGTGGTGCAGCCCGAGCAGTGGCAGCCCGCCGCGACCGTCTACGAGCGCGCCGCCCAGGCCGGGGTCCAGCCCGTCTACGTCGGCCCCGCCGCGTTCGAGGGCACCGGGCTGACCAGGGCCGTCTACCGTGGCGTCCGCTACGCGGCCGCCGAATCCGCGGACGAGCGGGTCGCCCGCGCGCACGGGGCGCTGCGCGAGAGCCGTCCCGCGCACGTCACCGTCTACTACGGCGACCTCGACGCCGTCGGCCACATGACCGGCTGGGGCAGCGACGAGTGGCTGCAGCAGCTGTCCATCGTCGACGGCATGGCCCGGCGGCTCGCCGAGGGGCTTCCGCCCGGCTCCGCTCTTTACGTCACCGCCGACCACGGCATGGTCAACGCCACCGAGAAGATCGACGCCGAGAGCAGCCCCGAGCTGATGGAAGGGGTGGCGCTGCTCGGCGGCGAGGCGCGGGCGAGACACGTGTACGCCCGCCCGGGAGCCGCCAAGCAGGTGCTGGAGGCCTGGCGCGAGACCCTGCGCGACAAGGCGTGGGTCGTCTCCCGACAGGAGGCAGTCGATTCGGGCTGGTTCGGCCCGCGCGTCCATGACGCGTGGTTGGAGCGCATCGGCGACGTCGTGGCCGTTCCGTACGGCGGCGTGGCCATCACCACTCCCTCCCGGCACCCGATCGAGGCCCGCTTCGTCGGCTACCACGGCTCGCTGACCGCGGCCGAGCAGCACGTCCCACTTCTGGAGGTACGCACGTGACCAGCCCGTTGATCACTCCTGAGCAGCTCGCCGCCCTCGACGGCGCGACCGTGCTGGACGTGCGGTGGCGGCTCGGCGGGCCGCCCGGGCTGGAGTCGTACCGCGAGGGCCACATCCAGGGCGCCGTCTTCTGCGACCTCGACGCCGATCTCGCGGCCCCTCCCGGCGAGGCCGGGCGGCATCCGCTGCCGGAGGCGCAGGCCTTCCAGAGCGCGATGCGCCGCCTGGGCGTGTCGGGCGACCGGCCGGTGGTGGTCTACGACGACGCCGCCTCCACCGCCGCCGCCCGTGCCTGGTGGGTGTTGCGCTACTTCGGCCACCGCGACGTACGCGTGCTCGACGGCGGGCTGCCCGCCTGGATCGCGGCCGGCCTGCCGACCACCAAGGAGGTCCCGCAGCCGGTCGAGGGCGACTTCACCGCCCGGCCGGGCGGCATGCCGGTGCTGACCGCCGACGAGGCGGCGGCGCTGGCGGGCGAGGGCGTGCTGCTCGACGCCCGGGCCGCAGAACGCTACCGGGGCGAGGTGGAGCCGATCGATCCGGTGGCCGGGCACGTGCCCGGGGCCGTCTCCGCTCCCACGACCGACAACGTCGGCCCGGACGGCAGGTTCCTTGCTCCCGAGAGGCTGCGGGCCCGTTTCGCCGACCTGGGCGTCACTGAGGGAGTGCCGGCGGGCGCGTACTGCGGGTCCGGCGTGACGGCCGCCCACGAGGTGCTCGCACTGGAGGTGGCCGGCCGGCCCGCCGCCCTCTACGTCGGCTCCTGGTCCAACTGGGTCGCCGACCCGTCGAGGCCCGTCGCCACCGGCTGACCTGTCCCACCCCCACTCCTCACCGCCTCCAGCGTGACGGTGGTCACGGGCTGAGGTCCTTTGAGGTCTTCGGTGTGGCGGTGGTCACGGGCTGAGGTTCTTTGAGGTCTTCGGCGTGACGGGGGTTGCGGTTGGAGTCCTTCGCGTGAGGGCCTTCGGCGTGACGGGTTGCGGGTTGCGGGTCGGGGGCCGGGAGAGCCTTCAGCTGACGGCGGTCCAGGGCTGAGGTCCTCCAACGAAGGGCCCGGCGAGGAAGTCCGGGGCCTTCGGGGCGGGGCGACGGGTCCGGGGCGAAGGAACACCGCGGAGTGGGGGAGAGAGCGGCTGGGCAGCGGGGTTCGAGGGGGTTGTCAGTAGAGGGGGAGATCGCCGGCGCCGAAGCAGACGAAGCCCACCTCCTCCGTCTTGGCCGCCGCGTACGCCAGTGCCGCGTCCGGCGGCTGACCAGCCGCCACGAGCTCGTGGAAGATGCCCATGAGCGCCCGTGCCGTCTCGTCACGTACCGGCACCATTCCGGCGATCACGCAGGACGACCCCTTGGCGAGGAACGTCCCCGGCAGGCCGAGTGGCGCGCCCTCCATCGGTGTACGCGACATTCCGGAGTTGCACGCCGACAACACCACGAGCCCGGCCGAACGCGGCGCCTCCAGCAGGTCGTACGCCATCAGCGAGCCGTCCTCCAGCGTGATGCCCGACACCAGCGGGCTGCGCGCGTGGAACACCCCGTGGGCCGCCAGGTGCAACACGTCGGCCGTCTCCAGGGCCTCCAGCACCGCCTTGGTGCGCGCGGGCACCCGCCGCCCGCCCCGGTGGCAGGCGAGCACGTGCTCCACCTCCGCTTCGGCGTGCGCCAGCGCGGGCCCGGCCGCCGCCACCACGACCGGCGTCCCATCAGGGCGAGGCAGCTCCCGTGCCCGGACCCAGCCGGCGGCGCTGGCCGCCACGCTCACCGGGCGTTCCCGCAGGCACGGCAGCGCGCCCCAGGGCAGCGTGTGCAGCGCGCCCACCGGCACCACCACCAGCGGCCGGTCACCCAGCAGGTCCGCCAGCGGCCGCAGCAGCAGCCGTTCGACCTCCTCCGCGGCGGCCTCCACGCCGGCCTCGTGCCGGCGGCGCAGCGCGTACCGGAGCCGGACGATCGCCTCCTTGACCTCGCGCACGTCGGCCAGCCGCCGCAGCAGCGTCCGCTCCCCGCTGATCAGCACGGCCAGCAACGTGTCCTGGTCGGCGACGTACTCCACGAGGACGCCTTCCCCCAGCTCCGCCCGCACCCGCTCGGGGTCGGCGAGCGCGCACGCGTGGGCGGGCGCCGCCACGGCCCGCCACCGCTCGGCCCAGGCGAACACCTCCACGACGTCGCCGCTCTGCACCGCCAGCCCCAGCCCGAACGCCGCCAGCCGCTCCCCGGACCTGGCCACGTGGGCGCGTACCGACGGGTCGTCGAACGTCTCCACCTGCCCGCTCACCTCCGCCAGTCCCTCGCGCAGCGCGTGGAAGGCCGCCGGGACGTCCTCCTGCAGCGCCGCCTGCAACGCGAGCGCGTGCTGGCGCACCGGCGCCGGGATCGGAGGAGCGGACGTCGGCACGGCGGACAACGCGGTCAGCCGGGTGCCGGCCGGCACCCACCGCTCGCGCCGCTCGGCGTGCCGGGTGAGCCGGGTCAGCTGCGCCGAGGCCGTCGGGTGGTCGTCCACGGCGAGCGCCGCCACGGCGGCCTCCAGCCGCAGCGCCGCCGCGTCCGCCGGGTGGGCGCCGTCCTCCAGCGCGTCGGCGCACGCGACCAGCTCGGCCACCAGCTCCGGTGTGACCGGTCCGAGGGCCAGCCGGGAGCGCAGCACCACCTCCGTGGCCAGCGGCAGCCACGACGTGCGCTCCTGCGCGGCCAGCTCCGCCGCCGCCTGCTCGGCCACCTGCACGGCCCGGTGCGGGTCGCCGGTGAGCAGCTCGACCTGTGCCAGCTTCAGCCGGGCCTCGGCCAGCGCGACGTGCGCGCCCGCCGCCTCCAGATCGGGTACGGCCAGGTTCAGCATCGCCCTGGCCTCCCCCGGCAGGTGCGCGGCCAGCAACGCGCCGGCGAAGTCGGCCCGCATCGTGGCCAGCCGCTCGGGGAAGCCGAACAGGGTCTCCTCGGCCTCCTGGTAGTGCTTGAACGCCTCCGCGATGTCGCCCCGGCGTACGGACAGGAAGGGCAGGTTGGCCGCGGACAGGCGGGCCAGGTGGCGCAGCCCGGCCTGCTCGGCGATCTGCAGGCAGGCGGACAGGTCGCGCATGGCGGCGTCCCAGTCGCCCCGGTAGGCGTGGATGAGGCCCCGGTTGAGCAGCCCACCGGCCAGGAAACGGCGGTCGTCGAGGGTGCCGGGCGCGTTCGCCAGGGCGCGGAGCGCGCGGTCGCAGGCGGCGGTGGCCTCCTGGTGGCGTCCGAGATGGGCGAGGGCGACCGCGCGCTGGGTGTCGAGCTTGGCGCGGTCGAGCGGCGACAGATAGACCCAGGCCAGCGCCGCCACGCGCAGCGCCTGCAGGGGATGCCCCCGCTCGGTGCGTACGGTGACCAGCGACAGCCGCGCCTGCGCGACCCGCGCGGCCGGTGCTCCCGTGGTGGCGATGGCCCGGCGCAGGTGGTGTTCGGCGCCCTCCAGGTCGCCCAGCTCGCGGGCGGCCAGCGCCATCGCCCGCAACGCCACGACCTCGGCCTCCGTGTGGCCGGCCCGACCGGCGGCATCGAGGATGACGCGCCCCGCCCGCATCGCGTCCTCGGGGTCGACCAGGGAACGCAGCATGGCGGTCTCGGCCGCGGCGACGAGCCGGTCGAGGCCGCCCGGTTCGTCCGCTGGTGTGCTCATGGTCGCGGCGGAGTCAGGGGCGGATGCGCACCCACGTGGTCTGGACGGGCGCCTGGCCCGGCCGGTGGCACACCACGCTGATCCAGCCCGGAGGCAGGCCGGTGGCCGCGAAATGACCGGTGTGCGCGATGCGCCGGGTGAGAGTGAGGTGTGGGGTCCTGACGTCGACCAGGGCGCCCTCGCCCGGATAGGGGGAGATGAGCCCGGCGACGTCGATGAGCCCGTCGCCCTCGCTCACCTCCAGGTCGAAGGTCAGCCCGGCGGCGACGAAGCGCACCAGGTGGGAGCCGTCGTCGTCGCGGACGCCCCGGACGGCTGAGCACTCCGCCGGCCCGGCGGTCACCGAATGGGGGACCCTGAGCCCGAAGGCGTCACGTGCGGCGGCGGACACATGACCGGGGATCGGGTCGTTTCCGGTGGCCAGCCGCAGGGCGGCCAGGAAATACTCGTCGTTGATCATTGCGCCGTCTCCTGTGTCGAGATCAGAGTGCGCAGTTTGTCGAGACAGCGGGCCTTCGTCGGGCCGACGCTGCCGACGGGAAGCCCGAGCCGGAAGGCCACCTGCTGGTTGCCGAGGTCGTTGGCGACGAGCTGGAGCAGGCTGCGGCAGGGCTCCTGCAGGGCGGAGACCGTCTTCCAGAGCAGGCGCCGGTCGTCGGCCTCCAGGACGGCCGCGGCCGGGTCGGCCTCTTCGACCACCTCGACGGAGGAGATCAGCGCGCGCTCCTTGCGCAGGAGCTGCAGGGCCTCCCGGCGTACGGTCGTCATGAGCCAGGCGCCCACCCCCGCCGGCTCTCTGATCGTGTGCAGGTGCTGGAGCAGTCGTAGCCAGGCCCCCTGGACGGCGTCCGCCGCGTCGGCGGGCCCGAGGCCGCAGGCGCGGGCCACGGCCCACATGCGCGGCCCGAAGCGCGACTCCAGCTCCTCCCAGGCCGACCGGTCGCCCCCCGCCGCGGCCGGGAGCAGCTCCGCTGGTTCGCGTGCGTCGCGCATGCGGCCTCCTTCCGTCCGGCACCAAGAGGCGGTCACGCCTCCTCGTGGTTGTCTGGGGACTGAGCGTAAACTCTACAGATTCCCCCGGACGAGAACTCCCAGATCGGGAATTTGCTCGGCCTCCTCCGACTCGAGCAGCCGCGCGGCGACGTCGCGGGCCGGCTCGTCCGCGGCTCCCTCGGCGATGACGCCCGCCACCAGCGCGGTGGCGAACGACGTGCCGCTCCACGTGGCGTAGCCGCTGAACCCCGCGGTGTCGAGATAGCTGCTCGTCAGCCAGTCGCCCGGAGCGCACGCGTCCACCCAGGTGCCGTGACCGGAGTAGGGCGCCCGCCGCCGCAGGGTCGCGTCCACGGCCGCCACGCCGACCACGTACGGCAGCGCGGCGGGCCAGAACGGCCGGTCGGAGGCGGTGTTGCCGGCGCAGGCCACGGTCACCGTGTCGTCGAGCGCGCGGATGGCGTCGGTCAGCAGGGGCGGCGGCCGGTCGTCGAAGGTGTGGCAGCCGAAGGAGAGGTTGAGCACGTGCGGCGGCCGCTCGCGCATGCGGTGCAGGGCGCGGACGACGGTCGCCTCATCGGTGAGGCCGTCGCCGTCGAGCACCCGCTCCACGCACAGCGCGGCGCCCGGGGCCCCGCGCGCCAGCAGGCCCGCGAGGAACGTGCCGTGGCCGGCCTGCGAGCCCTCGGCGGCGTCGGCCTGCTCGGGGGCGAGGCGGGCGTACCAGTCGCTGCCGGACCACCACGGATGCTTGGCCACGCCGGTGTCGAGCAGGCCGATGACGACGCCGGAACGCGAGCGGCGGTGCTTGAAGGGAACGGGCTCGGCGGGGAAGGGACGGGAGGCCGGGCCGCCGAAGAACAGCGGCTGGCCGCGCAGCACGTGGTTGGGCGAGGCCCGCAGGCCACGGTCGCGCAGCTCGGCCGTGACCTCGCACGGGTCGGCGCCGGGCGCCAGGTGCACCACGCAGACGCCGTCGGCCTCCGACACCGCCTGGGTCCAGCGCGCCGCGGCGGACATCGCGCTGCGGTCGATCAGCACCTGACCCGGGCGGATGAGCGCCGCGCCGACAGATTCCAGTTCCATGAGCCGGTATCTTTCCTCGCTCGGCGGCCTGTCACCCGCCACATCAGCACCAACTTGGTATGGCCCCCCTCTGGTGCCGGATGGCGACCGACGGTAGTCTCTCCCTAGTCACTTGTGATCATCCTGGGGCGAGGCCGTTGGGGAAGGCGCACCTCGTACCGAAACGGGAGGTCCGGTGTCTGCTCGTGGCGTCCTTTACGTCCACTCGGCTCAGCCCGCGCTGTGCCCTCACATCGAATGGGCAGTCGCGGGTGTTCTTGGCGTGCCCGTAGACCTGACGTGGACGCCGCAACCCGCCGCGCCCAACGTGGTCCGCGCGCAGGCGGAATGGGAGGGCCGGCCCGGCATCGCGGCGGCCATCGCGTCGTCCCTCATGGGTTGGCAGCGCCTCAGGTTCGAGATCACCGAGGACGCCTCACCCGGTGTGGACGGCTCCCGCCATGCCTATACGCCGACTCTTGGCGCCTTCACGGCGGCCATCGGCGCCTCCGGCGACATCATGATCCCCGAGGACCGGCTCCGCGCCGCGATGATGATGGCCGCGCAGGGGCGGTGCGTGCTGGAGGAGGAGCTGGACAAGCTGCTCGGCAAGCCGTGGGACGAGGAGCTGGAGCCGTTCAGGTACGCCGGCGACGGCGCCCCCGTCCGCTGGCTGCACGCCGCCGTCTGACAGGGAGGGCCGGCCCCGGGCCGTCGCCGCGGCGAGCCCGTCACCCGGCTCCGTCCAGGTGCGCCATGACAGCGGAACGGCGAGGGCCCCGCACGACGTCGTGCGGGGCCCTCGCCGTTGCCGGAAGGGTTACAGCGGGATGTTGCCGTGGGCGCCGCGGGCCGGGGTGGCCTGGGCGAGGACCTTGGCGATGGCGCCGCGGGTCTCCTCGGGCTTGATCACCTCGTCGATGACGCCGACCTCCTGGGCCCTGGACAGGCCGCCGACGAGCTTCTCGTGCTCCTCGGCCAGGCGCTGCTCCAGCTCGGCCCGCTCCTCCTCGGGGGCGGCGGCGATGTCGCGCCGCTTGAGGATGCGCACCGCGGCCACCGAGCCCATGACCGCGACCTCGGCCGTCGGCCAGGCGAAGACCTTGGTGGCGCCCAGCGCGCGGGAGTTCATCGCGATGTACGCCCCGCCGTACGCCTTGCGGGTCATCAGCGTGACGCGCGGCACGGACGCCTCGGCGAAGGCGTGCAGCAGCTTGGCGCCGCGCCGCACGACCCCGTCGTGCTCCTGGCCGACGCCCGGCAGGTAACCGGGCACGTCCACGATGACAACCAACGGCACACCGAAGGCGTCACACATACGTACGAACCTGGCGGCCTTCTCGGCGGACGTGGCGTCGAGGCAGCCGCCGAGCCGCATCGGGTTGTTGGCGATCACACCGACCGTCCGGCCGCCGAGGCGGCCCAGCGACGTGACGATGTTGGGCGCCCACTTGGGGTGCAGCTCGATGCCCGGCTCGTCGAGCAGGCCGTTGACCAGCGGCTTGACGTCGTAGGCACGGCGCGCGGAGTCGGGCAGCAGCGCGGAGAAGTCGACCTCGTCGATCTCGCCGTTGCGCACCCGGCCCTGGTGGCCGAGCAGTGTGGTGAGCTGGCGCGCCTTGACGAACGCGTCGGTCTCGGTCTTGGTCACGACGTGGACGACGCCGCTGCGCTTGCTGTGCGGCTCGGGGCCGCCCAGGGCGGCGCTGTCGACGTTCTCGCCGGTGACGCTGCGCACGACGTCGGGGCCGGTGACGAAGATGCGGCCGGAGTCGGCCAGGATGACCAGGTCGGTGAGGGCGGGCCCGTAGGCGGCGCCGCCGGCGGCCGGTCCGACCACCACGGAGATCTGCGGCACGACGCCGGAGGCCTTCGTCATGGCGGCGAACACCCGGCCCACGCCGTGCAGCGACTCCACGCCCTCGGGGATCCGCGCGCCGCCGGAGTGCCAGATGCCGATGACCGGCACCCGCTCGCGTACGGCCACGTCGTAGGCGTGCACGATGTGCTCGCAACCCTCGCTGCCCATGGCGCCGCCCTGGGAGCGGGCGTCGCTGCAGAAGGCGACGACGGGGACGCCTTCGACGCGGCCCATGGCGGCCAGCACGCCGCTCTTGTCCTCGGGAGTGATCAGTCGTACCGAGCCCTCGTCGAGCAGCGCGGCCAGGCGGACGGCCGGGTCGCGGGGATCGGCGGGCTCCTGATCGGAGCCGTCGGTCACCACCCGGTTGTCGAGCACGGTCATTTAAGCCCCCTTAAAGACGACGGAAACGTTGTGGCCTCCGAAGCCGAACGAGTTGTTGATCGCGGCGATGTCGCCGTCCGGCAGTGTGCGGTTCTTGCCGTGGACGAGGTCGACATCGATGCCGTCGTCGAGGTCGTCGAGGTTGATGGTGGCGGGGACGATCCGCTCCTGCAGGGCCTTGATGGTGAAGACGGACTCGATGCCGCCCGCACCGCCGAGCAGGTGACCCGTCATCGACTTGGTCGAGGTCACCAGCGGGTGGGTACCGACGGCCTTGGCCACCGCCTGCACCTCACCGACGTCGCCCGCGGGCGTCGAGGTGGCGTGCGCGTTGACGTGCTTGATGTCGAGGCCGGTGATGCCGGCGTCGGTGAGCGACTGGGTCATCGCCATGATGATGCCGCGGCCCTCGGGCTCCGGCTGGGTGATGTGGTGGGCGTCGGCGGAGTAGCCCACGCCCGCGCAGTACGCGTAGATGCGCGCGCCGCGGGCCTTGGCGTACTCTTCGGACTCCAGCACCACGATGCCGGCGCCCTCGCCGAGGACGAAGCCGTCGCGGGCGCGGTCCCACGGCCGGGACGCGGCCGCCGGGTCGTCGTTGCGGGTGGACATGGCCCGCGCGGCGGCGAAGGCCGCCATGTTGAGGCCGTGGATCGCGGCCTCGGTGCCGCCGGCGACCACCACGTCGGCGCGGCCGACCCTGATCATGTCCATCGCGTGGCCGATGGCCTCCGCTCCGGAGGCGCAGGCCGACACCGTGGCGTGCACGCCGGCCTGTGCCTTCAGGTCGAGCCCGATCCAGGCGGCCGGGCCGTTGGGCATGAGCATCGGCACGGTGAACGGCGAAAGCCGGTTCCAGCCCTTCTCACGCCACGTGTCGTACGCGCTCAGCGTCGTCGAGATGCCGCCGATGCCGCTGGAGACCACGACGCCGAGCCGCTCGGGCGCCACCTCGGGGGCGCCGGCGTCCTGCCAGGCCTCCCTGGCGGCGACCAGCGCGAACTGCTCGCTGCGGTCGAGGCGGCGGGCCTCGGGCCGCGGCAGCACCTCGGCCGGATCGACCGCCGCCGTGCCCGCGAACTTCACGGGGACGGCGTCGATCCAGTCCGTGGTGAGCGTCTCGACACCCGACTGACCGGCGAGGAGCGCCGTCCAGGACGAGGTGACGTCTCCACCGACGGGCGTCGTCGCGCCTAGCCCGGTAACGACGACACGTACCCGGTTCGCACTCACGTTTCGCGCTCCTTACTGATCAGATGGGTGTGCTTCGGTCAGCCCTGGATGAAGGTGAGGACGTCCTTGACCGTCTTCAGGTTCTTGAGCTGGTCGTCGGGGATCTCGACGCCGAACTCGTCCTGGGCGGCCACGGCGATCTCGACCATGGACAGGGAGTCGATGTCGAGGTCGTCCACGAAGCTCTTCTCGGGGGTCACCTCGGACGCCGGAATGCCGGTGATCTCGTTGATGATCTTGCCGAGGCCCGCGAGGATTTCCTGCTCGGTGGCAGCCATGTCGCTAGTTCTCCTTTGGTTTCCTGGTGTCTGTGCGGGCATGGCCGCACAAGCTCATGAAATGGACCGCGAACCCCGTCAGGGGATCTCGATCACTTGCCCCGCGTACGTCAGGCCCGCGCCGAAGCCGAGCACGAGAGCGAGGCCGCCCGAGCGGACCTCGCCGCGCTCCAGCATGCGCGAGAGCGCGAGCGGGATCGAGGCGGCCGAGGTGTTGCCCGCGTGGACGATGTCACGCGCGACCACGGCCTTCTCTGCGCCCAGCTTGCGGGCGATGGCCTCGACGATGCGCAGGTTTGCCTGGTGGGGTACGAACGCCGACAGCTCGGACGGGTCGACGCCCGCACGGGCGCACGCCTCCAGCGCCACGGGGTGCAGGGCGGTGGTGGCCCACCGGAAGACCGTCTGACCCTCCTGGTGCAGGAAGCCGGCGCGGCCCTTGATCTCGATGGCGTCGAACTTGTCGCCGGAACTGCCCCACACCACGGGGCCGATGCCGGGCGTCTCGGCCGGGCCGACGACCGCGGCGCCGGCGCCGTCGGCGAAGATCACGGCCGTGGACCTGTCGGTCCAGTCGACCCACTGCGACAGCTTCTCGGAGCCGATGACGAGCACGTTCCTGGCCGCCCCGCCGCGCACGGCGGCGCTGGCGGTGGCGAGCGCGTAGCAGAACCCGGCGCAGGCGGCGTTGACGTCGAACGCGCCCGGCGACTTGATGCCGAGGCGGTTGGCCACGATCGCGGAGGCGTTGGGGATCTGCGTCTCCAGCGTGCAGGTGGCCACGATGACGAGGTCGATGTCCTCGGGGGACAGGCCGCCGGCGGCCAGCGCCTTGCCGCCGGCGATGGTCGCCATGTCCTCGACGGACTCCTCCTTGGCGACCCTGCGCTCCTTGATGCCGACCCGCGACTGGATCCACTCGTCGTTGGTCTCCATGGTCTTGGCCAGGTCGTCGTTGGTCACCACGTGGGCCGGCTGGTAGTGGCCCAGGGCCAGCACCTTTGCGCCCGGGGCGATGTCGGGGATCCTCACTTGATCAGCTCCCTGGCCGCGTCGAGGTCGTCTGGGGTCTTGAGCGCCGCCGTCCGCACGCCGCGCAGCCCGCGTTTGGCGAGGCCGGTCAGCGTGCCGCCGGGCAGCAGCTCGATCATCGCGGTGACACCGAGGCCCGCCATGGTCTCCATGCAGGAGCCCCACCGGACGGGGTTGCTCACCTGCTTGACGAGCCGGTCGAGGAACTCGGCGCCGCTCGCGACCGCCTGCCCGTCGGCGTTGGAGAGCAGCGTGACCCGCGGGTCGGCGGGGGTGACCTGCTGGGCGGCCTCGCGCAGGCTCTCCACGGCCGGGGCCATGTGACGGGTGTGGAACGCGCCCGCCACGGACAGCGGGATGAGCCGGGCGCGGGCCGGCGCGTCGTCCTTGAACGCGGCCAGCTGCTCCAGCGTGCCGCCGGCCACGATCTGGCCGGCGCCGTTGATGTTGGCGGCCGTCAGCCCGTGACGGTCGATGGCGGCGAGCATGTCGTCCTCGGCGCCGCCGAGCACGGCCGTCATGCCGGTCTCGGTGACGGCGGCGGCTTTGGCCATGGCCTGGGCACGGTCGCGGACGAGGGAGAGCGCCTGCTCCGGGGTGAGCACCCCGGCCAGGGCCGCGGCGGCGAACTCGCCGACGCTGTGGCCCGCGAGCACGTCGGGTGTCACGCCGAGCGCCTCGGCGGAGGCCAGCGCGGCGGCCACGAGCAGCGGCTGGGCGACGGCGGTGTCGCGGATCTCGTCGGCGCCGGCGGTCGTGCCGTAGGCCACCAGATCGAGCCCGACCACCTCGGACCAGGCGCCGAGCCGGTCGGCGAGTCCGGGCAGCTCGAGCCACGGAGTCAGGAAGCCTGGTGTTTGGGCGCCTTGGCCCGGAGCGACGAGTACAAGCACAAAACCCACCATGCCCTGTAGAACTCCGACACGAGGATGGAGATCCGTACGAACTTTGTCCGGGGTCTTTTGTAGGAAGGCCACAGTGGGGATTTCAGCGGCATTACGTTAGAGCGCGCCAGGTTTCGGCACTCTCCGAGAGCCTGCCGAGGATGAGCCCCACCTGAAGAGTGAAGGCCGACCTGCCCTCGGTCGGCTGGTAGCCGGTCAGCTCGGTGATCTTCTTCAGGCGGTAGCGGACGGTGTTGGGATGGACGAACAGCAGCCGTGCCGTCGCCTCCAGCGAGGTGCCCTGCTCCAGGTACGTCGCCAGCGTGTCGAGCAGCGGCGTGCCGGCGAGCGGCAGGTAGACGTTCTCGATGAGCTGCCGGCGGGCATCGGCGTCGCCGTCGAGCGCGCGCTCGGCCAGCAGGTCCTCGGCGTGCACCGGCCGCGGCGCGTCCGGCCAGCCGCAGGACGCCTTCAGCCCGGCCAGCGCCGCCCTGGCCGAGCGGGCGGCGGCGTGCAGGTCGGGCACCTCGGGGCCGATGACGACGGGCCCGACGCCGAAGCGCGAGACCACCTGCCTGGCCGCGTCGTCCACGCTGCCGGCGCCGCCCACGATGACGATGAGCCGGTCGGCCTGCACCCCGGCCAGCAGGTCCATGCCGATGCGGCGGCCCTTCTCGCGCAGGCCGTCGATGACCGCCCGCGGGTCGTCGTCGGGGGCGTGGCCGGCGATGACCACGACGGGGGAGGACGTCCAGCCGAGTGCGGCGGCCCAGGAGTGCAGCCCGTCGTCCACCTCGCCGCGGACGAGGGCGTCCACGATCAGCGCCTCCAGCCTGGCGTCCCACGAACCCCTGGCCTCGGCCTCCCGGGCGTAGACCTGCGCGGCGGCGAAGGCGACGTCGCGGGTGTAGCGCAGCATGGCCTGCTGGAGCTGGTCCTCCCCGCCGGGGGCGGCCAGCTCGTCGGTCTGGGCCTCGACGACCTCCACCACGACCCGGACGATGTCGACGGTCTGCTGGAGCGAGATCGACCGCTTCAGCTCGCGCGGAGCCGTGCCGAAGAACTCGATGCTGGGCGTGGGACGGTCATTGCCCGCGTGCTGGAACCACTCGACGAACGCGGCGATCCCCGCCTGCGCCACCAGCCCCACCCAGGAACGGTCCTCGGCGCTCAGCGCGCGGAACCACGGCAGCTGCTCGTCCATGCGCGCCATCGCCGCGGTGCCGAGCGCGCCCATGGCGCGCTCGAGCCTGCGTGTGGTGTCCTCCCTGGTCCGGTCTGTCACGCCTCTAGAGTGCCAGGTCCCGCAGGATGTCCGGAACGGGCGTTCGCGCCTGTCTGGATCACCCGCCTAGATGACGGCGACCGCGGTGATCAGGCCGAGTGCCACGTGCGTCACCGCCAGCACGCGTGCGCCGGGCTGCAGCTCGGGCTCCTTGACGAGCTCGCGTACGGAGATGCCGACGACCTTGTCGAACAGCAGCATCGCGACCGTCTGCACCACGATGCCGACCAGGCCGAACACGGCCGTGCCCGCCAGGCCCTCCGCCAGCCGGCCGCCGGAGGCCCAGATGGAGGCGGCCACGATGAGCCCGACGGCGGCCAGGGCGGAGGAGGCGAGCAGGGTGGCGTTCGGGTTGCGCTCGCGGCGGATGATCTCGCTGAGCTTGCCGGGCGTGGCCCAGTCGATCACGTAGAAACCGACGATCATCAGGATCACGCCGACGGCGGCGTATGCGGCGATGGCGCCCGCGCCGCGGGCGAGGGTTTCGAGAAGGGTCACGTCAGTTCCTATCACGTGGTGCGGTGGGAAAGGGGGGTCAGGCAGCGATGCGGTGCGGGACGAACGAGGAGGTGTCGTCGGTGATCAGGCCGGTGGTCTCCCTGATGCCGAGGCCGGCCGCCTCGTCGGCGACCACCCAGGCGCCGAGCACCGGCCGCTGCCCCTCGAAGACGGGCAGGGCCTCGAAGCCCTGGAAGACGTAGCCCTCGCGGCCGTAGACCCCCGTCGTCTCCTGGGTGCCCTCGGGGGTGACGATGCGCATGGAGGCGCCCTCCCGGCCGAGCAGCGGCTTGGCGATGTACGAGGTCAGCTCGCGCGGGCCGTCGAGGTAGGCGGGCAGCAGGTTGGGGTGGCCGGGGTTGAGCTCCCACAGCACGGCCAGCAGCGCCTTGTTCGACAGCAGCGCCTTCCACAGCGGCTCGATCCAGGTGGCGTGGCGTACGGCGTGGCGTCCGAAGTCGTCCGCCAACATCCACTCCCACGGATAGAGCTTGAACGCCGAACGGATCATCCGGTTCTCGACGTCGACGAAGCGGCGGTTGAGCGCGTCCCAGCCGATGTCCTCCATGGCGACGGCGACCGTCTGCAGGCCCGCCTGGTCGGCGGTCTCCTGCAGGTAGGCCACCGTCATGGCCTCCTCGCCGGTCTCGTCGGCGTTGGTGAAGGCGAAGTGGGTGGGGCCGGGCGGCAGCCGCAGCCCGCGCCAGCGGTCGATGAGCCGCTCGTGCACGGAGTTCCACTGGTCGTCGCCGGGGAAGACGTCCTGGAGCCAGAACCACTGCACGACCGACGTCTCGACCAGCGACGTCGGCGTGTCGGCGTTGTACTCCAGCAGCTTGGCCGGGCCGGTGCCGTCGTAGCGCAGGTCGAAGCGGCCGTACAGGTGGCCGTCGCGCCGCTCCCACGAGCGCGCGACCTCCTCCCACGCCCACTCGGGGATGGCGAAGTCGGCGAAGCGGCCGGTGGAGACCACGTGGTCGGCGGTCCGCAGGCACATGGCGTGCAGCTCCTCGACCTGCTCCTCCAGCGCCTCGACCTCCTCCAGCGAGAAGACGTAGTGGACGGACTCGTCCCAGTAGGGCCTGCTCAGGCCCGCCGGGTGGGCGGCCCGGTGGTAGGCCAGGCCGTGGCTCTCGATCTTCTTCTCCCAGTCGTCCCTGGGAGGGTGGTGCTCGCGCCGCACGTCAGCTCCCGCCGCTCCAGCTGCGGCCGAAGCCGCCGCGCTGGATCTCCTTGCCGCCCCGGCTGCTGATGTTCACGTCGGAGGGGCGCAGGGTGGTGCCGCCCTGGACCACGTTGCCGACCCGCCGTCCGCCGTAGTACCACATGTACGCCCCCCGCGATCCGCCGTAGTAGGTGCTGCTGTGGCCGTCGTCGTCCTCGCAGTAGTCGTCGTCCACGACCTGGTACGAGCCCGCGGGCGGGAGCGAGGCGGTGGGGCTCGGCGACGGGGACGCGGCGGCGTCGTCCGACTCGGAGTCGTTGCCCAGCGTGGACCCGTAGTAGTCGCTCATGGCCTGCTCGGCGGCCTGGGAGTCGTCGTCCACGTACATGACGCAGTCGGCGACGACCTCCTCGTCGTCCGATACGGCCGCGCAGTATCCGACCACCATCACGGACAGCACCCCGAGGACGGCCAGTGGGACGACCTTCGAGGACTTGCGCGGCGGATCCGTGGGCGGCTGCGGCGGTTTTGCCATCAAACTCCTGCTTTCCTGGGCCGCTCAGCCTAGTGGCGGCCGGTCTCCCCGTTCAACGTGTTGATTCGCGGTCATGAAGGCCTTGTCATGAATGCCGGGGTATGACGGAACGCATGGAACCGGTTGAGGCGCTGCGCGAGATCGCCTTCCTGCTCGAACGCGCCGGCGAGCCGACGTATCGCGTGCGGGCCTTCCGCCGTGCGGCGTCCGTCGTCGCCGACCTCCCCCGCGACGAGCTCGTACGGCTCTCGGACACCGGCGGGCTCGCCGATCTCCCCGGCATCGGCAAGGTGACCACACTCGTCATCAACGAGAGTCTCGGCGGCCAGGTTCCTACATATCTGCGGAGAATGCGGGCGACCGCCGAGATCGAGCTCGACACGGAGACGGCCGCGCTGCGCACGGCGCTGAAAGGCGACCTGCACAGCCACTCCGACTGGTCCGACGGCGGCTCCCCGATCGAGGAGATGGCCGAGGCCGCCATCGCGCTCGGACACGACTACGTGGCGCTGACCGATCACTCGCCGCGCCTGACCGTGGCCAAGGGCCTGTCGGCCGAGCGGCTGGAGCGGCAGCTCGACGCCGTGGCCGAGCTGAACGGGCGGCTCGCGCCGTTCCGGGTGCTCACCGGGATCGAGGTGGACGTCAACCCCGACGGCTCGCTCGACCAGGACCCGGCCCTGCTGGGACGGCTCGACGTGGTGGTGGCCAGCGTGCACTCCAAGCTGCGGATGGACGGTGAGGAGATGACCCGCCGCATGGTCACCGCGGTGGCCGACCCGCTGGTGGACGTGCTCGGCCACTGCACCGGGCGCGTGGTGCAGGCGGGCGGGAAGCGGGGGGTGAAGCGGCCGGAGTCGGAGTTCGACGCGGAGCTGGTCTTCGAGGCCTGCCGGCGGTTCGGGGTGGCGGTCGAGATCAACTCCCGCCCCGACCGGCTCGACCCGCCGAAGCGGCTGATGCGGCTGGCGTACGAGATGGGGTGCGTGTTCGCGATCGACTCCGACGCGCACGCGCCGGGCCAGCTCGACTGGCAGCGGTTCGGATGCGAGCGGGCCGCCCGGTGCGGCATCGAGGCCGGGCGGATCGTCAACACCTGGCCCCTCGACCGGCTCCTGGACTGGACGCGCGCCGCGTGAGAACTTTACGGAACGTGAAAATGGCGGCCTCTCCGCCCGAGGTCGCCGGAGCGTGAGACCCCTGTATCCACGGGGTTACGCGAGTGTCGAGGGCTCGGCCGGCGCGCCGCGATTGTCGGTCCCGCCGCGTAGCGTCACCGCTGTGAATCGTACGGACCGGCTCTACGCACTCGTCGAAGACCTGCGCGCCATCGCGCCCCGCCGCCGCTCGGCCCGCGAGCTGGCCGAGCGGTTCGAGGTCAGCGTGCGCACGATCGAGCGCGACATCACCGCGCTGCAGGAGTCGGGCGTGCCGATCTACGCCGAGCCGGGGCGCAAGGGCGGCTACGCCATCGACAAGAAGATGTCGCTGCCGCCGCTCAACTTCACCCCCGCCGAGGCCGTGGCCATCGCCGTGGCCCTCAGCCGGGCCGGCGACCAGCCGTTCGGCCGCCAGGCGCGCAGCGCGTTACGCAAGGTCGTGGCCGCCATGCCGGGCTCCGAGGGCGAGCTCGCCCGCGAGCTGGCCCGCCGGGTGCAGCTGATGGAGCCCGAGGCCGGCGGCGACATCCGGCCGCTCGGCGCCGAGGGCGTCTCGCGGGCGATCGAGGAGGCCCTGCTGCGCCGGCGGGTGCTGCGGCTCGACTACGCCGACGCCAAGGGCGCGCTGACCTCGCGCGACGTCGAGCCGGGGGTGTTCCTGGGCGGGCGCGGCGGGTTCTGGTATCTCGTGGCGTGGTGCCGGCTGCGCGACGACGTGCGGGTCTTCCGCCTCGACCGCATCGCCGCCGCCACCGTCACCGCCGAGCGCTGCCCCGACCGGCCGCTCGAAGGCTTCGCGACCGAGGTGCCGGAAATGGTGGTGCACGGCACCGTTCTCGATTAGATGCTCGAAAAGTCGTTCCGAAACACCGACATAGGGTTGTCGCTTACCCGGGTGATCGTTGTCCTGTTCGAGAAGACGATGAGGAGACGGCGATGGACAACACAGTGACCTGGTTCGAGGTCGCGTCCGACGACCCCGAGGGCGCCCAGCGCTTCTACGGCGGGCTGTTCGGCTGGACGTTCGAGCGTGCCGAGGGCCCGATCGACTATCGGCTGGTCGGCCGGCCGGGCGTCGGGCATCCGGTCGGCGGCCTCTACAACACCGAGGGCGCGTTCCCGAGCCATGCGATCTTCCACGTGCAGGTGGCCGACGTCGAGGAGACCTGCGCCCAGAGCGAGGCGCTGGGCGGCAAGGTGCTCACCAAGGTGATCGACGACGGCGCCGGCACCGACTTCGCCTACCTGCGCGACTTGTCCGGCAGCGTCTTCGGCGTCTTCCACCGCAGGTGATCGCCCGGCCCGGGCACCGCCTTCCCCGCGACACCCCGGGCCCGAGCGGTTCACCCTCGCCCTGGACACGCCGCCGATCGCCGAGCGGCGGCGCGTCCAGGGCTTCATCAGAACGCGGTCGTCGACAACCAGCGCTCCAGGAAGTCGCGGTCGCCGAAGACCTCGGCCGCGTCCGGGGAGCGGCGGCCGTAGAGCATGAGCAGCAGGCCGGCGACCGGGCCGCGCACGGCAGCATCGCCCTTGGCGTGCCCGCGTTCCCACGTGATCTTCCCGGCGGGGCCCTGCGTGATGGTCCACTCGCCGTCGACGTCGGTGGCGTGGAGGTGGATCGTGGCCCCCTCCGCGCCCAGCTCGGCCAGCGGCCGGGTGACCCAGGCGGCGTACGGCAGGTTGTGCAGGTATTCCTCGATGCCGTCGGCCGCCGTCGCCGCGTCGATCTCCGGCTCGATGCCGAGCGCGAGCTCGGCGTCGGCCCGGTGCACGACCAGCTCGAAGAGCATCCGGCGCGGCCACCAGGACGCCCGCCGGTCCGGCCCCCACGTCCACACCTGCGTCGCCGGGTCGGTGGCGCGCAGGGTGTCGAGCAGCTCGGCGGCCCCGGCCCTGAGCCAGTCCGCGTCACCGCTCGCGCCCTCGGGCAGCCCGCCGGCCACCTGCTTCGACCAGATGCGCTCCTGCACCCGGTCGCGCAGCACGTGCACGGCCCAGCGGTGGGTCTGCCCGACATGTGTGACCAGCTCGGCGAGCGTCCATCCCGGGCACGTCGGCACCGGGACGGACAGATCACCGGCCAGTGCCGCCAGCCGCGCGGTCTCCCTGTCGATCTGCGATGTGTAGTCCGTCACAGCGCAAGACTAGGCGGCCGGGCAGGTGGCGCCCTTCTGGGGGACCGTGCCGTTGATCAGGTAGCCGTCCACGAGCCCTTGGACGCACTTGCTGCCCGACAGGTACGCCCCGTGGCCCTCGCCCTCGTACGTGACCAGCGTGGCGGTCTTGAGCTGGGCCGTCAGCTTCGGCGCCCACTCGTACGGCGTGGCCGGGTCGCCCTTGCCGCCCACCACCACGATCGGCGCCGAGCCGGTGGCGTCGACGTGCCGCGCCTCGTCGCTGCCCTTGGCCGGCCACACCCGGCACAGCCCGCCCGAGCCCTCGCTGCCGAACAGCGGCGAGATCTTCAGCGCGGCCGTCTCGGTGCGCCGCAGCGTGGCCTGGCTGGGCCGCTCGGCCGTGTCGACGCAGGTGATGGCCGGGAAGCTGGTCATCTGGGTGGAGTAGGCGCCGTCGGGGGAGCGGCCGGTGTAGGTGTCGGCGAGGTACATCAGCGCCTCGCCCCGGCCCTTGAGCGCCTCGCCGAGCGCCTGCTCCAGGAACGGCCAGGTGAGCTCGGAGTAGAGCGCGGCGGCCACGCCGGTCGAGGCCAGGCCCTGCGTCAGCGCCCGCCCGCCGACCTGCAGCGGCCGCTCGGTGAGCTGGGTCAACAGCTTCTCGACGTTGGCGTCGGCGGTGGCCTCGTCACGGCCGACCTCGCACGAGCCGCTCTTCACGCACGAGCGCAGGAAGCTCTCGTACGCCTGCTGGAAGCCGCGCGTCTGGGCCAGCGTGCGCTCCTCGAACGAGACCGTGGGGTCGAGCGGCGCGTCGAGGACCATGCGGCCGACGTTCTTGGGGAACAGGGTGGCGTAGACGCCGCCGAGCTGCGTGCCGTACGACATGCCGACGTAGTTGAGCTTGGGGTCGCCGACGGCGGTGCGGATGCGGTCCATGTCGCGGGCGGCGTTGACGGTGCCGATGTACGGGAGGATCTTGCCGGAGTGCCGCTGGCACAGGGCGGCGAACTCCTTGTTGGCCGCCTCGGCCGCCCGGTGCGTCTCGTCGTCGGGCGGCAGCGTGTTGAGCGAGGTGAACCTGTCCATCTCGGCGGTGCCGCCGCAGCGTACGCCGGAGCTGCGCTCGACGCCGCGCGGGTCGAAACTGACCAGGTCATAACGGGTGCGCAGCGACGTCAGAGCCTTGGCGGCCTGGTCGAGCGTGTCGACGCCCGAGGCCCCAGGCCCGCCGAAGTTGAACACCATCGAGCCCAGCCGCTTGCCCGGACCGGTGGCCGGCAGCTTGATCAGCGCAAGTTCCAGCTTCTCCCCGTCGGGCTTGGCATAGTCAAGGGGCACCGCGAGCCTGCCGCACCGTACAGAGGTGTCCTGGCGGGCCGGTGGCTCGCCGTCGGGGCGCTTGATGTCGGTGCACGGCCCCCAAGCGATCGTGCCAGGGCCGCCGGGAGGCTGGGCGGCCGACTGCGCGGCCGGCTGGGTGGCGGGCTGGGCCGGCACGTTGGAGCAGCCGGCGGTCAGAAGCAGAGCGGCGGCTAGGACGCGACGCATAATGAAACTTCCCCTCACATCTCTCAGGGGGAGGTAGTGCCCACAATACGTGACGATGCACCAAACCTGGGTGAGGCGGCACGTACCCCTCCTGAACGTGCCGCCTCACCCGCGCCGGCGGCGGAACACGACGGCGCTCCCACGAACAGCTCGCGGGAGCGCCGCCTGCAGAGCGGGCTCAGACGCCCATGGACTGGGTGTCGTTGCTCTCGGCGCCGCCGGCCTCGGTGACGCCGTTCTTCAGGTGGTAGCGGGCGATCGCCTCGCGCAGCACCTCGCCGTCGAGCTCGCCCCGCTTGACCAGGCTGGTCAGCACGGCCAGCGTGATCGACGCGGCGTCGACGTGGAAGTGGCGGCGCAGCGCCGAGCGGGTGTCGGACAGGCCGAACCCGTCGGTGCCCAGCGAGGACCAGTCACCCGGCACCCACTGCGCGATCTGGTCCTGGACGGCCTTCATGTAGTCGCTGACGCCCACGAACGGCCCCTGCGCCTGTGACAGCGCCTGGGTGACGTAGGGGACGCGGCGCTCGGCGTCGGGGTTGAGCAGGTTGTGCTCCTCGCACGCCAGCGCCTCGCGCCGCAGCTCGGTCCACGACGTGGCCGACCAGACGTCGGCCGACACGCCCCAGTCCTCGGCCAGCAGCCGCTGCGCCTCCATGGCCCACGGGCCCGCCACGCCCGAGGCCAGGATGTTGGCCTTGGGACCCTGCGTCCGCGGGGCGTCGGCGAACTTGTACAGGCCCTTGAGCAGGCCGTCCACGTCGATCCCGGCCGGCTGGGCCGGCTGCAGGTAGGGCTCGTTGTAGACGGTCAGGTAGTAGAAGACGTCCTCCGGCTGGTCGCCGTACATCCTCCGCAGGCCGTCCTTGACGATGTGGGCCACCTCGAACGCCCACGACGGGTCGTAGGCGACCACGGCCGGGTTGGTCGAGGCGATGAGCGGCGTGTGGCCGTCCTCGTGCTGCAGGCCCTCGCCGTTGAGCGTGGTGCGGCCCGCGGTGGCGCCCAGCAGGAAGCCGCGGGCCATCTGGTCGCCCATCTGCCACATCTGGTCGGCGGTGCGCTGGAACCCGAACATCGAGTAGAAGATGTAGACCGGGATCATGTGCTCGCCGTGCGTGGCGTAGGCGGTGCCGGCCGCGATGGCCGAGGCCATCGAGCCCGACTCGCTGATGCCCTCGTGCAGGATCTGCCCCTGCACGGCCTCCTTGTACGACAGCAGCAGATCCCTGTCGACGGCCTCGTACGTCTGGCCGTGCGGCGAGTAGATCTTGGCCGTCGGGAACATCGCGTCGAGACCGAACGTACGGGCCTCGTCGGGGATGATCGGCACGAACCGGTGGCCGATCTCCTTGTCGCGCATGAGGTCCTTCAGCAGCCGCACGAACGCCATCGTGGTGGCCACCTGCTGCTTGCCCGAGCCCTTGCGGAAGGAGCTGTAGACCTCGTCGCCGGGCAGCTTGACCGGCTTGGCGCGCATGACCCGCTTGGGCAGCACGCCGCCGAGCGCCGCGCGGCGCTCCTTCATGTACTGGATCTCGGGGTCGTTCTCGCCCGGGTGGAAGTAGGGCGGCAGCTCGCCTTCCAGGGCGGAGTCGGGGATCGGCAGGTAGAGCCGGTCGCGGAACTCCTTCAGCTCGGCCTTGGTGAGCTTCTTCATCTGGTGGGTGGCGTTGCGCGCCTCGAAGTCCTTGCCCAGCGTCCAGCCCTTGATGGTCTGGGCGAGGATGACCGTCGGCTGGCCGACGTGCTCGCGGGCCGCCTTGAACGCCGCGTACACCTTGCGGTAGTCGTGGCCGCCGCGCGACAGCTTGCGGATGTCGTCGTCGGTGAGGTGCTCGACCATCTTGCGCAGGCGCGGGTCGGAGCCGAAGAAGTGGTCGCGGATGTAGGAGCCCGACTCGACCGAGTACGTCTGGAACTGGCCGTCGGGCGTGGTGTTCATCTGGTTGACCAGCACGCCGTCGACGTCGGCCGCCAGCAGCGAATCCCAGTCGCGGCCCCAGACGACCTTGATGACGTTCCAGCCGGCGCCGCGGAAGTAGGACTCCAGCTCCTGGATGATCTTGCCGTTGCCGCGTACCGGGCCGTCGAGCCGCTGCAGGTTGCAGTTGATCACGAACGTGAGGTTGTCGAGCTCCTCGCGCGCGGCCAGGCCGATGGCGCCGAGCGACTCGGGCTCGTCCATCTCGCCGTCGCCGAGGAACGCCCACACGTGGCTGCGGCTGGTGTCCTTGAGCTCGCGGTTGAGCAGGTAGCGGTTGAACCGCGCCTGGTAGATCGCGCCGATCGGCCCCAGGCCCATGGAGACCGTGGGGAACTCCCAGAAATCGGGCATGAGCCGCGGGTGCGGGTAGGACGGCAGGCCGCGGAAGCCGTGCGACAGCTCCTGACGGAACGCGTCGAGCTGGGCCTCGTTGAGGCGGCCCTCGAGGAAGGCGCGGGCGTAGATGCCGGGCGCCGCGTGCCCCTGGAAGAAGACCTGGTCGCCCGACTCGCCGTGGTCCTTGCCGCGGAAGAAGTGGTTGAAGCCCACCTCGTAGAGCGAGGCCGCGGAGGCGTACGTGGCGATGTGGCCGCCGACGTTGGTGCGGGCGTTGGCCCGGGACACCATGATGGCCGCGTTCCAGCGGATGTAGGCGCGGATGCGGCGTTCGACGTGCTCATCGCCCGGGAACCAGGGCTCGCGTTCCGGCGGGATCGTGTTGATGTAGTCGGTGCTGCGCAGGCCCGGCACGCCGACCTGGTGTTCGCGCGCCCGCTCGAGCATGCGCAGCATCAGGTAGCGCGCTCTGGTGCGGCCCTCGGTCTTCACGACGTTGTCGAGAGACTCGAGCCACTCGTTGGTCTCGCTGGGGTCGACATCAGGCAGCTGGCTGGGTAGGCCGTCGCTGATGATCGAGAAACGCTGGCGTCCGGAAGCCACTGGGTCTCGCCTTCCGAGATGGACTGATGTCTGGTCTGGGTCGCCCTTCCATCCTGGTAGCTAGCCGTAGAAAACGCATCTCTACTGGCTGGTAACCAGAGTGTCCCTGCTGGCAGGGCCATCTTCGATGGCCTAGACCACCGATGGTAGGACGAATCGCCACCAAAGGTTACATCCCGGGACCAATTTAACAAGACAGGAAAACGGGCGAAATTTCGCTCAGATGCCTGTGCTGGGCCCGGGCCTCAGGGGCGTACTCTGTCCCATCCCCCGATCGGGGGAGGTTCATCCGCGACGGCGCGGATGCGAGCCGCGAGTCTAGCCGCCGCCAACAGCGGGGGACCGGCGAGGGTGACGACGCCTGGCCGGCGGAGACGTTCCGTAGCCGTCCGGTCTCCCGGTGTGGCGAGCCGCCCTGGAAGAGTCGTCACCGGGGCGCGCAACGCGACCTCAGCGCCGCGTAACATTTCCATCAAATTTCCCCCTGCCCCTAGAGAAGGGGCAAAACTTGCGAATCTCGCTTTTCGTCCGGCATTCCGCGTACCAATCTGGAGGTATGAAGGCGACGGTAGGAGACCGGCTCCTGGTACACGGGAATACCGTTGGCGAAAGGGACCGGACAGGAGTAATCACAGAGGTCATGGGGCCTGACGGCGAGCCTCCGTACACCGTGAGGTTCGACGACGGACACACCGTCGTGGTGTTTCCCGGGCCGGATGCCCTCGTCGTACATACGTAAGATTTCCGCGTGAGATCCGAAATCATCAGTGTGGCCACGGGTTCCCGTGAGAGGGTGCACGACATCACGTCCGAATGCGCCGCATTCGTACGTGCGGAAGGAGACGGACTGCTGCACGTTTTCGTGCCGCATGCCACGGCGGGCGTGGCGCTGCTGGAGCTGGGCTCGGGCAGCGACGACGACCTGCTCGCGGCCCTGGGCGACCTGTTGCCGGCCGACGACCGCTGGCGTCACGCCCACGGGTCGCCCGGCCACGGCAGGTCGCACGTGATGCCCGCGATCATCCCGCCGTACGCCACCATCCCCGTGCTGGACGGGCGAATGGCGTTGGGCACGTGGCAGTCGGTCGCACTCGTGGACCTGAACGTCGACAACCCGCAACGTCAGGTTCGCCTGTCGTTTTTGTCTGATTGATTCTGGCCGAGTACGGCCGTACCCGTGGCGACCGTTGACGACTGAGGGTCACAGCGTGTGGACTGTGCCGAAGCGATAAACCGCATAAGCGGGGCCACTCAAGCAGGAGGGATAAACGTGAGCGCGACCGCGGGTCAGGCGCAGGGCGAGCGCGGCCTGGCCGAACGACTCGGCCTCAAGCCGGGTCAGGTGGTGCAGGAGATCGGTTGGGACGAGGATGTCGACGATGAGCTGCGCGACTCCATCGAGGACCTGACCGGCAACGAGCTGCTGGACGAGGACAGTGACGACGTCGTCGACGTGGTGCTGCTGTGGTGGCGCGACGGAGACGGGGACCTGTTCGACGCTCTGACCAACGCCATGCGAGCACTCGCCGACGGCGGCCAGATCTGGCTGCTCACTCCCAAGGCCGGGCGCGAGGGCCACGTGGAGCCGAGCGACATCGGGGAGGATGCGGCGACCGCGGGTCTCTCACAGACCAGCACCATCTCCGCCGCACCCGATTGGTCGGGGACGAGGCTGGTCACACCGAAGGGCCGCCGGTAGGGAGCCCGAGCGCCTGCCGTACGGCAGGATGGTGACCGTGAACGCGCATCCTGCCGAGGTCGGCGCCCCGGCTCCGGATTTCGAGCTGCAGGACCAGCACGGCACCCCGGTGAGACTGTCCCGGTTCCGGGGGCGGAAGGTCGTGCTGGTCTTCTACCCGCTGGCGTTCAGCGGGGTCTGTCATGGTGAGCTGTCCGCGCTGCGCGACCATCCGATCGAGGACGCGCAGGTGCTGACGGTGTCCGTCGACTCCCTGTTCACCCAGCGGGCGTGGGCCGATCGCGAGGGCTTCAGGTTTCCGCTGCTCTCCGATTTCTGGCCGCACGGACAGGTCGCCCGGGCGTACGGTGTCTTCGATGAGACGAAGGGGTTCGCCCTGCGGGGGACCTTCATCATCGACGGCGAAGGCGTGATCCGGTGGTCGGTGGTCAACCCGGTCTCCTCGGCGCGCGACGTCGCCGACTACGTCAAGGCACTCGCCGTCATCTCTTGACCCTCTCGGAGGAAGCGATGCCCTGCTACCGCTGCGGGGCCCGGCAGACGGACCCGGTGCGCGGGGCGAGCCCGTGGCAGCGCGGGGTGCGCCAGGAGTCGCAGGTGCTGATCTGCCCGGGCTGCCAACGGCTGCACGACCTCGACCTCGACTCCTGCGCCACGTGCGGGTCCACGGCGCTCATCTGCCGGCTGGGCGAGGTGGAGTGCCGGTCCTGCGGGGCCGTGCGGATGGCCCGCGCGACGCTCGGCAAGCCCGCCGGCGCGGCGCCGCCCGGCCTGTCGGCTGAGGTGGAGGCGGCTCTCAACCGCGTCCTGGGGCGCGCCTGAGCCCCCGGCGTGCCTCCGGGCCTCACGGGGCCGGGGTACCGCGCCGTGCGTCCCTCCCGGGCGGTCTGAGGGCTTTGTGATGGTGTCGTACGGCGGCCGGCCACGGCTGCGATGGACAACCGACGGCCTTTCCGGACATTTGATGAGCTGCGATATCGTCTCCTTCCGTGTCCGCTAATTCGTTCGTCGTCGCGCTCGACGTCGGTGGCACGTCCATGAAGGGCGGCCTGGTCAGCGATTCCGGTGCGGTGCTGCTGAGCGAGCGGCGGCCCACACCCCGGGCGGACGGCCCGGACGCGGTCGTGGCCGCCATCTCCACCTTCATCAGCGACCTGGCCGGCTCGGGCGACGGCGCCCCGGCCGGCGTCGGCCTGGCCGTGCCCGGGCTGGTGTCGGAGCACTCGGCCATCTACGCGACGAACCTCGGCTGGCGCGACGTCCCCGCCACCGCCTTCACCACCCTCGACGTCCCGGTCATGCTGGGGCACGACGTACGCACCGGGGGCCTGGCGGAGAGCACCCTCGGCGCCGGCCGCGGGCTTTCCGACTTCCTCTTCCTGCCCATCGGCACGGGCATCGCCGGCGCTCTGATCATCCGCGGGGAACCGTACGGCGGCTCCTCCGGCTGGGCCGGCGAGATCGGGCACACCCCCGTGTTCCCGGACGGCGAACAGTGCGCGTGCGGCCAGTTCGGCTGCCTGGAGACGTACGCGTCGGCGGCCTCGGTGGGCCGGCGCTACAGCCAGCGGGCGGGCCTCGAGGGCATCCGGGCCGAGCAGGTGGTCTCCTCCGACGACCCGATCGCCATCGAGGTCTGGGACGAGGCCGTGGAGGCCCTGTCGCTGGCCCTGGCCACGTACACGCTGCTGCTCGACCCCTCGGTGATCGTCCTCGGCGGTGGGCTGGCCGAGGCGGGTCCCGCCCTTTTCGACCCCGTGCGCACGCGGCTCGTCAAGCGCCTGGCCTTCCGCGAGGCGCCCCCGCTGATCCCGGCGGCGCTCGGGGTCGACGCGGGCATGCTGGGAGCGGCCCTCCTGGGCTGGCGCGCGGCCGGCCGCCCCGAGCTGGGGCCGGGCTGGGCCGTGGATGTGCGATCGGAGCCCTTGGTGTCGTAAGGTGTAGTGCCGATCAGGGGCGGTTAGCTCAGCGGTAGAGCACTCGCCTTACAAGCGAGGGGTCACTGGTTCGAACCCAGTACCGCCCACCCAGGTCAGACCACCTTTTTGGGTCGCGGACGAAGATCCGAAACAGGCGCGTGGGAGGCTGCTCCTCCGTCGCCACCGCCGGAATGTCGTCCTCGTCCAGCCACAGCTTGTGACCGTGCCGCAGCCCGTGCACCTTCAACCCCGCCAGGACCGGCAGCCATGACACCACCTGATGCTGGTCGGGGTCGTACGACCAGAACCCTCGCTGCCGCGGAGGGGCCAACTCCTCCCCAGGAATGGCCGACGGCCACGACCGACGGACCCGACCTTGCCACGGAGCTTCCGCCACGTCGGCCAGCAACGGATAACCGGGCCGGTCCTTCGCATCGGGCGTGCCGGCCATCCGCGGCCGGTCGCCACCGCCTGCGCCCGAAGTTGGAACGCCGCTCGTGCGTGCCGTCCTCCGGCGGGAACACGTACTGGCCGCTACCGCACCCGGCCGGCCCCCGGCACGCGCACCGGCCCGTCTCGTGGTTCTGCAACTGCTGAGACAGCAGGTCCGACAGGAACGGCGGCAGATGGATCGTCCGCCTCAACACCGACCCGTCCACCGGCCCCGAGGCGGCCAGCGGCTGGCCGGCATCGTGCAGGGCGTGATGCTGTCCCTCACCGCTGGCTCCGACGCCGACCAGGCCGGCGCCGTCACCGACGAGCTGCTGTCGAAGATGCCCGCCTTGCACGGGCTCGCCGAGGCGATGCGCGAGGCCGAGTACCGGCGCGCCGTGACCACCTGACCTTCCCTGGCCCCGGTTCTCCATCACTGGGCCCTCCCTCTCCCCGTCCTCAGAGACGCGCGACCGAGCCATGAACGGAGAGCCCGACATGCGCGACGACAACCTCCCCACCTTCGAGCAGATGCGCTGCAACGCCCACCACCTGCTCAGCGACGCCGAGGACGAACTCCGCTCCGACTGGAGGCGCGGCGCCGGCCCCACTGACGACCAGGCTGACGCGCTCACGGAGGCGCGCGAGTACATCGCCAAGGCCAATGCTGCGCTCGACAGGGCGGCCCTTTGACCTTCTGCCTGCGTCCCGTTTCCTCGGGCCTGCCGCCCGTGCTCGGGACGCAGGGCGCAACTCCCAAGACCATCAACGAACAGACCGTCTCGCCGCAGCCATAGCCGCGAACCGCGCGGGATGACAGGAGCTCACCGGGGCGAGCGCTGACCTCCTCGCTGCTCTCGATCTCTCCCAGGAGACCGGCCCTGAAGGCTAGCCTGCCCCTGAGGCCGTCAACCCGAGGAGAGGCACATGATCACCGCCGACTGGGAGACCGTCTCCGAGGCCGAACCCCGTGGTGCCGCCCTCGACCGACTCGTTGCGCAGGCTGTCAAGGGCGTCGCAGACGACGACGCCCAATGGTGCGCCAACAGCTTCTTCCACAGATCTATCAAGCCATTCGTCCGCGACTACGTCGGCTGGCTTCGCGGTTATCCGAGAAGCGAAGCCCGGCCGCTGTCTGAGCGGGGATGGGCTCCTGTTTCACTCGACGACTACTTCAACGGCGATGAGAAAAAACTACGCCGCCCCGCCACCAACGAGTTCGAGGAGATGCTGCGAACCTCGGAGGCTTACCACGTCGTCTACCAGCTCATGTATCGGCAGTTGCCCGACTGTCGTGACTGCATGTGCGTGCGCATGTAGCCGGCGCTCGGATGGACGAACTCCCTCTCGACCTCTCGACGGCCCTGACGCCCGCGAGCATGTGTCTCGGTGCGCGGCCTGCAAACACCGGCTGCGCACCCCGGAGTCCCAGCTGCTGGGTTTAGGCCCGGACTGCGCGTCCAAGCTCGGCATCACCGCACGCCGGCCAGTTCGGATCACAGGCGTGGAGAAGTGGCGAGACTGCGAAGGGCAGATCGACCTGTTGGAGGAGACCAATGGATGACCTCGTGGTGTTCGTACGCGCCCGACTTGACGAGGAGGAAGCCATCGCGCTGACGGCGGGCGCCGATCCCGAATGTGGAGTGTGGGCAGCCACCAGGGATGGCGTCGACTTCGACCAGTACGAAGTGGACGGCATCCACCCGGCGACCGCGGCTCACATCGTGCGCCATGACCCTGCCCGCGTCCTGCGCGAAGTCGCAGCTAAGCGCAGCATCCTGGACCGACACAAGAGCTGCGGCACGGGCGTCGGCTACTGCGATGACGGCGGCCACGGGCCGAGCGTTGAAGACAGCGAGGCGTTCACGGGGTGCAGCGACCTTAAGGACCTAGCGACGCCGTACGCCGATCATCGCGACTACCGCCGTGAGTGGGCTCCCGACGAAGCTGACAACTAAGTAGCGCAAAGCGGCGTCCCACATACCGTTCGTGTCCACGCGGAGCCGGAGGGACGCCATGCCCAGCAAATCCACATCAGGTAACCAGGGTGGAGCATGGGGTTGCCTGATCGTCATCGCCCTCGTCATAGGCGGCTGCAACGCCCTCTTCGGAGGCAGCGACGAAGAAACCACAGCCGCGGCCAGCCCGACCCCGATCGCGTCCTACACGCCGTGGACGCCGGCGCCCACAACATCGGAGCCCTGGACGCCCGAACCCGCGCCTGACCTCGACGACGACGGCATGGAAGACCGCTACGACAACGACAAAGACGGCGACGGCGTGACGAAAACCCGCGACCGCGACGACCGGGACCCCGACAAGGGACAACGCCCACCGAAGCGCACCCGCACCCCCAAGCCCAAGCCTGTAGCCGAGCCTGAGCCGGCGCCGCTCGCCAAAGCACATCCGGGCGGCTTCTGTGGCAGCCCCGGAGCGGTTGGCGTCGCATCGAACGGGCGCACCTACGTGTGCCGCGGCGGACACTGGCGGCGCTGAGACGTCTCGTACGACGACCAGCATGATGCTTCAGGAAGGAACCGCCGATGACCCGCTGGACGATCAACCCCGAAACCCTCTCCCTCGACCCTGAGGTAGGGGACGCCTCGATCTCCCGCCTCTTCGCCGGGGAGGAGTGGCGCGCCCAGGAGTGGCCGCCCTGCCCGGCCTGCGGGAGGACGATCCACGTGACCACGATCGATGCCCAGACCTCTCAGGACCCGCACCCCATGTAGGTGATGGGTCGCTGGAAGTGCCCCAACGGGTGCGATCCACGCCCTGCCCTTCGGGCTCCCGATGGGACGACACCATGAGTGAGCACTTCCGGTTGCCACCGTTGACCCCAGCAGGATCATGACTCTCGGATCGCTGCCGCGACTTCCGTGAGGGCAGTCGCTATTGCCAACTGCGCCCGCGTATGGGCTTGTATGGCTCTGATAAGAGCTAGGTTCGTTCCTCCCTCTTTCTGGGCCTCCTCTGTGGCCCAACTCAGCGTATTCTCGGCGGCGAGGATGTGGGCCTGGGTGTGGTCGTCCATGTACGCGACACTACGAAGACCCCTGCGACGCAAGAAGAGGCTTGTATGAACTCAAGCTTCGAGGCCATCACTGTCTGTCGCGAGGGCAGGTGCAGCGCTCGGTGGCATTTGAGATTGAACACCAACTCGATCTCCGTGACGGAACCCCTTCAGGAGATCCGCCAGGTGGTGATCTCTACGGAGCCTTCTCGACACTAGTCTTGAAATGAAAGCGGTCCCCGCTGCCCACGGGAGACCGCCTCGACCCCACTACGGTCATGACCGCTATCGACGAGTTGGATGCGCTGGCCCGTAGGGGAGTTCCACGAAGTCTTGAGACACCTCTGGATCATGGACGCTCGTCCGGCTAATGTCGAACATACGTTCCCCTCCAGAGGTCCGGAGCCCCTTGTGTCCTTATCTCGACGATCAACAAGTAACAGCCCACACCAGCGTGGACTTGCGGGAATTGCCCAGCGGCTCATCGTTTTGTGCGGGGCTATCGCCCTGATGGCCGGCCTGACGGTCTTCCAGGCAAGCACCGCCACCGCAGCCGACTCACTGACCGATCTAGGCGGCGACATCCCCTTCGCGTGGGGGGACACCGCGGTCGCAGCCGGCAAGGTCTTCATCGGCGCGGAAGACCGGATCATCGTCGCAGACACCCAAGGTGCCGTTACCGGCGCCATCACGGGCGTGTCCGACGTAACGTCGCTGGTCGCCACACCTGACGGCAGCCACGTGTACGCGGCTCTCCGATATGAGCACCAGGTGGTCGAAATCAACCCCGCCGACCTGGCCATCGTGCGACGGTTCGACTTGGCCGCATACGCATGCCCAACCCGGCTGGCACTGTCCGAGCAATGGCTCTGGGTCTCCTACAGTTGCGCGCACTATCCGTCAGACGGCGTTATCAGCTTGGACCTAGCGGCACCCATGCCGCAGCCTGTCCGCTTGCCGCTCGACACCTTCGAAGATGTCCGGCTATCCGTGGCCGGGAACACGCTCTTGGTGGGCGGCGACGAAATTCTGCAGATCTACGACGTTCAGGGCGGCATCGGCACCTTACGGGGCACCATCAACGCAGACGATTACAACGTCTCCCAATGGGAGGATGTCGCTCTCACCCCAGACGGGTCGGCAGCTCTCGTTTCCCCTGGTTACTCCGACGATGGGTTTGACGCATGGGATCTGACCACACTGACACGGATCCGTTCCTACGGCTCGGCTGGATATCAGCACATTGCCGTCAGCCCGGACGGGACACGGGTTGCCGCCTCCACGGGATACTCCCCATCTGGTCCCGGGCCGATCGCGGTGTTCGACTTTGCCACGGGAGCGCAGACAGAGACTATCGAGCAGATGTACGACCTGCAGGTGCTCCCGGAGAGCCTTTCCTTCTCGGGGACGGATCTGTTCGCCGTGGCCGAGGGGTATCCCAACGTTCGCCACTACTACCTGTGGCGGCTGCACGGCGCCAAACTCCTGCCATGTGAGATCACCCTCAGCGGGCCCGACACGTCAGGCCGGTTCAAGCCGGCCACCTTCACCGGCCGACTCACCCAACCGGACGGTACCGCTCCTGGCGCACAGACGGTCACAGTCACCCGGCGCCCGTGGGGGGAGAACGATTTCCAGCCGCTGCTGGAGGTCACCACGAACGTCGACGGCACCTTCACGTTCGCCAACGTCCCCGGAGTAGAGACTCAGTGGACCTATAAGGCCTACTACGACAACACGGCAGACAGCCGAAGCTGCAGCGCAACCAAGGTGGTGGAAGTTTCCGGCTGGTGAACAATGGCCGTTGGTTAACCTGAGAAGCGAAAAGCGGCTCTCCGCCGTGAACGGAGAGCCGTCCCCGCCCCCACCATCCCTCGCCAGACCCACCCGCTCGCAATACCTCAGGTCTCCCAAAAGCGTACTTCCACTTCGGGGGACAACACGGCTCTGGACTGCCCGGTCGCCACCTGCGACCGATGCCCGGCTCGGCCCGCATCTGCGGCGCCTGCACTGCCGAACTCGCGTCATGGCAGCGGACCCCGTCCCTGGTCAGCACCAGCCGGCATCGCTCACCTCGGACTGGTTTCGCCAGCCGGGCTTCACCAGATCGTTGAGTATGGCGGGGAGATCGGCGTCGGTCATGGCAGGTCACCCGTCCGAGCCACCGCTCGCACCTCCACCGTGCGATAGGGCCCGCAGCGTTCCCGCGCTGTCGGGCCCGTTTTTGTGGTGCTCAGAGTGGGCCACGTCAAGGTGTCTTAAACCATCACCACGTGTATTACAGGGGCGTCTAGGTGTACCTATGTTTGCCCTGGTACATCCCACAATTCTTGATCGCATGCATCCGAAGCGATCGAGGTGGAGGCAGGCCTACGCCGCCATCTGCGAACGGATCCGTACCGGCGACCTCCAGCCGGGCGATCGGGTGCCCACCGTGTACGAGCTGATGGAAGAGTTCGGCATGTCGAACACCGTCGCGCAGAAGGTGCACAAGGCGCTGAGGGAAGCCGGCCTCGTAGGGACCGAGCCAGGCACCGGAAGCTATGTGTTTGAGGGCGCCGCTGAGGAACTCGGGGGCGAGGGGGAGAACTAGAAGCGGCCCCGCCCCTCTGAGAGAGACAGGGCCGTGCCGCTGTGCAAGAGCTACTAGCGGGCGATGCTCCAACCCCCGTCTGCTTCGATGGTGGCGTAGCGGGTGCCGGCCGGGAGGAGCACGCGCCCCCGGTAGTCGCCGATCTTGTTGGCGAGCAGCTTGCTGTATCGGCCGCGGTTGTCGAGCGCCCAGACGATGAAGTTCGACTCCCCGCTGTGGCGGATGGTGATCCGGCGCGGGGCCTTGGCGGGCGCGGTGAGCCGCAGTACGTCGGCACCGGTTCCCTTGGCGTTGATCGCCCAGTAGCGGGCTTTCGTGATGGGGAGGACCTGAAGTGTCCAGGGGCCGTCGGCGGAAACTTCCAGCGAGCGCACCTTCTGGGCGCGGATGACGTTGAACGCTCTTGTGCCCTTGTAGTCGCCGACCGCGTTGGCGACCAGAGCCGATTGCTTGCCGCTGCTGTTGAGCGCCCACACGATGAAGTTGGACTCGCCTTGGTGGGTGGCTTTGACGATGCTCGGCTGAGACGTGGCCGGGATGCTGATCACGTCGTCGCCTTCGCCGCGGTATGTGGTCGCGGCATGAGCGGAGGCCGGCGCGGAGACGAGGAACGCTCCAACGAGAGCGGTTAGAGCGGCATAGATGCGTAAGCGCATGGTGGGTCTCCAGAGACGGTGGAAAGGGACGGAACGATAGACGCTTCGATGGGCTCGGTGGTGTACCGCCATGACCTGAAGGGTTGCTGTAAGTAGATTGCCGCGCCGGCGTATGCGCGTCGGCGCTGCGGCGTCCGTGGGGTTGGGGGATGGATGGGAGACGCGAACTCCCATCCAGCGGTTCCAGGAGCTCGTGAACGTTGCCCAAAGCCATGCCTGACCAGCACTGTTTCAGATCGCTCCAGGTGGTGATTTTGTTCGGACGGTCCTTCAAGCGAGGGGTCACTGGTTCGAACCCAGTACCGCCCACCAGCAGAAAGAGCCCCGTCTCCGATCAAGGAAACGGGGCTTCGTGCCTTCAGCTGGTCTTGGCGACCTTTTTTGATGATTTTCCGGCGATCTTAGTGATCTTGATGTTCATCGAGTCGAGATCTTTCGGTCGGCTTCCGCTGTGCTGGTGGATCAGCGCAGCGCGTAACCACCCCGGGCAATCTGGCTCCCCGAACGTCAGCTCCTGCCCTTGGTGAACCATGACCGCCGGCGCCGTCGAGATTCTCACCACTGCCATCCCGATAGGCTCATGCCGTGCGCAAACGGGGCAAGAAGCCGAGGAAGAGCAAAGCTGATTGGTACGCGGTGCGGTGTGTCTTCCGCTGGCGGGAGCCGTACGACAGTTATGAGGAGCGCATCACGGTCTGGCGGGCCACTTCCCTGGAGGAAGCGGTCGAGTTGGCCGAGCAGGAGGCCGCCGAGTATGGCGAGGCGGGCCCGTACGAGTACCTGAACCTGGCGCAGGCCTACCACCTGGCGGACGAGGCGATCCAGACCGGAGCGGAGGTCTTCTCCCTGCTACGAGACAGCGACCTCGCGCCGCGGGACTACCTGGACGCATTCTTCGACACCGGCACCGAGCGCCAGGCCCCCTGGGCCGAGGACGAGCCCCACGCACAGCGGAAGTGACGATTCGAGAGACGCCCCATCGTCGGCATGTCGATCGCAAGCGGTCTCGGCCACGGCCGCGGGTGCCGCAGGCCGAGGAGCGTCGGTGACGGCGGTTCGGACAGCGTCCACCAGTTCATGAGCGCGGGGTGGGCAGGCGCTCTGACGATCCCGCCGGCCTGAGGACAAGCCCCGTCTCCGAGTACGGAAAACGGGGCTTCGTGTCGTCAGCCGGTGCGGGTCGCGCGCGCGGTCGGGTCAGACGGCTTCCAGGTTCTGGATCTGGAACTGGAAACCGGTGGGGAGGGGTTCGCCGCTGCGGCGCCAGCCGGAGGCGGCGTAGAGGGCGTCGAACTCCGCGAGGTCGCGTTCCTGGCCGGGGAGCATGGCGAGCATGTGCATGTCGGCGAGCGGTTCGAAGCCGGGTGTCCCGAGGGGGCCGATCACGTTCTCCACCACCAGTGCGCGGGCGCCGGGGCGGGCCGATACGCGGCAGTTGCGGAGGATTGTGACGCAGTCCTCGTCGTTCCAGTCGTGCAGGATCATTTTGAGCAGGTAGAGGTCGGCGGCGGCGACGTTGTCGAAGAAGTCTCCGGTGACGGCGGTGAAGCGGTCGCCGAGCCCGTCGTTGTCGCCCGCTTCCTGAGCGCCCGCTGTGGCGTGCGCCAGGTCGAGGCTGATGCCGCGCAGGTCCGGGTGGGCCGCCAGGAGCCCGCGGACCAGTGCGCCGCTGCCTCCGCCGACGTCCACCACGACCTCGACGCCGGTGGTGTCGATGGCGGTGAGCAGGTCCTGGTTCAACTGCGCCGACATCCCGGCCATGGCGACGGAGAACAGTTGGCCTTCCTCGGGATGCTGCCCCAGGTACGTGAAGAAGTCCGTGCCGAGGGCGCTCTCGATCTGGGTGCCGCCCTTCCTGACGGCCTCCGGCATGCGCTCCCAGGCCCGCCAGTGCGACGGGCCCGTCCAGGTCAGAGCCAGCTCCCGGACCGTGTTCGGCACCCCCTCGCGCAACAGTTCACTCATCGGCGTGCCGGTGAACCGGTGGTCGCCGACATGGGACACAAGCCCGAGCGAGGCGCAGGCGCGCAACAGCCGGTAGGTGGCTCGGGGATCGCTCGACTCCCGCGTCGCGATCTCCTCCGCGGTCAATGAGGCCCCGGCGAGGTGGTCCGGGATCGAGAGGTCCACAGCGGTACGGACGATCTGGCTCACCCAATAACCGCTCAACATGCCCAGCAAGGTCACCGCGGTCGGGGTTGCAGGGGCTGGAGTGCCCGCAGTCTCCGTCATGAGAAAACACCGTTCTATGTGGATCGTTCCTGAAAGTGCGCCCATGTGAGGGCTGTCGATCCTGGCGCCGCTGAACCGCCGCCAGGATCACAGCGTCATCTTCCTCGGGCAAGGTGAGGCCGGATACGGCGGGGGCTCCGATGCCCAGGCGGTGTGAGCTTCAGGCGGCGGTGGGGGCCACAAGAAAGCGGTCGAGCTCCCAGGCCGCTCCCGTGGGTGGGGAACGGCGAACGGCATGGCCTGGGCGAACCCGGGCCATGCCGTTCAGCTGGTGACGGTGGGTCAGGAGGCGGTGGGGCGGTAGGGGGAGTCGATGAAGACGAGGGCGTCGCCGACGGCGCGTTCGGCGGAGCCGCTGGGCTTGTTGACGAGGGCGCCCCGGACCGACATGGCGGTGGAGCCGCCGCCGTCGAGGTTGATGGCGTCGTGCAGGCCGAGCGCGTCCGCCACGGCGGCGGTCTCGTCCATCGTGGTGCCGACGCTGCTGGTCATGCGGCCGTCGATGGTGGCGAGCACGATCTTCTTGTCCTCGGTCGTGCCGGCGATGGTGCGGGGGTTGCGGTCGAAGAAGCTGCCCGAGCCGGGCGGGACGACGACCTGGCCGTCGGCGACGAGGCGGTAGCGGCCGGTCACGCCGTACAGGGCCTTGCGCAGCGGGAGCTTGTCGCCCTGCTCGTCGACCAGGGTGGAGGTCTCCTTGAGGCAGCCGTCCGCGGCCACCTGGAGCAGGGAGGCGGCGTCCTGGCCGGTGGCCTGCAGCGACGTCTGGTCCGGCGCGAGCGTCGTGCCTCGGGTGGTCAGGGTGTCGACCACGCAGCCGCGGGAGTCGAGGACGACCTCCACGCCTGGGCCGGACGGGGTAGCGGCGGCGAACTCGGGGGTGAACGTGGCGACGTCGCCGGGGACCGCGCACTGGGTCTGGTCGGCGAGGGCGGCGCACTCGGCCGGGACCACCGGCGGATGGTTGACGAACTCGAGCGGCAGCGTGGCGTCGGTCTGCTTGTTGCGGACACTGCCGGACCAGCTCAGCTTGCCCATGATGACGCGGTTGCTCCTGGCGTCCACCACGAAGTTCGCCTCGGCGGGGTCGGCGATGGGCTCGCTGAGCAGCTTCCCGCCGAACAGGCCCAGGCCGACCTGCTCGCCCGGGTACTGCTGGCTGGCGGTGAAGGTGAAGAACGAGGCGTTCACCCCGGCCAGCGCGCCGGACAGGCGTACGAGGTCGGTGGTCTTCTCGGTGCGGGCCAGGTCGGGGCCGTAGGTGGCCTCCAGGTGGCCGCGGGTCTTACGGGGGTCGATCGTCAGCACGTTGACCACCCAGGGGCCGCGGGTGGTGGTGTTGATCTGGTCGGCCGGGGCGGGGTCGGTGCCGCGGACGATGCGGGTCAGCGTGACGCCGTCGGCCAGGGTCTGCGTGGTGCGGGTCTCTGCCAGGTCGGCGTCGCCCAGGGGGAGGGCGGTGTCGGCGTGGGCGGTCGGGACGCCGGGCAGCAGGCCCAGCAGAGCCGTTGCGGCCATCGTCGTGGCCGCCGCGGCGCGCTTCACGCCGCCCAGGAAGAGGGTGTCGATCATGCCCCGAGCTTGATCGGCTCGGGCGAACGGCGACTGGTGTGACGATCGTGCTCAGAGTGACATACGGGTGAATTTACTGATCCACCGGACGGCTGTTCAGACGGAGGTCAGGGGCGGGAGTTCACGAAGACGAGGGCGTCGCCGACGGCGCGTTCGCGTGATCCGCAGGGCTTGTTGACCAGCTCGCCCTTGACCGACATGGTGGCCGAGCCGCCCCCGTCGAGGTTGATCGCGTCGTGCATGCCGAGCGCCCGGGCGACGGCGGCCGTCTCGGCCAGCGTGGTGCCGACGCTGGTGGCCATCCGGCCGTCGATGGTGGCCAGCATGATCCGGCCGTCCTCGGCCGCGCCGACGATGGTGCGAGGGTTTCGGCCGTAGAGGCCGCCGGACCCGGGCGGGACCGCGCTCTCGCCGTCCGCCAGGAGCCGGTAGCGGCCGGTCACGCCGAACAGCGCGCCGTCCACGGGCACCTCGTCGCCGTCCTCGTCGACCAGGGCCGAGGTCTCCTCGAGGCAGCCGTCCGCGGCCACCCGCAGCAGGGCCGCCGCGTCGCGGCCGGTGGCCTGCAAGGACGTCTGGTCGTCCGCCAGCTTCCTGCCACGGGTGGTGAACGTGTCCACCACGCAGCCGCGCTTGTCGAGCACGACCTCCACGCCCGGCCCCGACGGCGTGGCGGCGGCGAACTCGGGGTTGAACCGGACCACGTCGCCCGCCGCCGTGCACGCGGTCTGGTCGGTGCACCCGGCCGGGACCACCGGCGGGTGGTTGAGATACTCCAGCGGCAGTGTGGCGCCGGTCCGCTCGTTCCTGACGCTGCCCGACCAGCTCAGCCGGCCCACGAGGACGCGGTTGGTGTCGGCGTCCACGACGAAGTCGGCCTCGTCGGGGTTGGTGGTGGGCTCGCTGAGCAGCTTCCCGTCGTACAGGCCGAGGCCGACCGGCTCGCCGCGGTACTCGGGGTTCGCGGAGAAGGTGAAGAACGAGGCGTTGATCCCGGCCAGCGCGCCGGACGAGCGGACGAGGTCGGTGGTCGTCTCCGTCCCGGCCAGGTCGGGGCCGTAGGTGGCCCTCAGGTGGCCGCGGGTCTCGGCGGGGTCGATCGTCAGTACGTTGATCACCCAGGGGCCGCGGGTGGTGGTGTTGATCTCGTCGGTCGACGCGCGGCCGGCGCCCCGGACGATGCGGGTCAGCGTGACGCCGTCGGCCAGGGCCCGGGTGGTGCGGGTCTCCGCCAGGCCTTCGGCGCCCAAGGGGACGGCGGCCTCGGCGCTCGCGGCCGGGCCGGTCGGGAGGAGGGCGACGGCCAGCAAGGCCGCTGTGGCGCGGGTCAGCGACCTACGCACGGGGGGCGTCCTGTTCCAGCCAGGCGACGATGTGCTCCACGTAGTTGTCCACGTGGATCAGCGGCCTGCCGCCGAGCTCCAGGACGGCGACCAGGTGGTTGACGCCGAACGCGGCGTCCCACACGCGGGCGCGGCGGTAGGTCGCGCCGTCGACGCCGCGGCGGAGGGTGTCCCAGCCGTGCCAGGCCATGAAGGCGGCGTCGATCGCGGGATCGAACAGGTGGGCGCGGTCCCAGTCGAGCACGCCGACCAGCTTGCCGTCCTCGCTCCACCGCACGTTCGCCCCGCAGAGATCGCCGTGGACCAGCGCGTCGGGGACCGGCTCCAGCGCCAGGGCGGCCTCCAGCCGGCGCAGGCCCTCGGCCCGCCATTCGGCGGGGAAGCGGGGGATGACCTCTTCGGCCAGGATCCGCGCCCAGTCGTGCTCGCGGGTAACAGGCAGCACGGCGCGCAGCTCCGGAGTGACGGGCAGCTCGCGCAGAGTCTGGAGCAGCTCGCCGATCCGCGCCGGATCGCCCTGGCCTTCGGGCAGCCCGGCGCCGTCGATCCACGACACGGCGACGGCCGCGCGATCCCCGAACGTCCGCACCGGCGTCAGCGGCTCCGGGACGGCGAACGGCAGCCCGGCCGCCCCGATCACCCGCAGCATCTCCGTACGGCGGGGCAGGGCCTCGGCCCCTGAAGGGCGTCGGCTGACGCGCACGGCCGCCACCCCGGGCAGCAGGACGACGTCGTGCATCCCGCCCTTCGCGAGCCGCGCCGTGCCGAGGGCGGCTCCGGGCACGAGTGCGTCGGCAATCTCCAGCAGGTCGCCGGGGACCTGGTCACTCATACGTCGGGCACTCTCTCTGCGAACGTGAACGCGGCCGGTCGTCACCGGGGCGATGTGAGCCAGGCAGATGATAGACGCATCGGGAACGTACCGTGACCGTCCGTTGGCGCTCTCGTGGCCCGGTCGGCCGGCAGCCGCGTAAGGTCGGGAATGTGGGAGATCACGACATGCCGCAGCTCGCCCGGGCCCGAGCCGCCGCCGGGGCGTTGTTCTTCGACGACGAAGGCCGGGTGATGCTGGTGCAGCCCGTCTACAAACCGGAGCGCGACATCCCCGGCGGCTGTGTCGAGCCCGGTGAGACGCCCTACGAGGCGTGTGTGCGGGAAGTGCGCGAGGAGCTGGGCATCGAACCGTCCATCGGCCGCCTGCTCGTGGCCGACTGGGCGCCCCACCCCGACCACGGCGACAACATCCTCTTCGTGTTCGACGGCGGTGAGCTCGACGGTGAGACACTCGGGCGGATCAGGTTCGCCGACGGCGAGTTGAGCGCGTACGCCTTCCATCCGGCCGACGAGCTGGAGGAACTCCTGATCGAGCGGATGGCCCGCCGGGTCAAGGCCGCCGTGACCGCTCGGGAGCTGGGCGAGACGGTCTACCTGGAGCACGGGCGGGCCATCGCGTCCGGCTAAATGAATTGCGGATCAGCGGGTCGATCACTGTAGCTTTGCCGTGTTCCACTCGAATCCCTCATGAACGGACCTCGCCCGTGGCGAAGCTGAACCAGATCCTCGCCGTGGAGAAGGGCGTCAAGGCCGGCGGCCAGCGCGCGGTCACCGACGCCTACCACGCCATCCAGAAGGCGCCCCTGCTGTCGGGCCTGTCGCGCACCTACCAGCCGATCGACGACGAGGGCGAGCAGCTTCCGCCGGAGTCCACCCGCGTGCAGGTGAAGGCGGAGGACGTCCTCGCCGACGTGGCCAAGGCCCTGACCAGGCTGTTCGACGTGACCGCGGCCAAGGACTGGACGAACACGGTCGCCAGGTCCGACGTGGTGGTGGACGGGCAGACCCTGCTGCGCGACGTGCCGGTGACGTACCTGCTGTTCCTGGAGAAGCAGCTCGTCGACCTGCACACGTTCGTGGCGAAGCTGCCGACGCTGGACCCGGCGGAGACGTGGACGTTCGACGACAACGCGGAGACGTGGCGGACCGAGCCGGTCAAGACCACCCGGACGAAGAAGGTCCCGCGCAACCACGTGCTGGCCGAGGCGACCGACAAGCACCCGGCGCAGGTCCAGGTCTTCACCGAGGACGTCGTCGTCGGCTACTGGACGAAGACGGCGTTCTCCGGAGCGCTGCCGGCCCGGCGCGTCAACGAGCTGCTCGCCCGGGTGCAGAAGCTGCAGGACGCGGTGAAGTACGCCCGCGAGGAGGCCAACGGCACGGAGGCCGAGGAGCGCGAGATCGGCGCGGCGGTATTCCGTTACCTGTTCGCCTGATTTCGCCTAGCATGGGACTCCCCGTTTGAGCGACGGGGTGCGCGAAAGCGCGAAGCTGAAGCTCAGGCTGAAGCTGACGAACGGTGACAGTGGAGGTTCGAATCCTCCCCCGGGCACACGCGCCCGGGTGGCCCAAGGGGTAGAGGCAGCCGATCAGACTCAGATTCTCGCTCTAGCCTCAGCATCGACCGTCGAGCGCCAGATCGACCGAGGGTGGGCTGTGATCGTTGAGATGCCGGTTCGAATCCGGCCCGGGGCTCCACGTGCCCCGGTGGCCCAATGGTAGAGCGCACGTCGTCATGACTGACCTGCCCTCTTAAACGCCGCTGGCGCCGTACATGGCGGCACCATTCAGGCCCCCCGGCTTGGGTAGTCCGGGGGGCCGCTGCCGTCTTTCCGGGGTTACTTGACCTCGTAGGCGCGGATCACCGTCGAGGTGACCTCGTTGCCGGAGGCGTCCACGGCGTGGCCGCGCAGCGAGACGTAGCCCGGGGCGGAGGGGTTCTTGACGCGGGCGGTCCACGTGCCGGCGTGTGCCGTGACCGGAGCCTCGTGCCAGGTGGCGCCGTCGTCGTACGAGAACTCGGCCTCGGCCGCGCGGACGTCTCCGGCGGGGCCCTGACGGGTGAACGTGAGCGGGATGCGCATGCTCCGGTGCGGCTTGGCGGAGTTGCCGAGGCTCAGCTCCGGGGCGAAGCCGACGGCGGTGAGCGGCGGGGTCACGCTCGCGTCGGAGTGCTCCGAGATGAACTCCAGCACCGTCTCGCGCCGCGTGGACAGCCGCAGCGACGGGGCCGTCACGCTGTACTCGACGCGGTACCGGCCCGGCGACGGGTCGACGTCGATGCCGACCAGCGCGTCGTCGCGCTCCTCGACCAGCTTGCCGTCCCGCAGGACCGCCAGGTGCTGGCCGCCGTAGTCGACGTCCGCGGAGCCGACGTGGCCCGCGCCGTCCGCGTACCCGCCGAGCCGGAGCACCAGCTCGTCGCCCCGCCGTTCCACGGTCGGGTACGGGGGCAGCGCCGGCGTCATCGGCAGGCCGAACACGGCGCCGTTCCAGCGCTCGGTGGACTGGCTGCCGGCCGGGTAGGCGGTCGCCTGCTTGGCGAGCCGGGTCAGCGGCGTGGGCCAGCTCTCCGTCTCCACGCCCTCGGTGAAGGACGACTGCCAGGAGACGTCGCCCGCGTAGTACTCCGTGCGTGTCGAGGGGAGCGAGACCGGCGGCAGGTCGTACCCGGTCGGGTACGACATGCCGGGGACGACCGGGGTGTTGTTCCGCCATCCCATGGCGCCGGGGACGTTGGCCGCGTACTCGGTCGTGACCGTCGCCAGGTCCTCGGTCGTCAGGTGGCGGGTGAAGCCGGTGGTGTACGACCCGGCGAGGCGCCAGCCGGACTGGTAGACGGCGCCGGTGGAGCCGCCGTCACCGTCCGGCCGGGCGAACAGCGCGCTCACGACGGTGGACAGCTCCGGCGTCGCCTGCGACGACTGGTCGGCGGTGTAGATCGAGCCGGGCGAGCCGCCGGTGATGGTGGCCAGCATGCTGCGCACGGCGCCGGGCTGCTCGGTCTCCACGGAGACGGCCACGGGGGTCGCGTCCGGGTCGGGCATGGTGATGTCCACCGGGCGGGCCTCGCGGCCGTCCAGCACGAGGTCGGTGTCCTGCTCGACGCTGAGGACGGGGTCGGTGACCACGGTGGCGGTGCCGTCGTCGCCGGTCATCACCGTGCCGACGAAGTACGTGCCGTACGGCAGCCGGAAGGTGCCCTCGGGCTCCATCAGGTAGAACGCGTCGTAGTCGGAGTGGTCGGCGATCATGGTGACCGACTGCGCGGCGGGCGCGCCCGTGCGGTCCAGCGTGGTCACCTTGACTTCCGCGCTCGGCTGCTCGCGGAAGACGCTGAACGGAGTCTGCACGCTGACCCCTTCGGCGCTCGCCACCAGGCGGCCGGAGAAGACGCCGTACGCGCTGCCGGCGGCGCCGACCGCGGTGCGCAGATCGACGGAGACCTCCCCACGGGCCGGCACGGTCACCGACTCCGCGCTCAGGGAGAACAGGCCGGAGGGCGCGGCGGTGTCCAGCGCGAGCTTGAGGGTGACCGGGGTGTCGGAGGCGTTGCGGTACGTCACGGCGCGCACGAGGGTCTCGTCGCTCTGCGGGTACTTCCGGAAGCCGACGTTGACCGCGGCCGGCGCGGCGCTGACCGGCTGCCTCAGCGCGCGGACGATGTCGAGCTCACCGGCGCCCTGGTCGAACACGCCGAAGTCCGGGTTCGGCCGGGCGGCGCCCACGAGCGCCGACTTGCGCTGCTGGGCCGTCCAGTCGGGGTGTGCCTGGGCGAGGATGGCCGCGGCGCCCGCCACGTGCGGGGTGGCCATCGACGTGCCGGTGAACGAGACGTACGGGTCGCCGGGGGACCCGGCTTCGCTGGTGGAGCTGCGGGCGGCGACGATGTCGGTGCCCGGAGCGGTGATCTCCGGCTTGACGCCGTAGTCGTCGAGGCGGGGGCCGCGGCTGGAGTAGCTGTCGACCACGCCGGCCTTGGTGACGGCGCCGACCGCGAGCGCCGCGTCGGCGGAGGCCGGCGAGCCGATCGACTGCTCGGCGCCGACGTTGCCGGCCGCGACCACGAAGAGGGTGCCGTACTCGGCGCTGAGGTCGCCCACCGCGGCCTCCAGCGGGTCGACACCGGGGGTGTCGTCGGCGCCGAGGCTCATGTTGACCACCTGGGCGCCGGACTGGGCCGCCCACTGCATGCCTTCGAGGATCGACGACTCGGGGCAGGCGCCGCGGCCGAGGTAGTTGAAGCAGACCTTGCCGTCCAGCAGGGCAGCGCCGGGCGCGACGCCCTTGTACTTCCCGCCGGAGGCCGCGCCGCTGCCGGCGACCGTCGAGGCGACGTGGGTGCCGTGGCCGTTCAGGTCGTTGTCGCCCTCGTAGTCCTGGACGAAGTTCCGGCGCGCGGTCACCTTGCCGGCGAGGTCGGGGTGGGTGTCGTCGACGCCGCTGTCCAGGACCGCGACCGTCACGCCGGTGCCGTCGAGGCCCTGCGCCCACGCGGTGGGGGCGCCCGTACGCGGCACGCTGACGTCGAGGGAGAGGCTGCGCTGCCCGTCCAGCCAGATCTTCCCGCTGGTGAGTGACGTCTTCAGGGTCGCCCAGCGCTGGGCGAGGTCGTCGGTCGCGACCTTGGCGGAGAAACCGTCGACCGCGGGGAGCCTGCGGTCGGCGGACAGGCCGCGGGTGACGGAGGAGTCCGACACGATGAGCGGGAGCCGGGGGAGCCGGTCGTAGTCGCCGGCGAACAGCTCCGCCACGTCGAACAGCCGCCGGTCGAGCCGGTCGGCGCGCAACAGGGGGATCGCGTCGGTGGGCATGACGTACTGGTGCTCGCCGTCACCGAAGCGGACGAACTGCACGCCCTTGCGGGGCTGGACGGTGATCCGGCCGCCGGCGGAGGTGACCCGGTCTCCGGTGATGAGGGTGAGCGTCCTGGGTTGCGCCTCGGCGGCCTGGTCCGCCCGCGCGGGCGGCGGTCCCGGTTCGGCGGTGGCGATGCCCGGGGTGGCGGCGACGAGTGAGGCGGCGACCAGTGAGGCGGTGACGAGGACGAGCGCGCCGTGAAGAGTACGGCGTTGTCGCATGGGGGCTCCGTGGGGGATACAGGACGGGACGGCACACCGCCCCGGATCCCCGGACGGCAGCTGGACCCGTCTGAGGGGGCTGCACAGAGGACCTCTTCGCAGCTTTGGCGCTAATGGGTCTTTCTGTCGCTTTGGGAAGCAAGTGAAATTTACTGTGATATGTGACAGTTGATGTATCGATCACACCAAGATCAGATAACAGTCACCCCTGGCTCCTGGCGAGGAGCAGATGCGCCCGAAGCGAGCGCGGGATCCCCGGAAGGGCCGGGCGCACGGCGTGGGGAAGATGGGCGGCCATGAAGGGAGCCCCGGTGCTGGGATCGCACTCGATCGGTTCGCCGACGCGACTCACGGGCGTTGTGTCGGCGGGCGCTGCCCACAAGCGGGCGCGGCACGGAATCGTGACGGGGAGTGTGGCGGCCATCGGCGGGCGAGCGGGCGGACGGCGACAGCGCTACGAAGGGGGTCGGGTGCGGGCCGCGCCCGAAGGGAGGGGCGGCCCGCGTCGCGCCCGAGGGGTTACCAGCGGTGGTGGACCTGGGGGCGGATCAGGTCGTCGTAGATCGTACGGATGGCGGCGTGGGTGGCCGGGTCCAGGGGCGCGAGGGCGGCGGCGGTGGCGTTGGCGGTGGCCTGGGCCGGGTTGCGGGCGCCGGGGATCACCACCGAGACGCCCTCCTGGTCGAGGATCCAGCGGAGGGCGAACTGGGCCATGGTCGCGCCCTCGGGCACGTGGGGGGCCAGGCGGCGGACCGCTTCCAGGCCGGTGGCGAAGTCGACGCCCGAGAACGTCTCACCGACGTCGAACGCCTCCCCGTGCCGGTTGAACGCCCGGTGGTCGTCGGCGGCGAACGTCGTGTGCTCGTCGTACCTGCCGGACAGCAGGCCGCTGGCCAGCGGGACGCGCGCGATGATGCCGACCCCGGCGGCGCGGGCGGCCGGCAGCACCTGCTCCAGCGGCTTGAGGCGGAACGCGTTCAGGATGATCTGCACGGTCGCCACCCCCGGCCGGGCGATCGCGGTCAGGGCCTCCTCGCACGTCTCCACGCTGACGCCGTACGCGGCGATCTTCTTCTCCGACACCAGGGTGTCGAGCGCGTCGTACACGGCGTCGGTCGAGTAGACCGGCGTCGGCGGGCAGTGCAGCTGGACCAGGTCGATGGTGTCGACGCCGAGGTTGCGGCGGGAGCGCTCGTTCCAGGCGCGGAAGTTGGACATCACGTAGTTGGCCGGGATCTGCTCCAGCCTGCGGCCCATCTTGCTGGCCACGGTCAGCTCGGGGCGGCTCTTGGCGAAGCGGCCGACGATCTGCTCGCTGCGCCCGTCGCCGTACACGTCGGCGGTGTCGATGAAGGTGACGCCCGCGTCCACCGCCGCCTGAAGCGTGGCGAACGCGTCGTCCTCGGAAACCTGGCCCCAGTCGGCGCCCAGCTGCCAGGCGCCGAGCCCGACCACGCCCACCTCACGCCCGGTGCGTCCCAACACGCGGTGTTCCATGGCAGTCAACCTTTCTCACATGCGAAGACGGCAAGCAGCACCAGTGTCCCGGAAGAGGGGAGAGGAGTCGCGCCGGGGTGTCAGGGTCGCCGGACGTACGGCGTGGTCGTGGTGACGGCGTGGAAGCCGAGACGCTGCAGGATCGGCCGGCTGTCCTCCGAGGCGTCCACCTGGAGATGCACCACCCCCGCCGCCACGGCGAGGCGGGCGCGGCGGGCGACGAGGGCGCGGTAGAGGCCGCGGCCCCGCCATTCCTCCAGCGTCGAGCCGCCCCACAGGCCGGCGAAGCCGGTGCCGGGCTTGTGCACGAGCCAGGCGGCCGACACCACCCGGTCCCCGGCCTCGGCCACCAGGACGGCGATCGCGTCCGGGCCCTCGCCGACGCGCCGGATCAGGTCGTCGGCCAGCCACCCGTGGTCGTCGCCCCAGACGGCCGACTCCATCGCGGCGATCGCCCGCAGGTCGGCGGGCGCGGTGACCCGGCGGATCGTCACGCCGTCCGGCAGCGGCGGCTCCCCGGTCATCTCCTTCGCCGCGCCGATCAGCACCGTCTCCGGCGGCTCGGGGACGAAGCCGGCGCGCGTGAGCCGCTCCGGCAGGTCGGCGGGCAGGTCGTGGCCGCGGGTCTTCCACTCGAAGCTCTCGCCGCGCGCCGCGAAGTACGCGCACTGCCGGGCGATCAGCTCGTCGAGCCCCTCCTTCTCCAGCACCGGCGGCCCCTCCACGAAGCCCCTGGCCATGCCGGTGACCCGCAGCAGCGGCCCGTCCAGCTCGTACGCCAGCCCGTCCGGGATCGTGCCGGGGATCCACCGGCGGGTCCGGTCGTACGCCTGGAGGAGGGATTCATGCACGAACGCGTACTTTAACGGACAGTACGCTGATGGTCATGATTCGCACCGCCAAGCCCGCCGACGTGCCCGAAATCCTGAGCATGATCCACGAGCTCGCCGACTACGAGAAGGCCGCCCACGAGGTGCGCGTGACCGAGGAGCAACTGCGCGACACGCTCTTCCGCGACCACCCGGCGGCCTTCGCGCACATCGCCGAGCAGGACGGCGAGGTGGTCGGGTTCGCGCTGTGGTTCCTGACGTTCTCGACCTGGCGCGGCGTGCACGGCGTCTACTTGGAGGACCTGTACGTACGCCCGCAGCACCGCGGCGGCGGTCACGGTGTCGCGCTGATGAGGCGGTTGGCGGAGATCTGCGCCGAACGCGGCTACCAGCGGCTGGAATGGTCGGTCCTCGACTGGAACGAGCCGTCGATCCGGTTCTACGAGAAACTCGGTGCGGTCGACCAGGACGACTGGCGCCGGTACCGGCTGACCGACGAGCCCCTGCTGCGCCTGGCGGGCCGGCGCGACTGACGCCGTCGGGACGACCGGCCCCGGACAAGCGTCACGCAGGTCACGTACGGTGACGTGGCCTGCGTGACCTGGACGTTAGATGCCGGCGCGGGTCGTGGCGCGGCCCGCTTCGGCCTGCTCGAACACGCCCATGCCGGGCTCTTCGAGGTCGCGGTGGGTCTCCTCCATGCGCAGCGCGAGGCCCATCGCCATGAACGTGGGCGCCCACTCGCCGATGAAGATCCCCCACCGGTCGGCGCGGTCCAGGCCCGCCTGCTCGGTGTTCTTGGACATGAGCCAGGTCGCGAACGACAGTCCGATCGACGCGACGCCGGCCATATACATGTGGGTGGACTTCACACCCATCTGGTGCAGCTTCTTGATCATGTTCCCCCCCTTGCTCTGACACCTGTTACCCGAGGGGGCATGGGCTAACCGATCATTTCCGGCATGTTTCCTGCGTGACGGTTGTGCGCGGCTTGTTACCGCGGTGAATCACCCGTAACCAACGCACGGCCACGCACGGTCGGAGTGCGTAACGAGCGCTTCCTAGCTTGGGGATTCCGGACGCCGAGCGTAGGAGAGGTCGATGGCGCGCTGGATCGCCGACTGGCACCCCGATGACCCAGCCTTCTGGGAGAGTTCAGGCAAGTGCGTGGCCCGCCGCAACCTGATCTTCTCGATCGTGGCCGAGCACCTCGGCTTCACCGTGTGGACGCTGTGGAGCATCGTGGCGACCAGGCTGGGATCGTACGAGTTCGCCACCGACCAGCTCTTCTGGCTCGTCGCGCTGCCGAACCTGATCGGGTCGGTGCTGCGGGTGCCGTACACGTTCGGGCCGGCGCGGTTCGGCGGGCGCAACTTCACCGTGGTGAGCGCGCTGTTGCTGCTGATCCCGGCGGTATTGCTCGGGGTGGCGGTGAACCAGCCGGGGACGCCGTACTGGATGTTCCTGGTGATCGCGGCGCTGGCCGGGGTCGGCGGCGGGAACTTCGCCTCCAGCATGGCGAACATCACCTACTTCTACCCCCGCCACAAGCAGGGCGTCGCGCTGGGGCTGAACGCGGCGGGCGGCAACATCGGCGTCAGCTCCGTCCAGCTCGTCATGCCGCTGGTGATCGGCTCGCTCGGACTGGCCGCCGCCGGGTGGTTCTGGATCCCGTTCATCGTCGTGGCGGCCGGGTGCGCCTGGTTGTTCATGGACAATCTCACCAGCGCCAAGGCCGACCCGCGTGAACAGCTCGCGGTGGCGGGCAAGGCCCAGACCTGGATCATGTCGTTCCTCTACATCGGCACGTTCGGGTCGTTCATCGGCTACTCCACCGCGTTCCCGCTGCTCAGCCAGAGCCTCTTCCCCGGTGCGCCGTACGCCGCGGTGGCCTTCGCCGGGCCGCTGATCGGGTCGCTGATCAGGCCGGTCGGCGGCTGGCTGGCCGACCGGCTCGGCGGAGCTCCCGTCACGCTGTGGAACTTCGCCGCGATGGGCGGCGGCGTGCTGCTCGTCTGGACGGCGGCCGGCTCCGGGAGCTTCTGGCTGTTCTTCCTGGCCTTCCAGATCCTCTTCCTCACCTCCGGTATCGGCAACGGCTCGACGTACCGGATGATCCCGGCCATTTTCCAGGCCAAGGCCGTCGCCGAGCGCGGCGAGGGCGAGGAGGCCCTGTTGTACGGCAAGCGCCAGGCGTCGGCCGCGATCGGCATCATCTCGGCGGTCGGGGCGCTCGGCGGGTTCCTCATCAACCGGGCGTTCGGCATGTCGTTCGCCGCGGCCGGCACCCCCGGCCCCGCCCTGCTGGCCTTCTGCGCCTTCTACGCCTGCTGCTTCGCCCTGACCTGGTGGTGCTACACCCGCAAGGTCGGCGTCAGGGTCGTGGCCAGCCTCGCGCATGCCAGGGTCTGATCGGATGAGCGAGCCGGTGAAGACGCACTGCCCGTACTGCGCCCTGCAGTGCGGCATGGAGATCGGCCCGGAAATGGGCACCGGTCTGACGATCGCTGCCCGGACCGACATCCCGGCCAACGCCTCGGGCGCGCTGTGCCAGAAGGGGTGGACGGCGGGCGAGCTGCTCACCAACGGCGCGCGCCTGACCACGCCCCTCCTGCACGGTGAGCCCGTCGCCTGGGACGTCGCGCTGGACTACGTGGCCGACCGGGTGTCCGCGCTCCGCGCCGAACACGGCCCCGACGCCGTGGCCGTGTTCGGCGGCGGCGGGCTGACCAACGAGAAGGCGTACGCGCTGGGCAAGTTCGCCAGGGTCGCGCTCGGCACCAGCCAGATCGACTACAACGGCCGCTTCTGCATGTCCTCGGCCGCCGCCGCCTCGCTCAGGGCGTTCGGCATGGACCGCGGCATGCCGTTCCCCATCACGGACCTGGCCGAGGCCGACGTCGTGCTGCTGGCCGGCGGGAACGTCGCCGAGACCATGCCGCCGTTCGTCCGCCACCTGTCCGGGCCGCGGCTGATCGTCATCGACCCGCGGCGCACCCAGACGGCCAGGCTGGCCTGGCTGCACCTGCAGCCCGCGCCGGGCACCGACCTGGCCCTGGCCCTCGGCCTGCTGCACCTCGCCGTCGCCGAGGACCTGGTGGACGAGGCGTACGTCGCCGCCAGGACCACCGGGTTCGAGGAGGTGCGCACGTCGCTGGCCTCCTGGTGGCCCGAGCGGGTCGAGCGGATCACCGGCGTGCCCGTCTACCGGATGCGGCAGGCGGTCAGGGCCCTGGCCGCCGCGGGCAACGCGTACGTCCTGACCGGGCGCGGCGCCGAGCAGCACGCCAAGGGCACCGACACGGTGACCGCGTTCATCAACCTGGCCCTCGCGCTCGGCCTGCCCGGCACCCACGGCTCCGGGTACGGCTGCGTGACGGGGCAGGGCAACGGGCAGGGCGGCCGGGAGCACGGCCAGAAGGCCGACCAGCTCCCCGGCTACCGCAAGATCGACGATCCGGCGGCCCGCGAGCACGTGGCGGGCGTCTGGGGGATCCCGGCCGAGGACCTCCCAGGGCCGGGGCGGTCGGCGTACGAGCTGCTCGACGCCCTCGGCACCCCGGACGGGCCGAAGGCGCTGCTGCTGTTCGGGTCGAACCCGATCGTCTCGGCCCCCGACTCCGAGCGCGTGGCCGCCCGCATCGGCGCCCTCGACCTGCTGGTGGTCTGCGACGTCGTCATGTCGGAGACCGCCGTGCTGGCCGACGTCGTCTTCCCCGTCACCCAGTGGGCCGAGGAGACGGGCACCATGACGAACCTCGAAGGCCGCGTCCTGCTGCGCCGCCGCGCCGTCCCGCCGCCCCCGGGCGTGCGCAGCGACCTGGACGTCATCGCCGGGCTCGCCGAACGGCTCGGCCACCGCTTCGCGACCGATCCCGGCGAGGTCTTCGACGAGCTGCGCCGCGCCAGCGCGGGCGGCCCGGCCGACTACTCCGGCATCACCTACGAGCGGATCGCGGACGAGACCGGCGTCTTCTGGCCGTGCCCGTCGCCGGAGCACCCCGGAACGCCCCGCCCGTTCCTGGACTCCTTCGCCACCCTGGACGGCCGCGCGCGGTTCCTGCCGGTGCAGCACCGGCCGGCGGCCGAGGAGCCCGACGACGACTACCCCGTCCACCTCAGCACCGGCCGGGTGCTCGCCCACTACCAGAGCGGCGCCCAGACGCGCAGGATCGCGCCGCTCGTCCAGGCCGCGCCCGAGCCGTACGTCGAGCTCCACCCGGACCTCGCCGAACAACTCGACATCGCCGCCGGCGACGTCGTGCGCGTCAGCAGCAGGAGGGGTGAGACCAAGGCCGTGGCCAGGATCAGCGACGCCATCAGGCGCGACACCGTGTTCATGCCCTTCCACTGGGAGGGCGCCAACCGGCTCACCAACCCGGCACTCGACCCCACGTCGCGGATGCCGGAGTTCAAGGTGTGCGCGGTCAGGGTGGAGAGGTTGTCATGAGACTCGTCGTCGTGGGCAACGGGATGGCCGGATCGCGGCTGGTCAGCGAGGTACGCGCCCGGGACCCGCACATCAGGATCACCGTGTTCGGCGCGGAGTCGTGCCGGCCGTACAACCGGGTGCTGCTGTCGAACGTGCTGGCCGGCGGCTCCAGGCCGGAGCAGGTGCGCCTCCTCGACGCCTCCTGGTACGACGCCAACCGCGTCACCGCCGTCTTCGGCAGCGCGGTCGCGCACATCGACCGGGAGACCCGGCACGTCGTCACCGAGGACGGCCGGCGCGAGCCGTACGACCTGCTGGTGCTGGCCACCGGCAGCGACGCGATCGTGCCGCCGATCCCGGGCGTGCAGCGGGCCATCCCGTTCCGCACGCTCGACGACTGCGAACGCATCCTGCAGGCCGCCGAGAAGACCCGCCGGGCCGTGGTCGTCGGCGGCGGGCTGCTCGGCGTCGAAGCGGCCCGCGGCCTGGCCGGGCGCGGCCTGCCTGTCACGCTGCTGCACCTGGCGGGGCACCTCATGGAACGCCAGCTCGACGTCGAGGCGGGCGAGGTGCTCGGTGAGACGCTGGCCGGGCTCGGCATCCGGACGCGCACCGGCGTCACCGCCGCCGGCGTGGACGAGGACGGCGTCCGGCTCGACTCCGGCGAGCTGGTCGAGGCCGACCTGGTCGTGCTGGCCTGCGGCGTGCGACCCGTCACGAACCTGGCCGCCGAGGCCGGGCTGGAGGTGCGCCGCGGCGTCGTCGTGGACGACGAGCTGCGTACCGACGACCCGTCGATCTTCGCGATCGGCGAGTGCGCCGAGCACGACGGCACCGTCTACGGCCTGGTCGCGCCCGCCTGGGAGCAGGCCGCCGTGGCCGCCGACGTCATCACCGGCGGCAAGGCCCTCTACCGCGGCTCCCGCCTGGTCACCCGCCTGAAGGCCAAGAGCGTCGAGCTGGCGGCGATGGGCGAGACCCAGCTCGGCGAGGAGCACGCCGAGGTGGTGCGCTTCAGCCACCGGGCCCGCGGCACCTACAGGAAGCTCGTCATCCGCGACGGCCGCCTGGTCGGCGCGATCCTGCTGGGCGAGAGCGACGCCGTCGGCACGCTCACCCAGCTCTTCGACCGTGGCGGGCCGGTGCCGGGCGATCGCGCCGGGCTGCTGTTCCCCGGGCTGGCGTCGGCGCCCGTCACCGACAGCCCGACGCTGATGCCCGACGCGGCCAAGGTCTGCCACTGCAACAACGTGACGAAGGGCCAGATCAGGGCGTGCTGGGAGGCCGGCGCGCGCGACGTGGCCGGGGTGGCCGCCGCCACCAGGGCCACGACCGGCTGCGGCACCTGCCGCGACGCGGTGGAGGGGATCGTCGGATGGTTGTGCGAGCAGGAGGGAATCTCGGTATGAGGATCGTCGTCGTGGGGTACGGGCCGGCGGCTCACCGGTTCGTCGAGACGCTCGCCGGCAAGGGGTTCGACGGGCGGGTCACCGTGATCGGGGAGGAGCCGCGCCCGGCGTACGACCGGGTGCACCTGACGTCCTACCTGTCGGGCACGAGCGCCGACGAGCTCACGTACGCGGTGCCCGACGGGATCGTGACCCGGCTGGCCACCCGGGTCACCGCAGTCGACCGGGCGGCCAAGCGGGTCGTCACCGCCGACGGCGGGGCCGAGCCGTACGACGTGCTCGTGCTGGCCACCGGGTCGGCGCCGTTCGTGCCGCCGGTGCCGGGGGCCGAGCACGCGTTCGTCTACCGCACCATCGAGGACCTCGACGCGATCAGGGTGGCCGCGAAGGACGCCGTGGAGGGCGTCGTGGTCGGCGGCGGGCTGCTCGGCCTGGAGGCCGCCGACGCGCTGCGGGCGCTCGGGCTCAAGGCGCACATCGTCGAGATGAGCCCCTGGCTGATGCCCCGCCAGGTCGACGAGGGCGGCGGCTCGGTGCTCAAGGGGCACATCGAGTCCCTCGGGCTGGGCGTGCACGCCGGCTCCGGCGTCCAGGAGGTCGTCACCGGCCCGGACGGCGAGGTCGCCGGGCTGCGCAAGCCGGACGGCACGCTGCTGGAGGCGCAGGTCGTGGTCTTCTCCGCGGGCATCAGGCCGCGCGACGAGCTGGCCAGGGCGTGCGGGCTCGACGTGGGCGAGCGGGGCGGGATCGTGGTCGACTCCGCGATGCGCACCTCCGACCCGTCCGTCTACGCCGTCGGCGAGTGCGCGCTGGCCGGCGGCATGGTCTACGGGCTCGTCGGGCCGTGCAACACGATGGCCGAGGTCGCCGCCGACCGGATCACGGGCGGCACGGCGGCCTTCGAGGGCGCCGACATGTCCACGAAGCTCAAGCTGCTCGGCGTCGAGGTGGCGCAGTTCGGGGCGATGGACGGGGCGCTCGACGTCACCTACATGGACCCGGTGGGCGGGGTCTACAAGAAGTTGTTCATCAGCGACGACGCGCGCACGCTGCTCGGCGGCATCTGCGTGGGCGACGCCTCGCCGTACACGGCGCTGCGTCCGTTCGTGGGCAAGGAGCTCCCCGCCGCGCCGTCGGACCTGCTGTTCAGCGGGGCGGGCGCCGCCCTCGACCTGCCCGACGAGGCGCAGGTCTGCTCCTGCAACAACGTGTGCGCCGGCGACATCCGCACCGCCATCGCCGACCAGGGCGTCACCGACGTGCCCGGCGTCAAGGGCTGCACCCGCGCCGGCACGACCTGCGGCAGCTGCGTGCCGATGCTCAAGCAGCTGCTGGAGAAGTCGGGCGTCGAGGTCAGCAAGGCGTTGTGCGAGCACTTCGCGTACTCGCGGGCCGAGCTGTTCGACATCGTACGGGTGCGCGGCATCACGACGTTCTCCGAGCTCATCGCCGGGCACGGGCACGGGCGCGGCTGCGACATCTGCAAGCCGGCCGTCGCCTCGATCCTGGCCTCGCTGCACAACGGGCACGTGCTCGAAGGAGAGCGCGCCGCCCTCCAGGACACCAACGACGCCTTCCTGGCCAACATCCAGAAGAACGGCACGTACTCGGTCGTGCCGCGCATTCCCGGCGGCGAGATCACGCCCGAGAAGCTCATCGTGATCGGCGAGGTCGCCCGCGACTTCGGCCTCTACACGAAGATCACCGGCGGGCAGCGCATCGACCTGTTCGGCGCCCGGATCGAGCAGCTGCCGGAGATCTGGCGGCGGCTGGTCGAGGCCGGGTTCGAGTCGGGGCACGCGTACGGCAAGGCGCTGCGCACGGTGAAGTCGTGCGTCGGCTCCACCTGGTGCCGCTACGGCGTGCAGGACTCGGTGGGCCTGGCCATCGACCTGGAGCTGCGCTACCGGGGGCTGCGCTCGCCGCACAAGCTCAAGTCGGCCGTCTCCGGCTGCGCCCGCGAGTGCGCCGAGGCCCGCTCGAAGGACTTCGGCATCATCGCCACCGAGCAGGGCTGGAACCTGTACGTCGGCGGCAACGGCGGCTTCAAGCCCCGCCACGCCGACCTGCTGGCCAAGGACCTGAGCACCGAGGAGCTGATCCGGACCATCGACCGGTTCCTGATGTTCTACGTCCGCACCGCCGATCGGCTGCAGCGCACCGCCGCGTGGCTGGAGTCGCTGGACGGCGGCCTCGACTACCTGCGGGAGGTCATCATGGAGGACTCGCTCGGCATCTGCGCCGACCTCGACGTGCAGATGGAGCAACACGTCGCCACGTACGCCGACGAGTGGCGGGCCACGCTGGACGACCCCGAGAAGCTGGGCAGGTTCGTCAGCTTCGTCAACGCCCCCGGCGTGCCGGACCCGTCGATCGTCTTCGCCAGCGAGCGCGGCCAGATCAAGCCGGTGATGGCCCGATGAGCTGGACCCGGATCTGCGCCTACGACGCGCTGCTGCCCGAGCGGGGGGTCTGCGCCCTCGTGGACGGCGTGCAGGTCGCCGTCTTCCGCACCTACGACGGCGACCTGCACGCGCTGGACAACCTCGACCCGTTCAGCGGCGCGTACGTGCTCTCGCGCGGCATCGTCGGCACCAGGAAGGGCGAGCCGACGGTCGCCTCGCCGCTGCACAAACAGGTGTTCTCCCTGGTCACCGGGCGGTGCCTGGACGAGGAGGGCGCGTCGGTGCCCGTCTACGCCGCGCGGGTGACCGACGGGAACGTGGAGGTGAGCGTGCGCGGAGTGGCGGGTTTTCCGGAAGTGCTGCGTACGGCGGTGGCGGCAGGTTAGGCTCGGTGCGCGTCCCTACACCGGGTCCATCTCCAGCGGGGGATAGACGTGCGGGTTGCGATGGGCCGCGGGAAGCACGCAACGCCGTCCGGAGTCCACGCTTTCGCAGCGTGCGGCGTCTTCGCGGTTGGGGAGTGGTTCGGTGTTCGGCTCGATTCGCGGCACTGGATGGACGGTATCCCCGCGACCATGATCGCCGGTCTCGATTGCGCAACGATCGAAGCTCTGAACGGTCTCGCCAATTTCAGTAAGCCGTGATGGTGAGTACTGGCGAGTAAAGGCGTTGTGCGAAGTGCCTAAACCGGGCATTCGGCGCGGACTAGTGCGGGCATCAAGCGGCCATGAGCAAGAACTCTCAACGCAGGGCACTCCTGCTGGCCGCGATAGTCCCCGCCCTCCTCGTCGCGGGTTGCTCCGCGGGTACCACGCAGGCCATGCAAGGGGCGGCGAGCCCCGCCCCGCCCACCGAGATGGAATCGCCCGGCATGTCGCCGGACATGTCGCCGACGGACCAGGCTCCGGCTACGGATCCCCGTACGGCCGTCCAGAACTACTTCAGCGCCCTGAAGTCGGGCAACGTCGACCAGGTCGTCGACTCCTTCGCCGACGACGCGGTCGTCGCCTGGGACGGCGAGCCGACGGCCGAGGGCACCCAGGCCATCCGCAGGCTGTACCAGCAGCAGGCGGAGGGCCAGAAGGAAGCCACGCACACCATCGACGAGGCGCGTACCGCCGGCAACGAGAGCGGCGTCGTCCGCGCGACGAGCAAGCAGGACGACGAGACCCACCGGCAGCTGTTCGTGCTCACTCGGGACGGCGGAGAGTGGAAGATCTCGGAGCTCATGACCAACCAGCAGTCCTGATTGCTCTCTTCAGGACGGTCCGCCTCGGGCGGCCAGTGGCCGGGGCCGGCCAGGGCGGCAGAAAGGCGGGAGGGTGTTTTCCGCTCTCCCGCTTTTCTTTGTCGCGTTATCCGGTGTGACGGTTTTCGTCTGGATATATCGGGTTAATTTCGTCCGGCTGAACGGAACCTCGGGAGGGCTTGCGGTGTATCACCACCGGAGGTGGTCCCATGAGGGCGATCGTGGTCGCGCTGGCCATGTTGACGGGGATGGTGTCAGGGGTGTTCGCCGGTCCGGGTTCCGCGGCGGCGTCGGGCGGGTGGGCGGTGACGTACCTGGACCCGCCGCCGTCCCGGTTCGACAGCGGCACGTCGTACGCGCTGGGATTCTGGGTGCTGCAGCACGGCACCCACCCGCCGAGGGGCGAGCTGGGGCCCATCGCGCTGCGGTTCGTCCGGCAGGACGGCACGAGCAGGCGCTTCGCCGGCACGGTCCTGCCCGAGGCGGGGCACTACGCCACGTCCGTGGTGCTGCCGCAGGGCGTGTGGCGGGTGGTCGCCGAGCAGGGCCTGTTCGAGCCGTACGAGGTCGGCACGCTCACCGTCCCCGGCTCCCTGACGATCGATCCGGTCCCACCGGAGCTCGTCCGTGACATCGGCAGGTCTGACTCGTGGGGAGCCATCCGCCCGCCCGCCGCACCGTCGTCCGAGGGTGCCGAGGCGGCCGGGGCCCCGGCGGCTCTTCCGCCGGCGCGGCCGGTCGATGCCGGGGGCTCGGCGGCGGGTGCGGAGGGAGCCGGCGGGGTGCCCGCGTACACGCTGGTGTTCGCCGCCGCCGGTGGCGCGGCGCTCGCGGTGGCCGCGCTGCGCCTGCCGCTCCTCTCACGGCGCCGCGAGCCGGCGGACGGCGTCGCGGTCTCCGGGTAGGCGCCGCGCGACGCCCTCCGTCCCGAGTCGCCCGGTGAGAAGGCGGTGAGCGGCATGGGCGCGGTGCTGGGGCTGGTGGCGCTGCTCGCGGTGGGGATCGCGGGGGTGTACGCGGTGGCGGCTCATCTCGCGCCCCGGGCCGTCGCGGAGACCGGGCCGTTCCTGTCGGGGGCGCGGCCCCGTGAGCACGCCCTGTCCCGGTTCCACGTGCGGTGGTACACCGTGACGCTGGTCTTCCTGGCCTTCGACATGGAGATGATCTTCATGTACCCGTGGGCCGTCGTCGTGGCCGAGCTCGGGCCCATGGCCGTGGTGGAGATGTTCGTGTTCCTGGGGCTGCTGCTCGTGGGGGTCCTCTACGCCTGGCGGGAGGGGGCGTTCCGGTGGGCGTGAGGGGGTGGCTGCTGCGGTGCGCCGCCCGGCGGCCCCGGGTGCTCGTCGTGGCCTGTCCGTACGGGACGCGGGCCCGGCTGTCGGTGGAGGCGGAGCTCGATCGCCGGGGATGGGAGGTCGCGCTGTCCCCGGCCGAGGCGGGGGTGCTGGTGGTGTGCGGGAGGCCCGGGGAGGAACTGGCCGAGGCGATCGGGACCGTCCGGGAGTCCGTCCCCGTGCCCCGTGCGCTGGTGGAACTGCCGTCCGCGGCGACCCCCGACGACGTGAGCGCCGCCCTCGACGCCGCCACCGCCACCCTGGCCGACGAACGCGCCCGATACGCCACCCCGCCTGCCCGCCCCCGGCATCCGCGTCAGGCGAACGACCCCGGCGGTGCCGGGATCGCCATGGCGGAGCGTGGGGCGGACCGGGACGGGCTGAAGCTGGATCAGCTGCACGTGCCGCTCGGCCCGGTGCTGCCCGACTGGCCCGCCGGCCTCGTCGTCGAGACCGTGCTGCAGGGCGACGTGATCCAGGAGGCCACGGTGCGGGTCCTCCCGCCCGGCGAGACCGGGACGGCCTTCTGGAGTGAACCGTGGCGAAACGCGGGCGGCAGGCCGGGCGGGGAAGGCGAGCGGCGGAGGGCGGCGGCGCGCCTGGACGGTCTTGGCCGGCTGCTCGGGGTCGCGGGCTGGGCGGGGGCGGCTCTGGAGGCGCGTGGGATACGGGATCGCCTGCTCGCGGAGATGTCAGGGGCCGAGCTCCGTCCCCGGCAGGAGCGTTTCGCGCGCCGGGTTCGCCGGTCGGTGGTGCTGCGGTGGATGCTGCGCGGGCTCGGGATGATCGAGGGCGGGTCCGGCGTGCCGGCGTGGATGTGCGGGGACGTGCTGGACCGGGCGTACCGGTGGGTGCACGAGGCCGGCGAGGCCGTCCGGCGGCTGGAGGACGGCACTCCACGGGAGACGGGCCCGGAGACGGCGGGACAGGCGGCGGTGGCGTTGCTGCCCGGGTTGCTGGAAGGCGCGGAGTTCGCGACCGCGCGGTTGATCGTGGCCAGTCTCGATCCCGACCTCGACCAGGTGCCCGTGCGGGCCGGCCATGGGTGAGGCGTTGGGGCTCGTGGTCGCGCTGGCGCTGCTCACGTGGGGTGCCGCGGCGTTCGACGCCGCGCTCGCGGGAAGGCGGGTCCGGCCGGCACTGGTGTGGTCGCCGGGGTGGGAGGCGGCGCGGCTGCTCACGCAGGGGAGGAGGCGGACGTTCTCGGCTGACATCCTGCTCGTTCGCACGGGGGTCGTCGCTCTGCTGATGGCCGCTCTGCTGGGTGCCGTGGTGTTGCCGGTCGGCGAGGCGGCCGTGCTGGACAGCGGTGTGGGGATCGTCTGGTTCAACGCCATGGAGGTGTGCGTCTGGGGGGCCGTGTGGCTGGTCGGATGGGGGGTGAACTCCGTGTACCCGCTGATCGGCGGGTACCGGTACCTCGTGCAGGGCCTGAGTTACGAGCTGCCCTTCATGTTCGTCCTGATCACGGTGGCGCTGGGGGCGGGATCGTTGCGGTTCGGCGACGTGGTGGCGGCGCAACGCGAGCTGTGGTTCGCGGTCCGGATGCCGGTCGCGTTCGTCGTCTATCTGGTGTCGGCGGCGGCGGTCGCGTTCTGGGGCCCGTTCGGGCAGCCGGTCGGCCGGGACACTGCAGGTGGGGTGCGGGCGGAGCTGGCGGGGGCCGACCGGTTGCTGTTCGGCACCGGGCGGTACGCGCTGCTCGTCGTCGTGGCCGCCGGTGCGGTGCCGCTGTTCCTGGGCGGTGGGGCCGGGCCGCTGCTGCCCGGCTGGGCGTGGACCGCGATCAAGACCGTGGCCGTGCTGGGCCTGCTGGTGCTGGTCGGGCACCGGGTGCCGGCCGTACGGATGGATCGGTTCACGCGGTTCGCATGGGTCGCGCTGATCCCCCTCACGCTGCTGCAGACGCTGGTCGTCGGGATCGCGGTGCTGCCGTGAGCGCGGCCTTCTGGGTGCTGGCGGTGCTCGCCGTGGCGGGCGGCGTGACCGTGTTCGTGGTCGACTCGATGGCGCGGGCGACGTTCGCGCTCCTGGCGTCGCTGCTCGCCGGGGCCGGGACTCTGCTGCTCGTCGGCCTCCAGTACGTCGGCGTGCTGGTGATCCTCATGATGGTCATGGAGATGCTCGTCATGGCCGTATTCATGATCATGTACATGATGAACCCGGCCGGGCTGATGCCGATGACGATGGTGCACAACAGGCGGGGCGCCGCGGTCATCGCGTCGGGCGTGTTCGCGCTGCTGGCCGCAGGGGTGTTCGCGGCGCCGTGGCCCGAGCGCGGGGGACGCCCGCCCGTCGACCCCACCCGCGCGCTCGGCCTGGCCGTCATGGGGCAGAAGACGCTCGTCATGATGGTGGTCGGGGTCGCCATCCTGGCCACGATGGTCGCCGCCGTGGTCCTCGCCACCCACCGGGGGCGGTACGACCGATGAGCCTCCAGGCGTACCTGCTGCTGGCCGCCGCGCTGTTCGCCGTCGGCCTGTACGGCGCGCTGTCCCAGCAGGCCGTCGTCATGGTCATGATGGGGCTCGAACTCATGATCAACGGGTTGATCGTGGCCGGCGGCGCGTTCTGGCACTTCGTCGCCCCCCACACCGCCGACGGCCAGGTTCTCGTGCTCGTCGCGGTCACCGTCATGGCGCTGGAGATGGCCATGGGGTTCGCGGTCACCACGGCGATCTTCCGCGCCCGCGACGTGGACATGACCGACGACGCGGGGGACCTCAAGGGGTGAACGCGCTCCTGTGGCTCCTGCCCGCCCTGCCCGCCGGGGCGGGCGGTCTCCTGCTGCTGGTCCGCCGCGCCGCCCGGACCGTCTCGCTCGCGGTCGCGGCGCTCACGCTGGCCCTGGCGGTGTACGCGGCCGTCGCCCGCCCGTCGGTGGACACCAGGCTGCTCTTCCGCGCGGGGCTGGCGGTGGACGGGCTGTCGGCGGTGATGGTGGTCACGGTGGCGGCGGTCGCGCTGGCCGTGCTGGTGTTCGCGGCCGGGGAATGGCGGGAGGCCAGATTCCACGGGCTCATGCTGATCTTCACCGGGGCCATGCTGGTCACGGTGACGGCGACCGATCTCGTGCTGCTGCTGATGGCGTGGGAGGTCATGGGGGCCATGTCGTACGCGCTCATCGGGTATCGGTGGCGCGACCCCGTACGGGTGCGGTCCGGTGCCGTCGCCTTCCTCACCACCCGGGCAGGAGACCTCGGCCTGTACGTCGCGGCCGGTGCGGTCGTCGCCGCGGGGTCCCCGCCGGTCCTCGACGCGCTGGCCGGGGTCTCCGGCGGGTGGCGGGATCTCGTGGCGGCCGGGATCGTGCTCGCCGCCCTGGGGAAGGCGGCGCAGCTGCCGTTCTCGTTCTGGTTGTCGCGGGCGATGGACGGGCCGAGCCCGGTGTCCGCGCTGCTGCACTCGGCGACCATGGTGGCGGCGGGGGCGTACCTGCTGCTGCGGGTCCAGCCGCTGCTCGCCGCCACCGGCTGGGCGGCCGATCTGGTGGCGTGGGCCGGGGCCGTCACGGCGCTGCTGCTCGGTGGTGTCGCGCTCGCGCAGCGGGACCTCAAGCGGCTCCTCGCCGCGTCCACGTGCGCGCAGCTCGGGTTCATGGTGGCGGGGGCGGGCGTCGCGGCGATCGCGGGCGGGGCCGCGCACCTGGTCGCGCACGCCGCCGTCAAGAGCCTGCTGTTCCTCGTGGCCGGGGTGTGGCTGTCGGCGCTCGGGACGCGGGACCTGTCGGGGCTGGGTGGGGCGGGACGCCGGTGTCCGGTCGTCGGGGGCGCGTTCGCGGTGGGGGCGGTGGCGCTGGCGGGGGTGCCGCCGCTGGCGTTGTGGGCGACCAAGGAGGCGATCGTCGTCGCGGTGCGGGAGCCGGCGCTGCACGTCACCCTGCTCGCCGCCGCCCTGACGGCCGCCGCGTACTCGGCCAAGGCCCTGGTCGCGGTCTGGCGCCCCGGCAGATCAGGCGGGACCGCGTCCCGTCCTGCCGGCGGGGTGACGGGGTGGGAGAAGGCGCCGATCGTGGTGCTGGCGGTGGCGGCCGCCGGCTTCGGTGTGGTCGCGGTGCCTGGCGTGTTCGCCGTGTGGGCTCGGGTGACCGGGGACGCGGACGCTTCCGCGCCCTCGCCCGGTGGGCTGGTCCTGTCCGGTCTGCCGGCCCTCGCGGTGGTGGCGGCCGTCCTCCTGGTACGGCCCCGCGCCGCGCCGCGGGGCCGGGCGCAGGGCTTCTTCGCGGACTGGCTGCATCTGGAACGGGCGGCGCTCTGGCTGGTGGCGCGGCCTGTCATGGCGGTGGCCGGGGCGCTGGCGCGGTTCGACGACCACGTGCTCGACGCGGCCGTGCACCGCGTGGCCCGCGCGGGACGGGCGGTGGCCGGAGTGGCGGGCAGGTTCGACGACGGGACGGTCGACGCCGCGGTGGAGGCCGTCCCTCGCGCGGGCACGGGAGCCGCCCGTATCGTGCGGGCCCCGTTCGAGACCGGCGTGGACGGCGTCGTGCGGGCCGTCGCGGCGGCCGCCGGCCGTCTCGGCGCGCTGGCCCGGCGACCCCAGACCGGACAGGTGCACGTCTACTTCGCCCAGGCCGCCGTCGCCCTGACCGTGCTGACGGTGCTCGCCGTCGCCCTCGCCGCGCTGAGGTGACCGTGCTCTCTGTCGTGATCTTCCTGCCGGTGGTCGCGGCCGCGCTGCTGGTGTCGCCCGGGGTCGGGGCGCGGGCGGCGCGGGGGATCTGGATCGGCGCCGCCGTGGCCGACCTGGCGCTCGTCTGCGGCCTGTGGGCCGGGTACGGCGGTGGGGTCGCGTACGAGACGAGGCTGCGCTGGATGCCGTCCGTCGGCGCCGGTTACCACGTCGGCGTGGACGGCCTGTCGCTGCCGCTGATCGCGATGACCGCGCTGCTCTTCCTCCTCTGCGCCGTCTACTCGGTACGCGAGACCCGCAGGCCCAGGGCGTACGCCGCGCTGTTCCTGTTCCTGCAGACCGTCTGCCTGGGCCTGTTCGCCGCGCTCGACCTGCTGCTCTTCTTCGTCTTCTTCGACCTCGCCATCGTCGGCATGTACTTCGTGATCGTCGGCTGGGGGCACGGCCGCCCGGCCCGCTCGGCGCTGAAGTTCTTCCTCTACACGTTCCTCGGGTCGCTGGCGCTGCTGCTCGGCTTCATCGGCCTGTATCTGGGCGCCGAGCCGCACACGTTCGACATGTCGGACCTGACCGCGAACCCGCCGCCCGCGGGCCCGCTCGTGCTGCTGGCCGTCGGGGTGGGGCTCGCGGTCAAGACGCCGGTCGTCCCCGTGCACACCTGGCTGCCGCCCGCCCACACCGACGCCCCCGCCGCCGGGTCGGCGATCCTCGCGGGCGTGCTGCTCAAGATGGGCACGTACGGGCTCGTCCGCATCGCCGTCCCCATGCTGCCGGAGCAGTGGCGTGCGTACGCCTGGGTCGTCATCGTGATCGGCCTGGTCAGCGTCCTGTACGGCGCGCTGGTGGCACTGGCGCAGGAGAACCTGAAACGCCTGGTCGCCTACACCTCGGTCAACCACATGGGCTACGTCGTCCTCGCCGCCGGGGCCGCCGGGCTGACCGGGCACACGCAGGCCAGGGAGCTCGCGGTCAGCGGCGCCGTCACCCAGATGGTCAGCCACGGCCTCATCACCGGAGCCCTGTTCCTGATCATCGGCGTGCTGTGGGACCGGGCCGGATCGTACGAGACCGGACGATACGGCGGTCTGGCGGGCACGGCCCCGGTCCTGACGGGGCTGACGGCGGTGGCGGTGTTCGCGTCATTGGGATTGCCCGGGTTGTCGGGCTTCATAGCCGAGTTCCAGATCTTCACCGGCGTCATCGGGGCCGGCGCGGTCGTCGCCGGCGCGTCGGCGGTCGTCGGCGTGCTCGTCACGGCGGCCCTGCTGCTGCGGATGCTGCATCGGGCCTTCCTCGGAGGTCCAGGCGAGCTGACCGGCCGGGTCGGCGACGTACGCCCCCATGAGCTGGCCGCGATCGCGCCGCTGCTGGTCCTCTCCCTGGTCATCGGCGTCGCGCCGCGCTGGCTGCTCGATGTGATCGAGCCGGCCGCCCGCGCCGTCGTGACGCTGGTCGGCCGATGAACCCCCTCGCCCTCCTCCCCGAACTGCTGGTCCTGACGGGCGGGGTGGCCGGGCTGGTCACCGGGCTGTTCGTGCCGCGCGACCGGCAGCGGGTGGTGGCCTGGATCAACGGGATCGCCCTGGTGGGGGCGGTGGCCGCCGTCGTGGCGGGTCCGGGCGGGGACTTCCCCGCGTACGCCACGGATCTCGTCACGGACGCCGCCCGCGTCACCGTCTGCGTCGCCACGCTGCTCCTCCTCTGGCTCGCCGCCCGCCACACCGGAGGGAACGCGCGCGAGACCGAGCTCTACACGCTGATCTCCCTCGCCGCCCTCGGCGCGATCCTCATGGCGGGGACGGCGGACCTGCTCGTGCTCGTGGCGGCGTACCTGCTGGCGAGCATCCCCGCGTACGCGCTGGCCGGGTTCGCCAAGGACGCTCCCGGCACCGAGGCGGCGCTGAAGTACTACCTGATGGGCGCGTTCCTCGGCATCTGCCTGCTGGCGGGCGTCACCCTCGCGTACGGCTCCTCGGGCGCCACCGCGTACGGACAGGCGCGCGCCCCGGCCGTGGCCGCGGTGCTGCTGCTCGGCGGGCTGCTGTTCAAGGCGGGGGGAGTGCCCGCGCACTTCTGGGTGCCCGACGTGGCGGAGGGGGCGTCGCGGCCGGTGGCGGCGTTCGTGACCACGGTGCCGAAGGTCGGGGCGTTCGCGGCGCTGTACCGGCTGGCGTCGGAGGTGTTCGACGAGCCCGCGCTGCTCGCGGTGATCGCGGCGGCCACGATGACGCTGGGCAACCTGGCCGCCTTCCACCAGGACAACGTCCGCCGCCTGCTGGCGTACTCGACCGTCAGCCAGGCCGGCTACCTGCTCGTGCCGGTGGCCGTGGCCGGGCGGACCGGGCTGGCCGAGCCGGCGCTGCTGTTCTATCTGGCGGCGTACGCGGTCACGAACGCCGGTGCGTTCGCCGTCGTCGCCGCGGCGGGCACCGACCGGCTGCGCGACTACGCGGGGCTGGGCAGGCGGGCTCCGTGGACGGCGGCGGCGCTGGTCGTGTGCCTGCTCGGGTTCGTCGGGACGCCGCCGACGGCGGTGTTCGCGGCCAAGGTGCTGATGTTCGCGGCGGCCTGGGACGGCGGGCTGGCGTGGCTGGCGGTGGTGGCCGCGGTCAACACCGTGGCCAGCGTCTTCTACTACCTGCGCTGGATCCGGCCGGTGTTCGCCGGCGCCGCGGACGGGCCGCCGCCGGTGGGGCGGGGCGCGGTCGCGCTGGTCGCCGCCGCCGTGTCGCTCGTGCTCGGCGTGGCGGCGGGCGCGGCCCTTCTCGCGGCCTGACAGGTCAGCGCATTCTCACGATCAGACGGCGGATCTTGCGCAGGTCGCGCAGGCGGTGCTCGTACGTCGCGCCCGTGAACAGCAGGAACGCGCCCGCCACCGCGATCGGCAGCCAGCGCGGGCCCTGGCCCACGAACGCGGCCAGCGCGGGCGCGAACTCCTGCGCCGCCGTCACCACCAGCACGATCCCGCCGAGGATCAGCGGCGCCTGCAACCGGGCCCGCGCGCCGGCCAGGGTGGCGGCGAACGCGGCCACGCCGAGCAGCAGCGGGCGGGCCAAACCGGGGTCGTGCCAGGTGGCGTACAGGCTGGGCAGGAACGTCAGCGCCAGCGCGGTGCCGTACCCGATCCAGGAAGAGACGCCCGGGTCGCGCCGCCTGACCAGCCACGCCGCGATCAGCCCGGCCACCGACAGCGGCACCGTGTACGCCTCGGGAGCGGTCACGCCGGAGAGCGCCAGCCGCAGCCAGAGGGCGAGCTGCAGCAGTGCCAGCCCCGGCCATCCGGCCCGCCGCCGGTCCCGGCGCAGAGCGACGGCGAGCGCCAGCACACCGCAGCACGCCAGCGCCACGCACAGGAACGCCGGATCCGCGGCGACCATGACCACCGACACCCCGGCCAGCCCCCACCCGGCCACCTCGACCCCCACCCCGGCCCGCACCACCCGCCGCGCACCTCGGTCGAGAGCCGCTCCCGGTTCCCGGAGCCCGGACGGCGTGTCCTGATCGCGGGAGGCTTCCGGCCGCCGGACCGGGAAGCGGCTGCCCGCAGGCGGTGGGAGGGCCGCGGGTCGCGGGAGGGCGGGCAGGCGGGTCAGGAGGGCGGCGGCGAGGGCTGCCAGGGCGGCGATGGCGAGGACCGGGAAGGCGGCTACCTCGACGCGCAGGCCCGCCGCGAGCCCCGAGGCCGCCGCCAGGCCGCCCGCGGCGACGGTGGCCACGACGGCGGCACCCGTCCGTGCGGGCTCCGTGCGCGCGCCCGCTCCGGCCGCCGCCCCGAGCGCGGCGATCGCGCCCAGCACCGCCTGCGTGTACGCGGGATCGTCCAGCGACCACACCGCCAGATGCAGGGCGCAGGCCACGGCCATCACCCCCGCCACGCCGGGACGCGAACCGGCGACCGCCTGCACGGTCAGCGCGACCAGCACCACCCCGTAGAACGCCAGCGTCCCCGCGTACGGCAGATCCGCCACGACCGGTACGAGCACCAGGCACCCCGGCACGGCGACGGTGGCCACGGCACGCCCGGCCGCCGCTCCACGCACCCCGCGCGCCAGCAGCACCCAGGTCACCACCGCGAACGCCCCGACCCCGAGCGCCGTCACCACCCTCGACGGCCCGAACCCGGCGGGCTCCGCCACGAACCAGACCCAGCCGGGGGACTCCCACCCGTCGAACAGCCGGGCCCACGGACGTTCGAGCGCGTCGTACGGGTGTTCCAGCACGCGCCGCCACAACCCGAGATGCGGCAGCAGCGCGAGCGCCGAGGCCAGCCCGGCCAGCGCGTACGCCCGGTCCCGAGCCGGACGGCGCAGCCGCCCGGCCGCCGAGGCCAGCGCCGGCGCGCCCACCGCGAGCACCAGCGACAGCCGGGCCAGGTCCTGCGCCAGCACCATGGCCACCGGCCACAACGCCAACGCGGCCCCGCCGAGCGGCAGCGCGACGGCCCCCGGCAGGACCGGCAGGGCGGCGGCCCGTGACAACAGCACCGCCACGAGCAGCAGCACCAGCGCCGCGTCGCTCTCGCCGAGCCCGCCGCCGAGCGCCGCCGCCACACTCTCCGCCCCGACCGCCAGCCCGGTCACCGACGCGGCCACGCTCGTGACCGGCGACCCCTTGCCCCGGACCGCGCACAGCGCCGCCGTCACCGCGATCGCCGCCAGCACGGCGAGCGTCGCCGTCTGGTCGGCCAGGGACCAGGACACCGCCAGCGTCGCCGTCCACAGGCTCGCGCCGCCCGCCGCCGACCGGGTCACCGCCGACCACAGCGCCAGCGCCGCCGTCAACACGATGAGGAAGGCGAGCGCCGCCCAGTACGGCAGGTCGGCCACCACCGGCAGCGTCGTGGCCGCCAGCGGGAACACGATCATCGCCACGCCCGTCGCGCCCTGACGCCCCCACCGCGCCCACACCGCGAACGTGGCCGCCGACCCGGCCAGCACCAGCACCGGCAGCAGCGCCGGTTGCGCCGGCCAGGGTCCCGCCGGGCTGAGCGCCTCCCGCGCCCCTTCCGCGGCGCCCGCCCAGGCGTTCGTCAGCCATCCGTACGGGCCGACGAGCGCGGGCACGACGGCCCTGCTCAGCGGCAGCGGCGCGAGCGCGGCCAGCAGGCACGCCTCGACCGCCGCGACCGTGCGCCACGTCCCGCGCGGACGCCGCCACGCCGAGGCCGCGGCGAGCAGGGCGGCGGCCGCCAGGACGAGCGCCCGCTGCTCCTCGTCCAGGTGCTGCCCCAGCGCGAACAGCCCCACGACGACGGCGGCCGCCTCGGCCGCCGTCCGCCCGCCCCGGCGTACCAGGTGGGTCAGCCGGTCGAGGGTGCCGAGGGCGAGGGTGGCGTACGTACGGCGGGCGTGCAGGACGGCTGCGGCCAGCCGGCGCGACGGCCGGGTGACGACGAGCGTGGCCGCGCGTACGCCGAGCAGCGCCAGGGCCGCCGCCATCCCGCCGCCGCACAGCGCCCACACGAGCAGCCCCGCCGCCAGCGTCGCCCCCGCACCGCCCACCGCCCGTACCGCCGTCCGGCGCCCGGCGACCGCGCCGACCGCCGTGACCAGCAGCAGCCCGGCGGCGACCGCCCCGGTGGCCTGCCGGTCGGCCAGCGCCCAGCACGCGGCCAGCACGCCCGCGTACCCGCCCAGCCACAGCGCGGCCCCGGAGCGGCGGTCGGCCGCCCACAGCAGCGCGCCGCACAGGGCCACCAGCACCGCCGGCGACGCCGGGTACGGCAGCCCCGCCGCCACCGGTGCGGTCAGCACGGCCAGGGAGCCGGCGACCAGGCAGACGGCCTGCCGCAACCCGGGCGTCCACAGGTCTCCGCGTGAGGGCACGAGCGCGGAGCCCAGCGCCGCGGCCGCCATGACCACGGGGGTCGCGACGGAGTCGTCCCACCGGATGCCGGACGGGCTCAGCAGGCCGAGGTCCGGGGGGTCCGGCCAGGCGGAAATGACCCAGCCCAGCGGGGCGAACGCGACCGTGGCGACCGCGGCCGCCTTCGACGCGGCGGCCGTGCCCAGCACGAGCAGCCCGCCCGTACGGACGCCGTCGCGCAGGCGCGCGGGCAGCCCGATCGCGGCGGCCAGCACAAGACAGGCCGCGCCCGCGACCACGGCCGCCACCCACGAGCCGGGCACGACGTGGACGGGCACCCCGAACAGCGCCCCCGCCGCGGCAAGCGCCGCGCAGGCGCCGATCACCCCGCGCGCGACCGCCCCCCGCGTCGCACCGGCCCACGACAACGCGACCAGGGACGCCACTCCCAGCACGCCCGCCAGCGCCGGCAACCCGAACGCCCCACCCCAAGCCACCGCGGCAGGCCCGGAGCCGGCCAGCCCGGAGTCGGTGAGGCCCGTGCCGGCGGGGCCTGTTCCGGGCAGTGCCGTGCTCGTCAGGCCCATGCCTGCCAGTCCCACGCCGGCGAGCCACGTGATGGAGCCGGCGGCGGCGGAGGTGACGTACTCGGCGGCGGCTCGCGCGCGCCGGGCCGCCCGCCACAGCAGCAGGTCCAGGGCGGCGGTGGCGACCAGCGCCCCCGCCGGCCACGCCCCGCCCGCCGGCAGGTCCGCCTCCATGGCCAGCCCGGCCAGCGGCAGCGGCGTCTGGGCGAGGACGATCGCGACCGGCGCGGGCAGCCGCAGCGGGGCCCGCCACGCGTACAGGGCCCACACGGCGGTCAGGGCGGCGGCGCCCACGGCCACACCCCACAGCGGATCCAGCCAGGGCCCGGCGGAAGGGCCGCCGTCGTCGCCGGAGATCCGCAGCACGGCGACGGTGTCCAGCGGGATCAGCACGAGCCCGATCAGCGCCACCGTCTCGGCGGTGGCGACCAGGCGGCGGCGCACGAGCAGCCAGGGGGCGGCCAGCACCGCCAGCGTGAACACCGTCAGGATGAGCGCCCGCAGGGCCGGCACCTGCCAGCTCACCAGCGTGAACACCACCGCCGCGATCGACAGCAGCACCCCGCCGAGCAGCAGGAGCAGGTTCTGCACGGCCCGATGCGACAGGTCCCGCCGCGGCCCGGCCTGCTCCTTCGCCGCAGGCTCGGACGCGGCCGGTGGTGCCGCGGAGCCCGGCTCGGGAGCCGCCTCCAGGGACACCACCCCGGTGCTGTCCGCACGCTTCTGGGCGAGCACCCCGGCGCTGTCCGCACGCTTCTGGGCGAGCGCCTCGGCGCTGTCCGCGCGCGTCCGCGTGAGCGCCTCTGTGGTGGCGGCGCGCATCCCTGTGAGCGCCTCCGCGCGGCGCTTCGCCAGCGCCTTGCGTCGTTCCTCCAGCTCGGCGAGCTCGGCCGAGAGGGCCAGGTACGCCTCGGCGGCGGACCCGCTCAACAGCAGGCCGCAGCCGGGGCACGACGCTGCGCGGCCCTTCAAGGCGGCACCGCAGTCGGGACAGCGCGGCAAGTCCATGCGGGGAACCTCCCGAAGATCGGGTTCGCTCCCGACCATGCCGCACGATTTCCTGCTTTGTCTGGTAATCCCGAAAATCTAAGCGAGTGAAAAGCGCGTTCTGCGTGAATGCCGAAGTGCGGGCACGAAGCGAACACCGAAGCCGGCGCCGCTTCCCGGCCGCGACCGTCCGGCGGCGGGCGCGGAGTGGGCGGCGGTTTTACCGAAACATGACAAAAGCCCTATCTCGCTACGTCCACCAGGGGCATGGGAGATGTGTGAGCCGGTACCCATCTCTCGCCCCCTATGAGAGCACCGCCGCCACGGCGAAGCTCCGCTCCCAGCTGGAACGCGTGCGCGGCCGGATGCGCGACAAGGCCGTCCTGGACCAGGCGGTCGCCAAGCTGGCGACCAGGGAGAACATCCGGCCCTGCGAGGCCGCCGAGCGACTCGCCGGAATGGCCCAGTACAGCGGGCTGGAGCCGGACGAGGTGGCCAGGCGCGTGCAGGCCCCGCCCGTCCCGGACCTCCCCCTGCCCGACGTCGGCGACTGGGTCAAGCCCATGCTGGAGACCTTCCACGACTCGGCCTCCTACTCCTGCCCGGTCAAGGATTCCTTCGGCCGGGTGGTCGACTTCTTCGTCGTGGCGGTCAACAGCCACTGCAAGACCCCGGACGGGCGCATCGGCGAGGAGCTGAAAGGGCAGCGCCTGCTGACCATCAGCCCGGGCGTGGCGGCCTCCGGGCTGCTCGACGAGTACATCACGGCATTCGAGACGGGCGTTCCCTTCCACCGCGCGCTGATGGAGCACGTCGAGATCATGGGCGAGCGGCTCTGGCCCTCCACGATGAGCGTCCGCGCCGCCCGGGTGGCGGACGGCCTCCTGCTGAGCTGGTGCGTGCTGGACGACAAGGACATGCTCGTCTCGGGCTGGAGACGCGCGCAGGACGCGGCCGGGCTCGGCTGGGGCGAGTGGAACCTGGCCACCCGCCAGGCGATCTGGACCCATCAGATGTACGAGGTGTTCGGCCGCGACCCCGGCGCGGGGCCCGTCGCGCTGGAGGACATCCCGGCCATGGTGCTCCCCGAGGACCTGCCCGTGCTCGACGACGTGATCGACTCGCTGCTGGAGGCCAGGGAGTCGATCGAGACCGAGTTCAGGATCCAGCATCGCTACGGCGTGCGGCACGTGAGCGTGGTCGCCGAGCCGCTGCTGGACACCGTCGGCGTCCCGGTCAAGCTCCGGTTCCTCGTCCAGGACGTGACGAGGGTCCGCCGCAGGGAACGCGCCGAGGCCAGGGCGCAGGAGCGGGCGGTCCGGCAGCGGGAGCGCGCCGAGGAGGAGCACCGGGTCGCCGACCACCTGCAGAACACCATCCTGCCGGTCGGCCGGGGCGTCAGGCGGCTGCCCGGACTGGCCGTCGCCGTCCGCTATCTGCCCGCGGAGGATCTGGCCCGGCTCGGCGGCGACTGGTACAAGGCCCGTGCCGTCCCGGACGGCAGAGCACTGCTCGTCATCGGCGACGCGATGGGCCATGGCCTGACAGCGGCCGGCATCATGCTCCAGATGCGTGCCGGCCTGGCCGGTCTCGCCCACACCGGCGCGCCCGCGCACCAGCTCGCCCTCTGGCTGAACACCCTGCTGACCAGCACCAACGAGGGCGTGACGGTGACCGGCACGGCGATCATCGGTCACTTCGACGCCAAGGACCGCACCTTCGCCTGGACGAACGCCGGCCACCCGAACCCCCTGCTCGTCAGGGACGGCCGCGCCGAGCTGCTGGAGGGCAGCCGGGGCCCCTTGCTCGGCGTCTTCGACGCCGAGTACGAGCTGACGACCACCCGGCTCGAACCCGGCGACGTCCTGCTGTTCTACACCGACGGAGTCGTCGAACGGCGCGGAGCGGACCTCGACACGGGCGTGCGCACGCTGATCCAGGCCGTGCAGGCGTGCGTCGCGGAAGACCCCGACGAACTGATCGACTGCGTGCTGGAGCGGCTCGGCGGAGACCACATGGAGGACGACGTCTGCCTGCTCGCCGCGCGGGTGCTCTAGCTAGAGCCCGCGTTCCTGCCGGTCGAGGATGGCGATGGAGACGGCGACCGCCCGGGCCGGGTCACCGTCCTCGATGGCCTTCAGCAGCTCCCCGTGGGAGTCGTCGGGCTCGAGGGCGGCCTCCTCGCGATCTCTGACGCTGTCGCGCAGGGCCTCGATCATGGTGCGGTAGAAGTCGCCGAGGAGGGCGTTGTGCGCGGCCTCCGCCACCCGCAGGTGGAACTCCGCGTCGGCGTCGGCGAACCCGTCGAGGTCGCCCGCCCCGCCGGCCGCGTCCCTGCGGGCCAGGGAGGCACGCATCGCCGTCAGATCCTCCTCCGTGCGCCGGCCCGCCGCCAGCCGGGCGGCGACGAGGTCGAGGCCGCGGCGCACGTCGATGATGTCCATGGCCGCGGCCGTGTCGAGGCGGCGGCGCAGGGCGACCTGTGACTCGTCCGTCGCCGTGACGTACGTGCCGTCGCCCTGCCGGGTGTGCAGCAGACCGGCATGGGCCAGCACCCGCACCGCCTCGCGTACGGACAACCTGCTCATGCCGAGGCTCTCGGCCAGCTGGTGCTCGGACGGGATCTTGGTCCCGACCGGCCACACCCCTTCGGCGATCTCCCGGCGGAGCTCCGCGATGGCGGCGTCCACGAGTGACGTCCGGGCGACGTTCCGCATGCACCCACTCCTCATCGGCTGGAGGACTTCCACCCTAGATTCCGTACGCCGCCCCGTGGTGGCGGCGGCGTTCAGGACAGTTCCGCGGCGAGGCGCTCGATCGTCTCGCGGCCCTCCAGCGAGCGCAACCAGGCGGCGGGCAGGACGGCGGCGCCGTGCCGGGCGCCCAGGAGGTTCCCGCAGACGGAGCCGGTCGAGTCGCTGTCGCCGGAATGGTTGACCGACAGCAGCAGTGCACTCTCCACGGAGGGTTCGGCCAGCGCGCAGTACACCCCGATGGCGAGGGCCTCCTCGGCGATCCAGGCGCCGCCCAGCGACTCCACCCGTTCGGGCGACGGCGCGCCCTGGTCGGCCAGCGCCACGGCCGCGCGCAGGGCCGCCGTCGTCTCCTCGTGGCCGGGGTGGCGGGCCAGCAGGCCCATCGCGTGGCGGACGGCGGGCTCCAGCTCCTCGCCGGTCATCAGGTACGCGACGATGGCCGCGAACGCGCCGGCGGCCAGGTAACCGGTCACGTGCCCATGGGTGATCTGGGCGCAGGCGGCCGACCACTCGAACGCCTCCCGGGGCGAGGGCGCCACCAGCCCGAACGGCGCCGAGCGCATCACCGTGCCGCAGCCCTTGGACCCGGGGTTGACGGGACCGGGCCGGCCCATCGGCGACGGGCCGGGGAAGGACTGGTGCAGGCCCGACAGGCACGCGTTGCCGGGGGCCCGCCGTGAGTACAGCCAGCCCTCCTCACGCAGGCGTCCGGTGTGGTGGGGGAGATCCGGCGGCGGAGGCGCCGGATGGTTCTGCGTGTCGAGCCAGCGCAGATACGCCTCCCGAACCTCCCGCACGACCTCAGCATGCGCGTCGCGGGCTCCGGCCAGGGCCTCGGCCGTGAAGAGCGTCATCTGGGTGTCGTCGGTGATGAGCCCCGTCCGACCCCGCCATGTCGTGACATATCCGGTGATGCCGTCGGCCCCATGATCCTTGCGGATCTGCCGTAACGAGTGGAACTCGATCGGCGCCCCGAGCGCGTCGCCGATCGCTCCGCCCAGAAGGCAGCCGCGGACCCGTTCCTGAACATCCATGCTGGGATCTTGCCAGCTTCCTGCGCGTCTGGAAGATTTGCCACTAATTTTGATCACCTGTCCCGGAGGTCACGAGTGTCACAATTACGCCCAGCCCTCCTCACCGTCGCCGCCCTGGCCCTCTCCCTGGCCGTCGCGACCCCGGCCCAGGCCGCGGCGGCTCCCGCGATCACCGTCGAGGACGGACGCACCCAGCCGGTCTTCTCCTACGCCGACGCCGTCCGCGAGCACGTGTACGTGGAGGCGCCGGTCGACAGCGACTCCGACGGAAACCTGGACAAGGTCCGGGTGGACATCATCCGTCCGAAGGAGTCCGGCCCCGGTCTCAAGGTTCCGGTCATCATCGACGAGAGCCCGTACTACGACAACTCGGGCCGCGGTAACGAGTCGGAGCGCAAGGCCTACGACGCCGCCGGAAATGTCACGAAATTTCCGCTCTTCTACGACAACTACTTCGTCCCCCGCGGCTACGCCGTCCTCCACGTCGACATGATCGGCACCACCCGCTCCGACGGCTGCCCCGACATGGGCGGCCCGGCCGACGTGCTCGGCGGCAAGGCCGTCATCGACTGGCTGAACGGCCGCGCCAAGGGCTTCAAGGCCGACGGCAGCCCGGCCCTCGCCGACTGGACCACCGGCAAGGCCTCGATGATCGGCAAGTCGTACGACGGCACCCTGGCCAACGCCGTCGCCGCCACCGGCGTCGAAGGCCTGGAGACGATCGTGCCGATCTCGGCGATCAGCTCCTGGTACAAGTACCAGCGCTCCAACGGCGTGATCTACAACTACGACTACATCTCCTACCTGACCAACGCCGTCGACACCGACCCCGACGCCAAGTGCCAGGCCGTCCGCGACGCGCTGGACGCCGCCGACGGCGACGACACGGGGAACTACAACCCGCTGTGGGCCGAGCGCGACTACATCGACGGCACGCTGGCCGACGCCTCGAAGATCAAGGCGAGCGTCTTCGTCGTCCACACGGTCAACGACCTCAACGTCAAGCCGGACAACTTCTCCACCTGGTGGCAGGCGCTGGCCGACCGGGACGTGCCGCGCAAGATCTGGGTCGGCCAGACGCAGCACGTGGACCCGTTCGACTTCGAGGGCCGGCGCGGACTGTGGGTGGACACCCTGCACCGCTGGTTCGACTACTGGCTGCACGGCGTCCAGAACGGCATCATGAGTGAGCCCCGCGCCGACGTGGAGGTCGGCCCGGCGCAGTGGATCACCCAGCGCGACTGGCCGGCGCCGTTCGCGGTCAAGGCCCCGCTGCGCCCGTCCCCCGACGGCTCGCTCGGCCTGTCCCGCGCCGCCAAGGGCAGCACGGCGACGTTCACCGACACCCGGATGAACGAGAACGCCATGGTCGCCGACATCGGCACGCCCAACCCGGGCCGGGTGGCGTTCACCACGGGTGAGCTGCCGGTGGACCTGCGCCTGTCCGGCACGCCGACCGTGGACCTGCGCGTCAAGCTGGACAAGCCGACGTCCAACCTGACCGCGCTGCTCGTCGACTTCGGCGAGGACACCCGCGTCGACTGGCGCCGCGGCCAGGGCATCACCACCCTCACCGAAGAGGACTGCTGGGGCGAGAGCACCGCGGCCGACGACGGCTGCTACCGCAAGGTCGTCACCAACGTCGCCACCCGCCCGCTGGAGATCATCGCCCGCGGCTGGATCGACGTGCAGAACCGCGAGTCGCTGAGCGAGTCCGCGCCGCTGCCCGTCGGCGAGTACGGCAAGGTCAAGTGGCAGACGCTGCCGCAGGACTACATCTTCAAGAAGGGCCACCGGCTCGGGCTGGTGATCGCCGGCACCGACTCCAACTACAGCGACGAGGCGGGGACCGGCGCGCGGGTGACCGTCGACCTGACGAAGAGCAGCGTCGTCGTGCCGTTCGCGTCGCCGCTGTCCGGCCTGCCGAAGGACAAGGTCAAGTTCCACGGGCCTGACCGGGTCGAGCTGCCGCAGCCCGACTCCGAGTTCCGCTTCTTCTAGCAGACCCAGGGGTAGGGCCTCGGGCTCCGCGGAGCCCGAGGCCCTACCCGCACCGGCTCCACGCCACGTCGAGGGTGAGCGTGCCGCCGCCGGTGGCGGTGCCGCCCGTGCGGCGGCCGTCGCCGGTGGTGCGGCCCTCCCACCGCAGGGTGATCTCCCCGCGCTCCACGCCGGGGACGCACACCATGGGCTCCTGGACCCGGAACCGGGTGCCCGACACCTCGATGCCGTCCGTGGCGGAGACCGAGGTGATCTCACATGAGCCGGTGCACGACAGCCGGAACGACCCCGTACGCTCCGGGCCCAGCCACAGCGACGACGGCGACAGCCGCGCCACCGGCGGGTCCGGCCTGGGCAGGTCGGCCTTCCTCGGCACCGGCGTCATCGCGGACCCGGCCGCCTGCGGGGCGGTGACCTCGGCCACCCACCGCGAGGGCCGCTCCAGCAGCACGCTCGTCTGCGCGGCGGCCTTGGTGATCGTGACCGGGTGCTCGCGCGCGTTCATCACGGCCCACACCAGACCGGCCGCCAGCAGCGCCACGCCCATGACCAGGCCGAGCCTGGCCACCACCCGGAGCGGCGCGCCGGTCTCGGGATCGTCGTCGTCCTGCGGCGGGTCCCGCCAGATCTCCTGCCATCGGTCGCCGTCGCCGCCCGCCGTCAGGTCCATCCCGCCGTAGCGGATGAGGGCGCCGTCGCGGTGCTCGCCGTTGCTCTCACCCTTGGTGGACACGGTGTAGACGAGCTTGTCGCCGTACGCGCCGCCGCGGAAGGCCCGGGTACGGCTCGGCGGCGTGAACGGATGCCGCCCCCGCACCGCCGGCACGGCCGGAAGGTCCCGAGCCGGGGCGTCCGGCAGGTTCCGGTCGCCCCGGGGCGGGATGTCCGGCACGTTCCGGCCGGCGTCCCGAGACGGAACGTCCGGAACGTTCCGGTCGGCGTCCCGGGGCGGTGGGCCGGGCAGCTCCTGGTCGGCGGCGGCCGCGCCCGCCGCCGACCAGGGCTTTCCCGCGGTCGCCGTCGTGGGGTCGGCGACCGGGGCGGACAGCATGACGCCGGCACCCGGCTGGACCGGCGCCGAGGGGCCGGTCTCCAGCAGCAGGCGCGCCTGCACGGGGAAGCCGTCCGCCCGCCAGAGAAGTCCCTCTCCGGGCAGAGGCTGCGCCGACGTCAGCCGGTTGGGAAGCGTTCCGGGCGGTGCCGTGATCGGCAGGCGGCGCAGCAGCGCCCCGGCCGTCATCGTCCTGGGCGCGGCCCGGCAGGTCGCACAGGAGTGGATGTGGCGGCCGATCCGCGCCCTGGCCCGCCGGCCGGGTGCGCTGACCCACTCCGACACGCGCGCCGCCAGGTCGGCGCACCCGTCGCGGGAGCGCGCGGCGATGATCGCGGCGAACCACTCCTCCAGGGCGGCCCCGGCCCGGGTGACGACCGAGCGCACCTCGTCCGGGGGCAGCTCGAAGATCACGGCGATCTCGGCGTCGCCCAGGCCGTGCCGTACGGACAGGTCGAGCAGCTCGCGCTGCGGCCGGTCGAGGGAGAGCAGGGCCTCGGGCAGCAGCTCCGACATCCGGCCGGGCCGCGACCACGAGCCGATGCTCGCGGGCTTGGCGACGACCGCGCGGTGCGCCCGCGCCACCGAGTACAGCCACGCCCGGCGCAGCGCCGGATCGACCACGCGGTCCGCGTACAGGTGGGCGGTCAGCGCGGCCCCGGCCACCGCCAGCTCGGCGTCGGCCGCGGCCAGCTCGGTGCGGCAGTAGTCGTAGAGACGGGCGCCGTGCTTGTCGCACAGGTCACGGATCGCCTGACGCGCGTCGTCGGACAGGGTCCGCCACATCGGTGTCACCTCCTCCAGTCGCTACGCGGACGCGGATGGCTCAGGACCTCCCGGCCGGATCAGGGACCGTCTTCGGGACGCCTCTCGGGACGGTGTCGAGCAGCGACGCCTGCGCCAGGTACGCCCGGGTCGCGTCGGGGTCGCCGGCGATCGCCCGCAGCCCCGCCATGGCCGCCTCCAGCCGGGCGCTGTCGTGCTCGCGCACGCCCGCCAGCCGAGTCCCGCGCGGCGGCAGCACCCGTTGCAGCACCACCGAGCGCCGCCGCCAGGCCCACGCCTCCAGTGCGGCCGCCGGGGCGTGCCCGCCGACCACGGCGGCGATCACCTTGGCGACCTCGGCGGCGTCGTGGATGCCGGCGTTCATGTTGAGCCCGCCGACCGTGGAGGTCAGGTGCGCGGCGTCACCCACGAACAGCACCCGCCCGCACCGGTACGAGCTCAGCACCCCCCGCGACAGCCCGAACCTGTCGGCCCCGGTGATCCGGATCGGCCCGCCGAGCCCCGGCAGCGCCCGGCGCACCAGCAGCGACAGGTTCGACGGCGACAGCGGCTCGTGCGCGTCGCAGGGGATCTTGAAGATGATCCGCCAGTGGTCCGGCAGCCCGAGCAGCGTGCACGACTGCTGCACGTCGCGTACGTACGTCAGCGGCGCCAGGCTCGGCAGCATCCGGTCCAGCGGCGAGTCGATGAACACCCGCAGCGCCTGCGTCGGGTACGCCGAGCGCGGGAACGGCAGCCCGAGCGAGCCGCGCACGGTGCTGTGGGCGCCGTCGGCGGCGATCAGGTACCGGGCCCGCGTCCAGGTGTGGCCGACGCGGACCCGGATTCCCGTGCCGCCCTCGGCCACGCCGTCCACCTGGGCGCCGAAGCGCACGTCCGCGTCCGGGCAGGCCTGCAGGGCCTCCAGCAGTAGCGCGGTCAGCGACCCCTGGTCGGCGTGGACCCGGAACGGATGCCGGGTCAGCCCGTCGAGCCGGTCCATGCCCATCTCGGCCAGCACGAGCCCGGATCGGTCGCGCCACTGCACCCGGTCCACCACCCGCCCGGCGGCGACCAGCCGGACGGCCACGCCGAGGCCGTCCAGCAGGTCGAGGGTGGCCGGGTGAAACGTGCAGGCGCGCGGCCGGCGGGGCAGCTCGCTCTCGCGCTCCAGGACGGTGACCTTGATGCCCGCCCTGGCCAGCGAGAGCGCCGCGGTCAGCCCCGTCGGGCCGGCTCCGGCGACGATGACGCCGTTCATGCGGTGTGCCTCCTCGCGACGCCGGCCGGGGCCTCCATGTGGCGGCGGTACGGCACCCGGCTGAGCGTCACGTGCCGGCCGGTGGCCCGGGACAGGGCCCACCAGGCCGTGCAGAGGTTGGAGGTGAGCAACATCCGGTCGTTGCCGGTGGTGAGCCGGGAGAGCACGGGCAGCGTGGCCATGCCGGTGCCGGTGAACAGCAGCACCGCGTCCCCGGGCGGCTCGGCCAGCTCCACCTGGCTGATCAGCTCGGCGGGGGTGACCGCGTAGGAGGAGTAGCCGTGCTCGGCGCGTACCTGGACGACCTGGGTGACGTTGATCCCGGCCGACTTCCAGAACCGCTCGGCCAGCTCCGTCACCCACGGCTGGTACGGCGACACCAGCACGATGTCGCCCACCCGCACGTGGTCCAGCGCCTCGCGGGTGGCCAGCGTCGACGAGGCGAACGGCACCCCGGTGGCCTCCGACAGCTCGGCGCACTGCTCGCGGTCCTCGTCGGGGCCGAGCAGGTAACGCGGCTCGCTGCAGGCCATGACCATCGCGGCCAGCCGCAGCCCGCCGAAAGCGCCCGTCATGGCGCGCAGCGCGGTGTTGTAGCCCTCCAGCCGGTCGGCGTGGGACAGCCCTGACCGTACGGGGAAGCGGGCGACGTGCATGTCGGCGCGTGACCCGAGTAAGCGGGTCAGCTCCGGCTCGGCCGACGGGTTCGGGGGCGCCACGATCACGCCGACCCTGCCGCGGCTCACGGTGTGCCCCGTCGTGCGGGGGCGAGGATGCGCATGGGTCTCCTCCTGTGCGGGAAGGCGGGACGGTCAGGAGGCGCGGTGGCTCAGCGCCTGGTCGATCTCGGTGATGGCCTGGACGGACACCTGCCGGATGCGGCGCAGCCGGTGCACGGTGCGCGCCGGTTCCGCCGGCGCCGACGGGGCCGGCTCCTCGTCCCTGGACGCCGGCGCGCCGGGCCGTACGCCCCGCGGATGGACTTCGTGCGGCCGCGCCCTGCGCAGCTCCTCTGAGATGGGCCCCGTGGTGAGCATGCTCGCTCCTGTCTATAGCGGGTCGATGATTCGAGTCGGAGGAAGATCCAAGGTTCGGTGAGGCGGCCCGGCGAGGAGCCGGCATGGCGTGACCGGCTCCTCTTCCGCCGCGCGATGAGGCCGGTGACCGGCCTCACGTCCCGACGCCACGGCGACCCGCACCCGCGCCGTGGCGGCGAGCAGAACGGCGGCCGGCGGAACCGCCACCGGCCAGGAGGGTCTCCCGCACCCGACCCTCCGCGGGAACCATCCGCCGGACGGCCCGCGGGCCTGCCCGGCGACCGGCATTCTGGCGCCCACCACGCCGATCACTCCGGTTCCCGTCCGGCGGCGCCGCCCGTAGGGCGAGCCGCTGTCCACCCCGCCGGCCCGGCCGGGGCGCGGCGCGCCCCGCGCTCGGCCGGGCCGGCGGGGAGTGAGCCGACCCCAGGCGCAACCCCTTGACTTGGCCAGCACGCCAGCCGCTACCGCGCTGGCCAACAACACCGCGCCGATTGCATCGGGCACGTGCCGCACGGTGCTGGGGGGAGGCGCCGGGGCCAGCGCTGAGAGCGCTGCCACCGTTCCCGCATGTGTGGCGGACGGGCGTCGCCGGCCGTTCCCGGCCGGGGACCCGCCGCCTGGTGGCAACGCCGCGATTCCGGCGCGCTCACGCGCACTCAGGTGTGTGTCGTCCTCCATGGCTGTCATGAAGGACATGAAGGTTCTGTCGTCCGTGGTGTTGGAGGGGGTCATGGCGCCGTCACCGCGCTCACGCCGCCCAGGCCGTCCTCGCTCGTGTCCACGTTCGGCACGCTGACGCAGACCAGCCGCTCGGTCAGCCCCGCGCGCGGCGCCGAGACGCCCCGTGGCGGGACGCCGGGAGCCCGGCCGCCGAACGGAATGTCACGCGGCGGGACGGCCTCGGTCCAGAGGTCCCGTCCCGGAGCGCCCTGCGGCGTGAAGGCCGGGCGGGACGGCGGCACGCCGCCCGCCACCAGCCGGGCGACCTTCCCCGCGAGCGCGAGATGCTCGCCGCAGCGGCGGCCCACCTTGGTCTCCAGACCGGCCACCTGGGCCAGCCGGAGCCGCAGCGACTCCAGCGACGAACGCCGCTGCAGGCCCCGCAGATCGGCCAGCCGGGCCGGCCAGCGCAGCGACTCGCGGCAGTGCGCCTCCACCTCGGCGGGCAGGTCACCGGCGGGGAACCCCCGGTGCCGCAGCCGGGTGGCGAGCATGACGGCCGTGAACGCCGTACGGTCGAAGTCGGCCAGCCGCCCGGCCAGGGCCGCGCCCAGCATCCGGGCGCGGTGGCTCAGGCAGGCCGCGCTCCACCCGAGCAGCAGCAGCCGATCGGGGCCGGTCTCCGTGTGCCAGCCGGCCAGCCGCAGCTCCCGCGCCATCCGGTGGTAGAAGCGCCAGCGGTGGCCGGAACCGTCCAGCCAGACCTGCACCCCGCCCAGTGGCAGGCTCGCCACGTGCACGTCCGCGCCGGCCACCGGTCCCGCCACCCGGGCGCAGATGCGCCGGACGACCTGCTCCTGTCCTGGGGAGGCCGCCGCTTCCAGGTGCGGCGCGCCGCCCGGGGTGTCCATGGTCACCTTCGGCCACCTCCTCGCGGGAACTCTCGGAACCTGACTGTTAAGCCTCAGTTACCACACACGCTGATAGTCTCCGTACGAACCGGGATGTGTCAACTGACAGTTTGCGCATACGTTGATACCCGTCCGCGTGGCAGAGCTGGCCCGCATGGCAGGGGACACCGCGCCCGGATTCCCTTACGCTGGAGACGTTCACGGGCGGTAGGAGGTGTGCCGTGGCGAACTTCGCCGAACGGCTCGATCTCGCGCTGACCAAGCGCGGCTACACCGGTGCTCAGGTCGCCTCCGCCCTGACGGAGGCCGGCATCCCGATCACGCGCGCCTATGTCAGCCAGCTGCGCACCGGCAAGCAGACCAACCCGACCCTCCAGGTGCTGCGGGCGCTGGCCACCTGCCTGCAGGTGAGCGTCGGCTGGCTGGTCGGCGACGACTACGTCGAGTCCGGCGCGGTCGACGACCTCCAGCTGCGCGCGGCCACCCTGGGCCTGGCCGCCTCGGGCCTGTCCGAGAGCTCCCTCGTCGTCCTGCGCGGCGTGGTCGAGCTGGCCCGCAAGGCCGAGGGGCTGCCCGAGGAGCCCGAGGCCGCCGTCCCCGACATCCCCGAGGCGGCCACGCCGCTGAGCGACCCGCAGCGCCGGGCGCTCGGCAAGCGCCTGCACGGCCTGCGCCTGGCCGCCCGGCTCTCCGTCGAGCAGGTCGAGACCGCCCTCGGCAAGGGCGCCGCCGCGATCCCGGCGGTCGAGGAGGGCCGCCTCGCGCCCGCGCCCATCACCGTCGAGCGCCTGCTGGCCCTCTACGGCGTCACCGCCCCGCCGATCCGCGAATACGTGCTGTCACTGGCCAGGGGCGAGCGCGAGGCCGCATGGCACGACGCGCAGTCGGTGCCCGTCTGGCTCGCCGCCGCGTACGCGCTGGAGCAGCGGGCGACGGTGATCCGCACCTACCATCCGCAGTTCGTCCCGCCGCTGCTGCAGACCGAGGACTACGCGCGCGCCGCGATCACCGTGACGGGGCCGGCGACGCTCGGCCAGCAGACGGTGGACGAGGCGCTCGCCCTCGTGCTGGCCCGCCAGGAGGCCATGACCCGCGACGGAAGCGCGGTGTTGTGGGCGGTGATCGACGAGAGCGTGCTGGCGCGCTCGATCGTCGGCCCCCACGTGCAACTCCGCCAGCTCGACGTGCTCATCGAGTCCGCCAAGCGGCCCAACGTCTCGCTGCACGTCGTGCCGATGGACGATCCGGTCTACGTGCCGCGTACGGGGCCGTTCACGTTGTGGCGCTTCGCCGAGGCGTTCGAGCCCGACATCGCGTGCGCGCACGGCGTCGAGTCCGACGAGCTGATCACCGACACGGCCGCGGTCGAGGCCTACCACCAGGCCTTCACCAAGCTGTCGGTGACCACGACGACGCGCGAGGAGACCGTCGAGGTGTTGAACGCGCATCGCGAAAGGCTTTCGCGTTCATTCGGGAAATGATCTCTTTTCCCCTTTCTGAGATCGTTATGCGGGTCATTGGTTGCCCACATATACCCAAATCCAATGGCTTTTCCGGTTGTCTTCTCGCCCGTGGCGAGGATCATATGGTCTGGGTCATCGAGTGGGGTCCGAAAGGACAACTTTTCCCGAGATAGTGGGCGAGGGGAAAGGGGCAACACTCAATGCGTCAGCGTGCCATCCGAAACCTGGCGAAGCTGGAGCTGACCCAAGCGAGGATCACCCGTATTCTCGACGCCGCCGCGGGCGGAAAGAACAATTTCGTGGCGGATCGTGAGGCCGTGCGCCGTTATGACGCGGCCGCACCCGTCACGACGGCGGCCGCCCGAGCCGTGCTCGCTTTTCTGTGCCGCGTGGTCCGCCATCTGGCGGCCGGCGGCGTGGACCAGTTCGTGATCGTCGGCAGCGGCGTGCCCAGCGGCCTGCCACCGGGCCGGCAACTGCACGACGTCGCCCGCGACGCCCTGGACGGCGCCGCCGCCCGTGTCGTCTACGTGGACAACGACCCCATGGTGCTCGCCGCGGCCAGGGCCACCATCGAGCCCGTCACCGACCTCGTACGCGTCGTCGAAGGCGACATACGCGAGATCGACGACGTGCTCGACGACCGGGTGATGCAGACGTTCCTGGACTGGGAGCGGCCGATGGCCGTCCTGCTGGTGTCGACCCACAGCCTCAACGACGACGAGTACGTCCACTACGTGATCAAACGCATCCGCCAGGAGGTCCCGGAGGGGAGCTACCTGTCGCTGGCGCAGACCACGTTCGACGCCGTCCCGCCGGAGCTGCTGCCCGCCATCCACGACCTGCTGGCGATGACGCTGCCCGGCCACGCGATCCGCACCCGGGAGGAGGTGGCGGCGTTGCTCGACGACCTGGAGCTGGTGGATCCGGGGCTGGTGTGGGCCCCGGAATGGCGGCCCGGCCCGTACGACATCGCCTGCTCGGAACAGCCCGGCACGTCCGGGACGTACGGCGCGGTGGCCCGCATCCCATGACGTGCGGGCCTCACGCCAACCGGCATCAGTCCCACCAGAACGACCAGGCGTGGCCGCCGATGAGCTGCTCGGCGTACGCCTGCAGGTGGCCGGGGCCCTGCACCACGTTGTCCGGGCAGAACGTCCAGTGCTCGGCGGCCACGTGCAGGGCGTGCTCCAGGTCGACCGGCGGCGCCGCCACGCTGAGGTCGAGCGTGTTGAACCCGACGCTCACCACCCGCGCCCCGAACCGGTCCTCCCAGCTGCGCACCACCGAGGCCATCGGCACCATCCACTCGTTGTGGTGCAGCGCCCCCTGCCAGCCCATGACCGCGAGGGCGTCCGCGCCCCGCCCGGCGGCCACCAGGCCGAGCGGCATGCCCCTGGCCGCCAGCTCGCCCGCGAGCCAGTCGGCCACCGCGTCGGGATCGGCCCGCAGCACGCCCGGCGGGGCCGGCCCGGGGCAGATCGCCCCGTACGGCTCCAGCTCCTCCAGCGCGTCCGGCGGCATCTGCGCCACCCACTCCTGCCACACCTCGGCCATGAACCCCTCGGCGGTGAAGTGGTCGATCTGGCGGGGATCGTCCGGCACCACCTGTCCGATCGCCCACGGCTGCGCCGACTCGTCCAGCAGCAGCGGCCACAGGCCGCTGTGCGGGTGCCACGCGCGCATCCGAGCCCAGTCGGCGCCGCTCACCGGGTCGTCGCTCATCCAGAACGCCGGCCGCTGCGCGCGGCCGTGCCCGGTGTAGCCGGGATCCGGCCAGACCACGTCACCGGGGGGCAGCTCTCCGGGCAGCCTCCGGCCCCTGCCGCCGTCGGGTAACAGCTGGCACAGCTCACGTGGCAGCCGGTGATCGCTCATTACCTACCGTTCCGCTACCGAATCCTGTCTCGGAGATGGTAGTGCCGACGGTCCCTCCGGCACCGTCGGCGAGACCTGCCAAAAACGTCCGTCCGCGCCAGTGGCCGGCGCACCCGGCAGAATGGTGACCGTGCTTCCTTTCGACGCGGTCCTGTCCGACTTCGACGGCGTGCTGCGCCACTTCGACCACGCCGCCCAGGCCGCCATCGAGGCCCGCTACGGCCTGCCCCTGATGAAGACCGCCTTCGGCCCCGAGCTGATCACGCCGCCCACGCTCGGCCAGGCCACGGAGGCGCAGTGGGCCGAGTCGATCGCCCTGGCGCTCGGCGGCGACGAGCGCGCCCGCCAGGCGGTCGCCGAGTTCATGGAGATCCGCTTCTGGGTGGACGAGGAGGTCAGGGCGCTGCTGGCCAGGGCGCAGCAGTACGTGCCGCTGATCCTCGTGACCAACGCCATGGACACCCTGGAGGGTCACCTCGACCTGCTGGGGCTGACGTACTTCGCCGACGACGTGGTCAGCAGCCACCGGGTCGGCGTGGCCAAGCCGGATCCGCGCATCTACCGGATCGCCGCGGAGCGGGCGGGTGTGGCGGCCGAGCGCTGCCTGTTCGTCGACGACCGGCCGGCGAACGTCGAGGCCGCGCGTGCCCTCGGCATGACCGCCGTCCACTACCGCACCTTCGACGACCTGGCGTCCGTGCTCCGCCTGCCGTCCTAGCCGGCCCGGCCGCCCTGCGCCATGTCGAAGAACGCCCGCTCCAGCTCCACCGCCCGCCGGAACACGCCGAGCACCTCCTGCCGCCGCTCCTCGCCCAGATCGGCGCCCAGCCGGTCGAGCTCGCCGCACAGGAACGCCACCCAGGCGCGGAACTGCGCGCCCTCGTGCAGCTCGATCCACTCCCGGTGCACGAAGCTCTCCGGCGGCGACTCCCCGGCCCGTGAGGCCCAGCCGAGGTAACACCACTCGGCCACGCAGAGCACGGCGGCGATCAGCAGGTAGTCCTGCGAGGTGCGGACCTCGTCCATCAGCTCCTTGAACGCCGCCGTCACCGGCTCCGGCGGCGCGTCCGTGCGCCCGCCCAGCTCCGCCAGCGCCCGGTGGAAGTACGTCTTCTCCTCGGTCGTCGCCGTCTGACCGAGGAACTTCCCGTACGGCACCCGCGCCTCGAACGTGTCGGCGCTCGCCACGGCTGCGCCCAGCAGCGCCGTGAAGGAGTCCACGAACTGGAAGTCCTGCTCCAGGTAGCGCCGCATGTCGTCGCCGGCGACCGTGCCCGTCGTGATCGCCATGGCGAACGGATGGGTGACCACGGCCGTCCAGTCGGGCTCGCACCGGCTCCTGAGCCACTCGCTGAAAGATCGTTCGCTCACGCCCCGACTGTAACCCGGACGACGTGCCGCCGTCCCGGCCGGGTAGCGCCCCTTGCATGCGCATCGCCACACTGAACCTCTGGGCCCGGCACGGCGACTGGCAGCGGCGCAGGGAGGTGCTGAAAGCGGGGTTCCGCGAGCTGCGCCCGGACCTCGTTGCCCTCCAGGAGTCCGTGGTGACGGACGGCTACGACCAGGTGGCCGACCTGCTGGGCCCCGCCTACCACGTCGTCCACCAGGAGACCGGGGAGGCCGACGGCACCCGTGCCTCCATCGCGAGCCGCCTGCCGCCGGGCGAGGTCCGGCAGGAGCGGCTGGCCGTCACCGAGCGCGTGGACCTGTCGGAGTTCGCCGGCTGGGCCTGCGCCGCCGAGATCCCCGGGCCCGAGCCCCTGCTGTTCGTCAACCACAAGCCCTCCTTCCGCCTGGGCCACGAGCGGGAGCGCGAGCTGCAGGCCGTACGGACCGCGAGGCTGATCGAGGAGATGCTCGGCGGGCGGGACCTGCACGTGGTCGTGGCGGGGGACTTCGACGCGACTCCCGACTCGGCCGGGGTGCGGTTCTGGAGCGGGCTGCAGTCGCTGGAGGGGATGAGCGTCGCCTACCGCGATCTGTGGCACTGGGCCTGCCCGCACGACCCCGGCCACACCTTCACCCCCGTCAACCCTCTCGTGCGCGCCGGGAACTGGCCGCTGGAGAGCGGCCGGCGCATCGACTACCTCTTCGTCCGCTGCCGGGGCAACGGCCCGACCCTGCGCCTGCGGGACTGCCGCAGGATCTTCGACGAGCCCGTGGCCGGCGTCTGGGCGAGCGACCACTTCGGCCTGGTGGCCGATCTGGAACATGTTTCCGGCGCGGCTCGCGCCAACCGCGCCGGAAACGTCCTGTGACCGCCGCCCCCGGCCGTCGTACGCGGCGGTCTGCGCTTCCGCCGGGGCCGGGGGCGACGGCGCCGGTCAGTACCCTCCGTACGGTTTCCGGGAGGGACTGGCGCTCGGTGGTGCGGGGGTTCCCGCGCCGCTGGAGGTCACCTTGGTGCCCTTCGGGGCGATCACGCCGATCAGGCCGTGCTTGGCGCCGTCGATGCCGGCGGAGAACCACAGCGCGCCCTCGCCGCCCGTGGCCGCGGTGCCGGGCTGCAGGTCCCACAGGCCCGGCAGCACGACCGGTTTGCCGTTCGCCAGGCGCAGCGCGCCGAGGTGCCGTCCCCGCTGGTAGGCGTGCACGGTGCCGTCGCCGAAGTTGCCGACCAGCAGCGCGCCGGCGAACTGACGCCAGCCCTTCGGCGCGGCGCTCAGCCCCCACGGCGCGTTGAGCCCGGTCCTGGCGATGCGGCCGGTCAGCCGCCCGTCCATGTCGAACCGGCTCACGAAGCCCTTGCCGGCGCCGAAGACCGGCTTGCCGGTGGCCTTGTCGCGCACGGCGTAGGCGACCCACACGTTGCCGTTGACCACGGCCACGTTGTACGCCTTGTACGTCGAGGGGATCTCGGTGTCCCTGAACTGCCAGCGCCGCAGCTGGATGCGCCGGAACTCCTCGTCGAAGGCGTGCACGCGCCCGCTCGCGAAGTCGGCGGCGAGCAGGAACGCCCCGTCGTCGGTCTGCACGAGTTCGAGGCCCTTGTAGTCGGCGCCGCGGGAGAACGCCGCGATGACCGCGTTGGCGGGGTCGACCTCGGCGTTCCAGCCGGTGATGGCGCCGCTCGGGCTGGAGAAGATGAACGTGGCCGGCTTGCCCTTCACGGTGAAGCCGTCACCGGGATTGAAGACCTGCCCGGTCGGCGACCCGCCCGGGATCGCGACCTCCGTCTTCTCCTTCTTGCCGGTGCCGGAGTAGACGGTCGCGGTGCCGGTCCCGGTGTTCGAGACCCAGAGGGTCTTGCCCATGGCCAGGCCCCACGGGTTGACGACCTTGGGGTCGGTGACACGGGCTTTGCCCTTGACGTCCGACACAAGGTTGATGACGTCGAATCGAGTCCTGGGGGTGGTGGCGTGCGCGGGAGTGGTGAGAGTCGCTCCCAGCACGACCGCGACAGCGCAGAGTGTGATGATGCGTGACCGCATCCGGTGCCTCCTAATGAGCGCTTGTGACGCGAGATACGCGCCGGGCGGGGAACGGGTTCAGCCGGGACCGGAATCACCGCGTCCTGCGGGACGGGAGAATGGAGCACCATGAACGTTCTGGGCATCGACATCGGCGGCTCCGGCGTCAAGGGGGCGCCGGTCGACACGGAGGCCGGCACGCTGGCGGCCGAGCGGCTGCGCATCCCGACGCCGGAGCCGTCCACGCCGGACGCGGTGGCCGGCGTGGTGGCCGAGATCGTGCGTCACTTCAGCTGGGACGGCCCGGTCGGGGTCACCTTCCCCGGCGTCGTGGTCGACGGCGTCGTGAGAACGGCCGCCAACGTCGACCCGGCGTGGATCGGCGCCGACGCCTCCGGGCTGTTCGGCGGGGCCACCGTGCTCAACGACGCCGACGCGGCGGGCCTGGCCGAGATGCGCTTCGGCCACGGCAGGGGGCGGCGCGGCACCGTGCTGATGCTGACGTTCGGCACCGGGATCGGCAGCGCGCTGTTCACCGACGGCGTGCTCGTCCCCAACACCGAGCTCGGCCACCTCCACCTGCACGGCAAGGACGCCGAGCACCGTGCCTCCGCCCGCGCCCGCGAGGAGCACGACCTCAGCTGGGAGAAATGGGCCGACCGGGTCGAGGAATACCTGAGGCACGTCGAGATGCTGTTCTCACCGTCGCTCATCGTCATCGGCGGGGGAGTCAGCAAGAAGGCCGAGAAGTTCCTGCCCCACGTCCACCTCGACACCCCCGTCGTGCCCGCGGCGCTGCAGAACGAAGCGGGCATCATCGGCGCCGCGATCGCCTGATATTGGGATGCGGGCGGCCGGCCTGATCGGGCACGATGGGCCGTTGGCTCCCGGACCAAATATCCTTGAAGCAGTATGGGAACATCTTCCTTGTCCTCTCCGCTCGCTGATCTCCAGTCCCGCCTGCCCGAGTTGATGCCGCGTGACCAGCGGCGGCTGCGGCGCAGGCTCGACGGCATGCGCCGGGTGCGGTCCCGCGACGCGCGCGACAAGATCGTCACCGAGATCCTCGCCGACGTGGAGCGGGCCGAGCAGCGCCTGGCGCGCCGCCGCGAAGCCATCCCGGCGGTGAGATATCCGGAGAACCTGCCGGTCTCCCAGCGGAAAGACGACATCCTCGCGGCCATCCGCGACCACCAGGTCGTGATCATCGCCGGCGAGACGGGCTCCGGCAAGACCACCCAGATCCCCAAGATCTGCCTTGAGCTCGGCCGCGGCGTCCGCGGCGTGATCGGCCACACCCAGCCCCGCCGCATCGCCGCCCGCACGGTCGCCGAACGCATCGCCGACGAGCTCGGCACCGGCCTCGGCGACGTGGTCGGCTACAAGGTCCGCTTCACCGACCAGGCGAGCGACCGCACCCTCGTCAAGCTGATGACCGACGGCATCCTGCTGGCCGAGCTGCAACACGACCGCATGCTCGACCAGTACGACACCCTCATCATCGACGAGGCCCACGAGCGCAGCCTCAACATCGACTTCATCCTCGGCTACGTCAAGCAGCTGCTGCCCCAGCGCCCCGACCTCAAGGTGATCATCACCAGCGCCACGATCGACCCCGAGCGGTTCTCCCGCCACTTCGACGACGCGCCGATCATCGAGGTCTCGGGCCGCACCTACCCGGTCGAGGTGCGCTACCGGCCGCTGGAGGAGGACGACGACCAGACGCAGGGCATCGTCGACGCCTGCCGCGAGCTGGTCGGCGAGGGCCCGGGCGACGTCCTCGTGTTCCTGTCGGGCGAGCGGGAGATCCGCGACGCCGCCGACGCCCTGGCCAAGGCCGAGTTCCGCAACACCGACATCCTGCCGCTCTACGCCCGGCTCAGCGCCGCCGAGCAGCACCGCGTCTTCCAGAGCCACACCGGCCGCCGCATCGTGCTGGCCACCAACGTCGCCGAGACCTCGCTCACCGTCCCCGGCATCAAATACGTGGTCGATCCCGGCTATGCGCGCATCTCCCGCTACAGCCACCGCACGAAGGTGCAGCGGCTGCCGATCGAGGCCATCTCGCAGGCCAGCGCCAACCAGCGCAAGGGCCGCTCGGGCCGCACCTCCGACGGCATCTGCATCCGGCTGTACGAAGAGGAGGACTTCCTCAACCGGCCGGAGTTCACCGACCCCGAGATCCTGCGCACCAACCTGGCCTCCGTCATCCTCCAGATGACCTCGATCGGGCTCGGCGACATCGAGGCGTTCCCGTTCGTCGAGCCGCCCGACCGCCGCCAGGTGAAAGACGGCGTCAACCTGCTGCACGAGCTGGGCGCGTTCGACGCGCAGGGCCGGCTCACCCCGATCGGCCGCAAGCTGGCCACGCTGCCCGTCGACCCGCGCCTCGGCCGCATGGTCCTGGAGGCCGAGAAGAACGGCTGCCTGCGCGAGGTCATGGTGATCGCCGCCGCCCTGTCCATCCAGGACCCGCGCGAGCGTCCCGCCGACAAGCAGCAGCAGGCCGACGAGAAACACCGGCGCTTCGCCGACCCCGAGTCCGACTTCATGGCCTACCTCAACCTGTGGAACTACCTGCGCGAGAAGCAGCAGGAGCTGTCCTCCAGCGCGTTCCGCCGGCTCTGCAAGGCCGAGTTCCTCAACTACCTGCGCGTACGCGAGTGGCAGGACATCTACAGTCAGCTGCGCCAGGCGCTCGGCGCCCAGCCCAACAGCCGCCCGGCCGAGCCCCACCAGGTGCACATGTCGCTGCTGGTCGGCCTGCTGTCCCACATCGGCGTCAAAGACGTCATGGAGAAACGCGGCGCCGAAGGCCGCCGCCCGATCCAGGAGTACATCGGCGCCCGCAACGCCCGCTTCGCCATCTTCCCCGGCTCCGCGCTGGCCAAGAAGCAGCCGCAGTGGGTCATGTCGGCCGAGCTGGTCGAGACCTCGCGGCTGTGGGCCCGGGTCAACGCCAAGATCGAGCCCGACTGGGTCGAGCCGCTCGCCCAGCACCTCGTCAAGCGCTCCTACTCCGAGCCCCACTGGGAGAAGAACCAGGGCGCCGTCATCGCCCTGGAGAAGGTCACCCTGTACGGCGTGCCGCTCGTCGTCGGCCGCAAGGTCAACTACGGCCGCATCGACCCCGACCTGTCGCGTGAGCTGTTCATCCGGCACGCGCTCGTCGAGGGCGACTGGGACACCCACCACCGCTTCCTGAAGGACAACCGCAAGCTCCTCGAAGAGGTCGAGGAGCTGGAGAACCGCGCCCGCCGCCGCGACATCATGGTCGACGACGAGGCCCTGTTCGACTTCTACGACCAGCGCGTCCCGGCCGACGTGGTCTCGGCCCGCCACTTCGACTCGTGGTGGAAGAAGGCCAGGCACGAGCAGCCCGACCTGCTCGCGTTCTCGCCGGAGATGCTGGTCAACGAGGGCGCCGACGTCAGCACGCGCGACTACCCCGACACCTGGAAGCAGCTCGGTCAGCGCATGAAGCTGACCTACCAGTTCGAGCCGGGGGCCGACGCCGACGGCGTGACCGTGCACGTGCCGCTCCAGGTGCTCAACCAGGTCTCCTCCGACGGCTTCGACTGGCAGATCCCCGGCCTGCGCGAAGAGCTCATCACGGCGCTGATCCGGTCGCTGCCGAAGAACCTGCGGCGCAACTTCGTGCCGGCTCCCAACTACGCCAAGCAGGTGCTGGCCGGGGTCGAGCAGGGCGGCGAGCCGCTGCTCGCGGCCGTGGAGCGCGAGCTGCTGCGGCTGACCGGTGTGCGCGTGCCGCGTGAGGCCTGGCAGCTCGACCAGGTGCCCGACCACCTGCGGATCACCTACCGGGTGATCGACGAGCGCAAACGCACGGTCGCCGAGGACAAAGACCTCGACGCGCTCAAGCGCCGCCTCGCGCCGCGCCTGCGCCAGACGCTCTCGCAGGCGGGCGACGACCTGGAGCAGAGCGGCCTGCACAAGTGGAGCTTCGGCAGCCTGCCCAAGGTCTTCGAGCAGGGCCGCATGAAGGGCTACCCGGCGCTGGTCGACGCGGGCGACTCGGTCTCGATCAAGATTTTCGAGACGGAGGCGGAGCAGCGTCGCTCCCACTGGCCCGGGGTGCGCCGGTTGCTTCTGCTCAACGTCACCAACCCGGCCAAGTCGCTGCTCGGCGGGCTGTCCAACCAGGCCAAGCTGGCGCTGTCACGCAGCCCGCACGGCGGGGCGGTGGCGTTGTTCGACGACGTGGTCGACGCGGCCGTCGACAAGCTCATGCTGGACACCGGCGGCGCCGTCTGGGACGCGGTCGCCTTCGACCGCCTCCACCAGCACGTACGCGCCCACCTCTATGACACGGCGGCTGACGTGCTGGCCAAGGTGGAGCAGATCCTGTCCGTCTGGCACGAGGCCGGCGCCCGCCTCGACGCGCTGCGCCCGAGCGCGGCCACCGACGACGTACGCGACCAGCTCGGCAGGCTCATCTACCGGGGCTTCGTGACCGCCACGGGCCACCGCCGCCTGCCCGACCTGCTGCGCTACATCCGTGCGGTCGACCGCCGCCTCGCCAAGCTGCCCGAGGACCCGTGGCGCGACGAGGAGTGGATGGCCCGCGTGCACAAGGTCGAGGACGACTACCACGACCTGCTGGACAAGCTCCACCCGGCGCGACGCGGCGACCCCGACGTGACGGAGATCCGCTGGATGATCGAGGAACTGCGGGTCAGCTTCTTCGCCCAGACCCTCGGCACCCCGACCCCGGTCTCGGAGAAACGCATCGCCAAGGCCATGGAGCGGCTCAGCTCTTGAAGATCGAGGTGTCCAGCTCGAAGTCGACCGGGGGCGGAAGCATGATCGGCGTGCCCATGGCGACCGTGGTGGTCGTCTGGTACGCGTCGTCCTTGATGTCGCTGAACACGGTGACGCCGGGTGTGTCGCCGATCGGGTCGATCAACAAGTAGACCGGCACCCGGCCGATGGCGTAGAGGCGCGGCTTCTCCTCGCGGTCGGCGCGGATGCTGCCGGGCGAGACGATCTCCGCAACCATGATCAGCCCAGATGACAGCAACTCGCCTTCTTCCCAGCGGGGACAGGCGGGGGGCGTCAAGGAGTAGTCGGGCACGAGCGAGTCGCGGGGGCCGGCGATGCAGATGTTCAGCAGTCCGGGGGCTCCTCGCCATCCGCGCTGCTGGACCAACGAGCGCAGCGCGTCGTGCAGCGCTACGGACATCCAGGCGTGCTCAGGGGTGCCCATGGGGCTCACGATCAACTTCCCTTCGATGACTTCACACCGAAATCCGGGGAGGGGGGGTAGGACATCGAACAACTCGCGGGCGGTGAGGGGGGACCGCGCGACGCTCGCGTGCGTGGATTCCGTCTGGTGCTCTTCCTCGACCATGGTGATCACGGAATCTTTCCCTTCGTATTCGAACGGACACGCTAAGTATTCCAGAGCTCGGATTCGCGCGCCAGACGATCGGCCGCCTCCGCTCACGGCGGAGACGGCCGATCGTCACGAGGGTCAGGCGGGGACGGCGAAGATGTCGCGGTCGTAGAAGCGGTGGCCGGCCACGCCGTCGGCGAAGGCGTCGGCGATGTCGTCGCCGACGAAGACGCCCACGTCGTTGGGCAGGCGCGCGGCCTCCACGAGCTGCCGGCCGGTGCCGACGGCCCCGATGGCCTTCTGGTGCTTGAACGCCTCCTGGACGAAGAAGACCGCCCGCCCCACGGAGGCCAGCGCGGCTCCGTCCGCGGCGACCACCGCGTCGTAGAGGACGGAGGAGGCGGCGCTGAGCTGGCGGTCCACCGGGAGGCCGCCGGCCTGGCCCTCGGCCGGGGCCACGACCTCGCAGATCGCCCCCTGGCCTTCCAGCGCCCGGCGCAGGGCGGTCACGGCGGCGGCGTCGGCCCCGTCGGCCATGAGGATGGCGATCTTGCGGGTGGCGATGCCGCGCGGCTGGTTGGTCATGCTGAGCGCGGGAGAGGCGTTGGCGTGCACCGGGCCGCCCTCGGGCACGGGCAGGCCGAGTCCCTCGGCCACCTGCGCGCCCAGATCCGGGTGGATCTTGACGAGGTGGGCGACCACGCCCTCCTTGATGTCCTTGCGCTCGACATGCCCGAGCTCGAACAGGTACGCGGCGACGATGTGCCCCTTCTCCCAGTCGGCCATGCTGTTCCAGAACAGGGTGGCCTGGCGGTAGAAGTCCTGGAAGCTGGGGCTGCGCTCGCGGATCTTGTGGCCCTCCACCCTCTCGGTGTAGTGGCGGTAGCCGTTCATGGCGGCCGGGCAGCCGCCGCTGATGGAGTTCTTCTCGTAGCTCGTCCGCGACTCGTGGATCATGTGCTGGTGGAAGCCGTCGCGCTGGTCGTTGCGCACGGGCGAGACCGGCCGGTTGATCGGGATCTGCGAGAAGTTGGGGCCGCCGAGGCGCAGCAGCTGCGTGTCGAGGTAGGAGAAGTTCCTGGCCTGCAGCAGGGGGTCGTTGGTGAAGTCGATGCCGGGCACGATGTTGGCCGTGTGGAAGGCCACCTGCTCGGTCTCGGCGAAGAAGTTCTGCGGGTTGCGGTTGAGCGTCATCTTGCCGATGGGCCGCAGCGGCACCTGCTCCTCAGGGATGATCTTCGTTGCGTCGAGCAGGTCGAAGTCGAAGTCGTGCTCGCGCTCCTCGGGCACGAGCTGGACGCACAGCTCGTACTCGGGGTAGGCGCCGCGCTCGATGGCCTCCCACAGGTCGCGGCGGTTGTAGTCGGGGTCGTTGCCCTGGATGCGCAGGACCTCGTCCCACACCAGCGAGTACGTCCCCAGCACCGGCCGCCAGTGCCACTTGACGAACGTGCCCTTGCCCTGGGCGTCGACGAGCCGGAACGTGTGCACCCCGAAGCCCTGCATCATGCGGTAGCTGCGCGGGATCGCCCGGTCGGACATGAGCCACATGACCATGTGCAGCGACTCGGGCTGGAGCTGGACGAAGTCCCAGAAGGTGTCGTGCGCCGACTGGGCCTGCGGGATCTCGTTGTGCGGCTCGGGTTTGACGGCGTGCACGAAGTCGGGGAACTTGATGCCGTCCTGGATGAAGAAGACCGGGAAGTTGTTGGCGACGATGTCGAAGTTCCCCTGGGTGGTGTAGAACTTCGTGGCGAAGCCGCGCACGTCACGTACGGTGTCGGCCGAGCCGCGCGAGCCCGCCACGGTCGAGAAGCGCACGAACGTGGGCGTCTTGACGGAGGTGTCGTTGAGGAACTCCGCCGCCGTCAGGTCGCCGAGCGGCTCGTAGAGCTCGAAGACGCCGTACGCGCCGGCGCCGCGGGCGTGCACGACGCGCTCGGGGATGCGCTCGTGGTCGAAGCGGGTCAGCTTCTCGCGGAAGTGGAAGTCCTCCAGCAGCGTGGGCCCGCGCATGCCGGCCTTGAGCGAGTCGTCGGTGTGGTCGACCGGGACGCCCTGGTCGGTCGTCATGGTGACGTCGTCCAGGGGAACACGGAACTCGTCGAGCTGCTGGTCCTTCGCGTCGCGCTTGGGTCGCATGGAAAAATCCCCCTTGTAGATTTTTGTCCGGTCCTCTAGTGCCCGGACCGACACGGTGAAACAGGGTCTTTCCGGCTGGGGGATTGATGATCAAGGCTGTGGTGTTCGACGTCGGCGAGACGCTCATCAGCGAGGACCGCATCTGGGCCCGGTGGGCGCGGCGGATCGGGGTGAGCCCGTTCGTGCTGATGGGCGCCCTCGGCGGGATGGCCGCGCTCGACCGCCCTCACAGCGACGCCTTCCGGCTCGTCCGGCCGGACCTCGACCTCGACGCCGAGGAGGCGGCCTGGGAGCGCGACGATCCCGGCGGCCTGCGCAACCACTTCGACGCCGACGACCTCTACCCCGACGTCCGCGAGGCCCTGGCCGCCCTCCGCGCGGAGGGCCGCCAGGTGATCATCGCGGGTAACCAGCCGCGGCGCGCGTACGACGCTCTGGTCGCCATGGACCTGCCCGCCGACTCCGTGCACACCTCGGACGGCTGGGGCGTGGCCAAGCCCGACCCCGGTTTCTTCGCCAAGGTCGCCTCGGTCGCGGGCCGCGAGCCGGGGGAGATCCTCTACGTCGGCGACCGGCTCGACAACGACGTGCTGCCGGCCGCCGCGGCGGGCATGCGGACCGCGCTGCTGCGCCGCGGACCCTGGGGCTACCTGCATGCCGAGCGCCCTCAGGCGCGGGCCGCCGACATGGTCGTCGACGACCTGCACGCGCTGCTGCCCGCGCTGCGGCGGCTCACCTGAGGTTCTCGTCCGGGTCGATGCGCACGGCGCGCTCCTCGGCCGACAGGTCGTCGGAGTCGGCGTCGTCGCCCCAGTCCTCGCCCAGCTCCTCGTCGTCGACGTCGGGTTCGAGGCCCTCGTCCGGCTGCGTCAGGCGGTGCTTGGGGCGGGGGCCGCGCAACCGATCCTTGGCCTCGCGCCGCAGGCGTTCGTCGAGCGTGTCCCTGCGCTGAGGATCGTCGTCGACGACCTCGTGCCGCAGACCGAGGTCCTCGGTCCACTCGTCGACCTCGATCTCCTGCTCGTCGCTCATACCGTGGCGGTTCGGCGGTGTTTCGGTCATACGCGCCCCCTACCCAGCGAACGGGCCGGAATCCTAGGACCCGGATTTCCCGAGTGCCTCCGCCAGTTCCTTCTTGCCCATGTGCGATCTGCCCGGGATGTCGGCCTTCTTGGCCTCTTCGTACAGCTCGGCCTTGCTGACGTCGCCGGAGGAAGAGCTCGGGCCGCCGTTCGCCTTGAGGGCCTTGAGCTCCTCGGCCCTGCGCTGCTCGAACGCCTTGCCCAGCTTCTGGAGGCCCTTGGCGTCGGTCCGCCGCTTCAGCGAGGGCAGGAGTGTGCTCTCCTCCTCCTCGACGTGGTGGTTGACCGATTCGATCAGCTCGGTGAGCGTCCGGTCGAACTCGGCCGAGCCCGGCTCGGCGCGGACGAGCGCGTCGAGCAGGACCTCGGCCTCCTTGTGCTCCTCGACGCTGTGGTGGGCGTCCAGGCCGGGGTAGACCCGGTCCTCCTCGGCGCGCGCGTGGGCGGTCAGCAGCGCGTGCAGCTCCGCCACGGTGGCCTTGATGTCGCCCTTCTTGCTCTTGAGCTTCTCGAAGAGGCCCTCCACCGTCCGGTGGTCCTTCGTGATGAGAGTGATGACGTCGGTAGCCATGTCGGTCACGGCTACCCGCCGGGTCAGCGTCCAATCGCGGCGCCGACCAGGGAGCGCGGATCGGCCGCGCCCGCCAGCATGCCGTCGGGGCGCACGTCGATGAGGTGGGCGTGGCCGAACGAGCCGCCGTACGGCAGGGCCGCCACCCGGTGGCCGAGCGCCGCCAGCCCGTCGGACCAGGTCGTGCCCTCCTCCAGGTCGACGACCGCGGCGTCGGGGGCCTCCCACGTGTCGAACCCGGTGCCGCCGGTGCCGAGCCGCCAGCGCGGCGCGGAGATCGCCTGGCCGGGGTCCTCGCCGTGCCGCAGCAGGCGGGTGATCACCTGCAGCAGGATCTGGGGCTGGGCGTCGCCGCCCATCGTGCCGGCGACGGTGCGCAGCGTGCCGTCGGGGCGGGTGATCAGGGCGGGCGTGAGCGTGTGGGGCGGGCGCCTGCGGGGGCCGTACTCGGCGGGGTGGCCGGGCTTGAGGGAGAAGCCGATGCCGCGGTTGTGGAGGTTGATCCCGGTACGCGGCTCGAACACCATGCTGCCGAACCCGGACGCGTTCGACTGGATGAGCGAGACACCCATGCCGTCGCCGTCGACCGCGCACAGGTAGGTCGTGTCTCCGTCGCGCTGGGCGGGGCCGCCCAGCCGCACCCGGGACAGCGGATCGATCAGCGCCCGGCGGCGGGCGATCTCGGCGGGGTCGAGCAGCTCCTTGGCGTCCTCGTGCAGCACGTCGAGCCGGTCGTGGCCGGCCGCCCTGGCGGCCTCGGCCAGCAGGTGCGCCCAGGCGGCGTGGCGTGGGGACGGCGGCAGCTCCAGCCTGTCGGCGATGGCCAGGGACATCAGCAGCAGGTAGCCCTGGGAGTTGGGCGGCATCGACCAGACGTCGTGGCCGAAGGCGCGGACCTTCAGCGGCTCCACCCAGTCGGCGGCGGGTGCCGCGAGGTCGTCCTCGGTGTACTCGCCGGCGCCCAGCTCGACCAGGCCCTGGCCGAACTCGCCCAGGTAGAACCCGTCGCGCCCGCCCGCGGCCACGGCCTCCAGCGCGCGGGCCACGCCGGGCCTGGTCACGCGGTCGCCCGCGGCGCGCACGGACGCGAAGTCGCCGCCGCCGGGCCGGCGGGCCGCGTTGGCGGCGCCGGTCAGCATCAGCGGCGAGGCGGGGAACCCTTCGCGGGCCAGCCTGACCGCGGGCGCGAGCAGCTCCGCCAGCGGCAGGCGGCCGTGGCGGGCGTGCAGCGCCGCCCAGCCGTCCACGCAGCCCGGCACCGGCACGGACCTGATGTCGTGCTGGTGGGGCATGCGGGTGTGGCCCTCGGCGCGCAGACGGGCGGGGTCGGCGCCGGAGCCGGCGCGTCCGGAGGCGTTCAGTGCCGTGACCTCGCCGTCGTGGACGAGGGCGAACAGGTCGCCTCCCAGGCCGCACATGTGGGGGGCGACGACGGAGAGCACGGCGTTGGCGGCGATGGCCGCGTCAGCGGCGGAACCGCCGCGCTCCAGCATCGAGAGCCCGGCCCCGGAGGCCAGGTGGTCGACGCTGCAGACCATGCCGGAGGGCGCGTATCTGGTGGTGTGCACGGCACGAGAGTACGCCCGCGGCCCACCGGGTAGCGGCGCTCAGGTGCTCAGTTCGGGTCGCGCAGCTCGCGGATGCGGGCGTGGGCCTCCCTGAGCTCCCGGCGCAGCTCGACGAGCTCCCGCTCCAGCTCCAGGATGCGGCGGATGGCGATGAGCGTCATGCCCTCCTCCGCCATGCGGGTGACGTGCTGGACGATGACGATGTCGTGGCGGGAGTAACGCCGCTGGCCGCCGCTCGACCGGCTCGGCCGGATGACGTCGTGCTGGTCCAGCCGGCGCAGGAAGGCGTGCTGGACCTGGAGCATCTCCGCCACCTGCCCCAGTGAGTAGAGAGGCGCGTGCTCGTCGTCGAAGGGCAGGTCGGGCATGTCTCCTTCTCCTCGTGGCTCGGGGGCGGGATGTCCCGCCCCCGAGCTCGTGTCAGGCCTTGATGGCCTTGGTCTCGCTTCGCTGGATCGCCACCTTACGCGGCTTGGCCCGCTCCAGCACCGGGATCCTGACGGTGAGCACCCCGTTGTCGTACGACGCGTCGATCTTGTCGCTGTCGAGGTGCTCCGACAGGTAGACCCGCCGGATGAAGGCGCCCATCGGCCGCTCGCGGACGAACAGCCGCTCGTCCTCGGCGATCTGCTCGTCACGCCGGGCGCTGACGCTGAGCACGCCGCGGTCCACCGTCACCTCGATGGAGTCGGGGTCGATGCCGGGCAGGTCGAAGCGCAGCAGGACGTCGTCGTCGCGGCGAAGGCCGTCCATCGGCATCACGGCGCCGCCGTCGCCGAAGGCCTGGCGGGTCAGCCGGTCGAACTGCCGCTCGAACTCCTGGAAGAAGGGGTCGATCGAGGTCAACAACATGTCCCAGCCTCCTCGTCGAGTACCTCTATGCAGCTAACCTCCAACTACATTTATAGGTTATCTGCATGCCGACATGCAAGCCAGGAGAGCCGGTCAGGCGTTCTCGAAGCCCGGCTCCAGGCGCCGCCGGGGCCGTACGGCCTGGCGGAGCGTACGGCCCGACAGCCGGGCCAGCGCCGCGGCGGCGAGCAGCGAGGCCGCCACGCAGGCCACCCCGCCGATCTCCAGCGCCACCCGCGGTCCCAGCGTGTCGCTGAACCACCCGAGCAGCGGCCCGCCGAGCGCGCCTGCACCGGCGCTGACGATCGACAGGGCGGCGATCACCCGGCCGCGCATCGCCTCGGGGCTGTCGAGCTGCGCCCGCGCCGAGACCGTGGTGTCGAGCGCCACCGCGCCGGCCGCGATCGGCAGCATCACGGCGGCGAACGTCCACAGCGACGGCATCAGGCCGCTCAGCGCCTGCGCCACCCCGGTGACGAACGCCATCACGAGCAGCAGCCGGATCGTCAGGCGAGGCCGGGAGGCGGCCAGGAAGCCGCCCAGCACCGTGCCGACGGCGAAGACCGTGGACAGCAGGCCGTACCCGCCGGCGCCCGACCCCAGCGGCCCGGCGCTCATGGCGGCCATGGTGACCTGGAAGTTGCGGCCGAGGCTGCCCGAGACGAACCAGAGCGCGAGCACGGCGAGCAGCCACGGGGTGCGCAGCACGTACCGCAGGCCGTCGAGGACGGCGCCCGGCTGCCGCTCGGCGGCGGCCAGCACGTGGAACTCCCGGCGTCGCATGGCCGCCACGGCCGCGATCACCACGAAGAAGGTGGCCGCGTTGAGGGCGAACAGCCCGGCGTTGCCGGTGACGGGGAGCAGCGCGCCCGCCAGGCTCATGCCCAGGATGCGGCCGGCGGAGCTGAGGACCGACCCGAGCGCCATCGCGTTCGGCAGGTCGGCGGGCGGCACCACCTCGGCGCCGAAGCGGCCGAGCGCGGGCCCGCCGAGCGCGGTGACCACGCCGCCGGCCAGCGCCACGGCGTAGATCGGCAGGACGGAGCGCACGTCCGTCAGCGCGATCACGGCCAGCGCGGCGGCGAGGGCGGCCTGGGCGAGCTGCGCGGCGATCACGACGGGCCGCGCGGGCAGCCGGTCGGCCAGCGCGCCGCCCCACATGCCCAGCGCGAGCGTCGGCAGCGCCTGCATGACCAGGCTCAGCCCGACGCTGGTCGCCGAGCCGGTCAGGGTGAGGATGAGCCAGTTGACGCCGAGGACCTGCATCCACGTGCCGGTGACGGAGATGACGTCGGCGCCCGCCCAGAGCCGGTAGTTGTGATGACGGAGAGCTCTGAACGGGGAGGGGGAGGGAGACACGACGATCCTTGCCTTGGGAGATCTACGGGGGTTGAACACCACCCGTCCCGAAGCGGATTTCCGTCATGGCCGGAATGTGAGGCAGTCCACGTTTAGGCCGGACTCAACAGGGGATCGTCGCGGCTCACGAGCGCGGCGTAGTGTCCGCCCCCGGCCATCAGCTCGTCGTGGGTGCCGCGCTCGACGATCCTCCCGTGGTCCAGCACCACGATCTGGTCCGCGTCGCGGACGGTGGACAGGCGGTGCGCGATCGTGATCGTCGTACGGCCCCGCGCCAGCGTGTCGAGCGCCTCCTGCACGGCCCGCTCGGTCTGGGTGTCGAGAGCGCTGGTGGCCTCGTCGAGGACGAGCACCGGCGGGTCGCGCAGGATCGTGCGGGCGATGGCCAGGCGCTGCTTCTCGCCGCCGGAGAACCGGTAGCCGCGCTCGCCCACCAGGGTGTCGTAGCCGTCGGGCAGCGAGGCGATGTGGTCGTGGATGTGCGCGGCGCGCGCCGCCGCCTCCAGCTCCTCGTCGGTGGCCGACGGCCGGGCGAAGCGCAGGTTGTCGGCGATCGAGGCGTGGAAGAGGTAGGTCTCCTGCGACACCACGCCGACCGCCTCGCTCAGCGTCTCGAACGTCAGCTCCCGCACGTCGGTCCCGTCGATCGTGACCCGGCCGCCGGTGACGTCGTAGAGCCGGGGGAGCAGGTAGCTGAGCGTGGTCTTGCCGGAGCCGGTCTCGCCCACGACGGCCAGGCTGCCGCCCACGGGCACGGTGAGGTCGATCCCTTCGAGCGTGGGGGCGTCCCCGTAGGAGAAGTCGACGTGCTCGAAGCGCACCTCGCCGCGCACGTCCTCCAGCCGGCGCGTGCCGGGGTGGATGTCCACGGGCAGGTCGAGGTATTCGAAGATGCGCCCGAACAGCGCCAGCGAGGTCTGCACCTCGACGCCGAGCCGCAGGAGCTGCACCAGCGGCCGGAACATGCCCGTCTGCAGCGTCGTGAACGCCACCAGCGTGCCCACCGAGATCGAGCCGGTGTGGCCGACGGCCCAGTAGATCGCCGCGGGCATCGCGGCCATGACGAACTGCACGGACGACTGCCGCCAGCGCCCGGCCATGCTGGTGCGCACGCCGAGGTCGGCCAGCTCGTGGGAGGCCCGGCCGAAGCGCTCGGTCTGCTCGGACGAGCGGCCCATGGTGCGCCCCAGCAGGATGCCGCTGATCGACAGCGACTCCTGCACCATGGTGGCGATGGTCGCCAGCTTGCGCTGCCGCTCGGAGGTGATGCGCTTGCGCTCGGCGCCGACCTTGCGGCTGATCCACACGAAGAACGGCATCAACGCGAGGGACACCATGGTGAGCCGCCAGTCGAGCGCCATCATGGCGACGAACGTGGCGATCACGGTGGTCAGGCTGGAGACGAGAGAGGCGGTCGTCGAGGTGACGACCGACTGCATGCCGCCGATGTCGTTGGCGATGCGCGACTGGACCTCGCCCGTCTTGGTGCGGGTGAAGAAGGCCAGCGACATGCGTTGCAGATGGGAGTAGACCGCGACGCGCAGGTCGTGCATCACCCGCTGGCCCACGGTCGTGGAGACCAGCGTCTGCAGCACGTCGAACACCGTCGTCGTGACGGCCACCGCGATCATGCCCAGGGCCAGCAGCGCGAGCAGCCCGGCGTCGCGTGCGGGGATGGCCGTGTCGAGCACCTCGCGCAGCAGGAAGGGCGAGGCCAGCGACACCAGTGAGGACAGCAGGATGAAGGCGCCTACCAGGGCCAGCCGGCCGCGGTAGGCGCCGAAGAGTCTGACGATGCGCCCGAGCGGCGCGCGTGGTTCCTCGGCCACAGATGGGGCCTCCTTCCAGATGTCCACTCAAACAGAGGTTAACTCATATTTGTTCCGGCTAAACTTGGCGATATGGAAGAAAAGGAGCTCGCCGAGCTCTTGCATCTGGTCAGCAGGCGGTTGCGGCACGGCTACCTCCACCGGCTGGTGCCCCTCGGCCTCAACCCCGGCCAGGCGCGGGCGCTGCGCGCGCTGGCCGACGCGGAGCGGCCGCTGCGGATGGTGCGGCTCGCCGACCAGCTGCGGATCGTGCCGCGCTCGCTGACGCCCGTCGTGGACGCGCTGGAGGAGGCGGGGCTGGCGCGCAGGGAGGTGGATCCGGCCAACCGCCGCTCGACGCTGGTCGTGATCACGCCCGAGGGCCGCGCGCTGGCCGAACGGGCCCGCGACGCGCGCAGGCAGGCGGGCGAGGAACTGTTCGCCGTCCTGTCGGACCAGCAACGCGACCAGCTGCGCGAGCTGCTGACCCTGGTGGACGAGCAGTTCCGATGAGGGACGGGCGCCTTGCCCACGAGCCGGCGGGCGGCGGTCAGGGCGCGGTCATGGTGATCACGCCGCCGACGACCGTGCCCAGGCAGGGCGGCTGCGCCAGCAGCGCGGCGTACGGGTAACGGCCACGGGCGTCGTAGACCGCGAAGTCCGCGCGGGCGCCGGGGCACAGCGACCCGATCCGCCCCTTGCCCCGGTCCATGCCGAGAGCCGCGGCCCCACCCATGGTGACCGCCTCGACCAGCCGCCGGTCCAGGCCCCGCGGACGCTGGCCGCGCCCGCGCACGTGCCGCCGGACGGCGGCCGCCAGATCGAGCGGCCCGGAGCCGCACTCCTGGCACGGATCCGCGGCCGGCCCGTGGCTGCCGAACGCGACGGTGTTCCCCTCCTCCAGCAGCGCCAGCGTGTCGCCGCCTGGATCGGGCCCCGGCGGGCAGAGCGCCACCGCGGTCCCGCGCAGGCGCAGCAGCTTGCGCTCCCCGGGGTCGAGCGTCCGGGCGCACGCGACGTGGCACAGCGGCCCGAGCACCCCGGCCTCGTCCAGGGCGGCGGTGGAGTGGCGGTCCAGGTCGGCCAGCAGCCGCAGGCCGAACGTCCTGGACAGCACGGCCACGTCCTCCAGCACCTGGAAGTCGCCGGTGAGCGCCGCGATGCCGACCGCGTACGGCCGCTCGACCTCGCGGATGGCGGTGATGACGGCGTCCCGCTCGCCTTCCTCCCACTCCTCCTCGCCTGCGCTGTTCACCCGGACGTACGAGATGCCGGGCAGCCCCAGGCAGTCGGCCGGGTCGCAGACCATGCTCGCCCGCGCGGTCACCCCGGGGACGGGCGCGCGGGCGGAGGAGCAGGCGTCCACCAGGCCGGCCACGATCATGCCCTGCCACCGCAGCTCCTCGGCCGCGGGGTAGGCGGCGCGCAGCTCCGCCCGCGGCCCCACTCTGAGCACGTGGGAGCCCTTGGTGGCGACGGCGCCGTCACGGAGGGGATCGACGCACACGGGCAGGACGAGCGGCGCCGAGTGGAGCACGACGGGGGCGGGCGCGTGCCTGTCCGGAACCGGCCCGGCACGCCTCGCAGACGGCATCTGATCTCCCGTCGATCTAGCCCCTTTTATAAATTAAACGGGATATTGGGACAAAGGCGCAATCAAGATGAATTATGAGAATCCCCTGGGTGCGTAGCGTCCCGAGAGCCGCGCCAGCTTGAGGCTGAGGTGCAGGGCGAGCCGCTCACCGCCGTCCTTCAGGTCGGTGCGGGCCAGCTCCTCCACGCGCTGCAGCCGGTAGTACAGCGACGTACGGTGCAGCCGCAGCGCCCGGGACGTCGCGACCGCGCTGCCCGCCAGATCCAGGTACGTCTCCAGCGTCTCCAGCAGCGGCAGGTGCTGGGCGTCCGCCAGCATGTCCTCCAGCCCGGGATGCAGGTCCTGGTCGGGCGGCACCTGGGTGAGCATCCGGTAGACGCCGAGCCGCGCCCACTCCGCCGTCCGCCCGAGCCCCGGCACCCGCGCCGCCACCTCGGCCGCGTGCCGCGCCTCCTGGTACGAGTCCGCCGCCTCCGCCAGCGTCGGGCGGCCCCGTCCGACGCCGACCACCACCGGCACCGGCATCGCCGCGTGCAGCTCGTCGGCCGGGACCGGCACCCCGGCGGTGAGCAGCACGGCGTGGTCGTAGCGGACCAGGTGCAGCGGATGGTGCCCGCTCAGCCGCCGGCGCAGCGCCAGCAGTCCCTGCTCCAGCGCCAGCCGCAGGGCGTCGTCGGGCTCGGCCGTGCGGGGCCTGGCCACCTGGACGGTCACCGGCCGCCCCTGCGGGAACGCGCCCGCCTCGATGAGCTGCCTGGCCGCGTCCCGCTCGCCGAGCAGCAGCCCGGTGACGGCCTCCAGCTCGCGATGGGTGGCCAGGCCGGTGGCCAGGCTCTCGTGGAAGAGGGCCAGCGCCAGGGCGGGCGCGGCGGCCGCGGCCTTGTCCACCTGCGCGCGCGACATGGGAGGTTCGGCGTCGATGAACCACAGGAAGCCGAGCAGCCCGCCGGCGTGCCGTACGGGGACGCAGACCCGGGGTAACAGGCCCAGGTGCGGCGCGCCCGGGGTGCGCAGCGGCGCGGTGGCCCGGTGGATGCCGGCCGCCCGTAACCACTGCCGGACCTCGGGCACGGTGTGCCGGCGCAGGATCGAGTCGCGGCGCACGTCGTCCATGGCGCCGTTCTGCTCGCTGTACGCCACGACGCGCTGCACCCGGTCCTCGAGCAACAAAGGGCGGCCGAGGCGGGTGGCGAGCTCTTCCACGGTCTTCTGGAGGTCGGCCACAGCCCTACCCGTTCACCTGGAGGTTTCAACATATGTCGAAGATTTCAGTACAGGTCTTCCCTACATTCAGCGGGTGATCTCCGTCAACAACGTGGATACCGTCATTCCGTGTGATAGCCCCTAAGAAGCTGTTAAAGGGCGTGCTCACCGCCATCGTGGTGATCCCGATGGCGATGGTGGCCACCCCTGCTTCCGCAGCACCCCCCAGCGTCGACCCTGACACGCCCTGGCGGCAGAACCACTGGCCGCAGACCCAGCCCTGGCAACTCGACAGCCCCGCGCAGGCCAAGCGGGCCCGGCCGGTCGCCGACCTCGCGCCGATCGACCCCCAGAACTGGGAAAACCCCGACCACATGACGTGGGACGACTACAAGAAGCCCCCGGGTACCACCTGGAACGATCCGAGCGTCAAGGGCTCCGACCGCCAGTTCAAGGGCGCGCTCGTCCTGCTCGACTACCCGAACCAGCCCTTCGTGGTCACCCAGCCGCAGGGCTCGACGGTCTTCGGCAACCCCAGCCCGCAAGGGGCGAACATCCCCCGCGACCAGGTCGCCAAGTTCTACCAGGACTTCCTCAACACCCCGAACGACCTCAACAAGGGTCACACCATCCACGAGTACTGGATGGAGGACTCCGGTGGCCGGATCGGTGTGGACCTGACCGGCTTCGGCCCGTACACCATGCCGGGCAAGGACCACGAGTACGGCATGGAGTACCAGCGCAACCACTGCCCGGCCGGTGACACCTGCAACAGGAACCTGCGCACCGACGGCAACGCCGCCTGGCTCGCCGCCGTCGGCCAGGAGGTCGCCGACCAGTTCGACTTCGTCTTCTACCTGAGCGCCGGTCAGGACGAGTCGGGCACCTGGCAGGAGTTCGGCATGATGAAGTTCCCCACCAAGGAGGACGTGACCGACGAGTTCGGCCCCGAGGGTGACGAGAACCTGCCGAACTGGTCCACCACCCGCTACGTCGACTGGACCTCCTGGCAGGCCGGCTCCACCTTCTGGCCCAACGCCCGCTTCGGCGTCGACTCGGTGCAGACCGAGAGCTCCGGCATGGGCACCTACGCCCACGAGCTGAGCCACATCTTCGGCATCGCCGACAACTACAACAACCCGTACGGCGTGCCGCCGAGGCGGGCGTACACCGGCATCTGGGAGATGCTCAGCCGCGGCAGCTTCAACGGCCCCGGCGGTCCGCACTCGCGCTGGGTCATCCCGCCGGTCGCCGGCGCGTCCATGGGCGCCCAGCACATGCTGCGCAACAAGATCGACCTGCAGATGGTCGACGAGCAGAACGTGCTGCGCCTGTCGCGTGAGGCGCTCGACGAGTCCGGACTGGTCACCGCCAAGGTCCTGGCCCGCGTCGTGCAGCCGGGACAGGACGAGCTGTCGGGCATCAACATCTCGTTCGACACCGAGGACCACAACCCGAACTGCGACTGGCGCACCGACCCGATGTGCGACGGCGGCAACTACGACAACTACACCGTCGAGGTCGTCGACCGCATGGGCGCCGACTCCTTCACCCCCGACTCCGGCGTGCTCCTGGCCAAGACCAAGAACCAGGACAGCGCCCCGTTCGAGTGGGTGATCGACGCCAACCCGCAGGACATCGGCATGACGGACTACGTCCTGCCCGACGGCACCGAGGTGCCCATCACCATCGGCGACTACCGCCAGCTGTCCGACGCCCTCTTCCACGCCGGCACCGACTCCGGCAGCGAGTACGAGTTCGTCGACGAGGACAACCGCCTGCACTTCTACGTCACCGACCTGGAGCGCAACGGCGACGGCGAGCTGTCCTACACGGTCGCCGTCCGCTCGCTCGACGGCGCGGGACCGCAGAAGCGCGGCGTGAAGCTGCAGCACGGCTCCGGCGTGCCCGGCGGCGACGGTGTCTCCGTCTGCCGGTTCCCGCTGACCAACACCGGTCAGGCCGCCCCCGCGCAGGGACAGCACCCGGAGGACGTCAGCAAGTACCTCAACAACGACGTCTACCGGCTCACCGCCACGGTCGAGGGCCAGGGCTGGACCGCCCAGGTGCCCAACGCCCTGGCCAACCTGGAGTTCGGCGAGCGGGACACCGTGATCGTCAACGCGGTCCGCGGCGACGGCGGCGACCGCAAGGCGAAGGTCACGCTCACCGCCACCTCGGAGAGCGACCCGGGCAAGACGATGACGGCCACCTGTAACGTGAATGGCCGCTGAGTGAACCTTGGGGTACGGCTGGCGCAAGCCGTACCCCATCGGTTTGAATCACCCCCAAAGGGGGTGTTCGTTGACGGGGAAGTTACCGGACCGGCGCCGTCGCCGATGGCCCGCGCCGGTCGCGGCCGGCCTCGCGGCGGGCGCCGCGAGCGTGCTGGCGGCCTCCCTCGAATGGGAGATCCCGCCGACCGCCAAGATCGGCGTCACCATGGCGGCGGCCGTCCTCGTGGGGCTGACGACCTGGGCCAGCACCGACATCCGGCCCAGGCCGCGGGCCCGGCCGGAGCCGGGCACGGTCGCCCCCGACCATTGGCCGCCCGTCCCCGAGCACTTCACCGGCCGCGAAGAGACGCTCGCCGAGCTGCACCGGGTCTTCGACGGCCGCAGGAGATCCTCCGAGGTCTCGCCGCCGCTGGTCATCTCCGTGTACGGCCGCGGCGGCGTCGGCAAGTCGGCGCTCATGACCCGGTTCGGGCAGGAGGTCGCCGACCGGTTCCCCGACGGCCGCCTCTACGCCGACCTGCGCGGCGGCGTGGACGCCCCGGTCCGCCCGGAAGAGGTGCTGATCGGCTTCCTGCGCGCGCTCGACGTCCGCCTCACCACCGACCCGGGCGGCCTGGAGGAGCTCGGCAAGCTCTGGCTGACCTGGACCAAGGGCCGCAAGATCCTCATCGGCCTGGACAACGCTCACGACTCCGCCCAGATCGCCCCGCTGATCCCGGCCGAGCCCGGCTGCGCGGTGCTGGTCACCTCCCGCGCGCCGCTGTACCTCTACGGCACCTACGACAAGAAGCTCGTCGAGTTCTCCGAGGCACAGGGGATCCAGCTGCTGGCCAGACTGGCCGGTGACGACCGCGTCGCGGCAGACCTCGACGCCGCCCGGCAGATCGTACGGCTCTGCGACAACCTGCCGCTGGCGATCAACATCTGCGGCGGCCGGCTCGCCACCCGCGAGCAGTGGACGATGCGCGACATGGCCGACCGGCTGGCCGACACGCGCCGCATCCTCGACAACCTCAAGGTCGCCCCGACGGTGGACAAGAGCGTGCGCGACTCCGTCCAGCTCAGCTACGACGACTGCACCGGGATGCAGCGCCGCCTGCTGCGCCTGCTCAGCTCCCTGACCGCGCCCGACGTGCCCGGCTGGGTGGCCGGCGAGCTGCTCGACATCTCCGGGCTCGACGGCGCCGACCAGCTCGAAGCCCTCATCGACGCCCAGCTCGCCGAGTGCTCCGGCACCGACCAGACCGGCGCGATGCGCTACCGGTTGCACGACCTGGTCCGCGTGTTCGCCGCCGAACTGGCCGAGCAGGACGGCGACCGCCGCCGCGCCGCCATCGAACGCGTCCTGTCCGGTTACCGCCGCCGCGCCGAGGAGGCCGCCCAGAACCGCTGGCCGCAGGACTGGAGCCGCGGCGGGCGGCGCTCCACGCTCGACGGTGAGGTCCGCGCCGCCGACTGGCTCAACGCCGAACGGCTCGCTCTCCTGTCCATGATCAACCTGGCCCACCACCTGCGGCTCTGGGAGCTGACCTGGGGTCTGGCCAGGGCGTTCTGCTCGCTGTGCCACTCGTTGCGGGCGTACTGGGCCGACTGGGCGGCCGTGGCCGAGCTCGGCCGCGAGGCCGCCGAGCAGGCGGGTGACCGGCGTTCGATGGCCATCGCGCTGCTCGACGCCGCCGCCGTCCACGGCGGTCTCGGCCTGCGCCGCAGGGCGCAGGAGGAGGCGGAGCGCGCGCTGGTGCTCTTCACCGACCTCGGCGAGTCGTGGTGGGCGGCCAGGGCCCGGCGCACGATCGGGATGACGCTGTTCAGCGACGGCCACCTCGACCGGGCACAGGACTTCCTCATCGACGCCATCGCCGGTTTCCGGGCCGAGGAGGACCTGTGGTGGATGGCCCGCACCCAGCGCAACCTCGCCGAGCTGCGCCTGGCGGAACGCAAGCCCGAGGAGGCCAGAGAACTGCTGGAGTACGCCCTGGAGGTCTTCGAACGCGACGGCAACCGCTACTCCGAGGCCCAGACCCTGCGCGTCTACGGCGAGGTACTGGCGGCGCAGGCCCGCGGCGAGCACCGCGCGGGCGAGCACCGGCAGGCCGCCGTCCTGTTCACCCGGGCCGGGTTCAGCCTCGACCGGGCCGCTGAGATGTTCCGGCAGCGCGGGGAGTTGTGGGAGGAGGCCCGCTGCCTGCGCGCGGCCGGCGAGGTCGGCGACCCGGACAACGGGCTGCGCGAGCTCGACTACGTACGGCGGGCCGCGGACATCCTGGCCGCGCTCGGCGATTCGTGGGGCGTGGCGAGGACCGCGGTGTCGGCCGGGCGAGCGCTGGCCAGGCTCGGCCGGACCGCCGAGTCGGAGCTGGAGCTGCGGCGCGCGGGGGCGGCGTTCGAGGAGCTGGAGGACCGGTGGTGGATGGCGCTGAGCCTGCGCTACCTGGGCGAGGCGCACCTCGACGCGGGCGGGCGCGCGGCCGCCGTGGAGCCGCTGGAGCAGGCCAGGGCGATCTACCGCAGCCTCGGCAACGAGGCCGGCATGCGCCGGACCCTGGAGCTCCTGCGGCGCGCGCGTGCGGACACCGGCTGAGCCCTCAGGTGGTGCCGTACTCGGTGCTCTTGCCGGGGCCTTCCACCGCGCCGCCCGGCGGGTCGGAGAACGGCGTGCGCAGCAGCTCACCCGCGGCCTGCCGGGCCTGCACGATGCTCTCCTCGAACATCCTGCGCACGTGGGCCGCCTGGTCCGACAGCTCCTTGATGTGCTGCTTGGCCAGGTCGTCGCGCACGGTGTCGGCGATCAGCCGCTGATACTCCGGCGTCTTGGCGGCCAGCGCCTCCAGCCGTTTGTGCGTGTGGTAGACCTTGTCGGCCTTGAGCACCTGCTTGGCGTACTTCTCCAGGTGGCGGACGCGGTGGGTGAGCGACGTCCAGGCGGCGTCGAGGGCGCTCGTGTACGGCTTGAACGCGTCCTCCATGCCGGGCGGCAGCTCCCGGGGGACGAGCCTGCCGTGCTCGGTGTGCATGGCCGACAACCGCCGCAGCCGCTGGGCGACCTCCCACAGCTCCTCCGGCAGCGACACCTGGTTGTCGATGCTGTCGATCAGCCCGGCCTTGTGCACCTTGGAGTTGAGTATCGCGTCGACCGCGTTCTGCGCCCGGCGCAGCAGCATCTGACAGGGATGGTCGAGGTCCTCCGGCAGGATGTAGCGGTCGGCGTGGGCCCGCGCCAGATGGAGCCTGCGCCTGGTGGAACGGTAGGAGTTGTCCATCGCGATCCACCGGAAGAGCACGATCACCCCCGTCCCGACGCCCGCGACGAACAACGGCTCCGCGCTCGTGAGCACGGCGAGAAGCACCAGGAAGGCGGGCAGGACGAACAGCAGGGCGGGATTGTGCGCGGTGTCCATGCGCGCGCCCGACCGTGTCAGGCGCAGCAGATCGGGGCTCGACCGCAGCTCGGCCGCGATCTCCGGGGACAGCGTCGGATCGATCACCAGCCGTGGAGGCAGAGCTCGTGGATCCATATGTCGTGCGCGGAGGGGGCCGCCTGCTTCAACGGGCGGGGGAATCCGCGCTCCCTCCCTTCGGATGTGCCGGCGCCTCGCAGTATCGTGATCGTCGCATTACGGAACCCGTCGCTGGTAGGTGATCCTCTCGTGCGCCGGTGTGCCCGCCCGGCCGCTCCCGCCCACCGGTCAGGTGGCCGGTCCGGACGTGGGTGTGGCCTCGCCGGCCGCGATCGGTGACGGGCAGCAGGCCCTTCGCCGAGCGGCGTGAGCGGCTCATCGGGAGGCCGCTTCCTTCTGGGCGCGGAGGGGTCACATGTTCATGCTGCGTTATGAACGTCGAATTCGCTCAGCTTTGGTGGACATATAGGGTCACAACAATGAGCGAGATGACGAGGTGGATCGATCTGGAAGGCGCGGTCAACGCGCGTGACCTGGGCGGACTGCCGACGCGTGACGGTGGCCGCACCCGCTTCGGGCGTGTCTTCCGCGCCGACAACCTGCAGGGCCTCACCTCCGCCGACGTCCGGCTGCTCGTCGGGGAGCTGAAGCTGCGGCACGTCGTCGACCTGCGTTCCATCGCGGAGGTGCAGCTGGAGGGCCCCGGCCCGCTCACGCTGGTGCCGGAGGTGCGCCATCACCATCTGACGCTGTTCGCCGAAGGCGGCCGGCACACCGACGTCGAGGCCGACGTCCCCGACGGGATCGACGGTGAGCGGGTGCTGCCGTGGGCGGGCCGCACGCTGGACGAGGAGCTGCGGGTGACCGGCTTCTACTTCGGCTACCTGCGCGACCGGCCCGACGCCGTGGTGGCGGCCCTGCGCGCGATGGCGCTCGACGACGGCGCCTCGCTCGTGCACTGCGCGGCGGGCAAGGACCGCACCGGTGTGCTGTCGGCGCTGGCGCTGGAGGTCGCCGGGGCGACCCGGGAGGCCATCGTCGAGGACTACGTGGCCACGGGGGAGCGCCTGGAGCTGATACTCAAGCGCCTGCGGGGCAGCAGCACGTACCGGGATGATCTCGACTCGCGCCCCGCGGACGACCACATGCCGCGCGCCCGCTACATCGAGCAGTTCCTCGGCGTGCTCGACGACCGCTACGGCGGCCCGGTGGGCTGGCTCGCCCGGCATGGCTGGACGGACGGCGACACCGAGGCGATGCGCGCCCGCCTGCGCGACTGACGACCCGCTCAGCTCAGGTGGACGACGATCCGCTCGGTCGCCGACAGCCGCGCCGCCTCCAGCACGGCCAGCACCTCGACGGCGCTCTCCGGGTCGACGGGCGGCGCCGCTCCCTCGCGCAGCGCCGCCGCCACGCCCCGGTAGAAGTCGGGATACGCCCCCGGCTCGGTGCGCACGACCTGCTGGTCGCCGGGCGTGCCGAGCGCGCCCCACCGGTCTTCCTCGTCGTCGCCGAACCCGGGCGCGTCCGGCGGCATCCCGGCGCGCAGGCGCTCTTCCTGCACGTCCATGCCGTACTTGACGAAGGCCGCGGACGAGCCGAGCACGCGGAAGCGGGGGCCCAGCCGGGCCGCCATCGAGCTGGCCCACAGGTGGGAGCGGGCCCCGCCCTCGTGGGTGAGCGCGATGAACGTGTCGTCGTCGCCCGAGACTCCCGCCCGGCGGACGTCGCTCTCGCAGTAGACCTCGCGCACCGGCCCCAGCAGCTGCACGGCCTGGTCGACCAGGTGGCTGCCGAGATCGTAGAGCAGGCCGGGGACCTCTTCCGGGGTGCCGCTCTCCCGCCAGCCGCCCTTCGGCACCGGCCGCCACCGCTCGAAGCGCGACTCCAGGCGCAGCACGTCGCCGAGCCGCCCCTCGCCCATCAGCCGCCGCACGGTGCGGAAGTCGCCGTCCCACCGGCGGTTGTGGAAGACGGTCAGCATGAGCCCGCGCTCGCGTGCCAGGCGTACCAGCGCGCGGCCCTCCTCGGCGGTGCGGGCCAGCGGCTTGTCGACGACGACCGGCAGGCCGTGGGTGAGGGCGGAGACGGCCGTGGACACGTGGGTGCGGTTGGGGGAGGCCACCACGACGAGGTCGCAGCGCCCCCACAGGTCCTCCACGTCCGACACCCCCGCGGCGCCGTACCTGCCGCCGACCTCTGCCTGGCGGCCGGGGTCGCGGGTCACCACCGCCGACAGCGTCAGGCCCGGGGTGGCGTCGATCAGCGGGGCGTGGAAGTACGCCCCCGCGGTGCCGTAGCCGACCAGGCCGACGCGGATGTCGTCCATGGAGGCCGTCAGTCCTCGTCGCGTTCGGCGAGGAAGCGCTCGAACTGGGCGGCGAGCTCGTCACCCGTGGGCATGGGCGTCGTCTCGGCCATCAGGTTCTCCCGCTCGGAACCGGCCGCGAAGGCGTCGTACTGCTGCTCCAGGCCGGTAATGGCGGTGGACAGCTCGGCCGAGGCGCGGATCTGCTCCTCGATCTCCGTCGTGGTACGCCGGGCGGCCTCGCGCAGCGCGTCCATCGGGAACACCAGCCCGGTCGCCCGCGTTACCGCCTCCAGGCCGGTCACGGCGGCGCTCGGGTACTCGGCCTGGGCCAGGTAGTGGGGCACGTGCACCGCGTACCCGATCGCGTCCTGACCCTTCGCGCCGAGCCGCAGCTCCAGCAGCGCCGCCACGCTGCCGGGCACCTGGACCCGCCCGAACACGCTCGCCTGGGCGTTGATCAGCTCGGGGCGGGTGGCGTGCATCGTCAGGCCCAGCGGCCTGGTGTGCGGGACGGCCATCGGCACGCCGTGCACCATCACCAGCTTGCTCACCTTCAGCCGCTCCACCAGCTCGCCCACGGCCCGGGCGAACAGCTCCCACTCGCGGTCGGGCTCGGGGCCGCTCATCAGCAGGAACGGCGTGCCCGTCGCGTCCTCGGCGGCGTGCACGACCAGCTCGGGGCTCTCGCACTCCACCCACCGGTCGGTGTCGAACGTCATGATCGGCCGTCGCGACCGATAGTCGAGCAGCCGGTCCACGTCGAACGTCGCCACGACCCGGTGCTCCAGCTCGGCCAGCAGGTGGCCCACCGCGAGGCGTCCGGCACCGCCCGCGTCAACGAAACCGTCGAAGTGGTACAGCAACACCGGATCGGGCAGCTCGGGCGCGTCGTCTGCGAGCTTGTAGAGATCCTTCGGGTCGAACACGGTTGGACAGCCTTTCCCTAGGTACTCATCACCAGAACCCACGACGCGCCGGAACGATTCCGTGCAGGGCACTTTATCGGGGGCAGAATGGGCAGCATGGACGGGGATCCGGAGCTGGAAGAGTTCGCCACCAAGCTGTTCAACATGGCCAGGGCGGGGGAGACCGAGACGCTGCGCGCCTACGTGGAGGCCGGGGTGCCGGCCAACCTGACCAACCAGAAGGGCGACACGCTGCTGATGCTGGCCGCCTACCACGGCCACGCGGAAACGGTCCGCATGCTCGCCGCCCACGGCGCCGACCCCGACCGGGCGAACGACCGCGGCCAGACCCCACTGGCGGGCGCGGTCTTCAAGAAGGAGCCTGAGGTGGTCAGGGCGCTGCTCGACGCGGGCGCCGATCCGAACGAGGGCCGGCCATCTGCCCTGGAAACTGCCCAAATGTTCGCAAATGACCAATTCGTCCAATGGTTCACGCAGCGTGATTCATAGTATGAAATGGGCTTAAACTACATAAAAGTTATCCAGTGTGGCCTTTCGAGCGGTCCATCGTCATGCTGTAAGGCGTGGCTACTTCTGCGCATTCCTTCGCTACGCGACCTCTCCACATCCCCGCCCTGCCCTGCCCGTTCCCGAACGAGATCAACGTCCATCATGCGGAAGTCACCGCCGAGAGCCAGGCGTGGGTTGCCGCCTCCGGCATGCTCCCGAACGCCGATGGCGTCGAGTACTTCAGGCGATCAGAACTCGGCTCCCTTCCAGCGCGCACCAACCCCACCGTGCCGCCGGTAAGCCTCCGGGTGATCACTGACTGGTATTTCTGGCTCTGGGCCTTCGACGACGGGTTCTGCGAAAGGGAAGGCATCGGAGACAGCCCCGCCACGGTCGCCCGGGCACTGCCGTCGCTCCTGAGAAGTCTCGACGGGGAGGCCGATTCCAGTAATCCGTTCAGCCTCGCTCTCAAAGAACTCCTCGACCGCATCTCCGCGTTAGGCACCCCCGAGCAGGTCGACCGCTGGCGCGGCGCGGTGAAGGAATACCTGTTCGCCCAAATCTGGGAGGCGGCGAACCGCGAGGCCGACACCATCCCCACTCCGGAGGATTACCTCCTGATGCGCCGTACCACCGGCGCCACGTACACCTGTTTCGCGCTCATCGACCTCGGTGGCGGCTACCGCATCGAGACCGAGGACTGGTACCACCCCGACGTGCGACTGCTCTCGGACCTGGCTTGCGACCTCGTCGGCTGGGACAACGACCTGCTTTCGTATGCCAAGGAGCGCCACAGCGACAAGGCCAGGCACAACATCGTGACGGTGCTGGCCACCCACAAGTCCCTCTCGCTGCAGGACGCGCTGCTTGAGGTGGCGCAGCTGCATAACGACGCCATCGCCACGTTCGTCGAGCGCCGCGAGGCCGTGGAGAAATGGGCCCCGGACCCGGTGCTGGCCTACGTACGCGGCCTGGAACACTGGATCCGCGGTCACATCGAGTTCTCGTTCGGCAGCGCACGTTTCGTCCAGGCCTGGCCGGAGGACACCCGCTGGCCGCAGGCCGTCTAAGGCCGCGCCGTCACATCTCGTCGAGGGCGTCCAGCTCGCCGAGCGCGAGCGCGGACGCCTCTTCGAGGTCTAGGCGGGCGCCCTCCTCGAAGGCGCTCTTGTAGGCCAGCTCGCCCATCTGCAGCACACAGTTTCGGACGCACGCGTTGTGGTCGTCGGACAGGAACGGCGCGCCCAGTTGCGGCAGGCCCGCCGTCTTCCAGTTCTGGTGCAGCGCCCCCAGCAGAGTGGCGGCAAGCGGCAACCGGTCGAGGGCCACGAATATGCGGGCCGCGGACTCCAGCGACAGCAGGGTGCCGAGGGTGTCGTGGAAGTGCAGCTTGATCCGCAGCCCCTCCCTGACGTTCTGCAGCGCCTGCTCCGGCCGGTTCGTCGCGAGCCGGACACCCGCCAGTGCCCACTGCGCGTGCGAACTCAGCCAGAGCTCGCCGCGCTCCCTGCACACTTGCAGGCAGTCATGCAGCAGGGACTCGGCCTCGTAGAACTCCCCTTGCGCGGTCAACACGATGGACAGCTCGACGATGGCGGGCAGCAGCCCGGGGTTGAGCTCCTTGTTGTCGGTGTTGAACTCGATCGCCACGCCGAGCAGCGCGCTGGCCTTCTGCATGTCGTTCTGGAGCATCGCCGCCGTGCCCTGCATCTTGGAGGCCAGGATCACGGACCGGGAGTCACCCACCTTGACGGCATCGGCGCTGCACGTCTCGGCCGCCTCCCGCCCTCCGACGCTGTCACCCTGGGAGTTGCGTACATAGGCCAACACCCACAGGGCCTTGCACCGCTCCTTGCTCGGCCTGGGGTTGGCCTCCAGCGCCCGCTCCAGGTAGAGGCGGCCCTCGCGGGCGAATCCGCAGCAGACCCACATGAACCACAGCGACGACAGCAGCGTCAGCGCCAGCGGTTCCTTGCCTCGCTTGTTCAGCGAGTACTCGAGCGCGGTCCGGACGTTGCTGTGCTCCTGACGCATGCGGATGAACCAATAGATTTGTCGCGGCCCCGACCAGGCGTCCTCGCCGCGTTGGGCCAAGCTGAGGTAGTACTCCAGGTGGCGCTCGCGAACCTGCTCGGCCTGCCCGAGCTTGTCGAGCCATTCCTGGCCGTACTCGGCAAGGGTGTCGATCAGCTTGTAGCGCACGCCGGCGTGGTTGCTCCTGATCAGCAGGATGGACTTTTCGACCAGGCCACCGATGAGGTCGGTGATGCGCTCGGCGGACAGGCGCCCGTCAGAGCAGACGAAGCGCGCCGCGTCGAGCTCGAAATCGCCCGCGAACACAGACAGCCTCGCCCACAACAGCCGCTCCTCCGGCTCGCACAGCTCGTGACTCCAGCCGATGGCTGCGCGCAGCGTCTGGTGGCGGGGCAGCGCCGTGCGGCTCGCCCCGGCCAGCAGGCTGAACCGGTCGGCCAGCAGTCCGAGGATCTGCTCGATCGACAGCGCCCGCAGCCGCACCGCGGCAAGTTCGATAGCCAGCGGGATGCCGTCGAGCCGGCGGCACAGCTCAGCGACGGCGCCGATGTTGTCCTCGTCGAGCACGAAGTCGGGCACGCTCGCCCCGGCCCGCTCGGCGAAGAGCTGGATGGACTCGTTGGTGAACAGGTTTTTCGCCGGATCCTCGCCGGGTACCTGCAGCGGCGGCACCGGCACGACGTGCTCGTACGGAAGGTTGAGAGACTGGCGGCTGGTGGCCAGCACCGTCAGGCTGGGCGCGGCCTCGAGCAGCTCGTGGATCAGCTCGGCGCAGCCCTCCAGGAGATGCTCGCACGTGTCGATGATGAGCAGCATGTCGCGCTCACCGACCCACTCCGCCAATGACTCCGACGCCGCGCGAGAGGACTGGTCGGCGATGCCGAGCGCGGAGGCGATGGTGTGCTTGACCATGCCCGCGTCCTGCAGGCGGGCGAGGTCCGCGAACCAGACGCCGTCGGGGTAGCCGGCGCGCACCTGGTGGGCCAGGCGCAGCACCGTGCGCGACTTGCCCACGCCGCCGATGCCGGTCACGGTCACCAGGCGGGACTCGTGGAGGTGCCGTTTGAGGTTGGCGAGGAGGCGAGTGCGGCCGACGAAGCTCGTCAGCTCCGCCGGGAGATTGCCTTCTCGCCGCCAGCCGGTCGGAGTGGCCATGCGCAGCCTCACGGGGGGTAGGCGACACCTGCCCTCGTATCGTACCCCGGTGATCGACGCCTGTCCTGGGAGCGAGAGACACGCTCGGTACCGGTTTGTACGCCCCGGTAGCATGTTCTCCGTGGAAGATTTCCTACCCGAACAGACGTCCGACGACCGCGACCTGGGCTGGGGAGACTGGCCCGAGGGCGACCAGGACGCCTTCTACCTGGAAAACAGGCCGCCTCACTGGAGCTGATCCCGTGCACACCCTGCGCGCAGCCGCCCCCGCCGACTACGACGCCATCGCCGCCGTGGTCGACGACTGGTGGGGGCGGCCGGTGCTGGCGGCGCTGCCCAGGCTCTTCCTCGACCATTTCCACCGCACCAGCCTGATCGCGCAGGGCCCTGGCAGGGGGATGGCGGGGTTCCTCGTCGGGTTCCCGTCGCCGTCGCTGCCCGGCGAGGCGTACATCCACTTCGTCGGCGTCGCCCCCGAGGCCAGGGCGAGCGGCCTCGGCCGCACGATGTACGAGCGCTTCTTCGATCTCGCCCGCGGCGAGGGCTGTCACGTCGTGCGTGCCATCACCGCCCCGGTCAACACCGCGTCGATCGCCTTTCACCGCCGTATGGGCTTCACGGCCGACGGCCCGGTCCCGGGATACCACGGCCCCGGAACGGCCATGATGACCTTCACTCGCAAACTCTGACCCGCTGAGCAATCTTACTTTCTGCTCTTTTGTGAAACATGTCGTAAAACAGCCGTATACATCTTTGTAAACCAGGGAATGGCTCACAGCGTTCGCGAGTGCCGGGTGAAGGGGGCGCGGCGATGGCGGGACGTCTGGGTCGAATGGGGCTGGCCGGCGAGTTGATCGCCGAATTCGCAGGGACGATGGTGCTCATCCTGTTCGGCGTGGGCGTGGTCGCGCAGGTCGCCGCGGCGCAGATCGGCGACCACGACAGCATCGCCTGGGCGTGGGGCATCGGCGTGGCGCTCGGCGTCTACGTCGCCGGCCGCACCACCGGGGCGCACATCAACCCCGCGGTCACGCTGGCCTTCGCCTGCTTCCGCGGCTTCCCCTGGAAGAAGGTCATCCCGTACGCGCTCGCCCAGACGGCCGGAGCCTTCGTCGCGGCGCTCATCGTGCGGTGGAACTACCACGAGGTCCTGAGCATGGTGGACCCCGGGCACACGATCAAGACGCAGGGCGTCTTCTCGACCCTGCCCGGCAACGGCACCCTCCCGGTGGACATGTGGGGCGGCCTGCGCGACCAGATCATCGGCACGGCCATCCTGCTCTTCGTCGTCTTCGCCCTGTCGGACGTCGCCAACATGGCGCCCGCCGCGAACATGGCGCCGTTCCTCATCGGCCTGCTCGTGGTCGGCATCGGCATGGCCTTCGGCACCAACGCCGGCTACGCCATCAACCCGGCGCGTGACTTCGGGCCGCGCCTGGCCAGCTTCCTCACCGGGTACGGCGGAGCCTGGCGCGACCAGTACGGCGACCTGTACTGGTGGGTGCCCATCGTCGGCCCCGTGATCGGCGGGGTCATCGGCGCCGGTCTCTACCAGGTGCTGATCCACCGCTTCCTGCCTCGCGACGACGTGGACCGCGACGTGGTCAAGCCCTCGGACTGACCCTCGGACGAACCCGTAAGGAGAACGACATGCCCGAGTTCGTGGGCGCCATCGACCAGGGCACCACCAGCACCCGCTTCATGATCTTCAATCACGACGGTGGCGAGGTGGCCAAGTTCCAGCTGGAGCACGAGCAGATCCTGCCCAGGGCGGGCTGGGTGGAGCACAACCCCATCGAGATCTGGACCAGGACCTCCGCCGTGATCCAGAGCACGCTGCAGCGCAGCGGCCTGCAGGCGAGCGACCTGGCCGCGATGGGCATCACCAACCAGCGCGAGACCACGGTGGTGTGGAACCCGCGCACCGGCCGGCCGTACTACAACGCGATCGTCTGGCAGGACACCAGGACCGACCGCATCGCCGCCGCGCTGGATCGCGACGGCCGCGGCCAGGTCATCCGCGACAAGACGGGCCTGCGGCCGGAGGCGTACTTCTCCGGCGGCAAGATCCAGTGGATCCTCGAGAACGTCGACGGCGTCCGCGAGGCCGTGGACCGCGGCGAGGCCGTCTTCGGCAACACCGACACCTGGGTCCTGTGGAACCTCACCGGCGGCGTCAACGGCGGCGTGCACGTCACCGACGTCACCAACGCCAGCCGCACGATGCTGATGGACCTCGACACGCTCGACTGGGACGACGAACTGCTGTCGTTCTTCGGCATCCCGCGCCGGATGCTGCCCGAGATCCGCCCCTCGTCCGATCCCGCCGGCTACGGCGTCACCTCCGGGGCCGGGCTGAGCAGTGGCGAGGTGCCGATCACCGCCATCCTCGGCGACCAGCAGGCCGCCACCGTCGGCCAGGTCTGCTTCTCGCCCGGCGAGGCCAAGAACACCTACGGCACCGGCAACTTCCTGCTGCTCAACACCGGCACCACCCCCGTGCGCTCCAAGAGCGGCCTGCTCACCACCGTGGCCTACAAGTTCGGCGACCAGCCGGCGGTGTTCGCGCTGGAGGGCTCGATCGCGGTGACCGGCTCGGCGGTGCAGTGGCTGCGCGACCAGCTGCACATCATCACCTCCGCCGCGCAGAGCGAGACGCTGGCCCGGCAGGTCCAGGACAACGGCGGCATCTACTTCGTGCCGGCCTTCTCCGGCCTGTTCGCCCCCTACTGGCGGGCCGACGCGCGCGGCGCCATCGTCGGCCTGTCGCGTTACAACACCGACGCCCACCTCGCGCGCGCCACCCTGGAGTCCATCTGCTACCAGAGCCGCGACGTCGTCGAGGCCATGCAGCAGGACTCGGGAGTGGTGCTCGACGTGCTGAAGGTGGACGGCGGGGTCACCGCCAACGACCTGTGCATGCAGCTCCAGTCCGACATCCTCGGCGTGCCGGTCAGCCGGCCGGTCGTCTCGGAGACGACCGCGCTCGGGGCCGCGTACGCCGCCGGCCTCGCCGTCGGCTTCTGGCGCGACACCGACGAACTGCGCGCCCACTGGGCCCAGGACCGCCGCTGGGAACCGACGTGGACGGCGGAGCAGCGCGAGACGGGGTACGCCGGCTGGAAGAAGGCCATCACCAAGGCCTTCGACTGGAGCGAGACCGACTGACCCGCCCACCCCGCCCGCTTCGCCGGCGGGGTGCTGTCAGCTGACGACGTCCTTGTGGCGGAAGCGGCGGAAGGCGACCGCGAGGAGGATCGCCGCGTACGTGATCGACACCGACGCGCCCTTCGCCATCCCGCTCCAGTCGAGCTCGGGCTGCAGGGCGTCGAGCCAGGCGTTGTTCCAGAACGTGGGCAGGAACTCGCGCAGCACCCCCAGTGCCTCCACGGCCTGCAGGATCGTGCACACGATCCACAACCCGACGGCGCCGCCCACCGCGCCCAGCGGGGAGTCGGTCATGGTCGAGATGAGGAACGCCAGCGCCGCCACCACGAGCTGGCTGACCATCGCGTACGCGATCACGATGCCGAAGCGCGGCAGCACGTCGAGCGCCGGGATGACCTCGCCCGTGCCGGGCACCTGGATGTCGTCCCAGCCGAACGCCAGGGTGCCCGCGAACAGCGCCATCACCGGCAGGCAGATCACGGCGGCGGCCGAGAAGCCGAGCGCCACGATCAGCTTCTGCCGCAGCAGCCGGTCGCGGGGGACCGGCGCGGCCAGCAGATAACGCAGCGACGACCAGTTGGCCTCGCTCGCCACGGTGTCGCCGCAGAACAGCGCGACCGCCACCACGAGCAGGAAACTGGCCGACACCGACAGCGCGAAGGCGGCGAAGTTCAGGCCGCTCTGGGTGGCCAGGTCGGAGATGCGCAGCGACGGCTCATCGTTCACGCCCTGCGGCCCGACCTGGAACGCGATCACGAGCACCCACGGCAGCGCCAGCAGCAGCCCGAACATCGCCAGCGTCCGCCGCCGCTTGAACTGCCGGACGATCTCCACGCGCAACGGCAGCGTACGGTTGGGCGCGTAGCCGGTCGCGGTGGTCATGCCTTGTCTCCGATGAGGTCGAGGAACACGTCTTCCAGGCGCGGCCCGTGCCCGTTGGCGGCGGCGGCCGAGCTGAGCAGCTGCGAGACGGGGCCGGTCGACACCAGCCGCCCGCGCTGCATGACCACGACGTGGCTGCAGGTCTGCTCCACCTCGGCCAGCATGTGGCTGGACACGATCACCGTGCGGCCGTCGCGCGCGTAGCGCTTGAGCACCTCCCGCATCTCGCGGATCTGGGGCGGGTCGAGACCGTTGGTGGGTTCGTCGAGCACGAGCAGGTCGGGCAGGCCGAGCATGGCCTGGGCGATGGCCAGGCGTTGGCGCATGCCCTGGGAGTAGGTGCGTACGGCCCGCTCCAGCGCCTTGCCGAGCCCGGCGATCTCCAGAGCCTCGTCGAAGTGCGCGTCGGCGGCCGGGCGGCCGGTGGCGGCCCAGTAGAGCTGGATGTTGTCGTGCCCCGACAGATGGGGCAGGAACCCGGGCCCCTCGACGAACGAGCCGAGCCGCGACAGCACGGGGGCGCCGGGCGTGACGCGTTCGCCGAAGATGCGGACCTCGCCGTCGTCGGGCTGGATGAGGCCCATCATCATGCGCATGGTGGTCGTCTTGCCGGCGCCGTTCGGGCCGAGCAGGCCGAGGACCTGGCCCTTCTCGACGCGGAACGACAGCCCGTCGACCGCCAGCTCGCCGTTGCGGTACGCCTTCGTCAGCCCGCTGATCTCCAGCGGCACCTCCGCCGCGGCGACCGCGGCCGTGCCGGTCGCGCTGCTGGCGGAGGGGGGGTCGCCGGCCGGGACGCTGGTGACGGGCGCGGCACCGGTCCGGCTGCCCGTCGTGGCCCCGTCACGAGCCTGGCCGCCGGCCTTGGCATCGGCGGGCGAGCCGTTGACACCGGTCACGGCATCGGTGGAGGCGCTGTCGGTGCCGGCCATGGCAGCGGAGGAGCCGTTGACGGTGGTCACGCCATCGGGGGAGGACTCGTCGGCGCCGGTCGCGGCATCGGGGGAGGAGCCGTTGACGCGGGTGGCGACGTCCGAGGGGTCGTCCGTCGTGGTCCCGGCCGTCGTGGTCCCGGTCGCGGTGGTGCCGGTCGCCGTGGTGCCGGTGTGGGGTGCCTGGCCGTTCGGGGTGGTGACAGCGGGGGTGACCGGCTTGCCGTCCGGGCTGGAAGCAGGCGTGGTGTTCGGTATGCCGGTTTCCGGCGTGCCGCCGATCGAAGCGGGCCCGGCCGTGGAGGCGCGTACGGGCCGGCGGCGGAGGCGGGCCGGGGTGCGGCCGGTGGCCAGCAGGACGGCCGCGACCACGATCGAGGCCAGCGGCATGGCCCAGACCCACCACGCCACCCCGGTGGGAGCGGCGGCCAGCGTGCGCACCGTCGGGACGGTGAGCGCGGGCGAGGCCAGCGAGATCTGGTACGCCGCCGGCGCGGCGGGCGTCGCGAACCCCATGTCCGTCGTCGTCACCACCAGGCGCAGCCGGTGGCCCACGGCGAAGCGGTGGTCCACGGCGGGCAGGGTGATCGTGGCCTCCGTGCTGCCCGCGCCCTGCGGGATCGTCACCCGGACGGGCGCCACCAGCCCGGCGGGCAGGGTGGGCAGCTGGTTGTTCTCGGCCACGTCGTACAGCTTGGCGAACAGTGTCGCCTCGCCCTCGCCCGTCACCCTGACCGTGATGGTCGGGCTGCCGGTGAGCTGCAGGGGAGCGGTGAGCGGCCGGGACTCGAACGCGGCGCTCTGGCCCGGCATGTCGATCGAGACGCCGCCGTTGCCCTGGCCGCCCAGCAGGCCGCCGATGCCCGGCACCGTCGAGATCGAGGCAGGGGCGCCGCCGGGCGGGTTGACGATGTTCTGCTCGGGGCCGGCCAGCTCGACCGTGGCGGTGTCGGTGCCGCCGAGACCGGGGTAGGCGTCGGCCTCCGGGTGCAGGCGGATGCGCTGACGGGTGCCGGGGTCGCGCCCGCCGTCACGGGTCACCGTGAACGCGCTCACCGGCGGCGTCTGCGAGCCCTCGCCCTTGAGATAGCGGGAGAACCAGGCCGAGGACTGCTCGAACAGCCAGTCGGCCTCGCCGTTGCCGCCGTCGTGCCCGCCGTCGAACCACGCCAGGCTGACCGGCGTGCCCGCGGTGGCGATGGCCTTGGCGTTGGCGTCGGCGTGGCTCAGCGGGAACAACGAGTCACGCTGGCCCTGGATGAGCAGGGTCGGCGCCTTGATGCGGTCGGCCACGGTGATGGGGCTCGACTCGCGCAGCAGCGCGATGGCCTCCGGGGTGGCCCGGCCGTCTTCGGCGACCTCCTGGTAGATGTCGCAGATCTCCGGCAGGAACCTGCCGCAGCGCGCCTGCTGAGGAGTCAGCGGCCCGGCCGTCTCCCGCGGGCCCAGCAGCGACGACGCGTCGAGCGAGACGCCCTGCCCGAAGAAGATGCCGGCCCACATGCGCTTGAAGACGCCACTCGCCGCCCCCGACCCGGACGCGTCTGGGGAGCCGGTGCCACTGGCGCCCTGGTCGGTGCCGGTGCCGCCCGTGGCGGGGTCGGCGCCCTGGTCGGTGCCGGTGCCTCCGGTGATGGGGTCGGCGCTCGCGGAGGAGTCGGTGCCGTCTGAGGCCGTGCCGGACTCGCCGTCGCTCCGCGGGGCGTCGCCGTCCGTTCCGGTGGTGGTGTCGGCTTCCCCTGCGGTGGGGCCTGGGGCGGTCTGGGTGGTGGTGGCCGCGTTGGGGAACAGGGCGTCGGCCAGGTCGGACCAGGTGATCTGCGGCACGATCGCGTCGACCCGCTGGTCGAAGGCGGCCGTCATGAGCGCGATCGCGCCGCCGTACGAGCCGCCCGCGATGCCCACGCGCGGGTCGCCCGAGGCGTCGAGCTGGACCTCGGGCCGCTCGGCCAGCCAGTCGATCAGCTGCTTGACGTCCTTGACCTCGTAGTCGGGCGAGTTGAGCGCGATCTGACCGGTGGAGCGGCCGAAGCCGCGCGCCGACCAGGTCAGCACCGCGTAGCCGTCCTGGGCGAGGCGGATCGCCTGGTCCCGCATGCTCTGCTTGCTGCCGCCGAACCCGTGGGCGAGCAGCACCGCAGGCGCCTTCCCGCCCTCAGGCGGTGGGAAGAACGTCGCGTCGAGCTCCACGCGCTGGTCGTCGGCGGGTCCGTCGACGACGGTTATCTTCTGGTCCTGGCCCCGCACCCCGGGAGCCGACGGCCACACGAGCCACGTCGTCACCCCGATGAGGGCGAGCGCCACCACCAGGGCGGCCACACGCTTCATGCGGTGAGCCTACTTTCCGCACCTGAGAGATCCCTGAGACGGGGCTCACGCCGGGACCTGCCGCGCGGTGCTGTACGAGCTGAACCGGGTGGATCAAGGTGTGCGCCGGTCGCCGGAGAACGCCCGGGCGACCGTGAGGCTGTCCTCGTAGATGTGGTAGCGGGTGACCAAGCCTTCTTCGACGGTGAGATGCAACGCGAACGGGGACGTGTAGGACACCTCGCCGCCCTTGACCGTCTGCGCGATCGTGCCGAGCACGACCGCGTCGTCGCCATCCACCAGGACGTGGCTCACCGAGGTGCCGTTCAGCTCGGCGACGTGGTGCGCCGCCAGGCTCCGGAAGTGCTCGGCCACGTCGCCGCGGCCGGTCCGCGGGCGGATCCACGGCACGGCCGGGTGCCCGTCGGCGGGCCAGGAGAACCGCCAGTCGCTCCGCTCGGCGAACAGGGCGGCGACGCCCTCGGGGTCGCCCGCGCCGATCCGGCGCAGCAGTTCCTGCACGGTGTCACGTGTCGTCATGGCCTTTCCTTCATGTCGTCCCGGTGGTGCCGTCGCAGTCTGCCCGGCGGCGCGTGGGCGTGGCGATTACCTGCCAGGTCATGCGGCTGCCTATGCACGGCCTGGAGAAGCGGCACTGCGTCTGCTGGAGTCACGCGGCCATGATGCACGCCGGCCCGTCCGGGCGAACCGCCGAGCGCGCCGCCTGTGGACAACCGGCCGCCGCCCATGGGGGCCTGTGGACAACGAGAACGCGCGTACGAGGACGTAGGAGGTGGCATCTCGGCGAAGCCGCGGGCCGGCGCCTAGGCTCCCCGGCATGGACGACTACCTCGAGCTCAACCGGGCCAACTGGAACGCGCGCGTCCCCGTCCACGTCGGCTCCGCCTTCTACGACGTCGAAGGGTTCAAGGCCGGGCGCAGCCCGCTGCGGAGGTTCGAGCTGGACGAGGTCGGTGACGTGTCCGGCCGCCGGCTGGCGCACCTGCAGTGCCACATCGGCCTCGACACCCTCTCCTGGGCCAGGCTCGGCGCCGAGGTGACCGGGCTCGACTTCTCGGAGGCGGCTGTCGAGCAGGCGCGGGCGCTGGCCGCGGAGTGCGGCATCCCGGCCCGGTTCGTCACCGCCGACGTGTACGACGCCGTCGAGGCGCTCGGCGAGACGTACGACATCGTCTACACCGGCGTCGGCGCGCTCGTCTGGCTGCCCGACATCGCCCGCTGGGCCGAGACGGTCGCCGCCCTGCTCCGGCCCGGCGGGTTCCTCTACCTGGCCGAGTTCCACCCGTTCGCCGACGTCCTGGACGACGAGAGCGGCACCACGGTCACCCACGACTACTTCGAACGCGGCCCCCACGTCTGGGACGAGCCCCACACCTACACCGACGGCGCGGCGCTCACGCACACGAGGACGATGCAGTTCCGGCACGGTCTGGGCGAGATCGTCACCGCGCTGGCGGCGGCCGGGCTGCGGATGGAGTTCCTGCACGAGCACGACCACACGCTCTTCCGCCGCTACGGCACGCTCGTCGCCGGCGACGGCGGATACCGCCTCCCGTACGGCGCGCCGCGGCTGCCTCTCATGTTCTCGCTGAGAGCGTCAGCCGGTAGTGCACCTCCTCCAGCGGGGGATCTTCCACCTGCTTCGTCCGCCCCGACGGCGTGAACCCGTAGCGCTCGTAGAACCGCCGCGCGCGCGGGTTGTCCGCCAGCACCCACAGCCCGGTCTCCGTGCCGCCCGACGCGGCCATGGCCTGCGTGGTCGCCGTCATCAGCGCCCGCCCCATGCCGGTCGAGAAGTCGCCGGGCAGCACGTAGATGGCGTACACCTCCATGCCGGGGATGTCGGCGTCGCGGCTCGGGCCGTACAGGGTGAAGCCGCGGACCGAACCGTCGCGCACGGCGACCGCGCCCGTCAGCCGCCCGTCCGCGAGCGCCTCCGCACGAGCCTGCACCACCTGCGGCCGCACCTCCAGGCCGTCGAGGTACGTGTCCGGTATGACCCCGCGGTAGGCGACGCGCCAGCCGGCGATGCGGACTTCTTCGATCGCCGGCGAGTCCTCCGGGCCGGCAGATCGGATATCAAACGACATGTCGGCATTGTGGCAAAGGTGATCGCCGGAACAGGGCGTCTCAGCGTCCAGGGCCGGCCACCGTAAGATTCAGTCCTGTGAAGTCTCCAGCATCGTTCAAGAAAGCCGCCGCCTGGGCCCTGCCGTACTGGACCCGGGGGCAGGCGGGCCGTGAGACGCCGCAGGATCTGTTCAGGGTGCTCTACATCGGCTGGCTGGTGGCGTTCGCCCTCAAGGTCCTGGGCTCGGCGTGGGACGTCTCGTGGCACTTCAAGTGGCTGCGCGACGACCTCGCCCCGCCCCACCTGCTCAACTCCGTCGGCACGGTCATCGTCGTCGCGCTGACCGTCATCCACGGCTACACCGGCTACGGTGTCGACAAGGTCGCGCTGCGGCTCATCCAGTGGGGCACGGGAGTCTTCCTCGTCGCGGTGCCGCTCGACCTGATCAACCACCGCATCAACGGCCTCGACATCACCTCGTGGAGCCCGTCCCACATGATGCTCTACGCCGGGACGTTCTTCATGATCGCGGGTGTGATCCGCGGCTGGTTCATGGGGGCGCCGCCCGGGCGGGAGCGGGTGGTCGTGCTGGGGGCGTTCTTCGCGTTCTTCCTGGAGAACGTGCACTTCCCGGAGCAGCACCAGGAGTACGGCATCCTGTCGCTCGGCGCGTGGGACGACAAGGTCGTCTACGCCGAGCAGATCCTGCTGCAGTTCGCGGCCGACCAGATGGGCCGGCCGATCGACCGGGCGATGATGGCCGGCTTCACGCTGCCCGTGCCCGACTATCTCTACCCGGTCTACGCCGTGGTCGTCGGGCTGTCCGTGCTCGTCGTGGCCCGGCTGCTGATCGGCCGGTTCGGCGCCGCGACGCTCGTGGCCGCCGCCTACGTCGGGTTCAGGACGCTGGCCTGGCCGCTGCTCACCTTCACCGGCTTCCCGCCGTCGGCGGTGCCGTTCTTCCTGGTCGTCGCCGGTCTGCTGGTCGACGTGGCGTTCCTGGTGCGCCGGCCCGCCGTGCGGGCGGTGCTCGGCGCCGCCGTGGTCACGGCCGGCGCGTACGGCGCGCTGGCGGCGCAGAGCGCCGTCATGGGCCCGGTGTACGGCTGGATCAAGGGCCAGGACGGCCTGCTCGGCGCGCCCCCGCTGGTCACGGCGTCGGCCGTGTGGGCCGGGCTCGGCCTGCTGGTCTGCTGGCTGGCCGTCGAGTGGATCGCGAGCCGGCGCCGGCCGCGCGAGGCCGCGGCCCCGTTGCCCCGCGCGACCGTCCCGGCCGCCGTCACCCCCTGAGCCGTCAGACGATCGACGAGCGCGTGAGCGCCACGGCCACGCCGTAGGCCAGCCCCATCACGCTCACCTCGGCCACCGCCCAGCCCACCAGGGCGGTGGCCCGGCGCTGCCGGATGGCGGGCAGCAGCCGGAAGCGGATGTGGGCGGCCAGCGGCACCAGCAGCGCCACCAGCGCCGTCTTGACCACGACCAGCTGCCCGTAGGGGCTGGTCACGATCGCGTCGGGCAGCGTCACGCCCGGCGTGAGCGCCATCGTGCTGAGCCCCGTGATGAGGCCGGACAGCCCCACGAGCAGCAGGCACACCGTGGCGATCCTCGAGAACTTCGGCAGCGCCACGGCCAGCAGATCGCGGTGCGGGGCCACGAACGCGGCCAGCGCCACCAGCCCGCCGGTCCACGCCGCCGCTCCCATGACGTGGATCTCCATCGAGATCATGATGGGGTCGTGCCAGACCGAGTCGACCGCGTGACCGGTGACCGGGATCGGCAGCAGCCCGAACAACGCCACGATGATCCGCAGCTCGGCCGGCACCTTCTCGCCGAACCGCACCGCCATCAGCCCGATGCCGGCCGCCGCGAGCGCGCACGCCGCGCTGAACAGCAGCCCCTGACCGGTGCCGACGTCATCGACGTAGGCGGCGATCATGCCGAACGTCGGCACGGAGCCGGGGTTGAGCTCGGCGGTCTGGAACACGATGGTGAGCAGTGCGCAGATCGCCCACGCCCACGCGGCCGTCACCGCCAGCGGGCGCACCCGCAGCATGACGGGCTCGGTGCGCTCGGGGTCGTCGAAGCCGAGCAGCTTGGGCAGCAGGCTGAGGCCGACCACGGCGACGGCGGCCACGTCGAGCAGCACCCGCACGATCGGCAGCCCGTACGTCACCACGACGCCGGGCATGGGGACGCCGGGCACGGCGTCCTGGGCGGTGAGGGTGCTCGCGGCCACGGCCGCGAGCACGGCGCACACGCCGAACGCCCCGGCCACCGCACGCCCGCCGATCCGGCGGGAGGACACGGAAGCAGCGGTGACGGTCACACGCCCGTCCTCTCGCCCTCAACCACGGGGGAGCCCTCAACCGCGGGGGAGCCCTCCGCCACGGGGGAGCCCTCGGCCGCGGGGGAGGAGGAACGGCGCAGGGCCACGGCGGTGCCGGCCGCGAGCAGGAGCAGCGCTCCCACGATCCACACCACGGCCATCCCCGCGCCGCCGTTGGCCGCCGCCTCGGCGGCCGCCCCAGAACTCACGGCTCCTGAACTCACGGCTCCTGAATTCGCAGCCCCAGAGTCCCCGGCCGCCGCGCTGGTGGTGTCCGTGCTCACCCCGGAGGCGTCCGGCGCCAGGCTGAAGGTGATCTTGCCGGTGACCGGGTGGCCGTCGGCGGACAGGATGCGGTAGCCCACGACGTAGGTGCCCCCGGCGGGCAACGGCTTGACCTTGACCGACACCCGCTCCGCCGCGACCTCGGCCGCTCCGTCGGCCCACGCCGACCCGTCGGCCCCCGTCACGCCCACCTGCGCGTATCCCTGGCGCACCAGCTGGTCGAACACCAGCGTCACCCGCTCGGGCGAGGCCGTCAGCGTCGCTCCGTCCTTGGGGTCGCTGCCGATCAGCACGTTGTGCGCCTGGGCCGGCGTGTGCGCCAGCCCCACGGTGGCGCAGGCGAGCAGCAGGACCGTGAGTAGCCGCCTCACAGAGCAAAACCTTCCATCGGACACGTCATGAACCCGTATATGGTCCCATCCATGGAGGACCTGTTCGGCGGCGCGGCTCCCTACTACGCCCGATACAGACCCCGCCACGCAGGGCCGGCGATCGAGCGGCTGGCGGCGGCGTTCGGGCCTGAAAGCACCGTGCTCGACCTCGGCTGCGGCCCCGGCACGATCGCCGTCCCGCTGGCCCGCCACGTCCGCGAGGTGCTGGCCGTCGACCCCGACGCCGGCATGCTCGCCGAGGGCGAACGCCTGGCGGCGGCCGTGCCGAACATCCGCTGGATCAGGGGCGACTCCACGGCGCTGCGCGCGCTGCCGCCGTTCGGCCACGTCGTCATGGGGCGGTCGTTCCACTGGACGGACCGCCGCGCGGTGCTGGCGGCCCTCGACGAGCTGCTGCCGCCCGGCGGTGTCGTGGCGCTGGTCGGGCCGTCCCGCCACGACGACCCCGAGGAGCCGTGGGAGCCGGCCATGCGGCGGCTGCGCGAGGAGTTCGGCGTCAACACGCTGACCGCGTCGGACTCCTACCAGGCGACCGGCGAGCACCACGACGACGTGCTGGTCACCTCGCCGTTCCGCGACCTCGACGTGACGTGCTACACCGAGCGCCTGACGTACGGGGTCGAGGAGATCGTGGGCCTGCAGCTGTCGTACTCCTACTCCACGCCCGCCCGGCTCGGCGACCGGCTGGCGGCCTTCACCGAGGCCGCCAGGCGGGAGCTGCTCGCGCTGAACCCCTCGGGCACCTGGGAGCTGCGGACGGTGACCGAGGTGCTGCTCGCCCGCAGGCCCGTCACAGGGCCTCCACCGAAACCCCCAGCTCGTACGACGCCGCCGCCCGGATGAGCCCGTTGACCCGGCGGCGCGAGAGCACCTTGGGGTGCAGGTGCGTCTGGACGGCCAGGCCGTCGATGAGGGCGAACAACCGCCACGACGTCGCGTCGGGGTCGGCGCAGGCGAACTGTCCGCAGTCGACGCCGGCCTCGATGATGCCGCGCATCAGCGCACGTCCCCGGGCGTCGATGCGGCGCGAGATCTCCTCCAGCTCGGCGCTGCGCATGGCCTCCGACCAGGCGTCGATCCACAACCGCCAGCCCTCGGTGGGGATCGCCGGCGAGCAGAGCCTGAGCAGGGAGCGCAGGCGGTCCAGGGGCGTGCCCGCGGAGCTTTCGAGACCGGCCAGGGCGTTCAGGTGCTGGCGCGCGGCGTAGCCGAACGCCTGGGCGAACAGCCGCTCCTTGGTCTCGAAGTGGTAGAAGAGCAGCGCCTGGCTCACGCCGGCCGCCTTGGCGATGTCGATGGTCCTGGTGTGCCCGAACCCCTGCTCCGCGATCACCTCGCAGGCCGTTTTCAGCAAATCCTCGCGCCGTAATCGGCTGAAACCTGTTGTCACAGCGGGTAACTCTAACTTCTGACTCATAGTTATTCGTAGGACAAACCGGGCATGTACCGATCCAGTACGCGCCGGAATCCCGCTCGGGTTGATCATGGTAGCAGTGGGCGGAAACAGGGATCAGGCATCCCTTACTGGAATCCGGAGGACGAAACGGGCGCCCTTGTCGCAGTCCTCGATGCGCAGCACGCCGCCGTGAGCGTGCGCGATCTCCCGCGCGATGGGCAGGCCGAGGCCGGTGCCGCCCGCGTCGCGGTTGCGGGAGGCGTCCAGCCGGGTGAACCGCTGGAACACGACCTCGCGGTGCTCCGGGGCGACGCCCGCGCCGTCGTCCTGCACCTCCAGCATCGCCTCCCCGCGAGACTGCCGCACGGCCACGATGATCGTGCTCTCGGCGTGCCGTTCGGCGTTGTCCAGCAGGTTCGTCAGCAGGCGGCTCAGCCGGAGCCGGTCGGCGGTGACGACCACGCCGGGCTGCAGCGAGGTGACGACCTTCTTGCCGCGCGTCCGCTCCGTCTCCGACTTGACCAGCTCGGCCAGGTCCACCGGCTCCAGGTGCCCGGGCGCCCCCGCGTCCAGCCTGGTCAGCGTGAGCAGGTCGGTGACGATGTTCTGCAGCCGGTCGAGGCTTGTCAGCAGCCGGGTCCCGGTCTCGCGCCAGTCGGTCTCGTCGGGGGCCAGCATGGCCTCCTCCAGCTCGGCGCGCATGGCGGTCAGCGGGCTGCGCAGGTCGTGGGAGGCGTCGGAGGCGAACCTGCGCTGCTGCTCGACCGCCTGCTCCAGCCGGGCGAGCGTCTGGTTGGCCGTCTCGGCGAGCGCCCTGATCTCGTCGGCGTTCTCCGGCACGGGCACGCGCATCCCGCCGTTGCCGGCGGTGATCTCGGCGAGCCGGGCGGTGATGTTGTCGACCGGCGAGAGCGTCTTGGCGACCATCCGCGAGGCTCCGAACCAGGCCAGCACCACGAGCGCCGTCGAGCCCCCGGCCAGCAGGACGAGCGTGGAGGCGTTGACGTACCACGGCGGCCTGGCGCCGAAGGCGTAGACGATCCAGTCGCCGTCGTTGCGGTACACGCGGAAGGCGACCATGATCTGGCACTCCCCGTGGAACTGCGGCACGTCGCACAGAGGGCCGATGCGGCTGGCGCTGCCGGCGGCGGGGGCCAGGTTCGTCACGCGCGGCATGCCCCGCAGGTTGGGCGTCGCGGACACCACCCGGCCGTTCTCGTCGACCGCCTGGACGCTGTGCGGGTCCAGGTCGACCAAGGGCGGCGGCCGCTCATGCTCCTTGATCAGGTGCACCACGCGCAGCGCGCTGCCGATGACCTCGTTCGTCCGGATGTCCATGAGCGCGCCCTGTGCCGACCACAGCAGCAGCGAGCTGGTGACCAGGCAGAGCAGTGCCATGGCGATGCTGGCGAACAGCGCCAGTCGCGCACGAATGGAACGGCCCAGCCGAGTGATCACATTTCATCCCCCCGTGATCAGGTGATCACAGTACGCACTTCCTGCCCGAATTAAGGGAGATTCCTCGACAAATCCGGCTAAAGACCTTCCAGAGCATTGCTCTGTACGGGCCTCGGCGGGCTGACTTAGAGTAAGTGAGCACTGATGCCGAGGAGTCGATGTGAATCTTGTCGAGTATCGCCGCGCGGCCCGGGCCTGGCTGCAGGAGAACGCTCCGTCGGACGACCACCCGGAGACCGGCGCGGTCACCCGCGCCAAAGACTTCATGGCCAGACTCCACGACGCCGGATACTCCGGCATCACCTGGCCGCGGCGCTGGGGCGGCCAGGGGCTGACCGAGGCGGAGGAGCGCGCGTTCGCCGCGGAGGCCCGCGACTACAGCCTCCCCACCTACGTCTTCTCGATCGGCCTCGGCATGACCGGGCCGACGATCCTCGATCGCGGCACCGACGCCCAGCGCGAGCGGTTCCTGCGGCCGCTGCTGCGCGGCGAGGAGATCTGGTGCCAGCTGTTCTCCGAGCCCGGGGCGGGCAGCGACGTCGCCGCCCTGCAGACCAGGGCCGTGCGCGACGGCGACCACTGGGTCGTCAACGGCCAGAAGGTGTGGACCTCCGTCGCCCACCACGCCGACTGGGGGCTGCTGCTGGCCCGCACCGACGTGGAGGTGCCCAAGCACAAGGGGCTGACCATGTTCGTGGTGGACATGCACCATCCGGGCGTGACCGTCAGGCCGCTGAAGGACATGTCGGGCAGGGCCAACTTCAACGAGGTCTTCTTCGACGACGTCACCATCCCCGACGAGCACCGCGTCGGCGAGGTCCACGACGGCTGGAGCGTTGCCGTCACGACGCTGCTGCACGAGCGGCTGTCGATCTCCTCGGGCGTCGGCATGGGCGGCCAGAAGGACAACCCGGCCGCGCTGGAGGCGCTGCGCACGATGGTCGACACGAGCGACCCGTACGTCCGCGACCAGCTCGTCGAGCTGCACATCCGCAGCCGCGCGCTGGCGCTGTTCAACCAGCGGCTGGCGCAGGAGACCGAGGCCGGCGTCTTCCCCGGCGCGCGCGGCAGCGCCGCCAAGCTGCTGCTCGCCGAGCTGACCCTCTTCCAGGCCGACCTCGCCACCCGGCTCGTCGGCCCCGAGGCGGTGCTGGCCGACCATCCGCTCTCCCGCCTGATCGCCACCGCCCCCGGGATGGCGCTCGGCGGCGGCACCAACGAGATCATGCGCAACATCGTCGGTGACCGCGTGCTCGGCCTGCCGCCGGAGCCGCGGGTGGACAAGAACGTGCCGTTCAAGGACCTGAAGGTGGGGACCCAGGCGTGAAGCTCGTACTCAGCCCCGAACAGCGGGAGCTGCGCGAGGCCGTGCGCGGCTTCCTGCGCGGCGCCTCGCCGCTGCCCAAGGTCCGCGAGGGCTACGACCCCCAGGTGTACGCCCGGCTCAACGGCGAGCTCGGCCTGTCCGGCCTGATCATCCCCGAGGAGTACGGCGGCGCGGGCGCCGGCATGGCCGAGCTCGCCGTCGCGCTGGAGGAGACCGGCGCCGCGCTGCTGCCCGGACCGTTCCTGGCCACCGCGTTCGCCGCCATCGCCACAACTCTCGTGCCCGACAAGGAGTTGCTGACCGGCATCGCCGAAGGCCGCGTCACGGCCACGCTCGACGAGACCGAGGTGCTCTTCGACGGCACGTCCGCGCGCGGCACGCTGCCGCGGGTGCTCAGCGGCATGGAGGCCGACGTGCTGGTGGCCCCCGCCCGTACCGGCGACGGCCTGGTCCTGGTCTGCGTCGAGCTGGCGGCCCCCGGCGTGCGCCGCGATCCGCTGGAGACCCTCGACCTCACCCGCGGCCAGGCGAAGGTGGTGCTCGACGGCGCGCCGGCGCGGGCGCTCGGCCCGGCGCCGGAGTCGGGCATCGCCGACCGGCTGTGCGTGGCGCTGGCCGCCGAGCAGCTCGGCGTGATGCGGGCGGCGCTCGACGCCATCGTGGCCTACGCCAAGATCCGCGTCGCCTTCGGCCGCTACATCGGCTCCTACCAGGGCGTCAAGCACAAGCTCGCCGACATGCACGGCAAGCTCGAACAGGCCGAGTCGATCGTCCGCTACGCCGCCTGGGCCGCCGACGAGTCGCCCGGCGAGCTGCCCGGCGCCGCCGCACTCGCCCAGGCGTACGTCGGGCGGGCCTGCTTCGAGGTGGCCCGCGACCACCTGCTGCTGTACGGCGGTGTCGGCTACACCTGGGAGCACGACGCCCACCTGTTCTACAAGCGGGCCAAGGCCGACGAGGTGCTGCTGGGCCCGCCGCGCATCCACCGTGCCCGCCTCGCCGACCTGCTGGAGCTGTGATGGAGGTCAGCGGGCTGCCCGGCTTCTACGCCATCGCCGCAGCCGACCCCGGCCGCCGCGCCGTGATCGACGCCGACGGGTCCGAGACCACGTACGGCGACCTGCTCGCCCGCGTCAACCAGGTGTCCCACGGGCTGCGCGCCCGCGGGCTGACCACCGGCGACGTGGTGGCGGGCGTGCTGCCCAACGGCCTCGACGCCGTCGTCATGCTCATGGCGACCGGTCAGATCGGGCTCTACTACGTGCCGATCAACTGGCACCTGACCGCCGCCGAGATCGCGTACATCGTGGCCGACTGCGACGCCAAGGTCGTGGTCGCCGGGCCCGAGTACGCCGCCACCGTGCCGGGGGCCGAGGTCGGCACCGCCGGCCTGGCCGAGGGCCAACCGTCGGACGCGCCCGCCGGCCGTACGTCGGGGGCCGTCATGTGGTACACCTCCGGCACCACCGGCTTCCCCAAGGGCGTGCAGCGGCCGCTGCCCGGCGCGGAGCCGGAGGCGATCGTGCCGATGTACACCTGGTTCCTCGGCGAGGTCGTCGACCTCGGGCCCGGCGACGACGTGCACCTGGTCACCTCGCCGATGTACCACTCCTCGCCCTGCGCCCACACCCAGTTCGCGCTCCACTTGGGCCACACCGTGGTCATCGCGCCCCGGTTCGACCCGGTCGGCATCCTGGAGCTGATCGAGCGCCACCGCGTCGGCAACGCGATGATGGTGCCGACCATGTTCCACCGGATGCTGCAGCTGCCGGAGGAGGTCAAGGCCCGGTACGACGTGTCGAGCCTGCGCCAGGTCATCCACACCGCCGCCGCCTGCCCGGTCGCGGTCAAGCAGAAGATCATGGACTGGTGGGGCCCGGTGCTGTACGAGTACTACGGCTCGACCGAGTCCACGATCGCGTTCTCCGTCAAACCGCACGACTGGCTGGCCAGGCCCGGCACCGTCGGCCGGCCCGCGCCCACGTTCGAGGCGAAGATCCATGACGAGGCGGGCAAGGAGCTGCCGCCCGGCGAGCCCGGCATGATCTACGTCAAGTCGACTCTCGGCACGTTCGAATACCGGAAAGACCCGGCCAAGACGGCCGCCAGCATGCTGGGGGAGTGGTACGCCCCCGGCGACATCGGCTACCTCGACGAGGACGGCTACCTGTTCCTGTGCGACCGGCGCACCGACCTGATCATCTCCGGCGGGGTGAACATCTACCCCGCCGAGATCGAGGCCGCCCTGCTCGAACATCCCGCGGTGGCCGACGTGGCGGTCATCGGGGTGCCCGACGAGGAGTGGGGGCAGAACGTCGTCGCGCTCGTGCAGCCCGTCGAGGAGGTCAAGGCCGGCCCCGAGCTGACCGCCGGGCTGCTGGAGCACTGCGGGCCGCGCATCGCCCGGTTCAAGCACCCGAGGGTGATCGAATACCGCGACGAGCTCCCGCGCACCCCGACCGGCAAGCTGTCGCGGTCGCGGGTGCGCGAGGCCTACCTGGCGGAGGCGGGGAAGAGCAGCTCCTCGGAGTAGCCCCTGCCGTCGCCCAGGTGGAAGCGGACCGACAGCGTACGGTCGGCGGTGTCGAAGATCGTGGTCCACAGCGTGCGGAACGGCAGGTCGGGGTTCTCGGCCTGCTGGACCGCGCGCAGGCTCTCGCGCAGGTCGTCGGCCGACATCGTGACGCCCTTGCTGCGCTCGTGGAGGGTGCGCAGTCGGCCGAAGGAGAAGAAGCTGCCCTCGGTGTCCTCGGGCAGGTCCATCGGGTCGGGGTGGCGATGCAGCAGGTGGTTGGTGACGCAGAGCGGTCCGTCGCCGAACTCGACGATGTGCTCGCTGCCGTCGCGGCCCCGCTCCCACACGAACGCCTTGCCGTTCGCGTCGGCCACCAGGTAGTGCAGCGGCAGGCCGTGGTCGTACTGCTTGGCGCCCAGCAGCGCCTGCTTGGCCTGCTCGACGTTCTCGCACGTGTCGAGCAGGAACCGGGGCAGCTGCACGCTGCCCACCCCGACCTGCGGCGCGACGGTCTCCGGCGGCGCGGCGCTGGCGAAGTCGGCGACCAGCAGCATGACCGCGAGGCCGGCCGAATTGACGCCGTCCATGCAGCCGTCGAGGTCGTTCATGGTGATCACGGTGGAGGCCAGGCCCTCGTCGGGCACGGTCGTGATGACGTACGGGCGCGAGGCCATGGGCAGCTCGTTCGGCCCGGGCGCGGCGCCCATGACCTCGCTGGTGGTCCACGGGAAGAAGTCGTAGTTGCGGCCCACGCGGCCGTGGCCGTCCGAGGCGGCCGACGGCGGGATCCACAGGGCCGAGCAGCCGGAGCCCTCGGGGATGTAGTTGAGGCCGTCGAGCGCCAGTTCGTCCTGGTCGGGGTCGAGGCCGAGTGCCGCCGCCGCTCCGTCCATGCGGGCGTGGTGCTGCGGCCAGTGCCGTTCGAACCAGGCCCTGCGGGCGCGGTTGACGATCGGGTCGGCGGGCGTGGGCGCCCAGCCGAGCCGGCGGGCCTCCTCGGTGAGCGCCCGGCCGATCTCGACCTGGGAGCCGGTCAGGGTCAGGTGGGTGACCAGCTGGAAGTCGTCCTTGCCGCCTGCGACGTGCGTCATGTTCTGCATGGCCTGAGCATCGCCGGGGACGCTGACGGAGGGCTTACCGGCGGCTGACCGCCCGGTGGTAGCGCTCGGCCAGCAGCCGTACCTGCTCGGTCAGCTCAGGGGAGTCCAGCACCTCGAAGTCCACGCCGAGGAACCCGATCCACACCGCCATGCCCTCCAGGTCGTCGCCGCCCAGCCGGGCCAGGCAGGTGGCGTCGTCCATCGGCTCGACCTCCACGCCGGTCCGGAGCGTCCGGATCCGCTCGGCCGGGGCGTGCAGCAGCACCGTCGCGCGGTGCCGCCACATCGCCGTGTTCAGCCCCTTCTCCACGTACGCCGCCACGTCGCCGTCCCCCGGCAGCTCGCGGGGCGTGAACCGGGGTCCGGACGGCGTGCGCGGACTCACCCGGTCCACCCGGAACGTCCGCCAGCCGCCCCGCTCCACGTCGTAGCCCACCAGGTACCAGCGCCCGCGCCGGTGCACCAGCCGGTACGGCTCCACGTCGCGCGCGCTCCGTCCGCCGTCGTGCCCGGTGTAGCCGAACCGCAGCCGCTCGCGGTCGCGGGCCGCGTTCGCGATCGCGGTCAGTACCTCGGGCGAGACGGACGGCGCCGGGCCGAGGATCTGCACGGTGTAGGCGTTGAGCGTGTTGACCCGCCGCCGCAGCCGCGCCGGCAGCACCTGCTCCAGCTTGGCCAGCGCGCGCACCGAGGTCTCCTCGATGCCCACGACGCCGCCGCCCGCGGCCCGGCCGAGCCCCACCGCCACCGCGACGGCCTCCTCGTCGTCGAGCAGCAGCGGCGGCAGCGCCGCCCCCGCCCCGAGCCGGTAGCCGCCCGCCACCCCCGGCGTGGCGTGCACGGGGTAGCCGAGCGAGCGCAGGCGCTCCACGTCGTTGCGGATCGTCCTGGTCGAGACCCCGAGCCGGGTGGCCAGCTCGGGTCCCGACCAGTCGCGGTGCGCCTGCAGCAGCGACAGCAGCTTGAGCAGGCGGGCGGAAGTGTCCAGCATGGACCCAGTGTGGCCGCAAACGCGGCAAGATTCGTTCCGCGTCAACCACTCTCGACGAGGACGCTCGGCGGGGCGGCTCGATCTCCGAGTGGTGAACTGCCCTCGACCTCTGCACCGGGTCTGCCGCCGAGCGCATCGCCGATGTCGCCTTCCTCCGCGGTGTCGGCCAGGACCAGTGGACTCGTACCACGCCCTCGTTCGCGGTGTCGGCGAGGACCACGGCGAACAGGGTCCGCAGGCCTTCCTGACGTCGTACACCCACGCCTCCAGAGCGCGCCGCAGCCGTGTGTGGTCGCTCGCGCTGCTGTTGCCTCCTGTTGGCCGCGCCGTGATCCTGCTGCGGCATGATCGCTGGCCATGAACAAGACAATCAGTGCTTTATCGGTGCTTGCCGCCGCTCTCCTGATATCTGCGCCGCCCGCCCAGGCAGCCGCCCCGGATCCCGTACGGTCGCTCAAGGCCAAGCTGGTCTCCGGGCACGGCGTGCACTTCACCGAGGTGTCCAACTGGTCCGACGGCGTCTACACGTTGCAGGCCGACACCGGCGAAGGCGTGCTGCAGTTCGGCAAGAAGGGGGTCGCCGGCTACGACCTCAGGGGCTCCACATGGGACGACGAGAGGTACCGCATCGTCTCCGCCGGCGACACCACGTACTACTCCGGCGCCGTCTACGAGCTGCCGAAGGGCAAGACCTGGTACGCGTCCGAGGGTGGCGGCGCGCTGCCCACCATCTACGGGCAGATCCTCAACCCGGCCGAGCTCGCGACGCTTTCCGCGCTGGTGAAGAACGGCACGAAGGCCGGCAACAAGATCACCGGTAAGATCACTTTCTCCGACCTGGCCAAGGTCTCGCCGTGGTTCTCCGGCACGGTTCTCGCCGACTGGGCCGATGACACGGAGATCTCCTACACGCTGACGCTGAACTCGGCCGGCCTGGTCGCCAAGTTGTCGACCTCATACCGGGCCAAGGACGTCACGGACGATTTCTCCGATTTCGAGGGCGGCATCATCTCCGTCGACACCCGCTACTCCGGATGGGGCGGCAAGGTGTCCGTCAAGGCCCCGAACCCCAAGACCGTGACCGACCAGCTCGCCGAATGAGTTCCGCAGGAATCCCGGCGTAGACGTTTCTGAGGCGTCGGCCAGTCGGCCGCCGCCGACCACAGAAGACGCCGACACCGGCTTGTTCTCCGGCCACAGATCGCCTGGTCTGTGGCCGGGTGCAAGGGGCATATCGCCTGCTGAACGTGCACCGTGCACGTTCGTGCACAACTGTTGACCATCCGTTCACAGGCACGTCACAGTGGCGCAACAACCCCCAAGCACTGCACCAAGGAGTACCTGTGAGTACCCTCCGCTATGCGCGCGACATCCCGATCAGCGATGCCACCGACGTCCTCGTCGTAGGTGGTGGGCCCGCAGGTCTGGCGGCTGCGATCGCGGCCGCCCGAGCCGGAGCATCCGTACGGATCATCGAGCGGTTCGGCTTCCTCGGCGGGAACCTGACCGCCGGGCTGGTCGGGCCGTGCATGACATCCTTCTCCCTCGACGGCCGCACCCAGCTCGTCCGCGGCATCTTCGACGAGTTCGTCCGCAGGATGGAGACCGCCGGCGGAGCGGTCCACCCCTCGCGTACCAAGGCGGGCAGCCAGTACTCCGGGTTCATGGTCTTCGGGCATGAAGCCGTCACGCCGTTCGACCCCGAGGCCGCCAAGCAGGCCGCGATGGAGATGTGCCTGGAGGCCGGCGTCGAGCTGCTGCTGCACAGCTTCGTCGCCGACACCGCGGTGGAGGACGGGCGGGTCACCGGCGTCGTCGTCGCGAACAAGAGCGGGCTGGCGCTGGTGCCCGCCACCGTCACGGTGGACTGCTCGGGCGACGGCGATGTGGCGGCACGCGGGGGCGCCGCCTACGAGTACGGCCGGTCGGCCGACGGCGAAGTGCAGCCGATGACGGTGTTCTTCCGGGTGTCGAACGTCGACGACGCCAAGGTGCAGGCCTACCAGGACGCGCACCCTGACGAGCTGTTCCCCTACCAGGGCATCGTCGAGCGGGCCCGGCGGGAGGGCAGGTTCCCGATACCGCGCCGTGGCGTCCAGCTGTTCAAGACGCTGGAGCCGGGCGTCTGGCGGATCAACACGACCAGGGTGCTCGGCATGAACGGCACCGACGCCGGCGACCTGACCCGCGCCGAAGTGCTCGGCCGGCGGCAGGTGAGCCAGCTGATGACGTTCTTCCACGAGAACCTGCCCGGCCTCGAGGAGGCCAAGCTGCTCGACACCGCCGCGACCGTCGGCGTGCGCGAGAGCCGGCGTATCGTCGGCGAGTACGTCCTGACCTTGGAGGACCTCATCGACGGCAGGCACTTCGACGACGTCATCGCCGTGGCAGGCTACCCCGTCGACATTCACAGCCCGGTCAGCGGCGACGGCCCGTTCGAGGACGGCATACCGCCGACGGCGAACATCTACGAGATCCCCTTCCGCAGCCTGCTCCCCGCCGAGCTCGACGGTGTCCTCGTGGCCGGTCGGTGCATCTCCGCCACCCACGAGGCGCTGGCCGCGGTGCGGGTGATGCCGCCCTCGTTCGCGATGGGCGAGGCCGCCGGGGTCGGCGCGGCATTGGCGGTCGCCGCCGGCGTCGCGCCGCGGCACGTCGACGTGCACGCGCTGCAGCGGCGGCTGGTCGACGGTGGCGCCTATCTCGGCCCGCACGCCGAGCGGCTCCCCGTCGCGAGCGGACGGACGGGAGACGGCCGATGATCCGCCGCGTGGTCTCCGCGAGCACCATCGGGACCGCGCTGGAGTGGTACGACTTCATGTTGTACGGCACCGCGGCCGCGCTGGTGTTCAACAAGGTGTTCTTCCCGGCGGGCGACCCGCTCGCAGCGACGCTGGCGTCGCTGGGCACGTTCGCGGTCGGGTTCTTCGCCCGCCCCATCGGCGGGCTGCTGTTCGGCCATCTCGGCGACCGGTACGGGCGGCGTTTCGTGCTCGTCGTGACGTTGACGGTGATGGCCCTCTCCTCGACGGCGATCGGCCTGATCCCCGACTACCGGTCGATCGGCGTCGCCGCGCCCGTGATCCTGGTGCTGTTGCGGGTGACGCAGGGTCTCGGCGCGGGCGCCGAGTACGCGGGCGGCGCGCTCATGGCCGCCGAGCACGCTCCCCCTGGCCGGCGCGGGTTGTTCGCCGCCATCCCGCCCACGGGCAACGCGCTCGGCGTCATCCTCGCCACCCTGGTGTTCACCCCGTTCACGTGGCTGCCCCAGGACGCGTTCCTGAGCTGGGGCTGGCGCGTGCCCTTCCTCGTCAGCATCCTGATCCTGCCCATCGGGCTCTACATCAGGTCACGGGTCGACGAGACGCCGGCGTTCACCGAGACCGTCAAGGCCGGCAACCGGAGCAACGCGCCCATCCTCGAGGTCCTGCGGGAGGCGCCGGGTTCGCTGCTGAAGGGCTTCCTGCTCAGCGTCGGGCCGAACGTCGCCACGTACATCCCGAGTGTCTACGCGCTTTCCTACGTGACCGACAACGTCGGCCTGGCGGCGGCCGTCGCCACCGGTGGCCTGCTCGTGGCCAACACGATCAAGCTCGTCACGCTCCCGCTGTCGGGCGCGCTGGCGGATCGCTTCGGCCGCAAGCCGGTGTTCGTCGCCGGGGCCGTGCTGTGCGCCGTCGCCGCGTTCCCGTTCTTCTGGTTGCTCGACACCGGGAACGTGATCCTGGTCTGGCTCGCCATGGTCGTCGTCCTGACGTTCGCGAACGACCTGATGCTGGGCTCGCAGGCGTCCATGCTGCCGGAGCAGTTCCCGACCAGAGTGCGTTTCACCGGAGTGGCCGCCAGCCGGGAGCTGGCCGCCGCGGTGGCGGGCGGCACCCTGCCGTTCATCGCGGCGTTCCTGACCGCGCGCACGCAGGGCACCTGGGCGATCTCCGCGCTGATGGTGGTCATGTGCGCCATCGCGATCGCCGGCGCGCTGGGGGTGCGGGACGGCCGCAGCGTTCCCTTCACCGACAGCGGCGAGGGTGCGGACGACGGCACGGCGCCCGCGCTCAGGCATACCGCTCCAGCAGACCGTGGGCTGTGATCTCGTCGACCACGAGCTCTGTGACGTAGCCGCCCACGAGCGCCGCGTGCAGGGCGTCGATCTTGTGATCACCCGACACCGCGCAGATCCGGTGCTTCACGTGCCGGATCTGGTCGAGGTCGGGTCCACTCGTCCTGGCGTTGAACCTGATGCCCTCGTGTGATCCGTCCAGCCGGTAGAACGACGTGGCGATGTCGCCCACGGCGCCGTCTTCGGCGAGCGAGGCGAAGTCGTCCTCGTCGAGGAAGTACCCGCTCAGGTAGGGGCTGCTGGGCATCCCGTCGGCCACGGTGCCCAGGCTGAACAGCACCGCGTCGCAGCTGTGCTGCAGCTCGACGACCCGTCGTACGCTCCGCTCGCGCAGCAGCATCTCCTTGGTCCGCGGCGAGTCGAAGAACAGCGGCACCGGGAACTGCTGGACGTAGGCGCCGAACGCCGCCCCGAACGCGCTCAGCATGGCGCCCGCGTAGTGCACGCCGGTCGTGCGGGCGTTGCCGAGCCCGTTCAGCTGCACGATCTGGCAGTTCGCGGTCTCCTTGGGCACCAGGCACCGGCTGATCGCGTTCACCATCGTGCCCCACGACAAGCCGATGATCATGTCGGAGTCGAACACTGACGTGAGCAGCCGCGCGGTGTACACGGCACAACGCTCCAGCCGTTCCACCGTCGACGCCGTGGTGGGCACGGGAACCACATGCGTCTGCACGCCGTACCGGCCGGCGAGATCCGCCTCACTCCGTGTCGACCGCGTGCGGGGCGGCATCACGCGGATCTCGACCAGGCCGGCGTCGCGCGCGTAGGCGAGCAGCCGGGACACGGTCGAGCGTGAGGCGCCCAGCTCCCTGGCGATCGTGTCCATCGTGATGCCGTGCAGGTAGTACTTCCTCGCTGCCCAAAGGGCGTCCTCCACCCTGTGGTCGACGGCCGGGCGCTCACCTTCGACGGACATACGGCCTTCCTACAGCGGGGGCCGGGCGATCAGCAAGCCATCACACCACGTGAGAGGGTTCTCGGCCGTCGCCGGGTGGTCCACCTCGAGTACGACGGTGGCGGCGGGCCTGCCCACCGCCACCGTCCGGCGAATCCCAGCCTCGGCTCGGGTCGATCCGGCCGAGGCGCAGGCCACGGAGCTCGGCCCACGTCCTGGCACCGCCGGAATCAACCTCCGAACAGTTGCCGAGCCTGCTGGATGACGACCAGGATGGTCAGTGTGCCGAAGAACCCGACCGACCAGATCAGCGCGCCCAGCCGGTAGGAGCGGACCTTGAGCGCCTCAGGCAGCGCCCGCCGGTTCAGGACGATCAGCAGGATCGAGTAGACGAACATCATCACGGCCGCGAAGCACGCCGAGAAGACCAGCAGGATGAGCGGCTGGTCGAAGCCCAGCAGCAGGATCACCGTGCCGACCAGCGCCAGCCCCCACACGATGAGGAAGTAGACGCGGTTGACGGTGATCGGCTTGTCGCGCAGGTAGACCGTCTTGATCGTGTCGGAGGCCAGCCGCGAGGTGTAGTCGACGATGCCCATCGCCGAGGCGAACAGGGCCAGCGCCCCGATCACCCAGAACAGCACCCCGAACCAGGTGCCGACGACGTCCATCAGCACCCGCCCCTCGACCTCCAGGAACGCGATGCTGTTCTCCAGGCCCGGCCGGCCGAACACGGTGGAGTAGGCCAGCATCGACATGAGGACGATCGTCACGAACGCCACCACGGCGAACGTCGACGCCTGCTCGATGTTGGCGAAGCGCCACCACCGCTTCCAGCGGGCCAGGTTCGCCTCGGTCGGCGGGAACTGGTAGCCGGTCGAGGAGGCCGCCTCCTCCTGGCCGGTCACCGGGCTGACCAGGCGGGGCACGTACAGGCCCATGCCGAAGCCCTTGTCGCGGATCCAGTTGCTCTGGCACAGGTTCTGGCCGCCGCCGGCGCCGGCGTACGCGATGGCGCCCATCAGCACGGCGAAGTCGAGCGGCGGGACGGGGAACGTGGCGTCCACGGTCAGGCCCCGGCCCAGGTCGATCCAGCTCTCGGCGGTGATCGCGATGGCGATCGCCACCACGATCAGCGTGGCCACGAGCGCGATCTTCAGGAAGATCACGCGTTCGAGCGCGGTGTAGATGACCGGTGCGAGGGTGAGACCGAGCGCGATCACGATCAGCATGCCGATCGCGATCCACCGTACGGATCCCTGACCTGTCCCGGTCAGGTAGGTCACCATGGTCGCCGACGTGGTCACCCACCCCGGCCAGAGGTTCGAACAGAGTGTCATCAGCACGAAGACCAGGCCCCAGTGCTTCCACATTCTGCTGAACCCGGTCAGGGCGGTCTCGCCGGTGGCGAGGGTGTAGCGCTCGATCTCCATGTTGAGGAACCACTGGGTGATGATGCCGATCGCGGCACCCCAGATGAAGACGAGGCCGACTTGCGAGGCGATGTACGGCCAGAGGATGAACTCGCCCGAGGCCAGGCCCACCCCGGCGCCGACCAGGCCGGGGCCGATGAAGCGCCAGGTCGATCGGGGAGGTTCGGGCAGGTCGCGGATCTCGACGGGGGGTAGGACGCGCGCAGGAACGGTGGGGGTGAACTCCGCCATGCGGATCTCCTTGCTTGCTTGCCTGCAGCCACATTACAGAGATCAGAAACCCGTGTGGAATAGCCGGTTAACAAGCTCCGGGTAATCTCCGCTTTTCGCTGCGCAAGCGACATTTCAGCAAGCCCGCCACCCCGGGGACCAGGGCTGATGACGATCTGTAACCGTTCGATCACGATGAACGCGCCACGCGACGCATCGCCATGGACGCGTCACGGACTGTAGCCATGATGGGTCCGCCGTCCCACCCCGGGACGGTCGTTGACCAGGGAGGTCTCATGACGCACCTTCTGTCCGCCGGACGCAGGCTCGCCGCGCTCGGACTGTGCGCGGCCGCGGTTGTCGCCGCCCCTTTCACCGCGCGGCCGGCCGACGCCGCAAGGTCGGGGGCGGAGCTCTACATCACCGTCACGCCCCGCGGCGCCGTCACGCCCTCGAGGCACCTGACCCACGACTGGCGCGCGCAGTGGACGCGCCTGCCCCGCACCTGGGGCTCTCACCTCACGCGGCTGCCCCGCTACAGCGGCGTCCAGTCGCTGCGCCTGACATGCGACCCGGACGGGGGTTACCACCCCCGCCCGTCCGAGGCCTGCGACGAGCTCCGCGCGGTCCACGGCCGCGTCCGGGCTCTGAACGTCGACCCCGGCCCCTGTATGCGCATCTACCGCCCGGTGACGGTCGAGGTGCGCGGCCACTGGTACGGCACACACTCCTACTACAAGCAGGAGTTCTCCAACTGGTGCGAGATGGAGCGCAGGCTCGGCCCGCTGGTCTAGCGGACCGCCTCGATCAGCGCACGCAGGAGGGCGGTGCGCCGGGGCATGTCGGCCACGATCACGTGCTCGTGGTCGGCATGCGCCCCACCGCCCACCGCGCCCAGCCCGTCGAGCGTCGGGCAGCCGACGCCGGCGGTGAAGTTCCCGTCGGAGGCGCCGCCCACCGACGCCGACGGCAGCGTCCCGAGCCCGAGCTCCGCCGCGAGCTTCTGGGCCAGCCCGTAGAGCGACTCCGACATGGCGGCCTCCAGCGGCGGCCGGTTCGGGCCGCCGAGCACCTCCAGGCGCGTGCCCGGCACGACCGGCCGCAGCTCCCGGATCGCCGCGTCCACCCGCTCCTGCTCGGCCACCTCCGCGGCCCGTACGTCCACGCCCACCGAGGCGGCGGCGGGCACGGTGTTGAGCGACGTGCCGCCGGACACCACCGTCGGCGTGACGGTCGTCGCGCCCGAGCCGAGCGCCGCTATGGCGAGGATCTGGTGGGCCAGCTCGACGCCCGCGTTCGCGCCCTTCTCCGGTTCCAGCCCGGCGTGCGCGGCCCTGCCGTGCACGTTGAGCGTGTAGAGCGAGGTGCCCTTGCGGACCGTCTTCAGCGCCCCGCCGTCCGCACTGGCCTCCATGACGAACGCCGCCGCCATCCCGCGCGCGCTGTCCTGGATGAGCGGCGCCGAGGTGAGTGAGCCGACCTCCTCGTCACCGGTCACCAGCAGCGTGATCCCGTCGAGCGAGCCGAGCCCGGCCAGCGCGTGGAACGTCTGCACCAGCCCCGCCTTCATGTCGAAGACCCCCGGCCCGCGCGCGATCCCGTCGGTCACGGACCACGGAAGGGTGGCGAGCGTGCCGATCGGCCAGACGGTGTCATGGTGGCCCAGCAGCAGCACCTTCGGCGTGCCGAACGTCCAGCGCAGGTGGGTGACGCCGTCGATCACCAGGATCTCCGGCGCCGTGCCCAGGTGACGGGCGCCCATCGCCGCCACCACCTGCGCGCTGCGCGCCACGGCCGCGAGGTCGCTGGAGAACGACTCGCACACGACGAGCTCCTCCAGGTCCTCCAGCATGCGGGCGGTCTGTACGTCGCTCACGCGAGCGTCTCCCCGAAGAACCGGTGCACGTTGCCCCCGATGACCTGCATGACGTCCTTGTCCGGCCACCCGCGCCCGAGCAGGCCCTCGGTCACCATGGGCAGCCCGGCCGGGCCCTCCAGCCCGGGGATGCTCGCCTTGGTGTCGACGCCCCTCGGCTGCAGGTCCTCGCAGCACGGCGGCGTCAGATCGTCCATCACCTCGCGGATGAAGTCGGGCCCGAGCCCCACGTGGTCGATGCCGGCCACGGACACGATGTGCTCGATGTGGTCGAGCAGCCGGTCGAGCGTCATGTTCGCGGGCTCCTCGGCGAGGAACGGCGCGAAGAAGTTGACGCAGATCACGCCGCCGGTCGCGGCCACGCCGCGCAGCTGGTCGTCGGTGAGGTTGCGGTGGTGGTCGCGCAGCGCGCGGGCGGAGGAGTGCGTCGCGATGAGGGGCCTGGTCGTCAGCTCCAGCACGTGGGCGACGCCGGAGGCGCCCAGGTGGGAGACGTCGAAGACGACGCCGAGGCGCTCCATCTCCCGCAGCGCGGCGACGCCGTGCGAGGTGAGGCCGCTTCCCGTGGCGTCCTCGCCGCTGCCGTCGGCCAGCGGCGTCCGGCCGAAGTGGGCGATCGACGCCACCCGCACGCCGAGGCGGTGCACGGTGGAGATCAGCTCGACGCTCTCGTCGAGGCCCGGCATGCTCTCCATGGCCAGCACCAGCGCGATCTTGCCGTCGTCGAGCGCCCGGTCGATCGCGGCGGCGTCGAGGCACAGGCTGACGTGGTCGGGGCTGCCCTCGGCCAGCACGTGGGCGCACTCGATCATCCGCAGCGTCTGCCGCAGGGCGCCCTCGGGGCGGTACTGGTCGTCGATGAAGACGGGCAGCACCTGGAGGTTCACGCCGCCGTCGAGCAGCTGGGGCAGCCACCGCTCGCGGAAGAACGAGGCCCACATCTCCGGCGGCCGGGCGGAGACGGCCATGAGCAGGTCATTGTGGGTGTCGGCCACGACGGCGCGCTGGTGCAGAGAGAGCGTCATAGCTGGACGTTACCGCCCCGGACCCGCCCAGCGTCAGCCCGGTATTTCCTGACCTGCCCCAACACCCTGCCCGCTCACCCTGCCCGCTCCCGCCGTGCGGGCCCGGCGCGGCCGGTAGTCTGCCCAGGTGGCTGCTGTGACGTTGACAGACGTGATCGAGGTGCTCGAGGCGGCCTATCCGCCGTCCCGGGCCGAGTCGTGGGACGCCGTGGGCCTGGTCGCCGGCGATCCGGGCCTGCGGGTGCGGCGGGTGCTGTTCGCGGTCGACCCGGTCGCCGTCGTGGCAGCCGAGGCCCTGGAGTGGGGCGCCGACCTGATCGTCACCCACCACCCTCTCTACCTGCGCGGCACCACCAGTGTGGCCGCGACCACGCCCAAGGGCCGCCTCGTCCACACCCTGATCAAGAACGACATCGCCCTCTACACCGCCCACACCAACGCCGACGTCGCCAACCCCGGCGTCTCCGACGCCCTGGCCAGGGCCGTCGGCCTGGTGGGCGACCTGGTGCCGCTCCAGCCGTTCCCCGACGACCCGTGGCGCGGCCTCGGCCGCATCGGCGAGCTGCCGGAGAGGACGACGCTGGGCGAGTTCGCCGCGCAGGCCGCCGACGGGCTGCCGCGCACGCCCGGGGGCGTCCGCGTGGCGGGCGACCTGTCGCGCCCGGTCAGCCGGGTGGCGGTCAGCGGCGGCGCGGGCGACTCCCTGCTGGCCACGGCCGCCGCGGCCGGCGTCGACGTGTTCCTCACGGCAGACCTGCGCCACCATCCCGCCAGCGAGTTCGTGGAGTCGGGCGGTCCCGCGCTCGTGGACGCCGCCCACTGGGCGACCGAGTGGCCCTGGCTGGACAGCGCCGCGTCCATCCTGCGCGAGAGTGGCGTTACCGTTGAAACGCGTGTCTCCGCCGCGGTCACCGATGCTTGGACAAGAGGATATTGATCATGAAAGCAGCTCCTGAGGCGCAGAAGCGACTGCTTGACCTGGCAGGGCTCGACTCCCAGCTCGACCGGCTGGCCCACCGCCGCCGCACCCTGCCGGAGCTGGCCGAGATCGACGAGCGATCGAAGCAGTACGCCCGGCTCGCCACCCAGGTGATCGAGGCCGAGACGGAGGCGGGTGACCTCGCGCGTGAGCAGGCCAAGGCCGAGCATGACGTCGAGGCCGTACGCACCCGCGCCGACCGCGACCAGAAACGGCTCGACTCCGGGGCCGTGACCTCGCCGCGCGATCTGGCGAGCCTGCAGTCCGAGATCGCCTCACTGCACAGACGCCAGGGCGACCTGGAAGAGGTAGTCCTGGAGATCATGGAACGCCGGGAGGCCGCCGACACCAAGGTCACCGACCTGGTGGCGCAGCGCGACGAGGTCCGCGCCGCGCTCGCCGCCGCCGAGGACCGCCGCGACGCCGCCCTGCAGGAGATCGACAAGGAGGCGGGCGAGGTCCGCGGCCGCCGCACCGCCGCCGCCGCTGAGCTCCCCGCCGACCTGCTCGGCCTCTACGACAAGCTCAGAGACCAGTACGGCGTCGGCGCCGCGATGCTGCACGGCGGCCGCTGCCAGGGCTGCAAGGTCGCGCTGTCCATCGCCGAGATGAACCGCATCAAGGCCGCCCCCCACGACGAGGTGCTCCGCTGCGACGAGTGCCGCCGCATCCTCGTACGCACCGCAGAGTCGGGCCTGTGACCTCCTACGTCATCGAGGCCGACGGCGGCTCGCGCGGCAACCCGGGGCCGGCCGGCTACGGCGCCGTCGTGCGAGACGCCGCCGGGCAGGTGCTGGCGGAGGCCGCCGAGGCGATCGGCGTCGCCACCAACAACGTCGCCGAATACCGCGGCCTCATCGCCGGCCTGCGGGCCGTGCTGGAGCTGGCCGGCGACGGGGCGGCGGTGGCCGTACGGATGGACTCCAAGCTCGTCATCGAGCAGATGGCGGGCCGCTGGAAGGTCAAGCACGAGGGCCTGCGCCCGCTGGCGGCGGAGGCGGGCTCGCTGGTGCGGCGGCTGCGGGTGACGGAGTGGACCTGGATCCCCCGCGAACGCAACAAACACGCCGACCGCCTGGCCAACGAGGCCATGGACGCCGCCGCCCAGGGCCTCACCTGGAAAGCCGGCGGCACCGCGCCCGCTCCCGAGGCTCCCGGCGGCACGGCACCGTCCGGCGGCGCGGCCGGGGGGCTGCGCGGTGGCAGGCAGACCGACCTGCTCGACGCGGGCGCCATCGCCGAGTTGTCCGCCCCCACCGCCTCGGTCGCCTCCGCCCAGCAGCGCACCGCCACGGGCACGGGCCCCCGCACCGGCACGGGCTGGGCCCCGCCCACGCGGGTGGCCACGTCGCTGCTCCTGCTGCGCCACGGCGAGACCGAGCTGTCACTCGAACGCCGCTTCTCCGGCCGCGGCGAGGCCGAGCTCACCGCGAACGGCCTGGCCCAGGCGTCGGCGGCGGCCGAACGGCTGTCGCGGGAGCCGTACCGGCTGGACGTGATCGTCACCTCCCCGCTCAAGCGCGCCCGGCAGACCGCGGAGGCGGTCGCCGCGCGCACGGGCCTCGACGTCGAGGTCGAGGACGACCTCAGGGAGACCGACTTCGGTGACTGGGAGGGTCACACGTTCACCGAGGTGCAGCGCCGCTGGCCCGCCGAGCTCACCGCCTGGCTCGCCGACCCCGACGTGGCCCCGCCGGGCGGGGAGAGCTTCGCCCAGGCCGCGCTCCGCGTCGACGCGGCGGGGGAGCGGCTGGTGGAGCGGTACGCGGGCAAGACGGTGCTGGCGGTCTCCCATGTCACCCCGATCAAGCTGCTGCTGCGCAACGCCCTGCTGGCGCCCCTGCAGTCGCTGTACCGGATGCACCTCGACCTGGCCTGCCTGTCGCTGGTCGAGTACTACGCCGACGGCCCCGCCGTGGTGAAGTCGTTCAACGACACCTCACACCTGCGCTGAGCCGGCGAGGCCGTGCCGGGTGCCTTGGCGGTCCCGGCACCACCGCCTCTTCCAGTAGGACGATCTTGTGTCCGGGCGGGGAACGGCTTGGCATTTGATACTCTGCCTCAGACGAGTCGGCCGGGCGACCGCGTCGGGCCTGCGGGCCCGCCGAGGAAGGTCCGGGCTCCACAGGGCAGGGTGGTCGGTAACACCGACCCGGGGTGACCCGCGGGACAGTGCCACAGAAAGCAGACCGCCTCCCGGTCCGCCGGGGGGTAAGGGTGAAAGGGTGGTGTAAGAGACCACCAGCGCCCACGGTGACGTGGGCGGCTAGGTAAACCCCACCCGGAGCAAGGTCAAGAAGGGACGCTCCCCGGAGCGTCCCGCGCGCGACGTCTGAGGGCTGCCCGCCCGAGTCGCGCGGGTAGACCGCTCGAGGCCGCCGGCAACGACGGCCCTAGATGGATGGTCGCCCCTTCGCACGAAGGACAGAACCCGGCCTACAGGCCGACTCGTCACCCTCTCAACCTCTTGACCTGCACCGCGACCCTTCTCAAGATCCGCCAGGGCAGCGCCGGCTCGAACACCTTGGTGAGCGCATCACGAGCGCGGCCGGTCGCCGCCGGAACCGGTGGCCGTACAGGTCCGCGGTGGTGATGGGCAGACAGCAGGTGCTCGCAAGATCGACTCGTGTCGTCCTCGGCGGGTACGATGCAGGCCCTCGCTGATCGGGTTCTGGAGGGCGGGATGGGCGCGAAGACAGCATTGTTGGCATTCGCCGAGGGCGACATCCGACTCGCGTTGTCGGGAGCGGCGCGCTCGGAGGGCTCCGATACCGAGGCACTGGTCCGTCAGGTTCACCCCGGTCATGCGGTCGTGCCCGCCCAGGACGGCACCTTGTGGGACTGCGTCTACCCGCCGGACGACGTCACGTACGCCACCGCACTGGCCGGCGCCGAGCTGTTCTGCGATCGCAGGCTCGTGCTCGAACGTCCGTCTGAGTTGCCTGAGCATCTGCTCAAGGCCGGTGCGGGCAGGCGGATCATCATGCATGGCATGCACTCGGTGGTGGACTGGCTCGCCTTCGCCGTCTGGGAGGACGGGGTGCTGGTACGCTCGCTCAGCCTGTCGCCCGACAGCGGTATCCAGGAGAACATCGGCGAGCCGTACGACTTCGAGCTGCCGTACTGGGCGGGCGAGCATCCTGTCGAGCCCGTGCCGGGCTGGCCGGACCAGAATCCCTACCCGCTGCCGTTCCATCCCCTTGAGCTGGGTGAGGACGCGTTGCACGCCTTGTTCGGCTTCGTGATAGAAGGCGCTCCCGATTCCGGCGACATCGATACAACCGGTGTTCACCTGCGGGGGTTCCGGGTGACCGACCCGTCGGGCAGGGAACAGGCCGAACGAGAAGCCATGTACGCCGAGGTGCGGCGGACCATGGGGCCGCCGCGGACATTCCGGATGGGACCGGACGGGACGATGCAGGAAGTCGGTCTCGACGGTCTCTGACCACCCGTGCCTGGCGAGCGCCGCAAGGAACCCCGGCCTGCAGGCCGGCTCGTCACACCAGCGAACGACAGCGGCCTCAGGTCACCGAGGCCGGGGGCCCTTCTTTTTGCGGCCGGTTGGCACGGCCCGGCGACGCGAGCCGGTCTGTGCGGGTTTCTGTGCCTGCCGCTGTGCCGGTTTTTTCTCCGCAGGGGAGGCGGGGGCGCGGCCCCGCGAGCTGTTCACCGTCCGGCCGCGGACGACGCCGATGAAATCCTCCACCAGGTCGGTGGTCGCGTCCGTGGGCCAGGTCAGCGCGACCTGGGACTGCGGCGCGTCCAGCACCGGCCGGTAGGTGAGATCCCTGCGGTGGTGGAGGCGCGCCAGCGACTGCGGAACCAGGAGCAGCCCGGCGCCGGCCGCTACCAGCTCGACCGCGTGCGCCGTCGTGGCCGGGCGGCTGAACGCGGGCAGCCCCGGCCGGGCCGTCCACTCGATGGTGTCGTCCAGAGGATGGAACACCTCGTCGTCGGCCAGGTCGGCGAGGGCCACCTCCTCGACGGCGGCCACCGCGTGGTCCTTGGGCACCACGACCACCGTGGTCTCCACGTAGAGGGGGATCACGCTGAGCCCGTCCCGGTCGATCGGCAGCCTGGCGAACGCGGCGTCGGCGCCGCCGTCCCGCAGGAGCCCCACCACTTCGGCGGCGGGAACCGTGACCAGGGAGACCGGTATGTCGGGCATCCTCTCGGTCCAGACGTTGACCCATTTCGCGGGTGTCACCCCGGGCACGTACGCCAGCCGGAACACCCTGCCGGTCTCTCCATCAGTCACTTCCTCAGGGTACCGATGTCACGGGAACTCGTTCCGACTGACTACTCTTGCGCCATGACCGCGTCCAAACAGAAGAGCGTCCAGACGATGAAGCCCGAGACCGCGGCCAAGAAGCTGGGCGTCCTCTTCTCGGCCACTCCCGCCGAGTTCCAAGCGGGTGTCGTCTCCAGGGACGAGCTGAACGAGTTGCAGTCGAAGCCACCCGCCTGGCTGACTGACCTGCGCCGCAACGGCCCGCACCCCAAGCAGGTCATCGCCGCGAAGCTCGGGGTGTCCATCTCCGGCCTGATCAGAGGCGGGATCACCGGACCGCTCACCACCGCCGAGATCGAAGCGCTGAAGGCGGACAACCCCGAGTGGCTGGAGCGCGAGCGGTCCATCCAGGCCGAAACCCGCAAAGAGGCAGTCCGCCTCAAGCAACGCTAGACAGCCGGGTTCCCCCGAGGTCTCCGCGTCCGCGGATCGAACAGGCCGGCCCTCCGACCCCTTTCAGGCCTCAGGTCTCGGGCCCCGAGGCGGCCGCGAGTGGCAGCTGAACGGTGAAGCAAGCGCCGCCGCTGGGGGCGGATTCGACCCATACGCTTCCGTGGTGGGCTCTGACGATCTCCCAGGTGATGGCCAGGCCGAGGCCGGTGCTGGTACTGCCGGGCTCGGGGATGGTGGTGAGCCGGTACAGCCGGTCGAAGACGCGTTTCCGGTCTTCTTCCGGTACGCCGGGGCCGTCATCGCAGACCGACAGGCGGGCCATGCTGCCGTTGCGGTCGACGTGGATCTGCACCTGCTGTCTGGCGTAGCGCTGGGCGTTGTCCAGCAGGTTGGTCACGATCTCGCCGATCTGCGTGGGCATGGCCTTGACCAGCACACCGGGAGCGCAGATCACCTCGACCGGGATGGGGTCGGCCCGGGCAGCGACCTCCCGCCTGACCAGCTCGCACAGGTCGATCCGTGCCCACTCGATCTCGGTGGCGCGGCTGCGAGCGATCAACAGCAGATCGGTGGCCAGCGCCTCCACCCGGTCCACCCCGCGTAGCACCCTTGCGAACACGGTGGAGTAGTCGACCTGGTCAGGATCGGAAAGTGCCTCTTCGACCGTGACACGTATCCCGGCCAGTGGGGAGCGGATCTCGTGGGCGATGGTGGAGGCGAACCGCCGCTCACGGTCCAGCATGTCGAGGCTCACGTTGATGTTCCCGACCAGCTGCGCTATCTCTGCCAGATCACGCTGCCGGACGATCTGGCCGTACTCGTCGCTGATGTTGATCTTGGCGAGGTCGCCGGAGATGCTGCCGACCCGCTGCAGCTCCCGGACCGTTATCCGGCCGGCTGCCATGGCGGCCACCAACCTCGCCCGGTCCCGCGCCCGCCTCCAAAGACCGGTGCCCCATGAGCGCGTCCGGTCCAGCCTCCGACGCAGTGTCGACATATGCACCGACTGTCCGGAAAAAGCCTTGCTAATCAGGCCGGCTGCGGCGCTGTACGGCAACCCGCACCGCTAGGCGCCAACGGCTCGGGTTCGCGCGGTTGCGGCCTGCCGTCAGCGGTGGCGGCGGGTGAGCATGAGGTAGGCCAGGCTGAGTACGGCCAGGCCGGCGCAGGCCGTCAGGGCCATGGGTACGCCGACCGGCAGGAGCGCTCCGCCGAGCCCGGTGCCCAGGGCGATGCCGAGATAGAGAGCCGACGCGTTGAGGCCGACGACCACGGCCGTCTCCTGGGGAGCGGCCGAGATCAGCCGCACCTGCTGGGCGGGGGTCTGGAACCAGGTGGCGGCCCCCCAGGCCACCATCAGCAGGCCGGCCAGCGGCAGCCGGCGGACGTCCGCGCCCGACGCCCAGGCGGCCGCCGCGAGCGTCACCCCGAGCGACACATACCCGGCCGCCAGGACGCGGACGGGTCCGTGCCGGTCGACCGCGGCGCCGGCCAGCAGGTTGCCGCCGACCGCGCCCACGCCGTACAGGAACAGCATCCACATCTCCGCAGGCCCTTCGGCGCCGAGCGCGTGCAGGATGGGGACGGCGTAGGCGTACAGCCCGTAACTGGCGGCCAGGCCGAGCACGGTCAGCGGCAGCACCGCCACCACGCCGGGATGGCGCAGGGCGTCGAGCCGGCGGCGCAAGGGGACCCGCGGGCTGCCGGGAAGGACCGGCATGACGGCGAACACGCCTGTCGCGCAGAGCGCGCACAACACCGCGACCAGGCCGAGCGCGGCGCGCCAGTCAAGGAGCCTGTCGGCGAGGTTGCCCAGCGGCACCCCCAGCGCCGTCGCGACGGTCAGGCCGCCGACCACCACCGCGAGCGCGCGCCCGCGTTGCGCCGGCGCCACCAGTGAGGCGGCCACGGCGCCGGCGGCGGGAGTGAAGGCGGCAGCGCCCAGCGCGGCCACGACGCGGGTGGCCATCAACACCGGGTAGTCCGGCGCCAGCGCCGAGCCCGCGTTGGCCAGGGCGAGCACCAGCAGGGCGCCGACCAGCAGCGCCCGGCGCGGCAGCCGGGCGGTGACCGTGGCCATGACCGGCGAGAACACCGCGTAGGCGATCGCGAAGACGGTCGCGGACTGACCGGCCGCCGCTTCGGACACCCGCAGCGAGCCCGCCATGGCCGGCAGGAAACCGGCCACCACGTACGCGTCGGTGCCGACCGCGAACGTGCCGAGCGCCAGGACGAGCGTCGACCCGAGCCCGCGCGCCTCGGAGGCGGCGGGCACCCCTGGCGGACCGCCGCCCGCCTCGTTCGCCTTGACCGGGACATCAGACATCCCCTTTTTGCTCCTTGTTCGATCCCGCCCGTGGGCCGTCATGGGTCAGCCGCGCATGCGGGCGTAGTTCCGGCGGGTGCGTTCGGCCGACGCCGGGGCCTCGGCCATCAGATCGGCGATGGTCTGCCCGGCGAGCTCCCGCCGCCACGCCATCTCGGCACGGCGCATCGCGGCGGCGATCCCGCACGGCCCGGAGAACCGGGCACCCTCGGCCCCCGAGCCACGCTGCCGGATCTCCTCGCAGCGGAAAAGCTCGGCGGCCCCCTCCAGGGCGGCCACGACGTCCATCAGCGTGATCCGCTCCGGCGGCCGCGCCAGGGCGAAGCCGCCCCGCACACCGGGCGTGGAGGTCAGGATCCCGGCCCTGGTCAGCGCCTGCAGGCGCTTCTTCAGGTACTCCGGCGGCAGGTCGAACCAGGCGGCGAGCCTGCCGATCGGCACCGGGCCCTCGTCCCGGAGCCAGCCGAGCGTGACGCAGCAGTGCAGCCCCCACTCGACCCCTTCGCCCAGACGCATAAAGGGGATACTAGACATCCCTTTTAGCTCGCGCAAGGCGGGTTCGCCGCGGGAGCGGCGAACCCGAGGCGCCTCAGTCGGTCATCAGCCGTTGATCCTCCCGGCCCGCCGGGACCATCGGCCGCAGCGGCGGCACCATGTGCACCCTGGCCGAGCCGATGTCGAAGAACAACCCGACCAGCTCCAGCTTCCCGGCCCTGACCTGCTCCTCGACCTTCCGGTACGTCAGCAGGTTCTCCAGCTGCTGCTGCACGTTGACCCGGCACAGCACGTCGAGCGCCCCGCTGTGCAGCCGGTCGCCCTCGGTCTCGATGAACCTGGCCAGGCTGTGGTCGCCGTGCCGCAGCCACTTGCGCAGCCCCGGCAGGCTGCCCGCCTGCACGCCGCCGCTCAGCACCCCGGCCATCGCGCCGCATCCGGAATGGCCGCACACGGTGATCGTGTGCACGCCCAGCACCTGCGTCGCGTACTCGATCGCCGCCACCACCGAGTCGTCGTGCGGCTCAGAGCCCCTGCGCGGCACCAGGTTGCCGATGTTGCGCACGGTGAACAGGTCACCGGGACCGCTCGACGTGATCAGGCTCGGCATGATCCGGGAGTCGGCGCACGTGATGAACAGGTGCGACGGCTGTTGCTTCCTGGCCAGGGCCGTGAAGATGGGCTTCACCAGCGGCGCCGTACGGCTGTGGTACTCGCGTGCGCCCGCCGTGAGCAGGCACTCCGCCTGCCCCGCGGCCGAGGCGCCGTCGGAGCCTGCCTCCACGGGCGCGGGATGCGGCTCCTCGTGACGGCGCCGGTGCGCCCACGGCAGCCACCAGCGGTCCGGCGCCTTCGGCAGAGACTTCACCGGCGACGTACGCGCCCCGCTGGCCGCCAGCGCGTACCACTCGTCGTGCAACTCGTCGATGTGCACGGTGCCGCCCATGCGCTCGTGGTCGAGCCGCCAGGAGTGGATGGCCTCGAAGGCGCCGTTGTCCATGAAGTCGATGTTCAGGTCGAGGTCGACGTCGGCGCCCGCCGGGATCGTGCGCAGCTCGTGCGTCAGCCTGGGCACGCCCAGGAACGTCAGCGACCCCGAGATCGTCACGTGCAGCGGCCCGTCGCGGTCCTCGCGCTTCAGCACGGTCACCTGGGTCAGGCGGCGCAGCGCCAGCAGCGCGGCCAGCGCCAGGCCCGCCAGCACGCCCTCGGCCAGCCCGAGCAGGATCACACCGGCCATGGTCATCGCGTACACCGGCACTTCGCCGTGCCCGTGCACCTTCTTGACGTGGCCCAGGTTGACCATCTGCACGCCGATGAACACCAGCAGGGCCGCCAGCGCCTCCAGCGGGATCAGCTTGATCAGCCAGCCGAACCCCAGCGCGAACACCAGCACCCAGAACCCGTGCAGGATCGCCGACATGCGCGTACGCGCCCCGGCCTTCACGTTCGCGGTGCTGCGCACGATCACCCCGGCCACCGGCAGTCCGCCGAGCGCGCCCGTCGCCATGTTGGCCACGCCCTGGCCGGTCAGCTCCTGGTCGAGGTCGGCGCGGCGCCCGCCGTGCATGCCGTCGACGGCCACGCAGCACAGCAGCGACTCGCAGCCGGCCAGCAGCGCCACCAGCAGCACCGACGAGACGATCATGTGCCAGTCGCCCGCCGGCCAGACCGGGAACGCCCACTCACCGACGCTCTCCGACAGGTCGACGCGGGTGACGTCCCAGCCGAACGCCCAGGCCGTCACCGCCGCCACGAACAGCGCCGCCAGCGGGGCCGGGACCGCCTTGACCCTTTGCGGCAGCCGCGTCCACAGCGCCAGGACCACGATCGTGAGCACGCCGACGGCGACCTTGTGCCCGTGCATGTCGGCGACCTGCCCGGGGAGCTCGATGAGGTTGGCGATGGCGGAGTGCTGCGAACTGCCGCCCAGCACGATGTGCAACTGGGAGAGTGCGATGATCACGCCGACGGCCGCCAGCATGCCATGGATGACGGCCGGCGACACCGCGAGCGCGGCCCTGGCCGCCTTGAACACCCCCAGCAGGAGCTGGACGGCTCCGGCCAGCAGGGTGATCATGCAGGTGGCCCGCCACCCGTACGTGTGGACGAGGTCCACCACTACCAGCGAGAGTCCGGCCGCGGGCCCGCTCACCTGCACTGCGGACCCGCCCAGGGCGCCTGCCACGATGCCGCCCACCACGGCGGCGATGAGTCCGGCCACCAGTGGCGCTCCCGAGGCCATCGCGATGCCCAGGGAGAGGGGCACCGCGACGAGGAAGACCACGAGCGAGGCTGGCACGTCGTGCCGGAGGGTGCTCATCCAGCTACTCTGCGTGTCGCGGAACATGGAGCAAACCCTATTGCTCCGCCGTCCCTTGTTTGAGGGGACGTCACGCAGGTTTTGCGGATTAATAGGCGCTAAAGATCATCTGTAGTAGTCGTGCGGATGGTCCTGCTCCGGGGTGCGCCGGCGACCGCGGCGCTCGGTGCCCTGGGTCTCCGGCTGAGGCCCGTAGCCGGGCTGGGCGCCCGGAGCCGCGGCGCCCGGCGCGGGCGGCGGAGCGGGCCAGGCCGCGGGGTTGCTGATGTCGCCCGTCTCGTACGCGCCCGCCGTGAACGGCGACTGCGTCGGCGTCGGGGCCGACAACACGTCGTCGTACGCCGAGACCGCCCGGTTCGGCGCGGTCGGGGTGCCGGCGGCGGGAGTGGGCCCGGTGAGCGGCTCGGAGTCGTCGGCCACCGCCCATCCGGCGCGCACCTCGTACGAGGGGCGCGAGGTGGGCTGCTCGAACGCCGGCCAGGATCCCGGCGAGGCGTAAGGGCTGGCGGGCGGCGGGACGGGGGCGGGAGTGGGGTCGTCGAAGATGTCGGGCGAGGCGGGCCACGAGCCGGACGTGGTCGCCGCCGGAGTGGCTGACCAGGTCGCGGTCGCGTCGAGCGAGTCTCCGGCTCCGCCGTAGGCGGGGAACGGGTCGCTCGTCGGGGCGCCGTGGATGGGCGCGGCGGCCACCGGGAAGCTGCCGCTCGAGGTAGGGCCGGCGGCCGGGAACGAGCCCGCCACGGGCGCGGCGGGGAAGGAGCCGCTGCCTGGAGAGGCGGGGAAGGAGCCGCTGCCTGGGGAGGCGCTCGCCTCGCCGCCGTACGAGCCGGTCGCGGGGAAGGACCCGCTGCTGGTCGCGGCTGGGTAGGCGCTGTTGGAGGACACGCCGTTGGAGGAGACCGAGGCGGGCCGCGGCGCGCGAGCCGGCTCGGACGGAGTGGGGGCGGGCACCGGCTGCGCGCCCGCGCCGAGGATGCTCAGCACGTCGGGCGTCGGCGCCGCGAACGTCACGGTGCGCTGGTCGGCGAGCTCGGCCTGCGAGGGAACGGGGCGCGGGGACGGCTCGACCAGGTCGGCGAGGCCGCCCGCGGCGGCGGGCTGGCGCTGCGGCAGGGGAGCCTGGACGGTCGTCGCGTCGGGATCGGCCGCGGCCGACGCCGGCTGCGGCTGCGGCTGCGGCTTGGGCTTGCGTTCGGAACGCCTGGCCGGACGCTCGGGCAGCGGGTCGCCGGACCGTTCCCGCTCCACCGGACGAGAGGTGGCCTTCCTGGCCGCCACGGTGCCGTCGGCGCCGAAACCGCCCTCTTCTGCATCGCTGCGGATGCTGGCCCAGAACTCCTCGTCGTCCTCGTCGTTGCTCGGGTTGCCCCACTCGTCGACACCCCGCCGGCCGCGCTGGCCGGTGCGCACCGGCTTCTGCTTCGGCGCGTCAATGGGGCTGAAGTCGGGGCTGAAATTGTTCATCCGGGGTTCGTGGGCTGCGAACTCATCCGTGGAACGCGCATGGGTCAGCTCCTCCTTCTCGGCCATCTCTTTCAGCCGTTCCGGAGGAAGCGAGCTCTCTCTGCGACTCATCGAACGCATGCCCAGTGCCACGACGACGAGCACGAGGAGCACGACAGCGACCAAGCTCACTACGACCGCGATCATTGCACCACCCTCAAAGCCATGGCCTCCCTCTGGCACCGATGAGATCGCGCGGCCATCGACGCGATCTGCCCCCTTTGATCACCAGTGCCTAACAATTCGATCTGATTGTGTCGGACCACTAAGAGAGTTGTCACACCCTAAGCGAAGAATTGGTACACCTGCACTACATGTCGTGTTCGACTACTCACTCGATGTTCACCGCCGTGAGCCGGCCGCGGGCGATGGTCAGATCCGCGATCTTCTTCAGGATCTTGGGAAGCTCGTCTTCCGGAGACAGATCTACCTTCCCGCTCAACGTGTAGACCGAGAAGCGGTAGCTCGCCCGGTCTTGGCAGGGGGGCTCGTAGCCCGTCTTCCCACTGGTCACCTTCGCCTGACGCGAGCCCTCGGGGGGCTCGGCGGCGGCGTTGGGGCCCAGCTCGGTCGTGGTGGCCGGGATGTCGTACATCACCCAGTGCACGGCCGACTCCGACGCCGTGTGACTGTCGACCACGATGGCGATCGACTCGGCATCGGGCAACGGCCGGCTCGACCAGCGCAGCGGTGGGCTGCCCTGGTCGCCTTGACAGGAGTATTCGCGCGGGAGCGGCTTGCCGTCATGCAGCTCAGGGCTGGAGACGTTGACCTGCGCGATGTCCTTGGCCTGGGATCTACCGACGAAGCTGAAGCTGCCACAACCGGACGACGCCAACGTTACGGCCACCGCCGTCACACTGACGGCGATGCGTCGCACGCGTGATGCCGTGTTACACAGCCCCATGCCGGACGATGCTACGCGCGTCTCGGCGGTGCGCAGACCGTTTCCCGATGGTCCGTGCTTGGTAAAGGATCCGAAACCAGCCAGAATGCGGTCATCTGCGCAGTGACGTTGGCCACAGCGCTGCGGCCCCTGGTGCGCTCCGTGTCCGGATTGCGGCGTACCGTGCGGGCATCGCGCGCCGCCGTTTCGCCGACGGCGGATGGACCCGCCGCCGGGCGCGGCGACAGGGGCACGGGTTCCGGGCGCGCCCCGGCGGCACAAACCCGTGCGTACGGGCCGGTGGGGATCTTTCCGTCGCGCTGTCAGATCGTCCGGGAGGTTCGCCCCCTAAGCTGGGGTTTGTGACGACAACAGGGCCGCTGCGCGATCCGGCGAACCGCGTTTCGCCCAAGGCCATCCGGCTGTGGCTGCTGGAGTCCCTGATCGCGTTCGCCTTCTGGCTGGGCGGATCGCTGCTGGTGTCGCGCTGGGTCGTCGGCAGCGGGTGGTCGTGGGTGCCCGCGTGGCTGGCGGCCGACCCCTGGTTGCTGCCGGTCGCCGTCGTGGTGCTGACGCTGCCGGTCCTGGTGGCAGAGCCGTTCGTCCGGTACGCCGTGCATCGCTGGGAGCTCTCAGGGGACGTCGTCTATGCCAGGTCGGGCTACCTGACCAGGGAGTGGGTGTTCGTGCCTGTGAGCCGCATCCAGACGGTCGACAAGGGGCAAGGATGGTTCGAGCGGATGCTCGGACTGGCGACCCTGGAGATCCGGACGGCCTCCCACGCCGGCTCCTCCACGATCAAGGGCCTCGACTTCCAGGTGGCCGCCCGCCTCGCCGAGCAACTGGCCCATCGCGCCGAAGAGCTCAGGGACGACGCGACATGACGGACTCCCACCCGAACCGCCACGAGCACGCCGCCCCCTCCTCGGAGACGGCCGCCTCGGACGACCGCGTTCCGCCTGTCCCGCATCCGCCGAGTGACGGACAACGCTCCCCTCACGACGGCACTCCCTCGGACCACCACACCGCGCCTGACGCGGGCCCGCCGCCGCCCGAACGGCCCTCCTCCGACGACGACGCCGCCCGTGGCGCGCCACCGCGCCAGGATCCGCGCCCCGCCGCCGACGGCGCCGAACCGGACGACCGGATTCCGTCCGCCGAGGGCCCGCGCCCCACACCGCCGCCCGCCCCCAGCGCCTCGCCCGGCCAGGAGCAACCGCCGGGTCACGAGTGGGCGCCACCTGGGGGAGACCACCCCGACCAGCGCCCGCCGCTCCATCACGGCCGGCCACCCGCTCCCGCCCCAGGGCACCCGTACGGGCACGCCCCGGCTCCGGGCCAGCCGCCTGGGCAGCCGTACGGGCCTGGCCCAGCGCCTGGACAACCGTACGGGCCTGGCCCGGCGTCCGGGCAGCCGTACGGGCCTGGGCCCGGGCCGGGGGAGCCGCCGTGGGGTGGGTATCCGCCGCCGCCCGGTGGGATGCCGCCTTATCCGGGACCCGGGCGGGCACCGCGGCGGTTCAGCCCCAAGGTGCTGCTCATCGACCCCGTACGCATGCTGCCCTCCCTCCTCCTGCCCCTCATCGGCGTCCTGTTCGTGGGCGGCTTCTCGCCGAGGTCGTACGCCTGGGCCGCGGCCGGTGTCGTGGGCGCCGTGGTGGTCGCGTTCGTCCGCTGGGCCACCTTCACGTACGAGATCATCGGCGACAGCCTGGAGACCAAACGGTCGCTGATCAGCCGTTCCATCCGCACCATCCCCCTGGAGCGCATCCGCGGCGTCGACGTCTCCACGCCTCCGATGCACCGCCTGCTCGGCCTGGCCGTACTGAAGATCGACACGGGAGCGAGCGGCGGCGACGAGGAGGCCAAGCTCGACGGCGTCACACTCGCCGAGGCCGAACGGCTCAAGTCGCTCCTCCTGCGCCGCGCCGGCCGCCCCGAGGCGCACGCCCAGGAGACCGCCGCACCCGCCGGGCCCCGCGAACAGCCCATCATCTCCGTGCCCCGCAAGTGGCTGCTGTACGGGCCGTTGTCGGGTGCGTACCTGCTCACCCCGTTCGCGTTCATCGGCGGCGCCGTGGGCCTGGCGTTCCAATGGGGTGACGAGCTCGGCTTCCGCCAGGACACCGCCTGGAGCGCGGGGGAGTGGCTCTGGGAACACCCGTACCTGCTGCTGGCCGTGGCCCTGCTGCTCGTGCTCGCGATGCCGGTCACGGGCGGCCTGATGTACGCGATCTTCAACTGGAACTTCCAGCTCAAACGCCGCGACGGCTACCTCGTCGCCGAACGCGGGCTGATCAACCGGCGCAGCGTGTCGCTGGAGTCCCAGCGCGTACGCGGCTACGAGATCGTGGACGGCCTGGCCGAACGCTGGGCCGGCGTCGTACGCGTCTGGGCCATCGTGACCGGGCTGGGCGACTCGGAGACCCGCGGTCAGCTGCTGCCGGACGTGCCGCGCGGGGTCGCGTACCAGGTGGCCGCCGACGCCATCGGACCCTACCGGTCCGAACTCCGTCGCCACCCGCCCGTGGCGCGCAGGCGCCGCCTGTTCCGCGCCGTCTTCCCGTGGCTCGTGGTGGCGTCGGCGAGCGCCGCGGCGGCCTGGGCGACGGGGGCGACGCTGTGGTGGGTCCTGCTCGTCCTGACGCTGTTCCTGGCCGCACTGGGCGTCCCCTTGGGCCTCGACCGGTACGCCTCCCTGGGACACGGCTACGACGGCGTACGCGTGTCGGTGCGGTCGGGCTCGCTCCGGCGCGCGCAGGCCGTCATCGAACGCCGTGCCGTGGTGGGCTGGCGTCTCCGGCAGACGTGGTTCCAGCGCCGCGCCGGGGTGCTGACGCTGATCGCCGGCGTCGGCGCCGGCAAGGGCGGCTACTCGGCCATCGACGTCTCAGAAGCTCAGGCCGCGGACTTCCCGGCAGAGGTCACCCCGGAATGGCTGACCCCCTTCCTCGCCCGACCCCCCAACCAGTAACCTCCGTCACCATCCTTGCCACACCGGGCCCGAAAGCGGGTAGCCCGAACCTCGACGACCAGATGCGTGGGGATGCCCAGGGGCCGCGTGCCGCCGAGCCGGCAAGAGCCGATGCCGCCGCAGGGAACCGCGCCGACCCGCCACAGCCCCCGTCTCCTGACATGACATCGCCGGCCCCGAAGCGCCGTCCCGAAGAAGAGGCGCTGCCGGGACGTCGCCCCGTGGGAGTAGGGCCTTACCAGCGGAAGCGGCGGCGCCTCAGCCGGATGAAGGGGCCCAACCGGTGATGCGCTGGTAGGTGGCGGTCGATCCCGTGGTGTGCCGGTCCTGAATTCAAGGTGGCCGAACTGCGGGCACGCTGATCGCCGGGCTGAGCGGCATCCGCAGCTCAAGAGGTGCTTTGTCCGCCAGGTCTCGGACTGAAGGCGGCCAAGTCGGCGGTCAGTGGTGGAAGTGGTGGTGTGCCGGCCGGTAGGTGCTGTGCGGAAGGCGGCCGAACCGGAGCCGCGCCGGCTGGGGCCTCGGTGGATGGGGGTGGCGGGTGGGTGCCGGCCGGTAGGTGCCGGGTTGAAGGCCGGTGAGCCGGACCGCGCTGATCCGTGGGTCCGCGGTGGATGGCGGTCGGGTCGGAGGCGTGATGGCCGGCAAGGGGCTGGGGTGTGCTGGTCGGCCAGGACTTCACCGGAGCAGAGCATCGGTGGAGTCCTGGCCGGCCAGGCTGCGAGGTGTTCGGCGTGTCCTCAGTCCTGGCGGCGGGCGCCGAACATGATCTCGTCCCACGTCGGGACCGAAGCGCGACGGCCTCGCGACTTGCGCGGCCGGGCGGCGGGGGCGGGCGGCGGGGACGGCACCGGCACGGGCTTGTCCTCCTTGCCCTCGTCCTTGCCCGCCCGCGCCGCCGGGACCGACGGCGCCGGCTTCGGCTTGGGCGTCGGAGGCTTGCTCTGCTGCGCGTCCTGCTCGGGCGCGGCGTCCGCCTCCGGCTGCGCTTCCTTCGTGTCCGGTACGGTCGCGTCCGCCGAGGACGCCTCCGCCTCGGCCGGAGCGCTCTTGCCGGCCTCGCCGTCCTTGGCGGTCCCCTCCGTCTTGGTGGGCTCGTCCGTCTTGGTCTCGGCCGTTGCAGCAGAGGCGTTGGCGGTGTCCGCAGGGGCCGGAGTGGTGGCCTCGGCCTTGGACTCCGCGGGCACGCCGGTCTCCGGTGTCGTGCTGCTGGTCGCGGTCGTGGTGGTGTCCACCGTCGCTGTACCTTCCGCCGTGGCGGGCGTCGTGGCGGCGCCCGGCCGATCCGTGGAGCTGCCCTCCTGAGCAGCCGCTTCCGGGGCGGGGGGATTCGTGGTGGTGGCTTCCGCGATGCCGGTCGGCTCGGCGGACCCCTCGACGGGCGTCTTCGCGTCGGCGGCATCCCCGCCGGTCGAAGCGGCGTCCACTGAGGTGGCACCTGCCGAGGCAGCTTCCGTGGAAGCGGAGACTGCCGAGGCCGCGTCTGCCGAGGCGTCTGCCGAAGCTGCGTCCGCGGACGCGGGGCCTTGCTGAACAGCAGCAGCCGTAGCGCCCGCCGGCGCAGGACCCGCGGGAACGGCGTCCGCGGGGGCGGCGTCCGCGGGGGCGGGATCCGCCGGTGCCGCGGTGGTTGCTGCGGTGGTTGCTGCGGTGGCGGCTGCCGCCGCCGGGGCTGCCGGAGCCTCGCTGGTCGCGGAGGTGGTCCCGAGGGAGGCGTCCGCTTGTGCGGTGTCCTTCTCGGCGGTGTCCGTCCGCGGTGCGCCGGTTGCGGCCGCAGGGCTCTGCGGTGTCGCCTCGGGCGTGGTGGCCGTCGGGGAAGTGGCGTCCGACTCAGGGGAGGCGCTCGCCTCGGCGGCCGGTGTGGTGGTCGATGCGATCTGACCGCTGAGTCCGGTCTCAGCAGCGCCGGGCTGACCACCCTCCGCAGCAGCCTGCACAGCGGCGCCGTCAGCCTGCACGGCAGGGCCGTCAGCCCGCACGTCGGCACCTTCGGCCCGCACGTCGGCAGCACCGGCCTGATCAGCCGAGCCGTTCTGCAGGCCGACACCGTCGGCCTGCTCGACCGCGCCGGCCTGCTTCGCCGAATTGGCCTGTGCGGGAGCACTGTCGACCTGGTCGGTCGAGTCGGTCTGCTCGGCCGCGGCGTCGGTCGGCGCGCCGGTACCGCCGACTTGCGTGGCGGAGGCGGTCTGCGCAACCTCCGACGTGGGCTGCGCGGCGGCGGACGGCTGAGCCGGTGTGGTCCCGGAAGGCTGGGTCTGCGCGACGGACGGAGACGTCGGCGGCTGGGCGGCTGTGATGGGCTGGGCTTGAGGGGCCTGGGCCGCGGCGGACTGCTCGGCCTGGGCGGTGGTGGGTTCCTGGCGCTGGACGGAGGCCGGGGTGTCGGTGTCGGTGTCGGTGTCGGTGTCGGAGCGGTGAGCGGCGAGTGCAGCCGGAGTCGCCGCGGTCGGAGCGGTCTCGCCTGTCTGAGGCGCGGTGACGGGCTGGTCTGTCTGAGGCGCGGTGACGGGCTGGTCCCGGACGGGCGACGACACACCCGCCGACGCCTCTACCGGTGGGGAGGCCTCTGCCGGTCCGTCGGACGGCTGCCACGCATCCGCCGGCCCCGAAGACGGGCGCGACTGCTCAGCCGGTGCGGACCCATGGGCGTCGTGCGGCGGTCGTTCCTGCGCGGACGGCTCCTCTGCCGCGAATCGCTCCCCGGCGTACGGCTCCTGCGTCGGCGACGAGTCCTGGGCCGGCCTGGGCGCGGGCGGCTGTTCGGACACCGGGCGGGACGAAGGCGAGGTGCCGGGAGCGTAGATGGAATCGCTTTCGCGCCCCGAGCCGAAGTCGGGCAGCCACGGCGAAGACCCGCCGCGGCGGGACGTGGTGTCGCCGGGGCGGGTGTAGCCGGTCTCGCGGGCCGGAGGTTCGGGGCGGAAGGACTCCCGCGACCCGCCCTCGGCCCCGGAGCCGGACCGCAGGGCCGACTCCCTGCCCGGGTCGGACCGCTGGTCAGGCCGCAGGGCCGACTCCCTGCCCGGGTCGGGCCGGAGAGCGGACTCCCTGCCCGGGTCGGGCCGGAGGGCCGATTCTCTGCCGGGGTCCGGCCGGAGGGCCGATTCGCGGCCCGGGTCGGGGCGGCGGTCGCGGTCGAACGGGGTGTCGCGCGGCGCGGAGTCGGGAGCCCGGCCGGGCGGCGGAGTGTAGCCGACGGCCGGTTCCTCCGGCTCGCGGCGCGCCACCGGCGGGAACTGCACCGTCTCGGAGGCCAGCGGCGGCACCGGCTGCAACTTGGCGACCCGTGGCGCGAACGGCGTCACCGTGGTGTCCTCCACCACGGCGGGCTCGGGGTCGAAGTCGGCGGACGACAGGCGCAGCGCCTCGTCGTCGTGCGGCGTCACGTGACGCTTGCGCGGGTCGAAGAGCCACTCGGCGTGGCGGGTGTGACCGTTCCAGACGTAGCCGAGCTTGACCCGCCACAGGCCGTCGTCACGCTTGGCGGAGTCCCAGTCGATCTCGTCGGTGGGCACGCCGCGCCGGGTGAGCCGGTCGGCCACGAGGTCGCCGAGGGTCGGCCCGGGCGCGGACTCGCCGGGCATGCGTACGGAGACGCGTTGTGCCTGCTGGGCGACGTACTCCCGCTCCTGCAGCACCGGCCCCTCGAACCAGCGGACACGCTCGACCGGGATCCCGGCGGTCGCGGCGATCTCCTCCGCCGTCTCTCCCGCGCGGATGCGGGCCTGGATCTCCTTGGGGCGCAACGGACTCTCCACTTCGATCTCGTACTGGCCGAGACGGGAGAAGTTGCCGCGGACGGCAGCACGGAGCCGGTCGTCCACGGGAAGTGTGAAGCGCGTCCCCCGCCCGGCCGTAGCCAGGACGAGATAGGTGCCGTCCTCACTCACCGCGACGAGTCGGAGCTCCTGCATGCGAGTCCCTTCGTCAGCGTCGCCATTCTTCCCCCGGACCCTTGAGTCTCTCGCGTGTGCCGGTTGCCTGCCAGCACCGTACCCGGCATGTCCGAACATCGCCTTCCTGGGATAGCCCCGGGGCGATGTGACGCCGGTCACATTTGAGGAGTCCATCCCGTCAGAGCCCGCCATCGCGCACGTGGAGGGTAGAGGCCCTCGACGGATTCTGGCGAATCACGGGCCGCGCCGCTGTGCACTTCAGCGAAGTGGCGAGGGCGGACGGCCCTGCGGCCGGATGGAGCTCCAGGAGCCGGGCGGCGGCTCCGGCCAATTCCGGCGCGTACGCCGAGAAAGTCCGGCCTGCGGGGGTGGCCCGGCAGGCGACGGAGCGGGACGACGCGGCGACGAACACGCCCGAGCGTGACAACGACCGCGCGGCCGTGGCGAGAGCGGCGGAGCCGGCGCCGTCGAGGGGCAGCGCGGCGACGGAGGGCCGGCGGGCGTGGCGGTGGATCCAGTCGATCCCGGCCAGCAGGTCCGACAGCGTTCCGGAGCCGTCGCAGCCGAGCACGCGGACGGAGGCGACCCGGGCGCCGGGGGCCGCGGCGTGGACGCGGCGGGCCACCTGGGTGCCGTGGCCGGCGCAGTCGCGTCCGGTGCCGCCGGTGGCGTCGAAGGCGCGCCAGGCCTGGTCGCCGAACTCGTCGCGGGCGGCGTCCAGGCCACCGGCGACGACGTACACGGTGGTGCCCGCGCCGGACGGCCGCCCGGCGGGCAGGGCCGGCGACCGGCCCAGCGGCATGGGACGGATCTCCAGGTCGGGCTCGACCGCGCGCACGCGGTGGTCGGCCCGCAGCTCGGCCAGCTCTCCGGCGGTGAGGAACGTGGCGAAGCCGGGCAGGGCGGCGGTGTAGTAACGCCGTACCCGCCAGCGCAGCTCGCCGACGAGGGCGCGGGCGGCTGGCCGGCCGCGGGTCAGGACGATGTACGGGCGCGTGGGCTCGGACGGGGCGGGGCGCAGCGCGAGTCCCGAGGCGGGCGACATGGCGAGTGGGACGGCCGTCGTGGCGGCCGTCGCCATGGCCGCGGCGAAGTACAGGGAGGGTAGGCCGAGACGTCGGGGCACGAGGTGCAAGGGTGGCTGTCGCACAGCTCACAGGAACAACGGGACACGCCCTCGCGTCTATTCACGAGACCACTCTTTACCCAACGCATGACGAGAGAGGACTGATCCGGGGGATGAGCGGCGAGCCGCGGAAGTTCGAGCTGAGCATCCCGCAGATCGTGGGCAGCGCCCTGGCGGCGGTGACCGCCGCCGTGGCCGCCTCCTACCTCGGCGTGGCCGGCACGTTGATCGGCGCCGCGGTGGTCAGCATCGCGAGCACCGTCGCCACCGCGGTGTACACGCACTACCTCAAGCGCACCGAAGAACGGGTCAAGCAGCGCACGCTGGTCATCCGCTGGCAGCCCCACGAGCCGGCGCCCGGCGAGCAGAAACCCGACGCCGCGACGCCCGACGCCGGAACGCCGGACGCCGCGACGCCCGACGCCACGACGGAGAGCGGTAGCAGGGAGACGACGCTCGTGATGCCGGTCGCCGAGCAGCCGCGGCGCAGGGTCTCGTGGGTGAAGGTGGCGGGCGCCGCGGTGATCGTGTTCGCGGTCAGCATGGGCGGCATCCTCGCCTACCAGGGCATCACCCGGCAGACCCTGCACGAGCAGGTCACCGGCGAGGTCCCGCACCAGGCGCGGGTGCAGCACGAGCCGCCGTCCCGGCAGGAGGTTCCCGTGCCGTCGCACGACACACCGCAGCCGACCGTCACGTACGGGCCGTCGAAGCCGTCACCCACGCCGACGCCCACTCCCAGCGGCAGCGCGGACGCGGGGGAGACCCCGCCGCCGAGCGGCCGGCCCACGGAGGAGCCGGAGCCGCAGCGGAGCGACGACGTGGTGGAGCCGTCGCACGAGGCCACGAGCCCGCCGCCGCTGGAAGAACGGCCCGGCGACATGGAAGAGGCGCCGACGCCCACCGCGCCCTCCGTGCCGCAGGAGGAGCAGACCGGCCCCGGCACACCCCAGCGCTAACCGAGCACCGCCTCCAGGTACGCGTTCCCGAACAGGCGGTCAGGGTCGAGGCGGTCGCGCAGGGTGGTGAAGTCGGCGAAGCGGGGATACACCCCGGCCAGGTACGCGGCGTCCCGGGTGTGCAGCTTGCCCCAGTGCGGGCGGCCGTCCAGCCGGGTCATGATCTCCTCGACGCCCGCGAAGTACGCCGGATGGGGCGTCGGCCGGTAGACGTGGCAGGCGACGTACGCCGACGGCCGCCCGTACGCGGTGGACAGCCAGGCGCCGGAGGGCGGCGTGACGCGGACCTCCACCGGGAAGCTGATCCTCCAGTCCATCCGGTCGATCAGGTCGCGGGTCTCGCGCAGGGCCTGGCCGAGGTGTTCACGCGGGATGGCGTACTCCATCTCCAGGAAGCGCACGTCGCGCCGGGAGGTGAAGACCTTGTACGAGGCGTCCGCCCACGCGGAGTCGCCGAGCGCGGCGGCGCTGACGGCGTTGATGCGGGGGATCAGGCCCGGTAATCGGGCGCCGAGGGCGCAGGCGGCGCCGAAGACGGTGTTCTCCAGGAAGACGGTGTCGCGCCAGTGCGCGAACGCCCCCGGCGTCCGGGCCGGCCCCGGGTGCCGGTCGGCGGTCTTGACCAGGCACGCGTCGGTGTGCGGCAGCCAGAAGAAGTCGAGGTGCTCGTGGGTGGAGGTCAGCTCGTCCAGCGAGGCGAGGATCTCGCCGAGGGCCATCCTGCGCCGCCGGTGCCGCAGCAGGAACGCGGGCTCCACCCGGAAGGTCACGGCCGTCAGCACACCCAGCGCGCCCAGCCCCACGCGGGCGGCGTCGAAGAGGTGGTCGCCCGGCGCGGCGGTCGCCACGGAGCCGTCGGCGAGCACCAACTCCAGCTCGGCCACCTGGTCGGCGAGGCCGCCGCTGTCGCGACCGGTGCCGTGGGTGCCCGTCTGGATGGCGCCGGCGACGGTCTGCTCGGCGATGTCGCCCATGTTCGCCAGGGCCAGGCCGCGTTCGGCGAGCAGGTCGTTCAGCATCCGCAGCGGCGTGCCGGCCGGCACGGTGACGCGGTCGTCCGCGCACGACCTGAGGCCGGTCAGCGCGTCGGGGCGGAGCATGATGCCGTCGGTGAGGGCCACCCCGGTGAAGGAGTGGCCCGTGCCGACCATGCGGACCCGCCGCCCGGAGGCGGCGGCGTCGCGTACGGCGCGTACGACGTCCTCGACGGAGGACGGCGTGCGCACCTCGGCGGGAGTGCCCGACTGGTTGCGCGACCAGTTCACGAACGCCACGGGCACCTCCAGAGCATCGTTCGGTCAGGGACCGACGATACTCACTGCTCCCAGCCCTCCGGGAGGGGGAAGGCGTCGCCGGGCTCGAGTTTCTCGTCCTTGATCACGTCGGAGACGGTCACGAGGTGGTAGCCCTTGTTCTGCAGGGTCTTGATGAGCGCGGGCATGCCGTCGACCGTCTGCTTCACCCAGTCGTGCATGAGGATGATGCCGTTCGGCTCGGCGACGGCCAGCGTCTGCTTCTGGATGGCGTCGACGTTCTTGAGGCTCCAGTCCTTGGAGCCGGCGGTCCACAGGATCTGCGGCATGTCGAACTGCTCGGCGATCTCCGAGACCCTGACGTCCGTCATGCCGTACGGCGGCCGCAGCAGCTTGGGCTCGACGCCCGCCGCCGCCTTCACCGCGTCCTGGGTCTTCTGGATCTCGTCCTTGATCGTCGCTTCACTGCTCTTGGTGAAGTCGGGGTGCTTGTAGCTGTGGTTGCCGAGCTCGTGCCCCTCGGCCGCCATACGCTTGACGAACTGCGGGCGGCTCTTCGCGTACTGGCCCTCGAGGAAGAACGTCGCCTTGGCGTCGTACTTCTTCAGCGTGTCGAGCAGCGTCCCGGCATACTGGCCGGGGCCGTCGTCGAACGTCAGGGCGAGGCACTTGACCTGGCTGCAGTCGACCGGCTCCTTCTTGGATGCCTGGGCGAAGGCGGGCGCCGGCGCAAGGGTGACGCAAACAGCCGCAATAGCTAGAAGTGAACTGATTTGTCGGGACATAACTAGTGCTTCCAGTGTGATGGGTGTTGCGAGGGATGTCCCGACGGTAGCGGATCAGCTCTTCGCCGGTGAAGAAGCCTCGGGAAGTCTCAGCAAACTCGAACCTCCGATGCCCACGACCACCGCGAGCAGCGCCGCGCCCAGCGAGAAGGCGAAGGCGTCGGACGCGCCGACGGCCTCGGTGAGCCGGCCGCCCGCCCACGCGCCGATCGCCACGCCGAACCCGATCGCCGTCGAGATCCACGCCATGCCCTCGGTGAGCAGCGACGGCGGCACCAGGCGCTCGGTGAGCGAGAAGCCGGTGATGAGGGTGGGTGAGATGGCGAAACCGGCCAGGAACAGCGCGCCCGCCATGATCTTGAGGTCGCTGATGAACACGAGCGGCGCCAGCCCCGCGGCGAACACGCCGAGCGCCCGGACGAACCGGCCGCGCAGCGAGATCTTCCAGTGCCGCGAGCCGAACCACAGCCCCGACACCATCGACCCGCCCGCGAACGCCGCCACCAGGAACCCGGCGGCCGACTTCGCCCCCTCCTCCTCGGCGAAGGCCACGGTGATGAGGTCGACCGACCCGAACACCGCGCCGAGCCCCAGGTAGACGCAGGCCAGCAGGGCGATGCCGGGGATGAGGATGGGCGTGCCGGAGACGGACCTGACGCCCCGGGCGGGCGGCTGCGTACTGCGCTGCGCCGCCAGCGCCAGCGAGCCGATGAACATCGAGACGGTCGCGACCGCCAGCCCCGCGTACGGGTTCACGCCGGTGGCCAGCACCGTGACCAGCGCGGGCCCGGTGACGAAGATGACCTCGTCGATCACCGACTCGAACGCGAACGCGGTGTGCAGCTTGGCCGAGCCGCTGTGGATGTGCGTCCAGCGGGCGCGCACCATCGAGCCGAGCGACAGCGAGCTGGCGCCGACCAGCAGGCCGGTGACGTACAACGTCCAGCCGGGCGCGCCGAGACCGGCGCACAGCATGAGGGAGACCAGCGACAGCGCGTTGACCACGGCGAAGGGCGGGATCACCCGGCTCTGCCCGAACCGGTCCACGAGCCTGCCGGTGAGGGGGCCGGCCACGGCGAAGGCCACGTTGGTGACGGCGGCGACCGCGCCCGCGGCGGCGTACGAACCCGTCAGCGTCGAGATCAGCAGAATGATGCCGATGCCCTGCATGGACATCGGCATGCGGCCGAAGAAGCCGGCCAGCACGAAGCCCTTGATGCCGGGCCCGTCGAACAACCCCCGGTAAGGCCCGACCACCCAAGTTCCTCCTTACTTCAGCGACCCAACCTTGGCGCACCGCATGTCCGGAAGGCAAGTCGATAAGCAGGGCTGTGGGTTAACGTGTCCCGAGTGTCCGGTCTTCCCTCGTTCCGAGCGGTCATGCTCATGGTCGTCGCGGTGCTCGCGGTCACGGCGGCGGCGGGAGGCGTGGTCGTCCTCCTGGGCGACGACATGGTCAACACCGCCCAGGAGAACGTGCGCAGGCAACCCCGCGCCCAGCAGCCGGCGTCCCCCAGGCTCGACCAGATCGTGCCGACCGCCCAGCCCGTGCAGGACTTCGGTCAGGGCGGTCCCGGGGTCACCGTGACGCCGCCGCGCGTGCTCGCCGTCGCCGGCGGCACGGTGCCCGAGCAGACCAGGCACCGGCTCGCGCAGCTGACGCACGTGCAGAAGGCGGTCGTGGTGGACGCGGGCGCGGTCAAGATGTCGGGTACGGCCCTGAACCTGCTGGCCGTCGACCCGGCCGAGTTCCGCTCCTGGACGCCGCAGCCGGTCGCCGACGAGCCCGCCGTGTGGAGCGCGCTGGCCCGGGGCGAGCTGGTGACCGACACCTCCGCGATGCGCAGGTTCGGGCTGATCCTCGGCGCGATGTACCAGGTGGACGGCGGCCCCCGGCTGCGCGCCGCCGCCTCGGCGCCGCTCGGGCTGCCCGGCGTGGACGGCGTGATCAGCGCCGACCTCGGCAGGTCGCTCGGGTTCGCGCCGGACGTCGCGGTGCTGCTGCACGGCAAGCCCGGCGCGATCAGCGAGGCCAAGGTGCGCAAGCTGCTCGGCAAGGGCGCCCAGGTCGTCATGCTGGACGCTGCCGAGCGCGCCGCCAAGCAGCGGCAGGCCCAGCGGCAACCTCAGCAGCCTCAGGTCAGCGTGGGCCGCCCGTCCAGTTACCTGGACCTGTACAAGGCCGCCGCCACCCGCTGCCCCGGCCTGTCATGGACGGTGCTGGCCGCGATCGGGCAGGTCGAGAGCAGCCACGGGCGCAACAACGGCCCGTCGAGCGCGGGCGCGCTCGGGCCGATGCAGTTCATGCCCGCCACCTGGAAGCACTACGGCGTCGACGGTGACGGGGACGGCAAGAAGGACATCTGGAGCCCGTACGACGCCGTGCCCGGCGCCGCCAACTACCTGTGCGCCAACAAGGCGGGCGAGGGCGGCGAGCGCCTGCGCAAGGCGATCTGGTTCTACAACCACTCATGGGACTACGTGAACAAGGTGATGGGCATCGCCGACGCGTACGCGCGTACCTACGCCTGAGGGCGGCGGCGGGGCGGCGGGCAGCAGGTGAGGGGACACGGCACCGGCTCCGGCTCGTCCATCAGCTCGCGCACCATCTGGACGAACCGCGGGTGCGTACCGGCCGTCGCCGCGCGCTCCATCGGCAGGCCGAGCTCGGCGGCCACCGCCCTGGCCTCGGTGTCGAGGTCGTAGACGACCTCCATGTGGTCGGAGACGAAGCCGATCGGCACCAGCACCACGGACTGAGCGCTGACCTTGCGCAGATGGTCGCAGACGTCGGGCTCCAGCCACGGCACCTGCGGCGGGCCGCTGCGCGACTGCCACACCAGGTCCCACGGCTCGGTGCGGCCGAGCGCCTGGTTGATCAGCTCGCAGCTCCTGCGCAGCTGCGCTTCGTACAGGCCGCCGGACGGGCCGGCGGTCTCGGCCATGGAGACGGGGATGCTGTGGGCGGTGAACACCAGCCGGGCGTCGTCGCGGCCGAGCCGCTCCAGCGCGGCGCGGGTGTGGTCGGCCATCGCGGCCACGAAGCCGGGGTGGTCGCCGTAGTGGCGCATCTTGACCAGCTCGGGACCGCCCTCGACGGAGATCCGCGCGATGTCCTCGTAGTACTGGCGGCAGCTGGAGTAGCCGGCGAACGCCGAGGTGGCGAAGACCGCGGCCTTCCTGACACCGTCGGCCTTCATCCGGCGGACGGTGTCCTCCCCGAAGGGATGCCAGTTGCGGTTGCCCCAGTAGACCGGGACGCCGGCCACCGGGCGCAGCGCCTCCACGAGGTCGCGGTTCTGCTGGTTGATCGGGCTGATCCCGCCGAAGCCCAGGTAGTGCTCGGCCACGTCGAGCAGCCGCTCGCGCGGCACGCCGCGCCCGCGCACGACGTTCTCCAGGAAGGGCATCACGTCGTCGGGGCCCTCGGGGCCGCCGAACGACAGGACCAGCAAGGCGTCGTAATTTCCCACGTGACCACCCTATTCGCGCGAGAGCGGTGTCCCGCAGCGAGGAGGAGGCCAGGCGATGCGGCCGGTCTGTAGCGCGCGGTAGGTTCGGTCGAGTGAGCGCATTCAACGACATTCGTGACTACGTGGCCATCCCCCGGGTCCTCTCACTGCGGCTCTCGCCCGATGGCTCCAGGCTGATCTCGACCGTCCAGTCCCTGAACCCCGACGGCAAGTCGTACGGGACCGCCCTGTGGGCCGTGCCCGTCGACGGCGAGCCGTACCGGCTGACGCGCTCCGCGAAGGGCGAGTCGGCGGCCGTGTTCACCGCCGCCGGTGACGTGCTGTTCACCTCGGCGCGCCCCGACCCCACCGCCAAGGACTCCTCCGACGAGGTGCCCTCCCTGTGGTTGCTGCCGCGCGCCGGCGGTGAGGCCCGCCAGGTGGCGACCAGGCCCGGCGGCATCGGGGCCGTGCGCACCGCCGGTGACGTGGTGGTGTTCGTCTCGGATGTGCTCGACGGCGAGGAGGCGGCCGAGGCGGACAAGCGCAAGGCCCGCAAGGACGCCGGGATCAGCGCGATCCTGCACGAGGGTTACCCGGTGCGCTACTGGGACCACGACCTCGGGCCCGGTCGGCCCCGGTTGTTCGCCGCCCGCCTCGGCGACGACCGGCTGGAGGACGTGCGCGACCTGACGCCCGACGCGGGAGACGCGCTGCGCGAGGGCTCGTTCGAGCTGACGCCCGACGGCTCCACCGTGATCGCCACGTGGCGCACGTACCTGCCGAAGGGTGAGTGGCGTACCGACCTGGTGCTCATCGACGTGGCCACCGGCGAGCGGCGGGTGCTGCTCACCGACGACGCCCACGACTTCGAGGGCCCGCTGGCCGTCTCGCCCGACGGGGCCAGGCTCGCCTGCGCCCGTGACCGCCGTACCGGCCTGGAGGTCTCCACGCGCAGCGAGCTGTGGATCGCCGACCTCGCCACCGGGGAGGGCGCCGGGTACGCGCCCGACCTGTTCCCGTCGGACGTCACGTGGGCGCCCGACTCCTCGTCCGTCTACCTCGCGGCCGACCATCAGGGCCGCCGCCCCGTCTTCCACGTGCCGCTGGACGGCGGCGAGGTGCGCAGGCTCACCGGCGACCACGGCGCCTACCTCGGCCTCGGCGCCTCTCCCGACGGCCGCTTCGTCTACGCCCTGCGCAGCGCCGTCGACCTGGCCCCCGGCCCGGCCCGCATCGACGTGGCCGACGGCGAGATCACCGACCTGCCCTCGCCCGCGCCGCGCCCGCAGGTGCCCGGCACGCTCACCGAGATCTCCGTCACGACCGACGACGGCGCCACCGTGCGCGGCTGGCTCGCCCTGCCGGAGGGCGCCTCGGCCGCCGACCCGGCGCCGTTCGTGCTGTTCATCCACGGCGGCCCGATCGGCTCGTGGAACGACTGGCAGTGGCGCTGGCAGTCGTGGATCCTGGCTCAGCACGGGTACGCCGTCCTGCTGCCCGATCCGTGCCTGTCCACCGGCTACGGCCAGGAGATGATCGACCGCGGCTGGGGAAACTGGGGCCCGCGCACCCAGGCCGATCTCGACGCGATCGTCGACGCGGCCCTGGCCAGGGACGACATCGACAGCGAGCGCATCGCCGCGATGGGCGGCTCGTTCGGCGGCTACATGGCCAACTGGCTCGCCGGCCACACCGACCGCTACAAGTGCATCGTCACCCACGCCTCGCTGTGGAACCTCGACCAGTTCGCCGGCACCACCGACGCCGCGATGTTCTGGCAGCGCGAGTTCGGCGCGCCAGGCTCGGAGCGGTACGCGCTGCTGTCCCCGCACCAGTCGCTCGACAAGATCACCACCCCGCTGCTCGTCATCCACGGTGACAAGGACTACCGCGTGCCGATCGGCGAGGCGCTGCGGTTGTGGTGGGACCTGCGGCGCACCGAGGTCGACGCGAAGTTCCTCTACTTCCCCGACGAGAACCACTGGATCCTCAAGCCCGGCAACATCGTCGCCTGGTACGAGACCGTTCTCGCCTTCCTCGGCCGGCACGTGCTCGGCCAGGAATGGAAGCGCCCGGACTCGGTGGCCTGATGACGGATTTCCTGAGCCTGGCCGAGGACATCGCCCGTGAGGCGGGAGACATGCTGCTCGCCAAGCGGCCCACGATGTCCCGGGAGATCGAGACCAAGTCCAGCCCGACCGACGTCGTCACCGCGCTGGACAAGGCCTCGGAAGAGCTCATCCGCGAACGCGTCCTGGCCGCCCGCCCCGGCGACCGTATCCTCGGCGAGGAAGGGGGCGAGGACCCCGGCGACTCCGACGTCCGCTGGGTCGTCGACCCCATCGACGGCACCGTCAACTTCCTGTACGGCCTGCCCGAATGGGCGGTGTCGATCGCCGTCGAGGTGAAGGGCGAGGTCGTCGCCGGAGTCGTCAACGTGCCGGCCCGCGGCGAGGTCTACACCGCGGCGCTCGGCCGGGGGGCCTGGCTCGGCGACACCCGGCTGCGCTGCAACACCGGGGTGCCGCTCGACCGCGCGCTGGTCGCGACCGGGTTCGGTTACTCCGCGACCCGGCGCGCGGTGCAGGGCGAGGTGGTGGCGAAGGTGCTGACCCGCGTGCGCGACATCAGGCGCGGCGGCTCGTGCGCCATCGACCTGTGCTCGCTCGCGGCCGGCCGGGTGGACGCCTATTACGAGCGCGGCATCAACCCGTGGGACTACGCCGCGGCCGGCCTGGTTGCCACCGAGGCGGGGGCCCGGCTCGGCGGGTTGCACGGCAGGCCGGTCAGCCCGTCGTTCGCGGTGTGCGCCGCCCCCGGGTTGTTCGAGCAGCTGCACGACCTGCTGGCCTCGCTCGATCCAGAACGCGACGCCTGACCCGCGCGGACAGCGCAAACGGCCGGAGCCGAGGAAGGCTCCGGCCGTTTGCCGTGTGGTCAGCGGGGCAACGGAATACCGTGATCGTCGGCCAGCCGTCGCAGGTCCTCGATCTCGGCGGTGAGCGTGTCGGCGAGATAGTCGTCGCCGGTGCTACGGGCCTCTCGGAGGCCCTTGTAAGCCTGGTCGAGGCGGTGTTCGATCGTGGTCGTGAACTCGCCCATCTCACCTACTCTCTCCGGGTCGTTCCGTATGGGGGCGAAGTCATCCCCATTGCCGGATCATGCCCGGCCGATGGGTGTTCCGCAGGCATACCCCGGGTGCTCGCCCCCCGAAACATGAATTTCCGCGCCGTCTGCCTCACCGTCGCGTCACCCACCCGTGGACATGCCTTACCGTGCGCTTATCGGCGCTGTGGCCACAATGAGTCACCAGAATCGGAGAGAGGTGTTCCAGGCGTGCGCGTGCTGGTGGTGGAGGATGAGCGGGTGCTCGCCGACGCGATCGCGACGGGTCTGCGGCGTGAGGCCATGGCGGTCGACGTGGCGTACGACGGCGGGGGCGCCCTTGAGCGGACCTCGTACATCGACTACGACGTGATCGTGCTGGACCGCGACCTGCCGGTGGTGCACGGCGACGAGGTGTGCCGGCGGCTGGTGGAGCAGCGCTCCGCCTCGCGGATCCTCATGCTGACCGCCTCCGGCGACGTGGACGACAAGGTGGAGGGGCTCGGCCTGGGGGCCGACGACTACCTGGCCAAGCCGTTCGTGTTCATCGAGCTGGTCGCGCGGATCCGGGCGCTCGGCCGCCGCTCCGCGCCCCCGCTGCCGCCCGTCCTGGAGCGGGCCGGGATCCGGCTCGACCCGGGCAAGCGGCTCGTGGAGCGCGACGGCAAGGAGATCGTGCTCACCAAGAAGGAGTTCGCGGTCCTGGAGGAGCTGATGCGCGCGGAAGGCGCCGTCGTCAGCCAGGAGGACCTGCTCGACAAGGCATGGGACGAGAACATCGACCCCTTCACCAACGTGGTGCGGGTGACGATGATGACGTTGCGGAAGAAGCTGGGCGAACCTCAGGTGATCGAGACGGTGCCCGGCGTGGGATACAAGTTGTGAGTCAGTTGTGAGTCAGGGGCCAGAACGACAGGCCGGGCCGACCCATCCGATGATCAGCCCGCATTCGGCCAGGAAGGCGACCCGCGTGCAGGAACCGCCGCCGCCCAGCGGCCCGCCCGCCTGGGACGGTCCGCCCCCGCCGGGCAGCCCGCCGGTCCAGCGCACGACGATGGAGCGGATGAAGGCACTGCCGGCGAAGGTCAGCATCCGCTGGCGGCTGACGCTGACGTACGGCGCCCTGGTGTTCGCCGCCGCCGCGGTGCTGCTGTTCTCGGTCTACGCGATCGTCGGCACGGCCATCAGCGAGGCGTGGCCCGGCCTCGACCTAGGGCTGGATCCCCTGCAGGACGCCCGGCTGCAGGTCGCCTGGCGTGACTTCCAGGCGCAGGCGGTGGAGAACGCCAGGGACGCCGTGCTCAAAAGCGCCTTCATGGCGCTGCTCGGGGTCGGCATCCTGGCGCTCATCATCGGCTACTTCGTGGCCGACCGGGCGATGCGGCCGGTGGCGAAGATGACCGGCACGGCGCGCAAGCTCTCCGAGAGCACGCTCGCCCACCAGCGCATCGCCTTGGAAGGCCCCAACGACGAGCTGAAGGAGCTGGCCGACACCTTCGACGCCATGCTCACCCGGCTCAACGTCGCCTTCGACACCCAGCGCAGGTTCGTGGCCAACGCCTCCCACGAGCTGCGCACCCCGCTCACCATCAACCGGACGGTGCTGGAGATCGCGCTGTCCGATCCGCAGGCGTCGGAGGACCTCAAGGCGCTCGGCCGTACCCTGCTCGAGGTCAACGCGCGCAACGAGAAGCTCATCGAGGGTCTGCTGCTGCTCGCCAGGAGCGAACGCGAGCTCGCCGTGCGCAAGCCGCTCGACGTCCGCGAGGTCGCCCAGACGGCGGTGGAACAGGTGCTGCCCTTCGCCGAGGAACACGGTGTCACGCTGACCACCGATCTGGTCAGCGCGCCTACCATAGGCGATCCGGTGCTCTTGGAGCGCTCCGTCAGCAACCTCCTTGAGAACGCGGTGAAGTACAACATTCCCGAAAACGGAAAAGTCTGGATCCGTACGGGAATGGCGGACGGTGCCTTGGTTGTTCAGGTGGCCAACACGGGACAGCACGTTCCGGCGTACGAGGTGAACAGCCTCTTCGAGCCGTTCAGGAGGCTCCATGCGGACCGCGTGGATTCTGCCAAGGGATCGGGGCTGGGGTTGTCCATCGTCCGTGCGGTGGTGCAGGCACACGGCGGAAATGTGGCCGCGGTGCCGCGTGACGGGGGAGGGCTCGTCGTGACCATGAGGCTGCCGAGCCGCTGACATGGATACCGCTGGTGCTTCGTCTGCGTGTTGATGTACGGGGGGCGTCTCGTTCTCGCCGCACATGTGGTTGGATGTGCCGTCGAACACGGTGGAGCATGACGCCAAGGCTGTGGGTTTCGCCATATTTGGCTAACCATTGCCGTCGGCGGCACGCGCTGACGTGTTGGGAGGTTCGTTGTCCGTTCCCGCGGGGTACCGATGGGAAATCTCCGTGGCGGAACGGGCACAAGACGGGTCTCCCGGACGTTAGAAGACGCGCGACGAGCGCGACGACATATAGATGAGGGGGATGGAGTAAGCACAATGGCTACCGACTACGACAGCCCGCGCAAGACAGACGACGACCTGGGTGAGGACAGCCTGCAGGAGCTGCAGGCGCGGCGCACCGACAAGTCGTCCGGCAGCATCGACATCGACGAGACCGACCTGGCCGAGTCGCTGGAGCTGCCCGGTGCGGATCTGTCGAACGAAGAGCTCTCCCTGCGGGTGATCCCCCGTCAGGCCGACGAGTTCACCTGCGCGCGCTGCTTCCTGGTGCATCACCGGAGCCAGCTGGCCTCCGAGAAGAACGGTCAGCAGGTCTGCCGGGAGTGCGCCGCCTGACGATGGGGCGAAGGAGCTCGGGGCCGCAAAGCCCTGAGCGATCGCGACCACAGGACGGAGGCATCGCGTGGCGGAACCAGGCAAAGACCACCAGACGGGCAATGAGATCGCCGACCCCGATCGCGAGGTCGGCGAGCTCGTAGGCAGGCTTGCCGAGCCCGGCGAGCTCGAGCCGGCCGAGCGGCGCAGGCTGCTCGGCCGACTAGCCCAGACGTTGTCCGAGGGCGCGAAGAGGGCCCGGCAGAACGGCGCCGGACGCGGACGCTGGCTGGCCGACGTCTTCCTCAACATCGCGCCGCGCATCCCCATCAGAGACTTGCACACGCTCTCCGAGCACCACCACGGGCTCACCGGCGAGCAACTCGCCGACGACCTGGTGCGCACCGCCCAGAGAGGCACGATGACCGTCGGCGCCCTCGGCGGAGCGCTGGCCGCGGCCGAGTTCGCGGCGCCACCCCTCCTGCTCTCCGCCCCCGCCCAGCTCGTCGCCGAGACCATCGTCGTCGCCGCCATCGAGGTCAAGCTCCTGGCCGAGCTGCACGAGGTCTACGGTGTCCGCGTCGACGGCACCGGCACCCAGCGCGCGATCGTCTTCGCCTCCGCCTGGGCCAAGCAGCGCGGCATCGACCCGCTCGCTCCCGCGTCCGTCTCCCTCGCCCTCGGCGCCGCCACCAAGACCGCCGTGCGCAACCGCCTCATGCGGACGCTGGGCCGCCACCTGACCACGTTCGGCCCGTTCCTCACCGGCGCCGTCGCCGGCGGCGCGCTCAACCGCATGGCCACCAAGAAACTGGCGCAGGCGGTCCGCGACGACCTGCGCGTCAAGCTGCCGCCGGCGGCGAGCCGCCCCGAGGTCGAGCCCGGTTAGACCCGCAGCCCGCCGAAGGCCATCTTCAGCAGCGCGTCGGCCAGGTCGTCGGCGGAGGCCCCGCGCGCCGGCTGGTACCACTCGCTGATCGAGGTGACGGCGCCGAACAGCAGCCGCGTCACCAGCGCCGGATCCACGTCAGGCCGGATGCCGCCCTCCGCCGCCGCCTCGATGACCAGGCGGCCGATGAACCGGTCGAACTCCCAACGCCGCTCCAGCGCCGCCTGCTCGGTGCCGCTGTTGCCGCGCACCCGCAGCAGCAGCGTGACGTACGGCAGCCGGTCGACGAGGATGCGCACGCTCTGCCGGACCACCCACTCCAGGCGTTCGATGGCCGGGCCCGAGGCCGCGCGCTCGTCGGCCATCAGCTCGAACAGCCCGTCCAGCGCCCGGTCGAGGGCCCGCGCGAGCAGCTGCTCCTTGCCCGGCACGTGGTAGTAGATCGCCGACTTGGTCACGCCGAGCGCCCTGGCCAGGTCCTCCATGCTCGTCCCGTCGTAGCCGCGCTCGTTGAAGACGCCCACGGCGATGGAGAGCACCGACTCCGGGTCGTGCCCCCGCTTGCGGTGACGGGTGGGGGTTGGGGTGGCCATGTCGTCAATTATCCCGCTTGTCGATGACTCGTTTGAGCTTGCCCACCGACCGCTCCAGCGTCTCCGGGTCCACCACCTCGACCTCGACGCTCACACCGACGCTCTCCTTGACCGTCCGGCGCAGCGCCTCGCCCGCCGCGATCCGGTCGCCGCGGAAGCCGGGGCGCGCCTCCACGCGTACCGTCATCACGTCGAGCCGCCCCGGGCGCGTCAGGTGGAGCTGGAAGTGCGGCGACAGCCCCTCCGTGCGCAGCACCAGCTCCTCGACCTGCGTCGGGAACACGTTCACGCCGCGCAGAATGATCATGTCGTCGGTACGCCCGGTCACCCGCGCCATGCGCCGGAACGCCGGCCGGGCGGTGCCGGGCAGCAACCGGGTCAGGTCGCGCGTGCGGTAGCGGATGACCGGCATCGCCTCCTTGGTGAGGCTCGTCAGCACCAGTTCCCCTCCGTCCGCGGGCTCCCCGGTGAACGGGTCGACGGTCTCCGGGTAGAAGTGGTCCTCCCAGACGTGCAGGCCGTCCTTGGTCTCCACGCACTCGCTCGCCACGCCGGGGCCCATCACCTCCGACAGGCCGTAGATGTCGACGGCGTGCAGGTCGAAGCTCTCCTCGATCTCCGCGCGCATCTCCTCCGTCCACGGCTCGGCCCCGAAGATCCCGATGCGCGGGGACGACTCCCGGGGGTCGAGCCCCTGCGCGGCGAACTCCTCCAGCAGGGCCAGCAGGTACGACGGCGTCATCATCACGATGTCGGGCCGCAGGTCGGCGATGAGGCGCACCTGCCGGGGCGTCATGCCGCCCGAGACCGGCACCACCGTGCAGTCCAGCCGCTCGGCCCCGTAGTGCGCGCCGAGCCCCCCGGTGAACAGCCCGTAGCCGTAGGCCACGTGCACGATGTCGCCGGGCCGCCCGCCGGAGGCGCGGATCGAGCGGGCCACCAGGTCAGCCCAGACGTCGATGTCCCGCTTCGTGTAGCCGACCACGGTGGGGGTGCCGGTGGTGCCGCTGGAGGCGTGGATGCGCATCACCCGCTCCCGAGGCACGGCGAACATCCCGTACGGGTAGCAGCCGCGTAAGTCCTCCTTCGTGGTGAACGGGAACGACGCCAGGTCGCCGAGCGACCGGCAGTCCGACGGGTGCACGCCCGCCTCGTCGAACGTGCGCCGGTAGAGCGGCACGTTGGCGTAGGCGTGCGCGAGCGTGCGCCGGAGGCGTTCGAGCTGCAGCGCCGTGAGCTCGTCGCGGGACACGCGCTCGACCGGGTCGAGCTCCTGCGGCGCGGGGGGATCGCCGAGTCTCATCTCCACCCTCGTCCCGGTTCCCTGCGACCGCGAGATGCGACGCGCGCTCCGCGGCGCAGGTCTCCCTTGTCTACTGACCGAATGTTCGGTAAACACTTCAACGTCCGGACGATCCCTGTCAAGAGGGTGAAGATGATGTTCGAGCAGCACCGCGAGACCCTGGAGAAGGCGCTGGCGGCCATCGCCGAGCGCGGCCACTGGAGCGCCTTCCCCGAGTCGCCGAGCCCGCGGGTCTACGGCGAGGGGGCCGCCGAGCGGGGCAGGGAGGCGTTCGAGGCGCTGCTCGGCAGGCGGTTCCCGCTCGACCAGCCGGGCACGGGCGCGTGGATCGGGGCCGAGCGCTCGCCGTACGGGATGGACCTGGGCGTCACCTATCCCGAGCCGGCGGTGGAGGAGCTGGTCGCGGCGGCGCGGGCGGCGATGCCGGCCTGGCGCGACGCCGGGCCGCGGGCCCGCGCGCTCACCTGCGTCGAGATCGTCCAGCGGATCAACCGGCGCAGCTTCGAGCTGGCCGACGCGGTGCGGCACACGACCGGGCAGGCGTTCGTCATGGCCTTCCAGGCCGGCGGGCCGCACGCGCAGGACCGCGCCCTGGAGGCCGTCGCGTACGGCTACGCCGCCATGACCGCCTCGGCCGAGGCCGCCCGCTGGGAGAAGCCGGCCAAGGGCGAGCCGCTGGTCATGGACAAACGCTTCACGGTGGTGCCGCGCGGGGTCGCGCTGGTGGTCGGCTGCAACACGTTCCCGACCTGGAACGCCTACCCGGGACTGTTCGCCTCCCTGGTCACCGGCAACCCGGTGATCGTCAAACCGCATCCGCGGGCCGTGCTGCCGCTCGCCATCACCGTCCAGGTCGCCCGCGAGACGCTGGCGGAGGCCGGATTCGACCCCTCGCTCGTGTCGCTGGCCGCCGAGGAGGGGCAGGGCCTGGCCACCGCGCTCGCCACCCATCCCGCCGTCCGCGTCGTCGACTTCACCGGCTCCACCGAGTACGGCGAGTGGCTGGAGCGCCACGCCCACCAGGCCCTGGTGCACACCGAGAAGGCCGGGGTGAACACGGTCGTCATCGACTCCACCGACTCCTGGCGGGGCATGCTCGGCAATCTGGCGTTCTCGCTGTCGCTCTACAGCGGCCAGATGTGCACCGCGCCACAGAACGTCCTCGTCCCCGCCGGCGGCATCGAGACCGACGAGGGGCACAAGAGCTTCGACGAGGTGGCCTCCGGGCTCGCCGCCGCGGTCGGCCGGCTGCTCGGCGACGACACCCGCGCGGTCGAGCTGACCGGCGCCCTGGTCAATCCCGGCGTGCTCGCCCGGGTGGAGGGCGCGCCGTCGCTGGGCGAGGTGGTGCTGGAGTCGCGGGCGGTCAAGCACCCGGAGTTCCCGGACGCGGTGATCCGGACACCGCTGATCGTGCGGGTGGATCAAGAAAAATCCGATATTTACGGACGCGAGCATTTCGGGCCGATCTCGTTCCTCATCCCCACCGGATCGACCCAGGAGAGCCTCGACGTGCTCCGCCGCACGATCACCGCCCGCGGCGCGCTCACCGCCTCCGTCTACTCGACCTCCGCCGACGTGCTCGACGAGGCCGAACGCGCCGCGCTCGACGCGGGCGTCAACCTGTCGTGCAATCTCACCGGCGGCGTCTACGTCAACCAGTCGGCCGCGTTCAGCGACTACCACGGCACGGGCGCGAACCCCGCAGCCACGGCCTCGCTCACCGACCCCGGCTACGTCGCGGGCCGTTTCCACGTGGTGCAGTCCCGGCGACCGGCCTGAGGAGGAGGCGCTCATGAAGGTAGCGGTCATCGGCGGGGGCCGCATGGGCTCCGGGATCGCGCAGGTCTTCCTCGTCAGGGGCGACCACGTCACCGTCCAGGAGCCGCTCGCGGAGCAGACGCGGCGGCGCATCGCCGACGGGCTGGCCATCGCCGCGTCCAAGGGCCTCGTCGACCGTGACGAGGCCCTGGCCAGGCTCACCATGGACGCCGTGCCGGCCGACGCCGAGCTGGTGGTCGAAGCGGTGCCCGAGGACGCCGCGCTCAAGATCCGCATCCTGGCCGAGGCCGAAACGCGCCTCTCCCGTGACGCCCTGCTGGCCAGCAACACCAGCTCGCTGTCCATCGCCGAGCTGGCCGCCGCGCTCGACCGCCCGGAACGCCTCATCGGGCTGCACTTCTTCAACCCGGTGCCCGTCCAGCGCCTGGTGGAGATCGTCGTCACCGCCGCCACGCCGCCCGACGTGCTGGAACGGGCGCGGCGGGTCGTGGCCGGCCTCGGCAAGACGGGCGTCGTGGTCAACGACTCGCCAGGGTTCGCCACCAGCCGGCTCGGCGTGCTGCTCGGCCTGGAGGCGATCCGCATGGTGGAGGAGGGCGTGGCCTCCGCCGAGGACATCGACACGGCCATGACCCTCGGCTACGGCCACCCGATGGGCCCGCTCAGGCTCGGCGACCTGGTCGGGCTGGACGTCCGGCTGGCCATCGCCGAATACCTGCACGCCAAGCTCGGGCCCCGGTTCGAGCCGCCCCGGCTGCTGCGCGAGAAGGTGGCCGCCGGCGAGCTGGGGCGGAAGAGCGGCAAGGGGTTCTACGCATGGTGAGCACGTTCTGATCATCGGGCAGAGAGGAGGAGCGATGGCCAAGCCGTTCGCCTCGTCGGCGGATCTCGGCGAGAAGCGGCAGTCCCTGGAGGTGCTCGCCGACGGCGTCTACGCGCTCACGGCCGAGGGCGACCCCAACGTGGGCGCGATCGAGGGCGAGGACTTCCTCGTCTGCTTCGAGGCGCTCGCCACACCGGTGGCCGCACGGGCGTGGCTGGCCAGGCTGCGCGAGCACACCGGCAAGCCGGTCCGCTACCTGGTGCTGTCGCACTACCACGCGGTCAGGGTGCTCGGCGCCTCGGCGTTCGGCGCCGACGTGATCGTGGCGCACGAGAAGACCCGTGAGCTGATCGCCGAGCGCGGCGAGCAGGACTGGGCCAGCGAGTACGCCCGCATGCCACGCCTGTTCAAGGAGCCCGGGTCGATCCCCGGGCTGACGTGGCCGACGGCGACGTTCAGCGACCGGTTCACCATCGACCTGGGCGGCGGCCGCGGCGACCTGGTTCTGCAGTACTGCGGCCGCGGCCACACCGAGGGCGACCTGGTCGCCTGGCTGCCGGAGCGGCGCGTCCTGTTCGCCGGCGACCTGGTCGAGTCGCAGGCCGCCCTCTACACCGGCGACGCCTTCCACCGCGACTGGGCCTCAGCGACGCTCGACCGGGTGGCGTCGTTCGGGGCCGAGACGCTGGTCGGCGGCAGGGGAGCGGTGGCCAGGGGGAAGGACGGCGTGGCGGCGGCCATCGGGCAGACGCGCGACTTCCTGACGGTGATGCTGCGCGAGGCCGGCGCGGCCGATTCGCTGAAGGAGGCGTTCGCGCGCACGCACCGGGCCCTGGCGCCCCGTTACGGCTCCTGGCCGATCTTCGAGCACTGCCTGCCGTTCAACGTCTCCCGCCTCTGGGACGAGCTGCACGGGATCGAACGTCCGCGCGTGTGGACCGCCGAACGCGACCGCCAGGTCTGGAACGAGCTGCAGTCATGAGGCGCGAGACCGACGCCCAGGTCATCGTGATCGGGGCCGGGCCCGTGGGGCAGAGCGCCGCGCTGCTGCTGGCCCGGTGGGGGATCCAGGTGCTGGTGCTGGACCAGCGGCCGGCCCGCGGCCGGGGCGGGTCGAAGTCGATCTGCCAGCAGCGCGACGTGCTCGACATCTGGGCCGCCGCGGGCGCGGGCAAGATCGCCGAGGAGGGCCTGGCGTGGACCACCGCCCGCACCTACTACCGCGACCGCGAGCTGTCGTCCTGGTCGTTCGAGGACGACGGCACACTGCCGGCGTGCGTGAACATCTCGCAGAGCCGTACGGAGCAGATCCTCGACGAGATCATCGCCGGACAGCCGCTCATCGAGGTCCGCTGGGACCACGAGGTGACCGGGCTGACACAGGACTCCTCCGGGGTCAGCCTGCGCTGCGGCCAGCGGGTGTTGCGGGCGCCGTACGTGCTGGCCTGCGCCGGGGCGCGGGCGCAGGGGGTGCGCTCGGCGGCCGGGGTGGCCTTCGCGGGGGAGTCGTTCGACGACCAGTTCCTCATCTGCGACATCAAGGCGGAGCTGCCCGGCTGGGAGGACGAGCGGCGCTTCTACTTCGATCCGGTGTGGAACCCGGGCCGGCAGGTGCTCATCCATCCGTGCCCGGGGGGCACGTACCGGATCGACTGGCAGATCGCGCCCGACTTTATCCCGACAAAGGATGACATCGCGCGGAAGCTCCGGCAGATCATCGGAGACCGGCCGTACGAGCTGCTCTGGCACAGCACCTACCGCTTCCACGCGCGCCTGGCCTCGCGGATGCGCGCCGGGCGGGTGCTGCTGGCGGGCGACTGCGCCCACCTGCTGGCGCCGTTCGGGGCGCGGGGCCTCAACTCCGGCGTGGCCGACGCCGAGAACGCGGCCTGGAAGCTGGCGTTCGTGCTCAACGGCTGGGCGGGGGAGGGGCTGCTGGAGTCGTACCACGCCGAGCGGCACGCGGCGGCGCGCGAGAACCTCGAGGTCACCGCTGCCACCATGCGCTTCCTGGTGCCGCGCACCGTCGAGGAGCGGATGCGCCGGCGGGCCGTGCTGGAGGGCGGCCGGATCGCCGAGGTCGACTCCGGCCGCTTCGCCGAGCCGTTCTGGTACGTCGACTCGCCGCTGACCACACCCGAGCCGTCACGCCCGTTCCGCGGCCGGCCGCCCAAGGGGGCGTCGTGCGAGCCCGCGCCGGGCGTGATCCTCCCGGACGTGGCGCTTCCCGGGGGCAGATTGCGCGAGTCGTGCCGGGACGGATTCCTCGTTCTCCTGGGCGATATGTGCGATTCGAGTTTGTTTGTGCAGGTCTTGGGCAAGGTCATTACGGCGCCGCTCGCCGTTCGCGGGCTCGCGGAGATAGATGGGACTGGCTCGCTCGCTGAGAGGCTCGGCGCCGGTCCGGATGAGGCATGGCTCATCAGGCCCGACTCCCACGTCGCCGCGATCCTCCCCCATGCGGGGCCTGAGTCGGTGGCGGCCGCTGTGAGCCGTGCTCTCGGCGGCTCTCCTGACACATGACCCCATAGGAGGACTGCGTGACTGGCCGTAGCTCGTTTCTGATCGTCGCCAACCGGTTGCCGGTGGACAGGACGATCGAACCCGACGGAACGGCCTCGTGGCGCAGGAGTCCTGGCGGGCTCGTCACGGCGATAGCTCCCGTGATGCAGCGCCGCCACGGAGCCTGGGCCGGCTGGCACGGAGCACCCGACGAGAAGCTGCAGCCGTTCGAGCAGGACGGGATGAACCTCATCCCCATCCCGTTGTCGGCTCGCGAGGTTGAGCTCTACTACGAGGGTTTCTCCAACGCCACCCTGTGGCCGCTCTTCCACGACGTGGTGGCGACGCCGGTGTTCGACAGGGAGATGTGGGAGACCTACCGGAGCGTCAACATGCGCTTCGCCGAGGCCGCCGCGGACGCGGCCGAGCAGGGTGCGGTGGTGTGGGTCCAGGACTACCAGCTGCAGCTCGTGCCCGCGATGCTGCGCAGGATCCGGCCCGACCTGCGCATCGGTTTCTTCCTGCACATCCCGTTCCCGCCCACCGAGCTGTTCTGGCGGCTGCCGTGGCGCAAGGAACTCGTCGAAGGGCTGCTCGGCGCCGACCTGGTGGGCTTCCAGCTGCCCGGTGGCGCCTCCAACTTCCGCCGGCTGTGCCGGCGGCTGCTCGGCCTGCCGTACAAGGGGAACGAGATCTTCCTGGACGACCGGGTGGTCACCACGCAGGCGTTCCCCATCTCCGTCGACTTCGCGCACCTCGACTCCCTCGTCCGCGAGCCGCACATCGTGAGCCGGGCCAAGGAGATCAGGATGGACCTGGGCGACCCCGAGCACGTGCTGCTCGGCGTCGACCGGCTCGACTACACCAAGGGGATCGGCCAGCGGCTGGAGGCGTTCGGCGAGCTGCTGAAGGACGGCCGGCTGCGGCCCAACGAGGCGGTGTTCGTGCAGATCGCCACCCCGAGCCGGGAGCGGGTGGACGAGTACCGCAGGCTGCGCGACGACATCGAGCTGCAGGTGGGGCGGATCAACGGCGAGCACGCCCAGCTCGGCTACCAGCCGGTGCAGTACTTCCACCAGTCGTACGGCCAGGAGGAGCTCGCGGCGCTCTATCTCGCCGCCGACGTGATGATCGTGACCCCGCTGCGCGACGGGATGAACCTGGTGGCCAAGGAGTACATCTCCTGCCACCACGACCTGCAGGGCGCGCTGGTGCTCAGTGAGTTCGCCGGGGCGGCCGACGAGCTGCGGCAGGCCTATCTGGTCAATCCGTACGACGTGGAGGACGTCAAGCGGCAGATGCTGGCGGCGATGCGGGCCACGCCGCACGAGCTGGCCCGGCGGATGCGCACCATGCGCCGCCGGGTCGCCACCTACGACGTGGACCGCTGGGCGAACGAGTTTCTCAACGCCCTGGAGTCACCTGCTTCACAGCCTTCCACGCGTCGTAGCGCTTCTTGGCGGTCCGGTTGACCACGATCTGCGCCACGGACATGCCGACCCCCATGAGCACGGCGTAGCCGATCGCCTCGCCCATGCTCACCTCGGGCGAGTCGGTGTCGATGGGCGGCTCCTTGCCGGTCGCCTTCACCCAGGCGAACCCCAGGATCTTCCTCGCCGCCCAGGCGGTCACCAGGCCGACGAGCCCGCCGATGACCCGCCAGGCGACATCGGGCTTGTCCTCCGCCATGACGATCTCCTTCCCCTTCGTAAGGAACACTAGTCTGCACCGCCGGGCGGGCGGCGAAGCCGTACCATAAGGAGGCATGACTCAACAGCGACTACGCCGCCCATCCATGCCCCAAAAGCCCTCGCTCGATGGCTTGGAGCAGGTATGGGTAGGTCGCTGGGAAGACGAAGGCGTCTACCGCTTCGACCGCTCCGCGCCGCGCGAGCGGGTCTACGCCATCGACACGCCCCCGCCCACGGTGTCCGGCTCGCTGCACGTCGGTCACGTCTTCTCCTACACCCACACCGACATCATGGCCCGCTACCAGCGGATGATCGGCAAGTCGGTCTTCTACCCCCTCGGCTGGGACGACAACGGCCTGCCCACGGAGCGCCGGGTGCAGAACGTCTACGGCGTCCGCTGCGATCCGTCGCTGCCCTACGACCCCGATTTCGTTCCACCGGAGAAGCCGGGCAAACGTGAGATCCCGATCTCCCGGCGCAACTTCGTGGAGCTGTGCCACCAGCTGACCGCGATCGACGAGCAGGCGTTCGAGGACATGTGGCGGCGGATCGGGCTGTCGGTCGACTGGTCGCTGCTCTACACCACGATCAGTGACGAGTCGCGGGCGGTGTCGCAGCGGGCGTTCCTGCGCAACCTGCTGCGCGGCGAGGCCTACCTCGCCGAGGCGCCGACGCTGTGGGACGTCACCTTCCGCACCGCCGTGGCCCAGGCCGAGCTGGAGGACCGCGAGTGGCCCGGCGCGTTCCACAAGATCTCCTTCTACGGCGAGAAGGGGACGGTCTGGATCGAGACGACCAGGCCCGAGCTGATCCCGGCGTGCGTGGCGCTGGTCGCCCACCCCGACGACGAGCGCTACCAGGGCCTGTTCGGCACGTCGGTGCTGACGCCGCTGTTCGGCGTCGAGGTGCCGGTGCTCGCCCACCGCCTGGCCGAGCCCGACAAGGGCACCGGCATCGCGATGATCTGCACGTTCGGCGACGTCACCGACGTCACCTGGTGGCGGGAGCTCGACCTGCCGACCCGGCCGGTCATCGGCTGGGACGGCCGGCTGCTGCCCGAGCCGCCGCAGGGCGTGGAGGAGGAGCCGTACAAAGAGCTGGCCGGCAAGACCGTGCACAGCGCCCGCGAGCGCATCGTGGAGCTGCTGCGCGAGTCCGGCGACCTCGACGGCGAGCCGCGGGCGGTCTCGCGGCCGGTGAAGTTCTACGAGAAGGGCGACAGGCCGCTCGAGATCGTCACCACCCGGCAGTGGTACATCCGCAACGGCGGGCGTGACGAGGAGCTGCGGCGCCGGCTGCTCGATCGGGGCGCCGAGCTGGCCTGGCACCCGCCGCACATGCGGGTGCGCTACGACAACTGGGTCGAGGGCCTGGCCGGCGACTGGCTGATCTCGCGTCAGCGCTTCTTCGGGGTGCCGTTCCCGGTGTGGTATCCGATCGACGAGTCGGGGCAGCCCGTGCACGACGCGCCGATCCTGCCGACCGAGGACATGCTGCCGGTCGACCCGTCCTCCGACGTGCCGCCCGGCTACACCGAGGAGCAGCGGGGCGTGCCCGGCGGCTTCATGGCCGACCCCGACGTCATGGACACCTGGGCCACCTCGTCACTGACCCCGCAGATCGCCGGCCGCTGGGGCACCGACGACGACCTGTTCGGGCGCGTCTTCCCGGCCCACCTGAGGCCGCAGTCCCACGAGATCATCCGCACCTGGCTGTTCTCGACCGTGGTGCGCTCCCACTACGAGTTCGGCACGCCGCCGTGGAGCGACGTGGCGATCTCGGGCTGGATCCTCGACCCCGACCGCAAGAAGATGTCGAAGTCGAAGGGCAACGTCGTCACCCCGGTCGACCTGCTGGAGCAGCACGGCTCCGACGCCGTGCGCTACTGGGCGGCCAACGGCCGCTACGGCGTCGACACCGCCTTCGACGCGGGCCAGCTCAAGGTCGGGCGGCGGCTGGCCATCAAGATCCTCAACGCGTCCAAGTTCGTGCTGAGCCTGGCCGAGAGCGACGGCGAGGTTACCGAGCCGCTCGACCTGTCCATGCTGGCCGCGCTGTCCGACGCCGTACGCGAGGCAGGCGAGGCGCTGGCGGCCTACGACCACACCAGGGCGCTGGAGGCCGTCGAGCGCTTCTTCTGGGCGTTCTGCGACGACTACCTGGAGCTGGTCAAGGCGCGCGCGTACGACGCGGACGGGGCCTCGGCGTCGGCGCACGCGGCGCTGCGGCAGGCGCTCGACGTGCTGCTGCGGCTGTTCGCGCCGTTCCTGCCGTTCGTGACCGAGGAGGTGTGGTCGTGGTGGCGTGAGGGGTCGGTCCACCGCGCCGCCTGGCCCGAGCCCGAGCGCGGCACGGGCGACCCGGCGGTGCTGGCCGTCGCCTCCGAGGTGCTCAGGCAGGTGCGCAAGGCGAAGTCCGAGGCCAAGCAGTCGATGCGGGCCGAGGTCTCCCGGCTCACCGTCTGGACGCCCGACGTCGGGCTCGTCCGCAAGGCGCAGGATGACGTGTGCGCGGCCGGCAACGTCGAGGAGTTCGTGCTGGACCGCGGCGAGGACTTGAAGGTCGAGGTCGAGCTGGGCTGACCGGGCGTCTCAGCTTTCCCGGGTGACGTCGTGGTGCAGGGCGACGAAGAGCGAATAGGCCTCTCCGTCGCCCTGCGACCGGTAGCGGAAGTCGTCGAGCAGCTCCTGCAGCCGCCGGAACAGCTCGGCGTGTCCCTCGGCGGTGAGCCTCAGCCCCAGCCGCATGTACTCCCCGCGCTCGACGCCGGCCAGCCGCACCTCCTGCAGGAAGGCGTCGACCATGGCCGCGCCGCCGCCCGTCACGCCGCTGTCGCGGACGTTGACCTCCCACGACTTGCCGGTGGCGCGGTAGGGGATCTCGGTGGAGCCGCGCGGCCCGGGACGGCTCGGCTCGGCGGCCAGGAAGCCGGTGGCGACCAGTTTGCGCACGTGGTGCAGTGTGGTGGCCGGGTTGGCGTCGAGCCGGCCGGCGATCTCCTTGTTGGTGAGCGCCTGGTCGAGGCAGAGCCGCAGGATGCGCAGGCGTACGGAGGAGGCCAGGGCGCGGGCCTCGGCTTCGGTCGCGGGGCGGCGGCTTTCCATGAACCGCCACCCTATAACCGGTTGATTAATCCCAATCGGTAGTGGAAGGTATGGGCGTGAGCGTCTTACGCGACCATGACTTCCGCCGCCTGTTCCTCGCCGACACCGCCAGCCAGGTCGGCACCCAGGTCCTCATGCTGGCCCTGCCCCTGGTGGCGGTGATGGCGCTGAACGCCTCGCCGTTCGAGGTCGGGCTGCTCGCCGCGTGCCAGACGCTGGCGTTCGTGCTGATCGGGCTGCCCGCGGGCGCGATCGTGGACAGGATGCGCAAACGCGTCGTCATGGTCGTCGCCGACTGGGCGCGGGCGGCGGCCCTCGTGTCCGTGCCGCTGGCGTGGTGGCTGGACGTGCTCACGGTCTACCAGCTGTACGCCGTGGCGCTCGTGCTCGGGGTGTTCACCGTCTTCTTCGACGTGGCGTACCAGAGCTACCTGCCGCATCTGGTCGGGCGGGAGCGGCTCGTGGAGGGCAACTCCGCGCTGGAGATCGTGCGCACGGTGGCGCAGCTCGGCGGGCCGGGCGCGGGCGGCTACCTGATCCAGCTCCTCACGGCGCCGTTCGCGCTGGCCGCCACCGTGGCCGGATTCGCCTGGTCGGCGCTGTGCCTGGGGACGATCCGCAAACGCGAGCCGCGCCAGGAGGCGCACGGCCGCCACCTCGGCAGGGAGATCGCCGAAGGGCTCAGGTTCGTCTTCGGGCACCGGCTGCTGCGCCGCATCGCGGGCTGCACCGCCACCGCGAACCTCTTCACCGCGATGGCCCAGCCGATGGTCCTGCTCCTGCTGGCCAGGGACCTCGGGCTGGCCGCGGGCGCCATCGGGCTGCTCACGGCCGCGGGCGGCGTCGGCGGCCTGGCCGGCGCGCTGGTCAACGCCAGGATCGCCCGGTGGCTCGGGCAGGGCCCGACGATGTGGCTGGCCATCCTGGTGCCCGCGCCGCTGATGTTCGCCCTGCCGTGGCTGGAGGCCGACTGGCGGCTGGCGCTGTTCGTGCTGGCGGAGTTCTGCCTGGGCGCGGGAGTGGTGATCTACAACGTCACCCAGCTCAGCTTCCGCCAGGCGATCACCCCCGAGTCGCTGCTCGGCCGGATGAACGCCACCATGCGGTTCGTCGTCTGGGGCACGATGCCGCTCGGCGGCGTGATCGGCGGCGTGCTGGGCGAGGTGATCGGGGTCAGGAACACGCTGCTGATCGCCGCGGTCGGTGGCTGCGTGGCGTTCCTGTGGGTGTTCGCCTCGCCCCTGCGGACGATGCGCGAGCTGCCGGTCACCGAGGCCTCTCAGTAGTCGCAGACCCCCGTGGGGAAGATCTGCTTCAGCCTGGCGCGCTCCTCGCGGGTGGGCTGCCAGGAGCCGTACAGGCCCTTGGCGATGGCGCGCTCGACCGGCTGCAGGCGGCAGGCGTACACGCCGCCCTCGATGGGCCCGCCGGCCACGATGCGGGAGGTCGAGTAGAGCGGGAAGTGGCGGGTGCAGGCGCCGGGGGCGCGCTCGTCGAGGATGCCGCTCCAGACGTGGGGGCCGGCGGCGATCTCGGTGCCGTCGGTGGCGAAGCAGCGGTCGACCGCCTGCGGGGGCTTGTTGCCCACAACGCCGCGTTGTGGATATTTCCGGATGTTGGCCATCCAGGCGTCGATCACCCGCAGTGCCTCGGGCGTCTGGTCGAACTCCTCCCCGGCGGGACGGGCGTCGGTGAACCAGATGACCTGGTTGCCCGCCTGCCCGTCGTGGTCGAGCATGCGCCGGCGCGTCGCGAACGACTGGTGCGCGTTGTGCATGTCGAGCTGCTCCTCCAGATAGTGACGCCAGTCGATGACCGGGATGTCGATGTCGCCGCGGAACACCAGGCCGCTGCGCTGCACGTTCCTGATCGCGACCGGGTCGGGCGCGCGCCTCGGCGCCGGGTCGCCCAGGTCGGCGTTGCGGGCGCTCCACGGGTCGAAGTCCGCCGGGCACGCCGTCCGGACGAACGGGCAGCCCTCCCGCACCATGTCGGCCGGGGCCTTCCAGGAGCCCACCTTGGCGTTGACGTCGAGGAACTCCGCCGGCGTGAGCACGCCCTCCCGCAGCGCCTTCAGGCCGTACTGGACGCCCACGTTGCCCCACGTCGAGCGGGCGTAGCCGTTCTCGTCCTCGCCGTAGACCTTGCGCAGGTCGTCCCAGTGCGTCCACTCGACGGTGTCCTTGACGCCCGGCGGGTCCATGCGCTCCCACTCCGGGTCGTCGTTGGACGTCCAGAGCGGGTTCATGGTCAGCGGGGTCAGGCCGCGCCAGCCGTTCACGCACTCGTCGGAGCCCTGTTCGCCGGTGTAGGGATTCGGCACGGTGTCGCTGGCATTCATGCCGATCAGCGCCGTACGGTCCTCCCAGCGGGCCCAGCGCGGGTTGTGGTCCATGTAGCGCTCGAGCAGCTCGCAGTCGCCCACATGGATGGTCTGGGTGACCATGTCGGGATACGAGTACTGCGGGATGGCGGCGTCGATCACCCTGTTCCCGTGGTTCTGGCCGTAGATGTACTGCTGGATGCCGCCGCCCGAGCCGCCCAGGCCGACCGTGTAGAGCGGCACGCCGTACCGTTCGACGAAGCGCTCCTTGACCATGAGCGCGGTCTCCCCGCCCAGGATCAGGTTGTAGTGGGTGGAGGTGCGGGTGCCCGACGAGTACAGGATCGCGTAGCCCTTGCCCAGCCCGTACGGGTCCAGGGCGCCGCCGCCGAGCGTGCCCTGGTCGTGGCCGATGGCCACGCCGCCGTCGAACCGGTAGATCGCCCTGCCGTTCCAGCCGTCCTCGACCATGGCGATCGAGTAGAGGAAGCGGTTGACGACGCCGCGCTCGCGCCGTACCACGAAGTCGACCGTACGGCCGTCCAGCAGCGTGGTCGTGGACATGTCGGCGGGACGCCGCGCGGGCATGGGCTTGAACGTGCCGTCCGTCGAGCGGTAGAGGCGGTCGGTCACCGTCGGGGCGAAGCAGTTCCTGCTCCAGCCGCCCTCCACGCGCATGCCCTGCCCGTCCTGGTTGTCCGCGACGGGCGCGCCGAGGCCGCCACGCTCGGTCTTGCACACGAACGGCTGCTGGTGCGCGCCCGAGAAGATCGGGCCCTCGATCGGGTGGTTGCGCACCCTGAGACTCTTCCGGTACGGCCCCGCCACCGCCGTGATCGTGTTGTCGCCGACGTCCAGGCCGGTCACCAGGCCCTGGAGGCCGTCGTCCGTCCGGTGGAAGGCCGAGGTGACGTCCTCGCCGTTGCGCGACACCTTCACCCGGTGGCCCCGGGGTTGCCGGACCTCGATCAGCGCGTCGCCGCCGCTGACCTGGTCGGGACGGCTGGAGAGCACCTCGACCGCCAGGTCGGCGCGGGAGGCGTACGCGGGGGCGGGGGCGACGACGAGCGACGCCAGCACGACGAGGACTGCTGCTGCGGCCTTCATGACCTTGACGGTGACATGGGTTCCCCCTGTTGCACAGACCCGATCTTCCGGATGTGAACCACCACGCCCACCGCGCCCATCACGCGAGCCACCGGCCGCGCGCTGGTCGAGCCTGCTTCTTGCCGGAACGCGCGTACGCGTAGTGAGGGAGTACGACCGTGATCGAGGCCGCGGCCTGGATCCTGAGGAGCACCGGTGACCGCGCACCGCGTCGCGGCGCGGAGCCCGAGCACGTGCACGGCTGCTGAGCTGTGGGTGAGGGTCCCAGCTTGACGCTGTGAGATGAGCGTCGATTATCCGCGCGCATCCTGGGCGCGGACGTGCCAGTCTTGAACACGTGCTGACCGACCGCCCCACCAAGCTCGTGCCGCCTGTGCTGGCCAAGATGGCCGCGTGGAGCGGGTGCCTGATCCTGCTCGGCGTGGTCGTCAACTACTTCGTCCAGGTGGTCGCCCGGCTCGCGTTCGTGGTGCTGCCCGTGGCGATCGCGCTGCTGCTCACCGCCCTGCTGTTCCCCCTGACGAGGAGCCTGCGCAACGCGGGCATGCGCCCGATCTACGCGACCTGGCTCACCATGCTGGTGGCTCTCGCCGTGCTCACCGGCACCGGCTGGCTCGTCGGCGCCCGGGCCAGCGAGGAGTTCCCCAACCTGGTCAGCCAGGTCCAGGAGACCGCCAGGTCCGTGCAGGAGTGGCTGATCACCGGCCCGCTGCATCTGCAGGAAGCGCAGATCACCGGCTACGTCGACGAGATCGTCGCCTTGGTCAACGCCCAGCGCACGGCCATCACCGGCACCGTCCTGTCCGCCGGGGCGGTGGCCGTCGAGGTGCTGGCGTCCATCGTGCTGCTGCTGTTCGTCACGTTCTTCCTGCTCAAGGACGGCGACCGGATCTGGTCGTGGTTCCTGAAGGCGTTCGGCGGGGTGGCGCCGCGCGTCGACCGGGCGGGGCGGGCCGCGTGGACCACACTCTCCCACTACGTCCAGGGCACGGTCGCGGTGGCCGCCGTGCACGGCCTGGTCATGGGCATCGTGCTGGCCGGGATGGGGGTGCCGCTGTGGGCGCCGCTGGCCGTGCTCATCTTCTTCGCCAGCTTCATCCCCATCGTCGGCATCTTCTTCGCCGGCACGGTCGCGACCCTGGTCACGCTGGGCGCCAAGGGCTTCGTCTACGCGCTGATCTTCCTGGCCATCCTGGTCGTGGAGCAGCAGCTGGAGAACCACGTGCTCCAGCCTCTGATCGTCGGCCGGGCGCTGCACTTCCACCCGCTGGCGATCATCCTCGTGCTGGCCGTCGGCGGCATCCTGGCCGGCATCGCGGGCGCGGCCGTGGCCGTCCCGGTGGCGGCGGTTCTTTATCGGGCGCTCCAGGAGTTCCGTCACAAACCTCCTGAGCTGCCTCCAGGCCGCGACGAGCCCCCGGCGGGCACCACCCGCCCACCTTCCGGCGACACCCCCGACGCACCTTCCGGCGACACCCCCGACGCAGCCTCCGGCACTCCGCGCGGCGACGACCCCGGCCACCCGGGCACGCCGTCCGGCCCGCTTGGCGGCGACCTCGATCACCCCGACGCGCCTTCCACTCCGCGCGCCGACGCCGTCGGCGGCCCGTCCGCGCCTTCCGGTCCGCCTGGCGGCGACACCGGTCGTTAGGACGGGCCTCCTGTCGGCCCGTACGCGTCTCCCGGTCCGCGTGGCCGCGGTTGGGCCTTCGTCGTGGGGCGACGTCGGTCGTACGGGGGCGCTGACCGGACGAGCGGGGTTGGCAGGGCCGTGGCTCCGCGGTGGCGCGGAGGCCGACAGGGGGAGAACGCTGGGGGTGGGGGAGAGGGAAGGCGTGGGGGAGGGGGAACACGGAGTAACCTCGTCACCCGTGACGCGTTCCTCCCTGACCACTCCGCCGGCCGGTGCGCCCTTGCCAGGGCCGCAGCCAGGCGCTCCTGAGCCGGGCGCCACCCTGGGGGCCCATTACAGCCGATGCTTCGGGTGCGGCACCGAGCACCCGACCGGGCTGCATCTCGCGGCCAGGACTCCCGATGGCGCCACGGTGGAGGCCGAGTTCACGGTGGGGGAGGCGCACCAGGGCGCGCCCCGGCTGGCGCACGGCGGTGTGCTGGCCGCCGCGATGGACGAGGTCATCGGAATGTCCGTCTACCTCTTCCGCAAGCCGTATGTGACGGGACGTCTGGAGACCGACTACCTCCTCCCCGTTCCCGTCGGCACGACACTCCACCTGCGCGCCTGGTGCAACGGCATCGTGGGCAGGAAGGCGTACCTTGAGGCTGAAGGGCGCGTCGGCGCACCCGACGGGCCTGTCGCCGTCCGCGCGGCAGCGCTGTTCATCGAGGTGAACATGGCGCACTTCGCCGAGCACGGCGACGTGGCCGCCATCGCCGCCGAACACCACGACTACGAGGTGAATCCTTGAGCGACGTAGAGGTGCTGATCCAGCCGCTCGACCCTGGGCTGCCGATGCCGTCGTACGCCCACCCGGGTGACGCGGGCGCCGACCTCCACGCGGCCGAGGACGTCGAGCTGATGCCGGGCGAACGCGCGGTCATCGGCACCGGGGTGGCGATCGCGCTGCCCGAGGGGTACGCCGCGTTCGTGCACCCGCGTTCCGGGCTGGCCGCACGCCACGGCGTCACCCTGGTCAACGCCCCCGGCACGGTCGACGCCGGCTACCGGGGCGAGATCAAGGTGACGCTGATCAACACCGACGCCAAGGAGCCGTTCCGGCTGCGGCGCGGGGATCGGGTGGCGCAGCTGGTGGTCCAGCGGGTCGAGCGCGCGCTCTTCACGCCGGTCGAGCGTTTGCCCGAGTCCGTACGCGGCACGGGTGGGTTCGGGTCGACCGGACGCTGACCGGTGGGCAGCAAGGGGCCGGTCAACGGCCCGACGAGGCAACGGGGCCGGCAACAGGCCCATGACCAGGGAGAGTGAGGAACGTGTTTCGACGTCGCCGTCGTGAAGAGCCGGACCAGGTGGCCAAGCAGGAGCAGGCCGCCCCCACCCGCGAGTCCGGTCCATGGGACGCCGACGAGCCCCACCCCGACACCGACAGGATCGACCTGGGCGGTCTGCGCCTGCCGCACAACCCCGACTTCGACGTACGCCTGGCCTCGGTGGGTGACCAGCACGTCGGCGTGGTCGTCCTGTACGAGGAGAGCTCGCTGCAGCTGCAGGCCCTGGCCGCGCCGCGCAGCTCGGGGCTGTGGGACGAGGTCAAGACCAAGATCCGGGCCCAGGCCAAGCACCTGGAGGAACGGGAAGGCCCGTTCGGCAGCGAGCTGGCGGGCGAGATGAGGGTCGACGGCGACAGCCGCCAGGCCCGCTATCTCGGCATCGACGGCCCTCGCTGGTTCCTGCTCGCGGTGATCTCCGGCAAGGCGGCGCTCGACGAGAGCGTGGCCGCGGCGTTCGTCGACTTCATCAAGGACGTCGTGGTCGTGCGCGGCGACGAGCCGATGGCGCGTGAGGAGCCCATCCCGCTGAGCCGCCCCAGCGACCAGCCGGCCGCCCAGCCGGAAGAGCGGCAGGGCGGTAACCCGTTCAAACGAGGGCCGGAAATCAGCGAGATTCGCTGAAGGCCGACATTCACATAGGCTGATTCATCATGAGTACGGCAGAGCCCCCGAAACGCGGGGGATGGCGTGGGTTCTTCAGTCGGCTGGCATCCCCCCAGTCCGAGATCGAGGCCCAGGAATTGCGCGAGGACGCCGACGAGATCGGAGCGACCCCGATCGTGTCGTGCGGCGGGCGCCGGCGCTTCTGCGTGGCCGGTACGCTACGTACGGTGACTCTGCGTCCGAGGGGCGGCGCCCCCGCCCTCGAGGCCGAGCTCTATGACGGATCCGACGTGATCGATCTGGTCTGGCTCGGCCGCCGCAAGATCGTGGGCATCGAGCCCGGCCGTACGGTCAAGGCCGAGGGCCTGGTGAGCGAGCAGGACGGCCGCAAGGTGATGTTCAATCCGCGTTACGAGCTGCGACCCGGGAGTTGATCAGGTGAGTGCTGAGGCCGAAGAGGTCGCCCACGACACCGTCGAGGCGGCGGTGCGAGCCCAGCTCGCCAAGGCCTTCGGCGGCGTGCGAGGCATCATCGAGGCGGCGGTTCCGACGATCGCGTTCACGCTCTCGTGGATCGCGACCGAAGACCTGAAGACGTCGCTCATCATCAGCGTCTCGCTGTCGGTGGTGCTGCTGCTGGTGCGGGTGCTGCAGCGGTCGACGCCACAGTTCGTGATCAACAGCCTGATCGGCATCGCGATCGGTGCGTTCTTCGCCAGCCGTACGGGCGACGCGAAAGACTACTTCCTGCCCGGCATCCTGTACAATGCCGGCTACATGGTGGCGATGCTGCTGTCGATCGTCACCCGGTGGCCGGTGGTGGGTTTCCTGATCGGCTCCGTCACCGGCGATCCCACGGCGTGGCACAAGGATCCGGGTGTGGTGAAGCTGTGCACCCGGCTGACCTGGCTGCTGATGCTGCCCTGCGCGGTCCGGGTGGCCGTGCAGGGGCCGGTCTACCTGTTCGGCGGCGGTGACGAGGCGGTGGCGGCACTCGGGCTCGCCAAGATCGTCATGGGGTGGCCGCTCCAGGTGGCCGCGCTGGCGGCCATGCTGTGGGTGCTCGGCCGCGGCCGCACCCCGATCAAGCCTCCGGTCGCCCCGGCCTGACGTCGGCCTGACCCTGGTCGAAGCGGCTGGTCGAAGCGGCCGGTCCAAGTGTCCGGCGGGAAGGGCCTGATCGATGGGCTCGGTTGATGAGCCTGACGGAGGGCCCGGTCGATGAGGCCGGTCAGCGGTCCTTGTGGTCGGGGTCGTGGTCGGTCGGTTCGGCCGGGAGTGTGTAGCGTTCGCCGATGAGGTCCGCCAGGCGGCGTCTGCTCTCCTCCGGTGAGAGTCCGTCCTCGCGCTCCACCGCCTCCACCTCGCCGGCCAGCTCGGCGTCGCCGAGCTTGTCGCGGATCCAGCCGGAGTAGTCGCCCTGCCGCAGATGGTGCAGCCAGGTGTCGTCGTCCACGCCTTCGGCCAGTTCGACGAACGTGTGCAGGTTGCGGGCGCGCAGGCGCAGCCGCTCCTCCGGGCCGGTGAAGTAGAAGCTCTTGTCCTTCGCCATGGTGCCGGCCGCGTACTTGCGGCGGTGCCGGGTGCGTTGGACCCGGGCGGGGGTGAGGCGCAGCTGCCGGGCGGTGTCGTCGCCGGTGTGCCAGAGCGCGATGTCGCCGTCCTGCGAGGTCAGCAGCTCGGGCGGTTCCTGCCCGAGGGCGGTGGCGAAGGCGGCCAGCGTGACCTCCGGCTCCTTGCCCACCGCGATCGTGCTGTTCACCAGGCGCAGCGCGGACGGGCTCATCGCCTCCGGATGCACGGTGATCATCAGGAGTGAGCCGAGGTCGCCCGCCTCACGCACCGGCACCTGCCGTACCTCTGTGGGCATGAGGTGGTGGGCCTCGTCGATGATCAGCCAGTGCGGGTGGCCGTGCGTGGCGCGCAGGCCGGTCAGCCGGGGCAGCAGCTCGGCGAAGTACTCGGGGCGGTCGCGTAGCTGCTGGCCGATCAGGTTCACCACGACGCTGTGACCGGGCTGCTCCAGCACGCGCAGCACCTCGTCCACGCCGGGCACGCGGTCGGGGTCACCGAGCACCGTGACCCCGGGATACTCGGCGTAGTCGCCCTCCGGGTCCACGATGACGCACTGGTAGCCGTCGCCGACGAGCCGTTCGAGCAGGGCGGTCGTGACGGTGGACTTGCCGCTGCCCGAGGGGCCCGCCACCAGCAGGCCGGCGCCGTACGGGGGCAGGCGTACGTCCTGACCGTCGGTGTGGCCGAGCAGGACGCCGTGGCGCGGCACCTCCACCGCGTCGAGCTCGCCGCCCAGCAGCATCCCGGCCAGCTCCGCCACACCGCTCCCGGCCTCCTGCGACAGGCACAGGTCGCAGGCGTCCTTGAGCGCGGGCAGCGCGTTGGCGACCGTGGCGCCGAGCTCGGCGGCCGTCAGGAACGCGTGGTCGTTCTCCCCGTCGCCGACCGCGACCACGCTGTGCGGCGACAGCGACAGCCGGTCGAGGGCGGCGGCCAGCCCGGTCGCCTTGTTCACGCCCGGCGGCAGCACCATGACCGCGCCCTTGTTGTAGATCACCTGCAGCTCCAGGCCCAGGTCGCGGATCGCGGCGAGGACCTGCACGTCGTACGGCTCCCGCGTGGCGACGAGGACCTGCCCGACGCCCAGCGGCTCGACCCCTTCGGCGCGGAGCCGGTCGGTCAGCTCGGGCGGCGGGGGAGCGGCCAGGACGTCGCAGGTGCGCTGGCGCGGGTCGTAGAGCAGGCCGCCGTTCTCGGCCACCACGAGGTCGAACAGGGCGGGGTGCGGGAAGACGGACAGCAGGTCGTCGAGCTCGCGCCCGGTGACGAGCAGCAGCTTGACCCCGGCACGGGACAGCCGCTCCAGGGCCTCGATCGTCTCCTCGTCCACCTGGCCGTGGCTGGCCACGGTGCCGTCGTAGTCACAGGCGAGCACGTTGTAACGCACGCCCCCTCACTACCCGGAGAAAGCGCGGCAATCGTGGGAGTTGCGTGCAGATCATCGGTATATGTCGTCCGCATGACTGCACGATCGATGCAGGAGCCGACGTTCCTGATCCGGACGGCCCTGATGGCCCTGACGGCCCTGGCGGCCCTGGCGGCCCTGACGGCCCTGACGGCCGGGCCGCAGCAGGGCTACGGCATCATCACCGACGTCCTGCGCATCTCCGTGGAGCGCGTACGGCTGCGCGCCGGCACGCTGTACGCGGCGCTCGACCGGCTGGAGCGGGAGGGCCTGGTCGAGGCCGGCCAGGAGGAGGTCGTGGACAGCCGGGCGCGGCGCGGCTACCGGCTGACCTCCGAGGGGGAGTCCCGGCTGGCCGAGGAGGTAGAGCGGCTGCGACGCACCGCCGAGACCGCCGCGTCGTGGCTGCGGGCCCGGCACCCGCGTCCCGCCCTCAGCGCGGCCCTGCGCGGGGGTGTCGTATGACGACCGAGCTGGAACGGCACTACCGCAGGTTGCCGGCCTGCCACCGCGGTGCTGGGCGTCACCGGATGGCTGACCTGTACCGGCCGGGTGAAGGCGGCGGGCGAGTGAAGAGTCGGGCGAGTGAAGAGTCGGACGAGTGAACATTTGGGCGGTGAAGCGGCGGGGTTGAAAGGGGGCGGTTGAAGAGTCCGGTGGTTGGAGCCGGCGGTTGAAGAGGTGGCCGTGGACAGGCGTGCTGGCGAGAGGCGGGCGAGGGGAGAGGCGGGCGGGTAAAGGTGTCCAGGCGTAACGCTTGACGAGTCGCGGCCCGCGCGCGGGTACAAGCCTGGCGAATCACCACACACTCCGGGGACCGCCATGTACCGATGCCTCATCGCCGCCGTCACCATGACGGCCACCGCCCTGCTGCTCGCCGCCGCGCCCGCGATCGGCGACGATCGCCTCACCCCGCGCAGCGGCGCCTGTGAGGGCCACCTGGCGACCCTGATGAAGCTGCCCGCCCCGATGCTGCTCTGGTCGGGCAAGGACCGCTGCGGGGGCTGAGCGCGGCCCGGTGCGCGGGCCGCGCCGGGCTCCGTCAGTGCTGCGACCACCGTCAGTGCTGCGACCACCGTCAGTGCTGCGACCACCGTCAGTGCTGCGACCACCGTCAGTGCTGCCACAGGCCGTCATGGCGATCAGTGCTGCGACAGGCCGGCAGGTGGTCAGTGCTGCGACAGGCCGGCAGGTGGTCAGTGCTGCGACAGGCTGTCAGGCCGGCAGGTGGTCAGAGCTGTGACTGGGTGTCAGTGTTGCGACAGCAGGTGGGCCAGCTCCTGCTCGACCTCCTGATTGGCGACGAACAGCAACTCGTCGCCCGCCTCCAGCGGGTCGTCCGACGTCGGCACCAGCACGCGGCCCTCACGCAGGATGGCCACCAGCGCGGAGTCCTCCGGCCACGGGACCGACCCCGCCCGCTGTCCGACCACCGGCGCGTCCTCGGCCAGCGTCAGCTCGACGAGGTTGGCCTGACCCTGGCGGAACGTCATCAGCCGGACCAGGTCGCCGACGCTCACCGCCTCCTCCACCAGGGCGCTCAGCAGGCGCGGTGTCGAGACGGCCACGTCGACGCCCCACGACTCGTTGAACAGCCACTCGTTGTTGGGGTGGTTGATGCGGGCCACCACGCGCGGCACGCCGTACTCGGTCTTGGCCAGCAGCGACACCACGAGGTTGACCTTGTCGTCGCCCGAGGAGGCGACCACCACGTGGCAGTTGCTGAGCCCGGCCTCGTCGAGTGAGGCGATCTCGCAGGCGTCGGCGAGCAGCCACTCGGCGCGCGGCACACTGTCGATCTTGATGGCCCGGGGGTCGACGTCGATGAGCAGGACCTCGTGGCCGTTCTCCAGGAGCTCCTGGGCGATGGAACGCCCCACGGCGCCCGCTCCGGCGATCGCGACGCGCATCACTCGTCCTCTTCCGGTGCGGCGGCGAGCACCTTGTTGATCCGGTCCATGTCGTTCTCGGCGGCGATGACGTGCAGGATGTCACCCTCCTGCACCACCGTGTCGTCACCGATGGTGACGGCCTCGCCCATGCGGTTGACGAAGGCGGCGCGCGCCCTGGTCTGCGCCTCGAGGTCGACGACGCGGGTGCCGATCCAGGAGGGGTTGACGGTGACCTCGGCCAGCACGACGGTGCCGGTCGGGTCGCGCCAGAGCGGCTCGGCGCCCTCGGGTAGGACGCGGCGCATGATCTGGTCGGCCGTCCAGCGCACGGTCGCCACCGTGGGGATGCCCAGCCGCTGGTAGACCTCGGCCCTGCGGGGGTCGTAGATGCGGGCCACCACGTTGTCGACGCCGAACGTCTCGCGGGCCACGCGGGCGGAGATGATGTTGGAGTTGTCGCCGCTGGAGACCGCGACGAAGGCGCCCGCGGACTCGACTCCGGCCTCGGTGAGCACGTCGCGATCGAAGCCGACGCCGGTCACCCGCCGCCCGCGGAATCCGGCCCGCAGCCGGCGGAACGCCTGCGGGTCGCGGTCGATGATGGCGACGGAATGGCCGCTGTCTTCGAGGATGTGCGCGAGGGTCGACCCCACGCGGCCACATCCCATGATCACAATATGCATTTCCCCCCGCAACGTCGCGGTCGGCCGATTGCTCGACACCAGTATGGCCCTGCGGGGACGCGCTTCGTTTGGGGTGTCAGTCTGGGGCTAGCATCTCGTTACGTGGCGAAGGTAACAGATCTTGTCAAACGCTTGCTCGTGGGGCGGGCCCTGCGAAGCGGGCAGCTCCACGAGCAACTCCTGCCTAAACGGATCGCACTGCCGGTCTTCGCGAGCGACGCGCTCTCCTCCGTGGCGTACGCCCCACAGGAGATCCTCGTCATCCTTTCGCTGGCCGGCGTCTCCTTCTACACCTACAGCCCCTGGATCGCGCTCGCCGTCGTGGTCGTGATGCTCACGGTCGTCGCGTCGTACCGGCAGAACGTGCACGCCTATCCCAGCGGGGGCGGCGACTACGAGGTCGCCAGCACCAACCTCGGCAAGAACGCCGGGCTCACCGTGGCCAGCGCCCTGCTCGTCGACTACGTGCTCACCGTCGCGGTGTCCGTCGCCAACGGCGTCGACTACGTCGGCGCCACCATCCCGTTCGTGGGCCAGCACAAGCCCGCCGTCGCCATCGCCATCGTCATCCTGCTCACCGTGGTCAACCTGCGCGGCATCCGCGAGTCCGGCGCCGCCTTCGCCGTTCCCACGTACGCGTTCATGATCTCCGTCCTCGGGCTGATCTGCTGGGGCGGGTTCCGGCTCCTGGTGCTCGGAGAGGACCTCCAGGCGCCGAGCGCCCAGTTCACCATCGAGCCGGAGCAGACGGACCTCACCGCCTTCGCCGCGGCGTTCCTGATCCTGCGCGCCTTCTCCACCGGGTGCGCCGCGCTGACCGGCGTCGAGGCCATCAGCAACGGCGTGCCCGCCTTCCGCAAGCCCAAGAGCAAGAACGCCGCCACCACGCTGCTGATGATGGGCCTGGTCGCGATCACCATGTTCGGCGGCATCATCGCGCTGGGCCTGGCGTCGGGCGTCAAGGTGGCCGAGCCCTCGGTGGTGGCCGAGGACCTGCTGCGGCCCGACGGCACGCCGGTCGGCCCGGGGTACTACCAGCAGCCGATCATCTCGCAGGTGGCCGACGCGGTCTTCGGCGGCGGTTCGCTGCCGTTCGTGGTGATCTCGGCCGTGACGGCGCTGATCCTCTTCCTCGCGGCGAACACCGCGTTCAACGGCTTCCCCGTGCTCGGCTCGATCCTGGCGCAGGACCGCTTCCTGCCGCGCCAGCTGCACACCCGCGGCGACCGGCTGGCCTTCTCCAACGGCATCATCATCCTGGCGCTCGGCGCCTGCCTGCTGCTGTGGGGGTTCCAGGCCGACGTCAGCCGCCTGCTCAACCTGTACATCGTCGGGGTCTTCGTCTCGTTCACGCTCAGCCAGACCGGCATGGTCATCCACTGGACCCGCCATCTGAAGACCGAGACCGACCTGAGGCTGCGCCACCAGATGCACCGCTCGCGCGTGATCAACGCCTTCGGCGCGGTCATGACGGGGATGGTGCTGATCGTCGTGCTGCTGACGAAGTTCCTGGTCGGGGCGTGGATCGTGGTGATCGCGATGCCGGTGCTGTTCCTCATGATGAAGGGCATCAGGCGCCACTACGACAACGTCGCGGCCGAGCTGGAGCTCACCGGCGACTTCGAGGCGCCCATGCTGCCCGCGCGCAACCACGCGATCGTGCTGGTCTCCAAGCTGCACAAACCCACCATGCGCGCCCTCGCCTACGCCCGCGCCACCCGCCCCTCCACGCTGGAGGCCGTCACCGTCGGGGTCGAGGGCGAGGAGGCGACCCGGCTGCGGGAGGAGTGGGAGCGGCGCGGCATCCCGGTGCCGCTGAAGATGCTCAGCTCCCCCTACCGCGAGATCACGCAGCCCGTCCTCGACTACGTCAAGACCGTGCGCAGGCGCTCGCCGCGCGACGTGGTGACGGTGTTCATCCCCGAGTACGTGGTCGGCCACTGGTGGGAGCACCTGCTGCACAACCAGAGCGCGCTGCGGCTGAAGGCGCGGCTGCTGTTCAAGCCGGGCGTCATGGTGACCAGCGTGCCCTGGCAGCTGCACTCCGCCGACCGGCTGCAGGGCAGGCCGGAGCCGTTCGCCCCCGGGTCCGTACGGCGTCCGTGGCACCAGACCGTCAAGGACGAGGACGAAGGCAACATCAGGACGAGCTGATCAGGGCGCGCAGCCGGTCGGTGTCGCGGGCGGTCCAGCCGGGCGGCGCGGCCACGGCGGCCCAGCCGTCCACGATGTTCGCGCCGTAGCGGTGCCCGTGACCGGCCGGCACGTCGAGCGCGGCGGTCATGTCGACCAGCACCTGCCAGAACGTCACCAGCGGAAACCAGTTCATCTCCGGGTTGACGCCCGGCCCCCGCGCGCCCTCCAGCCAGGCCGGCCGGTCGTAGATGAGCCGCGGCGACCACCACACGACCGGGTCGGAGGCGTTCTGCAGGTAGAGCACGCGCGGGCGCGGCCACGGGCCGGCCGGCCTGGCCAGATCGGCCGGGCTCTGCGCGAATCTGGCCGTCAGGCCGGAGCGGTAGACCGGCCGCCACACGGGGCTGCCGCGCTCGCGCCCGTAGGTGAGCTGCTGCCAGATGCGGTTGGCGTTGGGCGGGCCGACGAACATCGCCCCGTCGGCCCGGGAGACCAGGTCGGTCAGGTCATGGAACGACTCCTCCAGCGCGTACGAGCCCAGGCTCTCGCCGGACAGCAGCAGCCGGGGCCGCGCGGCGGCCGGCAACCGGGACCAGCGCGCGTACACCGCCTCGAACAGCGCCTTGCCGGTGGCCGCCGCCTTCTCCCTGTCGACCAGGAACGACACCCAGCTCGGCAGGTAGGAGTACTGCAGCGCCACCATGGCCGTGCGGCCGTTGTACATGTACTCCAGGGTGTCGGCGATGACCGGATCGACCCAGCCGGTGCCGGTGGTGCCGAGCACGGCGAGCACGGGCCGCCGGAAGGCGCCGGTGCGCTCCAGCTCGCGCACGGCGAGGGCCGCCTGGGCCTGCGGCGACGAGGTGCCCTGCAGGCCGACGTAGACCCTGATGGGCTGGGCGGCGCGCTGCCCGGAGAAGGCGGTCAGGCGGGCGGGGGTGACGGCGGTGCCGGTGAAGCGGCGGCCTTCGCGGCCCAGCGACTCCCAGCCCACCAGCGACCGGGTCCCGCCCGACACGTACGGGGAGGCGGGCTTGGTCACCCCCGGGTAGGTGCCCTGGTTGGCGACCGAGGAGATGTCGCTCACCCGGGCCACGAACGCGCTGAACAGCACGTCGTTGGCGAACACCCCGACGAGCAGGGCCATGACGATCACCCCGACGGCGTGGCCGACGGACGCGGGGACGAAGCGGTCGAGCCAGGTGATCAGTTTGCGGCCGCCCAGGCGTACCAGCCGGGCCAGGGTGAGGCCGGCGCAGAACAGGACGACGCTCACGGCGAGGATCAGCGGCGGGAACCACGTGATCCGGGTGTCCATCTCCATCAGCGCCCGCAGGTCGCGCTGCCAGTCGTAGCTGTAGGCGAGTGTCACCACCACCAGCGCGGCGCAACCGGCCAGCATGATCCGCCAGGCGCCGCGCCGCCCGCGCTCGGGCAGCCGATAGGAGATGATCAGCCGGGCCACCGCGCCGATCGAGGCGCCCACGGCGTAGCCGAGCAGGGCCGTGACCGCGCCCATCACTCCCTGGTAGAGCCAGGTGCGGGGCAGCAGCGACGGCGTCAGGGAGGCGCAGGTGAACAGGGTGGCCAGCAGCGCGCCGCCGAAGCCGAGCCGCCGCCGTACCACCCTCGCGCCGTCCACGCCCACTTACAGTAGGGGATCAGGTGAAAGAGGTGGTCATAGAGGTCAGGGCATTAGGGTGGCGGTGTGAATGAGGGATCTCTCGAGCTGACGGTAGGTCCGGTCGCCCACGGCGGCTGGTGCGTGGCACGCCATGAGGGGCGGGTGGTGTTCGTCCGGCACGCCCTGCCGGGCGAGCGGGTGATCGCCCATGTCACCGAGGAGACCACCCGGTTCCTGCGGGCCGACGCGGTCGAGATCCTGGAGCCGTCGCCCGACCGCGTGGTGCCGCCCTGCCCGTACGCCGGGCCGGGCCGCTGCGGCGGTTGCGACTGGCAGCACGCCACCCTGGAGGCGCAGCGCCGGCTCAAGGCGCAGGTCGTGGCCGAGCAGATGCGCCGGCTCGCGGGCATCGAGCGCGAGATCGTGGTCGAGGAGGTGCCCGGGGCCAAGGACGGCCTCGGCTGGCGCACGCGCGTGCAGTTCGCCGCCCTGCCGGGCGGTGAGCTGGGCTTCCGCCGGCACCGCTCCCACGACATCGAGGTCGTCGACGCCTGCCTGATCGCCCATCCCGAGGTGGAGGCGGTCGGCGTGGAGGGCGACCGGTGGCCGGGGGCGCGGTCCGTCGAGGTCATCGCCTCCTCCGAGGGTGAGCGGGCCGTGGTCGTCGCGCCGCGCCCCCGGCGCTCCGTCACGGTGCCCGACCTGGAGGCGTCCGCCTCGATCCTGCTCGACCAGGGCAAGGGCCGCACGGTCGCGCGCCGCGGGTCCGGGCTGCTGCACGAGCAGGTCGGCGACCGGGAGTTCCGGGTCGCGGGCAGCGGGTTCTGGCAGGTGCATCCCGGGGCCGCCGCGACGCTGCTCGACGCGGTGCTGGCGTACGCCGCCCCCGAGCCGGGGGAGTGGGCACTCGACCTCTACTGCGGGGTGGGGCTGTTCGCGGCCGGTCTCGCGGAGGCCGTGGGGCCCGAGGGAGCGGTGTTCGGGCTGGAGTCGGAGGAGTCGGCCGTGCGCGACGCGCGGGCCAACCTGCGCGACCTGCCGCAGGCGCGGGTGGAGCGGGGCCGGGTGGAAGAGGGCCTCGACCGCTTCCAGATCGAGCGGGCCGACCTCGTGGTGGTGGACCCGCCGCGGGCCGGGCTGGGCCGCGAGGTGGTCGGCCGCGTCGCGGCGCTGGAGGCCCGGCGGATCGTGTACGTCTCCTGCGACCCCGCGACCTTCGCCCGCGACGTCGCCTGGCTGGGCGAAGGCGGCTACGAGCTGGCCGAGATGCGGGCCTTCGACGCCTTCCCGATGACCCACCACGTGGAGATCGTGGCCCTGCTCGTCAGGGCGTGATGGGAGAGTCTTTAGACGCCCCTTGAGGTCTCTTGGTTGACATTAATCACAAGAGAATTGTCCGAATTTTCGTGACAAATTGGTAACGGGGCCGACAGAATGCGGGACCACCAGCGTCTACCGCAACTGGAGGCAACCCCCATGCGTAAACCTCTCGGGGTCCTCGCAGCCGTCGCCGGTCTGGCCGCCTGTGCCCCCGCCACCGGCGGGGAGCAGGGCCCTCAGGCGGCCGGAGTGGCGGCCGAGGTGACGGCGCCGGCGGCCACGCCGAGCGCCGTGCCGACTCCCAAGCCGACGCCCGAATCGGACGACTGCCGGGTGAAGGTGACCCGGCCCGACATCGCCGCTCTCAGGATCCAGTCCGCGGCCGTGCGCCGCGGCTGTGTGCACCCGGCGCTGCTGCGCATCCGCGTCAAGCGCGCCGTCCCCGGCGACGACCGGGTCGTCAAGAGCGGCGCGACCAGGAAGGGTCGCATCGCGCTCAAGCTGCCCTGCGAGCCGGGCACGTACTACGCGACGGCCACCGACTACCGAGGCCGTACCGTCAAGTCGAAGGCCGTGCGGCTGACCTGCGTCACCCCCACGCCGACCCCCACCCTGATCCCCTCCCAGCCTGAGGTGGCCCCGCGGCAGCCCGAGCAGCCCGCGCGGCCCGAGCGCAAGGGGCCCGTGTCGGCCGTCGGCTCGGCCATGGAGAACGAGGTCGTCCGGCTCACCAACGTCGAGCGCGAGCAGGGCGGCTGCGGGCCGCTCAAGCACGACGCGCGCCTGCGCGAGGCCGCGCACGGGCACTCCGCCGACATGGCCGAGAACGACTACTTCGAGCACGACTCCCAGGACGGCCGCGACATGGCCGACCGCATCCGCGCGACCGGCTTCGGCGGCTCGGCCTGGGCGGAGAACATCGCCATGGGGCAGCCGTCGGCGGCCGCGGTGGTCAAGGCGTGGATGAACAGCGACGGCCACCGGCAGAACATCATGAACTGCTCGTACACCCACATCGGGGTGGGCGCGGCCAAGGACGCGCAGGGTCAGATCTACTGGACGCAGGACTTCGCGGCCGACTAGGCGAGCGCCTCGCGCAGGCGGCGGAACTCGGCGGCCAGGGCCGCCGGGGTCCAGTGGGCGTTGAGCCCGCTCGGGTTGGGCAGCACCCAGACCCGCACCCCGCCGACGAGCTCGTCCTGCGGCCCGATGCGGGCCTTGGGCCGGGCGAAGGCCGTACGGTAGGCAGACACGCCGAGCACGGCCAGCACCTTCGGCCGCAGCCCGGCGACCTTCACGGCCAGGGCCGCCCCGCCCGTGGCGAGCTCCTCTCGGGTCAGCTCCGATGCCTTGGCGCTGGCCCGGGGGACGATGTTCGTGATGCCGAGCCCGTACGACGGGAGCAGGTGCTGCTCGGCCGGCGCGAGGCGGCGCGGCGTGAAACCGGACGCGTGCAGCGCCGGCCAGAAGCGGTTGCCCGGCCGGGCGAAGTGGTGACCGGTGGCCTCCGACATCAGACCGGGATTGATACCGCAGAACAGCACGTCGAGTGAGGGCGCGAGGACGTCGTCGAGCACGTGCCGGAGACTAGCCCATCTCCTCCAGTTTGCGGCCCTTGGTCTCTCTGACCCACTTGGCCACGAAGAGGAACGACAGCAGGGCGAACAGCGCGTATCCGGCGTAGGTGAGCGGCAGGTTCCGGTCCGCCAGGGCCGGGAACGACACCGTGATCGCCCAGTTGGCGATCCACTGGGCCGCCGCCGCCACGCCCAGGGCGGCGGCGCGGATGCGATTGGGGAACATCTCGCCCAGCAGCACCCAGACCACCACGCCCCACGACAGCGCGAAGAACAGCACGAACATGTTGGCCGCGATGAGCGCGATCGCGCCCTGCGGGTTCGGCAGGGAGACCGTGCCGTTCACGACCCGGGAGGCGCTGAACGCCAGCGCCGCGGTGGCCAGCGAGACGGCCATCCCGGCGGAGCCGATCATGAGCAGCGGCCGCCGGCCGATCTTGTCGACCAGCGAGATCGCGATGAACGTGCCGATGATGTTGATGATCGAGCTGGAGAAGCTGATCAGCAGGGAGTCGGCCTGGTTGATGCCCACCGACTGCCACAGCACCGACGAGTAGTAGAAGATCACGTTGATGCCGACGAACTGCTGGAAGATCGAGAGCACGATGCCGATCCACACGATCGGCAGCAGCCCCAGCGCCGGGCCGCGCAGGTCGCGCAACCCCGGCACGCGCTCGGTGCGCAGCACGCGCTGGATCTCCGAGATGCGGTCGTCGAGGTCCACGTCGTCGGGTTCGACCTCGGCCAGCACCTCCCGGGCCCGCTTCGTCCGCCCTGACATGATCAGGTAGCGCGGCGACTCGGGGATGGTCAGGGCGAACAGCAGGTAGAAGCCGGCGGGCACCACGCAGGCCCCGAGCATCCACTGCCACGCCTGCAGCGGGCCGAGGTAGTTGTTGACGTCGCCGCCGGCCAGCCGCGCGATCACGTAGTTGACCAGCTGCGAGACCGCGATCCCGAGCACGATGTTGAGCTGCTGGAACGACCCCAGCCGCCCCCGGAAGGCCGGCGGGGCCACCTCGGCGATGTACGCCGGCCCGAGCACGGACGCCATGCCGATCGCGAACCCCGCCACCACCCGCCAGAACGCCAGATCCCACACCGAGAACGGCAACATCTGCCCGATCGAGCTGACCGCGAACAGCAGCGCCGCGACCTGCATCGACCTCGTACGCCCCCACCGGTCGGCCAGCCCGCCACCGGTCCACGCGCCCAGCGCCGAGCCCAGGAGCGCGATCGCCACCACGAACCCGATCTCGAACGACCCGACCGCGAAATGCCGCTGGATCCCCACCACGGCCCCGTTGATGACGGAGCTGTCATAGCCGAACAGGAATCCGCCGATGGCGGCGGCGGCCGTGATGAACACGACATGGCCGAGATGCTCATGATGGGTGTATTGAGTAGCCATGTAGGTCCTTACCCCAAAATGGGGCATTACCCACGAGTCACAGGCATCACAGGCGTGGGTCGACCGGCTCCGACTCCAGCGCCAGCACCGCGAAGACCGGCTCGTGCACCCGCCAGCGTGCCTCGCCGTCCGCCAGCCGGGCCAGCGCCTCCAGGCCGAGCGCGTACTCGCGCAGCGCCAGGGAGCGCTTCTTGCCGAGGAAGCGGCGGCGCAGCACGTCGAGCGACTCGGTGTAGTCGGGGCCGTAGATGATGCGCAGGTATTCGCGCCCGCGCACCTTCACGCCCGGCTGCACCCGCCCCGGCGTGTACGCCGCGGGCTTGACCACCATGCCCTCGCCGCCGGCCGCCGTCAGCGCCTCCCACCACGCGGTCGCCTCGGCCCTCGACTCCGCCGAGCCGAGCCGGACGGTGACGTGCCGCGTCCGCGTGATCAGCGGCGAGTCGAGCAGCGCGAGCGTGGACAGGTGCCAGGCGTGCGGCTCCAGCGCCGTGGCCCGCCCCTCGCAGGCCAGGATCTGGAACGGCGCCACCCGGATGCCGTCGAGACCCTCGACCGGCCAGCAGTAGCGCGCGTAGGCGTCGCGGAACAGGGCAGCGTTGCCGGAGCGGCGTCGGGCGCGGTCCAGCAACGGTCCCACACCCAGACCGCGCCCGGCCGCCGCCTCCAGGGCCGCGACCGCCTCGGGCAACGCCACCCGGGCGGCCGCGCCGACGGAGGCGTACTGCGACCTGATCAGCTCGCCCGCCTTGGCCGACCACGGCAGCAGCTCGCAGTCGAGCGCCACCCAGTCGGAGCCGAGCGCGGCCCAGAGCGGCTCGCACGCCTCGCGCAGCCGGTCGACCAGCGGCGACGGGTCGGCGAAGAACGGGCGCCCGGTACGGGTGTAGACCATGCCGGCGCCGTCCGTCACGCCGAACCTCTCCCGCGCCACCTCCGGCGTCCTGGCCAGCACGGCGACCGCCCGCGAGCCCATGTGCTTCTCCTCGCACACGACCTCGTCCACCCCCGCCGCGGCGAACTCCTCGAACGCCTCGTGCGGGTGCTCCAGGTAGCCGTCGAGCCGCGAGGTCTCCGGCGGGGCCATGGTCGGCGGCAGGTAGACCAGCCAGCGCGGGTCGGCCGCGAACCGGCTCATGACCTCCAGTGCGGCGGCGGCGTTCTCCTCGGCGACCTTGACGCGGCCGCCGAACCTGGTCTCCACGTGCCGGGTGCCGATCACGTCGGTCACGTCGAGCAGGCCGGGGTCGCGTCCGGCGGTGCCGAGCGGGCGGGCCGGCTCGTACCAGACCTTCTCCGCGGGTACGCGGACGAGCTCGCGCTCCGGGTAGCGCAGGGCGGTCAGGTTGCCACCGAACACCGCCCCCGTGTCCAGACAAATCGTGTTGTTGACCCATTCGGCGCGGATCGTGGGGGTGTGGCCGTAGACGACCATGGCGCGGCCCCGGTACTCCTCGGCCCACGGGTAGCGGACCGGCAGGCCGTACTCGTCCGTTTCGCCGGTGGTGTCGCCGTACAGGGCGAACGCGCGCACCCGGCCGGAGGCGCGGCCGTGGTAGGCCTCCTTCAGCCCGGCGTGCGCGACGACCAGCCGGCCGCCGTCGAGCCGGTAGTGGCTGCGCAGCCCCGCGAGGAAGCCGCGGACCCGCTCGACGAACTCCGGCGGCTGCGCGGCGAGCTGGTCGAGCGACTCCTGCAGGCCGTGCGCGACGGTGACCTTGCGGCCCTTGAGCGCGCGCAGCAGCTTGTTCTCGTGGTTGCCCGCCACGCAGATCGCCGTGCCGGCCTCCACCATGTCCATGACCAGGCGCAGCACGCCCGGTGTGTCGGGGCCGCGGTCGACCAGGTCGCCGACGAACACCGCGGTGCGGCCCCGCGGGTGCCGGATCCCCTCCCAGCCCAGCTCGCGCAGCAGCGTCTCCAGCTCCGAGCGGCAGCCGTGCACGTCGCCGACGATGTCGAACGGGCCCGTCAGCTCCGTCAGGTCCGACCACGCCTTCTCGTACGTGACCTGCGCGGCCTCGATCTCCTCGACGCCGCGTAGCACGTGCACCCTGCGGAACCCGTCGCCGGAGATGCGGGTGAGGGAACGGCGCAGGTCCTTGTCCTGGCGGGCCACCACACCAGGGCCGAAGTCGCGGTCGGGGCGGGCGGCGTTGCGCTCGACCGCCACCTCGCGCGGCACGTCGAGCACGATCGCGTCGGCCAGGACGTCGTGCCGCTTGGCCAGCTCGATCAGGCCGCGGCGGGCGGCGTACTGGACGTTGGTGGCGTCGACCACGGTGAGCAGGCCCCGCGACAGGCGCACGCCGACGATGTGGTGCAGCAGCTCGAACGCCGCAGGGGTGGCCGACTGGGCGTTCTCGTCGTCGGCGACCAGGCCGCGGCAGAAGTCGGAGGAGATCACCTGCGTGGGCTTGAAGTGCCGGCGCGCGAACGTCGACTTGCCGCTGCCGGACACGCCGACGAGCAGCACCAGGGAGAGCTCAGGAAGCGAGATCACGGGTGAACACTCCCATCTGGGTCGGCGGGCCGAGCTCGGGGTCGTCGTCGCCGACCGGCGCGAACGCGACCCGGTAGCCGTACCGGGCGGCCACGCCGGTGGCCCAGGCGGTGAACTCGGCGCGGGTCCACTCGAAGCGGTGGTCGGGGTGGCGCAGGCCGGTGAGGAACGGGTAGCGGACGTTGTACTCGGCGTTGGGGGTGGTGACCAGCACGTGCCGCGGGGTGGCGGCGCCGAACACGACGCGTTCGAGCGCGTCCAGCCGGGGCGGGTCGACGTGCTCGATCACCTCCATGAGCACGGCGGCGTCGTAGCCGGACAGCCGCCGGTCGGTGTAGGTGAGCGCGCCCTGGAACAGGGTGAGCCTGGCCCGGCGGGTGTCGGGCATGCGGTCGAGGCGCAGCTTGCGGGCGGCGATGGCGAGCGCCATGGGGGAGGCGTCCATGCCGGCGACGCGGGTGAAGCGCGGGCGCTGGAGCAACGCACCGACCAGCTCGCCCCGCCCGCACCCGAGGTCGATCACACTGGCCGCACCCAGCTCCTCCAGGGTGGCGAGGACGGCCTCCCGCCGCCTGACGCTGAGCGACTTCGCCGCGGGCGGCAGACCCCCGCCCTCCCCGCCCGTCTCGGGCGTGACCCGGGCGTGTGGGTCGCCGTCGGTCCGGGGAGTGGGGTGGGCATCGCCGTCCCGCTCCGAGGCGGGACGGCGATGGGCGCCGTCCGTCTCTGGGGTGAGGTGGGCGTGTGGGGCGCCGTCCGTCTCGGGGGTGAGGTGGGCGTGTGGGGCGCCGTCCGTCTCTGGGGTGAGGTGGGCGTGTGGGGCGCCGTCCGTCTCGGGGGTGGAGTGGGCGTGTGGGTCGGCGTCCGTCTCGGGGGTGGGGTCGGTGGGGTCCTCGTCGATCGGGGGGTCGAGGCGTTCTTCCAGGTCGTCGCCCAGCTCGGCGAGGCGGGCCAGGGCGGTGCGTTCGAGCGCGCGGCGGCGGCCCAGGTAGCGGCGGGTGATCAGGGGGCGGTCCGGGTGGCCGGCGAGCCAGCCCTCACCGGCCCTGACCAGCTTGTCCACCTCGTCGGGCGCGATCCAGTAGTGCTTGGCGTCGTCGAGCACCGGCAGCAGCACGTACAGGTGGTTGAGGGCGTCGGCCACACGGACGGTGCCGCGCAGGGTGAGCCCGACATAGCGGGACTCGCCCCAGTCGGGGAAGCCCTCGTCGAGCGGCACCGGCCGCGCGTCCACCGCCCACCCGAGCGGCTCGAACAGCCGCTGTGCGAGCTCCGGCCCGCCCCTGCAGGGCAGCGCGGGCAGCCGCAGCTCCAGCGGCAGCGGCGTGCCGGGCAGCTCGGGCCGGGCCTTGCACCGGCCCGCCCGCGCGGTGCGGAACACGTCGGCCAAGGCCACCGCCAGCAGCGAGGACGCCGCGTACGGGCGGTCGTTGACGTACTGCGACAGGCTGAAGTCGGGCGAGCCCTTGCCCCGCGACCTGACCAGCGCGACGGGGTCGACGTCCAGCAGCAGCGCCGCCGTGCAACGCTCGGCGCCGGCCTCCGGATAGAAGACGGTCGCCGTGCCGAACGACTGGCCGAACTCCTGCACGCGCTCGGGGTGCTTGTGCAGGAGGAAGCCCAGATCCGTCGCGGGCGTCGCCGTCGTGGAGATCATCAGCAGCACGGCCCAAGTCTGCCCCAACGGCGCAAAGCGCCGCCAACGGATTACCCGACGTGCGGCAGCACCTCGGCGGCGATCAGCTCCAGGTGCTCGATGTCGTGCAGGTCGAGGATCTGCAGGTAGACCAGCTCGGCGCCGAGCTCGGCGTACTTCCCGATCTGCTCCAGCACCTCGGCCGGGGTGCCGCACAGGCCCTGCGCGGGATCGTGACCGACGGCGGCCGCGCGCCGCTCGACCTCGGTCCGGTCGGCGCCCACGACGGTGGTCTGCGCGACCGAGTACTTCAGGCCGCGCCCGGTCTCCTCACACGCCCGCCGCACCCGCGCGAACGCCTCCCCGGTCTCGGCCGGCGTGTGGAACGGCACGTTGTACTCGTCCGCGTACGTCGCGGCCAGGCGGGGCGTGCGCTTCGCCCCGAACCCGCCGATGATCACCGGCGGCCGGGGGCGCTGGACCGGCTTGGGCAGCGCCGGCGAGTCGGCCAGCCGGTAGTAGCTGCCCTCGAAGGAGTACGACTTCTCCGCCGTCCACAGCCCGGTGATGATCTCCAGCTGCTCCTCGAACCTGCCGAACCGCTCGCCCACCGGCGGGAACGGGATGCCGTACGCCGAGTGCTCGCCGTCGTACCAGCCGGTGCCGAAGCCCAGCTCGACCCGGCCCCCGCTCATCTGGTCCACCTGCGCCACGCTGATGGCCAGCGGCCCGGGCAGCCGGAACGTGGCGGGCGAGACCAGCGTGCCCAGCCGGATCCGGGACGTCTCCCTGGCCAGACCGGCGAGCGTGACCCACGCGTCGGTCGGGCCGGGCCCCGGGTCGCCGGGACCGATCCGCTGGTAGTGGTCGGACCGGAAGAAAGCGTCGAAACCCAGGCGTTCGGTGGCCTGAGCGACGGTAAGCAGGTCGTCATATGTGGCGCCCTGCTGTGGTTCGGTGAAGATCCGCAGCTTCATGACCACATTATCCGCACACATCGGACGGGAACCGGAAAAGCCCCACGCCGAGTCGCCCGGCTTGCTAACGTTCATCCGCCGGTGTCGTACCGTAGCCGACCGACTACGTGGGGTGGTCCATGTCTCGGCACACCAGGGAGCCCGGCCTGCTCCCGCGTCCGCTCGCCGTCCTCGCCGCACTCGCGCTCGCCGCCGCCACCGCCGTGGCGGTCCGGCTGCTCCCCGCCGACGCCGCCCGCCCGCCCGTGGCGGCGCGTCCGGCCGTCTCCCCGACGATCACCGTCGCCCCGCCGCCGCAGGAGCCGCCGCCGGCTTTCGTGGGGTTCGTGGACACCGCCCGCGACCCCGGCTTGGACCTGCCCGCCGAGGCCCGCCGCAGCGGTGTGCGCCACTACGCGCTCGGCCACCTCGTCGCGGGCGGCGACGGCTGCGCGCCCCGGTGGACCGGCCGCATCGACCTCGGGAGGAACCCCGTCGCCAACCGGATCGGGCGGCTGCGGGCGCTCGGCGGCGACGCCGTGCCGATCTTCGGCGGCCCCGGCGGGAAGGAGCTGGCCATGGCCTGCCCGCGTCCGGCCGCGCTGGCCGCCGCCTACCGGCGGGTGGTGGGGGCGTTCGGCGCCGCGGCCGTCGAGTTCGAGGTCCGTGACGGCGCGGACCGGGCCGCCGTGCTGCGCCGGGCCCGCGCCCTCCGGGCGGTGCAGCACGAACGCCCGCTGCGGGTGGTCCTCACGCTGCCGCTGACCCCCGAAGGGCTGGAACCGTCCGACGTCACGATGCTGCGGCTGACCCGCCGCGAGGGCGCCGAGGTCGCCATCGTCAACCTGCTGGCCACCGTCGAGCCGCGGGCCGCCGGCGACGGCCGGCTGCGCAGGATGGCCGCGGCCGTGCGCGCGGCCCGCGACCAGATCGCGCGGGCACACGGCCTGGCCACGCCGGAGGAGGCGTGGCCGCGCATCGCGCTCACGCCGGTGCTGGCCGGCGCGGGCGACCTGAGCCGGGCGGACGCCCGTACGCTGGCGGCCTACGCCGACCGTCACGGCCTGGCCTGGTTGTCACTCCGCGGCGTCAACCCCATACCCGACGTTTTGCGGATCCTTTGGAGCACTTCTCCCTGAAGATAGGATTCCGGGCAGGCAGCAAGGTTCTGATCTGCGGGGGAGGGCGTGATGGCGGCACGTCCGGAGACGGCGCGCAAGCTCCTTCTGTACTGGATGGACGGCATGGTGGCGATGTTCGCCGTGATGTTCCTCGTGCTCACCGTCATCCACTGGGAGCACGGCGCGATCTCCCTGCCGCAATTCGTCGCCGCCGTCGCCTGTCAGCTCGGCCTCTACGGGCTCTTCCCCTTCCTGATGCGGGAGACCTACGACCGCCCTCGAAGCCCGTCGCCGAAACTGCTCGTCGCCGGGGCCTGCGCGGCGGGCGCGCTGGTGCTGCTGCCGCATGAGCAGCTGGCCGCCACGCCCAGCTGGATGGAGGTGGGCGTGTTGTGGCTGTCGGCCGCCGCGCTCTACCTGTCGCTGCGCGCCACGGTGGTCCTCGGCGTCGTGGTGGTGAGCCTGGTCACCTGGTGGAGCTCGTTCGTCACCGGCCGCCACTGGGTCGGCGTGCTGTTCGGCGAGATCTTGAGCGGGGTCGCGCTGGTGGCCGCCATGCTGGTGTGGCGCTGGCTCTGGCGGACGATCAAGGACGCCCACGACGGCAAGGAGGCCAAGGCCAGGCTCGCCGTGGCCGAGGAACGGCTGCGCTTCGCCCGCGACCTGCACGACCTGCTCGGCCACAGCCTCGCGGTGATCAGCCTGAAGAGCGAGCTGGCCGCCAAGCTGTCGACGAAGGACGCCGCGCGCGCCGAGGCGGAGATGGCCGACGTACGCCACCTGGCCGCCGACGCGCTGACCGAGGTGCAACTCGCCGTCGACGGCTACCGGACGCTCGACCTGGAGGAGGAGCTCGCCGGCGTACGCGCCGCGCTGGAGGCCGCGGGCGCCCGGTGCGTCGTCGACGTGCGCGCCGACGGCCTGTCGCCCGCCGCCAGGGCGCTGCTGGCCTGGGCGGTGCGCGAGGGCGCCACGAACGTGCTCAAGCACAGCACCGCCACGCGCTGCGCGATCACCATCGACCGAGGGGTGCTGGAGATGCGCAACGACGGCGTCCGCGACGGGGCCGCCGACCCGGGCAGCGGCCTGCGCGGCCTGTCGGAGCGGCTGGTCACGGCCGGCGGCTCGTTCTCGGCCGAGCCGACGCCGACGGGTGAGTTCCTGCTGCGCGCGGCGGTGTCCGCGTGATCCGGCGCGCGACGAAGCTCGACAAGATCCGCTGGCTGATCGTCTACACCACGGACTTCGTGGTCCTGATCTCCTTCGTCGGCTACTACGACCTGTACGTCCGCATGCGGATGGGGATGCCGTGGCAGGTCTTGGCCGTCGCGGCCGTGCTCCTGCTCGCCCTCCAGGTGCTCGCGATGCGGTCGTTCCGGGTAGCTCTGCGGGAGGGCTCGCGGCCCACCGCCGTCCTCGTGGTGAGCGGTCTCATCGTCGCGCTGTTGTCGATCTTCCCGATCATGTGGGCCCACCCGCCGTGGTTGGCCGCCCTGGCGCCGTTCGTCCGCAGGCGCACCATCATCGTGCTGTCGATCGCGTCGATCGCGGTGCTCAACCTGTACGTGACCCTGGCGCAGGGTTTCGAGCCGCCGTTCTTCGTGATGCAGAGCGTGCTGACCGCGATCAGCGTCGGTGGCGTGCTGGCCAACCTCTGGCTCTGGCGGGTGGCCAAGGAGGCCCACGAGGGGCAGGACGCCCTGGCCCAGCTTGCGGTCTCGGAGGAGCGGCTGCGCTTCTCCCGCGACCTGAACGACCTGCTCGGCCAGAGCCTGATCGACGTCGCGGCCCGTACGGCGAGCGCCGAGCGGGCCCTGCGCGCCGACCGGGAGGCCGCCGCGGCCCAGATGTTCGAGGTGCGCGACCTGGCCAGGAAGTCGCTGCGCGAGGTGCGCGCGACCGTGCAGAACTACCGGGCCCTCGACCTGGACGAGGTCCTCGCCAGCGTGCGGGCGGTGCTGGAGGCGGCCGACGTGCGCTGCACCGTGCGCGCCGAGACGGGCTCGCTGGCGCCGGAGACCCGTACGCTCCTGGCCACCGTCGTCCGGGAGGGCGCCACCAACGTGCTCAAGCACAGCAAGGCCGAACGCTGCACGATCACGATCAAGGATGGAGTGCTGGAGATGTCCAACGACGGCGTGAGCGGGCCCGTGGGCGAGCACGCGCAGATCGGCCTGGCCGGCCTGGCCGAGCGGGTACGCGCGGCCGGCGGCACTCTGGAGGCGCGGCCGGTTCAACAGGACCGCTACATGCTGCGGGCGGCGGTGCCGGCATGAGCACCCGCGTGCTGCTGGCCGACGACGAGCACCTCATCCGCGGCGCCATCGCCGCGCTGCTCGACCTGGAGGACGGCATCGAGGTCGTGGCCCAGGTGGGCCGGGGCGACGAGGTCGTGGCCGCCGTCGCCGAGCACCGCCCCGACGTGGCCGTGCTCGACATCGAGATGCCCGGCATGGACGGCCTGAGCGCCGCCGAGCAGATCAGCACCCAGTGCAAGATCGTGATTCTGACGAGCCTCGGCCGCCCCGGCTACCTGCGCCGGGCCATGGCGGCGGGCGTCAGCGGCTTCCTCGGCAAGGACGCGTCCGCGGAGGAGCTGGCGATGGCCATCCGCAAGGTCCAGGGCGGCGGCCGCTACCTGGACGCGGAGCTGGCCGCGGCGGCGATGGCGGCGGGCGACAGCCCGCTGACCGAGCGGGAGCGCGACGCGCTGCGCCTGGCGGGTGACGGCGCGACGATCGCGCGCATCGCCGGCGAGCTGCACCTGACCGAGGGCACCGTGCGCAACTACCTGTCGAGTGCGATGACGAAGCTGGACGCCCAGAACCGCCTGGAGGCCATCCGTACGGCCCAGCGCATGGGCTGGATCTGACGCTGCTGTGATGACGCCGGCCCGCCGCGGATGGGCGGGCCGGCCTCGTCGAACCGGTCGGCCGCTCACCGCTGAGAGCGTTTGCAGGGCCACGTCTCGAAAGCGTCACAGCCCTTGACTCCACGGTCACGCGGAATTTACGTTCGCGGTACTTATCCGGTTCAGCAGGCCCTTTCGGGCCATGAGTCCATGTGAAGACTGATCGCTCACCGGTCTCCGGGCGGGGGCGTTGTGCGCGCCGCTTTTGGGAGCGCTCCCAACCACCGTCGGAAGCCGGCCCATCGGGGTGTCTCGGCAGACTGCGAACCTTCGCGCCACGCGCGGAGGAAGGAGAGTAGCGATGCGTATCCGGGCTCGGTTCATGATCCCGCTCGTGGCGGCGAGCCTGCTCGCCTCCGCCTGCACCAGCGGCGGATCCACGCCACCGCCGGCGGCCTCGCAGCCTCAGGGCGGCCAGGGCGCGGTGGCCGACCCCGGCCAGTTGCCGCGCAGCGAGACCCTCTACACCACCGGCACCCAGTGGGGGCCGCCGGTCAACTTCAACCCGATCAGGGAGTGGGACTCGGCCGTCGGCACCAAGGGCCTGGTGTACGAGACGCTGTTCCACTACGACACCGTCAACGCACAGCTCAAGCCCTGGCTGGCCGCCGGCGGCGCCTGGTCGGACGACACCACGTACGAGGTCAAGCTCCGCCCCGGCATCACCTGGTCCGACGGGCAGCCGTTCACCGCCGAGGACGTCAAGTTCTCCTACGAGCTCGGCAAGATGGAGACGGTCCCCTACCACGACCTGTGGAACTGGCTGGAGGGCATCGAGGCGGTCGACGACCAGACGGTGCGCTTCACCTTCTCCCAGGCCAACTACCAGCAGTGGGACTTCAACCTCTACAGCCGCTCGATCGTCCCGCAGCACGTCTGGAAGGACCGCTCCGAGAAGGAGGTCCTGGACGGCGTCAACGAGAACCCGGTCGGCACCGGCGCGTACAAGATCCTGCGCAAGGGCCAGGACCGCGTGGTGCTGCAGCGCCGCGACGACTGGTGGGGCAAGACGGCGCTGAACATGGAGCCCAAGCCCCGCTACATCGTCGACATCGCCACCCCGAGCAATGAGGTCGCGATGGGCATGCTGCTGCAGCGGCAGCTCGACCTCAGCAACAACTTCCTGCCCGGCGTGGCCAACCTGGTGCAGGGCAACTTCGGGCTGACGACGTACTACAACGAGCCGCCGTACATGTTGTCGGCCAACACCGCCTGGCTGGTGCCCAACACCACGAAGAAGCCGATGGACGACGCGGCCTTCCGCAAGGCGCTGGCCCACTCGATCAACGTCAAGCAGATCGTCGAGAGCGTGTACGGCAACCTGGTGCGCCCCGCCAGTCCCACCGGGCTGCTGCCGCAGTGGGAGAAGTTCGTCGACCAGGACGTGGTCTCCTCGGCGGGCTTCACGTTCGACACCGCCAAGGCCAAGCAGCTGCTGGCCGACGCCGGCTACCGCGACCGCGACGGCGACGGGCTCGTGGAGAACAAGGACGGCTCCAAGATCGAGCTGACCCTCATCGTGCCGTCGGGCTGGACCGACTGGATGGAGTCGGCACGCTCGATCGCCGCGAGCGCCAAGGAGGCCGGCATCTCCATCACGGCGGAGTTCCCCGACTTCAACGCGCTGGTCGAGCAGCGTACCGAGGGGAACTTCGACCTGCTGATCAACAACGAGCGGCAGCTGTCGAACTCGCCTTACACCTACTACGAGTACATGTTCAAGATGCCCGTGCTGGAGCAGCAGAACACGGTCAACTTCGCCCGCTACGAGAACGAGCGGGCCTGGGACCTCGTCCGCGACCTCGACCGGGTGAAGACCGACGACGTCGCGGGCATGCAGAAGATCACCTCCCAGCTCCAGCAGATCCATCTGGACGACCTGCCGGTCATCCCGCTCTGGTACAACGGCCTGTGGGCGCAGCACAGCACCAGCGCGTGGAAGAACTGGCCCTCCTCGCAGGGCAACGCCCCCAAGACCGGCGCCGTGATGTGGCGTAACTGGTTCGAGCTCGGCGGCTTCGAGACGCTCACGCAGCTCCAGCCGGCCGGCTCCTGACCGGGACGACCCCTCCCCTCCGCCCCGCAGAGCCCCGGGGGTGGAGGCCTTCACGGAGAGACACACGTGCGCCGTTACTTCCGCAGGAAACTGCTCGTCTACGGGCTGACGTTCTTCGTCGCCGTCACCGTCAACTGGATGATCCCGCGCTTCATGCCGGGCGACCCGGTGGCCAGCATGGTGGCCCGGGCCAACATGACCCAGCCGCAGGCCGTGGCCGCCATGCGGGCCTACTACAACGACCTCTTCGGCTTCGACCAGCCGCTGTGGCAGCAGTACCTCAGCTTCTGGGGCGCGCTGCTGCGCGGCGACTTCGGGCTCAGCATCTGGCTGTTCCCGACGCCCGTCGGCACGGTGATCGCCGACGCGGTGCCGTACACGCTGGCTCTGGTGGTGCCGTCGGTGCTGCTCAGCTGGGTGGTGGGCAACTGGTTCGGCGCGTACGCCGCCCGCCGCCGGGTGCTCGACAACACCGTCCTGCCGATCGGCTACATCCTGACCGCCACCCCGTACATGTGGCTGGCCGTGCTGCTGGCCTGGGGGCTCGGCGTGGTCGCGGGTCTCTTCCCGGTGGCCGGCGGCTACAGCTTCTCCATGCAGCCCACCTGGTCGTGGGCGTTCCTGCTGGACCTGCTGCACCACTGGGCGCTGCCGTTCCTGTCGCTGTTCCTGGTCGCGCTCGGCGGCTGGGCGATCGGCATGCGCAACATGATCATCTATGAGCTGGAGTCGGACTACGCGAACTACCTGTCCGCGCTCGGCGCCCCGTCCAGGCTGATCCGCAGGTACGCCTTCCGCAACGCCGTCCTGCCCCAGATCACCGGCCTGGCCCTGCAGCTCGGCGTGATCGTGGCGGGCGCGCTGGTGACCGAGATCGTCTTCGCCTATCCGGGGCTCGGCAGCCTCATCCTCAAGGCGATCCAGAACAGCGACTTCTTCCTGTTGCAGGGCACGTTCCTGTTCATCGTGCTCGGCGTGCTGATCGCCAACTTCATCATCGACATCGTCTACGTCGTGGTCGACCCCAGGACGCGGGCGGGAATGGCGGGTGCTGACGCATGACGGCGCTGCAGGAAGCCACCCCTCAGGAGCGGGAGGGCGTACGGCGCGAGGCGCTGTACTTCGCGGTGCGCAACGGCAAGCTGCTGACCGGGTTCGGCGTCGTCGCCGTGCTGCTCGTGCTCGGCCTGGTCGGGCCGCTGTTCACGGACGTGTCGCCCAACCAGTACGGCCCACGCCCCATGAGCCCGCCCTCGGCCGAGCACTGGTTCGGCACCACCACCTTCGGCCAGGACATCTTCGCCCAGTTCGTGCACGGTCTGCGCAGCACCTTCGCGGTGGGCGCGATCGGCGGCGGCATCGCCGCGGTCATCGGCATGCTGGTCGGCTTCACCGCCGGCTACCGGGGCGGCGTGGTCGACGAGGTCCTCAACATGCTGACCAACGTGGTCCTGGTCATCCCCGCGCTGGCCGTGCTGCTGATCGTCAACGCCTATCTCGGCATCCGCAGCGTGGCCGTGCAGGGGCTGTTCATCGGCCTGACGCAGTGGCCGTGGGCGGCGCGGGCGATCCGGGCGCAGACGTTCACGCTGCGCTCGCGCGAGTTCGTGGACCTGGCCAGGATGAGCGGCGCGGGCACCTGGCGGATCATCACCAGGGAGATCGCGCCGAACATGAGCTCGTACCTGTTCATGACGTTCATCCTGTTGTTCGGTGGTTCCATCCTCATCGCCTCGTCGCTGGACTTCATCGGCCTCGGCCCCACCGACGCCGTCTCGCTCGGCCTGATGTTGCAGAACGCCACCCAGTGGAGCGCACTCCAGCTCGGCATGTGGTGGTGGTTCGTCCCGCCGGGCGCCGCCATCACCGCCGTCGTCGGCGCGCTCTACGTGGCCAACGTCGGCCTCGACGAGGTCTTCAACCCGAAGCTGAGGGAGCTATGAGCCTGCGGGTCAACGACTTGAAGGTGCACTACAGGACGTTGAAGGGCGACGTGCGCGCGCTCGACGGCGTCTCCTTCGACCTGGCCGACGGCGAGATCCTCGGGCTGGTCGGCGAGTCGGGCTGCGGCAAGAGCACCCTGGGCAAGGCCCTCATCCGCATGGACGGCCGCATGCGCCGCACCGGCGGCACGGTCGCGCTCGACGGCGAGGAGCTGCCGATCGACGACGACCGCAGGATGAACGACTTCCGCTTCCGCCGGGTCTCCCTCATCCCGCAGTACGCCATGAGCGCGCTCAACCCCACCCGCAAGATCCGCAGACTGGTCGCCGAGCTGCTCAGGTCGCGCGGCGCCGCGGTGGACCCCGCCGAGCTGGAGAGCCGCATGGCCCACGTCGGCCTGCCGCCCGCGGTGCTCGACCGCTACCCGATCGAGCTGTCGGGCGGCATGCGGCAGCGCATGGTGATGGTCATCTCCACGTTGCTCGACCCGTCCCTGCTGATCGCCGACGAGGTCACCTCCGCGCTCGACGTCTCCACCCAGAAGGCCGTGGCCCGCGCCCTGCTCGGCTTCCGCGACAGCGGCTACGTCAAGAGCATGATCTTCATCACGCACGACCTGGCCCTCACCCACCACATCGCCGACACGATCATGGTCATGTACGCCGGCCGCCTGGCCGAGAAGGCCCCCGCCGACGTGATCGTCAAGGCGCCCCGGCATCCGTACACGCGGCTGCTGCTCGACTCGCTGCCTGAGGTGGGCGTCCGCTACGCCGACCGCAGGCTCGACGGCATCGCCGGCAGCCCGCCGTCGTTGCTGGACCCGCCCGCGGGCTGTCGCTTCCGCGACCGCTGCCCGCTCGCCGGCGAGGAGTGCGGCGAGGACCCGCCGGTGACCGAGCTCGCCCGCGACCACCACGTAGCCTGCTGGAAGGCCTGATGCTCAGACTCGACGACGTCACCAAGCGGTTCAGGATCGGCGCGCTCGGCGGCAGGAGCCTCACCGCCGTCAGCGACGTGAGCTTCGAGGTCGCCCCCGGCGAGGTCGTCTCGCTGATCGGGGAGAGCGGCAGCGGCAAGAGCACGATCGGCCGGATGATCCTCGGGCTGCAGCCGATCACCAGCGGCACGATCACCTTCGACGGCCGCCCGGTGCGGCAGGGCAAGGAGTTCTACCGCGGCGTCCAGGGCATCTTCCAGGACCCGTTCAGCTCCTTCAACCCGGTGTTCAAGGCCGACCGGGTGTTCGCCATGGTCAAGGACGCCTACTTCCCGTCGGTGCCCGGGCCGGAGTGGGCGGCGCGGGTCGAGGACGCGCTGCGGGACGTGCGTCTCAACCCCGGCCAGGTGCTCGGCAAGTACCCCCACCAGCTCAGCGGCGGCCAGCTGCAGCGCCTGCTCATCGCCCGCGCGCTGCTGCTGGAGATCAAGTTGCTGGTCGCCGACGAGATCACCAGCATGCTGGACGCCTCCACCCGCATCGAGGTGCTCAACCTGCTGGCCGAGCTCAAGTCGCGGGGGCTGGGCGTGCTGTACATCACGCACGACCTGTCCCTCGGCACCTACCTGGCCGAGCGCACGATCGTGCTGCGGCGGGGGAGCGTCGTGGAGATGGGGCCGACCGGGCAGGTCTTCGGCGGCCCGCTGCACCCGTACACGCGCGAGCTGCTGGCGGCCGTGCCGCGCCTGCACCAGCCCTGGGACGACGCCACGCCCGTGGACACCTGCGCCTACCACCTGAACGGCGGCACCGGAGTGCTCGCCGAGGCCGGACCGGGGCACTTCGTGGCCTGCGCCCGGCTCAGCACCTGTCACTAGGAGAAACACGTGAGTTCGTACCGTCCGCTGCACGACGGCTGGACCCTGTCGTCGCGGGACCTCGACGGGGTGCCGGCGACCGTGCCCGGCTGTGTGCACACCGACCTGCTCGCCGCCGGGGTGATCCCCGACCCCTACCTCGACGACAACGAGCACCTGCTGGCCTGGATCGGCCGCGAGGAATGGACCTACCGCACCACGTTCACCTGGTCGCCGGACGAGCACGAGCGTACGGACCTGGTGTGCGAGGGGCTGGACACCGTCGCCGCGGTCACGCTCAACGGGGTGCGCGTGGGGAGCACCGCCAACCAGCACCGCTCCTACCGCTTCCCGGTCCGCCACCTGCTGCGCGAGGGCGTCAACGAGCTCGTCGTGCACTTCGGCTCGGCCTACGCCTACGCCGAGGAGCGCCGGGCGGCGCTGGGGGAGCGGCCCGGCGCGTACGACGAGCCCTACCCGTTCATCCGCAAGACGGCCTGCAACTTCGGCTGGGACTGGGGGCCGAACGTCGTGACGGCCGGCATCTGGCGGCCGATCGGGCTGGAGAGCTGGAGCCGCGCCCGCCTGGCCGAGGTGCGCCCGCTGGCGCGCGCCGACGGCACGGTGGAGGTGCACGTCCGCGTCGAGCGCACCACGGAGGAGCCGCTCACGCTGACCGCCGAGGTCGCCGGGGCGCGCACCGAGCAGCGGCTCGACGGGCGCACGGCCGCGCTCGCCCTGCGGGTCCCCGAGCCGGAGCTGTGGTGGCCACGCGGGTACGGCGCCCAGCCGCTCTACGACCTGTCCGTGCGGCTGGGGGCGGAGGAGTGGACGGGCCGGATCGGCTTCCGTGACGTCGAGCTGGAGCCGGAGGCGTTCCGGCTGGCGGTCAACGGCGTGCCGGTGTTCGTCAGGGGCGTCAACTGGATCCCCGACGACTGCTTCCCCGCCCGCGTCACCCGCGAACGCCTGACCGGCCGGCTCGGCCAGGCCGTGGACGCCGGGGTCAACCTGGTGCGCGTCTGGGGCGGTGGCACGTACGAGAGCGAGGACTTCTACGACCTGGCCGACGAGCTGGGCCTGCTGGTGTGGCAGGACTTCCCGTTCGCCTGCGCCGCCTACCCGGAGGAGGAGCCGTTCCGGTCGGAGGTCGAGGCCGAGGCCCGCGAGCACGTCGCCCGGCTGGCCCGCCACCCGAGCCTGGCCCTGTGGTGCGGCAACAACGAGAACCTGGAGGGGCACGCCGACTGGGGCTGGCAGGAGCGGCTGGAGCACCGCAGCTGGGGCGCGGGCTTCTACCACGACCTGCTGCCGTCGGTCGTGGCCGAGCTGGACCCGGCCCGGCCGTACTGGCCGGGCAGCCCCTACTCCGGCGCGCCCGGCCTGCCGCCGAACGACCCCGCCCGTGGCACGATTCACATCTGGGACGTCTGGAACCGGGAGGACTACACCCGTTACGCCGCCTACCGGCCGAGGTTCGTCGCCGAGTTCGGCTTCCAGGGGCCGCCCGCGTACGCGACGCTGCGCCGGGCCTCCTCCGACGAGCCGCTCACGCCCGGCTCCTCCCACCAGAAGGCGATCGACGGGCAGGACAAGCTGCTGCGCGGGCTCGGCGAGCACCTGCCGCGGCCGGAGACGTTCGACGACTGGCACTACCTGACCCAGCTCAACCAGGCCAGGGCGATGGCGTTCGGGATCGAGCGGTTCCGGTCGCTGATGCCGTACTGCATGGGGACGATCGTCTGGCAGCTCAACGACTGCTGGCCGGTCACGTCATGGTCGGCGGTCGACGGCGACGGGCGGCGCAAGCCCCTGTGGTACGCCCTCCGCCGCGCCTACGCCGACCGGCTGCTCACCGTGCACGACGGGCAGGTGAGCCTGGTCAACGACTCGGCCGAGCCCTGGACGGGCGAGCTCGCGCTGGTCCGCCACGGCCTCGCGGGCGAGCCGCTGGCCAAGGAGGTCGTCTCCGTGCACGTCGCGCCCAGGGCGGTGACCCGGGTGGAGCTGCCGCCGGCGGTGGCCGTGCCCGGCGACCCGGCGGGCGAGCTGCTCGTGGCCCGCCTGGGAGAGGTCCGCGCGGTCGCCTGCTACGCCGAGGACTCCGCCGCCGGCTTCCCGGCGGCGGCCTGGGAGGCGGGCGCCGAGCGGGTGGAGGGCGGCTACCGGGTGACGGTCACGGCCGTCACCGTGCTGCGCGAGCTGGCGCTCTTCCCCGACCGCCTCGACCCGGACGCGGAGGTGGACGACCAGCTCGTCACGCTGCTGCCCGGCGAGAGCGCCGTCTTCCACGTCACCACCGCGCGCGAGCTCGATCCGGCCGCCCTGACCGCCTTCCCCGTCCTGCGCTGCGTCAACGAGAGCCCCCGCGTCAGCGGCGGGAGTGGAAGTGGCGGTGGACCACGCTGAACAGCAGCGCCGCCACGAACACCACGAACAGCACCTTGAACAGCCCGGCCCCGCCGAAGATCAGCGCCAGCGCCGTGATCACGAAAAGCACGGGCAGGAACGGGCGCGGGCCGTGGTGTCGCGGCCCCAGGTGACCGCGCCGGCCCGCCCAGGCGGCGCGGTGGGCCTCCCGCTGCGTGTGGCGCACGGCCCGCATCTGCTGCCGGTGTGCGTGCGCCGCCGCCCGCCAGCCCGCCACGTCGTGGAACGATCCTGGCCCGGGGTGATGGCCCCAGCCCGGCCCGTGCCACGGGCCACGCTCGGGCGCCCATTCCGGCGGCGCCGGCTCGTGGCCGTGGCCCGGCAGGTCGGCCGTCACGCGGGCGAGGTCGCGGCCCGTCTTGGCGGTCAGCGCCTGGTCGAGCCGTTCGTCGAGCTCCTCGTGGGTCAGCCGGCCCTGCGCGAAGTGCTCGCGCAGGGCGGCCATCGTCTGCTCCCGCTCCGCGTCGCCGACGCGGAGATCGTCGCGGTCCATCTCTGGCTCCTCGCTCTGCCCGAACCGGCCATCCGGTGCGGCGCCGGTCATGCCCATGGTCGTGCCTCGTGCGGTGTGGCGGCCCGGGTCACCCCCGAGGCCGCCGCGTCCCGTCGCTCCAGCCGTGCGCGCCCGGGTCACTCGTCGCCGGGCTCGTCGTCGGCCAGAATCTGGTAGAGCCTGCGCCGGGCCTCAACCAGAGTCTTACGCGCTTCGCGGATCTGCGCGTCATTCCCGGTGTGGAGAATCTGCGTCATGGCGAACGCCGACTGCCGGGCGATGTGCCACAGATCGGCGGTGTTGTCGTCGATGTCGGGTCGCATCTCGTCCCACGGGGCGCGCACCTCGTCGGCGTGCTCCTCGATGTAGGCGCGGCCCTCGTCGGTGAGGCGGAAGGTCTTGCGGCCCTCGCTCTCGGCCGGGATCACCAGGCCCTCGTCGGTGAGCTGCTGCAGCGCCGGGTAGACGGCGCCGGGGCTGGGCTTCCAGCCGCCTTCGCTGCGCTCGGCGATCTGCTGGATGATCTGGTAGCCGTTGCGCGGCTCCTCGGCGAGCAGCGCCAGGATGGCGGCGCGTACGTCGCCCCGCTTGGCCTTGCGGCCCCGGCCGCCCCAGGCGCGGTGACCGCCGCCCCAGGGCCCGCCCGGCGGCCCCCACGGGCCGCGCCCGAAGTCGAACGGGAACGGGCCCGGCCCCCGCATGCCGCGCTCCCGCCGGTCGTGATGCCCGCCGTGATGCCCGCTGTGATGCCCGCCGAGGTCGAACGCGCCGGCCATGCCGCGCAGCGCCTCGCGGGCCGCGCGCCCGCACGCGTGTGCGCCGAGCCAGGGGAGACCCGCCGCCAGAGGGTGACTCATGTCGTTCCTCCTATATCGCGATCTATTCTCGATGCGTCAACGATATATCGATAGAACGCTGTCATCAAGGCCCGCGACAGAGTGAGCCAGATCACCAAAAAGTTGCGGAATCAGGGGAACAGGATCGGAAGCGGTACGCGTTCTACACATCAGACGAGGTCGTTCCGCGTCGGCAGGGCTGGGGGGTGCTGTCGCCGTGGAGACGGCCTCGTCTGCGTTTCACGCCCGGTCGTCCCGGGTTTCCCCGAACTTTGACCGGCGATGCCCCGCGGCCGTGTTCGCCCGGGGGTCATATCTCTGTTCCCGGCCCCGCAGGGGCTTGGCATGCCGGGACGCGTAAAGGCGTTCTTTGCCGTAGGGTCCCGATCATGATGGGGCACACACATGCGATGACGGGGGCCATCGCCTGGCTGGGGCTCGCTCCGCCCCTGGCCGCACTGCCGCTGCTGAACGACGCGCCCTCCCGCTTCATCGAGACCGGGATCATGGCCAACGCCCTCAATCCCGCCGAGCTGATCGCCGGAGCGGTCATCTGCGCGGGCGCGGCGATGCTGCCCGACCTCGACCATCCGAGCGCGACGATCGCGCAGACGTTCGGGCCCGTCACCTGGGCCCTCAGCAAGGTCGTGAACTGGCTCAGCGGGGGCCATCGCGGGGCGACTCACTCGCTGGCCTTCGCCGTGGCGATGGGCTTCGCGGCGCACTGGCTGGCGAACGCCTATCCCATCGGGCGCGACATCATGGTCGTCCTGCTCGTCGGCCTCGCCCTGCGGGCCATCGGCGTCGGCATCCCCGGCAACAAGCTCGGGTCCGCGATGATCAACATCGGGCTCACCGCCGGCCTGTACGCCGTCTTCCTCTCCCTCGACGTCGGCTACGCCTGGCTGGGGCTCGTCGTGGGCATCGGCTGCCTGGCCCACGTCGTCGGCGACTGCATGACCGAGCGGGGCTGCCCGGTGCTCTGGCCGCTGTCGGCCAAGTTCGTGCTGCCCTGGAAGATCGGCATCAAGACCGGCAGGAAGTTCGAGCAGAAGATCCTCGCCCCGGTCCTGTCCGTGGCCATCATCGGGCTGCTCTTCTGGCGCCTGGCACCCGTTTAACTTGATGTCGAGATACCCTAGAGATATCTTGACATCGAGACATCTGTCGCGGGCCTGAGACTTAGGCTCACCTAACGTGTTTCCCGCTCCGGGCTTGCGGCAGGATTTGGACTGAACACTTGTCTATCGAGGAGGCGAACACCGTGTCCGCGAACAGCTTCGGCAGCCGTGACACGCTACGCGTCGGCGACGCGTCATACGAGATCTTCCGGTTGGACGCCGTCGACGGCGCCGGACGCCTCCCGTACAGCCTGAAGATCCTGCTGGAGAACCTCCTCCGCACCGAAGACGGCGCGAACATCACCGCCGACCACATCCGCGCGCTCGGCGGATGGGACCCGGAGGCCGCGCCGAGTGTGGAGATCCAGTTCACGCCCGGCCGCGTCATCATGCAGGACTTCACCGGCGTGCCGTGCGTCGTCGACCTCGCCACCATGCGCGAGGCCGTCCGCGACCTCGGCGGCGACGCGGCGCGCGTCAACCCGCTCGCGCCGGCCGAGATGGTCATCGACCACTCGGTCATCGTCGACTACTTCGGCCACCCCGACGCCTTCCAGCGCAACGTCGAGCGCGAGTACGAGCGCAACCACGAGCGCTACCAGTTCCTGCGCTGGGGCCAGACCGCCTTCGACGAGTTCAAGGTCGTCCCGCCCGGCACCGGCATCGTCCACCAGGTCAACATCGAGCACCTGGCCCGGGTCGTCATGACCCGCGAGGACGGTGGCGTTCTTCGGGCCTACCCCGACACCTGCGTCGGCACCGACTCCCACACCACGATGGAGAACGGCATCGGCGTGCTGGGCTGGGGCGTCGGCGGCATCGAGGCCGAGGCCGCCATGCTCGGCCAGCCGATCTCCATGCTCATCCCGCGCGTGGTCGGCTTCAAGCTCAACGGCCGCCTGCCGGCCGGCGCCACCGCCACCGACCTGGTGCTGACCATCACCGAGATCCTGCGCAAGCACGGCGTGGTCGGCAAGTTCGTGGAGTTCTACGGCGAGGGCGTCGCGTCCGTGCCGGTGGCCGACCGGGCCACGATCGGCAACATGAGCCCCGAGTTCGGCTCCACCTGCGCGATCTTCCCGATCGACGGCCAGACCGTCGACTACCTGCGCCTGACCGGCCGCTCCGAGGAGCAGATCGCCCTCGTCGAGGCGTACGCCAAGGCCCAGGGCCTCTGGCTCGACCCGGCCGCGCCCGAGCCGGTGTTCTCCGAATACATCGAGCTCGACCTCGGCACCATCGTGCCGTCGATCGCCGGCCCCAAGCGCCCGCAGGACCGCATCGCCCTGTCGGCCGCCAAGACCACCTGGCGCCACGACGTACAGAACTACGTCAGCGACGGCGTCGACGAGGCGGTCGAGGAGACCTTCCCGGCCTCCGACTCGCCGGCCTCCAACTCCAGCGCCAACGGCGGCCGGCCGCACAAGCCGGTGCCCGTCACGCTCGCCGACGGCACCTCGTTCGAGATCGACCACGGCATCGTCTCGATCGCCGCGATCACCTCGTGCACCAACACCTCCAACCCGTACGTCATGCTCGGCGCGGCACTGCTGGCCCGCAACGCCGTCGAGAAGGGCCTGACCCGCAAGCCGTGGGTCAAGACCTCGCTCGCCCCCGGCTCGCAGGTCGTCACCGGCTACTTCGAGCGCTCGGGGCTCCAGCCGTACCTCGACAAGATCGGCTTCAACCTCGTCGGCTACGGCTGCACCACCTGCATCGGCAACTCCGGCCCGCTGCCGCCGGAGATCTCCGAGGCCGTCCAGGCCAACGACCTCGCGGTCACCGCGGTGCTGTCCGGCAACCGCAACTTCGAGGGGCGCATCAACCCCGACGTCAAGATGAACTACCTGGCCTCGCCGCCCCTGGTGGTGGCGTACGCGCTGGCCGGGACGATGGACGTCGACCTCGACAACGAGCCGCTCGGCCTCGGCAGCGACGGCGAGCCGGTCTACCTGCGCGACATCTGGCCCTCGCCGGAGGAGATCGCGGAGGTGGTCCACTCCTCGATCGGCCGCGACATGTTCGAGCGCGACTACGCCGACGTGTTCAAGGGCGACGAACACTGGCGTTCGCTGCCGATCCCGACCGGCAACACGTTCGAGTGGGACCCTCAGTCCACCTACGTGCGCAAGGCCCCGTACTTCGACGGCATGCCGGAGAAGCCGGAGCCCGTCACCGACATCACCGGGGCGCGCGTGCTGGTCAAGGTGGGCGACTCGGTCACCACCGACCACATCTCGCCGGCCGGCTCCATCAAGACCGGCACCCCGGCCGCCCAGTACCTGCGGGCCAACGGCGTCGAGGTGAAGGACTTCAACTCCTACGGCTCGCGGCGCGGCAACCACGAGGTGATGATCCGCGGCACGTTCGCCAACATCCGCCTGCGCAACCAGATCGCGCCCGGCACCGAGGGCGGCTACACCCGCGACTTCACCCAGCCCGACGGCCCGGTGTCGTTCATCTACGACGCCTCCGTCAACTACGCCGCGGCCGGCACGCCGCTGGTCGTGCTGGCGGGCAAGGAGTACGGCTCCGGCTCCTCGCGCGACTGGGCGGCCAAGGGCACCGCGCTGCTCGGCGTCCGCGCCGTCATCGCCGAGTCCTACGAGCGCATCCACCGCTCCAACCTGATCGGCATGGGCGTGCTGCCGCTGCAGTTCCCCGAGGGCGCCTCGGCCGAGGCGCTGGGCCTGACCGGCGAGGAGACGTTCGACATCACCGGTGTCGAAGAGCTCAACAAGGGCGGCATCCCGCGCACGGTCCACGTCAAGGCCGGCGACGTCGAGTTCGACGCGGTGGTCCGCATCGACACGCCGGGCGAGGCCGACTACTACCGCCACGGCGGCATCATGCAGTACGTCCTGCGCTCCCTGCTCGCCAGGTGAGCCGCTAGGTCTTCCCGCCTTCCCGTCCGGTCATGAGCCGGGCGGGGAGCCGCGGGAGCCCTTGGCCTGGCGCCGGGGGTTGGGCGTGATCCTCACGCGCCCGCATCGGGGGAACCACCCGAATTCCACGAGAGCCGCCCGTCCGGACGACCACCGGCCGGGCGGCTCTCCCTTTGCCCGCGCGTAAGGTACAGCGTGACCTTCATCCTGCTGGTCGAGGACGACGACGTGATCCGCAAGAGTGTCTCGATGGCTCTCGAGCGGTACGGCTACCGCGTCGGCATCGCCGCCGACGGCCTCAGCGGCCTGGAGTCCTTCCTGGCCGGGGATCACGACGTCCTCGTGCTCGACGTGATGCTGCCCGGGCTCGACGGCATCGGCCTGTGCCGCCGCGTCAGGGAGTCCAGCCAGGTGCCGATCCTGATGATGTCGGCACGCGGTGACTCCCTGGACGTGGTGTCGGGGCTGGAGGCCGGCGCCGACGACTATGTGGTCAAACCGGTCGACATCCCGGTGCTGGTGGCGCGGATCCGGTCGCTGCTGCGCCGTGCCACCGCTCCCGTCCGCTCGCCCGGCGTGCTGAGGTTCGGCGAGCTGACCCTGGACCCGGCGGCGCTGGAGGTACGGCTCGGCGGGCGGCCGGTCACGCTGGCCCCGACCGAGCTGCGCCTGCTGCTGGAGTTCGCCGCGCATCCCGGGATCGTGCTGGAGCGGGGCACGCTGCTGCGCAATGTGTGGGACTACGGCTGGGACGGCGACAGCCGCGTCGTCGACCTGTGCGTGCAGCGGCTGCGCAAGAAGATCGGCGCCGACCGGATCGAGACCGTGCGCGGGTTCGGCTACAAGCTGCGCCGCTCATGAGGCCGGCCTCGCTGCGGTGGAAGGTGGCGGCGCTGATCGTGCTGGCCTGCTGCGCGGTCGCCGCCGTGGTCGGCGTGCTGGTCCACCGCATGACGCTCGAGCGCACGATGCGGCTCGGCGAGGGCCGGGCCCTGGAGTCGGTCGCGGACGTCGCCAGGGAGTACCGCGCGGGCACGCCCCCGGAGTCGCCCGTCATGTGGACGGAATGGATCCGATCTCCCGAGGAGCTGCCCACGTCCCTGCGCCGGCGGCTGGCCGCGGGATCGGCCGCCACCTGGTACGACGACCAGAAGCCCGAGCAGCCGTGGATGTGGGCGGCGCAGTGGGTGGGCCCAGGGACCGTGGCGACGTCCAAGATCGACATGAGCGCGTATCTGACCGGGCTGCGTGCCCTCGACCGGGCCATGGTCGAGGCGGCGCTGACCGCGCTGGCCGTGGTCGTGCCGGTCTCCGTCGGGCTGGCGGAGCTGGCCAACCGGCGGCTGCGGCGGGTCGCCGGCACCGCCCGCAGGATCGCCGGCGGCGACCTGGACGCCCGTACCCGCGCGAGAGGGCGGGACGAGATCGCCGACATCGCCGCCGCCGTGGACTCCATGGCGGCGAGCCTGCAGCACCGGTTGCTGGCCGAACAGCGGTTCACCGCGGACGTCGCGCACGACCTGCGGACCCCGCTGATGGGCCTGGTCGCCTCGGCCGAGCTGCTGGAGGACGGCGAGGCCGCCGATCTGGTACGCGACCGGGTACGGGTGCTGCGCTCGCTGGTGGAGGACCTGCTGGAGGTCTCCAGGCTGGACGCGGGCGCTGAGGTGGCCGAGCGGGTCAGGGTGCCGCTGGCCGAGCTCGCCGAGCGGTCGGCGGCCCGCGTGGGGGCCGAGGCGCGGGTGGTGGCCGCGGGTGGTCCCGTGGCCGAGACCGACCCGCGCCGCCTGGACCGGATCCTCGCCAACCTGATACTCAACGCCCACCGCCACGGACGCCCCCCGGTGGAGATCACGGTCGCGGACCACGTGATCGAGGTTCGCGACCGGGGACCCGGCTTCCCGGGGGAGCTCCTGGCCGAGGGGCCGAGACGCTTCCGCACGGGCGCCGCCGAGCGCGGTCGCGGCCACGGCCTGGGGCTCACGATCGCGCTGGGCCAGGCGGAGGTCATCGGCGCCGCCCTGACCCTGGCCAACGCCCCCGACGGCGGCGCCGTCGCCACTCTGCGGCTGCCCCGCTGATACACGGCTGATACACGGTCAAGCCCCGCCGGAGACACGCTCACGGCCGGACGGACACGTTGACCGCGGAACGTGTCCGGTATGCGACGTCTGTTGATGTTCTTCCTGCTGGCGGGGACTCTGGCCGGCTGTGACGCCGTACCGGCCGTCTCCGGGGCCGCCGTCCCCGGCGTGTCCCTGCCGTGGCCTGCCGAGGGCCAGGCGGCGGTCGAGGTCGAGGGCGTGGGCAGCCTGGGCGTCAGCGGGGAGCAGGTCCCTGTGCCGATCGCCAGCGTGACGAAGGTCATGACCGCCTACGTGATCCTGCGCCGCCACCCGCTCCGGCCCGGCGACGACGGCCCGACGATCGAGGTGGACCGGACGGCCGCCGAGGAGTCGTACGCGTTCCAGGAATCCACCGTCCCGCTCGTGGAGGGCCGGCGGATACCGCTGCGCCGCCTGCTGGAGCTGATGCTGGTGCCCTCGGGCAACAACGCGGCCCGCCTCCTGGCCCGCTGGGACGCCGGCTCCCAGGAGCGCTTCGCCGAGCGGATGAACGCCGCCGCCGCCCGCCTCGGCATGGCCCGTACCCGGTACACGGGCGCCAGCGGAACCGAGGACAGCACCGTCAGTACCGCGGCCGACCAGCTCAAGCTGGCCACGGCGGCGATGCGCGATCCCGTCTTCCGCGAGGTGGTGGCGCAGGTCGACACCGCCGTTCCGGGTGATGCCAGGAGGCTGCCCAACTCCAACACGCTGCTGGGCCGGCACGGCGTCATCGGTGTCAAGACGGGTTCCGGCACCGCCGCGGGCGGGAATCTGGTGTGGGCCTCCCGCGTACGGGGCCGTCTGGTGCTCGGGGTGATCCTCGGTCAGGCCGCGGGCACCGACCCGGTCGCCGGCAAGGCCGCGGTGCTGGCGGCGGGCGGGAAGATGAGCGCGGCGGTCGAGCAGTGGCTCACCTCGGCGCGGTGACCCGCTCGCCCTGGTCAGGACACCTTGGACGAGGGGGCCGACCAGGTGTCGCAGGCGGCGGGGGACAGGGCCCGGTAGCCGCGCTGCAGCCACCCGACCCGGGTGGCGCCCTTGCCGTGGGTGCGCGGGCCGTCCTCGTCGCCGGAGGCGCGGGTGGCGTCGCGCAGCTCGGCCCAGTCCTCGGGCGTGCGCGTCAGGGAGTGCCACACGCCGGCGAGGAACACCCCGGACAGGCAGTCGGCCTGGAGCTCGTAGCGGCGCTGGAGCTCGCGCTTGCGGTCGTCCGTGGCGCTCTTGTACGCCTTCTCGTAGTCGCGGCGGATGCCGAGCAGGCTCTGCGCGTGGTGCGCGTACTCGTGGGCGGCCACCTTCATCGGGTAGAGGTCGGCGCGGTCCTCGATCCAGCGGCCGGTGAGGGAGAAGACGATGGTCGCGTTCCCGGGGCAGTAGGCGGCCTCCACGTGCCCGGGCCACGGCATGCCGCACATGGTCGACGCCGGCTCGTCGTAGTAGCGGGCGACGGGCCTGGTGAAATCACGCCCAGCGCGAGTGAAGTACGCCTTCCACGACTTGTCCAGACATTTCATGACGGTCTGGAGGTACTGCCGCGGCCGGGGGATCCCGCCCTGGCTGATCGGCGTCTCGGGACACGACACCGCCCCCAGCTTCCCCGCCTTCTCCGGGAACGGGTCGGCGACGGGAGCGGCGTGGGCGATCTGGCCGGACGAGAAGAGGACCGCGGCGAGCGCGAGAACACGGCTGAGGGGTGAGAATGCCACGACCGGCAGCCTAGGACGTGCCGGAGTGAAGGAGTCACAGGGCCGAGGAAACGCCCCAGGCGTCGAGTGACACCATGGAGGTGTGCAACAGCCGGCCTCACGTACGATCCGCTCCACCGAGGACGTGGCTGCCCCGGACGCCTTCGCCTACTGGTCCGACGTCATCTGTGACACGCTCGTGCACGTCGCGGCCCGGCCGACCGGGGAGCAGCCGTTTCAGGGGTGGATCGAGCACACCGTTCTTGACGGCATCGGATGGTCGACGCTGTCCTCCGGCCCGCAGCAGGTGACACGCACGGGCCGGATGATCGCGCGGGACCAGGACGAGTTCCTGCTGGTCAACATCCAGACCGCCGGCCAGGCCGTGGTCCGGCAGGACGGGCGAGCCGCCGCGCTGGCGCCGGGATCGATGACCTTCCTGGACAGCACGCGCCCGTACGCCCTGGAGTTCGGCGCCCCGTTCTCACAGGTCGTCGTGCAGGTGCCCCGGTCGCTGTTGCCCGCCAGGTCGCTGGGCGGCGTGACGGCGCTCGCGCTCGGCTCACCCGGGCCGGGCCGGCTGGTCGCCGACTTCCTCGTGGGCCTCGAGCGGCAGCAGCGCGAGGATCCCGTGGCGGCGGCCGCGCTGCTGCCGCACGCGGTGGGTCTGCTGGAATCGGTCCTCGGCCTCGCCGCGCGGGAAAGCACGCCGCGTCCCTCCGCCGCGGCCCTGGCCAGGGAACGCGTGCACCGGTTCGTCCAGCGGCACGCGCACGACCCCCGTCTCGACGCGGCGGCCGTGGCCGCCGGCTGTGGGATGTCGCGGCGCTCGCTCTTCCGCGTGCTGGCCGCCGACGGCGAGCCGCTGACCGCGTTGATCCGGCGCCTTCGCGTGGCCCGTGCCCGACAACTCCTGCGGGCCCGGCCGGGTCTTCCGCTGGCGGCCGTGGCCCTGGAGTGCGGATTCGCCGGTACGGCGCAGTTGCATCGCGCGTTCCGCTCCGTCACCGGCACGACGCCGGGGGCCTACCGGGCCGGGGAGAGCGCGCTCTGAGGCATCAGCTCCCGCACCACGTCGAGGAACAGCGGCGGGGCCGGCGGCTGCGGGCTGTCGACGAACCGGCCGAGCGTGACGTCGTACCTCGGGCCCCACACGGGATCGACCACGTGGTAGCCGTCGGATCGCAGCTGGGTCACGTTGCGCTGTACGGCCGGCTTGTTCCACATGTCACCCGTCATCACCGGGAAGAACGCGACGGGATGGGTGGCCGCCAGGATCGTGGTCGCGAGCATGTTGGGCGCGCCGCCCGAGGCGGTCACGTGCAGCGTGTGCGCGGTCGCCGGCAGCACGACCGTCATGTCATGCCCGGCGGCCAGCGTCGCGTGGTTCGTTTCCGGCCAGGTGTCCGCCGGCTCTCCCGTGACGACGCGGTCCGCGAACAGGCCGACGGTGTGCGCGGGCAGGAAGACCGACGCCGTGTGCGTCATCAGAACGGTGATCGTGCCCTGGAAAACGGCGCGCAGCGCGCCGATGTACATCGGCAGCGTGGCGACGGCCGCCGATCCGGTCGCGCCGATGAGCAGGCGTCCGTGGAAGGTTTCCTTGCTGGTCATGAAAGCAAGGCTGCGGCCACGAAAGGGCGGCCGGGCGACCGTACGTGCCTCTTCGGGTGACCGTGTGTGCCGGTCGGCGCGCGCCGTCACTCTCGTACGCCTGAGGGCAACGGAAAGTAAAGGTGATTGACTCCCTGCATGACTGATGTGGCGTTGGTGCTGATGGTGGGCGGTCTGGCGGTTTTTGTCGGCGCGGTGGTGCAGGGCAGCGTGGGCTTCGGGGTGGGGCTGGTCGCGGCGCCCGTGCTGACGATGCTGGACCCCGGCGCCATGCCGGGCGCGATCCAGGTGGTCAACATGACGCTGCCGCTGTTCACGCTGGCCACCGAGTGGCGCAGGGTGGACTGGCGCGGCGTCGGGTTCGCCACCCTCGGGAGGTTCCCGGGCAGCATCATCGGCGCGGTCGTCATCGTCTACGTCTCCGTCCACGCGCGCAGCATCTTCGTCGCCGTCATGGTGCTGGTCGCCGTGGTGCTGACGGCCAGGGCGCTGAGCGTGCCGCGCAACGGCCTGACGATCACCTCGGCCGGCTTCGTGTCGGGGGTCACCGGCACCGCCACCGGCATCGGCGGCCCGCCGATCGCGCTCGTCTACCAGAACGCCAAGGGCACCCAGATCAGGGCCACGCTGGCGATGTTCTTCTTCCTCAGCGCCGCGCAGTCGCTCGTCATCCTCGCCGTCGTGGACGAGCTGCCCGCGGCCGCGCTGGCCACCGGGGCGGCGCTGATCGTGCCCATGGTGCTCGGGTTCGCGGTGTCGGGACCGCTGCGGCGCTACCTCGACGGCGGAAAGGTGCGCGTGGCGGTGCTGACGGTGGCGGCCGGCTCCGCCGTGTGGCTGCTCGCGCAGAACGTGGTCACCCGGATGTGGCCGGCCTGAACGTCAGAGCTCGTAACACCGGGCGAAGGACGCGGCCACCGCCAGAGAGGCGACGAGGAAGGCGATCGCGGCGACCCCGATGAGGATCAGCACCGACATCGCCACGCCGGGCCTGAGGCGCAGGACGACGGCCGCTCCGACAAGGGCCGTGCCCGCGAGGAATGCGATCACTTCGAACGTGAAAAGCCCGAAGGAGTCACAACGGCCGACTTGGAGACCCAGCGCGAGGACGACCAGCCCTGAACCGAGCAAGGCCGGCAACATCGGCTTCACGGCGCCGCCGGCTGATTCTCGTCGAGGAGCGCGTTGGCCGTCGCGACGTCGGTGATGATGACGTTGACCCAGCCGCCGGTGATCGCCGCGCGGATGGCCGCGTGCTTGCGCTCGCCGCCGGCCATGCCGATCCGGCGCGGGATGGTGCGGAAGACCTCGGGGTCGATGCCGACGACCCGGCTGTTCAGGTCGCTGTGGATGAGCTCGCCGGTCGAGTCGAAGAAGCGCTGGCAGACGTCGCCGACCGCGTGCGCGGCGATCAGCTGATCCTGGTCGGCAGGGTCGATGGCGTTACCGCTGTCGCGCAGTAAGGGCGACGGCTGCACGCTGCCGATGCCGACGAGCGCCATCGTGAGGTTCCGCCACTCCTCGGCCACCGACTGCATGGCCGCGTCGGTGATCAGGCTCTGGCGGATCTCGGCCGTGCCGACCAGGCCCGGAGCCTGGACGTAGGTCGGTTCGGCCCCGATCAGTTCGGCGAGATGACTCAGGAGGCGGTTGGCCTTGGCCTGGACGGCCCGCTCCCCGACGCCGCCGAGGAGCTGGACCACGCGATCGGCGCCGGTCACGCGGAGGGGGCGCAGCCGGTCGACGACCGACAGGAGCGTCTGGCTCCAGGGCGAGATGCCGATCCGCTCCCCGCCGGCGAGGGTGGATTCGAGATAGGCCGCTCCCGCCGAGCCGATCCCGGCGATGATCTCCGACTCGTCGCCGTCGACGTCCACGACGACGGCCTCCTGCAGGCCGTATCGGCTCTCCAGGGCCTGTTCGAGCGCCAGGTGCACCCCTTGGGTGGCGATGACCACCGTACGCACGATGCCGATCTCACTCGCCCGCTTGAGCAGCCGGGACACCTTCGTCTGCGAGATGTGCAGCGCGTCCGCGATGTCGGCCTGGCGAATGCCCTGTTCGTAGTACATGTGCGCGACCTTGGTGATCAGCCGCACCCGCCCGTCGGAGACGGACCGGCCGGCGCCGCTCGCGTGCACAGTCATCAGGCCCCGTCCTCTTCACCGTCGCGGAATCCCGTCGCACCACATTGTCCATGGCGGTGTCGCTCCTCGCGCAGCCCGAACGTCCGCCCTCACACCGTTGTGCACGCGGGAGAAGCACTCCTCACGTCGAACGTCGCACGAAGTTATTGACAGCACTTCGCGGATCGGCCAATCTACGGGCACGGATTATGCGGCATCGCATAATTATGCAGTTGGAGGCTGTGATGCACCGACGCAGAGTGATCATCAACACCGATGCCAAGAACGAGGCCGACGACCAGTTCGCCATCGTCCACGGATTACTGTCGCCCACTTTCGACCTCCGGGGGCTGATCCCGGCCCACTTCGGCACCCGGCGGACGAAGCGGAGCATGGAGGAGTCCCGCGAGGAGATCGACCTCCTGCTCGACCTGCTCGGGACCACCGGCTCCGTCCCCGTCGCCGATGGCGCGCCGACGGCACTGCCGGACGAGCACACCCCGGTGGACTCACCGGGCGCACGGCTGATCATCGAGGAGTCGAAGCTCGCGAGCCAGGACGATCCCCTCCATGTGGCCTTCCTCGGGCCGTTGACCGACATGGCCTCCGCGATCCTCCTGGACCCTGAGCTCGTCCGGCGGCCGGTGGTCGTGATCTGGATCGGTGGCCCCGGCTACCGCGGCTACGCCGAGGGCCCGCAGATCGAGTTCAACCTCTCCAACGACATCCACGCCGCCAACGTCGTGTTCGGCTCCGGCATCACCGTCTGGCAGGTGCCCAGGGACGTCTACACCAAGGTCTCGGTGAGCTATGCCGAGCTGGAGGAGCAGATCGGCGACGCCGGCCCGCTGGGCCGCTACCTGATCGAGCAGCTGCGCGAGTGGAACGCCGCCCACCATCCCGAGCCGATCGAGTCGCGCTCGCTGGGCGACTCGCCGGCCATCGCGCTGATGCTCTTCCCGCAGAGCGGAAATCTGCGCGTGCGACCCGCTCCCCGCTTCGGCGCGGACGGCTCCTACCTGCCCGGTTCGAACCACCCGATCTGGGTCTGCGAGGAGGTCGACGTGCGGTTCCTCCTGGCGGACATGTTCGCCAAGATCCGGGCCTTCGGACGCGAGCACCGCTGACGCACACGTTCTCGGGGGAGACAGCTGTCCTGCTGACAAAGGAGATCGACATGACTGGCAGGTCGTACACCCGTCGGGGATTCCTCGCCCTTTCCTCCGTCGCGGTCACCGGGCTGGGGATCAGCGCCTGCACCGGGGCGTCCATCAGCGGTGGGGGCGCGACGGCGCCCGCGTCGAACAAGCTGCGCCTGTTCACCTACGAGGACGACACGACCATCGGGTCGCTGAAGGCCCAGGTGAAGAAGTTCGACGAGCAGAACGGCACGACCACCACGGTCGACAGCCTCCCGGGATCGGGTGCCGCCCAGTATCCTGACAAGCTCCGGACGGAACTGCTGGGCGGCAGCGGGCCTGACATCTGGCGGATCTGGGGTGGGCAGATCGGTGCGCCGTTCGCGAAGGCGAAGCAGGCGGCGGATCTCGCGCCGTACTACCAGAAGTACGGCTGGGACTCCTCCATCAACACCGCGGCCGTCCAGGGTATGACCTTCGACGGTGTCAAGGCCGGTGTCCCGTTCACCGCACGCGCGCTGGGCGCCTGGTACAACAAGGAACTGCTGGCCAAGGCCGGCGTCACCGACGTGCCCACGACGTACGCCGAGCTCGAGGCGATGAACGACAAGCTCGTGGCCGCCGGCATCACGCCGTGCGGGCTGGGCGGCAAGTACGGCTGGCACATCATGCGCCTGTTCGAGTACCTGCTGGAGCACACCGCGGGCCCCGAGCTCCACGACCGGCTGCTGCTCGGCCAGGACAGCTGGGACCGGCCGGAGGTCGTCGAGGCGTTCACCCTGTTCAAGAAGTGGCAGGACAAGAAGTGGCTGCCCGAGGGCGCGCTCGGCCTCGACCCCGCCGACGTCGGCAACTGGTACGTGCAGGGCAAGGTCGCCTACGACATCGAAGGGCAGTGGACGGAGACGGCGGCCATCCTGGCGGCCGAGAAGGACCCCGAGGACTTCGGGGTCTTCCAACTGCCGACCGACCAGTCCCCGGCCCGGCACTCCGGGTTCGTCGAGGGCTACATGATCAACGCCAGATCCGGCGACAAGGACAAGGCCGCGGCCCTGCTCGACTTCCTGCTGACACCGGAGAGCCAGAAGGCCATGCAGATCGGCTCGTCCACGGTCAAGGGCGCCGAGCCCGATCCCGCGACGACACCGCTGGCGGCGGAATGGGCCGAGAAATACGGCGACAGCCCGTTCTACACGATCCAGGACCAGGCCTTCCCCAAGAAGGAGGCGGACCAGTACTTCAGCATCCAGAGCGATCTTCTCCAGGGTTCGACGACGCCGGTCGCGGCGGCCGAGAAGATGCAGGAGATCGTCGCCGCCTGGGCCGGCAACTGACACGGGCGGACTCATGACATCCTTCTCACCTCGGCGTCGGGGCGGGCGATGGCGGCCATGGTTGTTCGCCCTGCCCGCCTTGACGGTCTATGTCGTCTTCCTCGTCTATCCGGCCGTGTCATCCCTGTGGTTCAGCTTCACCGACTGGGACGGCCTCAGCCCGGCGTACAACATCGTCGGGCTGGACAACTACGCGCGCATGCTCGAGGACCCGGTGGTGCTGACCGCGGGGAGGAACAACCTGATCTGGTCGTTGGTGACGATCGTCTTCCCGGTGACGATCGGCCTGGCGCTCGCATTGCTGCTGAACGGAAAGGTCCGCGCCAAGCCCGTGCTCCGGCTGATCTTCTACGCGCCTGGCGTGCTCCCGCTGGTCTCGATCGCCTCGATCTGGGGGTGGCTCTACAACCCCCAGTACGGCGCCATCAACTCCTTCCTGAGCCTGATCGGCCTCGGTGACCTGGCCCAGCCGTGGCTCGGACAGGACTCCACCGCGCTGTGGGCCGTGATGGTGCCGGCGGTGTGGCTGCGGACGGGGTTCCCGATGTTGCTCTACATCGCCGCCCTGCAGAGCATCCCCGCGGAGCTGTACGAGGCGGCGCGGGTGGACGGGGCGAGCCGGTGGCGGCAGTTCTGGCACGTCACCATGCCGAGCCTGCGGTCAGCGCACTACATCGTGCTGGCGCTGTCCCTGATCGACTCCTTCAAGGTCTTCGACATGATCTACGCCATGACGTACGGCGGCCCCGGCACGGCCACCCAGGTGATGGGGACCTGGATGTACGCGAACGTCTTCCAGTACTACCAGGCCGGTTACGGCACGGCCATCGCCGTCGTGATCACCCTCATCGCGATCGCGGTGGGCATCCCCTACGTGCGGTCGCAGACCCGGGAGCGTGCGGCATGACCTCGGTCACCCCCATCACCACGACCCCGGCCGTCGCCCCGCCGAAGACGGAGCGCCCCTCCGCCAAGGACACCGTCAGGGGCGGCCTCGTCCTGACGGTCGTGACGGGCGTGGTGGCCGTCTTCTGGATCTCGCCGCTGGCGCTGCTCGTCGTGACCGCGATCCGGCCGCTGCCGGACTTCATCGGCAACGGCCCGCTCTCCTGGCCGTCGGCGTTCACCTGGGAGAACTTCTCCGACGCCTGGGACATCGGGAACTTCGCCACCACGTACGGCAACAGCGCCCTGTTGTTGATCCTCAAAGTGCCGCTCGGCGTGCTGATCTCGGCGATGCTCGGATTCGCCCTGGCGAAGCTCCGGATGAAATTCCGCCGGACCGTGATGTTCTCGGTCTTCCTCGGGCTGACGATCCCGATCTACATCGCGATCGTCCCGGTGTTCATCATGATGCGCACCGCCGGCGCGACCGACAGCGTCATCGGCCTGATCGGCCCCTACCTCGCCTTCGGCATCCCGTTCGAGGTCCTCGTCCTGCAGTCGTTCTTCCGGCAGCTCCCGAACGAGATCATCGAGGCGGCGCGCGTGGACGGGGCGGGCGACTGGCGGATCTTCTGGACCATCGTGCTGCCGCTGTCCGCGCCCGCCCTGGTCACGGTGCTGATCCTGGACGCCGTGGCCACATGGAACGAGTTCCTGTTCGCCCTGATCCTGCTGAACTCCGACGCGAACAAGACCCTTCCCGTCGGGCTGCTCAACTTCCAGGGCCAGTTCTCCAACAACACCACCGGCCTGGCCGCGGGGATCCTCATCGCGGTCGTGCCGATCCTCCTCGCGTACACGCTGCTCCAGCGGTGGATCGTCGCCGGCCTGACCGCCGGCGCCACCAAGGGATGAACAGCCCCCCGGCTACAGGTGCGGCCGGAGCAGCGTGAGGTCGGCCGGTGAGAGGCGGTCGGACGCGGTCGCCGCCTGGTGCCAGTAGGGGTAGAGCAGGGGCTGGCGGCTGACCTCGTCCAGCCGGGCGCGCTCCTCCTCCGACAGCTTCAGGTCGGCCGCGGCCAGGTTGTCGGCCAGTTGCTCCGTGGTGCGGGCGCCGATCACCAGCGAGGTGACCGCCGGTCTGCCCAGCAGGTACGCCAGCGCCACCTGCGCCGCCGAGACGCCGTGTCCCGCCGCGATGTCGAGCAGCACCTCCACCGTGTCGTAGAGCTGCTCCTCGTCGCGGACCGGCGGCTCGTTCCACTCGGTGAGCTGGCGGCCTTCGGCCGGCCGCACGCCCCGGCGGTAGCGGCCGGACAGCAGGCCCCCGGCCAGCGGGCTCCACACCAGCACGCCGAGGCCCTGGTCGACGGCGGCCGGGATCAGCTCGTACTCGGCGTCGCGGGCCTGTAGGGAGTAGTAGATCTGCTGGCTGACGAAGCGCGGCAGGCCGAGCCTGTCGGCGATGCCCAGCGCCTTCATGAGCTGCCAGCCGGCGTAGTTGGAGACGCCCACGTAACGGACCTTGCCGGAGGTCACCAGGTGGTCCAGGGCGGCCAGGGTCTCCTCCAGCGGGGTGCTGCCGTCCCACTCGTGCACCTGGTAGAGGTCGATGTGGTCGGTGCCGAGACGGCGCAGGCTCGCCTCGGCGCCGGTGATGACGTGGTGCCGGGACAGCCCGGCGTCGTTGGGGCCGTCGCCCATCGACAGGCGCACCTTGGTGGCGAGCAGCACCTCGTCGCGGCGCCCCTCGATCGCCTTGCCGACGATCTCCTCGGACAGGCCGGCGGAGTAGACATCGGCCGTGTCGATGAGGTTCACCCCGGCGTCCATGCACATGTCGATCTGGCGGCGCGCCTCCTCCACGCCGGTGGAGCCGACGTAGGCGAACTTGCCCGTGCCGCCGAAGCTCATGGTGCCCATGGTGAGCACCGATATCCGCAGGCCTGACCGGCCTAGTTGACGGTATTCCATGGCGTTGATCCTCTGCTGAAGCGTGACACCACCCGGCGAACCGTCACGCCCGCCGGGTGGTGTCGTGTGGTGTCAGACGACCTGGATGATGACCCGGTCGTACCGCTTAAGGGGGAACGTGCCCTGGTCGGTGCCTTGGAGGATGACCGAGATGGTCTGGCCCGGTGTGGCGTCCGACGGGACGGTGACGGCGGCGCGGTCGTGGCCACGGTCGGTGATGGTGACGGTGCCGGGGTAGGTGCCTTCCTCCCGGTACTGCCACCAGCCGAGCTGCACGGGGGTTCGGTCGGGATCGTCGGCGCGGCCCGCGAGGGTGACCGTGGAGCCGGGACGTGCCGGGACCGTTTCGCCGCCGAGGATCTTCACGGTGGGCGCGTGGTCGCCGTCCCCGTACCTGGGGGTCAGGGTCCAGCGCATGCGGGCCGCGAAGTCGTTCTGCGCGGCCCCGGCCCACCGCAGCGTCGTGTAGTCGCTGACGTCGGCGCCGGTCTCGTCCTTCTCCGTGTCCACCATGGTCCACAGGTTCGGCGTGGTGCCGGTCCGGGTCGCCCGGCCGCCCCAGCTGCCGAGCAGCGGGTTGCCCGGGTCCTGGATGCCGGTGTCGAGCAGGGGGTTGAAGGCCACGTTGTCGCCCTCGGAGAGGAAGTCGTACGGCTCCAGCGGCTTGCACCAGCCGGACGGGGCGCGTTCGGGATCGCCGAAGATGTCGAGCGGGTCGCCCGGCATCGACTGACCGTCGAGCCAGGAACGGTAGAGCGAGCCCAGCGGCCCGATCTGGATGTTCTGCTTGATCCACGCGCCGCTGAAGTAGACGCGGTCAGCCGGGAGACCTCGAACGTTGCCCTGACCCCGTGAACAGTTGTAGCCCCAGGTGGCGTAACCGGCCGCCATGTTCTGCACGCGGATGTCCGGCCAGACGGGGGCTATGTATGTGGCGTAGGTCTCGTCCTGGAGGCCACTGGCGAGGATCACCGCCTTCTTGGACACCTGGTCCTTGACGCGGGGCCACTGATTCGTGCCGGCGAACCGCTGCTCGATCGACTTGAGGGCACGGGCGATGGTGTTGGTGCCGCCCCACGCCTGGAGGTACAGGGGACGGGCGTCACGGTCGAGCAGCAGGTCGCGGATCAGGTCCGACCCCTCGGTGTCCTTGGCCATCTCGCCTTCGAACTCGATGTTGCCGATCTTGACCTTGGACAGCAGCTCGTTCGGGGCGGGGTAGTGCGGGTCGTGCCTGCGCAGGTTGGGGTAGACCTCGGCGTACGCGCGCAGGGCCTGGTCCTGGATGGTCCGCGTTCCGGTCCACCGCCACGACGTCTGCGGCGTGGCGTACTCCCGGTCGGGCAGGAAGAACGGCGTGCCCTTGCCGTCCCCCGACCAGTGGAATTTGCTGCTGGTGTAGACGATGCCCTGGGTGTCGAGCTCGTTGGTGTAGAGCAGGTACCGGATGAGTGAGGCGTAGTCGTCCTGCTCCATGTCCGTGGTGACGACCGTTCTCGGCCGGTCGCCTCCCCGGGAGTCGGCCGCGGCGGGGAGCGCGTTGCCGGTCACGCTGAGCATCCCGGCGAGGGTCGCGATCGCACAGGCGAGTACGCCGGTGCGGCGGCGCCAGGGGACTGAGAGCTTGGTTGGAGGCACGGCAACCCTTCTGTGCATATTTATTCGCTACCGACTGAGCTGAAGGGGAGTATCCGCTTCGCCGGTAGATCTCGTCAAGGTTTCCAAAATGTGACAGATCGTCACGCGCCAACGCGGACGACGGACAGCTAGGGCCCCGAGACGGTCCCGGCCGTGGCCACGCCCCGGCACCGGTCCGGGCGGCCATTGACACTCGAATTAATCCTCCCTTAACGTGCGAGCATGTCTGATCGTCATCGCATAAACATTCACACCCATGATGAGCCGATCTACGGTGCCGGCATCTGGCACTTCGCCACCTACGTCGACCGGTACGCCACCGACGGCTACGGCGAGCCCCGCACCGTCCTTGACGCGATCAAGCTCGCGGGGGCCGTGGGGGAACTGTCCGTCGTGGATCTCAACTGGCCGTTCCCGCCCGGCGGCATCAGCACCGCCGAGGTGAAGGACGCGCTGGCCGAGCAGAATCTGCGGGCGATCGCCGTGACACCGGAGTTCTACACCGGCAAGTTCATGAAGGGCGGCTTCACCAACCCCGACCCGGCGCTCCGCCGCGACGCCATCGAGCTGGTCGCCGCCGCCGCCGAGGTGGGCCGCGAGCTGGGCATCGACTACGTCAAGCTGTGGCCCGGCCAGGACGGCTACGACTACCCCTTCCAGGCCGACTACTCCGACCTTTGGGACAAGTCCGTCGACGCGGTCAGGGAACTGGCCCAGGCCTTCCCGGACCTGAAGTTCGCCATCGAGTACAAGCCGCGCGAGCCGCGCAACCGCATGGTGTTCTCCTCCGTGGCCCGCACGCTCCTCGCGATCGAGGACATGGGCGTCGACAACGTCGGCATCCTGCTCGACTTCGGCCACTCGCTGTACGGCGGCGAGACCCCGGCCGAGGCCGCGAAGATGGCGATCAGCCGCGGCAGACTCTTCGCGATCGACGTGAACGACAACTTCCGCGGCTGGGACGACGACATGGTCGTCGGTTCCGTGCACCTGCTGGAGACCTTCGAGTTCTTCTTCGCCCTGCGCGACGCCGGCTGGCAGGGCGTCTGGCAGCTCGACCAGTTCCCGTTCAGGGAGGACTCGGTCGAGGCCGCCCGCGCCGGCATCCGCACGATGCGCGCCTTCCACCACGCCCTCAACTACCTCGACCGCGACGAACTGGCCGCCGCCCAGTCCGCCCAGGACGCGCTGGCCGCCCAGCGGGTCGCCAAGCGTGCCCTTTACCGCGCGCTCGCCGAGAGCGAATCCGCATGACCGCCCTGGACATCGCCTCTCGGCCGCTCGAACTCGACGAGGCCGCCGCCCGCGCCTACGTCGAGCGCGGCGCACGCCTGCGCGCGGCCACTCCGGCCGAGGCGGCCCCCGAACTGGCGACGATCGCCACCGGCATCCGCCGTGACGTCCTGACCACCATCCAGGCGGCCCGGATGGGCCACGTCGGCGGCGACCTCTCGGTGACCGACCTGCTCGTCACCGCCATGTGGGGGACGCTCGGGCTGGATCCGTTCGACCCGGCCAACCCCGAACGCGACCGGTTCATCCTCAGCAAGGGTCACTGCGCCGCCGCTCTCTACTCGACGCTCGCCTCCTGCGGCTTCTTCTCCCGAGAACGGCTGTCGGAGTTCATGGCGCCCCTGTCACCGCTGAACGGCCACCCCAACCGCGTCAAGGTGCCCGGCGTGGAGACCAACACCGGTCCGCTCGGGCACGGGTTCCCCGTCGCCACCGGGTGCGCGCTCGGCGCGAAGCTGCGCGGGGAGACCTGGCGGACCATCGTCGTGCTCGGCGACGGCGAGATGCAGGAGGGCAGCAACTGGGAGGCCGCCATGACGGCCGCCCACTACGGCCTGGACAACCTCACCGCCGTGGTCGACCGCAACCGCCTGCAGCAGGGCGCCCGCACCGAGGACACCAAGAAGCTCGAACCGCTCGACGACAAGTGGGCGGCGTTCGGGTGGGAGGTGCGCGTCATCGACGGACACGACCACCAGGCGATCAAGGAGGCGTACGCGCCGTCGACGACCGGCCGGCCCGTGGCCGTCGTCGCCAACACCGTCAAGGGCAAGGGAGTCTCGTTCATGGAAGACCGCGTCGAGTGGCACCACAAGGTGCCCACGGACGAGCAGGTCCGCCTCGCACTCGAAGAGCTGAGCCGATGACCGCCGTGGCCGAGCAGACCCCCACCTTCGACTGCCGGATCGACTTCGCCGACGAGCTGATCACGCTGGCCCGCGCCGACGAGCGCATCGTGGCCGTGTGCAACGACTCGGTGGGGTCCAGCAACCTCGTCAAGTTCCGCGAGGAGTTCCCGCACCGCCTGGTCAACGTCGGCATCGCCGAGCAGGATCTCGTCGGCGTCGCGGCCGGGCTGGCCAACGCCGGTTTCATCCCGTTCGTGTCGGCCGCCGCGCCGTTCCTCACCGGCCGGGCGCTGGAGCAGATCAAGGCCGACGTCGTCTACAGCGACCGGCACGTGGTGCTGTGCGGGCAGAGTCCCGGCATGGCGTACGGCGAGCTCGGCCCGACCCACCACTCCATCGAGGACATCTCGTGGATGCGGGCCGTCCCCGGCCTGCCGGTCGTGGTGCCCGCCGACCCGGCCCAGACCCGCGCCGCCGTCCGCTGGGCCGCCGCGTCGGGACGCCCCTCCTACCTGCGCATCCCCCGCTTCAAAGTCCCCGCGGTGACTCCCGCCGACGCTGTCTTCGAAACGGGCAGGGCGACGAGGCTGGCCGAGGGCGGCGACCTGACCGTGATCGCCGTCGGCACCATGGTCTCGCGCGCCCTGGACGCCGCGGCGTTGCTGCGCGAGGAGGGCGTCGAGGCCCGCGTGGTCAACATGACGTTCGTCGAGCCGCTCGACGTGCCCGAGGTCGTGGCCGCCGCCGAGGAGACCGGCGTGATCGTCACGGCCGAGGAGGGCCTCGTCTCGGGCGGCCTGGGCGCCGCCGTGGCCAAGGTCGTCGGCGAGCACCGGCCCGTGCCCGTGCGCATGGTGGGCGTGCCCACGTTCGCGCCGACCGGCAGCACGTCCTTCCTGCTCGACCACTTCGGTCTGAACGCCGACGGCATCGCCAAGGCTGCCCGCGAGGCCCTGGGACGGTCCTGATGGAACCGCTCATCCTCGCCGTCGACCAGGGCACGAGCTCCACGAAGGCGCTGCTGGTCAATGCCTCGGGCGCGATCACCGCCCGGGCGAGCGCGCCGCTGTCGCAGACCCATCCCGGCCCTGGCCTGGCCGAACAGGACGCCGCCGAGCTGCTCGGCAGCGTCCGCGACGCGGTGGCCGGCTGCCTGCGCGAGGCCGACCCGGCCGCGGTGCGCGGCGTCGGGCTGAGCACCCAGCGCGAGTCGGTGGTGTTGTGGGAGGCGAGGACCGGCCTGCCGGTCGCGCCGCTGGTCGGCTGGCAGGATCAGCGGGGTGCGGCGCTGACCGCAGGAGTGGCCGAAAAAGGGTACGGCGACCTGGTCAGGCGCCGTACCGGCCTCCCGCTCGACCCGATGTTCTCGGCGTCCAAGATGGCGGCCCTGCTGGACCGGCACGACCCGGCGCGCCGCCGCAGCCGCCGCGGCGAGCTGCGGCTCGGCACCGTCGACGCGTGGCTGCTGGACTCGCTGACCGGCCAGTTCGTCACGGAGGTCGGCAACGCCTCCCGCACCCAGCTGCTGGACCTCGCGACCGGCGACTGGGACGACGAGTTGCTCGACCTCTTCGACGTGCCGCGTGCCGCGCTGGGCAGGGTCGTGGCCTCCACCGGCCCCTTCGGCGAGATCCGTGGCCTCGGGCCGTTGCCCGACGGGGTCCCGGTGACGGCGGTGCTCGGCGACTCGCACGCCGCGCTGTTCGCGCACGCGGGCTGGCGGCCCGGGGTGGTCAAGGCCACCTACGGCACCGGGTCGTCGGTGATGACGGTCGCCGAACCGGGCGGCCCCGCGGGCGCCCTGTGCGACACGATCGCCTGGTCGGACGGGAGCCCGTCGTTCGCCCTGGAGGCCAACATCCGCTCCAGCGGGCGGACCCTGACCTGGCTGGCCGATCTGCTCGACGTTCCCGCCGACCGGATCATCGACCTCGCGGCCGGCTCCGACGCGGGAGACGTGACCCTGGTGCCGGCCTTCGGCGGGCTGGGGGCGCCCTGGTGGGACCCCGGGGCGGTGCCGCTGATCGCCGGTCTCGACCTCGGAACCTCGCGCGCGCAGCTCGCGCGGGCCGCTCTGGAGTCGGTGGCCCACCAGATCGCCGACGTGCTGGCCGCCCTTCCCGGGCTGCGCAGGCTGGTCGCCGACGGCGGCCTGACCCGCAGCGCCGCCCTCATGCAGCTGCAAGCCGACCTCACCGGCGTCGAGGTGGCCCGCACCGCGCATCCCGAGCTGTCCGCCGCGGGCGCGGCCGGGCTGGCCGGGCTCGGTCCGGGCCTGTGGACCATCGCCGACCTGGAGGCGCGAGCCGACCGCGACCTGGAGGTCTTCACCCCTGCCTGGGACGACGAGCGGCGAGAGCGCGCCGTCGCGAGGTGGCACCAGCGCCTCAAGGTCGCCAGAGACCTGGGCGCACGCGCTAACGGGAGCTAACGGGAGTACGCCATGACAATTGCGCAGGATCAGCCACCCGGCTGGAGCGCCCCCGCCCGCCGCGGCCCGATCACCCTCGGCCGCGTCAGCCTGATCGTGCTCGTCCTCGTGATCATCGCGATCCTGACGAGCACGACGTACCGGCCGGACACCGCGCCGCGGGCGGGCGAGCAGGCCAAGTTCGACCCGGCGAAGTACGGCGCGCAGACGTACGAGCCGAAGGTGGTGCCGGCGATCCAGGAGAAGGCCGTCGACATCGTCACGCTGCAGAAGGCGATCGCCGCCGACCCCGACGCGGCCGGCCAGAAGTACGGCGCCCGCGACGGCACCGGCCCCTACAGCTTCGCGGTCTCGCTGACCGGCACCGCCGGCAAGCCGGAGAGCGGCCTGCTGGAGGTCAAGGTGCCCGAGCTGGACGACGACACCAGGGTGTCGGTGCAGATCGGCCCCGCGATCAACGGCACGGCGCTGCGCGACGCCGTCGGCTTCGTCAAGTTCGGCCAGTTCACCAACCAGGTCGAGTACGCCGACGCCGGCACGGCCCTGAACAACCAGGTCAAGGCCAAGGTGCTGGCCTCGCTCGACCCCGATGCGCTGGAGGGGAAGAAGGTCACCGTGGTGGGCGCGATGACGCCGCTGACCGCCGACGTGCTGACGGTGACGCCGATCTCGATCGAGGCCGCCTCGTGACCGCCGCGCCCGCCCCCGTCCTGCGCGCCGTCGACGTCACCAAGGTGTACGGCGGGACGCAGGCGCTCAAGGGCGTCTCGCTCGACATCCTCCCCGGCCGGGTCACCGTGCTGTTCGGCGAGAACGGCGCCGGCAAGTCCACGCTCATGAAGATCCTCAGCGCCGTGGAGTCGCCCACGACCGGCCAGGTGCAGCTCGACGGGCAGGTGGTGGAGTTCGGCAGCGCGCGGGACGCGGCCGACCGGGGCATCTCGATCATCCATCAGGAGCTCAGCCTCTGCCCCAACCTCAGCATCCAGGACAACCTGTTCCTGGGCCGCGAGCGCATCCACCGCGGCCTCTTCCTCGACCGGCGGGCACAGCGCTCGGCCGCCGCGGAGGTGCTCGGCCGGCTCGACGACGAGCTCAACCCCGACCTGCCGGTCAGCGAGCTGCGCCTCGGCCAGCAGCAGCTGGTCGAGATCGCCCGTGCGCTGCTGCAGAACGCCCGAATCCTGATCATGGACGAGCCCACGTCGGCGCTCAGCGCGCCCGAGGTGGAGGTGCTCTTCCAGGTCATCCACGAGCTCAAGGCACACGGCGTGGCGATCGTCTACATCTCCCACCATCTGGAGGAGGCGCTCGACATCGCCGACGACGTGGCGGTGCTGCGCGACGGGTCCATGGTGGCCACGGCCCGGGCCGCCGACGTGGACCTGGCCTGGGTGGTCCGCAAGATGGTCGGGCGCGAGCAGGACGACCTCTTCCCCGTGCGCGACCCCCAGCTCGGGCCGGTGGCGCTGGAGACCGTCGAGCTGTCGGTCGCCGACCCGGCCAACCCCGACCGGCTGGCCGTCGACGGCGTCTCGCTGACCGTGCGGGCGGGGGAGACGGTCGGCGTCTACGGGCTGATGGGCAGCGGCCGTACCGAGCTCATGGAATGCCTGGCCGGGCGGCTGCCCGCCGCGTCCGGCGAGGTCCGCCTGCATGGCGAGCCGGTCACGGGGAGCGTCCGGCGGCGCATCCGGGCCGGGCTCGCCCTGGTGCCGGAGGACCGCCAGCGCGACGGCCTGGTGCAGACCATGAGCGTCGGCCAGAACCTGTCGCTGGCCGCGGTGACCAGGTTCGTCCGGCGGCTCATCGTCGACCGCGGCGGTGAGCGCCAGGCCGTGCAATCGATGATCTCCGACGTCACGGTGAAGACGGCGGGGCCGGACGCCCCGATCGGCTCGCTCAGCGGTGGCAACCAGCAGAAGGTCGTCATCGGCAAGGCGCTGATGACCGGCCCCCGCGTGCTGCTGCTCGACGAGCCGTCCCGCGGCGTGGACGTCGCCGCCAAGGCCGACGTCTTCGAGCTGATGGCGCGGCAGGCCGAGCGCGGCCTGGCCGTCCTGTTCACCACTTCAGAGGCCGAAGAGGCCCTGCACATTCCCGACCGCCTGCTCGTCCTGGTCCGCGGCCGCCTGGTCGCCGACCTGCGGGCGGGCGAGATCACCCGCGACCGGCTGATGAGCCTGGCCGACGGCGCCGACACCAGCGAAGAGACCAGCCATGTCTGACACACTGACCAACGACCACGCGGCCCTGGCGGGTCAACGCCGGCAGGCGGCCGCGGAGGCCCGCCGGCTCAAGACCCTCAACACGATCTTCGAGCTGCGCGCGTTCATCGCGCTCGGCGTCCTGATCATCGTGTTCTCCCTGCTGTCGGACTCGTTCCTGACGGTCGACAACCTGATCACGATGACCAAGCACGTGGCCATCAACGCGGTGCTCGCGCTCGGCATGCTGCTGGTGATCCTCAAGGGCGGCATCGACCTGTCGGTCGGCTCCATCGTCGGCCTGTCGGGGGTGATCGCCGGCGAGCTGCTCCAGGGCGTACACCTGAGCCTCTTCGGCGTCATCGCCTACCCTCCGGTGTGGGCCGTGGTCATTCTGTGCGTCGCGGCCGGGGCCGTGGTCGGCACGATCAACGGAATCCTCGTCACCCGCCTGAACGTCGCACCCTTCATCGCGACCCTCGGCATGTTGTACGTCGCCCGCGGCGCGGCCCTGCTGATCTCGGGCGGTACGACGTACCCCGATCTCGCGGGCGATCCCAGCACGCACAACACCGGCTTCGACTGGATCGGCGGCGGCCGGCCGCTGGGTCTCCCGGTGGCGATCTGGATCATGATCATCCTGGCGGTGCTGATCGCCGTGCTGCTCCGCTCGACGGCCTTCGGCCGCTGGCTGTACGCGACCGGCGGCAACGAGCGGGCCACCCAGCTCAGCGGCGTCCCCGTGCAGCGGGTCAAGACGATCGTCTACATGATCTCCGGCGCCTGCGCCGCGATGTCCGGCCTGATCATCGCCTCCGAGCTCACCTCGGCCGCGCCGCAGGCGGGCGACAGCTTCGAGCTGAACGCCATCGCGGCCGTGGTGATCGGCGGCGCCGCCCTGTCGGGCGGGCGGGGCACCGTGCGCGGCACGCTGGTCGGCGCCTTCGTGATCGGCTTCCTCGCCGACGGTCTGGTCATCCTGGGCGTTTCGACGTTCTGGCAGATCGTCATCAAGGGCACGGTCATCGTGGTCGCCGTCATCCTCGACCAGAGCCAGCAGCGCTTCCAGCGGCGCGGAGCCGCCGCGTCGGCGGTCGCCGTGGCTGCCGCGGCCGAACCGGAACCGGCCGCCGCGGCCAGATCCGACCGCTGACCCGTCCCTTCACCGTTCCATGCCCAGCCTGATCCCCTTGCCGAGCCGACGGCGAGACACCCAATGGAGGTAACGATGAACCACCCCGGCCGTCGCCTGGTCGTCCAGGCCGCAGCGGTCATGGCGGCAGGACTGCTGTCGCTCACCGCTTGCGGATCGTCATCGTCCGACGCGCCCGAGGGAGCCTCGGCCTCGTCCGGCGGCTCCTCGGCCAGCAGCAATCTGATCGCCATCATCACGCCGTCGCCGGACAACCCGTTCTTCAAGGCCGAGGCCGACGCCGCCAAGAAGAAGGCCGAGAGCCTCGGCTACGAGACCTCGGTCGCCTCGCACGACGACGACCCCAACAAGCAGAGCGAGCTCATCGACGCCGCCATCTCGCGCAAGGCCGCGGCGATCATCCTCGACAACGCCGGCGCCGACGCCTCGATCGGCCCGGTGAAGAAGGCCACCGACGCGGGCGTCCCGGTCTTCCTCATCGACCGGGAGATCAACCAGACCGGCATCGCCAAGGCCCAGATCGTCTCCAACAACTCCCAGGGCGCGCAGCTGGCCGCCCAGGAGTTCGTCAAGGGCATGGACGGCAAGGGCAACTACGTCGAGCTCACCGGAAAGGAGTCCGACACCAACGCGGGCGTGCGTTCCAAGGGGTTCAACGACGTCATCTCGCAGTACCCCGACATGAAGAAGGTCGCGGTGCAGACCGCGAACTGGGACCAGCAGGAGGCCTTCTCCAAGATGGAGACGATCCTGCAGCGCAACCCCGACATCCAAGGCGTGATCGCGGGCAACGACACGATGGCCCTGGGCGCCGTCGCGGCGCTCAAGGCCGCCAAGAAGACCGATGTCGTCGTGGTCGGCTTCGACGGCAGCCCCGACGCCATCGCCCAGATCAAGGCGGGCACCATGCTGGCGACCGCGCTGCAACCGGCCGCTCTGGGCGCCGAACGCGCCGTCGAGCAGGCCGACACGTTCATCAAGACGGGCTCCACGGGCCAGCCGGAGAAGCAGTCGATCGACTGCGAGCTCATCACGAAGGACAACGCCGACCAGTACGGCGTCTTCGCGAAGCTGTGAGCTCTGACGGCCGAGGGGTGAGGCAGGACGCCCGCATCTCCCCTCGGCCGTTCCACCGTCTACCATGCAGACCGGACGCTCCACGGGCGCCTTCGGGGGCGTCCGCCGGAGCAAGAGAAGACAGGACGAACCCGTGGCGATCGCTTCGACTCCCAGCCCCGACCATCTGCGGCTGCTGGTCAAGGTGGCCCGCATGTACCACGAGCGCGGCCTGCGCCAGCCGGAGATCGCCTCGCAGCTCAACCTGTCCCAGCCCCGGGTCTCGCGCCTGCTCAAGGAGGCCGTCGCCCGCGGTGTCGTGCGCACCGTCGTGGTCTCGCCCGACGGCGTGCACGCCGAGATGGAGGGGGCGCTGGTCGAGCAGTACGGCCTGCGCGACGCCGTGGTGGTCGACACCGACGGCGTCGGCCCCGACGTCATCCCCGCCCTGGCCGCCGCGACGGCCACCTATCTCGACGCCACCCTCAAGGGCGGCGACGTCATCGGCATCTCCTCCTGGAGCGCGACGCTCCTGGAGGCGGTCAACGCCATGCGCGCCAAGACGGTCCCGGTCGCCGAGGAGGTCGTGCAGATCGTCGGCGGGTCGGGCAGCCCCGAGGTGCAGCTGCACGCGACCCGGCTCACCAGCAGGCTCGCCGAGCTCACCGGGGCGCGGCCGGTGTTCGCGCCGTCGGCCGCCTTGGTGCACAGCCGCGAGCTGCGCGACCTGCTGTCGAAGGAACCGGCCATGGCCGAGGTGATGAAGTCGTGGTCACGGCTCACCCTGGCCCTGCTCGGCATCGGCACGCTGGAGCCCTCGCCCCTGCTGCGCCGTTCCGGCAACGCGATAGAACCCGCGGACCAGCGCCAGCTGGAGGAGCTCGGCGCGGTCGGCGACGTGTGCACCCGCTACTTCGACGCCGACGGGCGGCCCGTTGAGGCCGATTTCGACGATCGCATCATCGGCATCTCGCCCGACCAGCTCCGCGCTGTCGAGCGGCGGATCGGCGTCGCCGGGGGCGAGTCGAAGATCGCCGCGATACGAGGAGCCGTCCGCGGCGGCTGGGTCAACATCCTCATCACCGACGTCGAGGTCGCCCGGGCCCTGCTCAACCGCGGCACGCCATTGCGTTAGCCCAGGTCAGGAGGCCGGCCCCAGGAGCAGCGGTCCCGCCTGATGGCGTCGGCACGGTGTCAGAGGCCCTCGACCTAGCCGGCGGCGATGTCGTCGGGTGGGTTGGTGTACAGCCGCAGGTAGCGGTCGTCGGCGTGGCCGAGGCAGGTGCTGAGCCCGGACGCGTGCCGCCGAGCCACACCCCGAGCGCCCGGTGCTGTTACCTTCTCCCGTCGGCACTCGTCATAGGGGCGACGACCGAATACGAACGGTCGTCGCACCCGAGTGAATCGAGAACAGGATGCTGACCAACATCATGTACGTGACGATCTACGTCACCGATCAGGACCGCGCGCTGAAGTTCTACACCGAGCGACTCGGCCTGGAAAAGCGGATCGACTTCTCGGGGCCCGACGGACGGTTCCTCACGGTCGGCGTTCCCGGCAGCCCGGTGCAGATCCTCCTGTGGTCGCATGCGGCGGCCGCGGGACAGCCGGGCGACGTGGGCCAGCATGCCGCGCCCGGCCCGTTGATCCTCGAATCTGATGATTTGCGAAAGGCTTTCGCGATCCTGCGCCGGCGTGGCGTCGTCTTCGAAGAGTGGGAACCCGTGGACTATCCGTTCGGGGTCCGCGTCGAGGCGGTGGACCCGGACGGCAACCGGGTCTCGCTCCGTCAGCGGCGGAAGCCGTGACCGCCCACCCCTCCGGCCTCGTGACCGAGGCGTTCGAAGCCCAGCGCGATCGGCTGCGCGCCCTCGCGTACCGCATGCTGGGCTCGCACGCCGACGCCGAGGACGTGGTCCAGGAAGCCTGGGTGCGCCTCGTCCGCCAGGACGAGGCGAGCATCGGCAACCTGGCGGGTTGGCTGACCACCGTGGTCGGCCGCATCAGCCTGGACCTCCTGAGATCCCGTCAAGCCCACCCCGAGACCGCCTACGGGCACGAGTTCGCGGACCTCGTGGTGAGGCCGGCCGACGACCTCGCGCCGGACGATCAGGTGGCGCTGGCCGATTCCGTCGGTCTCGCGCTGCTCGTCGTGCTCGACTCGCTCACCCCGAGTGAGCGGCTGGCGTTCGTCCTGCACGACATGTTCGCGGTCCCATTCCACGAAATCGGCCAGATCCTGGGCAAATCCACCGACGCCACCAAGATGATCGCCAGTCGCGCCCGCCGCAAGGTCCAAGCCACGGACCGGCCGGCGGGCACCGGCCGCGAGCACCAAGAAGCCGTCCAGGCGTTCCGCGCGGCCGCGCTCAGCGGCGACTTCGAAGCGCTCCTGCGTGTCCTCGACCCGAACGTGAAGCTGACCGTCGACACCCCCGACGGCGTGGTCGTCACCCTCGGCGCCACCGGGGTCGCCGCCGGCGCCCGGATGTTCTCCGGTGAGGCCGCCCGCCACCGACCCGTGCTGGTCAACGGCATCCCCGGCCACATGTCCTGGCGCCCCGACGGAACCCCTCTTTCCGTCATCGCCTTCACCGTCGCCGAAGGCCGGATCACCGGCATCCACATCGTCGTCGACCCGGCCGAACTCGCCTCGATCCATCTGCCGGCCCCGGCCTGAGCCGGTGTCGTCAGGGCGGGCTCGGCCGCGCTCGGCCGCTTGTACCAGGCCGGATCCGCGCAGGGCGATCCAGATCAGGTGGGTGTCGAGGGAGGTGACGGCGGCCGCGATCAGGTGCGGCACACCTCGACGTTCTCCCGGTGGGCGCCGGAACGGGTCCTCACCGGCGGCCGACCATCGCGTCCAAAGGCCGGCCATGGCTCACAGCCTTTAACCGCGGGCGTGGTGCAGGTTGGAGCGGTGTTTCTGGATTGTTACTTGAAACAACAAATGGCGCCCTTCCCAAGCAGGCCGTCCCGGAATACGTTGCCGCAAACAACATTCATCCGGGCCCCTCCGGAAGAAAGGACCCTGCACTATGCGCAAGGGGATCCTCAGCACGACCGCCGCGGCAGCAGCGCTCGCCCTCGGTCTCACCGCCTGCGGGGGCGAAAGCGGTCAGACCACGACGTCGACCTCGTCCGCCGCGCCATCGGCGCCCGCGGGCAAGATCGGCGTCATCCTGCCGGACAGCAAGTCCTCCGACCGGTGGGAGACGGCGGACCGCAAGTACCTCCAGGAGGCCTTCGAGGCCGCCGGTGTGGAGTACGACATCCAGAACGCGCAGAACGACAAGACGCAGTTCCAGACCATCGCCGACCAGATGATCACCAACGGCGCCACCGTGCTGATGATCGTGAACCTGGACAGCGGCACCGGCAAGACCGTCATCGACAAGGCCAGGTCGCAGGGCGTGGCCACGATCGACTACGACCGCCTGACGCTCGGCGGCGGCGCCGAGTACTACGTCAGCTTCGACAACACCAAGGTCGGCCAGCTCCAGGGCGAGGGCCTGGTCAAGTGCCTGACCGACAAGAACGCCGACAAGCCGATCGTGGCCTACCTGAACGGCTCGCCGACGGACAACAACGCCACCCTGTTCAAGAGCGGCTACGACGGCGTGCTCAAGCCGAAGTTCGACGCCGGAGAGTACGTCAAGGGCCCCGAGCAGTCCGTGCCCGACTGGGACAACACCCAGGCCGGCACCATCTTCGAGCAGATGCTGACCCAGGAGCCCGACATCGCCGGGGTGCTGGCCGCCAACGACGGCCTCGGCAACGCCGCCATCACGGTCTTGAAGAAGAACAACCTCAACGGCAAGATCCCGGTCACCGGCCAGGACGCCACCGTCCAGGGCCTGCAGAACATCCTCGCCGGTGACCAGTGCATGACCGTCTACAAGGCCATCAAGAAGGAGGCCGACGCCGCGGCCAAGCTCGCCGTGGCGCTGGCCAAGGGCGAGAAGCCGGCGGCGACCAGCAGCGTCAAGGACCCGGAGACGGGCCAGGACGTGCCCGCCGAGCTGATGGAGCCGCAGGCCATCTACGCCGACAACGTCAAGGACGTGGTGGCCGACGGTTACGTCACCAAGGAGGAATTGTGCACCGGCGACTTCGCCGAGAAGTGCACCGAGGCGGGAATTCAATGACATTGAGGGGTACGGCCCGCGCCACGAGCGCGGCCGTACCCCCTGTTTAGGGAGCTACATGACCCCCCTCCTTGAACTGCGCGGGATCGACAAGAGCTTCGGTCCGGTGAAGGTCCTGCACGACGTCGGGCTCTCCGCGTACGCCGGCGAGGTCACCGCGCTCGTCGGCGACAACGGCGCGGGCAAGTCGACGCTGGTCAAATGCGTGAGCGGCATCTACCCGATCGACGCCGGACAGATGTTCTTCGACGGCCGCGAGGTCCACGTGCACAGTCCCCGCGACGCGGGCGAACTGGGCATCGAGATCGTCTACCAGGACCTCGCCCTCTGCGACAACCTGGACATCGTCCAGAACATGTTCCTCGGCAGGGAACGCAAGAACGGCCTCCTCCTCGACGAGGACACCATGGAGGAGCTGGCGGAACGGACGCTCAGCGGGCTGTCCGTGCGCACGGTCACGTCCATCAGGCAGCAGGTCTCCAGCCTGTCCGGGGGGCAGCGGCAGACCGTGGCGATCGCCAAGGCCGTGCTGTGGAACAGCAAGGTCGTCATCCTCGACGAGCCCACCGCGGCGCTGGGCGTGGCCCAGACCGCGCAGGTCCTGGAGCTGGTGCGCAGGCTGGCCGACACCGGCCTGGCCGTGGTGCTCATCTCCCACAACATGAACGACGTGTTCGCCGTCTCCGACCGGATCGCGGCGCTCTACCTCGGCAGGATGGCCGCGCAGGTCAGGACCGCCGACGTGACGCACGCGCAGGTGGTCGAGCTCATCACCTCCGGCCGGAGCGGCGAACTGGGCCTCAAGAACGGGGTCACCGCATGAGCAAGGTCAAGGAACTCCCCGGAGCGGCCATCGTCGCGGCGACGCAGGTCCCCTCGGTCAGGAACACCGCCGCCGCGTATGTCCAGCGGGTGCGCGGCGGCGAGATGGGAGCGCTGCCGGCCGTGCTCGGCCTGGTCGTGCTCTGCGCGGTCTTCGCCACGGCCCGGCCGTCCTTCTTCACCGCGATCAACTTCGCCAACCTGTTCACGCAGGGCGCGGCGGTCACGCTCATCGCCATGGGCCTGGTCTTCGTGCTGCTGATCGGCGAGATCGACCTGTCGGCCGGCTTCGCCAGCGGCGTCTGCGCGGCGGTGCTCGCCGTCACGCTCACCAGCGCCGGCCTGCCCTGGTACGTGTGCATGCTGGCGGCCATCGTGACGGGCGTGGTCATCGGCGTCGTGCTGGGCACCCTGGTCGCCAAGGTCGGCATCCCGTCGTTCGTGGTCACGCTGGCCGCGTTCCTCGCCTTCCAGGGCCTGGTGCTGGTGCTGGTGGACGAGGGCACGAACATCTCCATCCGCGACGAGATGGTCGTCGCCATCGCCAACAGGAACCTGCCGCCGTGGCTCGGCTGGGCCCTGTACCTCGTCTGCGTGGCGATCTACGCCGGCGTCCAGCTCCGCCGGGCCAGGAGCCGCACCAGGCGGGGGCTGGCCGCCGACCCGCTGTGGCTGATCGGCGCCCGCGTCGGCACGCTGGCGCTCGTCGCCGGGCTCGCGGTCGCCGCGCTCAACCTCGAGCGCAGCCGCAACCCCAACCTCGTCTCGCTGACCGGCGTGCCGATCGTGGTGCCGATCATCCTGGCGCTGCTGGTCCTGTGGACGGTGGTGCTGCGCCGCACCTCGTTCGGCCGCCATCTGTACGCGGTCGGCGGCAACACCGAGGCGGCCCGCCGGGCAGGCATCCCGGTGGACCGGATCAAGATCATGGCGTTCGTGATCTGCTCCTCGATGGCCGCGATCGGCGGCATCGTGGCCGCGTCCAGGGCCAGCTCCGTCGACCCGAACACCGGCGGCAGCTCCGTCCTGCTGTACGCGGTCGGCGCGGCCGTCATCGGCGGCACGAGCCTGTTCGGCGGCAAGGGACGGGTGCTCGACGCCGTGATGGGCGGCGCCGTGGTGGCGGTCATCGAGAACGGCATGGGCCTGATGGGGTACGGTGCCAGCGTGAAATACCTGGTCACCGGGTCGGTCCTGCTGCTGGCCGCGGGCGTCGACGCCCTGGCGCGTAAACGGGCGTCCGCTGCCGGGCTAAGGTGATCAGCGACTCGCGGCCCTTCAGGGAACCCCAGACCATGCGTGCCGGCCCCTCACAGGAGGACATCAGGCGCCACAATCTCGGCGCTCTGCTCCGCCATGTCCACCTCGGCGGGCCGATCTCGCGCTCCGAGCTGACCAACCGGATGGGGCTCAACCGCAGCACCATCATGGCGCTGACCTCCGACCTCACCGCCGCCGGGCTGGTGCGCGAGGAGCTGCCGCGCGAGACGGGCCGCGCCGGGCGGCCCTCTCTCGTGGTGCGCCCGGAGTCGGCGCGGGTCTACGTGTTCGCCTTCGACGTGGGCCCCGACCGGCTCGCCGCCGCCCGCGTCGGGCTCGGCGGGGTGATCCTCGACCGTCGCGAGGCCGTGCGCGAGCGCGGCGCGTTCCAGCTGGACGAGCTGACCGAGGTGCTGGCCGGGTTCGCCCGCCGGATGCGGCGCAAGACCACCGCCGACACCGTCTGCGTGGGAGCGGCGGCCGCCGTGTCGGGCGGGGTGCGCAAGGGCGACGGCGTGGTGCGGTTCGGGCCCAACCTGAAGGCCGAGGAGGTGCCGTTCGGTGAGGAGCTCGCCCGCCGGCTCGGCCTCGGCCTGCCCGTCAGCGTCGGCAACGACGCCAACCTCGGCGCCCTGGCCGAGCACAGCCGCGGCATCGGGGCGGCCGCGCGCGACCTCATCTACCTGCACGGCGACGTGGGCATCGGCGGCGGCATCATCGCCGGCGGCCACCTGCTCGGCGGCCACGAGGGCTACGGCGGCGAGGTCGGCCACATGGTGGTCAACCCCGGCGGGCGGGCCTGCGGCTGCGGCTCCCACGGCTGCCTGGAGGCGGAGGTGGGGGAGCGGGCGCTGCTGGAGTCGGCCGGCCGCTTCGGCGGGCAGCAGGGCCGCGACGCCGTCCGCGCCGTGGTGGAGGCCGCCGACCGCGGCGACATCGTGGCCCAGGAGGCGCTCAACCGGGTCGGCGAGTGGCTCGGGCTCGGGGTGGCGAACCTGGTGAACATCTTCAACCCCGAGATGGTGGTCTTCGGGGGGATGCTGCGGGAGATCTACCTCGGCTCGGCGGCCCAGGTCCGCAGCCAGCTCGCCCTGCACGCGATGGCGCCGCAGCGCGAGCGCCTGCGCCTGCGCACCTCGTCGCTGGGCGACGCCGCCACCCTCGTGGGCGCCGCCGAGCTGGCCTTCTCCAACGTGCTGTCCGACCCGCTGGAAGTGCTGGCGCGGGCGCACGCCCAGCTCAGCTGATCTTGTCCCGGCCGGCCGTCCACGTGTTGCAGAAGCCGGTGGCCCCGCCCCGGTAGCCGCGGTTCTGCCAGAACGCCAGATTGCGTGGCTTGCCGTGGATGTCGCTCTCGTCGGCCAGGCGGACCGCGTCCATCCACGCCTCCCATCCGATGCCGGGGTCGATCGAGTCGAGCGCGGCGCTGTAGAAGACGCCGGCGAAGCACTCGGCCTGCATCTCCAGCCGGTGGTTCAGCAGCCGGCGGGCGTCGCCGGAGGCGGGGCCGTACAGGGCGCTCTGCGCGGACAGCACCCCGATGAGGCCCTGCACGTGGTGGCCCCACTCGTGGGCGACCGAATGTGCCAGATTCATCCTGAACGGCTCGCGCACGTCCTCCTCGGTGACGCGGATCACGATCGTGCGCTGCTGCGGGCAGTACTGCGCGCCGCTGCCGCCGATCGCCCCGCAGACCGAGTCGTCCCCGGTCGTGATCTGGACCGCCGGCGGCGTGTACGCCAGCCCCGCCGCGGCGAACCGGTCCGCCCAGAAACGGTCGGCGCACTCGGCCGTCGCCCGGTGGAAGGACCGGAGCGAGGCCACGCGGCCCGCCCGGATCGAGGGGATCGCGCAGTCATGCGGGACCACCTCCCCGCCCATCACGCCCATCAGCCCGCCGCCCTGCCCGGGACCGGGGGCCGCCAGGGCCGGTGCGGGCACGCCCAGGACCACACCCAGGATCACGGGCAGGCACAGGAGCGGCGCCAGGAGGAAGATGCGCACGATCGCGGATCCTAGACGTTTCCCGGCCGAGCGGGGAGCGGGCGGCTCAGGTCACGTTGCGGGGGCTGGCGGCCCAGGTGTTGCAGGCGCCCGGTGTGCCCCGGTTGAAGCCGCGGGTCATCCACGCCGCCTGCGTGGGGCCCCTGCCGTGGTCGTTCTGCGGCCAGCCCTTGGCGCCGTTCTTCCTGAACCAGTCGACCGTGTACGCCCAGTCGGCGTCGGTGACCAGCGGCGTGCCCTTCATGGTGCTCATGAAGACCGCCGAGAAGCACTCGGCCTGCAGCTCGGAGTTGCGCGACAGCTGCAGCCGCCTGGCCTTGCCGGCGATCGTCCGCGCGGCCCAGTAGTAGCCCCACACGCCCGAGACCTGCTGCACGTGGTGGCCGTACTCGTGGGCGACCAGGCGGGTGATGCCGAGCGGGAACGGGTTGCGTAACTGGTCCTTGCCGATCATCAGGTAGATCGTGCGGTCGGTGGAGCAGTAGACGCCGTCGGCGCCGGCGTTCCACGTCCCGCAGAGCGTCGTGACCCGGCGGGTGATGATGCGCAGCTCCGGCTTGGTGAACGGCAGCCCGGCCTTGCGGAACTGCGCGGCCCACGCCTTGTTCAGGCACTGTGTCACCCGGGTCAGGAAGCGCCGGTACGCCGTCATGCTCCCGGCGGGCAGGTCGCCCGGCCGGCAGTTCACGTCGGCGAGCCGCCCGGTGCGGTAGAGCGGGTTCGCCGTCGCGATCCGCACGCCCTGCGCCGCGCCGCCCCCCTGCTTCTGCCCCGCCTGGTCCTTCGGGGGCGGTGCGGCGGTCTGCCCGGCAGCGGCGGGCGGGGACGCCGCCGAGGTCGTGGCTCTGTCGGCCAGCACCACCACCAGGGCGGCCAACGCCACGGCAAGAGCCGCGACGGAGGCAACGATCGCTACCACTTTGCCCTTGGTGACGGAATTCATATGGTCCGCAAGACTAGGTCAAGATCGGACATATGTGTGCGCACTTTGACTCGATGGAGTCAACGGGGCCTTTGCGAACTAGACTCTGGGAGGTCGGCGAACAGAGCAGAGGGGAGTCGCATCCGTGAGCGGGTTGCTGGGCTCGATCAAGGGACCGCAGGACGTCAAACGACTCACTGACGAGGAGTTGCCGCGGCTCGCGGGCGAGATCCGTGACCTGCTGGTCGACTCCTGTGCCAGGTTCGGCGGCCACCTGGGCCCCAACCTCGGTGTGGTGGAGCTCACCATCGCCGTCCACCGCGTCTTCGACTCGCCGCACGACCCCGTCGTGTGGGACACCGGCCACCAGGCGTACGTGCACAAGATCCTCACCGGCCGCGCCACCGGCTTCGACGCGCTCAAGCAGGAGGGCGGCCTGTCCGGCTACCCGAGCCAGGCCGAGTCCGAGCACGACTTCGTCGAGAACTCCCACGCCTCCACCGCGCTGTCCTACGCCGACGGCCTGGCCAAGGCCTACAAACTGCGTGGCGAGCACGACCGCACGGTCGTCGCGATCATCGGCGACGGCGCCCTGACCGGCGGCATGGCCTGGGAGGCGCTCAACAACATCGCCGCCGTGAAAGACCTGCCCGTCGTCATCGTCGTCAACGACAACGGCCGCTCCTACTCGCCCACGATCGGCGGCCTGGCCTCCCACCTGTCCTCGCTGCGCGTCAACCGCCGCTACGAGGACGTCCTCGAGTACGTCAAGGACAAGCTCGGCAACGTCCCCGTCCTCTACGACGCCCTGCACGGCTTCAAGAAGGGCGTCAAGGACGTCCTGGCGCCGCAGGTGATGTTCGAGGACCTCGGGCTCAAATACGTCGGCCCCATCGACGGCCACGACGAGCAGGCCATGGAGGCGGCGCTGCGCAAGGCCCGCGACTTCCGCGGCCCCGTCATCGTGCACGCCCTCACCCAGAAGGGCCGCGGCTACACGCCCGCGGAGAACCACGACGAGGACCAGTTCCACTCCCCGGGCGCCTTCGACCGCGCCACCGGGGCGGAGAAGCCCAAGGACCGCAGCTGGACCAACGTCTTCGGCGAGGAGCTCGTCCGGCTCGGCAAGGAGCGCGACGACCTCGTCGCGATCACCGCGGCCATGCTCCACCCGACCGGGCTCAACGCGTTCGCCGAGGCGTTCCCCGATCGCATCTACGACGTCGGCATCGCCGAGCAGCACGCGCTGACCAGCGCCGCCGGGCTCGCCCTCGGCGGCATGCACCCGGTCGTGGGCGTCTACGCCACCTTCCTCAACCGCGCCTTCGACCAGCTCCTCATGGACGTCGCCCTGCACCGGCTGCCGGTCACGGTGGTGCTCGACCGGGCCGGCGTCACGGGCGACGACGGCGCCAGCCACAACGGCATGTGGGACCTGTCGATCCTCCAGGTCGTGCCCGGGCTCAAGATCGCGGTGCCGCGCGACGGCGATCGGCTGACCGAGCTGCTGCGCGAGGCCGTGGCGGTCTCCGACGGCCCGACCGTCGTGCGCTTCCCCAAGGGCCCGGTCGCCCAGCCCCTGGAGGCCGTCGGCAAGCTGGGGGAGATGGACCTCCTGCGCGCCGCCGAGGCGGAGCCCGACGTGCTGCTGGTGGGCGTCGGCCCCATGGCGCAGGTCTGCATGGACGCCGCGGTCCTGCTCGACGCCCAGGGCATCGCCTCCACCGTGGTCGACCCGCGCTGGGTCAAGCCGCTCGACGACGCGCTGGCCCTGGCCGCCGGCGCCCACAAGCTGGTGGCCGTGGTCGAGGACAACGGCCGCGTGGGCGGCGTGGGCGACGCCGTGGCCCGCCTGCTGCGCGACGCCGACGTCGACGTGCCCGTACGCACCTTCGGGATCCCGCAGCGCTTCCTCGACCACGCCAAGCGGGCCGTGATCCTCGGCCGGATCGGGCTGACCGGGCAGGACCTCGCCCGCCAGGTCACCGAGGCCATCGCGAAGCGCACCTCCCCCGTGGAGCCCGCCCGCAGCTGACGAGTTCGCCGGGGCCGGTCGGACCGTCCCCGGCCTCGCGATCCCCCGAGCGGCAAGGGAATCCCGCGCTTTCCACGGGCATGATCACCGGCGGTGTGGGAAGGATCGCCGAGCGTGGACATCTTTCGCACGAAGAGCGTCGAACAGTCGATCCGCGACACAGAAGACCCCGAGCACCAGCTGCGAAAGCGCCTGACCGCCACCGACCTCACCGTCTTCGGCATCGGCGTGATCGTCGGCACCGGAATCTTCGTGCTCACGGGGCAGGTCGCCAAAGAGCTGGCCGGACCCGCTGTGGCGATCTCGTTCATCGTCGCCGGCGTCGTGTGCGGGCTGGCCGCCCTGTGCTACGCCGAGTTCGCCTCCACCATCCCCGTCGCCGGTTCCGCCTACACCTTCTCCTTCGCCACGCTGGGCGAGTTCCCCGCCTGGATCATCGGCTGGGACCTGCTGCTGGAGCTGGCGCTGGCCGCCGCCGTGGTGTCGGTCGGCTGGTCCGGCTACGTGGCGTCCATGTTGTCCTCCATCGGCCTCGGCCTGCCCCCGTCCATCGCGGGCGAGAACCCGGTCGTCAACGTGCCGGCCATGCTGATCGTGCTCGCCCTCACCGTGATCCTGGTGGCCGGGATCAAGCTGTCCTCGCGGGTCAACCTGATCCTGGTGATCACGAAGATCGCGGTGGTGCTGCTGGTCATCGTGGCGGGCCTGTTCTTCGTCAAGGCCGCCAACTACACGCCGTTCATCCCCGAGGCGGTGGCCACGCAGCGGGTGGAGGGCCTCAAGGCGCCGCTCATCCAGCTGCTGTTCGGCATCACGCCGGTCGCGTTCGGCGTCATCGGCATCTTCTCGGCCGCCGCGATCGTCTTCTTCGCGTTCATCGGCTTCGACATCGTGGCCACGGCCGCGGAGGAGACCATCGAGCCGCAGCGCGACGTGCCCCGCGGCATCCTCGGCTCACTGGCCATCTGCACCGTCCTGTACGTCGCCGTCTCGCTCGTCGTCGTCGGCATGCAGCGCTACAGCGAGCTGAGCACGTCCGCGCCGCTGTCGGACGCGTTCACCTCGGTGGGCCACGCCTGGCTGGGCACGATCATCAGCGTGGGCGCCATCGCGGGTCTGACGACCGTGGTGCTGGTGCTGCTGCTCGGCCAGACCCGGGTGCTGTTCGCGATGTGCCGCGACGGCCTGCTGCCGCGCTCGCTCGCCACCGTCAACCCGCGCTTCGGTACGCCCGCCCGCCTCACGATCATCATCGGGGTGGTCACCATGGCGCTGGCCGGGTTCGTGTCGTTCGGCGAGCTGGCCGAGCTGGTCAACATCGGGACGTTGTTCGCGTTCGTGGTGGTCTCGGCCGGAGTCATCGTGCTGCGGAAGACGCGCCCGGACCTGCCGCGGGCCTTCAGGGCGCCGCTGGTGCCGGTGCTGCCGATCCTGTCGGTGCTGGCCTGTCTCTATCTGATGCTCAACCTGCCGGCGCAGACGTGGCTGAGGTTCCTCATCTGGATGGTCCTCGGCGTGGTGCTCTACTTCACCTACGGCTACTGGCACAGCCGGACCGCGATGCCGTGGCAGAAGACGCGCGGCTGAGCCGCGCCGGCGCCCGCCCCGGGGGGAGAACGGGGGGCGCCCGGCCCGCGTCAGAGCGCGAAGAGCGCTCCGGTGGCCGCCCGCATCTGGCAGCCGTTGGCGTAGACCTTGCCCCACTTCAGCACCTGGCCGTTCCAGCGGCCGACGACCGCGGCGGCGTGCGGCTTGAGCTCCTTCTTGCAGGCCGCCGCCGACTTGAGGTTGAGCTCGCCCGGCTGGCCCTTGGCCTTCTCCAGCAGGCGGCAGGCCGCCTGGGCGCGGGGGTGGTCGCCGCCGGTGGGCCCGCAGTGGAGCCAGACCGACTTGGTCTCGCCGCCCTTGACCGCGTAGATGACCTTGACCTGCACCTTCGGCGGCGGCGCGGCCAGGGCGGGGGACGAGCCCAGCAGGACGGCTCCGCAGAGCGCGATCGCACCGGCTGCTCTCAGCATGGTGACTCTCCGTTCGTAGGTAGGCACGGAACGCTACGAGAGAGTACACAACCCGGAGTGGAGGCCCGCCGTGCGCGCCTCCAAAACCGGGAGCACCAGATCAGGCGGGGACGGACGCCACCCCGGGCGCGAGGAATCGCGGCTGGGAGATGCCCAACCTGTCCAGGTACGGCGTGATCCCGCCCAGATGGAACGGCCAGCCGGCGCCGAGGATCATGCACAGGTCGATGTCCTCCGGCGCGGCCACCACGCCTTCGTCCAGCATGATGCGGATCTCCGTGGCCAGCGCCGTCAGCACCCGCTCGCGCACCCGCTCGGCGGTGGACGGGGCCGTGCCGCCCTCGAACAGCGCCACCGCCTCCGGGTCGAGCGTGAAGTCCGGACGGTAGACGCCCGGCTTGCCCGCCGCGACCAGCTTGGCGAGGTTCTCCGACAGGGCGAAGCGGTCGGGGAACGCCTCGTGCAGCGTCTCGGCCACGTGCAGGCCGACCGCCGGGCCGACGAGCTGCAGCAGCGCGAACGGCGTCATCGGCAGCCCGAGCCCGTCGAGCGCGTGCTCGGCCGTCTCCAGCGGCGTGCCCTCGTCCACGGCGCTGATGACCTCGCCCATGAAGCGGGTCAGCAGCCGGTTCACCACGAACGCCGGGGCGTCCTTGACCAGCACCGACGACTTCTTCAGCGACTTGCCGACCGCGAACGCCGTGGCCAGCGTGGCGTCGTCGGTCGCGGCGCCCCGGATGATCTCCAGCAGCGGCATGACGGCGACCGGGTTGAAGAAGTGGAAGCCGACGAGCCGCTCGGGGTGGGCCAGGCCGGCGCCCATCTCGGTCAGCGACAGCGAGGAGGTGTTGGTGGCGAGCACGCACTCCGCCGACACCACGGCCTCGACCTCGGCGAACACCTGCTTCTTGACCGCCAGGTCCTCGAAGACGGCCTCGATGACGAAGTCGGCGTCGGCGAAGGCGTCCTTGGCCAGCGAGCCGGTCACCAGTGCCTTGAGCCGGTTCGCCTGGTCGGCGGAGACGCGGCCCTTCGCCAGCAGCTTGTCCACCTCGGCGTGTACGTACCCGACGCCCTTGTCGAGGCGGGCCTGGTCGAGGTCGGTCAGCACGACCGGGACCTCCAGGCGGCGGGCGAACAGCAGCGCCATCTGCGAGGCCATCAGGCCCGCCCCCACCACGCCGACCTTGGCGACCTTGCGGGCCAGCGACCTGTCCGGCGCGCCCGCCGGCCGCTTGGCGCGGCGCTGCACCAGATCGAAGGCGTAGAGCCCGGCCCGCAGCTCGTCGCTCATGAGCAGGTCGGCCAGGGCCTTGTCCTCGGCGGCGAAGCCCTCGTCACGGGTGGCGGTCTCGGCCAGCGCGATGAGGTCGAGCGCCCGGTACGGCGCCGGCGCGGCCCCGTGCAGCTTCATGTCCACCAGGAAGCGGGCGTCGGCGACCGCCTTCTCCCAGCCGTCGTGGGACGGCCGCTCGACGCTCGCCTCGCCCTGGAGCACCCGGGCGGCCCAGCGCAGCGACTCCTCCAGGAAGTCGGCCGGCTCGAACATCGCGTCGGCGATCCCCAGGTCGTACGCCTGCGCGCCCTTGATCATGCGGTTCTGCGCCAGCGGGTTCTCGATGATCAGCTTGATCGCGTTCGCCGGGCCGATCAGACGCGGGAGCAGCTGCGTGCCGCCCCAGCCCGGCACCAGGCCGAGCGAGCACTCCGGCAGCGCCAGCGCGGGCACGCCGGAGGAGATCGTCCGGTACGTGCAGTGCAGCGCGATCTCCAGGCCGCCGCCCATGGCCGCGCCGTTGACGAACGCGAACGACGGGATCGGCAGCTCGCCCAGTCGCCGGAACACGTGGTGGCCGAGCTGCCCGATGGCCAGGGCCTGCTCGCGGGTGGTCACGTCGGCCGCGCCCTTGAGGTCGGCCCCGACGGCGAAGATGAACGGCTTGCCCGTCACGCCCACCGCGGCCAGGTCGGTGCGCGCGGCGATCTCCGACAGCGCGCCGTTCAGCGCGAGCAGGCCGCGCGTGCCGAACGTGTTGGGCTTGGTGTGGTCGAAGCCGTTGTCCAGCGTGATCAGCGCCATCGTGCCGGCCCCGCCGGGCAGCCGCACGTCGCGTACCAGCGCCTTGGTGACGACCTCGTCGGGGTTGCGCTCGCCGAGCAGCGCGCGCCAGGTCTCGATACCGCTCATGCCAGGTTCTCCCAGATCACAGTGCCGCCCATGCCCATGCCGACGCACATGGTGGTAATGCCGTAACGCACGTCGGGACGCTCGCCGAACTGCCGCGCGAGCTGCGTCATCAGCCGCACGCCGGAGGAGGCGAGCGGGTGGCCGTAGGCGATCGCGCCGCCGTACGGGTTGACGCGGGGGTCGTCCTCGGCGATGCCGAAGTGGTCGAGGAACGCCAGCACCTGGACGGCGAACGCCTCGTTGATCTCGAACAACCCGATGTCCGAGATGTCGAGACCCGCCAGGCGGAGCGCACGCTCCGTGGACGGGATCGGCCCCACGCCCATGACCTCCGGGTCCACGCCCGCGAACGCGTACGACACCAGCCGCATCTTCGGCGTGAGGCCCAGCTCGGCCGCCACGTCGGCGGCGGCCACGACGCAGCCGGTGGCGCCGTCGTTGACGCCCGAGGAGTTGCCCGCCGTGACGTGGCCGTGCGGCCGGAACGGCGTCTTCAGCCCGCTCAGCGCCTCCATCGTGGTGCCCGGCCGGGGCGCCTCGTCCTCGACCGCCAGGCCCCAGCCCTTCTCGGCCGTCCTGATCGCGGTCGGCACCAGGTCAGGCTGGATCTTGCCGTCGGCGTACGCCTTGGCCGCCCTCTCCTGCGACAGCACCGCGTACGCGTCCGCGCGCTCCTTGGTGATCCGCGGGTAGCGGTCGTGCAGGTTCTCCGCGGTCATGCCCATGACCAGCGCGCTCGGGTCGACCAGCTTCTCCGACAGGAAGCGCGGATTGGGGTCGACGCCCTCGCCCATCGGGTGGCGGCCCATGTGCTCGACCCCACCCGCGATGGCGACGTCGTACGCGCCGAACGCGATGCCGCCCGCGACCGTGGTGACGGCGGTCATCGCGCCCGCGCACATGCGGTCGATGGCGTAGCCGGGCACGGTCTTGGGCAGCCCGGCCAGCACCGCCGCCGAACGTCCGATGGTCAGTCCCTGGTCGCCGATCTGGGTGGTCGCGGCGATGGCGACCTCGTCCACCCGCTCGGGCGGCAGGGTGGGGTTACGCCTGATGAGCTCGCGGATGACCCGGACGACCAGGTCGTCGGCGCGGGTCTCGGCGTACAGCCCTTTCGGCCCCGACCTGCCGAAAGGGGTGCGAACGCCGTCGACGAACACGACGTCACGAGAGGAAGGCACGGATTCGCTCCTCGTTGCTGGATGTGGTTCCGCGCCCAATGCTACTCGTCAGTAACTACCGCGCAGACGAGGGCTGCCGTGACCAGGAGGTAGACCAGCCACGAGGCCGGCTCCCAGAGGTGCGCGCGGGCCGCGATCAGGACCGCGACCGCGAGGACCGCTCCCGTCCGGAGTGCCGGGCCCACGCGGGGGCGCGCGCCGCGGCCGGGATCCCAAGGATCGCCAGGTGATCCACCCGAGCGCACGGCACGCGCCAGTATCCCCACAGCGTCCCGTGCCCACCACAGCGCGAACGACACCCCCGCCGCGACGCTGACCACCGACAGCGCCTCGACGGCCCAGCTCAGCGCGTCGGCGAAGGCGTGCAGGGCGGACTCGTGGAAGAAGCGCGGCAGGGTCCAGCCGAGCAGCAGCGTCACCGTCCAGCCGCAGGCGACGGCCAGCCGGGTCAGCGGGCGGGCCAGGCCCGAGCGGGCCAGGCCGTACAGCTCGCGTTCGCGACGCCGGACCCGGCGGGCGCGCACGCCCCAGACGTACTGGGTGACGGCCAGCGCCGGGAGCGCGGCGGCGAAGACGGCCAGCGCCAGCACGGCCAGCGGCAGCGTCTGGTCCCTGGTCGGGGCCCGTTCGGCGAGTAACTGGGTGGTGGCCAGCAGCGCGATCGAGGCGATGACGGCGACGAAGGCGCGGCGGCGGGCGGCGTCGGCCCCGGCCCGCAGGCCGGCGACGTCCCGGGCGCCGGGGAGGGGCGTCATCTCGGTCAACAGCATGAACGTCATGATGACGTCACCGTGTGTCATGGCGCCCGGAATTCGTCGGCTTTGCATGGAGCCCTCGCTGATCGCGCTGTGCGCGTCTACCATCGGCCCGGGGGGATTCCCCTCCGCACCTGGTGAGGGAGGGGTGTCCGGGCAGCCATGTTCTGGTGATGACGGAGCGGCGGGCCGGCTTTGTCGCCGGAGTCGCCCTCGCTCGCTCCGGCCGGTGAGTATGCTTCGCGATCATGGTTCGAGGAGTGGACAGCGTGAGAGGGCAGCGGGACGACGCGGTTCTCGGCCGCCGGGTCGCTCCACCGCCTGCCCCGCCGGAGGGGCGGGGCAGAGGCCGACCCAGGCCGCCGCGTAACCGGCTCACGCCGCTCGGGTGGGTGAGCGTGGTGATGACGGTCGTGCTCGTGGCCGGCCTGCTCGGGGCCTACGGCTACTACCGGTACGTCCTGAGCGGCCTGGAGACCGAGCCGATCGAGGCGGGCACGAACCGCCCGCCCGAGACCGGCGCGCTCAACGTGCTGCTCGTCGGCTCCGACTCCCGTGACGGCGACAACAAGGTGTACGGCGCCAAGTCGCAGGGCACGGGCGAGCGCACCGACACGATCATGCTCCTGCACATCGCCCCGAACCGCGACAACGCCACGGTGATCAGCTTCCCCCGCGACACCATGGTCCAGATCCCCGAGTGCGAGGGCCGGGGCGGCGCCGTCCTGCCGGCCGGCATCCGGCAGATCAACTCCGCCTTCAACGACGGCGGCATCAACTGCACGATCAGGACCCTCGAGTCGCTCACCAACATCAAGATCAACCACTTCGTGAAGGTCGACTTCACCGGCTTCAAGTCGATCATCGACGCCATCGGCGGCATCGAGATCTGCCTGCCCAAGCCGGTCAACGACCCGCAGGCCAAGCTCCAGCTCGGCGCGGGCAAGCACGTGGTCAACGGCGAGCAGGCGCTCGGCTACGTGCGTACCCGCTACTCCCTCGGCGACGGCAGCGACCTGAGCCGGATCCAGCGCCAGCAGGTCTTCCTCACCAAGGTGGCCGAGAAGGTCACCGACGGCGGCCTGCTCACCGACCCCGCCAGGCTGAACAGCTTCGTGCAGGCCGCGGTCGGGGCCGTCACCGTGGACGAGGAGCTCACGGTCGATCGCATGCTGGAGATCGCCGACAGCGTCCGCGGCCTGACCGCCAAAGAGCTCAAGGGGATCACCGTGCCCGTCGAGCCGTACCCGCCGGACACGGATCGGGTGCAGTTCGCCCAGCCGGCGGCCGGCAACTTCTTCGAGAGCGTGCGCAACGACGTCGAGGTCACCGCGGCCCCGACACCCGGCAAGTCCGCCGCGCCCAAGATCGAGCACAGCCAGGTGCGGGTGCAGGTCCTCAACGCCACCGGCGAGCAGGGCAAGGCGGGGCAGGTGGCCGAGGAGCTGGCCGCCCAGGGCTTCGTCGTCACCCACGTGGGCAACGCCGCCCAGGCCCCGACCACGACGATCCGCTACGCCAAGAAGGACGCCCAGGACGGGCCCGCGTACGGCGACGTGGTGGCCGCGCGGCTGTCGAAGGACAAGCGCACGCCGGTGGAGGGCAAGATCAAGCCGCTCACCGCGGAGCCGTACGAGTCGAAGGCGGCCAAGACGCCGGGCGGTCCGGTCATCCAGCTCGTCATCGGCGCCGACTGGCCGGGCGTGCGGGTGCTGTCGGCGATCCCCGACTCGCTCAAGGACAAGGTCGTCGACACCAGCACCAACCCCTGCCTGTGACCTCGGTCGCGGGGCGCTGATCGGGCACGTCTCCGTAAGTCACACGAAACCGCATGCCATTGGGGCGGTTGTTACCGAGCGTGATTTTAGGGAAACAAGTGAAAATTCCGGACAATGTGTGGTTGATTCTGCTAGGAAAGGGCGCTGTCCGAATACGTGTGAGAGAGGTTCCATCGTGGCGCGCGACGAGAACGACAGGTCGTACGAGGATGGGCAGGGTAGGTCGTCGAACCCCGACTTGACGGGGGACGTGCTGTCGCCGCGGTGGAGCACCGAGGACACCGACGAGCAGCCCGCCATCCAGGTCTCCGGCAACGAGACCTACATCCTGCCGCTGGACAAACCGGTCGAGCCGCGCCCGGGTGAGGGTGTGCGCGACGTGCTCGACGGCCCGGCGCCGTACGACGTGCTGGGCGGCGGTAACCCGTCCCACGACGTGCTGGGCGGTGGCGACCCGTCCCACGACGTGCTGGGTGGCGGGAGCGCGTCTCGTGACGTGCTGGGAGGCGGGAACTCCTCCCATGACGTGCTGGGCGGCGCCAGTGGATCTCATGACGGGATGAGCGGGCCCCATGACGTGCGGGGCGCCGGGTACGACGACGTCCTCGGCACGAGCGCGATGGCGGGCGCGGGCCACGACTCCGGCGACTCCCGCGAGTCCGGGCGGCGCGACGACGACAGCGGGGCGTACCCGGTGGAGGACGAGCCGTCCTACCTGCCGCTCGACCGCGGCTACGACGCCGACGACGACGACCGCCCCCGCCGCGGGTTCCTCGGCTCGGGCTGGACCGACGACTCCCACGACTCCCACGAGCACCCGCGCGGTGAGCGTGAGGTGCGCCGCCGTACCAGGACGCTGCTGGTCGCCGCGGCCGCGGTGGTGGCGGTCGGCGTGGGCGTCGGCTGGATGCTCACCGGCACATCCGCCGACGACCCCTGCGCGGGCGGCCGATGCGCGAGCGTCGGGGACGTGAGCGCGCCCTCCGAGTCGGCGTTCCCCGAGGACGCACCGGTCGAGGACGAGGAGGAGGTCGCCGAGGAGCCGACCGAGAGCACGGAGCCGACGAAGCCGTCGAAGCCGCGCGAGCAGGTCGCCGACCAGCCGGACAACTCCGGCTACACCCCGCAGACGCCCGCCGAGCAGCGCGCCCGGCCCACGCGCGAGCCGTCGGAGCGCCCGGAGCGCCCGCGCGCCACCGAAACGTCGGCCGAGGAGAACGACGGGCCCGCCCGCGTCTCCGAACGGCGGGTAGGCGACAGCACCGGCAGCAACGGCACCGGCAGCAACGGCACCACGGGCAGCGGCAACACCGGTGACAGCAAGGACTCGGACAACACGGCCGAGGAGTCAACGGGCGGCGGCGGCAACACCGAGCAGTCCGACTCCACGCAGGAATCCGCCCCGGCCCAGACCCAGGCCCCCGAGCCCGCCCCGGTCCAGGAAGAGAACAAGGGCCTTCTGGACATCCTCTTCCCCTGGATGTGACGGCCGCGCCGGGCGCTGTCGACCGAGTGCCTTGGCGTTCGCCGACCGCGGCCGCCGCGTGCCGGTCGCGTTCTCGTGTGCCGTACTGCACGTGCCGGCCGTACTGCACGTGCCGGCCGTGTGCTGGACGCGCGCTGCGTGCCGGCCGCAGCTGAGTGCCGGCCGCGCACAGCGCGGCCGCCGCATGCCCGTCCCGTGCCGGACGCCGGCCTGTCGCGACCGGGTCACGCCCGCCCACCCCGCCCCGGTTCGGTGGGACACGTGCGAGGATGCGGTTTCGAGGGTCGGTCTGGCAGACTTGGAAATCGCTTTCCGGGGAGGGTGTCGTGGTCACGCTGGAAGACGTCGCCAAGCAGGCGGGCGTCTCGCTCGCGACCGCCTCGCGGGTGCTCAACGGCAGCACCCGCCAGGTGGGCGCGGACCTGCGGGCCCGCGTCGAGCGCGCCGCCGACGAGCTCGGCTACCGCGCCAACATCGCCGCCCAGACGCTGGCCCGGGGGTCGAGCAACGTCATCGGCATCGTCGTGCACGACCTGACCGACCCCTACTTCGCGGCCCTGGCCGACGGCGCGATGCGGGCGGCGGCCACCGAGGGCCTGCTGGTCATGGTCGGCACCACCCATCGCGATCCCGAGCAGGAGCTCGCGTACGTGGCCACGCTGAACGCCCAGCGCGTGCGCGCGGTGCTGCTGGCCGGCTCGCGTGTCGCCGACCAGGCGGTGACCGGCCGCCTGCGCGAGGAGCTGGCCCGCTACCGCGACAGCGGCGGCCGGGCGGCCTGCGTGGGCCAGGACCTCCTCGGGGTCGACACGGTGGCGCCGGCCAACAGGGAGGGCGCGGCGGAGCTGGCGCGGGCGCTGGCCGGGCTCGGTCACACCCGTTTCGCGGTGCTGGCGGGCCCGCCCCACCTGATGACGGCGGCCGACCGCAGCGCCGGCTTCGCCGCCGCGCTGGAGGAGCTGGGGCTGCCCGCGCCGCAGGTGATCCACGGGCCGTTCGACCGCGACGGCGGCTACGCGGCGGCGCGGCAGGTCCAGGACGCCACCTGTGTGTTCGCGGTCAACGACGTGATGGCGGTCGGGGCGCTCGCGGCCTACCGGGAGCGCGGCGTCAGGGTGCCGGACGACGTCTCGGTGGCCGGGTTCGACGACATCGTCACGCTGCGTGATCACGTGCCGGCGCTGACGACCGTGCGGCTGCCGCTGGCGGACATGGGGGCGCGGGCCTTGGAGCTGGCGCTCAACGATGAGGAGCCGGTCGTCGTCGAGCACGTCGCCGGCGAGGTCGTGCTGCGGGAGAGCGTACGGAGGATCGTGTGAGGCTGGCGGTCAGCACCCTGGGGATGCCCGGCGACGGGCTCGACCGGGCGATCGAGATCGCGTCCGGGCACGGCTGTCAGGGGCTGGAGCTGCGCCTGCACCCCGACACGGGTGTGCACGCCGGGCTCGGCCCGGAGGGACGGCGGTCCGTACGCGAGCGGGTGGAACGGGCGGGTCTCGAAATTTCCGCTCTCGCCGGATATGTCGGCATCTGTCAGCCGGGGCCGGACGAAGAGGCCGTGGAGGCGCTGCTCGCCGACCTGCGCCTGGCCGCCGACCTCGGCGCGCCCGGAGTTCGGGTGTTCCCGCGCGGTGGCGACCCGGCCGTGGGCGCGCGCCGGCTCAAGGCGGTCTCCGGCCCGGCCGCCGACCTGGGGACGCGCGTCCTCGTCGAGACACACGACCAGATGTCCACCGGCGCCGCCGTGGCCGCGCTGCTGACCGAGGCCGGCTGCCCCGGGACCACCGGCGTGATCTGGGACCTGCTGCACCCCTGGCGCCACGGCGAGAGCCCGGCCGCCACGCTGGCCGCGCTGCGGCCCTGGCTGTCGTACGTGCAGGTCAAGGACGCGGTCTCGGCGCAGGAGACCACGCCGGTGCCCATGGGCGAGGGCTCGGTGCCGCTGGAGGAGGCGGGCGAGCTGCTGCGCGGGGCCGGGTTCGGCGGCTGGGTGTCGCTGGAGTGGGAGCGGACGTGGTATCCGCAGGTGGCCCCGGTCGAGGAGGTCCTGCCGGGGGCCGTCGCATGGGTGCGCCGTTTCGCCGCGTAGACAGCCCGCTTAGATAGGGGGATGTCCGCTCTCACAACCCCCACCGACAAGGTGCTCGTCGTCGGCATGGACGGCCTGCGGTTCGACCGGCTCGTCGCCCTCGACGCGCCCGTGCTGGCCGGCCTGATGTCCACCGGCGCGTACGGCACCAGCATGCTCCCCTACGGCGAGGCCGAGGCCCCGCGTACGGAGTCGCCCGGCGAGGTCGTCCCCACCTCGCCGGAGCAGGACGACGGGGTCCGGGTGATCAGGTCACGTACGGACTCGGGGCCGGGGTGGTCGTCCATCGCGACCGGTGTCTGGCCGGACAAGCACGGCGTCGTGGACAACGGCTTCGCCGCCCCCCAGTTCACGAAATTTCCGGACTTCTTGACGCGGGCGAAGCTGGCCCGCCCCGACCTGACCACCTCGGCCTTCTTCTCCTGGGCGGCCCTGGCCGAGCAGGGCGCGTTCGGCCCGGCCATCGACCGCCGTTTCGTCCTCGACGGGTTCGCCGTCGGCTGGTCAGACGCCGACGCGCAGGTGGCCGAGGCAGCCCGTGCGCACCTGGCCGCCGACGACCCCGACGCCGTGTTCGTCTACCTGGGCGACACCGACGAGGTGGCGCACGCCCTCGGCCCGCACTGCCCGGAGTACGCCGCCGCCCTCGCCGCCCAGGACGCGTACCTGGGAGGGCTGCTCGACGCGATCCGCGCCCGCCCGTCGTACGGCGGCGAGCGCTGGACGGTGCTCGTCACCACCGACCACGGCCACGTGGACGCGGGCGGCCACGGGGGTGTCTCGGCCGAGGAGCGCACGGTGTTCGTCATCGCGCACCGGCTGGGAGAGGACCTCGGCGGCCGGGGGCTCGACGGCCCGCGCCTGGTCGACGTGGCCCCGACGGCGCTGGCCGCGCTCGGCGTGCCGGTGGACCCGGCCTGGGAACTGGACGGGACGCCGCTGGGTTTCATCAGCTGTTGAATTTCCGGCCGTGAGGCGCGAGACTGGACGACAGGACGCCGAACGCCGGGAGAACACGCGATGACGATGGTCCTCGACCTCACCGAGATCCATGCCGCGATGACGGCCGAGGTCGGCGGCAAGGCCGCGAACCTCGGTGAGCTGACCAAGGCGGGGCTGCCCGTCCCGCCCGCCCGGGTGCTGACCACGCAGGCGTACCGGCAGGTCGCCCAGGGCCTGGAGACCACCGGTGAGGGCCTGGCCGAGCGAGCCAGGCGGCACCTGCTCGACGCCCCGGTCCCGCCGGACGTGCGCGAGGCCGTCGTCGGCGCCTACGCCTCGCTCGGCGACGACGTGCCCGTCGCCGTGCGCTCGTCCGCCACGGCCGAGGACCTGCCGTTCGCCAGCTTCGCCGGGCAGCAGGACACGTTCCTCAACGTCGTGGGCGCCCAGGCGGTCGTGGCGGCCGTACGCCGCTGCTGGGCCTCGTTGTGGACCGACCGCGCCGTGGCCTACCGCGAGGCCGCCGGCATCGACCACGCCTCGGTGAGCCTCGCGGTCGTCCTCCAGGTCATGGTGGACGCCCGCGTGGCGGGGGTCATGTTCACCGCCAACCCCGTCACCGGCCGGCGGCGCGAGATCGTCATCGACGCGAGCCCTGGCCTCGGCGAGGCCGTCGTCTCCGGCGCGGTGAACCCCGACCGCTTCGTCGTCTCCGATGGCGAGATCCTGGAGCGGCGCGCCGGCGACAAGAAGGTGACCATCCGACCCCTGCCCGGCGGCGGCACCGAACGCGTCGAGACCGCCGGCGACGGCCTCTGCCTGACCGACGGCCAGGTGCACGAGCTCGCCGCCCTCGGCGCCCGCGTGGAACGCCACTACGACGCGCCGCAGGACACCGAGTGGGCCCTCGACCACGACGGGCGGCTCTGGCTCACCCAGGCCAGGCCGATCACCACGCTCTACCCGCTGCCGGAGCCGAAGGGGCCCGGCCTTCGGGTCTACTTCTCGGTCAACGTCGTCCAGGGCGTCATGGGGCCGATCACGCCGATGGGCATCGCGGCGTTCCGGCTGGTCAGCGCCGGAGGCGCCGGCCTGTTCGGCCACGGCCCCGCCGATCCCCGCGACGGCGCGCCCTTCTTCGCGGTGTCGGGGGAGCGCCTGTGGTTCGACATCACCACCGCCGTACGCAGCCGTCCCGGCCGCGCCCTGTTCGGGCGCCTGGTGACGCTCGGCGAGGCGCGTACCGCGACCGTGATGCAGCGGCTGTTCCAGGACCCGCGGCTGGCGCGGCTCACCACCTCGCGGCGCGGCTTCCTGCGCGGGGCCGGGCGCTTCGCCGGTCATCTGCGGCTGCCCGCCCGCGTCCTGACGGCGCTCGTCAGCCCGCGCCGGGCCCTGGCCTCCGTCGCGCGGATCGGCGCGGACGTCGACCGCCGGCTCCGGGTGCCCGGCTCGGCGACCCCGGCGCAGCGGCTCGACCACGCCGAGCGGGTGCTCGCCGGGACGTTCCCGCGGATCATCTCGATCATGCCGACCGTGATCACCGGGTACGCCCTGTTCGCGCTGGCCTCTCGGCTGTCCGGGGTGCCGGTGAACGAGATGGGCGACGTGCTGCGCGGCGTCCCGCACAACCCGACCACCGAGATGGACCTCGCGCTGTGGGAGCTGTCCACCAGGATCGAGCCGGAGCCGTTCCGCGAGCTGTCCGTCGCCGAGCTGGCCCGCCGCTACCGCGAGGGACGCCTGCCGCCCGCCGCCCAGCGCGAGATCGCCGCCTTCCTGGACGCGTACGGCCACCGCGGCGTCGCCGAGATCGACCTCGGGGTGCCGCGCTGGTCGGAGGAGCCCGAGCACATCCTCGGCGCGCTGGCCAACTACCTGCGCATGAAGGACGACGACCTCGCGCCGTCCGCGCTGTTCGCGAGGGGGGAACGGGAGGCGCGTTCCGCCGTCGTCCGGATCTCGGCGCGGGCCGGGCGCGGGCGGCCGTGGCGGGCCGCCGTCGTGCGGTACGCGCTCCGGCGCACCCGCACCTACGCCGGGCTGCGCGAGCTGCCCAAGTTCCACCTGGTCAAGACGCTCGCGGCGGTCCGGCGGAGCCTGCTCGTGGTGGGCGCGCACCTGGCGGACCTCGGTGTCGTCGACGCGCCCGGCGACGTCTTCTTCCTCGACCTGCGTGAGGCCAGGGCCTCACTCGGCGGGGGCGACCTGCGCGCCCTCGTGGCCGCGCGCCGCGAGACGTACGAACGGGAGCGGCGCCGCCGACACGTGCCCCGCGTGCTCCTGTCGGACGGCACCGAGCCAGAGGCGGTTCCCTCGGCGGCCGCCCCCGACGGGAGCGGCGCGCTGACCGGCACCGCCGCCTCTCCGGGCACGGTCACCGGTCCGGCCCGCGTGGTCCTCGACCCCGTCGGCGCGCACCTGGAGCCCGGCGAGATCCTCGTCTGCCCCTCGACCGACCCCGGCTGGACACCGCTGTTCCTGACGGCGGGCGGCCTGGTGATGGAGATGGGCGGCGCGATGTCGCACGGCGCGGTCGTGGCCAGGGAGTACGGCATCCCGGCCGTCGTCGGCGTCGCCGACGCCACCCACCGCGTCACCACGGGCGAGCGGATCACCGTGAACGGCGCCGCCGGCACCGTGGTTCACGAGGCCGGCAGCACCACCTCCGCGTAGCGGGACTTCATCGTGGCCACCACCTCGTCGGGGTCGGCGGCCCAGATGTCGGCGTTGAAGATCTCCACCTCGATGTCGCCGGTGTACCCGGCGGCCAGGACGGCCCGGGTGATCGGCGGGAAGCCGATCACGCCGTCGCCCATCATGCCCCGCCCGAGCAGCACGTCCTCGGGCAGCGGGTGCAGGTAGTCGCACACCTGGTACGACGCGATCCGCCGCCCCGCCCGCGCGATCTCCTCGAACAGCCGCGGGTCCCACCACACGTGGAACGTGTCCACCACCACGCCGACCTGCTCCTCCGGGTACGGCAGGCTGAGCTCCAGCGCCTGACCCAGCGTCGACAACACCGCCCGGTCGGGGCAGTAGATCGGGTGCAGCGGCTCCAGCGCCAGCTTCACCCCCCGCTCCCCGGCGTACGGCGCCAGCTCCGCCAGCGCCTCGGTCACCCGCTCGCGCGCTCCGGCCAGGTCACGGGTGAAGCCCTCAGCGGGCAGCGCCTCGCCGGGCCGGACGCCGGGCAGGCCGCCCACCACCATCACCAGGCAGCCCGCCGCCAGCTCGGCCGCCTCGTCGATGGCCCGCCGGTTGTCCTCCAGCGCCCGCGCGAAGGCCGTACGGCCCTGCTCGCCGGGCAGCCCGCCGGCCGTCAGGAACCCGCCCCGGCACAGCGACGACACCCGCAGCCCGGCCGCCCGCACGAGCTTGACGCTCTGCGCCAGCCCCTGCTCGGCGACCTTCTCCCGCCACAGCCCGATCGCCTCCAGGCCGTGCCGGACGCACCCGTCCACGGCCTCGGCCACCGACCAGCTCCGGGTCGTCCACTGGTTCAGCGAAAGACTCACAGCCCGTTCACCTCCAGCAGCGCCTTCATCCGGCGCACGGCCAGCTCCTGGTCGGTGAGCAGCCCCGCCTGGTCAGCCAGGGCGAACACCTCCGACAGGTGCAGCAGCGAGCGGGCCGACTGGGCGCCGTTCACCATGGCGAACGCGTCCTGGTGGCCGTTCAGCCAGGCCAGGAAGACGATGCCGGTCTTGTAGTGGTACGTCGGCGTCTCGAAAATTTTTCTCGACAGCGGCACGGTCGGCGCCAGGATCTCCTCGTACGAGGCCATCAGCCGTTCCCGCTCCGCCTCGTCGTCGGCGGCCTCGGCCGCGTCCAGCACCTGGAGCGCCGCCGCCGCGGCCGGCGCGATGGCGTCGAAGATGCCCAGCAGCGCGTGCGAGCCCGACCTGATCAGCGACGGGTAGTTGAAGTCGTCGCCGGTGTACAGCTTGACGCCCTCGGGCAGCGCGGCGCGCAGGCGCACCTCGTGCTCCTCGTCCAGCAGCGACACCTTCACGCCGTCCACCGTCGCCGCGTGGGCGTGGACCAGCTCCAGGAACGACTCCGTCGCCGCCGCCACGTCGCGCGAGCCCCAGTAACCGGCCAGCTGCGGGTCGAACATCTCACCCAGCCAGTGCAGGATCACCGGCCGGTCGGCCAGGCCGAACAGCTTGCCGTACACCCGGTGGTAGTCCGCGGGCCCGGAGGCCACCCTGGCGAGCTGACGGGAGGCCATGATGATCACACCGGCGCCGGCCGCCTGCACGGTCTCGATCTGCTCGCCGTACGCGGCCGTGATCGCGTCAAGGTCGTCCGCGCCGGGCGCGTGGTCGGTGCCGGCGCCGCAGGCGACGAGCGTGGCGGGATCGCCGTACGCGCGGGCCTCGGCGGCGCTGCGCCGGATGAGCTCCTTGGTGGCCGCCCAGTCGAGGCCCATGTTGCGCTGGGCGGTGTCCATGGCGTCGGCCACCCGCAGGCCGTGCGACCACAGGTGGCGGCGGAAGCGCAGCGTGGCGTCCCAGTCGACGGCGGCGGGGGAGCCGGGTGTGTTGTCGCCGAGCGGGTCGGCGACCACGTGGGCGGCCGCGAACGCGATCCGGCTCGCGGCCGGCTCGGCCGCCGGCCAGGTGACGGGCTCTCTCAGCGGGTACGCGCCCACCCCGGGCAGGTCGATCCTCACAGCTGCGGCACCTCGATCCTGCGGCCCTCGGCGGACGAGCGCAGGCCCAGCTCGGCGAGCTGGACGCCGCGGGCGCCGGAGGCGAAGTCGTTGGGGAACGGCGCGTCCTCCAGCACGTGCCGGACGAACGCCTCCCACTGCACCTTGAACCCGTTGTCGAACTCCGCGTTGTCCGGCACCTCCTGCCAGCCGTCGCGGAAGCGGGCGGTGGCCGGCAGGTCGGGGTTCCAGACCGGCTTGGGGGTGGCCGAGCGATGCTGTACGCGGCAGTCGCGCAGGCCCGCCACGGCGCTGCCATGCGTGCCGTCCACCTGGAACTCCACCAGCTCGTCCCGGTTCACCCGGACCGCCCATGAGGAGTTGATCTGCGCGACGACACCGCCCTCCAGCTCGAAGATCCCGTACGCGGCGTCGTCGGCGGTCGCCTGGTAGGCGTCGCCCTGCTCGTCCACCCGCGACGGGATGTGCGTCACGGCCCGGGCGTAGACCGACTGGACCCGGCCGAACAGGTTCTCCATCACGTAGTGCCAGTGCGGGAACATGTCGAGCACGATGCCGCCGCCGTCCTCGGAGCGGTAGTTCCACGACGGGCGCTGCGCCTCCTGCCAGTCGCCCTCGAACACCCAGTAGCCGAACTCGCCCCGCACCGACAGGATGCGGCCGAAGAAGCCGCCGTCGATCAGCCGCTTCAGCTTGAGCAGGCCCGGCAGGAAGAGCTTGTCCTGGACGACGCCGTTCTTGACGCCCTTGGCCGTGGCGGCCTCGGCCAGCGCGAGCGCCTCCTGCGTCGACTCGGCGGTGGGCTTCTCGGCGTAGATGTGCTTGCCGGCGTCGATGGCCTGGAGCACGGCCTTCACCCGGGCGCTGGTCACCTGGGCGTCGAAGTAGATCAGGTTGGCGTCGTCGGAGAGGGCGGCGTCGAGGTCAGTGGTGAAATCCGATATTCCATGCTTCGCCGCGATATTTCCAAGCTTGTCGGCATTGCGCCCGACCAGCACCGGCTTGAGGATGACGCGCCCGCCGTCCGAGAGCGTGACACCGCCCTGCTCGTTGATGGCCAGGACGGAACGGACCAGGTGCTGGCGGTAGCCCATCCGTCCGGTGACGCCGTTCATCACGACGCCGATGGTGCGCACGCTCATGAGGATCCCTTCACCGAGGAAAGCGCTTTCCCGAACGGTACGGCCGAGCTGCCGAGGGCGTCAAGTCACGGCCCGGAGTCCCGAAGCCGCGGCGAGCCGCAAAAGTGGTGAGGCCGGCGAGTCTCACGTTCGTCGCGCGTCACCCGCTGGCCGGCGAATGCCTGCTCGAAACCGGCGGCACGCCGTTCCTCGTGACCCCGGCCGCCGCCTCAGGCGTGCTCCCGGTCTCGGGGGGCGGCTACGGGCGGCGGCGCAGCCCGTCGAGGACGATGCGGAGCAGGTGCCGGGCCTTGGCGTCCCACTCATCCTCCTCGAGACGTGTCAGGCAGCCGATGAGGAGGATGACGTCCCGGGCGTCGACGTCCGATCGGATGGTCCCGTCGGCCTTCCCGGCCTCCAGCAGCGTGGTCAGCGCGTCGCCGATCGGCCCGAGGCTGTGCGCGGCGAGGTCCTGCCACACCGCCGCTTCGACGGCGGCGAACACTCCGCGCTTGACCTGCGCGTAGTCGGCCACCCGGTCGAACCAGCGAGCCAGCGCGGTGACGGGCGGGTGCTCGGCGAGCAGCGCCGTGGCCGCCGCCACGAGCTCCTCGACGTCCTCCCGGTAGACCTCGGCGAGCAGATCCTCACGGGTCGGGAAGTGGCGGTAGAGGGTGCCCTGGCCGACCCCCGCCTCCTTGGCGATCGCATTGAGCTTGATCTCGTCCGCGTTCGCGATGACGGCTCGCGCGGCCTGGATGATCCGTGCGCGGTTGCCGGCGGCGTCGGCCCGGCGGTGGCGTGGCTCCATCGTTCCCCTGTAGCTCGGTGACCAAAGCGGACACGTGTCCGGTAAGCTGTTCCATCATGCGGACACGTGTCCACTTTAACGAAGGGATCCCCATGACAGTCATCGACGGAAAGGTCGTGGCCATCACCGGCGCGAGCGGCGGCATCGGTGCAGCCACCGCGCGCCTGCTCGCCGAGCACGGCGCGGCCGTCGTCCTCGGTGCCCGACGGGCACAACGCCTCGACGAGCTCGTCCAGGACATCCGCGACCGCGGCGGACGTGCCATCGGCTGCGTCACGGACGTGCTGCGGCAGGAGGACCTCGAACGACTCGTCGGCGCGGCCGTGGCGGAGTTCGGCCGGCTCGACGTGCTGGTGGGCAACGCGGGCATCGCCAAGATCGGGCCGGTGGCCGACCTCGACGTCGACGGCTGGTCGGTCATGATCGACGTCAATCTCCGCGGTGTGCTCAACGGCATCGCCGCCGCCCTGCCGGTGTTCCGCCGGCAGGGCCACGGCCACCTGGTGACCACGGTGTCGACCGCCGGCCTGACGATCACCCCCACGATGGCGGTCTACGCCGCGACCAAGAACGCCGTCCGTACGCTGCTGGAGGGCCTGCGGCAGGAGTCGACCGACGGCGTGCTGCGCACGACGGCCGTGTCGCCGGGCTTCGTCCGCACCGAACTCGCCGACTCGATCGACAACACACCAGTCCGCGAGCAGATCCTCCACCACATGGGACAGATCGGCATCGCGCCGGAAGCCGTCGCCCGCGCCATCGCCTTCGCCGTCGAACAACCCCTGGACGTCGAGATCGGCGACATCACCATCCGTCCGACCGTCCAAGGGTGACCGCCGTGCCGCCATTCCAGGCCGTCACGCGCGGAGGCGGGGGTCCCGCTCTGGCGGGCGTCCACGTCAGAGCGGGAGGGGCGACGGCGTCAGAGCTCGCTGCGCGTCTCCAGCCTGGCCAGGGCCTTGGCGATGGGCTGGGCGGTGAGCGTGCGCTGCCACTCGCGGGCGCCGAGCTCGCGCAGCCTGGCGGCCACGCTCTCGTCGGTGATCTCCGCGGGCGGCTCCCATGTCAGCCGGCGCACGGCGTCGGGCTGCAGGAGGTTCTCGGTGGGCATGTGGTGCTGCTCGGCCAGCGCGGAGATCACGGCCCGGGCCGCGGCCAGGCGCTTGGCCGCGGCCGGGTCGCGGTCGGCCCAGCGGTTGGGCGGCGGCGGCCCGTCGCCCGCCGTGCTGGGCAGCGGCAGCTGGCTGTCGGGCAGCGCCCGCGCCCGCGCCACCGCGGCGAGCCACTCGCTCATGTGCCTGCGCGCACTTCTCCCGGTGAATGCCGAAATTTCGGTCAATGCCTTTTTCGTGCGAGGCCCTTCCAGCGCGGCCGTGACGATCGCCGCGTCGGGCAGGACCCGCCCGGGCGCGAGATCGGCCTCACGGGCGATCCGGTCGCGCATCGTCCACAACTCGCGCACGATGGCCAGCGCGCGTACGTTGCGCACCTTGTGGATGCCCGACGTGCGCCGCCACGGGTCGGAGCGCGGCGCCGGCGGCGGGGTGTTCAGCACGGCGGCGAACTCCTCGTGCGCCCACTCCAGCTTCCCGCTCTCCGCCAGCTGCTGGTGGAGCACGTCGCGGAGCTCGACCAGCACCTCCACGTCGAGCGCCGCGTAGCGCAGCCAGTCTTCCGGCAGCGGCCTGGTGGACCAGTCGGCCGCCGAATGGCCCTTCTCCAGCCGCAGGCCGAGCACGGTCTCGACCATCGTGCCGAGCCCCACGCGCTCGTAGCCGAGCAGCCGGCCGGCCAGCTCGGTGTCGAACATGCGGCGAGGCCTGAACCCCACCTCCAGCAGGCACGGCAGGTCTTGCGAGGCGGCGTGCAGCACGATCTCGGCGTCGGCCACCGCCCGGTCGAGCGCCGACAGGTCCGGGCAGGCGATGGGGTCGATCAACGCGCTGCCGGCACCGCCCCGGCGCAGCTGGACCAGGTAGGCGCGGTTGCCGTAGCGGTAGCCGGAGGCGCGCTCGGCGTCGACCGCCACGGGCCCGTCGCCCGCGGCGAACCGCTCCACGACCTCGGCTAGGGCGTCGGCGTCGGAGACGACCGGAGGGATGCCTTCGCGCGGTTCGAGCAGCGGCTCCACTGTGCGTTCTTCTGTCATGAGCTCACCGGCCTCATGACGCTGGTGCTGTCTTGACTGGTGCCCTCACTTCGTTCGGTCACTCTCCGGATCATCACGTCGGCGTGGCAGGGCGGCCACGTCGGGCGGGAGCGGCGGTATGCCCGCGGCCAGGCACATGAGGTCGCACCAGGCGGCGACATGCCCCGACAGGTCCTCCTGGGCGGGTGACCACGACGCCCGCAGCTCGAGCTCGGTCGTGACCGGGTCGTCGGCCTTGTTGCCGAAGCCCTCGGACACGGCTCTTGTCACCGTACCGCCAGCGGCGGAGTAGTCGGCTTGGTGGGCGTCGAGAGCATCGGTCAGCCAGCTCCAGGCGACCGGCCCCAGCAGGGGATCGGAGGTGATCTCGGGCTCCATGTCGGCCCTGACGTAGGCCACCAGCCGGAACGGGCCTTCCCACCCGCGCTGGCCGTCGGGGTCGTAGAGCAGGATCAGCCGGCCGACCGCGAGCTCGTCGTCGTCGCGGTAGACCGAGGCGCCGATGGCGGCCGCATAGGGGGCCAGTCGCTGGGGCGCGGGCAGGTCTTCCAGCTCGATCTCCGGCCTGACCTCGGACGACCGCAGGCTCTCGGCCGCACGGGTGAACGCGGCGGGAGGCGGCGGCTGGTCACCGAGTGTCATAGCCGAAGCGTAGGTCGAGGTGGGACGGAAGGGGACCACGGGGGTGCTCATCCTTGGTGATCAAGCCGCAGCCGTAACCAGCTGGCGAGCAGGAAGGGTGGACTCGGCGGTGCCGAGCATGATCGCGTGGCCGCAGTCGGCGCAGGCCCATTCGGGGCACTCGCCCGGCTCGTGCCCGTCGGCGCAGGGAGGTTGCTCGAACGGCCGCTCACCGGAGCAGGACGGGCAGTGCCCCCCGCGGCGCTCTGGGGAACTCCACAACGCGGTCATCGCACGAGTCATCGAACCGGGGCCTTTCGTCGGGTCGTGGCTCCGACGTTGGCACGAGCCGCTGACAATTCCCCGCAACGCGCTCGGCGTGTCCCGAAAGTGGTCGCTGAATCGGTGCCGCGCGGTGGCTTGGGAAAGTTTTGGCCCAGTCGAGACCGGCTCTCTGGGCGGGCATGGGGTGTGTTCGACCCGTGCGCGACGCCGACACCGAGCAGACCGGTAAACCTTCATCTGGCTATCTGATCATGATTTGGGGTGTCCAATGCATCTTTTTCCGACACCTCGCATCCTCGCGTCCGCATTCGCCGCCTCTCCCACCTGGACGGACGCCGGCGACCGGGCCCCGGACGGGCGAGGACCGGGGGTGGAACCGGTGCCCGCCCGTGGCACCCTTGTGGGGTGAACCTCGCCGACTCCGTCTTCCTGCGCGCCTGCCGCCGCCAGGCCGTCCCGTACACCCCTGTCTGGTACATGCGCCAGGCCGGACGGTCGCTGCCGGAATACCTGAAGGTCCGCGAGGGCGTGCCGATGCTCACCGCGTGCTCGACGCCCGACCTGATCGTCGAGATCACCATGCAGCCCGTACGCCGCTACGGAGTCGACGCGGCCATCTTCTTCAGCGACATCGTCGTGCCGCTCAAGGCCATCGGCATCGACCTCGACATCAAGCCGGGCGTGGGCCCCGTCGTGGCCGAGCCCATCCGCGACGCCAAGGGGCTCGACGCGCTGCGTCCCCTGGAGCCCGGCGACGTGCCGTACGTCACCGAGGCGATCCAGGCGCTGACCGGCGAGCTGGGCGGCACGCCGCTCATCGGCTTCGCCGGCGCGCCGTTCACGCTCGGCTCCTACCTCATCGAGGGCGGCCCCTCGAAGAACCACGACCGCACCAAGGCCATGATGTACGGCGAGCCGGAGCTGTGGCACGCGCTGATGGAGCGGCTGACCGACATCGTGCTGGAGCACCTGCGCATCCAGATCGCGGCGGGCGCCTCGGCCGTGCAGCTCTTCGACTCCTGGGTGGGGGCGGTGGCGCCCGACGACTACCGCGAGTTCATCCTGCCCCACACCCGGCGCATCTTCGAGGGCGTCGCCGGCGTGCCCCGCATCCACTTCGGCGTCGGCACCGGCGAGCTGCTCGGCGTGCTGGGCGAGGCCGGGGCCGACGTGGTGGGCGTCGACTGGCGGGTCCCGCTCGACGAGGCGGCCCGCCGCGTCGGCTCCGGCAGGGCGCTGCAGGGCAACCTCGACCCGGCGATCCTGCTGGCGCCGTGGGAGGTCGTGGAGCGCAAGGCCCGTGAGGTGCTGCGCCGCGGCCGGGCCGCCGAGGGCCACGTGTTCAACCTCGGCCACGGCGTGCTCCCCGCCACCGACCCCGACCAGCTCAAGCGCCTGACCGACCTCGTCCACGAGTTCTGAGCCCCGCCGGTCAGGTGGTCTCCGGATCCGGCGCGGGGGAGGGCGGCGGCGTGGGGCGCCGGCCGCGGCGTACGAGATGGACGACCAGGGCGACCGGCGGGAGCAGGACGGCCAGCCACGGCACGAGAGCGCCGAGCACGGTGAGCGCCGTCTTGGTGACCGCGACCAGGGCCTGCCAGCCGGCCTTCAGCCCGCCGAGGAAGCCCGCCGGCTCCTCCGCGGGGTCCTCCACCACGGCGACCGGCCCCACCAGCCGCAGCGTCAGCGTGGCCATCGAGACCTGCGCGGCCAGCTCCTTCTGCTGAGCCTGCAGCGACTCCAGGTCGGCCTCCCGGGCGGAGATCTCCCGCTCGACGTCCAGCACCTGCCCGATCGTGTCGGCCCGCTTCAGCAGCTCGCGCAGCGACTCCAGCGACTCCCGCGCCGACGCCAGCCGGCTCTCGACGTCGGCCACCTGCAGGGTGACGTCCTGGGTGGCCTGCTGCAGCGACAGCTGCCTGCCGAGCTCCTTGCCCAGACGGCCGAGCACCTCCGGGTACTTCGCCGGTGGGATCTTGAACTCCAGCAGCGCCGTGTCCTCGGTGCCGCCGGAGGAGTCGCTCTCCTCCTTGCCGAGGTATCCGCCCGCCTCGGTGACGATCTGCTTGGCCTGCTGCGCGGCCGTGGCGACCTGCCGGGCGCGCACGGTCATGCTGCCGGTGTAGATCACCTGGCGCTCCTGCCGGGTGACCGTCACGTCGGAGACGCTGCCGTCCGTACCGGACTCCTGCCGCCGCGGCGTGCGGTCGCTCTCCTCGGCGCGGCCGGTGGCGGGGGCGTCGGCCTGGGCGGGCGCGGCCTCGCCCGCGCGGCTCTGCATGGTCGCGCCGCCGCCGCCGCAACCGGCCAGGAACAGCGCCAGGCAGGGGATCGCGATGCCGTACCGGATTCTCGTCATGCCCTTACGACGGCTGCCGGTTCGGGGTGGTTTGACGGAGGCGATCACGGTACGGTCACGCGCCCCGCGCGGCCGGGCGCCCCTCTGAGACGGTAGCGTCAGGAGACGTGGAACGGAATCGAGCCCACGTGGTCGTGGTCGGCGGAGGGATCTCCGGTCTCGCCGCCGCGTGGTATCTCCGTCAGGGCGCGGGCGAGCGGGTCAAGGTGACCGTGCTCGAAGGGTCACCGCGGATCGGCGGCAAGCTGTACGCCTCGGAGGTCGCCGGGGTGAGCGTGGACGCGGGCGCCGAGGCCATGCTGGCCCGCCGCCCCGAGGGCAGAGACCTGGCCAGGGCCGTGGGGCTCGGCGACGACCTGGTCTTCCCCGGCACCACGCGCTCGGCCGTCTACAGCCGGGGCGCCCTGCACCACCTGCCGAAGGGCCAGGTCATGGGCGTGCCGTCCGACCTCGCCGAGCTGGCGAAGTCGGGCATCATCTCGCCCGGCGGGCTGCTGCGCGTGCCGCTCGACCAGATCCTGCCGGCCACCCTGGTCCGCACCGACGTGTCCGTGGCCGCCTACATCCGGGCGCGCATGGGCGGCGAGGTCGTCGACCGGCTGGTCGAGCCGCTGCTCGGCGGCGTCTACGCCGGTCGCGCCGAGCTGCTGTCGCTGGAGGCCACGATGCCGCGCGTGGCGGCGGTGGCGCGTTCCGAGCGTTCGCTGCTCAGCGCGGCCCGCCGGCTCGCCGAGGAGACCCCGAAAGACGCCGGCCCCGTCTTCACCACGCTCAGGAACGGCGTCGGCGGCCTGCCCGAGGCGGTCGCCAAGGCGTCCGGCGCCGACGTCCGCACCGGCGTCACCGTACGCGAGCTGCGCCGCACCGACTCCGGATGGCGGCTGGTCGCCGGGCCCGTGCCCAGACCGGAGACGATCGAGGCCGACGCCGTCATCGTCGCCACGCCCGGCCCCGCCTCCAGCCGGCTGCTCAAGGCCGACGTGCCCAGAGCCGCCGCCGAGCTGGCCAGGATCCAGTACGCGAGCATGGCGGTCGTCACCCTGGCCTACCCCGTCGACGCCTTCCCCGAGCCGCCGGCCTCCAGCGGCTACCTCGTGCCGCCGGTGGAGCGGCGGCCGGTCAAGGCGGTCACGTTCAGCTCGGTGAAGTGGCCCCATCTGGCCAACGACCTGGTGATCCTGCGCTGCTCGATCGGCCGGCTGGGCGAGGAGCACCTGCTCCAGCGCGACGACACCGAGCTGGTGTCGCTGGCCACGGCCGAGATGGCCGACGTGATGGGCGCGCGCGGCCTGCCGCTCGACTCCCGGGTCACCCGCTGGGGCGGCGCGCTGCCGCAGTACAACGTCGGCCACCTCGACCGGGTGGCCAGGGTGCGCGCCGCGGTGGCGGTGCAGCCGGGCCTGGCGGTGTGCGGGGCGGCCTACGACGGCATCGGCATTCCGGCGTGCGTCGGCACGGCCCGTACGGCCGCGGCCCGGATTCTGGACCACCTCGACCTGCGAGGAGAATAGTCACCATGACAGAGGGCGCTCCGCGGCCGAAGGCCCGCGATCTCAACCAGGTGATCCGTTACACGATGTGGTCGGTCTTCCAGTCGACCGGGCCCTGCCCGGCCAACCGCGACGACCTGGCCGACGAGGTGCAGGAGCTGCTCGACCAGGCCGCCGGGAAAGACGTCGTGACCAGGGGGGTCTACGACGTGTCGGGGCTCCGGGCCGACGCCGACCTCATGTTCTGGTGGCACGCGACGACGCCGGAGGACCTCCAGGACGTCTACTCGCGGTTCCGGCGCACCGAGCTGGGCCGCCACACCCGGCCCGTCTGGTCGGCGATGGCGCTGCACCGGCCCGCCGAGTTCAACAAGTCGCACATCCCGGCCTTCCTCGCCGAGGAGGAGCCGCGCGCCTACGTGAGCGTCTACCCGTTCGTGCGTTCCTACGAGTGGTATCTCCTCGAAGACTCCGAGCGCCGGGCGATGCTCGCCGAGCACGGCCGGATGGCGCGCGACTACCCCGACGTGCGGGCCAACACCGTCGCGTGCTTCTCGCTCAACGACTACGAGTGGATGCTGGCGTTCGAGGCCGACGAGCTGCACCGCATCGTCGACCTCATGCGTACGCTGCGGGGCGCGCAGGCCCGCCGCCACACGCGCGTCGAGATCCCGTTCTACACCGGCGCCCGCAAGCCGGTCCGGGAGATCGTCGCCGCCCTGCCCTAGCCGGACGCCCGGGGCGGCGCGCAGCCGCCCCCGCCTGCCGAGTCGGCCATCTCGCTGAATTGATCTACCCCGTTTGCCACAATCAGGGAATCGCCGATCGACTGGCACGTTCCACGAGGGGGCGGGGTGACGGACTCCCGGAAGCGAGGACGCCACGCGGCGGGGCGTTCCCGGCGCGCGCGGCGCCGTACGGGCAGAGGCCTTTGGGCGGCGGGGGCGCTGGCCGGAGGGGCCGTGGTGCTGCTCGTCGTGAACGGCACGTCCGACGGCGACCGCACGCTCGGCGCGTCGCCGGCCGCCTCCGGATCCGCCGCAGGACCGGACGGTCCGCCTGGGCGCGTTCCCGCTGGCGCGCACGGCGGCCGGGGCGGGTCGCCGGGGCCGTCCGAGCGTCCCGGGTCGCGGGCGCAGGCGCGGCCGCGCGAGGCGGGCAGGCCCGCGTCTCCTCCCTCCGCCGCACCGGGGACGGTGGCCGGGGCGTCCGCTTCGCCGGGCGCCGACGGCGGTGGGTTCTCGCGGCACACCGACCCGCAGGCGGCCGAGTTCTTCCGTACGACCTGGGGCTCGCGGGACAAGGCGCTGAAACGCCTCAGAGATGTCCGTACGGTCGGCGGGTATTTACGGATTTATACAGATTTGCCGGATAACGCGGACAATTCCACCGCGGCGATCATGCTGTGTGAGCGCGGCCTGCACTACCTGCGCAGCCGCGGCGTGGCGGACCCGGTGGTGTTCGTGCACGCCAAGGCCGGCGGCAACGGCAACCCGGTGCTCGCCAACATCCTCGGACCCGCCGACCGCACCTGCCGTGTCACCCGTCCCGACCCCGGCTGACCCGGGATCGGGACGCTCGCCCGCGCGTCAGGCCTTGGGCTCGAGGCGCAGCGAGATCGAGTTGATGCAGTAGCGATCATCGGTGGGCGTCGGGTAGCCCTCACCGTGGAAGACGTGCCCCAGGTGGGAGTCGCAGCGCGCGCAGCGCACCTCGGTGCGCGCCATGCCCAGGCTGCGGTCCTCGATCAGCCGCACCGCGTCGGATTCGGACGGCTCGAAGAAGCTCGGCCATCCGCAGTGCGACTCGAACTTCGTGTCGGACCGGAACAGCTCCGCGCCGCAGGCACGGCACGAGTAGACGCCCTCGGTCTTGGTGTCGACGTATTCCCCCGTGAACGGGCGCTCGGTCCCGGCCTCCCTGAGGACGTGGTACTCCTCGGGCGACAGCTCGGCCCGCCACTCCGCCTCGCTCTTGACGACATTCTCCATGCGTCCAGAGTACGAGATGGTGGCAAAAAGAGATCTCCGCAGGGTGAAGCATCCGTTCTGGGGCGAATTCGCGTCTTTGTAGGCAAGGGGGTGTCATCGCCTCCTGCAAGGGGTGAGATCGTCCGCCAAGATCCCGCCGAGCGGCGCAGCCCACGCCCGTGCTGGAGCCGCGGGGATCGTGAGGGGCCGGCCGGGTGGCGCGCCAGCGCCCGGAACGGCGGCGGACGGTCTGGTGGCTCGTCCCGTCGAGCCCCCGGTCCCGCCACCGCGGCGGCTCCGGGACGAGCCCACCCCGCCTTACCGGCCGAGTTGTCGGACCGGGGGAGTAGGTTCGAGGGCATGGCATCGCCGTACATCGAGCTCGAGGTGGGGGAGCGGACCGTCAAGGTCACCAATCCCGACAAGGTCTACTTCCCGGAGATCGGCGCGACCAAGCGCGAGCTGGTCGAATACTACGTGAGCGTCGGCGAGGGGGCGCTGCGCGCCCTGCGGGACCGGCCGACCAACATCAAGCGCCATCCCGACGGCGTGCAGACCGAGGCCATCTACCAGAAGCGCATGCCGCCGCGGCACCCCGACTGGCTCCAGTCGGTCACCGTGACGTTCCCGAGCGGCCGCACGGCGCAGTCCCTGCGCGTCACCGAGATCGCCGCGATCGCCTACTGCGCCAACCTCGGCACCATCGACTTCCACCCCTGGCAGGTGCGCGCCGCCGACGTCGAGCACCCCGACGAGCTGCGCGTCGACCTCGACCCGCAGCCGGGCCTGGAGTTCGACACCGCCCGCGAGGCCGCCTTCCTGACCAGGGAGGTGCTCGCCGAGCTCGGCATGACCGGCTACGTGAAGACGTCAGGCAACCGCGGCGTCCACATCGCCGTGCGCATCGAGCCGCGGTGGGATTTCGTCGACGTCCGCCACGCCGGCATCGCCCTGGCCCGGGCCGTCGAGGCGCGCGATCCCGCCCTGGTGACCACGGCCTGGTGGAAGGAGGAGCGCGGCGACCGCGTCTTCATCGACTTCAACCAGAACGCCCGAGACCGCACGGTGGCCAGCGCCTACTCCGTCAGGGCCCGGCCGCACGCCCCCGTCTCGGCCCCGCTCACCTGGGACGAGCTGGCCGACGCCGACCCGCGCGACTTCGACATCCGCACCATGCCCGCCCGGTTCGCCGAGGTCGGCGACGTGCACGCGGCCATCGACGACCACGCCCACTCCATCGAGCCGCTCCTGCGGATGTACGCCGAGGACGAGCGCGGCGACATGCCGTACCCGCCCAACTATCCGAAGATGCCGGGCGAGCCGAAGCGGGTGCAGCCGAGCAAGGCCCGGTCCGACACCTGACGCCGGTCAGTGTCTGACGAGGCGGTGCGGGTCAGTGTCTGACGAGGCGGTGCGGCGCGAGTTCGCGGGTCTCGCCCCGTTCCAGACAGACGACCCGGTCGGCCAGGCCGGCCTGCTCGATGTGCCGGCGGAAGTCGTCCAGCGGTGAGCTGAAGACCGTGTAGTCGTCGTAGTGGATCGGCACGACCGCGTGCGGGTTCATCAGGTCCACCCATCCGGCGCCCTGCCGGCCGTCCATGGTGACGAGCAGCGAGCCGAGCAGCTTGGTGCCGCCCAGGTGCACGAGCGCCAGGTCGATGTCGGGGAAGCGGCGCGGGATCGAGTCCAGGCGGCGGTCGAGCAGCGTGTCGCCGCTGATCAGCATGCGCAGCTCCACCAGCCCCTCCTGGCCGCAGAACTCCAGCATCGTGCCGATCACCGGCGGCAACAGCCCCGCGATCGGGCCGGGCGCGTGCTTGGCGGGCAGGGCGGTGATCGTCACCGTGCCGCCGGGGCCGCGCAGCTCGTGCTGCTGCCAGTTCTCCAGCCCGACGCTGCGCCGGAAGCCGCGCCTGCGCAGCTTGCCCGCCGCCGAGGTGGTGGTGATGACCGGCGTGTCCTTGTCGAGGCCCTTGCGCGCCACGCGGTCCCAGTGGTCACCGTGCAGGTGCGAGAGGACCACCGCGTCGATGACCGGCAGGTCCTCGATCTCCACCGCGGGGTCGTGCAGGCGGCGTGAGGTCAGGCCGTAGCCGAGGTACGCGCGTTGCCCCTGGTGCAGGAAGTTCGGATCCGTCAGCAGGGTGATGCCGCAGTAGCGGATCAGCGTCGTCGCGTTCCCGATGAACTGCAGGCTTCCCTTCACGCTCTTCACCCCGGATGGTTCGGTCGCTGGGCCGGCGGCACGCCTCCGCCCTTGCCTCCGCCCTTGCCGCCCTTGTCCGTGCCGTGCGGGTGGGCGGCGGCGCGCTTGGCGGCTCCCTTGGTCTCGCGGGCGGCGTCCGCGGATTTGGAGTCGGTGCTGGCCTTGCCGGACCTGCGAAGCTCTGGCTGTTGTGGATTACTCATTCCTTTTGTCCCCCTTTGTCGTGATATCTCCCCTGCCACGATGCGCCACAGCCAAACGCGCCGGCAGGGCCGGAAAGACACGTGGCGGGACGGCTGCCGGCGTCGTTCCGTGATCGCGCTTGTGGCGAGCGGGCCGTCGCTCGCCTGCCGGCGCAAAGGGCTCGCTCGTGCTCGATGCTTCCGCTCGGACGGGAACCTTCCGGGGGTCGGCGTATGGGGCGGGGAGACTTCGGGGCCTCTCGCGGACAGGGGTTTGTGGCGCGGTTTTGTCGGCGGCGTTGTCTAGGGTCGCCAGGGACGGCGAGTGGGAGTCGGAGGTCCGGGTGCGAGAGTTCGAGGTGGCGCTTGGGGATGGGCGCAGCGTGCATGCCTACGATGCCGCTCCGGGGGATGACGGGCTGCCGGCGGTGCTCTGGCACCACGGGACACCCAACGTCGGGGCGCCGCCGGAGCCGTTGGCGGACATGGCCGTGCAGCTCGGCCTGCGGTGGGTGTCCTATGACCGGCCTGGTTACGGCGGGTCCACGCGGTGGCCGGGGCGGAGGGCGGGATCCGCGGCGGTTCTGGGTGAGCGGGTCGCCGACGCGCTGGGGATCGGGCGTTTCGCCGTCATGGGGCACTCCGGTGGGGGTGCGCATGCCCTGGCCTGTGCCGCCCTGCTGCGTGAGCGGGTGACGGCCGCCGTCAGCGTGTCCGCGCCGGCGCCGTACGCGGCCGAGGGCCTCGACTGGTTCACGGGGATGTACGCCTCCGGCGCGGCCGGGTTCCGCGCCGCCCTGCGGGGACGGGCCGAGCTGGAGCGCCACCAGGCGGCGGCCGCGTACGACCCGGAGATGTTCACCCCCGAAGACCATGCCGCGCTGGAGGGAGACTGGTCCTGGTTCGGCGAGGTCGTGGCGGCCGCGCAGGCCGGCGGCCCCGGCGGGCAGATCGACGACGACCTGGCCTACGTCGCCCCGTGGGGCGGCGACCCCGCCGAGGTGACGGCCCCGGTGCTGATCATGCACGGTGACCAGGACAGGGTCGTGCCCAGCGCGCACGGCGGGTGGCTGGCCGGCCGCTGCCCGTCGGCCGAGCTCCGCCTCCTGCCCGGCGACGGCCACATCTCGGCCATGCGCGCGGCCCCGGCGGCCCTCGAGTGGCTGGCCGGGATCAGTCGCCGAACTGCAGGTGCAGAGCCCGGGTGAAGTCGGAGACGGCCTCCTCGTGCCGGTCGAGCTCCTGCAGGATCTCGCCGCGCACCCGGTAGGCCCAGATGTACTCCGGGTCGAGCTCGGTCGCCTTGTCGAGGTCGGCCAGCGCGGCCTCGTTGTCGCCCAGCTCGCTCAGCACCGCGCCTCGGCTGCCGAGCGCGCGGTCGTTGCCCGGGTCGAGCTCCAGGGCCCGGTTCAGGTCCGCCAGTGCCTCCTCGTAGCGGTCGAGCATGCGCAGCGCCTCGCCCCGCCTGCTCAGCGCCCGTACGTGGTCCGGCTCGGCCTCCAGGGCTCTGGCGTAGTCGTCGACGGCCTCGGGATAGAGCTGCATCCGCTGGTAGAGGTCGCCGCGCGCCACCCACGAGTACGCCAGGCTCTCGTCCAGCGCGATGATCTTGGTGTGCGTCTCCAGGGCCTCGTCCAGCCGGTCGAGGTCGGCCAGCGCGTCGGCCTTGGCCTCCAGGATCCACAGCGAGTCGGGGGAGAGGGTGAGCGCGTGCTCGAAGTCGTCCATGGCCTCCTCCAGCCGGCCCATGGCCGCGTACGTCTGCCCGCGCGAGCCGAGGGCGTACGCGCTGTCCGGCTCCAGCTTCAGGGCCTCGTCGAAGTCCTCGAGCGCGGCGTCGTGCCGCCCGGTGACGCGGTGGCTCTCGCCGCGCAGCCGCCAGGCGCGGGCGTTGTCCGGCACCAGCGCGATCGACTCGGTCAGGTCCGCGATCGCCGCGTCGTGCCGGCCCAGCGCGATGTACGACTCTGCGCGGCTGCGCAGCACGGAGGCGCGGGAGTGGGCGGCCTCCTCGGACAGCTCGGGACGGTCCGTGATCCACTCGCTCATGACCGGTAAATCTATCCGACGGAATCGCCGACAAGAACAGCCTTTCGGCCAGGCGTCCACGGTCGGAGCCGACGACCGAAACCAAGCGTATGCTTGCTCAAATTTCTCGCCTACAGTCGGACAGATGGCGCGTACCCCAAACATCACGTAAAGCGCCCGAACGGTGACGCATAGTCGCAATAGCGCAGGGGCACAACCGGTCGCAGGGTGGTGGCGATGGCATACAGATGGCTCGGCAGACTGGCGTACGGCTCCCGTTACGACCGTGTCCCGTGGGGACAGCGGGTGTACGTCCGGCCAGGGGAGCGGCTCATCCGTGAGGCGCAGTGGCAGCGGCTGATCCGGCGGGCGCCGGTGATGACGCTGGAGGAGTACCAGAGGCTGCGGACGCTCGGCGAGATCGAGGAGTTCCTCAGCTGCATGATGTGCGGGGAGTCCCGGCAGCAGCCGCTCTTCGAGCCGACCGGCGGCACGGGCAAGGGCTGGCGCTACCACGTCGTCCGCTGCCCCTCCTGCGGCTTCCTCTACCGCAACCCGAACGTGCGGCCGGAACGCCTCGGCGACCTGTACGCCTCCGGCTACAGCAACTTCCTGAGCGGCAAGTACGCCGCCAACCGGCAGCGCCGCTACGACCTGACGATGAAGGCGTTCTCGCCGGTCTTCGACGAGGGCAAGGAACGCCGGCTGCTCGACTTCGGCTCCGGCGTCGGGCTCTTCCTGGAGCTGGCCGAGCGGCGCGGCTTCGACGCGTACGGCGTGGATCTGTCGCCCGAGTCGGTCGAGCAGGCCAACCAGCGGCTCAGCCGGGCGCGCACCTACTTCGGCGCGCCCGAGGACGTGCCCGAGATCGCCGCCGGCGGCTTCGACGTGATCACGCTCTGGTCGGTGCTCGCGCACCTGCCCAGGCCGCTGGAGGACTTCAGGAAGTTCAGGAGCCTGCTCGCGCCCGGCGGCGTGCTGCTCATCCTCACCGTGAACGCACAGTCGCTGCTGCTGAAGGCGTACGGGCCGAAGTGGAGCGGGTTCACCAAGAACCACCTGATGTTCTACTCCTCGAAGACCGTGCCCACGCTGCTGGCCCGTACCGGATTCGCGGGCGTCGCCTTCGCCCCCCACTACGGGGACACGATCGAGGCCGGCACCACCGCGCTGCCCCCCGACCTGAGCAAGCGGCTGCGCCGCAACGTCGACCGCAGCGACGGCGGCAACATGATGCGCGTGCTCGCCTTCGCCGACGAGGAGGCGATCGGGCGCTGGGGCGGCGGCCCGCTCACGGTCCACCGCCTGCACACCTAGAGACCTGCACGCCTGGAGACCTGCACGCCTGGAGACCTGCACGCCTGGAGACCTGCACGCCTGGAGACCTGCACGCCTGGAGACCTGCACGCCTGGAGAAGCCGGGACGTCTAGATTTCGGGAACCCCGGCGTCCGACGCCGGGGACGGCTTGCCCAGCCCTGGGTCGAGCTGCTCGATCAGGCGCTGCGCCAGCGCGGCCCGGCGCACCCGCTCGCGGCCGAGCTCCTGCGGCACCGCGCCGAGGTGACCGCCGGAGGGATAGATGTTGGGCGCGTTGCGCAGGCCCATCTTCAGGTAGACGGGAGCGGCGGCCCGGACGATCTCCGCCGCCTCGTAGAAGCGGACGAACCCGCCCTGGTCGTCGGGCACCTCCAGGTAGAGGTCGATCGGCAGCCCGGTCGCGGCCCGGATCTCCGCCAGGTGCGGGATCGTCAGGTCGGTGCCCACGTTCAAGGTGGTCGCGCCGAGGCGTTCGTAGATCGCGGCCGTCGGGCCGTTCGTCAGCGGCATCAGCACCGACGTCTTCAGCACGAGACCGGCCGGCAGCGTGCCGTCCTCCTTCAGCGTGCGCAGCACCTCCAGCGCGCCGAGGTCGCCGACGAGCAGGCTGCGGATGCCGAGCGTGCAAGCCCGCAGCGCGTCGGCCACGCACGCCGCGACCATCGCGTTGCCCCGCGCCGCCGCGCCCACGGCCTGGGTGAGCTTGGCCTGGCCGCCGGTGTCCCAGGCGGCGCGCGGCCCCAGGAACAGGTTGACCTCGATGTCGCGCTCTGCCCCGATCCGCGCCATGCGCCGGATCTCGTCGTCGGTCAGCATCATCACGCCGCTGCCCTGCGAGGTGCGGGCGACCGGCACGCCGAGCCGGTCCGCCTCCGCCACCACGGCCTCCAGCACGGCGGGCCCCTCGACGCTGGGGATCTCGAACCGGTACGGCGCCCCGTCGGCGAAACGGGCGGCGGACTCGGCCGCGGCCCTGGCCACCGGGTGGCCGAGGCGCTCCATCAGGGCGTGCAGGTCGGCAAGGCTCGTCATCGGGTCCCTCCTCGTCGTCGCATGTGATCCACGCTAGGCCGGAACGGGCAGCATGGAAGGGAAAGGAGATCATGTGAGCGATTTACTCGTGACCGCCGACGGACCCGTGCTGCGGGTCGTGTTCAACCGGCCCGCCCGCCACAACGCCCTGACCTGGGTCATGCGGGACGGCCTGTACGACGCCTGCGAACGTGCCGACGCCGACCCCGGCATCCGGCTGCTCGTCCTGTCGGGCGCCGGGGAGCGGGCGTTCGTGTCGGGCACCGACATCTCCCAGTTCGCCGCGTTCACCGACGGCGCCGACGGCGTCGCCTACGAACGCCGCATCCAGCGCGTCGTCGACCGGCTCGAACGCGTCAGGGTGCCCACCCTGGCCGTCGTCCAGGGCTACTGCGTGGGCGCCGGCCTGATCCTGGCGGCCGCGTGCGACCTGCGGCTGGCCGTGCCGGAGGCCCGCTTCGGGGCGCCGATCGCGCGGACGCTCGGCAACTGCCTGTCGATGAACACGTACTCGCTGCTCGTGCACCACCTCGGCCCCGCGCGGACCCTCGACATGCTGCTGCGGGCCCGCCTCTACACGGGGGAGGAGGCGCACGCGGCCGGGTTCACCGCCGAGCTGTGCGAGCCGGGCGACCTGCCCGCTCGCCAGGCCGAGGTGGAGGAGCGGCTGCTGTCGCACGCGCCGCTGTCGATGTGGGCGGCCAAGGAGGCCGTCAGACGGCTGCGGGTGGCCGGCCTGCCGGACGGCGACGACATCGTGGCCGAGGTCTTCGGCAGCGCCGACTTCCACGCGGCCGTGCCCGCGTTCCTGGCCAAGGAGAGGGTCGCCTGGCAGGGCCGCTGAGGTGTCCTAGGATCGGGGGCATGCAGCTGGCCCCCGGCGTCCACGTCGCCATCACCGATCGTCACGGAGGGGTCAGCGCCCCTCCGTACGGCTCTCGCAACCTCGGCGGCATGGTCGGCGACGACCCGGCCGCCGTGCGCGCCAACCGCGCGGGCGTGGCCGCCGAGCTGGGCGTGCGGGCCGTGGTGTTCATGCGCCAGGTCCACAGCGCCGAGGTCGCGTACGTGAGCGAGCCGTTCGGCGACGATCCGCCCCCGCTCGACGGGGTGTTCACCACCGAGCCGAAGCTGGCCCTCGCCTCGCTCGGCGCCGACTGCCCCGCCGTGCTCGTGGCCGACCCGGTGGCGCGCATGGTCGGCGCCGCCCACTCCGGCCGCCCCGGCACGGCGGCGGGCATCGCGACGGTGCTGGTGGAGGCCATGGCGGCCAAGGGCGCGCAGCCGGGGCGCATGGTCGCGCTGATCGGCCCGGGCGCGTGCGGCCGCTGCTACGAGGTGCCCGCCGACCTGCGCGGGCGGGTGGCCTCGAAGGTGCCGCAGACGTGGTCGACGACGTCGTGGGGCACGCCCGCGCTCGACCTGAGAGCCGGCATCGAGGCGCAGCTGCGCGCGGCGGGGCTGGCCGACGTGCGCCACGACGCGCGCTGCACGATCGAGTCGCAGGAGCTCTACTCCCACCGCCGCGAACAGCCGGGCGGCCGCTTCGCCGGCCTCATCTGGCTCGCCTAGTCGCGGCCCTTCGACCCGTTGAAGATCGCGTTGAGCACGAAGATGGCGACCCAGATGGGGATCAGCGCCGACATGTGCCCTTCGCCGAGGATGGTGAGCACGAGCGTGGAGACCATGCCGAGCGAGAGCGAGACGATCGCCAGGGCCAGCCGCTGAGCATGGTTCGGGCCGCCGGCCGCCGCCTTCCCTGCCTTGGGCGCGGCGGCCAGGCGCTCGTCCACCCGGCGGTCGATCTCCTGGCCCATCTTGTCGAGGAACGACTCCACGACGGCGTCCTCGAATGCGGGCCCGAGGTCGCGGCGGGCGGACACGGCAGCCTTGAGCTCATCACCAGTAGTCACATGTCGAGATATAACGCCATGGTGAGCTACCGGGCAAGGATGTCGTCAAGGTTGTAACTCACCGGACGCTCCAACTGCTCATACGTGCATGATTCGGGCGTGCGGTCGGGCCGCCACCGCCGGAACTGCGCCGTGTGCCGGAACCGGTCGCCCTCCATCTGGTCGTAGGCCACCTCCATCACCAGCTCCGGCCGCAGCGGGATGAACGACAGGTCCTTCTTGGCGTTCCACCGCGACACCGCGCCCGGCACCCGCTGCCCGCCCGTCGCCGGCCCGGCGGCCGGCTGACCGGCGGTGGCCGCCGCCTGCTCGGCCCAGTGGCCCCAGGGGTGCTCGCTCAGCTCCGCGAGGTACGGCTTGACCTCCTCGACCAGCTCGGCCCGGCGCTTCATCGGGAACGACGCCGCCACGCCCACGTGGTGCAGCCGCCCGTCGTCGCCGTAGAGGCCGAGCAGCAGTGAGCCCACGACCGGGCCCGACTTGTGCTCGCGGTAGCCGCAGACCACGACGTCGGCCGTGCGCTCGTGCTTGACCTTGAACATCGTGCGCTTGTCGGGGACGTACGGCTGGTCGCCCGGCTTGACGATGATGCCGTCGAGCCCCGCACCCTCGAACGCGTCGAACCACTCGGCAGCCTGCGCGTCGCTGGTCGTCACCGGGGTCAGCCGGATCGAGCCGCCCTTCTCCGGGAACAGGCCCTCCAGCCGCGCCCGCCGCTCGGCGAACGGCAGCTCCATCAGCGACTCGTCGCCCAGCGCCAGCAGGTCGAAGGCGACGAACTGCGCGGGTGTGCGCTCCGACAACATCGTCACCCGCGACTTGGCCGGGTGGATGCGCTGCTGCAGCGCGTCGAAGTCGAGCTGCGACCCCATGGGCAGCACGATCTCGCCGTCGACCACGCATTTGTCCGGCAGCTCCGCCCTGACCGCCTCGACCAGCTCGGGGAAGTAGCGCGTGAACGGGCGCTCCTTGCGGCTGCCGAGATAGACCTCGTCGCCGTCACGGAACACGATGCAGCGGAAGCCGTCCCACTTGGGCTCGTAGAAGAGCGTGCCGTCCTGCTTGGGCATGGCCTTGACCGGCTTGGCCAGCATCGGCGGCACCGGCGGCCGCACCGGCAGGTTGGGCACCGGCTCCGGTTCTTCCTCCACGCCCGGCACGTCCACGCCCGGCACGTCCACGCCCGGCACGTCCACGGGCGGCATGTCGTCCGGTGTGGCGGCGTGCTCAGACTGCGTCGTCGGCTCGGTCATCGCTGCGCTCCCTCGTGTACGTGCAGAAGAGGACCCCCTCCTCCTCCAGCACCTGGCTGAGATTCAGTGGCACCGTCGCGTGCTCGCCGTTCTGGATGCGCGCCGCGTCGCCTCCGACCAGCAACGGGCTGATCGACAGGCACAGCTCGTCGACCAGGTCGCAGGCCGACAGCTGGGCGTTGAGGCGGGGCCCGCCCTCGCACAGCACCCTGGTCAGCCCGCGCTCGTGGAGCCCGGCGACGGCGAGCTTCATGTCGACGCACTCGTCACCGGCCACGATCAGGTCGGACCGCTCGGCCGCCAGCCTGCGCCGGTCGATCGGCGCGTGCTCGCAGGTGATGACGATCGTGCGGCTCGGGGCGTCGGTGAACAGCGGCCCGTCGAGGTCGAGCGCGAGGCTGCGGGAGATCACCGCGATGGGCGGCACCTCGGGCCGCCCCCGGCGGAGCTCGGCCCACGACGCACGCGGCGGAACCGGGCCGTAGCCCTCCTTGCGCACGGTCGCGCCGCCGGCGACCACCACGTCGGCCAGCCCGCGCAGGGTCTGGAAGATCCGCTTGTCGCCCTTGCTCGACAGCCCTCCCGAACGCCCGTCGAGCCAGGCCGCGCCGTCGGCGCTGGCGACCATGTTGAGCCGCAGCCACGGCCGGTCGTCAGGGTAGGCGTACGCCTGCACGATGTCTGGGTTGTCCTGTATGTCGGGATAGATGCGCCGCACTCCTCTACCTTGGCACACGCCACCGACATCCCATCCGCCGGCAGATACCGCTTTTCCGTATCTCCGGACGTACGGGCGATTCTCCGCTTAACGTGACAAGAGGGATGGGGACTGACTGGGAGGCACAATGGGCCTGGTAACCGCCCTCACAGGGACGATCGCCGTGCTCGCGGGGGTCTATCTGCTCTCCTTCTGGTTGCCGCACGGCGGTCCGCGCCGGACCAAGGTCACCCGTTTCCCGTCGGCGCTGGTCTTCTCCCATCCGGCGCTGGCGGTGTCAGCGCTGGCGTGCTGGGCGGCCGGCCTCGCCACGGGGAGCCGGGCGCTGGTCTGGGCGGCGTTCGGCGGGCTGGCGGCGGCCGCGCTGCTGGGCTTCACGATGTCCACGCGGTGGCTCGGGACGGGCCGGCACGGGACGGCCGCGCGCCGGTTCCCGGTGCTCGCGGTGACGCTGCACGGCCTGGCCGGGGTGGCGACGTTCACGCTGGTGTTCCTCACCGCCAGCGCGGCCCACGTCATCTAGCGGCAACGCCGTTCAGCGGCGCGCCGGCCATGACGGGTGGAAGGCGAACGCGGCGACCGGCCGGCTGACCGGATCGGCCGCCTCCTCGCGCGACAGGCCGAGGCGGATGATCGAGCGCCGGATCGAGCACCGCGCCGCGCGGCGCCCGCCGAGGCTCAGGACGGGCTGGGCCGGGCGGCCTTGCGGGGCTGGCGCAGGAGTTGCAGGGAACGGGCGGTGACGGCGACGACGTCGCCCGCCCGCCACTGTTCGTCGGCGAAGGCGTCCTCCACCGTCTCGCGGGTGGTGTCGAGGACCGGCAGCCACCCCGTGCCGAACTCCTCGCCCGGCAGCGTGAACGCCAGGCTCTCGTGATGGGCGTTGATCAGCAGCAGGAACGAGTCGTCGACGATGCGCTCGCCGCGCGGCCCCGGCTCGGTGATCGCCTCGCCGTTGAAGTAGACCATCAGCGACTTGGCGTAGCTGATGTGCCAGTCGCTCGCCGTCATCTCGCGCCCGCCGGGGGTGAGCCAGACGATGTCGCGCTTGCCGCTGTCGGGGTTGCGGCCGTGGAAGAAGCGGCGGCGCTGGAAGACCGGGTGCTCGCCGCGCAGCTTGGACAGCGCCCTGACGAACTCCAGCAGATCCGACTCGGTGTACAGCAGCGACCAGTCGACCCAGGCCAGCTCGTTGTCCTGGCAGTAGGCGTTGTTGTTGCCGCGCTGGGTGCGGCCCAGCTCGTCACCGTGGGAGAGCATGGGCACGCCCTGCGACAGGAACAGGGTGGCCAGGAAGTTGCGCCGCTGGCGGCGGCGGAGCGTGACGATCTGCGGGTCCTCGACGGGGCCCTCCGCGCCGCAGTTCCACGAGCGGTTGTCGTTGGTGCCGTCGCGGTTGTCCTCGCCGTTGGCCTCGTTGTGCTTGTGGTCGTACGAGACCAGGTCGTTGAGCGTGAACCCGTCGTGGCAGGTGACGAAGTTGATCGAGGCGACCGGGCGGCGGCCGGAGGACTCGTACAGGTCGGCCGAGCCGGTCAGGCGGGAGGCGAACTCGGGCAGAGCCGAATGCGTACCTCTCCAGAAATCTCGCACGATGTCGCGATATTTGCCGTTCCACTCCGTCCACAGGGGCGGGAAGTTCCCGACCTGGTAGCCGCCCGGCCCGACGTCCCACGGCTCGGCGATCAGCTTGACCTGCGAGATCACCGGATCCTGCTGGATCAGGTCGAAGAACGCGCTCAGCCGGTCGACGTCGTGCAGCTCCCTGGCCAGCGCCGAGGCCAGGTCGAAGCGGAAGCCGTCGACGTGCATCTCCAGCACCCAGTAGCGCAGGGAGTCCATGATGAGTTGCAGCGCGTGCGGGGAGCGGACGTTGAGCGAGTTGCCGCAGCCGGTGTAGTCGAGGTAGTAGCGCCGGTCGCCGTCGTGCAGGCGGTAGTAGGCGCTGTTGTCGATGCCCCTGAACCCCAGCGTCGGCCCCATGTGGTCGCCCTCGGCCGTGTGGTTGTAGACCACGTCGAGGATGACCTCGATGCCGGCCTCGTGCAGCGCCCGCACCATGGCCTTGAACTCCAGCACCTGCTGGCCGCGCGTGCCCGCGCTGGAGTAGCCCCCGTGGGGGGCGAGGTAGGCCATGGTGTTGTAGCCCCAGTAGTTGGTCAGCCCGCGGGCCACCAGGAAGTGCTCGGGGATGTAGTGGTGCACCGGCATGAGCTCGACCGCCGTCACGCCCAGCGACAGCAGGTGCTCGATGATCGCCGGATGCCCCACTCCGGCGTACGTGCCCCGCAGGTCGGGCGGCACGTCGGGGTGGCGCATCGTGAGCCCGCGCACGTGGGCCTCGTAGATGACGGTCTGGTGGTACGGGGTGCGCGGCGGCCGGTCGTTGCCCCACTCGAAGAACGGGTTGACGACCACGTTCTTCGGCATGTAGGGCGCGCTGTCCTCGGTGTTGCGCCGGCTCGGATCGGTGAAGTAGTAGGGGAACAGCGCCTGGTTCCAGGTCAGATCCCCGTCGATCGCCTTGGCGTACGGGTCGAGCAGCAGCTTGGCCGGGTTGCACCGGTGACCCTGGGACGGCTCGTACGGCCCGTGCATGCGGTAGCCGTAACGCTGCCCCGGCTGGATGCCCGGCAGGTAGCCATGCCAGACGAACCCGTCGACCTCGGGCAGCTCGATGCGCTCCTCGGAGCCGTCATCGTCGAAAAGGCACAGCTCGACCCGCTCGGCGACCTCTGAGAACACCGCGAAACTGGTGCCCACGCCATCCCAGGTGGCGCCGAGTGGATAGGGCTCGCCCGGCCAGACCTCACGCATGTGACCCGATTGTCGCACGCGAACACGCTCTTGGTCTCTTGTTAACCCGAACGCTCTTCGAAAGACGACCGCAGGACAAGGTCAGAGCAACTCCGCCTTGAGGCTGATGCTCGTGCCGGCCAGGGCCTGGCTGACGGGGCAGTTGGCCTTGGCGTCCTCGGCGGCCCGCTGGAACTGCTCGGCCGTGATGCCGGGCACCCGGCCCCGCACGGTCAGCACGATGCCGGTGATGCCCTCGCCCGGCTGGAACGTCACGTCGGCGCTCGTCCGCAGCGACTCCGGCGGCGTGCCGGCGCCGGCCAGCGCGTGCGAGAGCGCCATCGAGAAGCAGGACGAGTGGGCGGCGGCGATGAGCTCCTCGGGCGAGGTCTTGCCGTTCGCCGACTCGGCACGGGACGGCCAGGAGACGTCGAACGTGCCGGCCCCGGACGTGTCGAGCGAGACGGTGCCCGAGCCGTCGAGCAGGGCGCCCTTCCATTGAGTGGTGGCGGTGCGGGTGGTGGCCATGGCTATGTGTTCCCCTCCGTATGTCGACTTTCGACACTATCCCTACTCGGACGTGTCCCTGGACGGTCATCCCGCTCTACATTTGGTGCGAACAGTGACATGCGGCGGACATGCGGCTGAGCCGCCATGGACCGAAGACACGGGAGCGTGGTGCCAGTGGAGGCACCGTACGACGACCGCCTGCTGCATCAGCGGGTGGTCGGCGGCGACGAGTCCGCGCTGGGGGAGGTCTACGACCGGCTCTCCCCGTTGATCTTCGGTCTCTCCCTGCGGGTCACCAGGGACCGGGTGATCGCGGAGGACATCACGCAGGAGGTGTTCCTGCTCTTCTGGGAACGCCCGCTCGCCTACGACCCGGACCGCGGCACGCTGCGCGCCTGGCTGGCCACGATCGCGCACCGCCGCGCGGTCGACCACGTACGGGCCGAGGAGCGGCGCAGGGTGTCGGTGATCGGGCCCAGGCTGTTCGAGCGCGAGCCTGTCAGGCTGGAGGACACCGTGCTCGCCGCCGACGAGGCCGAGCGGGTGCGGCAGGCGGTGAGCGCGTTACCCGACGGCTTACGGCAGGCGGTCGAGCTGGCCTATTTCGGCGGCAGGACCTACCGGCAGGTCGGCGAGGAGCTCGGCGTGCCGGAGGGCACGGCCAAGTCGCGCATCCGGCTGGCGCTGCGGCGCCTGGCCGACGCGCTGGCCGAGGAGGAAGTGTGATGGGCGCCGGCTTGCCCTACGCGGGCCCGGCGTCCGTGCGTGCTCAGGAGGAGGTGTGATGGATCCCGTCGAGCGTCTCTACCTGGACGCGATGATGGAGGACGCGGCGGTGCCGGCCCACTCGCTGCGGCCCCAGCTGCTGGCCGGGGCCCGGGCGCGGCGCAGGCCCGCGGCCCCCACCGCGGACTGGGCGCAGCCGTACGCCGGCCGGGTGGCCGCCATGGACGCGCTGCTGGCCTCGGCCGTGGACGACGACTGGGCGCGCGTCATCGTCGAGGGCTGGACGCTCCAGGAACTGGTCGCCCATCTGGCCGCCACGGACGGGCTGGTGGCCGCCTCCGTCGGCGCCCCCGTGCTGGGCCCGCCGATGGGCGCCGCCGACTCGCTGGGCCGGACGGGCGACGTGCAGGCGTACGAGCGGGCGCGCAGCCCCGAGCAGACGCGTCGCGACTGGCGGGCGCAGGCGGACGCCCTGTGCCGTCACCTGGCGGCGCTGCCGCCCACCACCCCGGCCACGCTGGACGGGCTGGAGTTCGCGGTGCGCGACCACATCCTGGCCCGCGGGCTGGAGACGTGGATCCACGCGGCCGACGCGGCGCGGGTGGCCGAGATCCGCCTGCCCGACCCCGTCCCCGAGCACATCCGCCCGACGGCCGACCTGTGCGCCCGCCTGCTGCCCTGGACGATGCTCTTCTCCGGTCTCGACGGGGCGGGACACACCCTGCACCTCACGCTGACCGGCCCGGGCGGCGGCGAGTGGCGTGTCGCCCTCGGCGTGGCCGACACCGAGCCGGGGGAGCCGGACGTCCGCATCACGGCCGACGTGGTGCGATTCTGCTTCCTGCTGGGCGGCAGGGGAGACCCGGAGGATTTCCCCGCCGAAGTCGAGGGCGACCATTCGCTCGCCCAGGACGTCCTCACCACGGCACCCGCTTTTTCCGGCCCTTAGTCCCGCAAATCGGACGAATTTCGAGTATGGCGCTTTTTCGGGATAAGTAAACGCGGGGAAAAGCGGATTCCGCCGATGAGTTTCCGCCCGCCGGAGAGTCTGTCCTCACGAACCCGACGAAAAGGAGCTTCGATGAGCCCGAGCGGACTCTCCCCGGCGCGGCTGGACCGGATGCGCGACGTGCTGGGCGCCGCCGTGGAGCGCGGCGACGTACCGGGGGTGGTGGCGCTCGTCCACCGCCGCGGCGAGACGCACGTCACCACGGCCGGCGCCGCGCAGGCCGGCGGAGGCGCGCCGATGCGGCGTGACACCGTCTTCCGCATCGCGTCCATGGGCAAGCCGATCACCGCCGTCGCCGCCATGATCCTCGTCGAGGAGTGCCGGCTGCGCCTGGACGACCCGGTCGACGACCTGCTGCCCGAGCTGTCCGGGCGGCGGGTGCTGCGGCGCGTGGACGGGCCGCTCGACGACACGGTCCCCGCCGCGCGGCCCATCACCGTACGCGACCTGCTGACCTTCCGGGCGGGCTTCGGCGTCGTCATGGCGCCGCCGGGCGCGTATCCGATCCAGCGCGCGATGGACGAGGCGGGGCTGACGGCCGGGGCCGACGGGCCGGGCTGCGGGCCGGACGAGTGGATCAAACGGCTCGGCGCGCTGCCGCTCGCCCACCAGCCGGGAGCGGGCTGGATGTACCACACCGCGGCCGACGTGCTCGGCGTGCTGGTCGCGCGGGCCTCGGGGCGGCCTTTCGACGCGTTCCTGCGCGAGCGGGTCCTCGAGCCGCTCGGCATGCGCGACACCGGGTTCCACCTGCCCACCGGTGAGCTCGGCCGGCTGGCGGGCTCGTACGCGCCCGATCCGGCCACCGGGGCGCCGCTGCCGCGGCCCCATCCGCGCGACGGCGCGTGGGACCGTCCCCCGGCCTTCCCGTCGGGCGGTGGCGGACCGAGCCTGCTGTCCACCGCCGACGACTACCTGGCCTTCTGCCGCATGCTCCTGCACAAGGGGCGCCACGACGGCGGGCGCCTGCTGTCGCGGCCCGCGGTCGAGCTGATGACCCGCGACCACCTCACGCCGGAGCAGAAGGCGGGCAACGAGGTGTTCTTCGGCTCCGGCGGCTGGGGCTTCTGCCTGGCCGTGGACGGCGACCGGGACGACCTGGCCACGCGGCCCGGCCGGTTCGGGTGGAGCGGCGGCCTCGGCACCTCCGCCTGCACCGACCCGGCGGAGGAGATGATCGGCGTCGTGATGACCCAGGTCGCCTTCACCTCGCCCAGCGCGCCGAAGGTGATCCGCGACTTCTGGACGTCGGCGTACGCGGCGATCGACGACTGATGTCCGGTATCAACGGAGAAGCCGCAAACATGGATCAAATAATCGTTTAATCACACCTCCGGCGAACGCTAATGATTTGACGGGTTGTTTGGGTTCGTGGAGGTAAATGGGATTCTGCGTATGGGTACGTCTGATCATGTCCGAGTGCTCCTAGAAAATGAGCATCGGATTTCGGGTTTCTCTACCCATGGACGGAAATAATGCACGCAAAATCCACACGTATGCATACGTCGCGTCGCGGGCGTATCGCAGGGCTGGCTGTGGCCGTCGCCGCCGCCGGCTTCACCCTCCTTCCCGGCCAGGGGGTCGCCGGCGCGAGCGCAGGCGCAGCCGTCGTCCAGACTGGCCCCGGGTATGTCTCCGGTGAGAAGCCGCTGCTCCGCTGCGGCCGTAAATGCGCGTGGGGCCCCCGCTGGTCCCGCACCTTCTACGAGGTCGAGATCCACAACATCAACGAGAACAAGCGCCGCAAGGAGCAGCACCACCGCCACGACAGGCACGACAGGCCCGTGGTCGTCGAGGCGCCGCCGGTGGTCGGCGAGGAGCCCGTTGCCGACGAAGAACCGGTGGTCGACGACAAGAAGCGGGACGACAAGAAGCGGGACGAGGACAAGTGGAAGTGGGACAAGCGGGATGGAGGGGACGGCGGCGGCTGGAAGCGCGACGACTGGTGGCCCTTCCGCGATGACGCCGAGCCGGACAACACCATCGTCCGCGACATCTATTTCGACGACGACGGCGAAGTGATCACCGACGAGCCGAACACCTACGCCGACGACGCATACACCGTCGAGCCGAACACCTACGGCGACGACGAATACTCCGGGCGCTAGCCCGGTGCGCGGCGGCCGGGCGTGAACCGCTCGCCGCGCGGACGGAACATGACGGGGGATGCCGTGACCGGCCGACCGGTCACGGCATCCCCCGACAGCCGGGCGGGGCACGGCGGCGGCGGAAACCGTCGTCTAGGCTCTGCGCCATGACGAGAGGGGGTCCTCGTGGCGGATGACGTGACGGGTCTGGCAGGGCTGCTGTACGAGTTCGGGCTGCTCAAGCGGTACAAGCGGACGGGATGGCTGGTCGCGGGCGTACGCGACCCCGAGAGCATCGCCGAGCACTCGTTCCGCGCGGCCGTCATCGCGGCGGTGATCGCCAGGCTGGAGGGCGGCGATCCGCAGCGGGCGGCGTTCATGGCCCTGTTCCACGACACCCAGGAAACCCGCATCACCGACATCCCGTACATCGGCAAGCGCTACCTCAAGGCGGCCTCCAACGAGGACGTCACCGCCGACCAGGTGCGGGGCGTACCGGCGGCGGTGGCCGACATGGTGAGCGACGCGGTCGCCGAGTACGAGGAGAAGACCAGCCTCGAAGCCGTCTGCGCCCGCGACGCCGACAAACTGGAGTGCCTCATCCAGGCCGTCGAATACCGCGAGCAGGGTCACCGCAACGTCCAGGGCTGGATCGACAGCTCGCTCGCCGCGATCACCACCGCGACCGGCAAACGCCTGGCCGAGGAGGCCCTGAGCACGGGCACCCTCGACTGGGTCGTCCGCGTCCTGAACGGCGACTGAAGCGCTCAGCCCGCCGCGGTCGGGGTGACGAGGCCCCTGGCGTAGTCGTCGTCGCTCTCCGCCAGCACGCGCTCCGCGCCCCGGCCGGCCCGGTCGTCGCCGCGGATCGCGAGGCCGCGGGTGGCCTCGGCGACCGTGCGCAGGTCGGAGTCGGCCAGCCGGGCCGCGAGGGCCTCCCTGATGCGGGGCGTGTCGGCGGCGAGCCCGGCGAGCCCGGCGGTGGCCCAGTCGCGGATCTCGGCGTCGTCGTCCGTCGTCATCGAGATGAGCAGCGCCAGGCCCTCCTCGTGGTCCGGCGGCAGCACGTCGGCCAGCGCGATCGGGTCGGTGACCGTGCGCTTGCGGCCGGGCCGCCCGATCAGGTCGAGCACGTACGGCAGCGCCCGCGGATCGCCCTGGTGGCCGAGCGCGGCCAGCACCGAGCGCAGCACCTGCGGATCGGCCTCCGTGGTCACCATCTTCTGCAGCAACGGCAGCGTGCGCTCGAGGTAGGGCTTCTCGTCTTCGGCGAACCCGAACTGGGCGATCGCGTCGACCCCGAACTCCCGCTCCCTCGCGTCCTCGCTCACGCACAGCCGGGCGAGGACCTCGTACGTGGCCTCGTCGGCTCGCTTGGCGAGCGCGTCGGCCACGATCCACCACGTCTCGGCGTCCTCGTCGATGTCGCGGTGGGCCAGTGCCCGCGCCACCAGCCGCTCGACCGGCGGCTGGACGTCGACGGCCTCCTCCAGGAGGGTCGCGACGGCGGCGTGGCCGCGCTGGGCCTGCACCTCCTCGGTCTGCGAGCCGTCGGGCGAACGCCCGGAGACGGTGACCAGCTCGGTGCCGTCCTTGGCGTACTGGCGGGTCACGACGTACTCCCAGCTCTCCTGCTCGATCTGGTCGAGCAGGGCGCTCTCCAGGTGCACGCCCACCCAGTCGACGGCGATCTCGAGCGGGGTGTCGCCGTCGCCGTCGAACTTCTGCGGGTCGGCCCCGGCCTCCAGCAACTCGCGCACGACGCCCAGCGCGCCGCGCCTGGCGGCCAGCGTGAGCGGGGTGTCGCCGTCGTCGTTGGTGGCGTCGACCTCCGCCCCCGCCTCGATCAGCACCCGGGCGACGGAGGCGTGGCCGTTGGCGGCGGCCCAGAGCAGGGCGGTCCAGCCGCCGGCCTCACGGGCGCCGACCTCGGCGCCGGCCGCGAGCAACGCCTCGGCCACCTCGGTGCGGTCCCAGGCGGCGGCCGCGCACAGGGGCAGCCCGCCCTCTCCGCCTTCCTCCGCGGGCTCGCTGGGCCGGTTGGGATCGGCGCCGCTCGCGAGGAGCTTGCCCACGGTCTCGGTATCGCCGTTCAACGCCGCGCGGTAGAGCTGTTCCTCATGCATGACAGGGACCCTAGCCTGGACCGGCCGCGCCCCGGACCATGCCAGGGCCCCGTGTCATGAGGTGGTACGCGGCCCGGCCGCGAACGGGTTCACCGCCCATGCCGGACGCGCATGGATCGAACGTCGTACGGATTCCTACCAAAGGAGGAGCTTCACGGCGGCAAAGACGCGATATGTTGCGTCTATGACTGATCCCGGTGGGGTCCGCGCGTCGGACGCCGAGCGCGAGGCCGTCGTCGAGCAGCTCCGTGTCGCCTCGGTGGAGGGGCGGCTCACCCTCGCCGAGCTGACCGACCGCACGGAGGCCGCCTACACCGCGACCACCCACGCCGAGCTGGCCCTGCTCACGCAGGACCTGCCGTCCGCCGGCATGACCGCGCCGTCGCCGGCGCCCGTCAAGTCAGGCAGGAAGCGGCGGTGGTTCGTCGGCGTCATGGGCGACTCCAAGCGCCGCGGCACCTGGCGCATCGACCAGGAGCTCGGTGCGGTGGCCGTGATGGGCGACGTGCTGCTCGACCTGCGCGAGGCCGAGGTCCGCACGGACGAGGTGGACATCCTCGCCGTCTCCGTGATGGGCGACGTCAAGATCATCGTGCCCGACGGGGTCAACGTGGACCTGGACGGCGTGGCGATCATGGGCGACAAGAAGGTCGACGTCCTGGAGGGGGCCCCGGGCACGAACGTGCCCGTGGTGCGGGTGAAGGCGTACGCGGTGATGGGCGACGTCAAGGTGATCGGCGATGCGCAGGCCAAGCCGCTGCAGCGCGGGTTCGCGGCCTGGCGCGAGCACTGGCGGAAGCTGCACGGCGACGACTGGCGCGAGATCGGCCGGCAGCTGCGCGCCGACGGCCGCGAGCTGCGCAGGCAACTCCGCGACGACCGCCACGACGGCTACTGACGGACCACGGCTACTGACGGACCACGCGGACCACGGCTACTGACGGACCACGCGGACCACGGCTACTGACGGACCACGCGGACCACGGCTACTGAG
>NZ_JBITLL010000005.1:502080-654583 GCF_044465245.1 Nonomuraea terrae | reverse complement strand
CCGGACCACGGCTACTGACGGACCACGCGGACCACGGCTACTGACGGACCACGCGGACCACGGCTACTGACGGACCACGCGGACCACGGCTACTGAGGGACCACGCCGGCTGCCGGGCGGCGCCGCCGCTCCTCAGCCGGCCAGCGGCACCGGTTGCCGCCGGGCGGCCTCGTAGCGTTCCAGCACCACCCGCACCAGCTCGGGAGCCGGGCCGAGCACGTCGGACACCACCTCGGCGCCCGCCTCCAGCGCCTCGCGGCGCACCTTGTCGGCGAAGTAGCCCGGCGCCAGCAGGTACGGCGCCACGACGACGCGCGGCGCCCCGGCCCGCAGCAGCGCCGCCACGGCCTCGCCCGGAGCGGGCCCCGCGGCCGAGGCGTACGCGGGCGAGACCGTCCACCAGCCCGCCCGCCGCCACGACCGCGCCATCCCCGCGACGACCGCGTTGGCGCGCGCGTCGCTCGACCCCGCCGACACCAGCACCACCGCCGTGCCCGGGTCGCCCGCGGGGACGCCCGCCTCGGCCAGCCGCCGCTCCAGCGCGGACACCAGCAGCGGGTGCGGCCCCAGCGTGGCGCCGTAGCTGACGCGCAGCCGCGGCTCGCGCGCCCGAGCCTCGTTCAGCGCCGCCGGGAGGTCCACCCGGCTGTGGTACGCCTCGGTGAGCAACAACGGCAGCACCACGGCCTCCTCCAGGCCGTGCAGCGCCTGACCCAGCGAAGGCGCGCAGTGATCGAGATAGGCCACCCGCACGTCCAGCGGCACCTGGTCGAGCAGCGCGGCCACGGTGGCGGCGGCCCGCGGGTCGCGAGACCCGTGCGCCACCGCCACCAGTGGCACGCCGCCGGGGGCCGCCCCGCCTGCCAACGGGACGGGACCCCTGTCGGGGATCACAGGTGAATGCCGCATTCGACCTTCCCCAGGCCCGCCCAGCGCCCGCTGCGCGGATCCTCTCCCTCCGCGACCTGCCGCGTGCACGGCGCGCAGCCGATCGAGGGGTAGTTGTCGTAGTGCAACGGGTTGATCAGCACCCCGTTGTCGGCGATGTAGTTGTCGACGTCCTCCTGCGTCCAGGCGGCGATCGGGTTGACCTTCACCATCTGCCGCTTGGCGTCCCACTCCACGACCTTGGTGTCGGCCCGGCTCGGCGACTCGTCGCGGCGGATGCCGGAGATCCACGCGAGGTACGGCTCCAGCGCCCGGTTGAGCGGCTCGACCTTGCGCAGGTAGCAGCACAGGTCGGGGTTGCGGCCGAACAGCCGGGGGCCGAGGTCGCGATCCTGCTCCGCGACCGTGCGCGACGGCTTGATGTCGATCACGTTGACGTCGTACACCTGCCGCACGGCGTCGCGGGTGCCGATCGTCTCCACGAAGTGGTAGCCGGTGTCGATGAACAGGACGTCCACGCCGGGCTTGACCCGGCTCACCAGGTCGATGAGGAGCGCGTCGCTCATGGAGGAGGTCAGGCACAGCCGGTCGCCGAAGGTCGCCGCCGCCCAGCGGATGATCTCGCGAGCGGGGGCGCCCTCCAGGAACGTGGCGGCGGACTCGACGATCTCCCGCAGATCGAGCTCGCCGCCCTGCTCTCTCAGACCGGCCTCGATGTCGGCCAGCGTCATATCTTCACTCCGATTCCGAGAAACTTCAGCTTGAAGGCGCGAGCGCAGGCGCGGCAGTACCAGCCGCCGCCCGCCGCCGACCCGGCAGACGCGCTCAGTTCGCCCTCGTAGGGCTCCAGGTCCTCGTCGCCGCAGTAAGGGCAGTGGAAGGGAACCGCTCGTTCGGTCATTTCAGGTCCGCCTCGTCCGCTCGCTGCACCCAGTCGGCGAACGACTCGCCTTCCTTCTTCTGGCCGTCGTAGTTGGACACGACGCGCGCCACGTAGTCGGGCAGCGCCTTCGCGGTGGTCTTGAGCCCGCGCACCTTACGGCCGAACCCGGCGTTCGCGCCGAGCGAGCCGCCGAGGTGGATCTGGAAACCCTCGACCTGGTCGCCGTTCTCGTCGACGACGAGCTGGCCCTTGAGGCCGATGTCGGCCACCTGGATGCGCGCGCACGAGTTGGGGCAGCCGTTGACGTTGATGGTGAGCGGCTCGTCGAAGTCGGGCAGCCGCCGCTCCAGCTCGTCGATCAGGTCCGAGGCGGCGGCCTTCGTCTCGACGATGGCGAGCTTGCAGTATTCGATGCCGGTGCAGGCCATCGTCTGGCGGCGGAACGTGGACGGCTTGACCCGCAGGTCGGCGGCCTCCAGCTCGGCCACGATCGAGTCGACCCGCTCGGGCGCGACGTCGAGGATGACCATCTTCTGTTCGACCGTCGTACGCACCCGGCCCGACCCGTGGCGCTCGGCGATGTCGGCGATCGCGTGCAGCTTGTCACCGTCGAGCCGGCCCACCTTGGGGGCGAAGCCGACGTAGAAGTTGCCGTCCTTCTGCCGGTGGACGCCGACGTGGTCGCGCCGCCGGCCGCGCGGCAGCTCGGGCGCGGGCCCGTCGGGCAGCCGCTCCTTGAGGTACTCGGTCTCCAGCACCTCGCGGAACTTCTCTGGCCCCCAGTCGTTGACCAGGAACTTGATGCGGGCGCGGTGACGCAGCCGCCGGTAGCCGTAGTCGCGGAAGATCGCGACCACGCCCTCGTGCACGTCGGCCACCTGCTCCGGCCGGACGAACACGCCGAGGCGCTTGGCCAGCATCGGGTTGGTCGACAGCCCGCCGCCGACCCACACGTCGTAGCCGGCCTCGCCCTGCTCGTTGACCACGCCGACGAACGCCACGTCGTTGATCTCGTGCACCGTGCAGTGAGCCGGGCAGCCGCTGAGCGCCGACTTGAACTTGCGCGGCAGGTTGGAGTACGCCGGGTTGCCCACGACCCGGTCGTGGACCTCCTGGATCTGTTCGGTCGCGTCGAGCACCTCGTCGGCGTCGATCCCGGCGAGCGGACAGCCGAGGATCACGCGCGGGGTGTCACCGCACGCCTCGGTGGTGGACAGGCCCACCGCCTCCAGGCGCTCCCAGATGTCCGGCACCGACTCGATCTCGATCCAGTGCAACTGGATGTTCTGGCGGTCGGTCACGTCGGCGGTGCCGCGGCCGTAGTCGTTGGAGATGTCGGCGATCGCGCGCAGCTGGGCGAGGTCGAGCTGGCCGCCGTCGATGCGCACCCGCAGCATGAAGTAGCGGTCGTCGAGCTCCTCCGGCTCCAGGATCGCCGTCTTGCCGCCGTCGATCCCGGGCTTGCGCTGGGTGTACAGGCCGAACCAGCGCATGCGTCCGCGCAGGTCGGCGGGGTCGATCGAGTCGAAACCCTGCTTGGAGTAGATGTCAATGATGCGCTGGCGGACGTTGAGCCCGTCGTCGTTCTTCTTGTTCTCTTCGTTCTTGTTGAGCGGCTCGCGGTAACCGAGGGCCCACTGGCCTTCGCCGCGCGGGCGCTTGTGATGCCGGTTGGCAGGAGTGCGGCTGGCAGGGGTGATCATTGCGCGTCCTTCGGATCGTCGGCGCGCGCAACGTCCCGCCCGCCTCGTCATCGAGGGCAGGGCTGTGAAAAGAGGAGTGCGACGCGCTCAGCGGCAGACAGAAACTACGGTCAGCGGGCGTCGCAACAGATGGCAGAGCGGACACGCAGAAGGTCGACGTGGCGTCGACCGACGAGCATGGGGTCCGCTGGCATAGTTCGAGACTACTCTGGCTGTCCGAGATGTCCAAGACCGCGTCCAGAGTGTGGGACTTGTCTCATCCCTGGTGCGGCCAGCTCAGCTCCGACTCCTCCTGCTCCTGACCCGTCTTGTGCTGGCAGTCGCACCACGAGCCGCCGCGGCACTCCTCGTGGCGCTTGTCCTTGCAGCTCTCACAGATCACACTCCGCATTATCACTCCGGGTACAGGTCCGGGTGGAATCCGGGAGATACCCGAGGTGGCGCGGGCAAGATCGGTGACATGCTGGCGGCATGCGCACGATTCTGAACGTCATCTGGCTGGTCTTCGCCGGCGTCTGGCTGGCCATGGGCTACGCCCTGGCCGGGATCATCTGCTGCGTCCTGATCGTCACCATCCCGTTCGGCATCGCCTCGTTCAGGATCGCCGCGTACGCGCTGTGGCCGTTCGGCCGGACGGTGGAACGCGACCCGGACGCCGGCGTGTTCTCGCTCCTCGGCAACATCATCTGGTTCGTGGTCGCCGGCATCTGGCTGGCCATCGGGCACGTGGTGACCTCCATCCCGCTGTTCGTCTCGATCATCGGCATCCCGATGGGCATCGCGAACCTCAAGCTGATCCCCGTCTCCCTCCTCCCGCTGGGCGCCCGCATCGTGCCGGCCGACTCCAGGGTTGGACCAGGGACGTAAGCTGTCCCGAAGAGTCACTGCGAATTTCCGTTGGGTGCCCATGACGTCCACCGAAGCGCCATCCCGGCCCAAACGAGGCCTCGCCTCCCATGCCCGGGCCCGGTTGAGCTGGGTGCTCGACACCAAGTCGTGGGCCATCGTGCGCGCCGCTACCAACGCCGGCGTCGCCTACCGCGTGACCGGACTGGCGGGTGAGGCGGCGTTCTTCGCGCTGCTGTCGCTGCCGCCGTTCGTGCTGGGGCTCATCGGCGTGCTCGGCAAGCTCGGCACGTGGCTGGGGCCGGGCGTGGTCACGCAGGTCAAGACGTGGGTGATCGACCAGGCGGGCCTGCTGTTCACCGAGGACGCGATCGCCACGGTGGTCAATCCGCTCATCACCGACGTGCTCAGCGACGACGCCGGCAAGGTGTCGATCATCTCGCTGGGTTTCCTGCTGTCGCTGTGGTCGGGCTCGCGCGCCCTGTACGTCTACGTCGACCTCATCTCCGTCGCCTACGGGCTCGGCGAGGAACGCGGCATCATCCGCACCCGGCTGATGTCGTTCGGCCTCTACGTCGTGGGCCTCATCATCGGCATCATCGTCATGCCCATCCTGGTCATCGGCCCGACCCTGCTCAGGGACGCCCTGCCGGGGGAGTACGGCATCATGATCGACCTGCTCTACTGGCCGGTCGTGATCATCGGCTCGGTGCTGTTCCTCACCGTGCTCTACCACGTGAGCGTGCCGGTGCGCACCAAGTGGTACCGCGAGCTGCCGGGGGCCATCCTGGCGCTGTTCCTGTGGATCGTCTGCGCGGGCGTGCTGCGGGCCGTGCTGGCGGCCTGGTTCTCGCCCGTCTCCGTGTACGGCTCCCTGGCCACCCCCATCGCGCTGCTGCTCTGGCTCTACATCACCGCGCTGGCCGTGCTCATCGGCGCCATCCTGAACGCCGAGGTCGACCGGCTCTGGCCAGGCGAGAGCCGCACGAAATAGCCATGACGCGGGCGCGTCCGGAATAATCCCTGCGATGGACGTGCAGCGGGTCGGACCGTACACCCTCGTCAAAAAGCTGGGCGAAGGCGGCATGGGCTACGTCCACCTCGCCCACGACCCCGCCGGGCGGCCGGTGGCGCTCAAGACCATGCGCCCCGAGCTGGCCGCGCGCGAGGAGTTCAGGCGCAGGTTCGGCAAGGAGGCCGAGGCCGCGAGGAGGGTCGCGCGGTTCTGCACCGCACCCGTGCTCGACGCCGGTTTCGACAACGGCACCGCCTACATCGTCACCGAATACGTCGAGGGCCCCGACCTGTCGGCCGTCGTCGCGCAGACCCCGCTGGCCGGCTCCAATCTGGAGGCCCTGGCCGTCGGCGTGGCCACCGCGCTGGCCGCCATCCACCAGGCGGGCGTCGTCCACCGCGATCTCAAACCGTCGAACGTGCTGCTCAGCCCGGTCGGGCCGCGGGTCATCGACTTCGGCATCGCCCAGCTCGCCGAGACCGGCCAGGCGGTGATGACGGTCGCGCAGAGCATGGGCACGCCCGCGTACATGTCGCCGGAGCAGGCCAGGGGAGAGCAGGCGACCCCGGCGAGCGACATCTTCTCGTGGGGCTCGCTGGTCGCGTACGCGGGCATGGGCAGGCCGCCGTTCGGCACCGGCGGGGTCCACGAGGTCGTCTACCGGGTGATCAACCACGCGCCCATGCTCGACGGGCTGGACGAGCGCATCCGGCCGCTGGTGGAGCGGGCACTCGACAAGGACCCGCGGCGCCGGCCGACCGCCCAGCAGGTCATGGACCAGCTGCTGGGGCGCTCCCAGGTGCCGGTCGCGGCGGCGACGCAGGCCGTCTCGGAGAACTGGTCCCCGGTCATCACCGTTCCCCGGCGCGTCCCCGCGCCGGGACCCGCGCGGCGCAGTCCCTGGCTGCCGGTCGTCGTCGGCGTGCTGGCCGCCGTGCTCGGCGCCGGGGCCACGCTCGCCGCCGTACGCCCCTGGGAGGACCGGGGCGCCGAGCCGGGCACGGCCGCCACCACCAGCACGGTCGACGCCCTCGGCACCAGGTTCGAGGTGCGGATCGACTCCCTGGTGCGCCAGGGCGCCACCGCGCGCCTGCAGTGGACGGTCAAGAACGTCGGCACCGAGAACGCGCCCCTGTACAACAAGTTCGGCAACGGCGCCCTCGACAACACGGTCTCGCGGGTGAGCATCGTCCCGCCGGGCGTGGGCAACCCGCTCCACCCGGCCAGGAAGGGCGACGACTGCCAGTGCTCCAACGTGCCCACGGCGCCGTTCGACGGAGGCAACCAGCTGCAGTTCTGGGCCGTCTACGACGGGCTCCCCGAGGACGCCGAGCACGTCGACGTCAACCTCGGCCCGCTCGGCGTCATCAGGAACGTGGCCGTCTCGTCGGCCTGATCGCCGACCTGGGCTCCCGGCCTCATCCGCTATCGTCTACAGCGAGACGCGACTGGCGCATTGGGTGGGAACGACCACCGGGGAGCGGAGGGAGCGGAGGCCGTGCGCCTGGGTCTTCGCCATCGTCAATGGTGACAGGAGAGTCATGGGTTCTCTCGCGAGCGTCGACCCGCAGATCGCCGAGCTCATCAGGGCGGAAGAGCGTCGCCAGGCCGACACCGTCAAGCTGATCGCGTCCGAAAACTACGTGTCCAAGGCCGTGCTCGAGGCCACGGGCACCGTGCTGACCAACAAATACTCCGAGGGCTACGCCGGCAAGCGTTACTACGAGGGCCAGCAGGTCATCGACCAGATCGAGACCCTCGCCATCGAGCGGGCCAAGGCGGTGTTCGGCGTCAACCACGCCAACGTCCAGCCCTACTCCGGCTCGCCCGCCAACCTCGCCGTCTACATGGCGTTCCTGGAGCCCGGCGACACCGTGATGGGCATGGGCCTGCCGTTCGGCGGCCACCTCACCCACGGCTGGTCGGTCTCGGCCACCGGCAAGTGGTTCAACCCGGTCCGCTACGGCGTCCGCAAGGACACCGGCCGCATCGACCTCGACGAGGTCCGCGAGCTGGCGCTGGAGCACCGGCCGAAGCTGATCTTCTGCGGCGGCACCGCGATCCCGCGCACCATCGACTTCGAGGGCTTCGCCGCGATCGCCCGTGAGGTCGGCGCGGTGCTGGCCGCCGACATCGCCCACATCGCCGGCCTGGTCGCGGGCGGCGCCCACCCGTCCCCGGTGGGCCACGCCGACGTGATCTCCACGACCACCCACAAGACGCTGCGCGGCCCGCGCGGCGCGATGCTGATGGCCACCAGCGAGGAGCACGCCAAGGCGCTCAACAAGGCCGTCTTCCCCGGCCTGCAGGGCGGCCCGCACAACCACACCACCGCCGCCATCGCCGTCGCGCTGCACGAGGCCGCGCAGCCGTCGTTCCGCGCATACGCCCACCAGATCGTCGCCAACGCCAAGGCCCTGGCCGACGAGCTGGGCTCGCGCGGGTTCGACCTCGTCTCCGGCGGCACCGACAACCACCTGATCCTGCTCGACCTCACCCCGAAGGGCATCGGCGGCAAGCCGGCCGCCCAGGCGCTCGACCGCGCGGGGCTGGAGACCAACTACAACACGGTGCCGTTCGACACGCGCAAGCCGTTCGACCCGTCCGGCATCCGCATCGGCACGCCGTCGGTCACCTCGCGCGGCATGGGGGAGACCGAGATGCGGCAGATCGGCGCCTGGATCGACGAGGTCGTCACCGCCGTCGCCAAGGGCGACGCGGAGGCGGTCATCACCCGCGTCCACCACGAGGTCAGCGAGCTCACCGCGCAGTTCCCCGCTCCCGGCCTGTAAACAACCCGCGGGCCCGTCCGGGGATTTTCCTCCCGTCACGGCGGAGCCGGCTGGGCTCCACCCACCGCCCGTGGCCAGGGGCCTCCAGGGTGACGCCCGCTGACCCGCACACCCGGCCCGCCGTGACGGCGCCCCGCGGGCCATGACGGTGGTGGAGGGCGTCCCGCCGCACGGGCTCCCGGTGCGCGGCGGGACGCCGGTCCCGGGCGGTCACACGTCGACGGTCAGCAACCGCCTCCCTTCCGAGGTGACCACCTCGAAGCGGTCGACGTCCTCCAGCGGCGTGGCGCTGCCGCCGTGCATGTAGAGCGGATCCGGCGAACCCGGCACTCCGTACCCGGCTGGAGGTACGGACCACCCGGTCATCACCCGCCGCTCTCCCGACTTCGACACGGAGATCAGCTCGCACTCCAGCGGCCCGGTCACCCCGGACAGCTTCAGCGCCGCGTGCGTGCCCCACCCCTTCGACTCCACCACGAGCCCGCCGGTCACGCCGCCGGAGCCCTTGCCCGCGATGGGCCGCCCGTCGACGTAGAACTGCTCGGCCGGCCCCATGTGCTCGCCCATCTGCCCGCCGTGCCCGTGCGCGAGCGGCGGCTGAGCGCCCGCGCCGAGCTGCGTGCCGATCGTCAGCCCGCCGGCCACGAGCGTGACCGCCGCCGCCATCCCGATCATGAACGTGCCCCTGCGCGTGCGCCGGTCGGCGTCCTTCTTGTGCCGCAGCAGATCGAGCACGTCGCCTTCCGGCCCGCCCGGGCGGTCGAATGAGTCCTCGACGGGCCCGATCCCGTGCAGCACGCCGGCCACGCCGGCCAGCTCCGACAGCTCGCGGCGGCAGGCGGCGCAGCCGAGCAGATGGGCCTCGAAGGCCAGTCTGTCGTCGTCGTCCAGCAGGCCGAGCGCGTAGGCACCCACGTCCGTGTGCTCGACTCTCGAAGTCACGCCGTCACCCCCCTTTCCTCCAGTGCGATCCGCAACGCGCGTACGGCGTAGTAGACGCGCGACTTCACGGTGCCCACGGGGATGCCGAGCACCTGCGCGGCGTCGTTGACCGACCGGTCCCGCAGGATCGTCTCGTTGAGGATCTCGCGGTGCGCCGGCGACAGCGCCTTCAGCGCCTCCGACACCACCACCTGGTGCAGCAGCCCCTCCATCTCGTCGGGCACGGGAACGCTCGCCAGCGGCCCGTCGCCCGACTCCCTGGGCCGGGCGTCCTTGCGCCGCCGGTCGTCGATCACGATGCGCCGCGCCACCGTGGCGAGCCACGGCATCAGCGAGACCGCGTCGGTGTCGAGCCGCTCGGCGCTGCGCCAGGCCCGGATCATCGTCTCCTGCACCACGTCTTCCGCCCACTGCCGATCGCCCGCCGTCAACCGGATCACGAACGCCAGCAGCGGCCGGTGATACTCCCGGTAGAGCGCGGACACGACCACCTCGTCGTCGGGGCGCACGCGGCGGATCCGATGGCGCGGGCGCGGCGTGCCCGCCGGGGCGGCTCCCTCGGCCGAGGGCGGGGGATACGTACTGATCCGCATCGTGCCCCTTTCTCAGTCCGTCGGCAGGTGGTACGGCCGTCCGGGTGGGCGGGGTTCAACGGATCGCGCAAGACAAACCGATTGCGTCTGCGTCGGCGGGGTGCGTAGAGTCGCTCCCGGTAAGTGACACGAAACCGATCGAGGAGGTGAGGGCTATGCGGGTCCCCATGTGCTGCCTGCCGTCAGCCCACCTCCGGGCGTCCTTCTGAGCCGCCCGGCTCCATCCTTCTCGACCAAAGGTTTCACTCCGTTGTCTTACGATCTTTCTCTGCTCGGCTGGACCGATTCGCGTGCCGCCGAGCTGCCCGACGGCGCCGTTCCCGCGCGGGTGGCCCGCGTCGACCGCGGCGCCGCCGAGGTCATCGCCGCCGACGGCCAGCATCACGTCCGCTACGCCGCCCACGTCCGCCGTGCCGCGGCGGCCGATCCGGTCGCGCTGCCGTGCGTCGGCGACTGGGCGGCCCTGCGGTATCTGTCCGAGGGCCGCTACGAGCTCGACGCGGTGCTGCCGCGGACGTCCGCGTTCGTCCGGGGCGGCGTCAGCCGCGACTCGGTCGGGGGCCTGTCAGGCGACGGCCAGGGCCAGGTGCTCGCGGCCAACGTCGACGTCGTCTTCGTGGCCGAGCCGTCCATGCACGCCACCGACTTCGCCGACCTGGCCCGCATCGAGCGCCTGGTCGCGCTCGCCTGGGAGTCCGGCGGCACGCCGGTGGTGCTCGTCACCAAGTCCGACCTGTTCGAGCACGGCCTCGACGGGCTGCTCGACGACGTGCGCACGGCCGCGCCCGGCGTCGACGTGCACGCCGTCTCCTCGCTGCGCGGCGACGGGGTGGAGCTGGCCGCCTCCTACCTCGGCGGGTCGCGTACGGCCGTCATCCTCGGCCCGTCCGGCGCAGGCAAGTCCACCCTCGTCAACGCGCTGGCCGGCGCGGAAGTCATGGAGACCCAGCGGGTGCGCGCCGCCGACGGGCGCGGCCGGCACACCACCGTCCACCGTGAGCTGATCCCGCTCGCCCGGGGCGGGCTGGTCATCGACACGCCGGGCATCCGCCGGATCGGCCTCTACGACATGGCCGTCGGCGTCGACCGCGTCTTCTCCGACATCGAGTCGCTGGCCGGACACTGCCGCTTCGGCGACTGCGGTCACACCAGCGAGCCCGGATGCGCGGTGCTGGCCGCGCTGGAAAGCGGCGAGCTGCCCGAACGACGGCTGGAAAGCTGGCGCAAGCTGCAGCGGGAGGCCCTGTGGATGGCGTCCCGCACGGACGCCCGCCTGCGCAAGGAACAACAGAACAAGTGGAAGGTCATCCACAAGGAGATGCGCCGCACCGGCCGCAACCGCCCCTGACGCGGCGGGCGCGATCCCCCGACCGGCCGGGGCTTGCGGGCAGGCCCCGGCCGGCGGGTGCGTTCACGTGCGCGGAGAGGCGAGGAGGCGGCGCGTCGGGGTAGGCGGAGGGCATGGACCTCTTCGCAGACCGGGTCGAGGCGGGTGAGCTGCTCGCCGAGCGGTTGCTGGACGCGCACGATCCCGTGATCCTCGCGCTGCCCCGCGGCGGCGTCGAGGTGGCCGTGCCGATCGCGCGCCGGCTGGACACCGTCCTCGACGTGCTCGTGACCAGGAAGATCGGCTATCCGCCCGCGCCCGAGCTGGGCGTCGGGGCGATCGCCGAGGGCGGTGAGCCGGTGTTCGACATGGGGCTGCTGCACCGCCTGGGCCTCACCCCGGAGTCGGTGGCCGAGGTGGTGGAGCAGGAGCGGCGGGAGCTGGCCCGGCGGGTGCGGGTCTACCGCGGCGACCGCCCGCTGCCCGCACTCGACGGGCGGGAGGTGATCGTGGTGGACGACGGGCTGGCCACCGGCGGCACCGCGCGGGCCGCGCTCCGGGCCGTGGCCACGGCCAAGCCCGCCAAGGTGACGCTGGCCGTGCCGGTCGGGGCTCGTGAGACCGTGCGTTCGCTGCAGGAGGAGGCCGACGAGGTGGTGGTGCTGAGGACGCCCGTCGACTTCCGGGCGGTCGGCCAGTGGTACGTCCACTTCGACCAGCTCACCGACGCCGACGTCCTCCACCTGCTCGGCAAGGAATGACGGGCGTCAGGTGGCGGCGATGACGGCCCAGACCAGCTTGCAGGGGCCGCCAGGGGTGAGCCAGCCCCAGGCGGAGCAGAGGGCGTCCACCAGGCGTAAGCCGCGGCCGTACTCGGAGTAGACGTCGGGCGCGGTCGTCACCGGGATCGTCCTGCTGTGGTCGGAGACCACGCACACCAGCTCGTCGCCGTGCCGCAGCAGCAGCCGCAGTGCCCGGGCCCCGCCGCCGTGCCGCATCGCGTTGGTGACCAGCTCGGAGACCACCAGCTGCGTGTCGAAGGTCAGCCCCGCGGCGCCCCAGGCGCCGAGCGTCCGGTCGACGAAGTGCCGCGCGGTCGCCACGCAGGCCGGCTCGAGCGCCGTACGCGGATCGAACGGGAACACGGCGTCACGCTCGGCGGCCTGACCTTCCACCAGGACGGAGGCGAGCCATCCTGGTGGCCGGGAGCCGCAGGCGGCATGCGGCCGGGCGTCGAAAGTCGTCATTCTGGCCCCCGAGGCGCGTTCTGATGATCCAGTGCCCATCTTTACGGGGTGTGGTTATTGATGCAAGACTTTTCGTAGTTTACTAACGTGAATTGCATCTGCACGTGCAGGCCCCCATGAGGAGCGGTTGAGTGAGCGCAGAGAGCGCGGAAGGAAGGCTGCTCAGCTACGCGCCGGGAAGCCCGACGGTGCTGCGGATCCTGCTCGGCACCCAGCTGCGCAGGCTGCGCACGGAGAAGGGTATCTCCCGCGAGGACGCGGGGTACTCGATTCGCGCCTCCCACGCGAAGATCAGCCGGCTGGAGCTCGGCCAGGTCAGCTTCAAGCAGCGCGACGTGGCCGACCTGCTGACCCTGTACGGCGTCACCGACCCGGCCGAGCGCGAGCCGCTGCTCAACCTCGCCAAGCAGGCCAACGCCCCCGGCTGGTGGCATCGCTACGGCGACCTGCTGCCGTCCTGGTTCGAGGTCTACATCGGCCTGGAGGGCGCCGCGTCGGGCATCCGCACGTTCGAGAACCAGTTCGTGCCGGGCCTGCTGCAGACCCCCGCGTACGCCAGGGCGGTCATCGAGCTGGCGCACGGCAATGCCGGGCGCGACGAGATCGAGCGCCGGGTGGTGCTGCGCACGACCCGGCAGCAACGGCTGGAGGACGGGCTCACCCTGTGGGCGGTGATCGACGAGGCCGTGCTGCGCCGGACGCTGGGCGGCCCCGGGACGATGCGCGAGCAGGTCGCCCATCTGCTGGACGTCACGGCCGAGCGCAACATCACCGTGCAGATCATGACGTTCGAGCGCGGCGGCCACGCGGCGGCCGGCGGGCCGTTCAGCATCCTGCGCTTCCCCGAGCCCGAGCTGCCCGACGTCGTCTACATGGAGCAGCTGACCAGCGCCCTCTACCTGGACAAGCCCGCCGACTCCGACCACTACATGGAGGTCATGGACCGGCTGAGCATCCAGGCGGAGGAGCCCCGGGCGAGCCGGCGTTTCCTGGAGCGCATGCTCTCCCTGTGAGCGGCCGATACTCCCTGTGATCCACTCCATAGCGGATTTTTGGTTGTCCGCTATATGGAGCTCTTCATGCTGCCGTATTGTCAGCTCGCAAACGCGGATGCACGTGCATCCGTAAGATCGCGAGGAGCTGCCCCCATGCAAGAGTTCCGGAACGGGACGCCCGCCGGCCGCCTTCCCGTCGTCTGGCGCAAGAGCAAGAGGAGCAACCCCAACGGCAACTGCGTCGAGGTCGCGTGCCTGCCCAACGGGGAGATCGCCATGCGCAACTCACGCTTCCCCGAAGGCCCCGCGCTCGTCTACACGCAGGCGGAGATCACCGCGTTCATGCTCGGGGCCAAGGACGGGGAGTTCGACGACCTCATCGTCTGAGCCCTTTTCGGGCGGGGCGCGAGCGGGTTTCGGTCAGGGGCCACGCGGTGTCCGGCGACCTCGCCGAGGTCGCCGGATCCTGAGCGATCAGCGGTAGACGCGGGGGTCGGCCTGGAGGCCGCGCGTCAGCCGTACGGTGATGAACTCGTTGTCGTCCGGCCTGCCGGGCGTGCGTCCGCTGGAGAACGGGAAGTTGTTGTCGTCCAGCACGCCGAGCGTGCGGTCGTCGAGGATGACGACGTCCTCGATCGTCTGGAACGGGAAGCGGAACGTGCCCGGCGCGCCGCCGAGACCACGCGGGTCGGCGAGGTCGAGCAGGTCGGCGACCAGCGTCTTGTCGAGCGCGCCGTCGCGGTCCCTGTCGCGCAGGTCGGCCAGGTAGACGCGCTTGAACCGGGCCTCGTCGCCCTGCAGGTTGTCGCGCTCGATGACCAGGAAACGGTGCTCGTCGACCGCGATCGCGTCGCCGATGGCGTGGGAGGGGTCCTCCAGCCGGTACGTCCAGCGCCGCCCGGTGTAGGCGCCCTTGCGCAGGTCGAACTCGTTCATGCGCAGCGTGCCGGCCGGGTCGCCGGTCACCGTGCCCTCAAGCAGCGGGTAGAGACGGCGGCCGTCCACCGACCTGGCCATGCCCTCGAAGCCCTTGCTGCCGGCCAGGTTCGGCGTGCCGCCGTTCAGCGCCGGGTTCTCCGGGGCCATGACGCCGGGCAGCGCGATCGGGGCCTCCATCAGCCGGCCCTTGCGGTCGAAGTGCAGCAGGAAAGGGCCGAACTCGTCGCCGATCCAGTACGTGCCGTCCACCAGCCGCACGATCGACTCGACGTCGAAGTCCGCGCCGGTCAGCGTGCGGTCCTGCCGGGTGAGCGGGAACGGCACGAACCCGCGCGGGTCGGTCAGGTGGAACCCGCCGAGCACCTTGACCGACTTTCCGGCGAAGTCCGGCTTGATCCGGTGCACGCGCAGCAGGAAGTCGGCGCTGTTGCCCTGGTTGCCGTAGCCGTTGTCGGACAGGACGTCGAACGTGCCGTCGTGGCGGCGCGCGATGCCGCTGAAGCCCTGCACCGGCTGGCCGGGGAACGGCGGGGTGACGCCGTTGACGGGCTCCGTGCCGAGCAGCGATCCCGACGGCTCGCTGCCCGGGACGAAGGTCAGCGCGGGAAGGGAGGCGAACCCGGTCAGGGTGGCCCGCCCTAAGGGCGGGGAATCAGCGGTGGCGGGGGCGGCCAGGCCGAGGGCCATCGCGCCCGCGCACATGAGGATGGCGATGCGTCTCATGGCGCGCGACACTAGGGCGGCCGGGCCGACGGCGTCCCCACCGCGGGGAAACGGCCGATGACGGCTCGGTGTCGAACCCTGCCTCAGCCCGGCGTCAGGTGTCGTCGCCGGCCGGGCCGCACGACCACGACTGGTCGACCAGGGTGAGCAGGTGGCCGCCGTACTGGGCCGGGTCCCAGCCGTCCCGCATGAACAGCTGGGCGACGACGTCGGACGGCGCTCCCAGGACGTCCTCAGCGGCGGCCTCGCCGAGCAGGCGTGTCAGGGCCGCGACGTCGTTGACGCGGATCCGGTAGTGCGCCTCCACGTCGACGGTGGCGCCGTCGGCCGCGCCGACGGTCTCCTCCTCGTCCTCGCGATCCTCCTCCAGGTCGCTGAACGGGTTGCCCCAGCCGGTGCTGTCGGCGCACAGCTCGGCGTATCCGAGCGCGGCCGACCGCAGGCGGTTGAGGGCCTCGGCCACGCGCGGGTAGTCGTCGGGCGACTCCTCCAGGACGCGCGCGTGCTCCACGATGGCCGCACCCAGCTCAGCGGCCTTCGCCGACAGTTCGTTCGCCACAGTCGTCAGTCTTCCTCGCTCGTCATCGGGTTCCGCGGCCGCGGTCTAGTCTTTCTTCTTCTTCCACGGATAGTGCCTGGTGTGGCTGATCTCGCCGTGTTTGTTGATGTAGTCCACGTGCACGTGGTCATCGCTGGAGCACGGCCCGCGGAACCGGCTGCGCCCGCCGTCCTTGGCGTCCTTCTTGGCCGCCTCGACGGCTTCGTCCGGGGTGTCGAAGTGCCGGGTTCCCGAGTTCGTCTTGCCGGGGGAGTTCTTGCGGAAGAGGCCCATCTGGGCGATGGACATGCCGCGAGGGCCGCCGTCCGCGGCTCCGCCCGGCCCGCGTCCCATGGGGCCGCGTCCCGTGCCGAGGCGCGGCAGGTCGTCGAGGACGTTGCGGAACTTGCCGGTGGAGCCGGCGGCGAGCGCGGGCCGCAGCACGCGGCCGACGCCCTCGGCCCCTTCGCGCTGGACGCCGGTGACGAGGATGCGCCCGCGGATCAGCTCGCGCAGCGCCAGCGCCCCCGCGGTGGGGCCGCCGACGAGCATGGCTCGCGCGATCATGGCGGACGTCCAGACCGCGCCGCCGGCGACCGCGTACTTCACGGCGGTGGTGAGCCAGGCCGCGTTGTCGAGCAGCGCGGGGACGTACCGGACAGCGGAGGCGGCCTGGCCGAGCAGCTGGCCGACGCCGCCGGGATCGCCCCACAGGCCGGCCAGCTCAGTGGCCGCCACGCCGTGGTACGCCGCCCCGGTGGTGGCGCCGACCGCGGCCTGCGCGCCCGCGCCGGAGGCTCCCGCGCCCGCGAGCACGGTGGCCCAGGCGTCGCGGTCGGCCAGGATCTCGTCCACGCTGACGTTGGGCCAGGGGACGCCCATCAGCTCCAGGACGGCGTCGACCTCGGGCGGAACGGTGACGTCCATCAGAGCGGGAGCTCACGGTACAGCTTCGCCGACTGCTCCTGGGCGAGCGCCTCGGCCTCGGCGATGCGGCCGCGGGCGATGTCGAGGCCGTCACCGGTCTGCCCCATCACGCCGGAGATGCCCAGCAGGGCCTCGGCGGCGTACACGCCACACTGGCTGTACTCGGCGTGGAAGGCGGCGAACAGGCCGGTGTCGTCGCCCCACGACCCGCATCCGTAGCCGCGTTCCCTCAGTCGCTGCAGGGCGGCGGTGTAGTCCTCGCCGTGAATCCGCAGTGACGCCGCGTTCCGGGCGACCTGCCCATGAGCGATCTCCATCCCCGAACTCATGGCGTGTCACCTTAGCGGACCGATCAGCTGAGATTGGCAGATATATGGAGATCAGTGACCTATGTCGCTTATGTAACTCCGGCCCCGTCGTCTCGGTAAACTGGCTGACCTTGCCAGCAGCCAGCAGCGCGGAGTCCGGAACGATGCCGACACCTTCACCGCACGACGACGTCGAGCAGGCGGAGCTGTACCTCAGACGGGGACGGGACGTGATGCGCCGTCTCCAGGAGGCCGGCGCCCGCATCGGGGCGGTCGCCGGGACGGCCGAGAGCGCCGACGGCCTGGTACGCGCCACCGCCGACGGACGCGGCGGCATCACTGGGCTGCGCCTGAACCCGCGTGCCATGCGGCTCGGCGCGGGCGCGCTGAGCAGGCAGGTCACGGAAGTGCTCCAGGCGGCCCAGCGGGACGCCGAGACGCAGACCAAGCAGATCGTGGACGGCGCCCTGGCCGACACGGCCGACCTGCCGCCGCCACCGGGTGAGGACTTCATCCGCGAGCGGGTCGACCAGATCGCCCGCAATCTTCGCTGAACCGGAGGTGACGAGATTGTTCGGCCCTCGCAGGAACCCCGCCGACATCAGCCCGGAGGAGCTCGCCCGCGACGCCGAGCAGGCCGAGCGCATCCGCGCCTGGAGCGAGCATGCGCAGGCCGCGCTCGACGAGGTCACCGGCACGGGGGAGGCCGCAGGCGGCCAGGTCACGGCCACGGTGGCGGCCGACGGCAAGGTGCTTGAGGTCGTCATCGGCGAGCGCGCGATGCGGCTCGGCAGCCTGGAGCTGGCCGAGGAGATCCTGGCCGCGCTCCGGCTCGCCGGGCTGGACGCGGCGCGCAGGACAGAGGAGCTGATCCGCGAGAGCCTGCCGGGCTTCGACCCGGCCGAGGCGCTCGCCGCGTTCGAACGCCTCGCCGCCACGCCCTGGAGGTAGGGCGCGCCGGGTTCGCCCGGCGCTTCCGGAACGGGCAGGGTTCGCCCGGCGTTTCCGGAACGCGTCGGGTTCGACGGGTGCTTCTGGAACGCGTCGGGTTCGACGGGTGCTTCTGGAACGCGTCGGGTTCGACGGGTGCTTCTGGAACGCGTCGGGTTCGACGGGTGCTTCCGGAACGCGTCGGGTTCGACGGGTGCTTCTGGAACGTGTCGGGTTCGACGGGGCTCTGAAAGCGACAGGCAGGCGTGCGGAAACGACAACGGCCACCCCGTGAGGTGGGGTGGCCGTTTCGCTGAGAGCCTGATCAGGCAGTTGCGCCGACCGGGTTCGCCAGAGCCTGGACATGGCGGGCCAGGATCCGGTTCATCGGGACAACTGCGTGATCACGCGATGCATGGTGATAGCTGCCGGGTGTGTCAGGCGGCGGAGATGCCGGCGCTGGCCGCGCGGCGCATACGACGGCGACGCTCGCTGGCGCGCTCGTCCTCGTTGAGACCGCCCCACGTGCCGTACTTCTCGGGCCGGGACAGCGCGTAGTCAAGGCACTCGTTGCGGACGGGGCACTGGGCGCAGATCGCCTTGGCCTTCCGCTCACGTACGTCACGCTCGGGCTGCCGCTCCCCATCGGGGCCGAAGAAGAGCACGAGGTCCTCACCCCGGCACGCGGCATCATCCTGCCAACCCCAGCTGGGGCGCGGGCGGGCGAGCTGCCGACGTACCTGAGACATGAGAAAACCACCTTCGTGAGAGGTATTTCGGTGTTTGAGCCGCATTGGACGCTTTTGGCGTCACTGTTCCAACGCAAGGTCGGGCCGTGATGTTCCCTGGTCAGGTGAGAGCGGGCGTGGCGTACTGCACAGGCGCGAGCCTGTCCAGCGAAACCAGCCGGTAAGTCGTGATCGTCTCGGCGCAAGCCGTACCACACGGCGGTGTGAACGCCGATGGCTCAACCACAACTTGGAACCGGACGTCGCCGCAGCGCACGATGGCTTCGGTGACGTCGCCGTCCGACCTCGAGGATTCCACGGCCACTGCTCCGACGGAACGCTCTCCCGAATGGGCTCGGGCGAAGTGCTCCGCGGCTTGCGATGGCTCAGGGATGCCTGCGCGTCCCCGGTAACGGTCGAGGATGACCTCGCCCGACCGGTACGCGTTGGCCGCTGTCAGTGCAGCAGCCTGAGACATGCTGCCGTAGAAAATTCCGTGTGGCAAGCACACGAGGTTGGCGGCGTAGCGATCGCCGCCGACGTGTGACGTTTCCCACACTCTGTCCGGCAGGTTTTCGGCCAGGAACCGAGCGAGGGGTAGTCCAATGCGGGCGCAGCACGCATTGCGCTTGGCGTGCGTGCAGACCAGAAATACCGGCTCGTCTTCCAGTATGCAGGACTCCGGGACCACTCCCGACACCAGCGCGTCGAGGTCAAGATCGTCTGGACCTGCGACGACGCCACGCGCCAACCAGGGGTTCTCGCCCGCCGCGTAGGCCACTAGCACATGGAGACCCTGATCCCGCGGACGGGTGCGCCTTCCCGGGCGGCGGATCAGCTGCGGTCTGATGCCGCGGTCGAGCGCCCGCTGGACGAGCTCGGAGATCGGTCCGGGAAGCGCGAGGCTCTCCAGGTGCGACGGCCACGGCCCTGGGTACTCGATGAGCAGCCACAGCCTGGCCCCCACGGTGGCGCTGGCCATCGTGGGCACCGCGCCGGTGTGGCAGCCTGCCGGATGGTCGCAGCCCCTCGCCAACGCTCCTACCCCTTCCCCCGAATTTGAGCTTAGGTAAGACTAACCTAACGGGTGCGGGGGCTCAGAGGCGGGGTGTTCGGTCCAGTACGTCCCGTGTCGCGGCGAGCGCACGCTCTCTGTCCTGCTTGACCAGCCCGATCCTGGTCCGCCGGTCCAGCAGGTCGTCCGTGTCGAGGGCGCCCTCGTGCAGCACCGACCAGAGCAGGTCGCCCTCCGTCAGGCCGAGCCCGACCTCCTCGGGGTACGCCTTGACGAGCTCGTACGCGGCCCCGGCCTCGGAGCCGTACCGCTCGGTCAGGCGGCCCGGCACGCCCGGCGGCCGCGGGCCCGCGCCGGTGAGCGGGATCCTCCGCGTGCGGCACCGCCCGGCCCGGAGGTCCGCCAGCGCGACCGCCCGGTCCACCGCGTCCTCGGCCATGCGCCGATATGTCGTGAGCTTTCCTCCGACGACGGTGACGACACCGTCGCCGGGCAGGACGGCGTGCCGGCGGGACAGGTCGGCCGTCCGCCCGTCGGCCGCCAGAAGGGGCCTGAGGCCCGCGTACGCGCCCGCGACCGCCTCTGGGGTCACCCGAGTCTCAAGGACCCCGTTCAGCACCTCCAGGAGCGTTCTGACGTCCTCGTCGGGAACCTCCGGGACGTCGGGCGCCGGCCCGTCCACCGGCTCGTCCGTCAGCCCGATGTGGATGCGCCCGTCGCGTTGCGGGAGCACCAGGGCGAACCGGTTGACCTCTCCAGGAATCGGCACGTGCAGGCCCGCGATCAGGCCAGGCAACGTGCCGGGCGCGAGGACCAGGTGGGTGCCCCGGGACGGCCGCAGCCGTACCTGGGGGTCGAGGGCGTCCGCCCACACGCCGGCGGCGTTGATCACGACCCTGGCGCGGACGGTGAACTCCTCGCCGGTCAGCTCGTCGCGCACGTCCGCGCCCCGGCCCGTCAGCCGCAGGGCGCGGCAGCGGGTCAGCACGTACGCGCCGTGCGCGGCGGCGGTGCGCGCGATCGCCACCACCAGGCGGGCGTCGTCGAGCAGCCGGCCGTCCCACGACAGCAGCGCGCCGCGCAGCCCGTCCCGCTTGAGCACGGGCGCCAGCGTGTGCGCGCGGGCGGCGCTCAGCAGCGTCGGGCCCGGGAGCAGGCGGCGCGGCGTGCGGGCGGCCGCGCGCAGCCCGTCGCCGAGCCGGTAGCCGGCCATCACCAGCGCCGCCTGCCTCCGTGAGACGGCCGGGGTCAGCGGCAGCGCGTACGGGTGCGCCCCGGCCAGGTGCGGCGCCGTGCGGCGCAGCAGGATCCCGCGCTCGACCGCGCTCTCGTACGCGACGCCGACCTGTCCCTTGGCGAGGTAGCGCAGGCCGCCGTGGACCAGCTTCGAGCTCCACCGCGAGGTGCCGAAGGCGAGGTCGTGCGCGTCGACGGCGGCCACCCGCAGGCCTCGTGAGGCGGCGTCCAGGGCCGCGCCCGCGCCGGTCGCGCCCAGGCCGACCACCAGCACGTCGAGGCGTTCCTCGGCGACCCGGCGCAGCTCGCGGGTGCGTCGGGCGGCGTTCAGCGAGCTATCCAAGGTAGGCCTCCAGGAGGGCGGTGAGCTCGGCGTCGAGCTCGTCCATGGTGACGGGGTCCAGCATGGTGGGCGCCGACAGCAGGAACGACTGGGCGACCAGCAGCACCGCCCTGGCCTTGCGCGCGTCGCCGACGGCGCCCCCGAGCAGGTCGAGCATCGCCTCGTGGGCGGCCCCGCGGCGTTCCAGCAGGTACGGCAGCAGCAGCTCGGGATCGGCTTCCACGATCTTGCGCCACAACGGGTGGGCGCGCAGCTCGCGCACGCCCGTCACGACCGCGCGCACCGGGTCGGACATGTCCAGCCCGGCCACCACGCGTACCCATTCCCTGGTCATCGCGTCGGCGACCAGCGAGCGCACGTCGGGCCAGCGGCGGTAGAGCGTCATCCGCGACACCCCGGCGCGGCGGGCCACGTCGGTGAGCGTCGTCCTGCGCACGCCGTAGGCGAGCACGCAGTCGCGGGCCGCGTCCAGGACACCCTCATTGTGACGAATCGACGCCATATGTCACAGTGTAAGGGTGACTGGAGAACCCATGCTGTGGTCCGGCTGGGGCGACCCCGCCCAGGCCCGCGAGCTGCCCGAACCGGTGCGCGGGCTGCTGCGCGACCTGCTCGGCGTGCGCGCCCCGCAGACCCCCGCCGCCACCTTGGAGTCGGTACGGCTCCCGCCGGTCGCACTCGCCGAGCCGCTGCTGCAGGCGCTCACCGAGGTCGTCGGCGCGGAGCACGTGCTGACCGGGCACGAGGACCGCGTCCGCCGCACGCGCGGCAAGTCCACCCCCGACCTGCTGCGCATGCGCGCGGGGGACGGCTCGGACGCGCCCGACGCGGTGGTGCTGGCCGGCTCGCACGACGAGGTCGCCGAGCTGCTGCGGCTGTGCTCGCGGGAGCGGATCGCGGTGGTGCCGTTCGGCGGCGGCACCTCGGTCGTCGGCGGGCTCGCCGCCGCCGGGGACGGGTTCGCGGGCGTCGTCGCGCTCGACCTGCGCCGGCTCGACCGGCTGCGGTCGGTGGACGCCGGGTCGAGGGTGGCCGAGTTCGAGCCGGGCGTGCGCGCGCCCGACGCCGAGCGGCTGCTCGCCGCACACGGCCTCACCCTCGGGCACTTCCCGCAGTCCTTCGAGTACGCCACGCTCGGCGGCTTCGCGGCGGCCCGCTCCAGCGGGCAGGCCTCGGCCGGGTACGGGCGCTTCGACGACATGGTCGTCGGCCTCACCCTGGCCGCTCCGGCCGGCACCCTGGAGCTCGGCCGCGCCCCCAAGTCGGCGGCCGGGCCCGACCTGCGCCAGCTCGTCCTCGGCTCGGAGGGCGCGTTCGGGGTGATCACGTCGCTGCGGCTGCGCGTTCGGCGGGCGCCCGCCGAACGGCGGTACGAAGGGTGGCGGTTCGCGTCGTTCGCGGAGGGGACGGCGGCCATGCGGGCGCTCGCCCAGGACGGCCCGCTCCCCGCGGTGCTCAGACTCTCGGACGAGACCGAAACCCTGATCGGCCTGTCCAGGCCGGACACGATCGGCTCCACCGGCTCCACCGGCTCGAACGAGCCCGCCGGTTCTGCCGGCTCCGCGGGCTCCGGCGGGCCGGGCGTCTCCGGCGGGTGCCTGCTGATCGCCGGGTACGAGGGGGAGCGGGTGGGGGCCCGGCACGCCGCCGCCTCCACCGTGCTGGCACGGATGGGCGGGCAGCCGCTGGGCGCGGAGCCGGGGGAGTCGTGGAAGCACGGGCGCTTCTCGGCGCCGTACCTGCGGGACTCGCTGCTCGCCGCCGGAGCCACCGTCGAGACGCTGGAGACGGCCGGCTTCTGGTCGAACCTGCCCCGGCTCTACGACGCCGTCCGCCTGGCGCTGCTCGGCGCGCTCGGCTCGCCGCTCGTCATGTGCCACGTCTCGCACGTGTACGATACCGGCGCCTCGCTCTACTTCACCGTCGTCACCCCACAGGACGAAGACCCCGTCGCCCAATGGGCGCGGGCCAAGGCGGCGGTCAACACGGCGATCGTGGAGGCGGGCGGCACGATCACGCACCACCACGGCGTCGGCCGCGACCACCGCGACGCCTACGCCACCGAGATCGGCCCCCTGGGCACGGCCGTCCTGCGCGCCGTGAAGGCGGAGCTCGACCCCGCCGGCATCCTCAACCCCGGCGCCCTCATCCCCCGGGACTGACCACCCGCGGCCGTGGCGCCCGCGAGATCAGGCTCGCCGGTAGGCCGGGCGGGGCGAGCACGCCGGGCGTGTGGTGCGCGAGGTCGTGCCGGGGGACGCCGCCTGATGATGACGGCGGGTCAGTCGGACCGGGCGAGGGACTCCGCTTCGGCGAGCGTGGCGGCGGCTTCCGTGTGGCGGTTGAGGGCGTCGAGTGCTTCGGCCAGGCAGCCCAGGGCCGTCACCAGGGGGGCGCCGCCGATCGAGCGGGTGAGTGCCACGGCCTCCTGCGCCAGGGGGAGCGCCTCCGTGGCCCGGCCGCGGCCGAGCAGGAGCTTGGCGCTGGTGCGCAGGCAGCGGGCCAGCAGGGCCGTGTGCTCGGCGGGCGACGTCCTGACCAGCGCCCGGCTCCGCGCCACCGCCTCGCTCGCGCTCTTGACCGCCGACGAACCACCCCATCGCGGCCGGTTCATCGCGAACGCCAGCAATCCCTCGATGGCGTCCACGTCAGAGGTGCCCTTGCGCGTCGCGTCGTCCGAGCCTTTACGGATCATGGGAGCCTCCTTCGGCGGCCCAACCGCTTGCTTGGGGGCATGAGGCTACACCATGAAACACCTTCTGTGTTCTCGGCGGTACGGAGCGTTCAAGGTGCGTGAAAGGTAGATCACGGTAAAGATGTGGTCATGGTGGAAGTCGCGGCTGAACGGGGAAAGCAGCTTTCGTCCAGGGTGTCGGAGGAAGGGGCGGGATGGACCTGTGCCCAGGTCGGTACGTTCGCCCAGCTCAGACCGGACAAACAGGGCTTCTCGTGGCTCAATCTGCGCACGCTCTGGCGGTCGAGGAACGAGGTGCTCGCGGGCCTGTTCGGAGATCCTTCCGGTGAGGTGCGGGCACGATGGGTGGAGTCCCAGGAAGCCCGCGGGATAGATCCGGAATTTCGCATCAAGCCACCCGTCGAGGGAAATTTCAGTTTCCTCTTGCTGGGTGACACCGGCGAAGGAGACGCGTCCCAGTACGCCGTCGTCCCCGGAATGCTGAGAATGGGCGAACAAACGGCGTTCGCCATCATCGCGAGCGACGTCGTCTATCCGACGGGATCGGGCAACGAGTACGGCGACAAGTTCTTCCGTCCGTACAAGGACTATGACGCCCCGGTTTACGCCATCCCCGGCAACCACGACTGGTACGACGGGCTCGGCGGGTTCATGCGGGTCTTCTGCGACGCGCCGCCGCTGAAGCCCAAGCCCGACCGGGGGCTGCGCGGGCTGCTGTGGCGCAGGCCGGAGACGATCGACGAGGCCCGGCTGGCCGAGGCGCGCTCGATGCGCGGCAAGCCCACCCAGCAGGCGACGCAGCCGGGGCCGTACTGGGTGATCGAGAGTGACGACCTGCTGGTCGTGGGGGTCGACACCGGCATCAGGAACGTCATCGACCGGGACCAGACGGCCTGGCTGCGGCGGATCTCGCAGGACCCCAGGCCCAAGGTCCTGGTGACCGGGAAGCCCATCTACACCGCCAACGCCTACAAACCGTCCCCGCTGGAAGAAGGCGGCACGATCGACGACATCGTGCGCGACCCGGCGCACCGGTACGTCGCGGCCATCGGCGGCGACGTGCACAACTACCAGCGCTATCCGGTCAAGGTCGGCGACCGGGTCATCCAGTACATCGTGACCGGCGGCGGCGGGGCGTTCATGCACGCGACGCACACCATCCGCCGCGTGGACGTCGGCGGGGTGCACGAGGACGACTTCCGCTGCTACCCGCTGCGCGGCGACTCGCTGTCGTTCTACAGCCAGCTGTACGCGAAACGGCTGCGGATGAAGTGGCTCTACCTGACCCCCGCCGAGGCGGCCTGCATCATGTCCGAGCAGATCAGGAACGAGCCGGTGCGCACCCCGGAGGGCCCGGTCACGATCACCCGGCGGATGCGGTGGGCGGCACGGCTGCTGGGGGCCTGGCCGTGGCCGCTGCGGCTGCCGGTGGACCGGGTGTTCCACCGCTACCTGTCGGAGCTGTCCGACTGGGACACACCGCCGTTCTTCAAGCAGTTCCTGCACGCCACGGTCACCCCGCGGGAGCTGACCCTGCGGTGCTTCGCCGCCACCGGCTGCCTGGCGCAGGAGCTCGAACCGCCGCTGGAGGACGAGGTCCGCATCAGCCTCGCCTGAGTTTCTGTCGGTGGCGTTTGACACCCTGGACACGTGTACGTCGTGGTCGCGGGTGAGACGGTGCTGCCGGTCGGAGGCACGCCCCGGCGTCCCGCCGATCTCGCCGAGGCCGTGCGTGAGCTGGAGGCCACCGAGCGGCCGCGGTGGGTGTGGGCCGACACGCGGGAGACGTACACACCGTTGCTCGAGCGGGGGGTGCGGGTCGCGCGCTGCCACGACGTCGCGCTGACCGAGGGCCTGCTGCTCGCCTTCGAGGGCCGTCACGGCGAGTCCCGCTCGGTCAGGGCCGCGCATGCCCGGCTGCGCGGGCTGCCGGTGCCGGAGGAGCAGCCGAGCGCGCCCGGCACGCTGTTCGCGCCCGAGCCGCCGGCCGCGGAGGCGGTCGCCGAGGTGCTGGCCGACCAGCTCGGGCGCGTCGCGGCGCTGCCCGAGCCGGGCCGGTTCCGGCTGCTGGTGGCGGCCGAGTCGGCCGGCGCGCTGGTGGCGGCCGAGATGTCCCACGAGGGCATGCCGTGGCGCAAGGACGTGCACGACGCGCTGCTGACCGAGCTGCTCGGGCCGCGTCCGGTCCACGGCATGCGGCCGGCCAAGCTGCAGGCGCTGGCCGACGAGGTGGCGGCGGCCTTCGGCCACGCCGTCAACCCCGACTCCGTGCAGCAGCTGGTCAAGGCGTTCAAGGGTGCGGGGGTGGCGCTGAAGACGACCCGGTCGTGGGAGCTCAAGCGCGTCGACCACCCGGCGGTGACGCCGCTGCTCGCCTACAAGGAGCTGGCGCGGCTGTTCAGCGCCCATGGGTGGGTGTGGGCCGACCAGTGGGTGCGCGGCGGGCGGTTCCGTCCCGAATACGTGGTGGGCGGCGTGGTCTCCGGCCGGTGGGCCACCAACGGGGGCGGGGCGCTGCAGATCCCCAAGGTGATGCGGCGGGTGGTGATGGCCGACGACGGCTGGGCCCTGGTCGTCGCCGACGCGGCCCAGCTGGAGCCGCGGGTGCTGGCCGCGATGGCCGGCGACCAGGGCCTGGCCGGAGCGGCCGGCGAGATCGACCTGTACGCGGCGCTGGCGCAGTCGTTCGGGGGCGAGCGGGCCAACGCCAAGATCGCGATGCTGTCCGCCATGTACGGCGGCACCAGCGGCGACGCCTCCAAGCTGCTGGCCGTGATGCGGCAGCGCTTCCCGAAGGCGTACCAGTTCGTGGAGGACGCCGCCAAGGCGGGGGAGGAGGGGCGGCTCGTCCGGTCGTGGCTGGGACGCACGTGCCCGCCGCCGTCGCAACGCTGGCGCGACCTGGTGTCGGGGCCCGAGGGCGGTCGGGCGGCCCGCGACCGCGGGCGCTTCACCCGCAACTTCGTCGTGCAGGGCACGGCCGCCGAGTGGGCGCTGGCGCTGCTGGCGGTGCTGCGCGGGCTGCTGCCGGAGCCGGCCCGGCTGGTGTTCTTCCAGCACGACGAGGTGATGGTGCACTGCCCGCTGGAGCAGGCGGAAGAGGTGATCGCCGCCGTGTCGCAGGCAGCCGCCGAGGCCAGCCGCCTGCTCTTCGGCGCCACCCCCGTCCGCTTCCCGATGGAAGCCGTCGCCGTCGGCTCCTACTCCGACGCCAAATGACCGCTGCTTCAGCGGGTTACGCGTAGCGGGGAAGGTCGATCTTCTCGGCGGGGTGCGGGAACAGCGCGCTCGCCTGTCGCGCGGCCTTCCGCACGGCCGGGCTCGTGGCCAGTCTCGTCGCCGCCCGCAGGGAACGCACGCCGAGTCGTGATCGCGGATGGGCGATCCGGGGAAAGCCCGGTACGAGCTTCTGCGCGCTGTGCGCGTAGGGGCGCATCAGGGCCTCGTAACGAGCGAACGCGGCGCGGTGGCCGGCGGCGGCGAGCAGCTCGCCGGCCAGGACGTAGGCGCCGGTGAGGGCGAGGGTGGTGCCCATGCCGCTGAGAGGGGACGCGCAGTAGGCGGCGTCGCCGACCACCGCGACGCGTCCCTTGCTCCACGACGGGAGCCGGATCTGGCCGACCGCTTCGAAGTAGAAGGGCGAGGCGTCGATCGCGTCGAGGACGCGTGGCGTCTCCCATCCGGCGTCCTGGAAGACGCGGCGCAGCAGACGCTCCTGCTCCGCGGCAGGCAGGTTCGCCGGTCCGGGAGTGTCGCTCAGGAAGGACAGGGTCGCGCGGATCGTGCCGTGGTTGTCGGGCCGCAGCGTGACCGCGCGGCCCCCGCCGGGGTGGTACCAGCGCCACCGGTCGGTGTCCGCGGCGATGCGCGGGACGGTGGTGTAGACGAGGCACAGGCCGAGATACCGCGGTACGGCGTCCGGGAACATCAGGCGGCGGGTGCGGGAGGTCATGCCTTCGGCGACGACCACGAGGTCGAAGCTCTCCCGGGCCCCGCTGCTGAAGTCGACGTCCACATGGCTGGAACGTTCCACGAGCCCGGCGATCTCGTCCCCGAACACGTAACGCGCGCTGTGCGCCGTCCGCCGGTACAGCAGCCGCGCCAGGTCGCCGCGCAGGATCTCCACCTCGGCGGTCATCCCGCCCGAGTCGTCCTGTCCCTTGGGCAGGTAGGCCACGCACCTGCCGTCGTCGTCCACGATCTCGGTGCCCGTTTCGCCTGTGCCCGCGGCCTTCACCTCCTCCTCCAGGCCCATGCGGCGGATGACGTGCCGGCCGGCGCCGCGGATGTCGATGTTCTGGCCGGTGTCGCGCAGGCCGTCGAAGCGCTCGACGACCGTGACCTCCCAGCCGCCCCGAGCCAGCCAGTAGGCCAGCGCCGGACCCGCGACACTCGCCCCCGTGACGAGAACCCCCGGCATGATCGCTCACTTCCGCCCCGTGCGTGACGACATGTCATCGACGCCTGCCCAGGAACGCCGTGGCCTACCGCGGGGAGGGGCCGGGCTGAGCGAGGGGACTCATCCCGCGGGAGTGGGGCGGGGGCGGGTGAGGGCCAGCCAGAGGCCGGCGGCGCCGACCATGACGCCGACGACTAGACCGAGCGTGGGGTAGCCGAGGCCGCCCACGATGGCGCCGGCGACCACCGTTCCCGTGGCGCCGCAGACGTTCATCAGGAGGTCGGACAGGCCCTGGACGGCGGGGCGGCGGTCGAGCGCGACCGACTCCGTGACCAGCGCCGAGCCGGCGACCAGGCCGCACGACCAGCCCAGCCCGAGCAGCACCAGCGCCGCCGTCACCTGCCACACCCGGTGCCCCGCCGTGCCGGCCAGGGCGGCGGAGGCGAGCAGCAGCACCGTGCCGAGCAGCAGCACGGGCACCTTGCCCGCCTTGTCGGCCAGCCAGCCGACGACCGGCGACAGCACGTACATGCCGGCGATGTGCAGGCTGATCACGAGGCCGATGACGTCGAGGTTCGAGCCGTCGTGGTGGAGCTTGACCGGGGTCATCGACATGACCGACACCATCGCCGTGTGGCTGACCGCGATCATGACGAGCGCGCGGCGGGCCGTCGGGGTGGTGCGCAGGACCTGCCAGGCGGTACGGATCGTCCGGTTGCGCCCGGGCCCGGCGGGCTGGGAGCCGTTCTGGGATCGGGCGAGCGTGAGCGGGTCGGGCCGCAGCAGGAACAGCACCACGGCCAGCGCCAGGGCGAAGGCCAGCGCCGCGAACGCGAACGGCCCCGCCGTCTGGACCATGCCCAGCCGCATGCCGATCTGGTCGGCGGGCTTGGCCAGGTTCGGGCCGGCCACCGAGCCGATCGTCGTGGCCCACACGACCAGCGACAGGTGCCGGGCCGACCGGTCGCGGGGCGACAGGTCGGTGGCGGCGTAGCGGGCGGCCAGGCTGCCCGCGCTGCCGCCGCCCACCAGCACGAGCCCGGCCAGCAGCAGCGGCCAGGAGCCCAGGGTGATCGCGAGCACCGAGATGGCGCAGCCGGTCAGCGCCGCCCCGTACGCCAGTGACAGCCCGGCGCGCCGCCCGCCGCTGCCGGACGCCTTGGCGGTCGGCAGGGCCAGTAACGCCGCGCCCAGCACGGTCGCCGTGCCCGCGAAGCCGCTGATCACCGTGGAGCCCGACAGCCGGTCCACCACGACGGAGCTGAGGGCGAGCCCGACGGCCACGCCCACGCCTCCCACGATCTGCGCCGCGGACAGCACCGCCAGCGTGCGCCGCTGGACGGCACGGATCCGGTCAGGGGACGAGACCGCGGTCTTCTCGGGGGCACTGGTCACGGGTGAAGTTTCCCATAGCCCCCAACATCACCCCAAAGGGGATTGTGGGCCTTTTTTAATGCAGAAATCCTGTCTTTTCGCGACATTTCAGAGAACTACGACCGGATCCCCCTGCGTGATCCGCCCGGGCCCGTCCGGGATCAGATTGATCCCGAACCATACCTTCCCATCCCATTTCCGGTGACGGGAGAGCGTGCGGATGGGCTCCTTGCCCTTGGTGTACGTCGCCGTGTCGACCGTGGTCAGCACGCACCGGTCGCACCCCTTGGTCACCCGGAAGACCACCTCGCCGATGCGCACGCGCTTCCACTCGTCCTCGGCGAACGGCTCCGCCGCCCCCTCGACCACCACGTTCGGCCGGAACCGGCGCATCGGCAACGGCTCGGGCGGCTCCTCGCCGCGTTCGAGGGCCGTCTCGGCGATCCAGTCGCGCAGCCGGTCGAGGGAGGCGGTCGAGGTGAGCAGCAGCGGATAGGCGTCGGCGAGGCTCACCCGGTCGTCCGGCCGTCCGTACGCCGGGTCGACCGGGCGGCGCGTCGGGTCGTCCAGCCACTGCAGCCTGACCGGCCGGCCGGCCAGCGCCGACAGCCACGCGGCGGCCTCGTCGCCGCAGTCGGTGAGCCGCACCGGGTCGCCCCAGACGTCCACCGTCGAGTGGGCCGTGCCGGGCACCACTCGCAGGGGCTCGGCGTGCGGGCCGGTGAGCGTGAGCATCTCCCCGTCGAGCACCGGGACGCAGGCCAGCAGGCGCGGCTCCTCCCGCGCGGTGAGGATCTCGCCGCCCGCGTCGGTGATGAGGTGGCGCCGGTCACCTGCCAGCCCCCACGGCTGGACCTCGGCCTCCGGCACGTCGTGCCCGGCCGCCGACTTGACGGGATAGAGGGAGATGCTCGCCAGCTTCATAGCGTCGAAGGTATCTCACGGATTTCCGGAACGGCCGGACTCGTCCTGCTGTGCAGGAGCGCCGCCAGCGACACCGCCGCCAGGGCGGTGACACCGAGCGCGGCGCCGATCCAGGCCACCGACGGGTAGCCGAGGCCCGCGTCGATGGCCAGGCCGCCCAGCCAGGGGCCGGCGGTGATGCCGACGTTGAAGGACGAGACGTTCACCGCGGCGGCCAGCGTGGGGGCGTCGTGGGCGAGGGAGAGGGGGCGGGCGTTCAGCGCGGGGTTGGTGCCGAAACCGAAGGCGCCGAGCAGGAACACCAGCGGTACGGCGAGCACGGCGAGGTGCGCCGAGGCCCCCAGCGCGGCCGAGGTCAGCACGAGCCCGGCCACCCCGGCGACCATGACGGCGAACGGCCGGGCGTCGGCGATCCGGCCGCCGAAGGTGATGCCGATCAGCGCCCCCACCCCGTACAGCGCGAGGACGGCCGGCACCCAGGCGGCGTCCAGGCCGGTCACCTCGGCCAGCAGCGGGCTCAGGTAGCTGAAGGAGGCCAGCAGCGCGCTCGTGGTCAGCGCGGTGGTGCCGTACGCGAGCCAGAGCGGCGGCCGGGCCATGGCGCGCAGCTGGGCCGGCACGCTCGGCGCGGCCGCGGCCCCCGGCCGGCCGCCGGGGACGGTGGCCAGCACGCCCACGCCGGCCAGCACCGAAAGCCCGGCGACCAGCCAGAACGCCGCTCGCCAGCCGAGGTGCTGGCCGATGACGGTGCCCCCGGACAGGCCGATCACCGAGGCGACGGTCAGCCCGCCGGCCAGCACGCTCATCGCCTTGGCCCGGGAGTTCGCCGGCACCAGCCCGACCGCGGTGCCGGCCGCCACCGCCCAGAAGCCGGCGTAGACGAACGCGCCCGCGACGCGGGTGGCGAACAACACGGCGTAGCTGGAGGTGAGCGCGCCCGCGACGTGCGTCAGCGCGAACAGTCCCAGGAACACCGTCAGCACCGTACGACGCGGCATCCGCAGCGTGGCGACGGCCAGCACCGGCGCCCCCACCAGCATGCCGATCGCGAACGCCGAGATCAGCAGCCCCGCGTCCGGCACCGACACCCCGAGATCGGCGGCCATCTCGGGCAGCAGCCCGGCCGGCATGAGCTCGGAGGTGCCCTGGGCGAAGATCGCAAGACCCAGGATGTAGACCGCCAACGGCATGGCGGACCCCTTTCACAGTTTTGGATAGATCAGTACAAAATCAGGGCACGAAAAAATCAGAAGACGCCCAGCGTGATGTTCGCGATCGACTCGAGGGCGGACCGGTCGGCGCCGCCGCGCGCGCTCACGCGCAGGCCGCCGACGGCGGCGCTGACGAAGCGCGCCAGCGCGAGCGGGTCCTTGTCGGGGCCGAGCTCGCCCCGGGCGCGGGCGCGCTCCAGAGCCGCCCGCATGATCTCGACCCGCCGCTCGCCGTCGCGCCGCACCAGCTCGGCGATCTCGCTGTCGCGCGGGCCCAGCTCGACCGCCGTGTTGACGACCAGGCAGCCGGGCGGGTCGGCGGGGTCGGAGTCGACCGCCCACCACAACACCGTGCGCACCTTCTCGCGGATCGGCAGGTCGCCCTCCATCACCTCGGCGAGGCGGGCGTTGCGCTGCTCGGTGTAGCGGCGCAACGACTTGAGGAACAGCTCGCGCTTGCCGACGAAGGTGTTGTAGATGCTGCTGCGCCCGAGCCCGGTGGCCGCGCACAGGTCCTGCGTCGAGGTGGCCTCGTAGCCCGCGTTCCAGAACGCGCGCATGGCCGCCTCGAGCGCATGGTCCTCTTCGAACGTCCGCGGTCGCGCCATACCGTCACGCTACCGTTTTGGAACGATCGGTGCAATTCAGTCGATCCGCTGGAAGGTGTCGAGGAACACCTTGCGCGTCTCCGCCTGGTCGTCCCACTTCAGCTCCGGCAGGTCGAACGTGATCGTGAACGCGGCGTCGTCCATGGTGGCGTACCTGACGAGCGCGTGCATGGGGACGCCGCTGGCGGTGGTGTAGGTGTACTCCCAGTCGGCGGCCTTGTTGCCCCGGTAGTCGACGCCCTGGAGCTGCACCTGGATGTAGCCCTCCAGACCGCCCTCGGCCTCCTTCTTGGTCAGCGCCGTCACGCCGCCGTCGGACTGCGGCGTGGCCTTCTCGACCATGATCCGCATGCCGGAGTCCTTCGGCCCGTCGAACGTCGTCACGTCGCCGGACTCCGCCGGCGTCCAGTCGTCCGGCAGCGCCGCGGCGAACCCTGGCCCGGTGTGCTCCTTGTAGCCCTCGGGCACCGCGGACGGCTCCGTCTGAGCCGTGGCGGTCTCGGAGGTCGTGCCGGAGGTGAGGTTCGCGCCCGGGGCGGCTTCCTCCGAGCCGCCGACCAGGACGAAGATCACGACGCCGGCGGTGACGGCCAACGCGGCCAGCGCGCTGACGATCATGATGGGCTTGGGCCGCCCCTCGCGAGCCCAGAAGCCGTCGTCCTCGTCCGCCCGGCGCCGGCTCCTGCCCGTGCGCGGCGCGGCGTCCGGTAGCGAGGTCAGCCGGCTGCCGGCCGTCGCCTGCGAGTCGCGCGGGTTGCGCGAGTCGCGGGACAGGTCGCGGGACTGCTCGCGCAGGGCGTCGGGCGTGGCCAGCGGCCACGGGGTCGCGCCCGAGGTACGGCTGTCGGAGGTCAGCGGGAGGATGGGCTGGGGCCGCGGGCCGGAGCCGTCGAGGTCGTCGTCTAGGTCGCGCGCGGTCGGCGCGCCCAGTGGCGGCTGCGGGCCCGACGAGCTGACCAGCGAGTCGTACACCCGGGGCGGCTGCCCCGAGCGGTGCCCGCCGGACGTGCTCCCCGGCGGCTCGGACGGCAACCGATAGCCGCCGGACGTGCTTCCCGGCCGGTCGGACGGCATCGGGTAGCCGCCGGACGTGCTTCCCGGCCGGTCGGACGGCATCGGATAACCGCCCGACGTGCTTTCAGACCGGTCGGACGGCATCGGGAAGCCGCCCGACGCGTTCCCCGGCCGCTGTGCCGGCATCGTGTACGAGCCCGAGTCGTACGGCACCCGCACCGGTCCCGACGGCGTCTCCACGATCCGCGAGGGCATCGGCCCCGACGGGGTCTCCAGCGGCGGCAGCAGCCCGGCGGGCGTCGGGTCGGAGCGGCTGGGCAGCGTCTCGGGCGTGCGCGGCCGGGCCGAGCCGTGCGCGCGCAGCACGTCCTCCAGCATCTTGACGGTCTGCTCGGACGTCAGCCGCTCGGCCGGGTTCTTGCGCAGCAGCCCTTCGATGACCGGAAGTAACGCGCCGGCCCGCTGCGGCCTGATCGGATCCTGGGTGACCACCGCGCCGAGCACCGCCACCGGGTCCGGCCCCTCGTACGGCGGCCGCCCCTCGACGGCGGCGTACAGCGTGGCCCCGAACGACCACAGGTCGGCCGCCTGCGTGATCTGCTGCCCGGACAGCCGCTCCGGCGGGATGTACGCGGGCGACCCCATGAGCAGGCCGGTCTGCGTGATGTTCACGTCGCCCTCTATGGCCGCGATGCCGAAGTCGGTCAGCACCACCCGGTCGGCCGTCAGCAGCACGTTGCCGGGCTTGACGTCGCGGTGCAGGATGCCGGCCGCGTGCGCGTGCCGCAGCGCGTCGATCACCCGGATGCCGATCTCGGCGGCCTGCACCACCGGCAGCGGCCCGCTCTGGCGCACGGCCTGCTCCAGCGACCAGGCGCGGACCAGCTCCATCACGATCCACGGGCGGCCGTCCTCCTCGACCACGTCGTGGACGGTCACGATGCCCGGGTGCTGCAGCCGCGCGGCCGAGCGCGCCTCGCGCAGCATCCGCCGGTGCGCCACCTGCATGCCCGCGTGGTCGAGCCCGTACGGGAGCATCAGCTCCTTCACCGCCACGTCACGGTCGAGCAGCACGTCGTGCGCCTGCCAGACCATCCCCATGCCGCCCCGGCCGACGGGCGACATCAGCCGGTAACGCCTGCCTACCAGGCGTCCCTGGCCCTGCGGCGCGCCCCCGCCGCCGCCCTCGGGGCCGGTCCCGCTGAGCAAGCGGTCGGCTGCCATGTATCCGCCCCCATCTACCTCATCCGTCACGTGCGTCTACGCGCTACTTGCAGATTATGAGGTTCGTTACGATATCGGCGGTGAATCGGTAAGGGAAGCTGGAGTCCGCTTTCTACCGGCTTGACCTGGTGTTATCAGCCTATTCAGAATTGATCGCTTACTGATCACTTACTGATTGCGCCAATGTGAGCAATGCGCTCGTGAACGCCTCGACCGGCGGCTTGACCAGGCCCGCTCCGACCTGGCCCGTCCCAGCCACGCGTCCCGCGATGCCGGTGTTGACCACGGGAAGCAGGCCCGTCCTGGCGACCAGAGCGACGTCGATCCCGACCGGCGTGCCGCGAAATCCCAGGCCCGGAATCTGGTAGGCGGGGTGCTCGGCGAGCGTGATCTCGTACATGGATCGGGTGGCCCGCGCCGCGTCGGCCACCTCGCCGCCGACGAACCGCACGATCGCCGGCGCCGCCGCCATCGCGAAGCCGCCGAGACCCGACGTCTCGGTGATCGTGGAGTCGCCGATGTCGGGGTTGGCGTCGGCGGGACCGTACGAGCCGAGGTAGAGCCCGTCGGGCACGCCCGCGGGGCCGGTGAACCAGCGACCGCCGAGACCCGACACCTGCACGCCGAAGTCGGTGCCGTTGCGCGCCATGGCGACGACCAGTGACGAGCCGGGCTCGTCGCGGGCGGCGTCCGCGCTGACCTTGGCCGCGGCCATGCCGGCGTTGAGGAAGAAGTGGTCGTTGCCGTCGATGAAGCGCAGCACCGAGGCCGCGTGCTCGGAGGCGGTCTCCACCAGCGCGGGCGCCAGCACCCGCAGCAGCAGCGAGGTGGCCGCGCGGTTGCGGTTGTGCAGCTCGTCGCCCATCTGCAGGGCCTGCGCCATCAGCGCCCGCAGGTCGATCGGGCCCGTGCGCTCCAGCGCCGCCGCCAGGGCCGGGCCGAGCACCTCGTCCATCCAGCGCAGCCGCTCCAGTACCTGCGGCCCGTACGCGCCGTACCGCAGGACCTTGCCCAGGCCCTCGTTCAAGGAGCAGTACGCGGTGCCGCCGTGCTCGGCGTCGTTCACCTCGAACAGCCACATCGACGGGCTCACCACACCCGCCATCGGGCCGACCGCGGCGTGCTCGTGACAGGGAGCCAGCTCGACCGCGCCCGCGGCCAGCCGGTCGCCGGCCTCGCGCTCGTCGCCTGCCAGGCCCTCCAGCAGCATCGCGCCGACCAGCGCGCCGCGCATCGGCCCGGAGGCGCGCTCCCAGGTGATGGGCGGGCCCGCGTGCAGGAACGTCCCCGCCGGCAGCACCTCCGAGGCCCGGCGGACGCCCGCCAGGTGCGGGCGGGCCGACAGGAGCCGGCCCACCGCCCGTTCGTTGGCCGCCTGGCGGCGCGGGTCGGCGAGCACCGTGGCCAGGGCCTCGGCGGTGCCGGGCAGCGGCGGCCGCCAGTCGACCGGCGTCGTGCGGACGGCCTGCGCGCGCAGCGCCTCGTCCAGCAGGCCCGCCCCCACGGTGATCACGTGCGGCGGCGCGTCGAGCAGAGCGGTCCGGGGGCGTGGCGTCACAGCAGGCTCCTGGCGTGGCGGGCGGCCTGGGCGTTGGAGGTGAAGACCGCCGCGCCCGCCTCGCGGAAGGCGGCGGCCTGGCGGTGCAGGTCCTGCGGGTCGCCGTCGGTGCCGATCAGGGCGACGACGACGGTCGCCGGCGTGCGGGCGACGGCGTGGGCCAGCGAGGCGGCCGGGTCGGGGTCGGCGCCGTGGCCGAGGACGACGTCCATGAGCACCACGTCGGTCTCCGCGGCCCCGGCCAGCGCCTCCACGCGCAACGTCGGGTCGATCATCGGGTGCGCGCGTCCGCGGGTGTAGGCGTCGTCGCCGTAGTCCACGATGTCGCGGGAGCCGGTGATCAGGGCGGCCTCGGTGGCGAGCGTGCCGCCGGAGTACACGCCCGTGATCCGCTCGGCGGACGGGCGCGCGCGGTGCCAGGCGGGCCAGGACGGCCACTCAGGGACCGACCTGCCCAGCAGCCGCAGCGCCTGCTCGGCCGCCTCGGTCAGGTCGGGCCCGCCCTCGCGCAGCATCGCCGGCACGACCGGCGTGCGCAGCGGCAGCTCGCGCACCGCCCGCGCCACCTCGGGGGCGGGCGGCTTGGAGACGAGCACGATCAGCTCCGTGGCGGGGTCGTCGTCCAGCATGCGCAGCGCCCGCATCGTGGACAGGCCGCCGACCTCGGCCGACAGGTCACGCCCGCCCACGCCGAGCACATGGCTGACGCCGACGCCCGCCCGGTCGAGCAGGCACGTCACCTGCTGGGCGCCGGTGCCGGAGGCGGCGACCACGCCGGCGGGGCCGGGGGTGAGCACGTTCGCGAAGCCCAGGCCGGCTCCCGCGATGACGGCGGTGCCGCAGTCGGGGCCCATGACGAGCACGTCCCTGGTCTCGGCCAGCTCCTTCAGCTGCCGTTCCCGTTCCACGGGGACGCCGTCGCTGAAGATCATCACCGGCAGTCCGGCCTCGACGGCGTCGTACGCCTCCAGGAACGCGTACTCGCCGGGGGTCGAGACGAGCACGAGGCCGGCGTCGACCGCGGCGACGGCCGAGCGGGTGGTGAGCGGAGGCTGCTCCTGCGCTTCGGCCTGCGGCCGGTGGACGGTGGCGAGCCGGCGTTCGGCCTCCTCGACGGCGGCGCCGGGGTCGTGCGCGCGCACCGCGACGAGCAGGTCGCCGGGCCCGGCCTCCGGGACGGTGAAGCCCAGCTCGCGCAGGATGGTGACGTTGAGCTCGGTGGCCATCGCGACCATGGCCGCCTCCACGCCGGGCAGGTCGGACAGGGCGCGGCTGAGCCGCATGAGCGCGACCGAGTCGTGGTACGCCCCCCGCCGCACCACCACGGCCGCCGGGGTGTCGCTCATGGCGTCCCTCCCGATGCCGTCGCCGGGGCACCGCTCATGCTGGTCCTCTCAGGCGATTCCCGGCCGACCGTCGCGTTCGGCTCGCGTGATTCCCGGCCGATCGTCGCGTTCGGCCCGGGCGGCTGCGTGCCGCTCAGGGCGAGGATCGCCGTGACGCCGATGGCGATGCCCTGGGCCAGGTCCGAGCCGGAGGTGTGGCCGAGCCGGTGCAGGCGGCGCAGCGCCGGCCGCAGGGCCTGCCGGCCGGCGAGGCCGCGCAGCACCGCGGTCACCTCCGGGCTGGCCGCGCCGTGCGCCGCGCAGTGCAGCAGCGTGGCCGAGATCGGCGTCGTACGGGTGCGCGCGTCGTACGTGACGGTCGCCGCGAGCCACCCCGCCAGCCGCACCGCTCGCTCCGCGCCCGTCGCCGTGCCCAGGTGCCGCAGGGTCACGAGCAGCCCGGCCAGCACGTCGTCGCCGCTCGGCGTCAGCCCGGGCCCGAGGCCGACGAGCTGCTCGGCCGCCGTCACCGCGCCCAGCAGCCAGCCGTCCGCGCAACTGCTCGCGAGCATCCCGACCGTGCCGTTCCCGGCCAGCCCCGGGTTCGGCGGGCCGTCCAGCAGGGCGGCGGCGCCGGCGAGAGCGGCCGCGTCGAGCGGCCCCAGCGGCGGCGCGGGGTCCCACCAGCGGCGTACGCCGAGGGTCAGCGGCCCCAGCTCGATCACCCGGTCGCCCACCGAGGCGTCGTCGCCCACTGTGACGGGCGGCAGGTGCGCGCCCAGCAGCACGGAGTTGGGCAGCCGGACGGCCTCGCCCGTGATGACGGCGATCACCGAGGGCTCCAGGTCGGTCCTGACCTCCAGGTACACCCCTTGCGGGAAGACCGCGAGCACGCGGGCCGGACGGCGCTGCGCCTCCAGGACGGGTCGTACCGCCACGCTGGCCGCGCCCGTGACGCGGACGCGGGCACGCCGCGCATGAGTACCGACGGTCAACGGACCTCCCCAACCGACCTTGGACCTGACCGTAGAACGGTCCGCGAACCCTCCGTACGGAGAAATTTGCCAACAGTCAGCGGGAAGGTTGGCTCTTCCTGACAGACGGCTTCGGCGTCACAATCAGCCCATGGAGCCCCCCATCCGCCTCTCCAGCACCGGCACGATCATCCACGGCGTGTCCGTCGGAGAGGTGCTCGGCGTGTCGTCGCTCGCGCACGCCCGGCTGATCGCGGGGGAGGGCGGGCTGGGCCGCATCGTGCAGCGGCTCAACGTGATGGAGGTGCCCGACATCCTCGCCTGGGTCAAGCCGCACGAGCTGCTGCTCACCACCGGCTACCCGCTGCGCAACACGCCCCAGTCGCTCGGCCGGCTGGTCGCCGACCTCGACGAGCGCGGGCTCGCCGCCCTGGCGATCAAACTCGGCCGGTACGTGGACGAGCTGCCCGCCGAGATGGTGGCGCAGGCCGACCGGCTCGGGTTCCCGCTCATCCTGCTGCCCAACGACGTCGGCTTCGACGACATCCTCAACCAGGTGCTGACCGACATACTCAACCGCCAGGCCGCCGTGCTGGCCAGGGCCGAGGAGGCGCACCGGGCGCTGGTGCACGTGGTGCTGGCCGGGGGCGGGCTGGACGAGGTCGCCGCCGAGGTGGCGCAGCTGCTCGACGTGTCGGTGGCGGCCGTGGACGGCTCGGGCCGCGTGCTGGCGAGCGCCGGGCCGGCCGAGCACGTCGCCGTCCTGCGCGAGTCGCTCTCCCGCGAGGGCCCGCCGCCGAGGCGGGGGCGGGTGTTCGCGTCGGTGCCCGTGCTGGCCGGAGGACACCACCACGGCCGGATCGTGGCCTACAGCCCGTCGGGGGCGATCGGCGACGGCGACGTCGGCATCCTGGAGCGCGCCGCCACCGTCGCCGCGCTCGTCGTCACCCGCCAGGAGGCGGTCAACGCCGTCGAGAGCAAGTACCGCGCCGACTTCCTGCGCGACGCGCTCACCGGCCGGGCCGGCACGGCCGAGCGGGTCACCGCGCGGGCGGGCGCGTTCGGGTGGGACCTGGCACGGCCGGTGACCGTGCTGGTGGCCGAGCTCGACCCCGTCGGCGACGAGCGCAGCGCCCAGGACCGGCTGGTGGCGTGCTGGACGGCCGCGATCAGGCGGCACGACCCGCGCGGCGCGGTGGCCGGGTTCTCGCACGAGGTGGTGGCCGTGGTGGACGCGGGCGTCGACGGCGCCCGCCTGGCGAAGGACGCGGCCGCCGCCTTCGCCGACGTGCCGCCCGCCACGTTCTCCACCGGCGCCTCGCGGCCCTGCCCGGGGGCGGAGACGCTGCCGGAGGCGTACGCGCAGGCGCTCAAGGCGGCCAGGGTCGGCCGCCAGCTGCACGGCGCCGGCGCGGTGGCCCACTTCGACCAGCTCGGCGTCTACCGGCTGCTGTCGCTGGTCAGCGACACCGACGAGCTGCACGCGTTCGTCCGCGAGACGCTCGGGCCGCTGGCCGGCGACGACGACGCCGACCACGCCGACCTGCGCCGCACGCTGCAGGTGCTGCTGGAGACCAACCTCAACGTGGCCGAGACGGCCCGCCGCCTGCACTTCCACTACAACACCCTGCGCTACCGCATCGGCAAGCTGGAGCGCATGCTCGGCTCCTTCACCGAGGACCACCACCTGAGGCTCAACCTGACCCTGGCCCTGCACGTGCTGCGCATGCGGGGCATCTAGGGTGGGCGTGTGGACTTCGAACTCAGCTCCGACTACATCCCGCTGTGCGACCTGCTGAAATACTGCGGCGTCACCGAGACCGGCGGCATGGCCAAGCAACTCGTCGCCGCGGGCATGGTGCTGGTCGACGGCGAGGTCGAGCTGCGCAAGACGGCGAAGATCAGGGCCGGCCAGGTCGTCAGCGGAGAGGGTTTCTCCATCAGCGTCCGATGATCCCCCCGCGCACGGAGCATCCCGCGCGAGGCTCTATTGTGCTCTGCGACATGTGAAGGGGCACGACCTCGCTGGTCAGGCGGGGAGGCAGAGGTGTGGGCGTGGCGTTGGGATGGAAGCTGCACGGCGACGGGAAGCACCTGACGCCCGGTGAGGTGGTCAAGCCGGACGAGCGGCTGAGCTGGCCCCGCATGGTCGGCATCGGCGCCCAGCACGTCATCGCGATGTTCGGCGCGACGTTCGTCTTCCCGCTCGTCATGGGGCTCGACGCCAACCTCGCCGTGATGATGTCCGGCGTCGCGACGATCCTCTTCCTGCTCATCGTGAAGGGCAAGGTGCCCAGCTACGTGGGCTCCAGCGCCTCGTTCGTGGGGGCCGTGGCCGCGATCAGGGCGGCCGGGGGCGGCGACGCGACCGTCACCGGGGCGCTGCTCGCCGTCGGCGTCGTGCTGGCGCTGTGCGGGTACGCCATCCACCGGCTCGGCGTCGGCATCCTGCACAAGGTCTTCCCGCCCGTGGTCACCGGCGGCGTGGTGATGCTCATCGGGTTCGGCATGGCGTACGTCGCGGCCGACGTCTACTGGCCGAAGGACCCGTGGGTGGCGCTGCTGACGATGGCGGCCACGTTCGTGTTCATCGGGCTGTTCCGCGGCTTCCTCGGCCGCATCGGCGTGCTGCTCGGGCTCGTCTCCGGCTTCCTGCTGTCGTGGGTGTGGGACCTGGTCGGCGGCCCGATCACGGCGCCCGACGACAGCGGCCGGATCACCGAGCACTTCCGCGTCGACCTGCAGACCGTGGCGCAGGCCGACTGGATCGGCCTGCCGTCCTTCCACGGCCCCGTCTTCGAGGCCTCGGCCATCGTGCTCGTGCTGCCCGTGGTGATCGCGCTCATCGCCGAGAACGTCGGCCACGTCAAGGCCGTCGGCGAGATGACCGGCAACGACGTCGACGCCTACATGGGCCGGGCGGTGATGGCCGACGGCGTCGGCACCGTCGTCGCCACCTCCGTCGGCGGCCCGGCCACCACCACGTACGCCGAGAACATCGGCGTCATGGCGGCCACCAAGGTCTACTCCACGGCCGCGTACTACATCGCGGCGGTGATCGCGATCCTGTTCGGGCTCTGCCCCAAGTTCGGCGCGCTCGTCGCGGCCACCCCCGACGGCGTGCTCGGCGGCGTGACGACCATCCTGTACGGCATGATCGGCCTGCTCGGCGCCCGCATCTGGATCGAGAACCGGGTGGACATGGCGCAACCGGTCAACCTGGTGCCCATCGGCGCCGGCATCATCTGCGCCGTCGGGCCGGTCGCGTTCCCCATCACCGGCACGTTCTCGCTCAGCGGCATCGCGCTCGGCACGATCGTCCTGCTGGCCGGATACCACCTGCTGCGCGCCGCCCGCAGGGAGACGCCCGCGCCGTAGCCGCCCTCACACGGGGCCGATCCTCGTGTGCGCGAGGTTCTCTTTGACCGGCGGGTCAGATTTGGCAGATCATGCCCGTGTGGGCGCGTGCCGCCGGGCCTAATGTGCCCGCAACGGAACGTGCCGCCGAGAGGGCTCTCATGGTTGCAGGATGGACCAAGCACGGTGACGGCAAGCACCTGGCTCCCGATGAGGTGGTCAGGCCCGACGAGCGGCTGAGCTGGCCCCGCATGGTGGGCTTCGGCGCGCAGCACGTGATCGCGATGTTCGGCGCGACGTTCGTCTTCCCCCTGGTGATGGGGCTCGACCCGAACGTCGCCGTGATGATGTCCGGCGTCGCGACGATCCTGTTCCTGCTCATCGTGAAGGGGAAGGTGCCCAGCTACCTGGGCACCAGCGCCTCTTTCGTCGGCGGCGTGTTCGCCATCAGGGCGGCGGCGGGCGGCGACACCGCGGGCGCGGACGCCATCGTGACGGGCGCGATCCTGGTCGCCGGGTTCGTGCTGGCGCTGGCCGGCCTCGCCATCCACTTCCTCGGCGTGCAGATCATCCACCGCATCTTCCCGCCCGTCGTCACGGGCGCGGTCGTGATGCTCATCGGGTTCGGGCTGGCGTACGTGGTGGCGGACGTCTACTGGGGGCAGGACCAGTGGGTCGCGCTCGTCACGATGCTCGTCACGTTCGTGGTGATCGTGCTGTTCAAGGGGTTCGTCGGGCGGATCGGCGTGCTCGTCGGGCTGGTCGCCGGGTTCGTCCTGTCGTGGGTGCTGGACCGGACGGCCGGGCCGATCACCTCCGTGCTGCCCGGGGCCAACCTGCGCGACGCGGCCGGCAACCCCTGCCCGGCCGAGGGAACGTACTGCGTGGCGACGCCGTTCCCGCACGAGCGGGTGAGCTTCGACTCCGTGGCCTCCGCGCCCTGGTTCGGGTTGCCGGACTTCCACGCGCCCGACTTCCGCACCTCCGCCGTGCTGCTGGTGCTGCCCGCGGTGATCGCGCTCATCGCCGAGAACATCGGCCACGTCAAGGCCGTGGGGGAGATGACCGGCGCCGACGTGGACCCGTACGTCGGCCGCGCCGTCATCGCCGACGGCGCCGCCACCATGGTCACCAGCGCGGTCGGCGGCTCGCCCACCACCACGTACGCCGAGAACATCGGCGTCATGGCGGCCACCAAGGTCTACTCCACGGCCGCGTACTACATCGCGGCGGTGATCGCGATCCTGTTCGGGCTCTGCCCCAAGTTCGGCGCGCTGGTCGCGGCCACGCCCGGCGGCGTGCTCGGCGGCGTCACCGTGATCCTGTACGGCATGATCGGCTTGCTCGGCGCCAAGATCTGGATCGAGAACAGAGTGAACTTCGCCGATCCGGTGAACATGGTTCCTATCGGAGCGGGCATCATCCTCGCCATCGGACCTGTGACGCACTTCGTCGGCGGCGACTTCCCGCTGGAGGGCATCGCGCTCGGCACCGTCGTGGTGCTGGGCGGATACCACCTGCTGCGCGCCATCGCCGGGCGCACCCCCGAACCGGCCCGGAGCAGTGCCGAGACCAGTGCCGGGAGCAGTGCCGGGTGAAGCCGCCGCCGTTCGACTACCACGCGCCCCGCGACCTCGGCGAGGCGCTGCGGACGCTCGCGGAGGTGCGCGGGAAGGTGCTGGCCGGCGGGCAGAGCCTCATCCCCATGCTCAACATGCGCCTGGCCGCGCCCGACCACCTCGTGGACATCAACCGGGTGGCCGGGCTGGACAGGTTGGAGCGCTCCGGCGACGGCGTCCTCGTCGGCGCGACCGTCCGGCACGCGGACGCCGAGCGCGCCGAGGTCCATCCGCTGCTCACCCGGGCGCTCAAGCTGGTAGCCCACCCGGTGATCCGCAACCGCGGCACCGTCGTGGGCAGCCTCGTGCACGCCGACCCGGCCGCCGAGCTGCCCGCCGTGCTCGCCGTCCTGGACGGCCGCGTACGGCTGGCCCGCTGGGACGGCGGCGTCCGCGTCCGCGAGGTGCGCGCCCGCGACTTCTTCACCGGCCCCATGGAGTCGGCGGCCGAGCCGGGCGAGCTGGCCGTCTCGGCGTTCTTCCCCGCGCTGCCGCCGGGCGGCGGCGGCGCCTTCCACGAGGTCGCGCGCCGGCACGGCGACTACGCGCTGGCCGGGGTCTGCGCCGTGGTCACCGTGGACGGCGGGCTGGTGGCCACCGCGCGGGCCGCCTGCGTCGGCGTCGGGCCCGTGCCCGTCGTGGTGGACGTGGGCGAGGCGTGCGCGGGCCGCCCGCCCGAGGACGCCGACTGGGCCGGCGCGGCGGCGCTCGTCCGCGACGCGGCCGAGCCCGAGGACGACATCCATGCCTCCGCCGCCTACCGCCGTCACCTGGTGGGCGTGCTGGCCGAGCGGGCGCTGCGCGACGCGGCGCGGGAAGGGGCGGCTCGTGGAGCATGAGATCACCCTGATCGTGAACGGCGCCGCCCGGCGCGTCCGCGTGCCCGCGCGGCGGCTGCTGTCCGACTGCCTGCGGCACGACCTCGGCCTCACCGGCACCCACGTGGGCTGCGAGCACGGCGTCTGCGGCTGCTGCACGGTGCTGCTGGAGGGGCGGCCCGTGCGCTCGTGCCTGACGTTCGCGGTCACCGTGGACGGCGCCGAGATCACCACCGTGGAGGGCCTCGCGCCGGGGGACGGCCGGCTGTCGCCGGTGCAGCGCGCCTTCGCCGAGTGCCACGGGCTGCAGTGCGGCTTCTGCACGCCGGGCTTCCTGTGCACGGTGACCGCCCTGCTGGCGGAGAATCCGGCGCCGACGGAGGAGGAGGTGCTGGAGGGCATCTCGGGCAACCTGTGCCGCTGCACCGGCTACCAGAACATCGTCAAGGCCGTCCACCGCGCCGCCGAACTGCTGGCGGAGGAAGAATGAGGACAAGGCGGCCGTCCGGGGAGTCCGTGCGGTGGGAGGCGGCATGACGACGCGGTTGTTCGGGGAGCCGGTGCAGCGGCGGGAGGATCTGCGGTTGCTCACCGGACAGGGGCGCTACCTCGACGACCTCGGCCGCGACGCGCTGGCGGCGGCGTTCGTGCGCTCGCCGCACGCCCACGCCCGCATCCGCGACATCGACGTCGCGCCCGCCCTCGACGTCGAGGGCCTCGTCGCGATCTACACCTGGGAGGACCTGCCCGAGCGGGTCGGCAGGCCGCTGCCCCTGCTCATCCCGCACCCCGCCCTCACCCACGGCCGCACCGCCCATCCGCTCGCCCGCGACGTCGTCCGGCACGTCGGCGAGCCGGTCGTCATGGTCGTCGCCGCCGACCGGTACGCCGCCGAGGACGCCTGCGCGCTCATCGAGGTCGAGTACGAGTCGCTCAAACCGGTCGTCGGCCTGGAGGAGGCCGTCCAGGGCGCCAACCTCGTGCACCACGACGTGCCCGGCAACATCGGCGCCCACCTCGTCCAGGAGGTGCCCGCGGCCGACGGGCGCGGCGCCAGGGAGGCCATCGAGACCGCTCCCCACACGCTCGCCTTCCGGCTCGACATCGAGCGCAGCGCCAGCATGCCGCTGGAGGGCCGCGGCGTGTACGCCCGCTGGGACGGCCGTGACCTGCGCGTCTACTCCAGCACCCAGACCTCCACCAGCGTTCGCATGGCCGTGGCCGCCGCGCTCGACCTGCCGCTGCCGCAGGTCGAGGTGATCGCCCCCGACGTGGGCGGCGGCTTCGGCGTCAAGATCGTGCACCCGTGGCCGGAGGAGATCCTCGTGCCCTGGGCCGCCATGAGGCTCGGCCGCGAGGTCAAGTGGGCCGAGGACCGCAGGGAGCACTTCATCTCCTCCGCCCACGAGCGCGGCCAGGTGCAGTACGTGCGCGCCGGGTTCGACGACGACGGGCGGCTGCTGGGGCTGGAGGTGACGATCCTGCACGACCACGGCGCCTACACGCCGTACGGGATCATCGTGCCGATCGTCACCTCGACGCAGCTGCTGGGGCCGTACAAGGTGGGGGCCTACCGGGTCGAGTTCAGCTCCGTCTACACCAACACCGTGCAGGTCACGCCCTACCGCGGGGCCGGACGGCCGCAGGGCGTGTTCTGCATGGAGCGCACCATGGACAAGATCGCCCGCCACCTCGGGAAAGACCGCACCGAGGTGCGCGCGGCCAACTTCATCGGGCCGGAGGAGTTCCCGTACGACCAGGGGATGACGTTCCAGGACGGGCGGCCGCTGATCTACGACAGCGGCGACTACCCGGAGATGCTCCGCATGGTCAAGGAGCTCATCGGCTGGGACTCCTTCGAGCGGGCGCCCGGCCGCGGCATCGGGATCGGCTGCTACGTCGAGGGCACCGGGGTGGGCCCGTACGAGGGCGGCCACGTGCAGATCACCTCCGACGGGCGGGTGCACGTCTCCACCGGGCTCACCTCGCAGGGGCAGGGTCACGAGACCGTGTTCGCCCAGATCGCCGCGACCGAGCTCGGCGTGCCCATCGAGCGCGTCAGCGTCGTCACCGGCGACACCCGCAGGTTCGGCTACGCGGTGGGCACGTTCGCCTCACGGGCGGCCGTCGTCAGCGGCAACGCCATCGCGCTGGCCTGCCGGAAGGTCCGCGAGAAGGCGCTGCGCATCGCGGCCGACGCGCTGGAGGCCGACCCCGCCGACCTGGAGATCGCCGACGGGGTGGTGCACGTGGCCGGGACGCCGCGGGCGTCGATCCCGCTGTCCACGGTGGCGGTGCTGGCCAACCCGCTGCGCTACGCCTTCGACGAGGAGGCGGCCCGCGCCACGCAGTTCTCCGGCACGGCCGCGCCCGACCGCCCGCCCGTCGCCGAGGGCGAGGAGCCGGGGCTGGAGGGGCGCGACTACTACTCGCCGGTCCGCTCCACGTTCGCCGCCGGCATGCACGCCGCCGTCGTCGAGACCGACCCCGACACCGCCGAGATCAGGATCGTCCGGTACGCCGTCGTGCACGACTGCGGCAAGCTGATCAACCCCATGATCGTCGAAGGCCAGATCCACGGCGGGGTCGCGCAGGGCGTCGGCGGCGCACTCTACGAGCGCATGGTCTACGACCAGCACGGCCAGCTCGTCAACGCCTCGTTCATGGACTTCCTCATGCCGTACGCCACCGAGGTGCCCCGCGTCGAGACCGCCCACCTGGAGACGCCGTCGCCGCTCAACCCCCTCGGCATCAAGGGGGCGGGGGAGGCCGGCGTCATCCCCGTCTCGGCGGTCATCGCCTCGGCCGTCGAGGACGCCGAGGGCATCCCGATCGACCGGATGCCGATCTCGCCGTCCGACCTCTTCCACCTGCGGGCCGGACGGCGGCGCTGACCCCCGATCATGAGCCGGTCATGAGCCGGTCAGGAGTCGTGCGGCTCGACCAGCGGGGTGTCGACCAGATGCTCGATCAGGAACCAGCTCTGCAGCTCGTTGGTCCGGATGACGCTGGAGACCAGCAGGTCGTTGGTGCCGTCGTCACCCATCTCCGCCGTTCGGGCGGCCGCGTCGTGGGCGGCGATGAGGATGGTCTCGTGCGACTCGATCAGCCGCGAGAGCATCGCCGGCACCTCCTCGACGCCGTTCGGCGGACGCGGGATCACGGTGACCTCGGCCACGTGCCGGGGGTCGCCGATCGCGACGCCGCCGAGGGTCGCGACGCGCTCGGCCAGCATGTCGATCAGCTCCAGCTGCTCGCCGGCGTGCTTGTCGAGCAGCAGGTGGAGCTGGTAGAACGTCGGGCCGCGCATCATCCAGTGGTGCTTCTTGTAGTGGTTGTAGAGAATCTGGGTGTCGGCCAGGATCTGGTTGAGCCGCTGGCAGGAGTACTCCCGGGCGTCCCGTGAGAGACCGAGCGGGAACATCCGCACGGTGCCGAACTCCTGGATCTCCACGCCGTTCAGGTGCAGCCACGGCTGGCTGCCGGTCTTGGACCGGGGTGCCTTGGTGGAACGTTTGAATGCCACGCCCGTCTCCTTGGGACAGGTGAAACAGAAACATTCTGAAACCTCCCCGGTGGCACGCCAATTAGCGCCCTAAATCTGGACAAAAGGGCGTCAATCCCTCGCGTGTGCGATGATCGTCGCCATGCGCGCCCCCGGTGGCGGCCTGACCGCCTTCCCCGACGTCCCCGCCGGCACCCGGCTCATCGACCTGGCCTGGAACGACCTCGCCGAGGTGCCCGCCCGGGTGGCCGGGCTCACCGCGCTGGAGGAGCTGCGGCTCGACGGCAACCGCCTGCGGTCGCTGCCCGACCTGTCCGGGCTGACCGCGCTGCGCGCGCTCCACCTCGACGGCAACGCGCTGACGTCGTTCCCGAGCTGCCCGCCGCAGCTGGAGACGCTCTTCCTGTACGGCAACCGCGTCGCCGCCCTGCCCGACCGGCTCCCCGCGACGCTGCGGCACCTCGCGGCGGGCGCGAACGGCCTGACCGGGGTGCCCGCCTCGTTGTGGCGGCTGACCGGCCTCGAATCGCTCAACCTCGCCGAGAACGCCCTCACCGAGATCCCCGCCGCCGTCGGCGGGCTCACCCGGCTGCGCATGCTCGACCTCGGCCACAACCGGCTCACCGGGATCCCGCCGGAGCTCGGCGACCTGCCGCTCACCGACTACCTCTACCTGAGCGACAACGCGTTCACGCGGGTGCCCGACGCAATCGGGCGGCTGGACCGGCTCGCGTACCTCAACCTCACCCACAACCGCCTCGAGCGCCTGCCCGCCGCGCTCGGCGCCATGAGCGGGCTGGTGGAGCTGCGGCTCTACGACAACCGGCTGGAAGAGCTGCCCGAGACGATCGGCGGCCTGGCCCGGCTGCGCGAGCTGCACCTGCAGCGCAACCGGCTCACCCGGCTCCCCGACTCGATCGCCGGGCTGGGCGAGCTGCGCGTGCTCGACCTGCGCGGCAACCTGCTGCGCGCGCTGCCGGACGCGCTGCCGCCCCGGCTCACCCACCTCGACCTGCGCCAGAACCGGCTGCGCGAGCTGCCCGAGAGCCTGGCCGACCTGCCTGAGCTGGAGAAGCTCGACCTGCGGTGGAACAAGCTCGACGGCGATCCGGAGGTGCTCGGCCGGCTTCGCGCGCGCGGGTGCGTCGTCCTGCGCTGACCTCGCCGCGGACGCGAACCGTGGTGGTCGTCCGACCATCGACCCGCCCCTCGGCCACACCCGTTGGTAGTGAGGGACATGACGGATGAACCGGGCGCGATGGGGCTGCGTATCTTCGCGTATGACGACATTTCCGCGTGTGGTGGCGTTCACGCTGCTGGCCGGGCTCGTCGCCGGCTGTTCCTCCGGGGCAGGCTGGGGCGACTACGTCGCGGCGGGAGACAGCCGGCCGGTCGGCGCCGCTCCCATGACCGTCGAGCAGATCTCGGCCAAGGTCGGATGCGCGCCGAAGATGCAGGTCGACGCCGACGACATCCGTACGGCCTACTGCAAGACCGGCGCCGGGCAGTTCTTCGTCAACACGTTCAAGACCGAGGCGCTCAAGGACCAGTGGATGGACCAGGCGCCGGAGTACAACCCGCACCTGGTGGGGCCGCGCTGGACGGTGCTCGGGCCGCTCAAGGTGCTGGAGGCCCTGAAGGGGCCGCTCAACGGCGACCTGCACCTGACCGACCACCGCGTCTCGCAGACCCCGGCCCCGGGCTGACCGACCGCCATTCCACCGCCCACCGGCCGAGGCCGGGCGGCACCGTGCGGAAGGACGATCAGTCGTGGTGTGGTTCCGCGCTGGTCCAGCCCGCCGTGTAGACGTCGGTCTCCTCCAGGAGGGTGCCCGGCCCCAGCCCGCGGAAAGACCCCTCCTTGAGGATCATCCTTGAGCCGACGAGCCGGTAGGTCCCCGGCTCGAGGATGATCGTGTACTCGAAGGCGGCGCCGCCGTCCCGCATCGCGTCGTCCACGGCGACCGCGATCCCGCCACGGCCGTCGGAGGTCGTCACGCCCTTCTGGGTCCGTACAACGGGCAGGTCGGCGAGCAGACGGAACGTCGCGGCCCTCACCTCGGCGGAGGCCGCCTCGACCAGCAGGAAGGAGAAAACCCGCCGCGACTTCTCCGCCGCGCTCCACCCCTCGGCGCCCGGAGGGAAGAGCAGTTCTCGGAACCGGCTGGGATCCGCGGCCGTCGGCTCCTCGTCCTGCCGTTCGGCGGCCTTCGCCGCGTCCACCTCGCACCCTTCGGGGTCCCGCTGCTGGGCACAGATCCGGCTGACCATCCGCTCGGTGTCCTCCGGGGTGGTCCTCTGCTCCTTCCAGCCGGTGTCGGCGGGGCCGCCCGTGGCCACGTACCGGCCGTCGCGGTAGGTGAAGGACGTCGGCGAGCCCGCCCGTTCCCACGCCTGCCTGTCCTGCTGCGTCAGCGGGCGCGCGGGGAGCGCTCGCTGGAAGACCACGTGGGTGCCTTCCTTCGAGCGGGGGCTCCAGGCGTCCGTCTCGTGCGGGACGAGGATCGTGTACGGCTCGGCCCCCTCGACCAGGCCCGTGCGCGCCTCCACGGCGTGGCTCCGCCAGAAGCGTCCCTCCGGTTCCGCCTCCGTCCGCTCGGCCGCGGCGAGGAGGATCGTCCTGGCCGAGAGCTCCCCGCCGGGAGCCGGTGCAGCGGGCGGGCGGCCGACGCCGGTGGCCGTCAGGGTGACCGCGGCCGCCGCGGCGACGGCTCCGAGCGTCACGGCCCAGCCGCGCCACCGGGGACGGGCACGGACGGGGCCCGCGCCGTCGTCTGCCTCCAGCGCGAGCATCGCGCGGATGCCGTGCTGCAGCCGCGCGTCGGGCGTGATCTCGCCGTAGGCCTCACGCACCATCTTCAGGTCATCCACGGCCAGGGGTCCTTTCTGGGCTGCCGGGCTCCGCGTCGTGCATGGGGTTGGTGTCGCCGAGGGCCTCGCGCACCTTCTTCCTGGCGCGGTTCAGCCGGGATCCCACCGTCCCGTACGGGATGCCGAGTGCGGCGGCGACCTCCTCGTGGCTCAACTCCGCCAGCGCCACGAGCAGCAGCACGTCACGGTCGCCGTCGTTGAGCGAGGTGATCGCTTCGGCGATGGCCGGCTGCAGCCCCTGGGCCGTGACGCTGGTGACGACCCGGTTCTCCGGTCCCTCGACGGCGAGGTCGGGCGACTGACGGCCCATCGCCCGAAGGGCGCGCATCTCGGCACGGCGCTGCATGCTGATCAGGTTGGTCGCGATGCGGTACAGCCAGGTCCTGACGCCGCCGCGGGCGGCGTCGTAGCGCGACCTGTTACGGAACGCGGTGAGGAAGGTGTCGGCGACGACGTCCTCGGCGGCGCTCAGCCCCAAGCGGCTCGCCACGTAGCGGTGGATCTCGGCGAAGTGCGCGTCGAATATCGCGGCGAAGCGTTCGGGTTCGGCGGAGGAGAGCCGCAGCTCGGTGGATTCGTCCCTGCAGTGGGGGGCCGTCACGCAGGGGGCCTGGTCATCGGTCGCCTCTCGACGAGGTGGGCTATGTCAGTGTGTATAGTCCGATCTCCCGCGTCGCTTTCACGGCCTCCGGCGGGAAGCCCGCCCTCGAAGAGGCGGCCAGGTTCTCCAGATCGCGTAGAGCGGTCCGGGAAGTCGGCGATCTCGGCCGGCCCTGGCCGGTCAGCTGCGGGGCGGCTGGGGCAGCGCGGTCGTTCATGCTGGATTTCCGCGCGGTGAACCGCGGGCGGTGGCGGTGCGTACCTTCGCGCATGACGACATTTCCGCGCCTGGCCGCGTTCGTGCTGCTGGCCGGGCTGGCCGCCGGATGCGCGTCCGGGGCTTCCCCGGACGGGGCCGCGCCCACCGTCGAGCAACTGTCCGCCAGGGTCGGCTGCGCGCCGCGGATGCAGGTCGACGCCGGCGAGTTCCGTACGGCCTCCTGCAAGACCCCGGACGGCGAGTTCTCCGTCACGACCTTCACCAGCCGGGCCCGCCGGGACGCCTGGCTGGCCGCCGTCCCCGACGACAGCCCGCACCTGGCCGGTGACCTGTGGACCGTCATGTCCAGGCCCGAGGTGCTGCGGCTGCTGGAGGAGCGGCTCGGCGGCGACCTGCGCGCGGCCGGCCGCTGACCGTCGAACTCGTTTTCGGCGCTTTCGAACGGCGGCTCGTCAGCGCGGCGGGGCCGTCGAGGCCCTGACCACCAGCTCGTGCCGGGTGCGCCGGCGGCGCGGGCGTGCGGCCGGCGGCCGGAGCACCAGCTCCAGGGCCTGCCGGCCCATGGCCACCATGGGCAGCCGGATCGTGGTGAGCGCCGGGTAGACGTCACGCGCCACCGGCACGTCGTCGAACCCGGCCACCGAGATCTCCTCCGGCACCCGCCGCCCGGCGTTGAGCAGCCACGACAACGCCCCCACCGCCATCGGGTCGTTCAGCGCCACCACCGCCGTCAGCCCGGGATGGGCCCGCAGCAGCCGCGCGGCCGCCGCCGCGCCGCCCTCGCGGGTGAAGTCGCCGGGCGCCACCGGCACCGCCCGCCAGTCGAGCCCGGCCTCGCCGTACGCCGCGCGCAGCCCCGCCAGGCGGTCCTCGACCGTGGTGAGGTTGGCCGGCCCGCCGAGCACGCCCAGGCGGCGGTGGCCGAGCCCGAGCAGGTGACGCATGAGGGTGGCCGCGCCCGCGGCGTTGTCGGGCAGCACGGCGTCGACCGGCAGATGGTGACGGCCGATCACCGCGACCCGGCCGCCCGCCGCGGTGAACGAGCGCACCTCGGCCGCGATGTCCCCCTCCGTGCCCGCCTCGACGTAGCCGGAGCCGGCCAGCACGATCGAGGTCACCCGGTGCGCGCGCAGCGCCCGGATGCGGGCCAGCTCGGCGCGCGGGTCGCGTTCGGTCTGGCTGATCAGCGCCAGGTAGCCGCGGCTGTCGGTCTCGCGCAGCACACCGCGCGCGATCTCCCCGAAGTAGGGGTCGCCGACGTCGTGGACGACCAGCCCGACCATCGACGCCTGCCCGCCGGCCAGCGCCCGCGCGTGGCTGTTGGGGACGTAGCCCACCCGGGTGGCGACGGCCTGGACATGCGCCGCGACCTCGGCGCTCACGCCGGTGCTGCCGGTCAGCGCCCGCGAGGCCGTGGCCAGCGAGACCCCGGCGGCCTTGGCCACGTCGATCAGGCGCGGCGGGGACGGCGGGGAAGGTCGCTCTGCCATGCGGTGCGCACCCCCTTGTCCGGGGCTGAATCCCGTGTAATCGTAACCGAAAGCGCTTCCGAAAGCGCTTTCGCTCCGCCTCTTTCGACGGGGGTCCCCTCGATGGCACGAGTTCACCAGGTCCTGGCGATCATCTCCCTCTGCGCTCTGGGGCTGACCGCCTGCGCGAAGACCGACGAACCCGGCGCGGCGCAGTCGCCGGGACAGCAGCAGGGGGCGGTGCGCGTCGGCATCTCGCTCCCGCTCACGGGCGACTTCTCCGAGCCCGGCAAGGGCATCCAGGAGGGCTACCAGGTCTGGGCCGACCGGGTGAACGCCAAGGGCGGCCTGCTCGGCAGAAAGGTCGAGCTGCTCTTCCGCGACGACGCCTCCGACCCCAACCGGGTCAGCTCCGACTACGAGTCGCTCATCACGCAGGACAAGGTGGACCTGGTCTTCGGGCCGTTCTCCTCGCGGCTGGTGATCCCCGCGGCGAAGGTCGCCGAGTCGTACGACATGGTGTTCGTGGAGCCCGCCGGGGCCGCCGCGGAGGTCTTCGAGCAGGGGTTCACCCGGCTCTTCTACGCCGCGCCCGCCATCGCCGACGACCACTACAACTACCTGGCCGACTACCTCGTCAAGCTGCCCGCCGACCAGCGGCCGAAGACGGCGGCGTACGCGAGCCTGGACGACCCGTTCGCCCAGGGCACCGCGTACGGGCTGCGCGACAGGCTGGCCGCGGCCGGCATCGAGACCGTCGTGGACGAGGTGTACCCGCCCGAGACCACCGACTTCGCCCCCATCGCCGCCAAGATCGCCGCCGCGAACCCCGACCTGGTCGTGGGCGGCACCCAGTTCGAGGACGCCGTCGGCCTGGTGCGCGCGCTGCAGGAGCTGAAGGTGCAGCCCAAGCTCGCGGCCTTCTCGACCGGGCCGACGCTGCCGGAGTTTCCCGAGGCGGTGACGGGCGCGGCCGAGCACATCGTCTCGCCGGTCGGCTGGTCGGCCACCGCCGACCTCCCCGGCAACCAGGAGATGGTGGCGCGCTACAAGGAGATGTTCGGCGGCGAGCCCAACGAGGACGCGGCCAACGGCTACACCGTCGGCCAGATCATCGAGGCCGCCGTGGCCGCGGTCAAGTGCGCCGACCCGAGCAAGGCGTGCCAGGACAAGCTGACCCAGCACATCAGGCAGGCCACCTTCCAGACCGTCGTCGGGCCGCTGTCGTTCGACGACCAGGGCAGGCCGGAGCAGGCGCACATGATCCAGCAGTACGTCAACGGCAAGATCGAGATCGTCCTGCCCGAGCAGGCCAAGACCGCCGACCTCGTCTACCCGAAGCAGGCCTGGTGAACCTGATCCTGCAGGGGCTGGCCCTGGGCGTGCTGACCGGCGGGCTGTACGCCCTGCTCGCCTCGGGCCTGTCGCTGTACTTCGGCGTGATGCGGGTGGTCATGGTGGCCCACCCGGCGTTCCTGTTCCTGGCGGCGTACCTGACCTACACCGTGCACACGGCGTTCGGCGTGGACCCGTTCCTGGCGTTGCCGGTGACCGTGCCGGTGTTCTTCGCGCTGGGCGTGGCCGTGCAGCGGCTGCTCGTGGCCCGGCTCGCCCCCGACAACCTGGCCATGATGTCGGTGCTGCTCACCTTCGGCATCGCGCTGACCATCGAGGGGCTGCTCGGCACGTTCTACACCGGCTCCTACCGGTCGATCAGCATGGAGTACGCCACCCGGTCGCTCACCGTCGGCGGCGTGAGCCTGCCGTACGACCGGATCATCGCCTTCGCGGTGGCCGCGCTCACCCTGGGCGTGCTGTTCGCGGTGCTGGTCAAGAGCCGGTTCGGGCGGGCGTTGCGGGCCACGATCCAGCACCCGGAGGCGGCCCGGCTGGTCGGCATCCCGACCGGGCGCGTCGCCGGGTACGGCTTCGGCGTGGGCCTGGCCACCGCCGCCGTGGGCGGCACCGTGCTGGCGCTGATCACGCCGTTCTTCCCGGCCTCGCACTGGGTGTGGATCGGCAAGCTCATGGCGATCATCGTGGTCGGCGGGCTCGGCAGCGTGGTCGGCGCGGCGCTGGCGGCCGTGCTGCTCGGCGTGGTCGAGGGCCTCGTGCTGGTGACCGTCGACGCCACCTGGGCGACGATGATGTTCTACGTCTTCCTCTTCCTGACCCTGCTCGCGCGCCCCCAGGGGTTCTTCGGAGGCCGCCTTGCGCATCGCTTCTAGAGGGATCCCGCTGCTGCTCGCCGCGCTGGCGATCGCCTACCCGTGGCTGGTGCCCAACTACTACCTCGTGTACGCCGGCGCGCTGACCGTCATGTACGCCGCCATGGCCACCTCCTGGAACCTGCTCGGCGGCTTCACCGGCTATGTCTCGCTCGGCCACTCGGCGTTCTTCGGCCTGGGCGCGTACGGCACCGGGCTGCTCGTCACCCGCCTCGACGTGCCGTGGGTCGTGGCCCTCGTGGTCTCCGCCGTGCTGGTGACGGCGTTCGCGGCCGGGGTCGGCGTGGCGGCGGTCCGGGTGCGCGGCGCGTCGTTCGTGATCGTGTCGATCGCGCTGGTGTCGATGATGAACCTCGTCGTGCAGGGCTGGCGCTCGCTGACCGGCGGCTCCACCGGGCTCCAGGTGCCCTCGCCGTTCCCCGATCTGCACCGGGGCCAGACGCACATGGTGTTCTTCTACCTGTTCCTCGCCCTGCTCGCGCTCGCCCTGCTGGTGTGGTGGTACGTCTCCCGTTCCCGCTTCGGCGCGGGCCTGCGCGCCATCCGCGAGGACGAGGACAAGGCCGAGTCGCTGGGCGTGCCCACCGGGGCGTACAAGGTGACGGCGTTCTCCCTGTCGGCGTTGTTCGTGGCGCTGGCCGGCGGGCTGTACGCGCTCTGGTTCGGCAGCCTCGACCCGATCTTCGTCTTCTCCATCCTCATCGGCTCGTCCATGGTGCTCATGAGCCTGCTCGGCGGCGTGCGGCACCTGTTCGGGCCGCTGCTCGGCGCGCTCATCGTGGCCCCCGCGGGCGAGTACTTCCTCATCGCGCTCGGCGAGACGCAGATCCACCTCACCGCCACAGGGCTCGTGCTCGTGCTCGTCGTGTTGTTCATGCCGGACGGCATCCTCGCCCGGCTCACCCGCCGCCGTGCGGGGCCGTCGATCCACGACCAGAGCGCCGACCAGCGCCTGCAGGAGGTGACCCCGTGACGTCGCTGCGCACGGAGGGGCTGACGAAGGCGTTCGGCGGCGTGCGCGCCGTCGACGGCGTCACCGTCGAGCTGCGGGACGGCCTGATCAACGGTCTCATCGGGCCGAACGGCTCCGGCAAGACCACGTTCTTCAACATCGTCACCGGCATGATCCGAGCGGACACCGGGCGGGTCCTCTACCGCGACCGCGACATCACCCGGCACGCGCCGCACCGCGTCGCGCACGCCGGCATCGGCCGCACCTTCCAGCTCTGCCGGGTCTTCCCGCGGCTGACCGTGCTGGAGAACATGCTCGTCGCCGTCCGCCGCACCCGGCTGCGCGAGCTGCTGGCCGGCCTGCGCGACAAGGGCGAGGTCGAGCGGGCCCGCCACTGGCTGCGCCGCATGGGCATCGAGCACCTGGAGGACGCCGAGGCCCGAGACCTGTCGTACGGGCAGCAGAAGCTGCTGGAGCTGGCCGCCGTGCTCATGGCCGAGCCGGACCTGATCCTGCTCGACGAGCCGGCCGGCGGCGTCAACCCGGCGCTGATCGACCGGATCGCCGGCCTCGTCCGCGACCTCAACGCGGAGGGCCGCACGTTCCTCGTGGTGGAGCACAACATGGACCTCGTCATGGGCATGTGCGACCACGTGATCGTCTTCGACCGCGGGGCGCCCATCGCGGAGGGCCCGCCGTCCGTCGTGCGGGAGGATCCGCGGGTGCTGGAGGCGTATCTCGGTGTCTGAGCCCGTACTCGTCCTGGAAGACGTCGTCGCCGGGTACGGCAGGGCCGCGCCCGTGTTGCGCGGACTGTCGGTCACCGTGCGCGCCGGCGAGGTCGTCTGCCTGGTCGGCCCGAACGGCGCCGGCAAGTCCACCGTCCTCAAGGTCGCCAGCGGCCTGCTCGCGCCCCGCTCCGGCCGGGTGCTGCTGGCCGGGCGCGACGTGACCGGCCTTTCGCCGCAGAAGCTGCTCGGCCTCGGCCTCTCCCACGTGCTGCAGGGCCACAGCGTCTTCCGCGAGATGACGGTCGCCGAGAACGTCCGGCTCGGCGGCTACACCGTCCGCGACCAGGCCAGGCTCGACGCGCGGATCGCGGCCGTCAAGGAGTTGTTCCCCGTCGTCGCCGAGCGCTGGGGGAGCATGGCCGGGCTGCTGTCGGGCGGGCAGCAGAAGCAGGTCGAGTTCGCCCGCGCGCTCATGCTGGAGCCGGCGGTGGTGCTGCTCGACGAGCCCTCGATGGGGCTCGACCCGCGCAACACCCAGGTCGTCTTCGACCAGATCGACCTGATGCGCCGGGCCGGGGTCGCGGTGCTGCTGGTGGAGCAGAACGCGCGCAGGGCCCTGGAGACGGCCGACGTCGGCTGCGTGCTCGACCTCGGCCGCGTGCACATCTCCGGCCCCGCCCGCGAGCTGGCGGCCGATCCCCGTCTCGGCCGCCTCTACCTCGGCGGTCAGCCGGCCACCTGAACCCGCTTCCTGAACACCCAGTACGTCCACCCCTGGTAGACCAGCACGAACGGCAGCGTGATCAGCCCGATCCAGCTCAGCATCGTCAGCGTGTACTCCCCGGAGGCGGCCTCGGCCAGCGTCAGCCCCGGCAGCGGGCGCACCCGCAGCTCCATGAAGACCGCCACCGTGGCCAGCACGATCGCGCCCGCGGTGGCCGCGAACGCCCAGCCCTCCCGCCGCCGCCAGGTCAGCGCCGTCGCCGCCGCCAGCGCCGCCATGGCGGCCAGCGCCGGGAACGTGCCGAGGCCCGACAGGGCGGCCACCGCGATCGGGATGCTCACCCCGGCCGCCGCCAGGGCGGCGACGCGGGCGCGGCGGCGCACCGGGCCGGTGGTCTTCAGCGTCAGGAAGACGGCGCCGTGCAGCGCGCACACCGCGAGCGTGAACGCGCCGCCCAGCAGGGCCGCGGGCGCGCCGCCGAAGAGCAGGCCGGCGAAGACCGCGCCCCACAGGAACGCGGGCAGCGCGCTGCCCACCACGATGCCGAGGTCGCACCAGAGCGGACTGGCGACCTTGCCGCGCCACTCCAGCCCGACGCCGCGCATGATCAGCCCGGCCAGGATCAGCGTCACCGGCAGGTAGAACCCGCTGAACATGCCCGCGTACCAGGCCGGGAACGCGGCGAACATGGCGCCGACCGCGGTGATCAACCACACCTCGTTGCCGTCCCACACCGGGCCGATGGTCTGCAGGCTCGCGCGCTGCTCGGCCGGCGTCCTGCTCACGACGGGCGCCAGCATGCCGACGCCGAAGTCGAAGCCCTCCAGCACGAAGTAGCCGGTCCAGAGGAAGGCGATGATGACGAACCACAACTCGATCATGGGGTGCTCCTCAGTACATCAGCGACGGCTCGCGCCGCTCGGCCGCCGGTGCGGGCCGGCGTTCCTCGACGCCGCCGCGTACGTGCCTGGCCAGCAGCACGACCTCGGCGACGGCGAGCGCGCCGTACAGCAGCGTGAAGAGCGTCAGCGACGTCGCCACCTCGCCCAGCGAGACGCCCGGCGAGACGCTGGCGGCCGTCAGCAGCTCCCCGGTGACCGTCCACGGCTGGCGGCCGATCTCGCTGAGCAGCCAGCCGGCGATGACCGCCACCAGCGGCAGCGGCAGCGCCAGCAGCAGCGCCCGCGACAACCACGCCGGGAACGGCCGTCTGCGGCGGGTCAGCCACAGGCCGAGCACCGACAGGCCCACCGTGGCCAGCCCGAACACGATCATCACCCGGAACGACCAGAAGACGACGGTGGGGTCGGGGCGGTAGTCGCCGGGGCCGAACTGCCGCTCGAAGCGGGCCTGCAGGTCCTCGGTGCCCTGGACGGTGGCGCCGGGGTCGTGGGCGGACAGCAGGCTCAGCAGCTTGGGGATCTCGATCCCCGGGACCACGGTGAAGGCCGCGCCCTGGGTGTCGTGCTCCAGGCCCTCGGCTGCGGCCAGCTTCATGGGCTGCTGTTCGTGCAGCAGCCGGGCCGAGCTGTCGCCGGTGCCCGCGACGACCGCCCCCGCGATGGCCGTCATCACCAGCGCCGCCCGCGCCGCGCTGCGCCACATCTCGGCGCGCGTGCGCAGCAGCCAGTAGCCGCACACCGCCAGCACGAAACCGCCCGCCACCACGAACGCGGACCCCACCACGTGAGGCACCTGGGCCAGCGCCGTGGAGTTGGTCAGCACCGCCCACAGGTCGGTCATCCTGGCCTTGCCGTCCACGACCTCGTAGCCCACCGGGTGCTTCATCCAGGCGTTGGCCGCGAGGATGAAGTAGGCCGACAGGTTGGAGCCGATGGCCGCCGCCCAGATGGTCGCCAGGTGGACCTTCTTCGGCAGCCGGTCCCATCCGAAGATCCACAGGCCGAGGAACGTCGACTCCATGAAGAACGCCAGCAGCGCCTCCATGGCGAGCGGGGCGCCGAAGACGTCGCCGACGAAGGTGGAGTACTCACTCCAGTTCATCCCGAACTGGAACTCCTGCACGATGCCGGTGACCACGCCCATGGCGAAGTTGATCAGGAAGAGCTTCCCGAAGAACTTCGTGAGCTTGAGGTAGTGCTCCTTGCCCGTCCGGTGCCAGGCCGTCTGCAGGCCGGCCACGAAGACGCCGAGCCCGATGGTCAAGGGCACGAACAGAAAGTGGTAGACGGTGGTCACCCCGAACTGCCACCGCGCTAGGTCAAGTGCGTCCATTGCCTCGCCGATTCCCTGGAGCTCTACACGCCGTAGTACTTCTACTCATAGTAGTACTACGTCGTGTAGAGCAACGCTATGCGACCTTGGTCACAGGTGCGGTGGCGAGGATGCCGTGCGGGCCCCGCCCGGCGCGTCCACCGCCGGGCTGATGCCCCTACTCCGCGGGGCGGATGCGTCTGGCGGGGTCGGCTGCGTTCGGCGTGTGGGCGGCGGTGTCGTGGTCGGGTGTGGTGGCCCAGCCGGCGAGGAGGCGGAGCTTGTCCACGGAGTCACTTGCGGGCGCGGCGGCGTAGGCGACCGGGGTGCGGCCGTCGGTGGTCAGCTCCAGGGATGCGTAGGTGAGGTGGAGGACACCGGCGACGGGTGGTGAATGGGTTCGAAGCCCTCCTGTGACGCCGTTCTCGGCGTCAACCGCCGTCCGCTCGTTTTCCTGCCTCGAGGTACGCCCGCAGGTCGCCGAGCGCGAAGCCACGGCGCTTGATCTTCTTCACCAGGATGCGGAAGTCGCCGGCCAGGTCGGGGCGGAAGTGCAGGAGCAGGATGTCGCCTGGGCGCAGCTTCTTGTCGGGCACCTGGTAGGCGATCTTGCCGCCGGGCTGGACGGAGGCCGTCCAGAGCAGCACGGTTTCCAGGCCGCAGCTCTTGGCGGCCCTCAGGGTGTCGGTGTTGTAGCTGCCGAACGGCGGCCGGAACAGCGTGGGCCGCCTGCCCAGCTCCTTCCCGATCAGCCGGGAGCCGCCGCAGATCTCCCGGCGCTGCGCGGCGTAACCGAGGGTGCGCAGGTCGGGGTGGGTGAGGGTGTGGTTCTCCACGGGCGCGCCCGCGTCGCGGAGCTGCCGGAAATATCCCCACTCGCCCGCTCCGACGTACCGGGCCGTGCCGCCGGCCTGGTCGGGGGTGCCGCGGGCCTCGACGGCGTCGCGCATGGCGAAGGCGGTGATGGGGATGCGCTCGTCGCGTACCTGCTGGACGAACCCCGGGTCCTGCTCCCAGCCGTCGTCGATGGTCAGGAAGACGACCTTGCGCTTGGTGGGGATCGAGCTGACCACCGGCGGCAGGCCGCCGCTCCCGGCGATCCTCCCCACCTCGCCCGCCTGCGGCTTCACCCCGGGCGGCCCCTGGGGCGTTCGCACGGGCTCCGGTGACCGCCGCCCCTGGGGCTGGGTGGAGCCGACGGCCGGGGGAGCACCCGCGTCCCCACCGCTCCCGCCGGGCGCGCACGCCACGGCGGCCGCCAGCACGCCGACCATGACGACCGCCCTGATCGCCCTCCGCCCGCGGCCTCGCTGCCCCTTCGCCGCTCGTGGGGTGGGAAGGCGCGGGTCCGACGCGGTGGCCTCACCGAGGGTGGACGCGCACGGCGTCGGCGTGGGGGGAACGTGCGGGCGCCTGGTGGGACTGTGGACGGGTGGGGTGGCGCCTGGTGCGGAGGTGTTTGTGGGTAGGCGCCCGATCATGGGGCACCATGATGCCAGTTGTGATCCACGACGTCGGACGGCTCCGGGACGGATTGCCCTTCTGGAGGCGGTCTCACGTGCCTACAGTGGCCTCATGGATCTGGCGGGCAGTGCCGTGATCGGCGCTTCGAGGGACCTGGTGTGGGCGGCGCTGCGTGACCCGGCGGTGCTGGTGCACACCATTCCGGGCTGCGAGCGGCTGGAGGAGACGGGGCCGGACACGTACCGGATGACGATCAACGCGGGGGTGGGCTCGCTCAGGGGCGTCTACCAGGGAGAGGTGGCGCTGGCCGACCCGCTGGAGCCGGAGAGCTTCACGCTCAAGGCGCGCGGCCAGGGCGCGCCCGGCACCGTGGACGCCACCGTACGCGTGCGGCTGAGCGGGGCCGACGGCGGCACCCGGGTCGACTACGACGCCGAGGCCGTGGTCGGCGGCATGATCGGCGGCGTCGGGCAGCGCATGCTGACCTCGGTCGCCAAGCGCACGGCGGGGGAGTTCTTCGCCGCGGTCGAGGAGCACCTGCGCGCCCCGGCCGAAGCGGCCCTGCCCTCCGGCCTGGGGTTGCCCGCCGAGACCGCCGTCCCGGCCGAGCCGGCCGGTCTCGCGGGCGAGGCGGCGGACCGCGCGGGCGAGGTGCGCGGGGCGGTCTACGAACGTCCTGCCCCCCGGCACACCGAGACGCGCCCGTGGGTGATGCTGGCGTCGTTCGGCATGGGGGCGGGTGTGGCCCTCACCGGGGTCGCGATCGGCTGGCTGTTCGGCCGGACCTCCCGCCGGCACTGACGGGTGTCCCAGCGGGCCGCTCACTGGCCGGTCCCGGTGCGTGGCCCGGCGGGCCGTCCGAGCGGGGCATCCCGGTGCAGGTCAGCATGGGGACGTCCGGCCTCTCGCGGAAGAGGATCTCCGGGCGTAGCGTGGCGGTATGCGGCAGGCACACGCTGAAGACGCACGAACCGAAGCCAGGCGAGTCGTTCGCGACCTGCTGGGCGAGGAGCAGCCGACGGCAGGGGCGCTGGTCGCCGACGTACGCCCCGTGCTGGGCGCCGAGCGCACCGCACGCGCGCTCGAGCTCGCCCTCGGCGCCCAGCTCACCAGGCGCTCCGCCGAGCTGGCCGCCATCGCCGCGCTCCTCGTCGGCACCCGCGAGCTGGGCGAGGAGTGGTGGACGCGGTCCCGGGGCGGCAAGCTGCCCCCGCCCGACGAGGTGCTGAGCACCGCCGTCGCGATCGAGCCGTGGACCGACCTGACCGCGCTCGAGATGCTCGCCGCCTGGATCTCCGACGACGCCGCCGACCGCATGTGGGGCCGGGCGGTCGCCGAGGTCGACCTGAACTCCTGGCAGGCGGAAGACCGCTTCGGCCTGCCGCCGGGCGTGCGGCCCGGGCAGCGGCTCGTCGTCCACTTCGACGCGGGCGGACGCCTCGACGCGGTCGTCACCCGGCGCCCCGGCGACGAGCTGGGCTCCAACCTCGACTTCCAGTCGCTGCGCTACTCCCGGCCCGCCGAGGCGCAGTGGAGCTGGGGCGTGGCGGCCGGGCTCGGCCCGCACCGGCTGCCGGGCGAGAGCCCCGACCCGTACACGCGCGAGGTCCCGTCCGAGGCGGCCGGCATCCTGCGCGGCTGGGCGCTGCGCCACGGCGCGACCCGGGAGCAGCTCGGGGAGCGGTGGGACACGGTCGGCGACGTGGTGGCCGCCATCGAGCGGGTCGACTGGATGTGGCGCAGCGGCGAGTGGTTCGGCTGGTGGCGAGGGGCGTCCGCGCTGGTGGACGACTCGGCGTACCTGCCGTACCGGCTGGAGGAGCTCGCCTCCGGCTGACCTCGCCCGCGCCGGAATCAGGGCGATCGGCGCGGGGTTGTGGTCGTACATGAAGGTGGAGATCTTTTCTGATGTCGTGTGCCCGTGGTGCTACATCGGGCACACGCGGTTCGCCAGGGCCGCCGAGCGGTTCCGGGCCAAGGGCGGGACGATCGAGGTGACGATGCGGCCGTTCCAGCTCGACCCGAGCACCCCCGAGGAGGCCGAGCCGATCATGCCGGCGATGGAGCGCAAGTTCGGCGCGAACGCCCGGCAGATGATCGACCGGGTCGTCGGCGTGGCCCAGGCCGACGGGCTGGAGATGGACTACGCCAGCGCCCTCAGCGCCAACACCCTGGAGGCGCACCGCCTCATCGAGGTCGCCACCCGGCAGGGCCTCGGCAAGGAGATGGCCGAGCGGCTGTTCCGCGCCTACTTCGCCGAGGGCCGCAACGTCGCCGACCGAGGGGCGCTGGCCGAACTGGCCGCCGAGGTGGGCGTCCAGGACACCGGGGAGGGCGCGGAGGCCGTGGCCGAGCAGATCGGCCGGGCCCGCGCCCTCGGGATCACCGGGGTGCCGCTGTTCCTGTTCGAGGGCAAGTACGCCGTGTCGGGCGCGCAGCCGGAGGACGCCTTCGCCGCGGCCATCGACGAGGTGGCCGAGCGCACCGGCCAGACGCCGATCGTCCAGCTCGCGGCCCCCGCCGACGGCTGCGACGACGGCTCCTGCGCCGTCTGAGGCGGCGGGGGAGCGGGCTCAGCTCGCGGCCGGCGTGCCTTCGCCGAGCTCGCCGGAGCGGTGGTGACGGCGGCAGAGCACCTGGTAGCGCACGGGCGCCTCGCCGGTGTCGCCGATCACGACCTGCTCACCGGTACGCACCAGCACGCCCCCCACCACCCGGGCGTTGAGCTGCCCAGGACGCCCGCACCAGCACAGCACCTCGACCTGCAGCCGGCACACCTCGTCGGCCAGCTCGAACAGCCGCTGCGCCGCCGGGAACATCACCGAACGGAAGTCGGAGGCCAGGCCGAAGGCGTAGACGTCCACACCGTGCTCGTCCACCAGGTCGGCGAGCTGCTCGATCTGCTCGATGCTGTAGAAGCACGCCTCGTCGCAGATCAGGTAGTCCACCCGCCCGTACGAAGTCACCAGCCGGACGAGGTCGAGGGAGTCCTCCACCTCGATGGCGTCGCGCCCGAGCCCGATGCGGCTGGTGACCTTCGGCCCGCCGGAGCGGTCGTGTTTGGTCAGCACCAGTCCGCGCCTGCCTTGTCGCGCGTGGTTGTAGTTCATCTGAAGCGCCAGGGTGGACTTCCCGCAGTCCATGGGGCCGAAGTAGAACTTCAGTACGGCATCCCTGGCGCCAGAGGGTACGGCAGACAAGGCAGACAGTTCGGTCACGGGCCGTCAGCTTAGTGGCTTGGCTTGTTACCTGGCCTCGTGGGACATTTCTCCCCTGAGTTACAGGAGGGACATTCTGTGGTCACCGACAAACCCCCGGCGCCCCCGCCGACGCTCGAGGCGATGATGAGACCGGACGAGCTGACGGCCGCCCAAGCCGACGCGACGCGGTGGCGATACGGTTTCCTCGTCGTCGTGGCGGGCATCGTCGCGGTCCTGGTCGCGTTCGGCGCGGCCGTGTTCGCCAGCGGTGAGTTCGCCGCGTTGTTCGCCGGTGTGGCCGGAGTCGTCGGCACCATCATCGGGGCCTACTTCGGCGTGCAGGCGGGACAGAGCGGGAAGGCGAGGGTGGAGGCGGAGCTGGCCAGGTCGCAGGAGATGGTGGTGCGGCTGGCGGCGTACGTCGGCACCGACAACGCGCCCCGGGTCATCGACGAAGTGCTCGGCCGGCGCCGGAGCTGAGGAGCCATGCGTAGCGTCCGTATCGGAGTGGACACCGGAGGCACGTTCACCGACGTCGTGGCGGTGGACGAGGAGACCGGTGAGATCCTCACCACGAAGACCCCCTCGACCCCCGCGGACCCGGCCGACGGGTTCCTCGCGGGCATCGACAAGCTGGGCCGGCTCGACGTCGGCTCCATCGTGCACGGCACCACGGTGGCCACCAACCGGCTGCTGGAGGACCGGATCGGCGACCTCGGGTTCATCACGACCGAAGGTTTCGAGTCCATCCTGGAGATCGCCAGGCAGAGCGTGCCCGACGGCTACGGCAACTCCTATTTCTGGGTCAAGCCGCCCAGGATCGTCCCGGTGCACCTGGTGAAGACCGTCGGCGGGCGGCTCGACCACCGGGGCAACGAGGTGCGCCCGTTCAACGAGGAGCAGGCGGTCGAGGTCGCCCGCTGGTTCCGCGCCAAGGGCATCACCGCGATCGGCGTCTGCTTCCTGCACTCCTACGCCAACCCCGCCCACGAGCACCGCATGCGCGAGGTGCTCTGGCGCGAGCACCCCGAGGCGGTCATCTCGCTGTCGAGCGACGTGCTGCGCGAATACCGCGAGTACGAGCGCTCGGTCACCACCCTCGTCGACGCCGCCGTCAAGCCGGTCATGCGCGGCTACCTCGCGAGCCTGTCCCACAGGCTCGGCAGGCCGTTCTCGGTGATGAAGTCCAACGGCGGCATCCTGTCGGCCCGCGAGGTCGTCAACCAGCCGATCACCACGGTCCTGTCCGGCCCGGCGGCCGGGGCGCTCGGCGCGGCGCTCATCGCCTCCACGGCCGGCCACAAGTCCGTGATCACCCTCGACGGCGGCGGCACCTCCACCGACGTGGCCGTGGTGGCCGACGGCGAGCCCTCCGTCACCACCGAGGGCAGCGTCGGCCGCTACCCGTGCAAGATCCCGATGATCGACATCGTCACCGTCGGCGCGGGCGGCGGCTCGGTCGCGTGGATCTCGCCGGAGGGCACGCTCAAGGTCGGCCCCAGATCCGCCGGCGCCGACCCGGGCCCCCTCTGCTACGGCAGGGGCGGCACCGAGGTGACGGTCACCGACGCCCACGTCTTCCTCGGCCGTATCCCGCCGCACCTGCTCGGCGGTGAGATCCCGCTGGACGCCGACGCCGCGCGCACCGGCATCCAGGGCCTCGCCGACAAGCTCGGCCTGACTCCCGAGCGCACGGCGACCGGCATCCTGGAGATCAGCGCGTTCAACCAGAGCAACGCGATCCGGCAGCTCACCGTCCAGCGCGGGCTCGACGTGCGCGACTTCCCGCTGGTGACGTTCGGCGGGTCCGGGCCGCTGCTGGCGTGCCGGCTGATCGACATCCTCGGCCTGCCGTCCGTGCTCGTGCCGCGCGACCCGGGCAACGTCTCGGCGTTCGGGCTGCTCACGGTGGACGTCAAGAACGACTACGTCCGTACGTACGTCACCCGCGACCTGTCGCCGGGTACGGCCGCCGAGATCTTCCACGACCTGGAGCATCAGGCGGGCGAGACGCTCCAGCGCGAGGGCTTCGACGACCCCGTCTACCAGCGCAGCGCCGACCTGCGCTACTACGGCCAGGCGTACGAGGTGCGGGTGCCCGCCCCGGCCGGTGAGATCGACGAGGAGTGGCGGGCCGAGGTGGTGGCCCGCTTCCACGACGCCCACGAGAAGCTCTACGGCTACGCCTACCGCGACGATCCCCGCCACGCCGTCGAGTGGGTCAACCTGCGCGTGTCCGGCATCGGGCCCATCAACCGCCCCGCCATCCGCCGCCTGGACAAGCCGGGCGCGGGCGCCACGTCGGTCCGGCCCGTCCACTTCGACGAGACCCGCGACACCCCGATCCACCAGCGCGCCGCGCTCGGCCCGGGGGCCACGGTCAGGGGCCCTGCGGTGATCGAGGAGTACGGCTCCACGATCCCGATCCACCCCGGCTTCATCGCGAAGGTCGACGAATACGGAAATGTGGAGATAGCTCGTGACTGATCCCATCCTGGTGGAGATCGTGGAGGGGACGCTGGCCTCCGTCGAGATGGAGGTCGAGACGGCCATCGCGCGTACGGCCCGCTCACCGATGATCCGCGACGCGCACGACTTCCGCGCGGGCATCCACGACGTACGGCTGCGCAAGCTCACCGGCCGCTCCTACAGCGCGCTCGTCCAGCCGGTCGTGCGCGACTTCCCGATCGAGACGATGAAGCCCGGCGACGTCTACTTCCACAACGACGTCTACCTGTCGGAGGGCGGCATCGGCCACCTGCCCGACCTGTGCGTCACCGTGCCGGTCTTCCACGACGGCGAGGTGGTGGCGTTCGTGCAGGCGTTCGGCCACCACGACGACATCGGCGGGTCGGTGCCCGGGTCCATGCCGTCGCACGCGCGGTCGGTGTTCGAGGAGGGCCTGATGGTCCCGCCGATCAAGCTGTGGGACCAGGGCGTGCCCAACGAGACCGCGCTGCGCATCATGACGCGCAACTCCCGCATGCCCGACTCCCTCGCCGGCGACCTCGACGCGGAGTGCTCGGCCTGCCTGATGGGCGCGCGCCGCCTGGCCGAGCTGTTCGAGCGCTACGGCCGCCAGGACGTCGAGGAGTGCTTCGACGCGATCATCGACAAGACGACCGAGACGTTCCGCAGGGAGCTGCTGGCCAAGATCCCCGAGGGCACGTACGTGTGGGAGGACTACGCCGAGCACGACGGCGTGGACGAGCCCCGCCTGCACGCGCAGCGCATCACCCTGACGGTCGACCATGCGGAGCACGCCCCGCTGACGATCGACTTCACCGGCACCTCGCCGCAGGCCAAGGGGCCGATCAACCACGCGGGCGACTACGCCGACGGCGTGTTCCTGAAGAAGTGGCTGGCGCCGGTGCTGCGCAACCTGGCCGACACCCCCGAGCGCATGGCCGAGCTCGACGTCAACGAGGGTGTGGTGCCGCTGATCAAGATGGTCTTCCCGGAGAAGGGCACCCTGCTCACCCCCGTCTTCCCGGCGCCGACCAACGCCCGCACGTTCGTCATCCTGCGCCTGCTCGGCGTGCTCGCGGGCGTGCTGGCCAAGGCGACCGGCGGGCGCATGCCGGCCGACCAGGAGACCATCCGCTACACCGGCGTGTACGGCACCGACGCCGAAGGGCAGCCGTACCTGATGCGGGAGGTCCTCGGCGGCGGCTCCGGCGGGCGCTGGTACGCCGACGGCGAGGACACCATCCACGTCGTGCCCGACTCGCGCAACATCCCCGTGGAGTTCGCCGAGGCGCGCTGGCCGTTCCGGGTCGAGCGGCTGGGCCTGGCCTGCGACTCCGGCGGGCCCGGCATGTTCAGGGGCGGGCTCGGCTACGACAAGCACATCAGGATGCTGCGCGACGCCTCCTACATGTCGATCGCCGACCGGTCGATCCTGTCGTGCTGGGGGGTCAACGGGGGCCTGGCCGGGCGGCCGTTCCGCGTCGAGATCGCGGGCAAGGAGATGGACGGACTGGTGGACGACTACCAGGTGCAGGCCGGCGAGCTGATCCGCATCCGCACGACGGGCGGCGGCGGCTGGGGCTCCCCGTACGACCGCGACCCCCGCGCGGTGGCGGCCGACGTGCGCGACGGCAAGGTGTCGATCGCCGGGGCGCTCGGCGACTACGGCGTGGTGCTCGACGGCGACCGCATCGACGAGCAGGCCACCGCCGAGCTGCGCGCCCGCCTGCGCCCGCGCGCCGACCGCTTCTTCGACCGCGGCCCCGGCTACGCCAGGCTGTCCGGCGGGCGCGCGCACGCGGAGGTGGACGAGCTCTAGCCGAGCTCTATTCGAAGCTCGCGTGGTAGGTGGCGCACATGTCCTCGTCGCCGTGCCCCTGGGCCTCGGCGCGGCGGAAGCGCTCGCCGGCCGCCGCCACCACGTCGAGCTTCACCCCGGCCCGCTCGCCCGCCTCGACGATGAGCCGGGTGTCCTTCTCGGCGTTGCGCACGGTGAAGCTGGGCGTGAAGTCGCCCTCCAGGATGGCCTTCGACTTCGTCTGGAGGTAGGCGTTGTCCAGCGGCCCGCCGGAGAGCACCTCCCGCACCAGGGCGGGGTCGAGGCCGAGGCCGCGGGCCAGGGCCAGCGACTCGGCCACCACGGCGGTCAGCGAGATGGCGTAGCTGACCGTCGCCATCTTCAGCTTCGTGCCGGCCGCGCTCGCACCGTTCTCGTCCAGCCAGAGCGTCCGCTGACCGAGGGCGTCGAAGACCGGGGTGAGCGTCTGCCTGGCGGCCTGCGGCCCGGAGGCGAGGATGATCAGCGTCCCCTGCTCGGCGGGCTGCTTGGTGCCCTGGACCGGGGCGTCGACGTACGTCAGGCCGTGCCCGGCGGCCAGCGCCGCGAGGCGCCCGGCCGCCTCGATGCCGACCGTGCTCATCTGCGCCCACACCTGCCCGGCCCGCAGGCCGGAGGAGGCGGCCGTCATCGCGGCGTGCACCGCGTCGCCGTCGAGCAGCATCGTGATCACCACATCGGCGCCCCGGACGGCGTCCGCCGGAGAGCCCGCCACGGTGGCGCCGTCGGCCGCCAAGGGCCGGGCCCTGTCCTGCGTACGGTTCCAGACGGTGACCTGCATGCCGGATTTGAGCAGGTTGCGGGCCATGGCGGCGCCCATGATCCCGGTTCCCAGCATTGCGACTGTTGTCATGGATTCACCCTACGATCGCCCTCCTGCCGCACCGCGCGGGGACACGGCGGTGGCGTGCGACCTGGCGGGCTGTCCTCGGACGACGTGGCGAACCATGATCATGGCCCCGTTACGCGAAGTTCACCGCCCGTCCAGCTGGGGCCTGGACGATCTCCGGCGAGACCCTCGACGGATTGGACTCGCCTGATGAACGCACTGTCCAAGGTGCTCTGCGCCGCGCTCACCGTGTCGCTGGCGGGCGCAGCCCCCGCGGCCGCCGGCGCCGAGCACCGGCACGACGGGCCGGCCGGGCACAGCAGCGCGGCGTTCTCGTTCGGCCTGATCGCGGACCCGCAGTACTGGAGCGGCCCACCTCAGGGCACCCGGTACTACGCCGACTCCCTCCGGAAGCTCGCCGAGAGCGCCGCCACGATCAACGACGCGAACGTCGGCTTCACCGTCCAGCTCGGCGACATGGTGGACCGCGACCCCAGGAGCTTCGAGGAGATCCTGCCGGTCTTCGAGCGGATCCGCGGCCCCCGTCACAGCGTGCTCGGCAACCACGACTTCCCCGGCCTGTCCAGCGAGGAGGCCGCCGAGCGGCTCGGCATGAGCAACGAGTACTACGACTTCACCTACCAGGACTGGCGCTTCGTCGTGCTCGACAACAACGACGTCTCGCTCTACGCCAACCCGCCCGGCTCCCCGGACCACGTCAAGGCCCAGCGGCTCATCGACGAGCTGCGGGCGAAGGGCGCGATCAACGCCCAGACGTACAACGGCGCGCTCGGGGACGAGCAGATGGCCTGGCTGAAGGCCACGCTCGCGGACGCCGAGGCGAAGGGGCAGCAGGTCATCGTCCTGGGGCACATGCCGCTCGCAGGCGGTGAGACGGAGGACGCCCTGGACGCCCCCGAGGTCCGGCAGGTGCTGGAGTCCCACCCCAACGTGGTGGCCTACCTCAACGGGCACTACCACCCGGGCGCGTACGAGGTCGTGGGCGGCATCCACTACGTGACCCTCAAGGGCATGGTCGAGCAGCCGTACCCGGCCAACTCGTACGCGGTGGTGACCGTGCAGGAGAACCGGATCCGCATCAACGGGTACGGCCTCCAGCAGGACCTCGTGCTCGTCCCCCGCTCGCACTGACCGGCGCGGCCGGGGCCCGGTCCAGGCCCCGGCCGTCACCGCTACCTGCCGTCGATGGCGACGCGGACGAGCTCGCGGCCGCGCAGCGCGTAGAGCGCCCGGCGCGACGGGTCCAGGGCCATCTTCGGCTCGGCGCCGAACCAGTCGCCGGCCAGCCCCTCCACGATCGGCCGCACGGTCCACCTGACCAGGTCGATCTTGTAGATCGCGGCCCCGTCGGTGCAGTACGCCATCCGCCCGGTGACGAACAGCTCGCCGCCCTTCGCCCCGACCGCCAGCGTCCGGGTGACCTTCCTGCGCAGCAGGTCGAACTCGAACACCTCGCCCGCGAGGGTCATGCCGTACAGGGTGACGGTGCCGAACGCCAGCGAGGAGATCCGGGTGGCGCCGGGCACCGGCTCCACCTCCCACAGCAGCTTCCTCCTGACCAGGTCGAACGCCGCCAGCCGGGCCGTGGTGGTGACCGGCGGCAGGCCGAGGCCCTCCTGGGTCATGGTGCCGAGGTAGGCGACGCCGCCCCGGGCGACGACCGAGTAGACCGTCTGGCGCTCCACGATCGGCCGGTACGTCTCGTAGGAGCCGGTGCGGGGCGAGTAGAGGGACAGGGCGCCGTTCATGTGGCCGGGCTCCGGCTGGCTGGGCATGACGATCAGGCCCGTCGCCTTGTCGTGGGCGAGGTCGCGGGGCCGGTCCTGCTGGTTGCCGGTGCGGGCGAGGAGCCGGGCCTCGGGCTCGCCGGGGCGGTGCGCGTACAGGGCGGCCTGGGTGTAGACGCCGAGGTAGTTGACGCCGTCCACGGTGAGCATGGTCTTCGGCTCGCCGGCGATGCCCAGCCTGGTGGTCTGCCCGGTGGCGATGTCGTGGATGTCGGCGCCGTTCTTGCCGCCGACGTAGACCCGGCGGCCGTCGGAGTGCACGGACATCGGCGCTTCCGGGGCCGACTTCAGCCCGCGCTGGACGAGGTCGACGTAGTCGAGCGAGCCGGTCGCCGGGTCGTAGACGAAGACCGCGCTGTCCTGGATGCCGTAGACACGGCCCTCGTGGGCGAGCAGGCGGTGGGTGAGCGCCTCGAAGTACGGGACGCCGAGCACCTCCAGCTCCCGGCTCTCCAGGTGGTAGCGGTAGAACGTGCCCGACGGACGGCCGGCGAAGTAGACGTAACCGTCGTGGATGAGCACCGCGACCGTGTACTTCTCGCCGGGGGTGGTGGCCTTGACCACCGTGTACGTCTCCGGCGCCGCCTTGTCCAGCACGACCAGCTCGGCCAGCGAGTTCATGCCGCCGGCGATGTGGGTGTCGGAGATGTTCATGCTGGACACCCAGTCGCGGTCGGCCAGCTCCTCCGGCAGGAGCTCGCGCTTCTCGCCGGTCACGCGGTCGATCGCGATCAGGTGGGCGTTGGCGCCGATCCCGGCGTAGACGTAGCGCTCGTCGGCCTGGATGCTGCGGACGTACTGCTCGCCCGGGGCGGGCTCGCCCAGGTCGCGGCCGGCGCCGGTGGCGGGGTCGTACTCCACGACGCGGCCCGGCTGCGAGGTGCCCAGGTAGACCTTGCCGTCGGGGGCGGCGCACATCGTCCAGATGTACTCGTCGGTGTATTCGGCGACCTTGGTGACCTGGCCGGAGACGGTGTCGAGGCGGTACAGGTCCGAGCGCGCGTGCGTGGCGACGTAGACGTCGGTGCCGACCTTGCACATGGCCCAGACGCCGACGCCGGTGGGGATGTCGTAGTGGGCGATGACCTTGTCCTGGCCGAGGTCGTACGCGGCGACCACGTTGGGGGACAGGCCGCGCGAGCCGACGTAGAGCACGTCGCCGACGAACTCGCCGTTGCCGAGCGGGCTGGCGACGCTGGCCGGCCCCATGCCGGTGATCGTGCCCTCGGGGCCGGGCGGTGCGGTGGCGCGGGCGTGGGCGGGCTGGGCGGTGAGGGTCGCGGCCGCCGTGGTGACGGCGGCGGCCTGGAGGAAACGGCGGCGGGGGATCATGCGCGGGCTCCCTGGTGACGTTTTCGCCGCACGGTATAACGGGCCCGTCCGTAATGTCCAGAGTCGTTGACTTGGGCGTCTTTCCGAAGTTACGGTCGGGGCCAAAATGGAGGTGGTCCGTGATCCGATCCGTCATGATCGCTCTGGTGGCGCTCTTGCCCGCACTCTTCGCAGGACCCGTCGCCCACGCCGCGGCGACCTGCGACGCCCCGGCCGTGGAGCGGTTCGGCCCCGCGTCGGTCACCGGCGCCATCGTCGGCGCCGCCGTGCACGACGGGCACGCGTACGTCGTCACCCGCGGGCTCAAGCCGCCCGTCCTGGCCGAGATCGACCTCGCCACCCGGAAGGTCGTCAGGAGCGTCACGCTGCCCGACGGCCCGGCCGCCGGCGAGCCCGAGGGCGGCTGGGCCACGGCCGTGTCCGGCGGCAAGATCTACGCCGGCACCTACCCGGTGCCCGACCTCTACAGCTTCGACCCGGCCACCGGGCAGGTCGAGCACGTGCGCTCGTTCGGCCGCAACGGCGGGTACATCTGGAGCCTCGCCGCCGCCCCCGACGGCACCCTCTACGCCGGCACCTACCCCGACGGGCGCGTCTGGGAGTACGTGCCCGCCACCGGCGCCGTACGCGACTTCGGCGTCCTCACCCCGGGCGAGCGGTACGTACGGGCGGTCGCCGCCGACGCCGACTTCGTCTACGCGGGCCTGCTCGACAAGGCCAAGCTCGTCCGGATCAGCCGGGCGGACGGCACGGTGCGGGAACTGGCGACCGGGCCCACCGGGTTCGGGTTCGTCGCCGAGCACGCCGGCCGGGTGCTCGCCACCTCCGGGAACACGCTGATCGACATCGGCAAGGACGGCACCGGCGAGCGCCGCGTCGCCCTGACCGAGGGCACCCTCGACGTGCTGACGACCGCCGCCGACGGCACCGTCTACGCCACCTCCCGCCCCGACGGCGCCGTCCACCGCCTGCGCCCCGGCGACGCCGCGTTCACGAAGATCGCCGAACCGCCGTCCCAGGGAGACGAGACCAGGCGCGTGCAGCTCCTCGACGAGCACACCCTGCTCGGCTTCGCGGGCAGCGGCGGCATGTGGTGGCTCGACCTGCGTACCGGCACGTCCGAGCTGGTCGACCTGATCGACGCGGGCCTGCCCAGCGGGGCCGAGCGCCCGCAGAGCATGCTCCTCGTGCCCAACCGGGCCGTGTACGTCGGCGGCCACTTCTCCATGGAGGTCCGCGACCTGCGGACGGGGGAGAAGCGCAGGTTCCGGATGCCCGGCGAGCCCAAGGACCTCGTACGGCGCGGCGAGAAGATCTACGCCGCCATCTACCCCAGCGGCCAGATCGTCTCCGTCGACCTGCGCACCGACGAGGTGCGCGGCGTCGGCTACCTCGGCCACGGCCAGCAGCGTCCGTGGGACATCGAGTACGACGCCGTCACCGACCAGCTCGTGGTGGCCAGCGCCCCGCTCGGGGCGAACCTGGAGGGCGCCCTGTCCGTGGTCGACCCCGACACCGGCGAGATCGACGTCTACAAGGGCGTCATCCCGAACCAGAGCCTCATGAGCCTCTCGGTCGACCCGGAGGGCGGCGTCGTCTACCTCGGCGGCGACGTGCTCGGCGGCGGCGGCACCCCGCCCGTCGCGACGTCCGCGTCCGTCGCGGCCTTCGACCTGACCAGGCGGGAGGTGCTCTGGCAGGTGGACCCGATCCCCGGCCACCGCACCTTCCAGGACGTCAAGGCGCACGACGGGCTGCTGTACGGCGTCTACAAGCGCGACTCGGGCACCTGGATCGCGATGGACCTCGCCACCCGGGAGGTGGTGCGGCGGGGCAAGCTCTCCGGCTACGGCGAGCTGACCGCCCACCGGGGCAGGGTCTTCACGTCCGTCTTCTTCGGCGGCGGCAACGCGTACGAGCTGGGTGCCGAGGCGAAACTCCTGGCCACCGGTCTCGGCGACGAGTGGTACACCAACCCGCAACTCCACTTCGAACCCGGCTCCTGGAAGGCCTGGGCCCTCGCCGGCCGCGACCTCGCGCGCCTCACCCTCGACCCCCGCTGCCCCGCCATCACCCCCTGACTCCGCCGACCGCCGGTCGGCGCCGGTTCCGCTGTGCAGGCCCGTCGATCTGGCGATCGGCGGGCCTGCACAGCGGCCGGGCGCGCGGTAGCGGCCCGGCCCTGGATGTGAGGGAAGGCGGGGACCGGGCCCACGCGGACGAGGTTGTGGGGACGCACTCCCGGACGGCGTGCTGAAGGACCCGGTCGGCATCGTCCGCAGCGCCCTCGACGGGGTCGAGGCCGGGAAGATCCGCCGACGGCTGCGGGGCGAAGGCTCCCCGCGCCGGCGACCCGCACCTCTTCGTCCTGGGGCAGTCTGCCGCCGGGTGACGCGCCGCCGCCCCGCAGGAAGCCGCCGCCTCGGATCTGGGATGCTCGGCCCTGTGTCCCGGCGTCCGGGTGCGCGGACCCGCGTCCGGACCGCCGGTCTCCCCGCCCGCCCCCGTTCGAAAGGACTCCCATGATCGCTCTCTCCCTCACGCCTGAGTTGCGGGAGATGTTCCTGCCGTCGCCGATCTGGGATGACCTGGTGAGGCGCGGGCCGATCGTCCCGCTGGAGGAGGCGGAGGTGCTCGTCACCGGGTGGGAGACGCCGCGGCTCGACGCCGAGGCGCTGGCCCGGGCGCCGAGGCTGCGGCTGGTCGCGCACACCGGCGCCGCCGTGGGCTTCCTGGTCAGCGACGCCCTGTGGGATCGCGGCATCCGGGTCACCCAGACGGGGGCGGCGATGGCGCCCGCCGTCGCGGAGGTGGCGCTCACGTTCACCCTGAGCCTGCTCCACCAGGTGCACCGCTTCGACCACGCCCTGCGCTCGGGCGCGAGCTGGGAGAAGGCCAGGGCCGCCGCGCGGCCGGCGCGCGAGCTGCGCGGCAGCGTGGTCGGCGTGGTCGGCGCCTCGCGCACCGGCCGGGCGTACCTCGAACTGGTCCGCCCGCTCGGCGCGAAGCTCCTGCTCGCGGACCCGCTCGTCGACGCCGCGCAGGCGGCGGCGCTGGGAGCCGCGCTGGTGCCGCTGGACGAGCTGCTGTCCCGCAGCGACGTCGTCGCCCTGCACGCCCCCGCCATCCCCGCCACCCGCCACCTGCTCGGACGCGGGGAGCTGGCGCTGCTGCGCGACGGCGCGGCGCTGGTGAACACGGCCAGATCGTGGCTGGTCGACTCCGGCGCCCTGCTGGACGAGCTACGCGCGGGCCGGATCGACGCGGCGCTCGACGTCTTCGACGAGGAGCCGCTGCCGCCCGACAGCCCGCTGCGTGCCCTCCCGAACGTGCTGCTCACCCCGCACCAGGCGGCGGCCACCGTGGAGGGGCACGAGCGGCAGGGCAGGTCCACGGTGGACGAGATCGCCAGGTTCCTGTCCGGCGAGCCCCTCCAGCACGAGATCACCAGGGAACGGCTCCGCTGGACGGCCTGACATTTCCTGATATCGGGCGGCTCCGTAACCTGTCTCTCTTGACGCGGCAATCGTCGCGATCTAGGTTTCGGTCTTAGCCGAAATTAGGGGAATGTCGTGAAACGTGCGTTATTGGCGCTGCTCCTGGTCCTGACGGTGTGCGCGCTGCCGGGCACTTCGTACGCGGACACGGAAGAGGAGAATCTCGGCCAGCCCATCGCCAACAGGATCCTCTCCCAGGAGCAGTCCCAGGGAGTGGACGCGGACGGACGCCCGCAGGCGTACTGGGTGACCGCCGGGAACTCCTACATGAACGCCATGTTCCAGGCCACCGACATCCGCTCGGGTGAGGTCGTCTTCAAGCAGCGCGTGCCCGACGGCGGGACGGACAGCTGGGCGAACACGTTCTCCGCCGCCGACGGCACCGTCTACTTCGCGATGACCAGCGGCCAGATGTACCGCTGGAAGCCCGGCGACGCCGCGATCACCTCGCTCGGGACGCCGTTCCCCGGCGAGGGCGTCTGGCGGCTGGCCGCCGCCCCCGACGGCGTCGTCTACGGCGGCACCTACCCCGGCGGGCTGCTGTTCTCGTACGACCCGGGAACGGGCGAGTTCACCGACCACGGGCAGATCGTCCCGGGGGAGACGTACGGCCGCGCCCTCGCCGTCGACGACACCTCCGTCTACTTCGGCACGCAACCGCGCGCCAGGCTGGCCAGGTTCGACCGCGCGACCGGACAGGTGGAGCAGATCCCGCTGCCCGCGGAGTACGGGACGAGCGAGGTCGTCTACGACATGACCCGCGCCCGCGACCTCCTCCTGCTGCGCGTGCAGCCCTCCAACGACCTGCTGTTCTACGACACCGCCGGGAAGACGTTCGTCAACGTCGTCAAGGGCATCAGCGCGCGGGCCGTCTCCACGCCCGACCCCACCGGCAAGTACGTCTATTTCCGGATCGCCGCCGACGGCATCGTCCAGTACGACCTGGACACCCACACCTACGCCCCGGTGGGCTGGGGCCCGAACGCGTTCCCCGGCAGCTGGGCCTGGATCGAGCTGAACGACCCGGACTTCCCCGGCAGGTCGCTGTCCATGACGTACTACTACGGCCGGATCTACATCTGGAACCCGCAGACCGAGAAGACCCGCTACCTGGGCGAGTCCGGGCTCGAGGGCTCGGCCAACCCCATCCAGGCGATCGGCGCCGGCCCCGGCGGCGAGGTGTACGCCGGCGGGTTCCTCTCACCGCCCGGCATCAGCCGCTTCGACCCGGCGACGGGCGCGTACACGCTGCTCTCCTCGGGCGGCCAGGTCGAGGGATTCGGCCGGTACGGCGACCACGTCGTCTACGGGCGCTACCCCAACGGTGAGCTGCTCGACTACGACCCCGCCGAGCCGTGGGCGTACGGCACCAACCCGGCGCCCGTGACGATCGGCGAGGAGCAGGACAGGCCGCAGGCGTTCGTCCAGGTCGGCGACCGGGTCGCGGTGGGCAGCGTGCCCAAGTCCGGCCGGCTCGGCGGCGCGCTCACGCTCTGGGACCCGCGGAGCCGCGCCCTGGACGTGCACCGCGACGTCGTCCCCGGCCAGAGCGTGGTCTCCCTGGCCACCCGCGACGGGCTCGTCTACGGCGGCACCTCCATCCACGGCGGCTACGGCATCGATCCGGCCGCCACGAGCGCCCGGCTGTTCGTCTTCGACCCCGTCCGGGGCGAGGTCCTCTCCTCGGTCGTGCCGGTCGAGGGCGCCCATTCGGTCAACGCCCTGACCGTGGACGCCAAGGGCCGGATCTGGGGCCTGGCCGACGGACACCTGTTCACCTACCTCCCCGAGGCGAAGCGGGTGACCAGGGCGGCCGCCCTCTTCCCGCGCCAGTCCTCGCGGTACGGCGCCGACCGGGCCCTCGTCTTCCGGGGGAACGACCTGTACGCCGCCATGGCGGGCTCGCTGTGGCGCATCGACGTCCGTACCTGGAAGGCGACGGCCCTGGCCGGGGACGGCGTCTCCCAGCTGGTCACCGGCGGCGACGGGCACCTCTACTTCTTCCGGGGCACGGAGCTGTTCCGCCGGCGGCTCTGATTTTCGGCCCCAGCCGAAACCGAAGAACCATTGACGGAACCCTCGATGGTTCCTAGGTTTCGGTCATGACCCTAATAAGAAGAGCGTTAGCCGCCGGCCTGGCGGCGCTGCTGCTGGCCGGGCCGGCCGCCCCCGCGCACGCCGACGACCGGGTGACCGACCTGGGCGTCCCGCTGCAGGACGTCCTGCTCATCGGCGGCACCGTCGCCCCCGGACCGGCCGGCGACCCGGTGATCTGGTCCGTCTCCTCCGGATCGCCGGCGCACCTCAACGCCGTCGATCCCGTCACCGGCGCCGCGGCGGCCCGGTACGACCTGCCCGGCGCCGACGGCTCGTGGGCGGTGACCGCGACCCCCGACGGCAGCGTCTACACGGGCACGTACGGCGCCGGCCACCTCTACCGCTGGACCGGCGACGGCGGCGTCACCGACCTCGGCCGCCCGATCGCCTCCGAGAGCTTCATCTGGTCGGTGGCCGCCGGCGAGGGCGCGACCGTCTACGGCGGCACCTACCCGGGCGGGCGCCTGTTCGCCTACGACCCGGCCACCGGCGTGCGTGACTACGGCCGGATCTCGCCCGACCACGTCTACGTGCGCAGCATCGCCTACGCCGGCGGCAAGATCTACGCCGGCACCGAGAACCCCGCCGCCGTCTTCGAGGTGGACGCCGCGACCGGCGCGATCGAGCGGCTGCCCGCGCCGCCCGGCATCGACCTGACCGACGCGTGGGCGTACGACGTGGACGTCGTCCAGGGCCACCTGTACGTCAGGTTCGGCAGCGCCTTCCCCGGCCCCCTGCACGTGTGGGACATCGCGGCGGGCGCGTGGGTGGACGTCGTCGAGGCCGCCCACGGACTCGACGTGTCACCGCCGGACGACCAGGGCGGGGTCTACCTCATCAAGGGCGGCGAGCTCGTCCGCTACGACCCGCGCACCCGGGAGACCACCTCCACCGGGATGCCGTTCACCGGCCGGGTGGCCAACGCGCGCGGCATCGGCTGGGCCGAGCTGAACCTGCCCGACTACCCCGGCAAGAGCCTGGTCGGCCTGCTCTGGCGCGGCATGATGTTCCGCTACAACCCGCAGACCGGGGCGCGGGAGTTCCTGCAGTCCGGCGTCCAGGGCGAGCCGATCGACATCACCGCCATCGCCGAGGGCCCGGACGGCCGCGTCTACACCGGAGGCTTCCTCAACGGCGGCTTCGCCGCGCTCGACCCGCGGACCGGCGAGCGCGAGGAGTTCCACACCTTCAGCCAGACCGAGGGCCTGGCGGCGCACGACGGGAAGCTCTACGTCGGCGCCTACCCCGACGCCCGCGTCTACGCCTACGACCCCGAGCTGCCCTGGCACAGCCCCGAGTACTCGCCCAACCCCGACCCCGGCGCGGCGGAGAACCCGGAGCGGCTCTTCGACCTCCACGCCGACAAGCAGATCAGGCCGCGCGCCCTGGCCTCCGCCGGCCGCTACCTCGCCGCCGGGACCATGCCGGACCTCGGCCACCTCGGCGGCGTGCTGGCCCTGTGGGACCCGGAGACGGGCGAGCTCAAGCACTCCGAGCGCAACGTCGTCCAGGACCAGAGCATCGTCTCCCTCGCCTACCGCGACGGCGTCCTGTACGGGGGCACCTCCATCCACAGCGGCCAGACCGCCACCCCGCCCACGCAGCCGGAGGCCAAGCTCTTCGCCTGGTCCGTCAAGCACGACCGGCTCCTGTGGGAGCTGGTCCCGGCACCGGGCAAGCCGGCCATCCCGGCGCTGACGTTCGACGACCGCGGGCGCCTGTGGGGCATCGCGGGCGGCACGGTCTTCGCCGTGAACGTCCAGGCGCGGAAGGTGGCCACCAGCGTCACGCTGTCGGCCGGCGCCTCCACCAGCGGCGAGCTGGCCTACAACCCCGCGGACCGGCTCCTGTACGGCGCGCACGCCGGCCAGGAGCTGTTCACCCTCGACCCCAGGACGGAGAAGCAGACGGTGGTGCGCCAAGGGCCGGTGAGCCAGCTGGCGGTGCACGGGTCCGGCGACGTCTACTTCGCCGAGGGCGCGAACCTGTTCAGATACCGGCCCTGACAGACCGGCCGGGCGGCCGGTCCGTCAGGCAAGGCGACCGGGACAGGATGTCAACGGCGAACGGGGGGTCCACGGAAGCGCAGTGTGAGGCGCACCCGGGGCTCCGCCGGGTCCCACGGGTCCGGTCCAACAGGTGCGGGCGGCCCCGTCGCACCCACCGGCGCCGCACCCCGGCCGGGGTGCGGCGCGGAGCTGCCCGTGCCGCTGCCCGATCGCCGCGACCTGGCGCGCGAGCGGACGCCGTCGGGCCTGGCGCCGAGGCCCCGACGATCTCGGCAGGGGACACGCCCGCGGCCGCGTGTGAGGATGGGGGCATGGGTCCCACCCTGATCATGGCGGTACGCCACGGCGAGAGCGAGGCCAACCTCGCCCACCGCGAGGCCGGCCAGGCGCCGCTGGTCTACGAGCGCGGCGACGACCAGGTGACCCTGACGGAGCTGGGCCGCGCGCAGGCCGCCGCGCTCGGCCGGCTGCTCGCCGCGCTGCCCCCGGACGAGCGGCCCGAGCTGGTGTGGTGCTCGCCCTACCTGCGCGCGCTCCACACCTGGAAGCTCGCCCAGCAGGAGTGGGGCACCGCGCCGCTCCCCGTCACCGTGGACGAACGGCTGCGCGACCAGGAGCCAGGGCGGTTCGCCGGCCTCAACCCGGCGGCCGTCGAGCAGCGCTTCCCCGAGGAGGCGGCCCGGCGGCGGGCCGAGGGCGCCTACGCCTACCGTCCGCCGCGCGGCGAGTCGCTCGCCGACGTCGTGGTCAGGCTCCGCGGATTCCTCGCCGACCTGCGCGAGCGGGCCGGCGGGCGGCGGGTGCTGATCGTCGCCCACGACTCGGTGGTGCTGGCGCTGCGCCACGTCATCGCCGGAGCGCCGGACGCGGAGCTGGCCGCCGTGCTCGACTTCGCGCCGGTGCTGAACGCCTCGGTGTCCGTCTGGCGCACCGACGGCGGCCGGTTCGAGCTCGTACGCTTCAACGACGTCGCCCACCTCTGACGTCAGGTCGTGACCACCAGGTCGGCCCGCTCCCGCGTACGATCCGCGGCGAACCAGGCGCGCTCGGCCGCGAACCACTCCCGCCAGCGCGGCTCCAGCTCCGCCCCGTCCCGCTCCAGGACACGGCCCAGCCGGACGGGCTCGGGGGCCTCCACCCAGACGGTGTACGCCAGCAGGCCGGCCACCGACGTGCGCGCCGTGCCGACGCCCTCGATCACCAGAGCCGGCGCCACGGGCACCGTCACGTGCCCGCCGTACGCGCCGCGCACCCAGTCGTACCTGCGGAAACCCCCTGGAAGCCCCCGTTCGAGAGGGCGCAGCACCTGGGTCTCCAGCAGGTGGAACCAGCCGCCTGGACCTTCCTCCCACGGCACGGGGAAGTCGTCGCTGTGGATCACCTGGCAGCCCAGCGCCGCCCCCAGCCGCCCGGCGAACGTCGTCTTGCCCGACCCCGCCGGGCCGTCGACGGCCACCAGGCGGACCGGGCCGCACGAAGGAGGCAGAGCCCTGATGCGGCAGGCCAGGTCGTTCACCGGACCCAGGGTAGAGGAACGGAAACGGGCAACTGAGAGAATGTTCTTTCACCAGACACGAGGAGGAGGCTGATCTTGCTCGGACCCCTCGATGGCATTGTCGTACTCGATCTCTCCAGGGCCCTGGCGGGCCCGCACGCCGCGCAACTGCTGGGCGATCTGGGCGCCCGGGTGATCAAGGTGGAGCACCCCGACGGGGGTGACGAATCGCGCGGCTGGGGGCCGCCGTTCGTCGGCCCGGACCACGACATCTCCACCTATTTCCTGGCGGCCAACCGTAACAAGCAGTCCATCGCCGTCGACTTGAAGTCGCCCGACGGCAAGCGGCTCGTCGAACGCCTCGCCCGCCAGAGCGACGTCCTGGTCGAGAACTTCCGCACCGGTGTGCTCGACCGCCTCGGCTTCTCCGTCGCACGCCTGCACGAGCTCAACCCCCGCCTCGTCATCCTGTCGATCACCGGTTTCGGCCACGACGGGCCCGAGGGCGGCCGTCCCGGCTACGACCAGATCGCCCAGGGCGAGGGCGGCCTCATGTCGCTGACCGGCCCCTCACCTGAAGAGCCCACCCGCGTTGGCGCCTCCATCGCCGACCTGCTGGCCGGCATCCACGGCGCGTACGGCGTCGCCGCCGCCCTCTACGAGCGCGAGCGCACCGGCAGGGGACGCGTCGTGCGCACCTCGCTGCTGGCCGCGATCACCGGCGTGCACGCCTACCACGGCACCGCCTGGACGGTCGGCGGCCAGGTGCCCAAGGCCAACGGCAACCACCACACATCCATCACCCCCTACGGCTCCTTCCGCTGCGCCGACGGCATGCTGCAGATCGCCGCCGCCAACGAGGGCCAGTGGCGCAAGGTCGCCGAGCTGCTCGGCATCGACCCCGAGACGCCGCGGTACGCCACCAACCGCGACCGGACGGCCCACCGCGACGAGCTCATCGCCGACATGGAGAAGGCGCTGGCCGCCCACGACCGCGGTCACTGGCTGGCCCGGCTGGCCGAGGCGGGTGTGCCCGCGGGCGCGATCAGGTCGATCGACGAGGTCTACTCCTGGGATCAGACCCGTTCCCAGGGGCTCGTCGTCACCGTGGAGCATCCCGTGCTCGGCCCGATCGAGCTGCCGGGGCCGCCGCTGCGCTTCGACGGGCTCGACGGCGTCCGGCACACCGCGCCGCCCGTGCTGGATCAGGACGGCGAGGCCGTGCTCGCCTGGCTGGAGGAACGCGAACGGTGATCCCGGACGACGATGCCCGGCGTGGGAGAGCGTACGATGATCGGCAATTCGCGGCGCCGCCCCGAGCACTCGTGCGTCACCATTGCCTCGTTGGCTGACCTGTAGGGAGCGATAAGTGAGCCGTCCGGACGCGCGCACACTGATCGACACGGTCCTCGACCGGGGGTCGTGGAAGTCGTGGGACGCGCCGCCCGCGGACCCGGCGCCGCCCGGCTCCTCCTACGCGGAAGAGTTGGCCGCGGCCCGGGTCAAGTGCGGCTACGACGAGGCCGTGATCACGGGGGAGGGGCTGCTCGGCGGGCGCAGGGTGGCCATCGTGGCGTCGGAGTTCTCCTTCATGGCGGGCTCGATCGGCGTCGCGGCGGCCGAGCGGATCGTGGCGGCGATCGAGCGGGCCACCCGCGAACGGCTGCCGCTGCTGGCCGCCCCCGCCTCCGGCGGCACGCGCATGCAGGAGGGCGCGCTCGCGTTCGTCCAGATGGTCAAGATCAGCGCGGCGATCCAGGAGCACCGCGGCGCCGGGCTGCCGTACCTCGTCTATCTGCGCCATCCCACGACGGGTGGGGTGTTCGCGTCGTGGGGGTCGCTCGGGCACGTCACGGCGGCCGAGCCCGGGGCGCTGATCGGGTTCCTCGGGCCCCGGGTGTTCGAGTCGCTGCACGGCTACGCGTTCCCCGAGGGCGTGCAGGTCGCCGAGAACCTGCACCACAAGGGGCTGCTCGACGCCGTCGTGCCGGCGGAGGAGCTTCGCCACATCGCGATCAGGGCGCTGGCCGTGCTCGGCGCGGGCGGCACCGCCGTCGAGGCGGGGGAGCCGCCCGAGGAGGACCTGCGTCCCGTGGAGGCGTGGGAGGCGATCACCCGCTCCCGCCGCGACGACCGGCCGGGCGTACGCTCGCTGCTCAAGCTGGCCGCCTCCGACGTCACGCCGCTCAGCGGCTCCGGGGCGGGCGAGAACGAACCGGGGCTGCTGCTCGCGCTGGCCAGGTTCGGCGCCGCGCCGGCCGTGGTGCTCGGGCAGGACCGGCGGCTGCAGCGCGTCGCCTCCCCGCTCGGGCCGGCCGGGCTGCGGGTGGCCAGGCGCGGCCTGCGGCTCGCCGCCGACCTGGGGCTGCCGCTGGTCACCGTGGTCGACACCGGAGGGGCCGACCTGTCGAAGACGGCCGAGGAGGGCGGGCTGGCCGCCGAGATCGCCCGCTGCCTGGCCGAGCTCGTCACGCTCGACGCGCCCACCGTCTGCCTGCTGCTCGGCGAGGGCGCGGGCGGGGCGGCGCTGGCGCTGCTGCCCGCCGACCGGGTGTTGTGCGCGCAACACGCGTGGCTGGCGCCGCTGCCGCCCGAGGGGGCCTCGGCGATCCTCTACCGCTCGGTCGACTTCGCCCCCGAGATCGCGCAGGCGCAACGCATCCGCGCCACCGACCTGCGCCGCGACGGCATCGTCGACCGGGTCATCCCGGAGCTGCCGGACGCCGCGTACGAGCCGCGGCAGTTCTGCGAACGCGTCGGCCGCGCCCTGGAACACGAGATCGCCCTCCTGCTGGCCGTGGACCCCGCCACCCGCCTGGCCGCCCGCAAGACCCGCTACCGCACCCTCGGCACCCCCTGACCATCCCCACCTCGTACGACCCTCGCGGTCCTGGTATGGGTCCTGGGCGTGTGTGCGTGCACCGTCATGAGGTGACGGGCCAGGGCGAGCGCGGCGAGCAGCGCCACCAGCGCGCACACCCCCGGCCATCCGGCCTGACCGTAGGCGCCTGTTCCGAGCCAGGACCCGGCGGCGCCGCCGACGTACGCACAGGCCATGTAGGCGGTGGTGAGCCTGCTGCGGGCCTCGGGCCGCAGGCCGTAGACGCGGACCTGGTTGGCCACCATCCCGGACTGCATGGCGATGTCGAGCAGCAGAGATCCGAGCGCGAGCCCCGCCAGGCCCAGCGTCCCGCCGAGACCGCCGGCCGCGAGCACGGGCGACGACGCGATGACCGCGATCAGGCAGACGAGGTTGACCTTGTCCGGCCCGCGCCGGTCCACCTGGCGTCCGGCGATCGGCGTGCATACCATGGTCGCCGCGTTGACCAGGGCCAGCACGCCGACGGCGGACGCTTCCAGGCCGTAGGCCGGACCGGTGAGCAGGAGCGTGACGCTGGTCCAGACGGCCGAGAAGCCGGCGAAGACCGTGGCCTGGTAGAGACAGGAGCGGCGCAGCTCCGGCTCGGTCCGCAGCAGGCGGAGCGAGCCGGCCAGCAGCGCCGGATACCGCTGCGCCGACGGAGGGGTGGTCGTCGGCAGCGTACGGAGCAGGACGAGCGCGATGATCAGGACGAGCGCCGCCGCCACCAGGTACGGCGCGCGCCAGCCGAGCCACTGGGCGAGAGCCCCGCCGAACGTGCGCGACAGGAGCATGCCGCCCAGCCCACCGCTCAGCAGCACGCCGCTGACCATCCCGCGGCGGTCCTCACTCACCAGCCCGGCCGCCATCGGGCCGATGATCGGCCCGATCACGGTCGTGACGCCGACGAACACGCCGGCGGCGAGCAGCGTTCCCAGCGTGGGCGCACTGCCCGCGGCGAGAAGCCCCAGGCCGGTGAGGACCAGCAGGCTGACGATCAACCGGCGGTGCGGGATCCGGTCGCCGAGCGGCACCAGCAGGACGATCCCGGCCGCGTAGCCGAACTGCGTCGCGGTCACCACCTGTGCCGCCATCGCGGGGGTGACGCCCAGGTCGGCGGCCACCGAGGGGGTGACGACCTGCGGGAAGTAGACGTTGCCGACCGCCACCCCACCGGCCAGGGCCAGCAGCAGGATCAGAGCCATGGCCGGTCCGCCGGTCCACGGGGCCGGGTGAGGAGGAACGGCCCGCGCGGGCCTTCGCGCGACCGCCGGGTCACGGCGGCGCCGATACCGCTCGCCGTCCCGGTCACGACCGCGATGTGCTGTCCGGAAGGTGCAGGTGTCATGCCCGCAAGCCCAGCGTCCCGGGGTCGCGCCGCCAATCGATGTAGCTGTCAGCTCAATGATCAACTGTGCCGCCTCGCCCTCGACCGTGTGCTCGATCCCGGGCTTGGCGTCGCCGCGCCGGCGCAGGCGCTGGTCGCCGGCATCCGGTTCGCGAACTCTCCGCTGGCCGAGACGGTCTTCACCGCCCAGGGTTCGACCCTCTGCCGCGGCGAAGCCAGGACGCGGCCGACCCTTCGGCCGCCACGCACATGAAGGGATTCATTAAGTCTGGCGCTGAATTGATGGGCCGCTCCTGCCCCAGGCGGTGATCGTGAACGTCAACGCGCACGGCTGTCAGGAAAGGACGGCGGAATGGACTCCAAGCGGCTCGGGCACAGCGCGGTAGAGGTCACGGAACTCGGCTTCGGCGGCGGTCCGCTGGGCGGGCTGTTCGCGCCGCTCACCGACGACGCGGCCGCCGAGGCGCTGGCCGCGGCGTGGGAGGGCGGGATCCGCTACTTCGACACCTCGCCGCATTACGGGATCGGACACTCCGAACGCCGGATCGGCGAGTTCTTGCGCCAGGTGCCGCGCGAGCAGTACGTCCTGTCCACCGAAGGAGGCCGGCTGCTGCTCCCGCAGGACCCGGCCGGCCGGATGGACGAGTTCTTCCAGGCGCCCGCGACCCACCGGCGGGTTGGGACTTCTCCCGCGACGGCATCCGGCGCAGCGTCGAGGACTCCCTCACCCGCCTGGGCGTCGACCGCATCGACCTGCTGTTTCTGCACGACGCCGAAGAACACGTCGAGGCCGCACTCCGTGACGGTTACCCCGCACTGGCCGGCGGCTTCCATCTTCGACTCCGGTGTTCTGGTCACACCACGCCCCGGACCTGATGCGCGATTCGAGTACCGGCCCGCCTCCGAGGAGGTGCTCAGGCGCGCGCACCGCATCGCCGACGTCTGCGAGGCCCACGGCGTGACACTGCCCGAAGCCGCGACGGCCTTCCCCTGCGGCACCCGGCGGTCGCCGGCATCGTGGTCGGCATGCGCTCGGCCGAGGAGGCACGACGCAACCTGGCCGCGTTCACCAGGCAGGTGCCGGAACGGCTGTGGACCGACCTGGTGGCGGGCCGGGCTGATCGACGAGCGGGCATCGCAGCCGGCCTCGTGAATCCACGGCCCTTCCCCCTCGACGGGGACGGGCCGGCCATGACCTCACGCCTGCCGTTCACCGTCTCCCTTCCGGTGCGGGCCGGGGCCGCCTGGCGGGCGGTCCCGGCCTCACCCGCCTCGCCCCGCCCGGAGACGTCGGCACGCGGCCGTCGCCGCAGGGGAAGCTGTGCGGACGGTCGCGCGCGTACGGGCGGCGAGCCACCCGGCCACGGCACGCGGCGCCCGGCCCGTCGGAAGGCGCGCTCCGAATCCGCACGCGGGCCCACCGCGGTGCGGATCCCGGTTCCGCGGGCGGACGCCGGCGCCGCGCCATGCCGGGCGTACGCGCCGGGTGCGGGTGTCGGACGCGGTCACGGTGCCGTACGGCGGCGAGCCGCGACCGCGGCGTCAGGCGGTGGCGTCACGCGCATCGCCGCCGCCGGTCCTACCCGTACGCGCGGCTGGCCGCGGCCGGGATCGCCTGCTGGCTGGGGGTGCAGACGTTCGTCAACGTCGGCAAGGTCATCGGCCTCATGCCGATCGTCGGCGTCCCTTTGCCCTTCGTCTCCTACGGCGGCTCCTCCATCGTCTCCTGCCAGGCGGCGGTCGGCATCCTCATCAGCCTCACCGCCGCACCGGCCTCTGAACCGCGGCTTCCGGGCGGGAGACAACCGAGGCTGAGTACGACGCCCAGTGGCCTGGCGCTGCGCGGTGTACATACCTGTAACCCGCTCTCCGGTCGTAACGGTGGGCTTTGGGGGTAGGGCCAGAGGTGAAGACATGTGCAGGAGTTGACAGAAACCTCTAAATCGATTTATAACTTTCATAGAGTCGGACATATAGATATTCGTCCGGCTGTACGAGGTGGTGATGATGACGCTGTTCTCGTCGATCGACTCGGTCATGCGTGGCATGGAGCGCCGGTTCGATCGGCTGGCCGGCCGGATCCTCGACAGCGCCACGGTGACGATGCCGATGGACGCCATCCGCCGCCCCGGCGAGATCCTGCTGCGACTCGACGTCCCCGGCGTCGACCCCGGCTCGATCGAGGTCGCGGTCGACCGCGGCGTCCTGTCCGTGAGCGCCCGCCGCGAGGAGTCGTACGGCAAGGACGACGGCGTGTTCGTCCGCGAGCGCGCCAGCGGCACCTTCACCAGGCGGATCCACCTGTCTGAGCACCTCGACGCCGACCGCGTCGAGGCCGCCCACGACAACGGCGTGCTGACGGTACGCGTGCCCGTACGTGAGCGGGCCCGGCCGCGCAAGATGGAGATCACCGGGGGTGCGGCCAGGGCGATCTCGAAGCGATCAGGCGATCCTGACGCGGGTGGAGCGGCGATCGCCGCCCGGCCCGCCGGGAAGGAATGGTGACCATGATGTTCAAGACGGCCCCGACGGTCATCCTGCCGGCCGCCGACGATCGTCCGGTGGTGAGCTCCTACCAGACGGCGGAGCAGGCGCAGAAGGCCGTCGGCTTCCTGGCCGACAACGGCTTCCCGGTCGAACGGGCCGGCATCGTCGGCCACGACCTGCGCCTGGTCGAGACCGTGCTCGGCCGCGCGACCGCGCTGCGCGCCGCCGGGGCCGGAGCGGCCACCGGCACGTGGTTCGGACTGATGGCGGGGCTGATCCTGCCGTTGTTCACCGGGCCGCAGGGATCGGCGCTCGCGTTCATGGCGGGCGGCCTGCTCTACGGCGCGGTGTTCGGCGCGATCTTCGGGCTGACCAGCTACTGGACCACCCAGCGGGGCCGCGGCTTCGTCTCGCGCCAGGCCGTCGTGGCCGACCGCTACGACATCGTGGCCGACACCGCGGTCGCCGACGACGCCCGCAACCTGCTGGTGAAGCACAACTGGCGTTCGCAGGGCGGGTGAGCCGCCCGCCCTACGGCACGGGGATGCGCTCGACGCGGATGGAGAAGACCTCCTCGCGCGGCACCACGACCTCGTACGCCCCGTGGTCGACCATCCAGTAGCCGAGCGCCTCCGCCTTCATCCCGCTGTGCCCGGTGTAGGCGATGTGCAGGCCGTCGTCGTCCTCGTCGAGCACGATGCACGGCTCGCCGCCGAACGCGCCGACCGTGCGCACCAGCACCAGCCATTCGACCTGCGACCTCGGCACGACCCGCCGCCAGTAACCGGAGCCCTGCTCGAAGCCCTCCAGCTCGACCTCGCTGAACAGCACGACCCGGTCGCTGTCGGGGCCGAGCGCGGCGGGCAGCGTGTGGTCGCCGAAGCGGGCCACGAAGCCGGAGGCGACCGGAGTGATCTCGTCGCTCATGAGCAGGGCCGCCAGGTCAGCCCGTCGTACTCGGCGAAGCGGCGCTCGCCGTCGCCGGTGACGTGAATGATCTCCGCCCCGGCCGGGATCGGCATCGGAACGGTGTGGAACTGCGGCACGACGTGCTCCGACGACGTCGTGAACCCGTTGCCGGCGAACGGCGGCGCGTCACTCCAGTCGCCGCCCATGTGCGGCCCGTACGGCACCGCGTAGGTGTCGACGTCGCGGGCGTGCCAGCGCATGACGTAGAGCTCGGGCACCTCGGGGAACAGCTCCGATCCGTCGAAGGACAGGTCCAGCCCGTAGTAGAGGGCCTCTGGGGTGGTCAGCCTGACGCAGTCCTGCACCCGGTAGACGTATCCCGAGATGACCGTGCGCTTGCCCGACAGGTATGGCACGAGCAGACGCGGCGGGACCACCTTCTGCATCTGCGTTCCGCTCACACCTCTACTTTACGATCGCTTGACCGTTGTTCATCCCGCGAGCATCCGGTGTTCGAGTGACGGGAGGGTCGCGCGGGCCGTGCGGGTGAACTCGTGGTCGACCTCCACGACCTGCACGCCGGGCCCCGTGCCCAGGTCGGCGCGCACCACTCCCAGCGGATCGACCAGCATGCTGCGGCCCACCCCGTAGCCGTCGGACGACTCGCCCGGGTTGGGCGCCTGGCCGACGGCCGCCGTCCACATGGTGTTCTCCAGCGCCCGCGCGCGCACCAGGGTCACCCAGTGGTCCTCCTTGAGCGGCCCGGAGCCCCAGGCGGCGATCACCGCGAACATCTCCGCCCCCCGGTCCACCAGCGCCCTGGCCAGCTCGGGGAAGCGCACGTCGTAGCAGGTGATCAGACCGACCCGCACCCCGGCGACCTCCGCCACGACCGGCTCCGCGCCGGGCGCGACCAGATCGGACTCCTTCGCGCCGAACGAGTCGAACAGGTGGATCTTCCGGTACGCCGCCGTGACCGCCCCCTGCGCGTCGATGACCACGGCCGTGTTGTGCACCCGGTCGTCGCCCGGCTCGAACACCCCGGCGATCACCGAGACGCCGTGCTCGCGCGCGGCCTCCGCCAGCCCGGACACGAACGGCCCGTCCAGCGGCTCGGCCAGGCTCGTGATGCGCCGGCCGTAACGGGTGAGCGTGGCCTCGGGGAAGACGGCCAGGTGGGCGCCCTCGGCGCGGGCGAGCGCCTGTCTGGCCCTCTTGAGGTTGACCGACGGGTCAGTGGACACCGGGATCTGACAGAGGGCGATTCTGGTCACGGCCCGACTCTAGCCGGTTGGGCACCACTCGAAACCAGGTCAGGCAACGCCAGATCCACTCGAGGGGGCCGTACCGGTAACGGGTGAGCCACCACCGGCTGAGCAGCACCTGCGCGAGCAGGGTGACCACCGTCAGCCCGATCACGGACCAGCGGGTCGGGTCGGTGTTGAGCAGCGGCACGGCCAGCACGATCACCACGGTGCCCGAGACGTAGTTGGTCAGCGCCATCTTCCCCAGGGGCTCCAGCACCGCCGACAACCACGGCCGCAGCAGCGCCAGCAGCCCCAGCGAGTACGCCGCCGCGCCCGCCACCGCGGCCACGCTGTAGAGCGCCCAGTCGCCGGTCTGCGTCCAGGCCAGGCTGAGCAGCGCCATGGCCAGCGCCGCGACCGCGAACCCCGGCAGCAGCAGCTCCCTGGACGGCCGCAGCTGCCACAGCCCCATGCCGACCAGGAACAGCCCCGGGATCAGCAGCACCCCGCCGCCCACCATCAGCGCCCACGCGACGCCCACCAGCCCCAGCAGCAGCACCGGCAGGCCGCCGGGCAGGAACGTGGCAGGCAGCAGCACCACCGCGCCGTAGAAGGCGTAGTCGGTCAGCACCTCGCCCTCGTACCAGGAGTGCTGGATCTTCCCGATGCAGAAGAGCCAGAACAGCCGGCTCAGCAACGCCCAGCGGCTGTTGCCGCGCAGGAACAGCATGAAGCTGATGCCGAACAGCATCGAGAAGATCGGATAGAACCGGCTCTGGAAGAGCGCCTCGATGATCCAGTCCATGCCGGCCGGCGGCTGCTTGTCGGTGTGCTGCCAGGTGTTGACCAGCATGATGCCGCCCACCGCGAAGCCGCGGAGGGCGTCGAGCTCACGGATGCGCGTCACAGGAACCAGGTGAACCACCATACGAGGAAAGCGCCGCTGATGGCACATGTCATGATCTGCGGCCACGCGCGGCGTTGGAGCAACGTCGCCGCGGTCAACACGGCCGATACCCCCGCGAGCCACGTGTACGCCCCCACGACGGCAGGAACGCCGACCGCCGCCGCTGTCGCGCTCTCCGCGGCCAGCCCGGCGGCCGACTGAACGGCCAGCCCGGTGAACGCCACCCCCGCCAGCCCGGCGTACGCCGTCGTCGCCCGCCCCTTCAGCGCCCCGGCCGCCAGCTGCGCCAGCGACGCGAGCGCGAAGACGGCGAGCGGCGCGGCCAGCCACGGCGCCCGCGAGATCCGGTACGGCGCCGCGGTCACGTGCAGCTCGCCCAGCGGCCGGGCCTCCGGGCAGGGGGTGACCGGGTGCCCGGCCGGGTCGCGCACGAACGCGGCGATCTCCCGCCGGGCGCAGGCGCTCGCCTCGAAGACGGCGTGGGCGAGGCCGGGGAACTCCTGGAACCGCCCCCGGGGCAGCGCCTCGGCTGCCTGCCGCGCGGTGGCGGGCGGGCTGATGGGGTCGTACCGGCCGCCGAGGACGTACACGGGAGCCTCGGGAGCGACTCGCACGGGCGCGGACGCGGGGAGCCGCCACGCGTCACACACCGCTTTTTCGGTTCTTTCCGTGAAAAGTCGGGAGATGTCGCCTGGGGCTCCGTCCTGGCACCGCACCGCGTGATACAGCCCCAGCTCCCGCGCCATCAGCCCTTCGCCCACGGCGTCGGCCAGCGGACCCAGCGGCTCCTCGCGGCCCTCGGCCAGGGCGTCCAGCACCGCCGGCACGGCCGCCGCCTCGCCGCCGCGCAGGGCCTGCGCCAGCACCGCGGCCACGTCGTCACCGCTCATCCGCGCCGTGAACGCCCGGCCGAGCAGCGGATCGGTCGCCGGAACTGCGGCGGGCGACCGGTTCAGCCGCGCCGTCACGGCCTCGAAACGTTCCCGCACTCCCATCCGCGCCAGCGCATCGGCCAGTGCCCGCCCGGCGTCGCCGGTCCCGGCCGGCATGAAGGAGTCCAGCACCACCGACCGCACACCCTCCGGGTCCGCCGCGGCCGCCTGCGCCATCACCCTGGTGGCGTAGCCGACCCCGAACAGGTTCCACGACGCGTACCCGAGCTTCCCGCGCAACGCGACCACGTCGGCCGCGATCTCCCCGGTGGTGTACCCGCGTAGGTCGACACCCGGCTCCGCGAGCCGCGCCCGGCACCGCCGGGCGGCGTCCGCGACGTCGGCGGGCGAGCGCCGCAGCCGGCCGAGCAGCGCGTGCGCGATCTCCGGACAGCCCAGCGAAGGACGGGAGTGGCGGCCGCCGCGCTGCTCGACCGCGATCACGTCGCGATCGGGGAACATCCGGCTCAGCACGCCCATCAGCGGCATCGACGCCGCACCCGGCCCGCCCGCCATGAACACCACCGGATCGGGCCTGCGGCCGGCGACTGGGGCCTCGCGCACGGCGTAACCGACCCTGATCGTCCGCCCGGGCGCGTCGCGCCGCTCCGGCACCTCCAGGAACCCGCACGTCGTACGCGACGGCACCGCGACCGGGCAGGCGCTCGGCCTCGTACCATCCGGCGTGGTGACGGGCGGCGTGGTGACGGGCGGCGCTGTGAGGGGCGGCGCTGTGAGGGGCGGCGCTGTGACGGGCGGTACGGACAGGGCGACGGCGAGCACGGCCCGGAGGATCACGGCACGAGACTAATAGGCTGGGGGCGTGACCGAACCACTTGTGAGCAGGATGCGCTTCTTCGGCACGACGATCTTCGCGGAGATGAGCGCGCTGGCCGTGCAGACCGGGTCGATCAACCTCGGCCAGGGCTTCCCCGACACCGACGGTCCCGCCGCCATGCTCGACCGTGCGATGCAGGCCATCGCGGCGGGCGGCAACCAGTACCCGCCCGGGCCCGGCGTGCTGGAGCTGCGGCAGGCCGTCTCGGAGCACCGGGCCGCCCGCTACGGCCTGTCCTACGACCCGGTGGGGGAGGTCCTGATCACGGTGGGCGCCACGGAGGCCGTCGCGGCGACCGTGCTCGCGCTGTGCGAACCCGGCGACGAGGTCATCGCGTTCGAGCCCTTCTACGACTCCTACGCCGCCTCCGTCGCCCTCGCCCAGGCCCGGCTGGTGCCCGTGACGCTCCGCCCGTCGCAGGGCCGCTTCACGTTCGACCCCGGCGAGCTGCGCGCCGCGATCACGCCGCGCACCCGCGCCATCCTGGTCAACTCCCCGCACAACCCGACCGGCACGGTGTTCACCCGCGCCGAGCTGACCACCATCGCCGAGCTGTGCCAGGACCACGACCTGATCGCCGTCACCGACGAGGTGTACGAGCACCTGACGTTCGACGGGGTCGAGCACATCCCGCTCGCCACGCTGCCCGGCATGCGCGAGCGCACCGTGATGATCTCCTCGGCGGGCAAGACGTTCTCGGTCACCGGCTGGAAGACCGGCTGGGTGTGCGCCCCTCCCGCCCTGGTCACGGCGGTGCAGACGGTCAAGCAGTTCCTGACGTACACGGCGAGCGCGCCCTGGCAGCTCGCGGTCGCGTACGGGCTGCGGCACGAGCTGGAGTGGGTCGCGGCCCTCGCGGCGTCCCTGCAGGACAAACGCGACCGGCTGATGGAGGGCCTGACGGCCGCGGGGTTCGAGGTGCTGCGGCCGTCGGGGACGTACTTCGTGCAGACCGACATCCGGCCGCTCGGCTTCTCCGACGGCCTGGACCTCACCCGCCGCCTGCCCGACCTGGCCGGCGTCGTCGCCATCCCGACCCAGGTCTTCTACGAACGCCCCGAGCGCGGCCGCCACTACGTGCGCTTCGCGTTCTGCAAGAAGGAGGAGGTCATCGACGAGGCCGTCACCCGCCTCAAGCGCCTGTCCTCCTGAACGGAGAGCAGCGGCCTCGCCGTGGCCGCGGGGAAGATGACCGAGGTCGAGGAGATCGCCGGCGTGCGGCGGACGCTCGTCCCCTCCTGACCGCGCGGTTCCGGCGGTCAGTCCCGGCGGTCAGTCCCGGCGGTCAGTCCCGCGGTCAGTCCCGGTGGGCGGGTTCGTCCAGCGGGGTCAGCGCCGCCGTGGCCTCCACGTGGTCCATGCCCGTCGCCTGCAGCAGGTCCACCACCACGGAGCGCAGCTGTGCGATGATCACGTGCGCCGAGAAGCCCAGCTCCCGGGGCCGTTCCCGGGCTGCCACCGCGAGCAGCGCCTGCCTGGCCAGGGTCGGCTCGCGCCCGGCCCCCAGCTCCAGTTGCAGCAGCAGCGCCGCCTCCGACACCTCGCGCATCGCCTCCGCCAGCGCGGCAGGAGGCGGGCTCGCCTCGCCCAGCGACGACAGCGTCCGCCTGGCCAGCACCCGCGCGTTGCGCAGCGCCAGGTCCACGGGCACGGCCGCGGTCTCGTAGCGGGCCAGGCGGGCCCGCCGGTGCCAGTGCAGCGGCGAGATCATGGTGATCTCCTTGCTGGTCTGCAGCGCCGCCCCGAACTCCTCGACCGCCGCCTGCGTCGTGCGCGCCTCCTCCAGCGCCTCGGCCGCCAGGTCCGCGTCCCGCCCTTCGATGGCCTGTGCCGCCTGCTCCAGCACTGTGGACAGCGCGTCGAGCACCGCCGACAGATGCTTGGCCGCGATCGCGAACGGGCTCGCGGGCAGCAGCGCCACCGCCGCGATCGCGATGACGCCGCCGGTGAGCGCGTCCGCCATCCGGTCCAGGCCGCCCGCCCCCTCGCTGGGCACCAGGGTCGCCACCAGCACGGCCGACGAGCCCGCCTGCGCCACGAACAGCGCCCCGCTGTTGAGCAGCACCGCCACCGTCATGGCGAGCCCCACCACCAGGGCGAGCTGCCAGGCGCCCGAGCCGATCCACGACACCAGCAGGTCGCCCACGCCCACGCCCACACTGACCCCGACGACCAGCTCGACCACCCGCCGCAGCCGCTGCCCCAGGCCCACGCCGACGCAGATCAGCACGGAGATCGGGGCGAAGAACGGCCGCGGGTGGCCGAGCAGTTCGATCGCGACCACCCACGCGATGGCCGCGCCGGCCGCGCACTGCGCGATCGAGGGCGCGATGAGGCCGAACGTGCCCATCCGCTCCTTGACGAGATCGTTGAGCCGGGTTCGCACCACTCCACGATGGCGGATCTTTATGACATTGGGGTCACGTTTGCCCCTTTTCGTCAGGGCTGTGCGGGTGGGTCCAGCGGGGGCAGGGCGGACAGCGCGTTCTCCCGCTCCACGCCCGTGGCCTGGAGCAGGTCCACGATGATCGAACGGAGCTGCGCGTTCATCACGTCGGCGGAGAACCCCCACCGTCCGGCCCCCAGCCGGGACGCCGCCGCCCGCACCGCCGTGCCGGTCCTCTTCGGCTCCCGGCCCTCGGCCAGCTCGTCGCGCAGCAGCAGCGTCGCCTCGGCCAGCTCGCGCAACGTCCCGGTGAACCAGGGCGGCAGCCGGTCGCCGTCGTCGAGCGCCACCATGGCCCGCCTGGCCAGCACCCTGGCGTTGCGCAGGGCGTGGTCGAGCGGGTCGGCCGCCGTCTCGTACTCCGCCGGACGGGAGCGGTAGCGGCGATGCATCGGTGAGAGCCTGGCGATCTCCAGGCTGGTTTCCAGCGCCTGGCGGAACACGTCCACGTGCGCCTGCGTGCCCCGCGCGGCCTCCAGCGCCGCCGCGGCCATGGCAGGGTCGGAGCGCTCGATCGCCTCGGCGGTCGAGCGCAGCACGTCCGCCAGTGAGCCGAAGAGCGCCGCCGCGTGCCGCGTGACCAGCCGGGACGGGCTCGCCGGCAGCAGCGCCACCGCGGCCAGCCCCATGAGACCGCCGATCAGGGCGTCCACCATCCGGTCGAGGCCGCCGGTGCCGCTCGGCGGCAGCAGGGTGGCGACCAGCACCGCCGACGACCCCGACTGCAGCACGATCAGGGTGCCGCGGTCGACGAACACCGCGACCGCCATGGCCAGCGCCACGACCAGCATGATCTGCCAGGCGCCCGTGCCGATCCACGACACCAGCAGGTCGCCCACGCCGATGCCCAGGCTGACTCCGACGACCAGCTCGGCCGCCCGCCGCAGCCGCTGCCCGAGGCCCACGCCGATGCAGATCACCACCGCGATGGGGGCGAAGAACGGCCGGCTGTGCCCGACGACCTCCGTGGCCACGAGCCAGGCGAGCCCGGCGGCGACGGCGCACTGGCCGATCGAGGGCGCCATCAACCTCAGCCTGCTCAGCCGCTGGTGTACCTGCATGTCACGCGGCCACTACCCCCGCCACCCCCCGCCACGCCCCGGCGTCCAGGAAGCGGGGAAACGATTCGCCACCCCCCGCGCGCGGCGCGTTCAGGATCCCAGGATCGTGTCCGCCGCGTCCCGTGCCCGGCGCGTTGAGGCTCCCAGGATCGCGTCTGCTCCGTCCCGCGCGTTCAGACCCCCAGGAACGCGTCCACCGTGCGGAGGAACTCCTTACGGGCGCCGACGTGGATCAGGTGGCCCGCCTCGATGGTGACCAGCTTCGCGGCCGGGATCCGCGCGGCCGTCTCTCCCGCGTCGAACGGGCTGGCCGCCCCGCCCGACAACACCAGCGTCGGCGCCGTGATGGCCGACAGCGCCTCCCGCCAAGCGGGATCGGGGTGCAGGAACTGCCGCTCGGTCTCGTGCACCATCCGCCAGTCGAACCCCGTGGACCCGTCCTCCACCACAGGTGGGCGGTCGCGCAGGGGCAGCGTCGGCACGTCCTCCAGCACGAGCCGCTCGACGCGCTCCGGATGGCCGCCCGCCACCAGGCAGGACAGCACGCCGCCCAGCGAGTGCCCGACGACCGTGGCACGCGCGGCGCCCACGTGGTCGAGCAGCGCGACGAGGTCCGCGGCCATCTCCGGCAGCGCGTACGTCCCCGGCCGGTCGCTGCGCCCGTGCCCCCGCAGGTCGGGCACGATCACGTGGTGGCGCGCCGCGAAGTGCTGGGTGATGCCGTTCCAGTCGTTGTGGTCGGCGGTACGGCCGTGGACCAGCAGCAGCGGGGGAGCGGCCGGGTCGCCCTCCTCCCGATAGACCAGCTTGATGCCGTCGAGCTGCGCTTCGCGAATCACGTCCGCGACCCTACCGCCGCGGGCGCTGAGCGCGGGTTGACATCATCGGCTGCCTTCATGGGCACACCTTGACCGTGAACACCGCCGACCGGGCCGGGCTGGCGTCGCCGGCCGCCCCCGGGACAGGGCGGGCGACCGGTACATGAGAAGGGGCGTGGCATGCCGGACCCGATCGAAGTGCGCAAGGTTCCCATCGAGAGCGTCACCGACGCCTCCGGGCTGTCGCGGCTCATCGCCGACGGCGTGATCGAGGCCGAACGGGTGCTGGCCGTCATCGGCAAGACCGAGGGCAACGGCGGCGTGAACGACTACACGCGCATCCTCGCCGACCGCGCCTTCCGCGAGGTGCTCGCCGAGCACGGGCACCCGGCGCCGGAGAGCGTGCCGCTGGTGTGGTCGGGCGGCACCGACGGCATCCTCAGCCCGCACGCCACCATCTTCGCCACCACCTCCGACGCCCCCGCCACCGACGAGCCGCGCCTGTCGGTCGGGGTGGCGATGAGCGAGGTCATCCTGCCGGAGGACATCGGCCGCCCCGCCATGGTGGAGAAGGTCGCCGCCGGGGTCCGCGAGGCCATGAAGATCGCCGGCATCGACGACCCGCGCGACGTGCACTACGTACAGACCAAGACGCCGCTGCTGACCCTGGCCACCATCACCGACGCCAGGCGCCGCGGCCACGACACCGCCATCGAGGAGACCGGCCCCTCGATGGACCTGTCCAACTCCACGACCGCCCTCGGCATCGCCGTGGCCCTCGGCGAGATCGAGATGCCGCGCGCCGACCAGATCCACAAGGACCTGTCGCTGTACTCGTCCGTCGCCTCCTGCTCGTCGGGGGTGGAGCTGGACCGGGCGCAGATCGTGCTCGTGGGGAACGTGCGCGGCATCGGCGGGCGCTACCGCATCGGCCACAGCGTCATGAAGGACGCCCTCGACGCCGACGGCATCTGGGCGGCCATCCGCGACTCCGGCCTGCCGCTGCCCGACCGGCCCCACCCGTCCGACCTCGGGGAGCGGCTGGTGAACGTCTTCATGAAGTGCGAGGCCGACCCGTCCGGGCGGGTGCGCGGGCGGCGCAACATCATGCTGGACGACTCCGACGTCCACTGGCACCGCCAGATCAAGGCCGCGGTGGGCGGCGTGGCCGCCTCGGTCACCGGCGACCCGGCGGTCTTCGTCTCGGTCGCCGCCGTCCACCAGGGCCCCTCGGGCGGCGGCCCCGTGGCCGCCATCTCCGACCTGAGCTGACCCGGCCCCTCAGGTGACGTCGGCTCAGGTGACGTCGGCGCCCGCCCTTTCCCGCACCGCCGGTGGGCGCCGGTAGTCTCCGGAGTTGTGCCGAGCATTCCGCAACCTCTCGACCCGCACGACGACGGCTCCGTCGCGCCGGCGGTGGCCGCCGCGCTGGCCGCCTACGACGCCGGTACGACCGGCCCCGCCGAGGTCCTCAACGCGCTGAGCGGCGCCCGCCTGCTCGTCCCCGTCGTCGCCCTGCTGACCGAGTCCGAGGTCGGCGCCCACGGGCTGCGGCAGGAGAAGGAGAGCGAGATGGCCCTGCCCAAGCTCGTCGGCCAGGACGGCAGGCAGGCGGTGCTCGCGTTCACCGGCACGGAGTCGATGGCCAGGTGGCGCCCCGACGCCCGCCCGATCCAGGCCGGCACGCTGCAGGTCTGTCAGGCCGCCGTCCAGGAGCAGGCCGCCGCGGTCGTGGTCGACGTGGCGGGCCCGGTGCAGTTCGTGATCGAGGGAGAGGTCCTGCGGGCTCTCGCCGCCGTCGAGTCCGGCACCGTCACCGACCTGCCCGGCGCGACCGTGGCCACGGTGCGGCCGGCGCCCCGCAAGCGCCGCTGGTTCTCCAGGCGCTGACAGTCGAAAACGGCATACCCCCGATGCGGGGGAGCGGGGCCGGTCTAGGGTCTGGGCGTGGTCGCACTCATGGCGCTGCTCGGCCTGGTCTGCGGGGGCCGGATCAGGGCGCTGGCCGACTCCTACGACGACGGCGTCACCCCGGCGCCCGCCTGGCCGCCACTCACGGAGCTCGCGACCGCCGCCCTGGCCGCGCTGGTCGCCTGGCAGGCGGGCCTCCCGTACGCGTGCTTCGCCGTGATCGGGGCCGCGCTGGCGGTCATCGACTGGCGCACGTACACACTGCCCGACGCGATCACGCTGCCCGCGTACCCGATCATGGCGCTCGCGCTCGCGCCCACCGGCGAGCTGCCGCGCGCGCTGGCCGGCGGGGCGGTGCTGGCGGCCGCGTACGGGCTGCTCTGGTTCCTCAGGCCGGACGCGCTCGGGTTCGGCGACGTCAAGCTGGCCGGCCTGATCGGCATGGCCGCCGCCGCGCTGGGCTGGCAGGCGCTCGTGGCGGCGGCCTTCCTCGGGCAGCTGTACGGCGCGCTCTACGGCCTGTCCCTGCTGCTGACCCGGCGCGGCACCCGGCACACGCAGTTCCCGTTCGGCCCTTTCATGGTGCTGGGCGCGTTCACGACACTCTGTCTCACGTGGTGACCGACGGACATCCCACCCGGCGGCACGTGGAAGACTTGTACGCATGTTGCGCTGGTTGACCGCCGGAGAGTCCCACGGCCCCGAACTCGTCGCCATCCTGGAGGGCCTGCCGGCCGGGGTCGAGGTGACCACGGCCGCCATCGGCGAGGCCCTGCGCCGCCGCAGGCTCGGCTATGGGCGCGGCGCGCGGATGAAGTTCGAGGAAGACCAGGTGACGATCGCCGGCGGCCTGCGCCACGGCCGCACGATGGGCAGCCCGGTCGCGGTCCGCGTCGGCAACACCGAGTGGCCCAAGTGGGAGAAGGTCATGTCGGCCGACCCGGTCGACCCGGCCGAGCTGGAGGGCCTGGCCCGCAACGCGCCGAGGTCCCGCCCCCGCCCCGGCCACGCCGACCTGGCCGGCATGCAGAAATACGGCTTCGACGACGCCCGCAACGTGCTCGACCGGGCCAGCGCCCGCGAGACCGCCGCCCGGGTCGCCCTCGGCGAGGTCGCCCGGCGCTTCCTCAAGCAGGCGCTCGGCGTCGACATCGTCAGCCACGTCACCGAGATCGGCGGCGCCCGCACGCCGTCGGAGACGCTGCCCGGCCCCCACGAGCTGGCCCGCATCGACGCCGACCCGGTCCGCTGCGCCGACCCGGGCGGCAGCGCCGCCATGGTCGAGGTGATCGACAAGGCCCACAAGGACGGCGACACGCTCGGCGGCGTCGTCGAGGTGCTCGCCTACGGCCTGCCGCCCGGCCTCGGCAGTTACACCCACTGGGACCGCCGGCTCGACTCCCGGCTCGCCGGGGCGCTCATGGGCATCCAGGCCATCAAGGGCGTCGCGGTCGGCGACGGCTTCGAGACCGCGCGCAGGCCGGGCTCGCGCGCCCACGACGAGATCGAATACTCCGCCGAGGACGGCGTGCGCCGCATCACCAACCGCGCGGGCGGCGTCGAGGGCGGCATGACCAACGGCGAGATCCTGCGGGTCAGCGCCGCGATGAAGCCGATCTCCACGGTGCCGAGGGCGCTGGCCACGATCGACGTCAAGACCGGCGAGGCGGCCAAGGCCCACCACGAGCGCTCCGACGTGTGCGCCGTCCCCGCGGCGGGCGTCGTGGCCGAGGCGATGGTCGCGCTCGTGCTGGCCGACGCGGCGCTGGAGAAGCTCGGCGGTGACTCCGTCGAGGAGGTCGCCCGCAACCTGTCCGGCTACCTATCATCAATGGTGATCAAATGACCAAGGCCGTGCTGATCGGGCCTCCCGGGTCCGGCAAGACCACGCTCGGGCGAATGCTCGCCGAGCGGCTCGGCGTCGCCTTCCGCGACACCGACGCCGACGTGGAGGCCGTGGCGGGCAAGCCCGTCCCCGACATCTTCGTCGAAGACGGCGAGGCCCGCTTCCGCGAGCTCGAACACGAGGCCGTACGCCACGCGCTGGCCGAGCACGACGGCATCCTGTCGCTGGGCGGCGGCGCCGTCCTGCACGAGGAGACGCAGGCGCTGCTCGCCGGCCACCACGTCGTCTACCTCCAGGTGGGCCTGTCCGACGCGGTCCAGCGGGTCGGCCTGGGCTCGGCCCGGCCGCTGCTCGTGCTCAACCCGCGCAGCCAGCTGAAGAAGCTCATGGAGGAGCGCCGCCCGGTCTACGAGCGGCTGGCCTCCCAGACGGTGGTGACCGACAAGCGCGAGCCGGAGGAGCTCGCCGACGAGATCGTGCAGGGGCTGCCGTCATGACCGCCACACGCATCCCCGTACGCGGCGACAGCCCGTACGACGTCGTGGTCGGCACCGGCGTGCTCGGCGAGCTGACCACCCTGCTCAAACCGGGCGTGCGCACGGTCGCGGTGATCTTCCCCGAGACGCTGCCGCAGATCGCGAAGCCGGTGTGCGCGGCGCTGTCGCAGGCCGGCTACACGGTGGCCGAGCTGCCCGTGCCCGACGGCGAGCAGGCCAAGACCGTCGAGGTCGCGGCCGGCCTGTGGTCCGCGCTCGGCCGCCACGGCGTGACCCGCTCCGACGCCGTGGTCGGCGTGGGCGGGGGCGCGACGACCGACCTGGCCGGGTTCGTGGCCGCCACCTGGCTGCGCGGCGTGCAGGTCGTGCTCGTGCCCACGACGCTGCTGGCCATGGTCGACGCCGCGGTCGGCGGCAAGAACGGCATCGACACCCCCGAGGGCAAGAACCTCGTGGGCACGTTCCTGCCGCCCGCGGGCGTGCTGTGCGAGCTGTCCACGCTCGACGGCATGCCGAGGGCCGACTACGTCGCCGGGCTCGCCGAGGTCATCAAGGGCGGCTTCATCGCCGACCCCGAGATCCTCACGCTCATCGAGGCCGACCCCGAGGCCGCCACCAGCCCCGCCGGCCCCCACACGCGCGAGCTCATCGAGCGCAAGATCCGCGTCAAGGCCGACGTCGTGGGCGCCGACCTGCGCGAGGCCGGCCTGCGCGAGATCCTCAACTACGGCCACACGCTCGCCCACGCCATCGAACGCGAGGAGCACTACGCCATCCGCCACGGCGAGGCCGTGGCCATCGGCATGGTCTACGCCGCCGAGCTGTCACGACTGTCGGGCCGCGCCGACCTGGTGGCGCGCACCCGCTCGATCCTCACCGCCGTGGGCCTGCCCGTCTCCTACCACGCCGGGGCCTGGCCGCGGCTGCGCGACCACATGCGCCTCGACAAGAAGAACCGCGGCGCCAAGCAGCGCTTCGTCGTGCTCGACGGCCTGGCCGAGCCCGGCCGCCTCGAAGACCCCGCCGAAGACCTCATGGAGGCGGCGTACAAGGAGGTCTCCGCGTGACACCCGCGGCGAGGGAAGAGTTTCGCCATGCCTGTGTCGTGGCCGGGGTGGCGGCGCGCGCCCTCACGGGCTTAGGACTACAGTCATACGTCCTTGCGCAGCCCCCTATCCCGGAGATAACACCACCTCATGAGGCACTACAAGTCCTTCGTCGCCCTCGGTGACAGCTTCACAGAAGGACTGAACGATCCCGGTCCGGACGGTCACTACCGTGGCTGGGCCGACCGGGTGGCCGAACGGCTCGCGGCCGACGACTCCTCCTTCCGCTACGCCAACCTCGCCGTACGCGGCAAGCTGCTCGACCAGATCGTGGCCGAGCAGGTGCCGCTGGCCGTGGAGATGGCGCCCGACCTGGTCAGCTTCTGCGCCGGCGGCAACGACCTGCTGCGGCCGGGCAGCGACCCCGACGTGATGGCCAAGAAGCTCGCGCAGGCCGTGCGCGACCTGCGGGCCGGCGGCGCCGACGTGCTGCTCTTCACGGGCGTCGACCCGCGCGACACCCCGCTCATGCGCCGCCTGCGCGGCCGTTTCGCCATCTTCTACCTGCATGTCCGCTCGATCGCCGACCTGTACGGGTGCCGGCTGGTCGACCAGTGGTCGATGCAGGGGCTGCGCGACTGGCGGGCCTGGAGCCCTGACCGGCTGCACATGAACGAGGACGGCCACCGGCTCGTCGCCGCCCGGGTGCTCGACGTGCTGGGGGTGCCGTTCGAGGACTGGCGCAAGGACTGGCCCGAACGCTCGGTCGACCCGCGGGCCCGCCGCCGCGAGGACGCCCAGTGGATGCGCGAGCACCTCGTGCCCTGGGTCTCGCGCCGCCTGCGCGGCGTCTCCTCCGGCGACGGCCGCACCCCGAAACGCCCCGACCTCGCCCCCTGGGCCTGACCCCAGGCACCCCGCGCCGCCATCGCGCCACGTGGCCCATCACGTGGCCCATCACCTGGCCCATCACCTGGCCCATCACCTGGCCCATCACGTGGCCCATCACCTGGCCCGCCACGTCGGGCTGTCACGCCTGCCCGTCACGTGCGTTGCCTCCTCGATGGCTCCGCCGCACCGATCCGGCGGTGGCGGCGGAGCCGTCCGCGGGGTCGGCGCCAAGGCCGTACGACCGAGTCCAGTCCGAGCAGCTCCTGTAGCCGGGCTCCTTCCTCGGCCCATGTCCGCAGCGTCTCGCGGTCGACGAGGTGAATGCCGACCTCGGCGGCGAACTCCACGGCCCCCTTGGTGAACGACCCATTGGTCACGACGACGGCGACGTCGGCGCCGTGCGCGTGCTCCGCCGTGCCGTTGACCTGGCGGATGACCCGTGCGTCGACCTTCTTCCCGGTGATCGTGTGCTTGCACTGCACCACGATCACCCGTCGGTCCCCGTTGCGGCCGATCAGGTCGGCGGCCCTGTCTCCGGCTCCGGCCACCCGCCTCGCGTCGACGCCGTCGCGGATCATCAGGTCGCGCACGGCGTTCTCGAAGGCGGTGGGGTCTAGCCGGTCGATCTCGGCGGCGAGGTCGAGCCGCAGGTGGGCCAGTCGCTCGGCGCGACGGCGCCTGACGGCCGCTCTCCAGCGCATGCGCCCGGCCAGGACCACCGCCGGGACGCAGATCGCCGCGGCGCCGGCGTACCACCTGCTGAGCAGCAGATCGACCAGGGCACTGATCGCCTCGACGGCGAGCAGCACCCGAACAGCGCCGCGATCGCGGCGGCGATCCATTCGCCGCCGCCGGACGGCGGGCGATGCCGGACGTGCGACCGCAGCCACGTCCACGCGGCCCTGCTCACGGGTGGGGAGCCTGCCGCGCCGGGGCGAGCTGCTCTGTGGGGGACTCGGCGGCCTGTACCGCGACCAGGCCGCGACGACGGCGACCGCCGGCATGGCCCAGCCCGCGCCTTTCCTGGATTTGCGCCTGGGCTTGTTCACCCCGTGGCCGCGCCGATAATACTGCTCTGCCATGGCCGGCCTCCGATGCGAATGTGGAGTGGTTCGCATGCAGGTGAACAAAGGCAGCCGACAAAAGACGTCAGGTGCGGCCGGAAAAGCGCGCCGGGACGCGACTGATTCATTCTCCGACGTTCAGCCGGTCACCTGGAAGAGGCTCTGACCTGCCGCATCGCCGCAGATCCGCGGATTTCCGCTCGACGAAGAAAATCCGCTTCCTGCGTCAGGCGGATTCGGCCGAGAGGCGCTTGAGCGCGGCTCTCGGGACGGCCGGGTCGGTGGTGCGCCAGAACGGCGGCAACGAGCCCAGCAGGAAACCGCTGTAGCGGGCCGTGGCGAGGCGCGGGTCGAGGACGGCGATCACGCCCTTGTCGTCCTGCGACCGCAGCAGCCGCCCCACGCCCTGCGCCAGCAGCAGGGCGGCGTGGTTGGCCGCCACCGCCATGAACCCGTTGCCGCCCCGCGCCTGCACGTGACGCTGGCGGGCGGAGGTGAGCGGGTCGTCGGGCCGGGGGAACGGCACCCGGTCGATGATCACGAGCCGCAGCGACGGCCCCGGCACGTCGACCCCCTGCCACAACGACAGCGTCCCGAACAGGCACGTCGGCTCGTCCTCGGCGAACTGCTTGACCAGCAGCATCGTCGAGTCGTCGCCCTGGCACAGCAGCGGCACGTCGAGCCGGTCGCGCAGCGCCTCGGTGGCCGCCTTGGCCGCGCGCATCGAGGAGAACAGCCCGAGCGTGCGCCCGCCGGCCGCCTCGATCAGCTCGGCGATCTCGTCGAGGTACTGCTGGGGCAGGCCGTCGCGGCCCGGCTGGGGGAGGTGCTTGGCGACGTACAGGATGCCGGAGCGGGGGTGGTCGAACGGCGAGCCGACGTCGATGCCCTGCCAGCCCTTGCCGTCGCCGAGCCCCCACTGCGCGGCCAGCGCGTCGAAGGTGCCCCCGAGCGCCAGCGTGGCCGAGGTGAGCACGACCGTGCGCTCGCCGAACAGCTTGTCGCGCAGCATGCCGGCCACGCTCAGCGGCGCCACCCGCAGCGCGGGCGGGCGCCGGTCGGTGCCGGCGTCGAGCCAGACGACCTCCGCCCGGTCGGCCTCGGTGGCGTGACCGTACGCCTCCAGCATGCGCACCGCCGTGTCGTGCACGTCGTCGAGCGCCGTGAACGCCGCCTTGCGCTGCCCGGCCTTGTCGGGGTCGTCCTTGTCGGCGTTGCGCGGGCCCAGGGCGGTGATGCAGCGCCAGGCCGTGTCGCGGACGAGCTGCAGGGTCAGCCCGAGCACCTGCGGCAGCTCGTCGATGCGCCCGGGCGGCGCGGCCGACAGCAGCGCCTTGAGGTCTTCGCCGGCCTCCAGCAGCTGGTCGGCGATGGGCTGCTCGATCAGCCGGCCGACCCGGCGGACGGCGAGCGTCACCGACGCCTCCGACAGCTCCGAGGTGACCACGGAGGTGACCCGGTCGGCCAGCTCGTGGGCCTCGTCGACCACGACGACGTCGTGCTCGGGCAGCACCGGCAGGTCGCCCATGGCGTCGATGGCGAGCAGCGCGTGGTTGGTCACCACCACGTCGGCGTCGCCGGCGCGGGCCCTGGCCAGCTCGGCGAAGCACTCGGCGCCGCTCGGGCAGCGCGAGGCCCCGAGGCACTCCTGGGCGCTCACCGAGAACTGCCGCCAGGCCTGCTCGCTCACCCCGGGGACCAGCTCGTCGCGGTCGCCGGTCTCGGTCTCCTCGGCCCACTCCTGGATGCGCTGCACCATGCGGCCGGTCGCGCTCACCTCGCGCGGGTCGAACAGCTGGTCCTGCTCGTCGTCCTCGGGCCAGCCCGCCGTGGCCTTGTAGCGGCACAGGTAGTTGCGGCGGCCCTTGAGTATCGCGTACGTCGGCTCGTGCGGCAGCTCCTTGCCCAGCGCCTCGGCCAGGCGGGGCAGGTCGCGGTCGACGAGCTGGCGCTGCAGCGCGATGGTGGCCGTGGAGATCACGACCGGCTTCTCGCTCTCCATCGCGTGGCGGACCGACGGCACCAGGTAGGCCAGCGACTTGCCGGTGCCCGTGCCGGCCTGGACGGCGAGGTGCTCCTCGGCGTCGAGCGCCTTCTGCACGGCCTGCACCATGGTGATCTGGCCCTGCCGCTCGCTCCCTCCGAGAGCGTTGACCGCGATGCTGAGCAGTTCGTCGACTGACGGGAGATGGGAGTCCGGCACGGCAGTAAACGCTACCGGCAATCCGCCGTCGCCGCGCCGAACGGGCTGTGATCGGCCGGACGCATCCCGGCGTTCCCGGACCCGTACGCCGGGAGGCGTGGCACACTGGACGATCGGGACTCCAGGTGGTCCAGGGCGTGGGACCCGAGGGGGCTCCCGGTGTAGGTGGGAAGGCCGGTTCATTAGGGTTTTCCGAGGTTGAGTGGACGAATAAAGGCTGGTTAAAGCAATATGTCCTCCATGTCGGAAGTTGTCCCGTTGCCGTCGTTCGGCGAAGTCTTCTTCGATGCCCGAGGTCAGGAGCGGTGTCTCCGGGTCACCTGGCACGAGGGGACACTGGTCCTCAGTCTGTGGCGCGGCGAGATGTGCACAGCGAGCTTCCGCATGCCGATGGAGGACGTCGGCCGGTTGCTCGACACCCTTGACGAGGGCTTCGCCGAGGCCACGGGCGAGCAACCCGCGGTGCCGGCCCAGGACCCGGGCACGGAGATCATCCCCGGCACCGGCCAGTACCACCGGCCGCCCCAGCACGCCCAGCAACCGCCGCCTGCGCCCCAGCAGGAGGAGCGGCAGGCGGCCTCCCTGTCGCCCACCGACGTGCTCGTGGCGCGCGGCAACCCGCCGCAGGACAAGCTCGTGGCGTCCTACAGCGAGACCACGGCGCCCAGGGACACGACTCCGGCCTACGGCGACCACCGGCCCTTCACCGGTCCCCAGTACGTCGAGCCGAACCAGTACGTCGAGCCGAACCAGTACGTCGAGCCGAACCAGTACACCGAGCAGCCCGCGCCGCAGTACGAGCAGACCGGGCCGCAGCCGGCCTACACGGGCGACCCCTTCAGCGGGCCGCAACCGGCCTACACGGGCGACCCCTTCAGCGGCCCGCAGTACACCGGCGACCCGCTCAGCGGACCCCACTACGCGCAGCCCGACCCGTTCACCGGCCCTCAGTACAGCGAGAACGAGCCCGTCTACCAGATGCCCGGCGAGCAGCGGCGCTCTTCGCCGCTGAGCACCGACCCGCTCGGCTTCCCGTCGCAGGCGCCCGACCCGTACCAGTCGTCGCCGGCGCGCTCCGACGCCTACCCCGCCGACCCGTACCCGTCCGATCCGTACGGAAGCCGGCGTTCCGAGGCCTACGAGCAGCCGCAGCCCAGCGCGGCCGGCCTCGGCACCCCCATGCACGGCATCCCAGGAGCGGGCCGCCCCCGGCCGCCCATCCAGCAGCGTCAGCAGCCGGCGCAGCCCGCCCGCGACGACTACGCGCCCTACCAGACGCCGCCCAACCCCGTGGACCCGCTGCTCGCCCTCGGCCGGCAGGAGTACACGCCCCAGCCCGGCCGGCAGGCCGACCCCAGCATGTCGCGGCCGTACATCGGGGACCCCATGTTCTCCACGGGCGAGCGCCTGCGCCCCGAGCAGCAGGATCACCTCGACGGAGGCGACCGCAGGGAGTGGTGAGGGCACCCGCCGTCGCGGCGGGTACGCTCTGCGCGGGACGATCGGCCCGCCCGGCCTGACCTGGCCACGCCGTGGCGCGTGATCGGCCCTGACGGATCGTGCGGGGAGGGGCTGCCGGTGGACGCGACCATGGGCCTGCAGTTGCTGCTGGTGGCCGCCGGGGCGATCGGCGTGGCCGCCGTGGCCCGGCGCAAGGGCTGGCCGGCGCCGCTGCTGCTGGTGGCCGCGGGCCTGCTCGTCTCGCCGCTGGTGCCGCCGGTGCCGCTGGAGCCCGAGCTCATCCTGTACGTCTTCCTGCCGCCGCTGCTCTACTCCGCCGCGTTCGAGAGCTCCTACCTGCGCCTGCGCGACGTCAAGCGCACGGTCGGCCTGCTGTCGGTGGGGCTCGTGCTGTTCACCGCGGCCGCCGTCGGGACGGCCGTCCACCTGATGCTGCCCGACCTGCCGCTGGCGCTGGCGTTCGCGCTGGGCGCGATCGTCGCGCCGCCCGACGCGGTGGCCGCCGTCGCGGTCGGCCGCCGGCTGGGCCTGCCGCGCAGGGCGCTGACCGTCCTCATCGGCGAGAGCCTGTTCAACGACGCCACCGCGCTGACGCTCTACCGGGTGGCGATCGGGGCGGCCCTCGGCGGGGCCGTCAGCCTCTGGGAGGGCCTGGGGCAGTTCCTGCTCGCCGCGGTGGGCGGTGTGGTGATCGGGCTGGCGCTGGCTTTCGCGTTCGCCTGGTTGTTCCGCTACACGCGTGACTCGCTGGTCGAGAACACGCTGATGCTGCTGATCCCGTTCGCCGCCTACCTCGCCGCCGAGTCCGTGCACGCCTCCGGCGTCATCGCGGTCGTGATCATCGGCCTCTATCTCGGCAACCGCATGCACCTGCAGGGGTTCGGCACCCGCCTGGTGTCCACCGCGGTGTGGCGGGTCACCGACTTCCTGCTCGAAGCCGTCGTGTTCGCCCTGATCGGGCTGCAGTTCGTCACCGTGACCGAGGGCATCATCGGCTACGGCGCCTGGGAGGTCGCCGGCTACGCCGCCGCGGTGCTGATGGTGACGATCCTCAGCAGGTTCGTGTGGGTCTTCACGGTGACGTCCCTCGTCAGGTTGCTGAGTCGTGCGGAGTCCAGGCCGCCGCCGGGGCAGCGGGTGGTCCTCTCGTGGGCCGGCATGCGCGGCGTGGTGTCGCTGGCGGCGGCGTTCGCCATCCCGCCCGATGTGCCCGCGCGCGACCGGGCGCTGCTGCTGTTCCTGACGTTCACCACCGTGATCGGCACGCTGCTCATCCAGGGCACCACGTTCCCCGCGCTGATCAGGCGGCTTGGCGTGTCGAGCGAGCGGGAGCGGTACGAGGACCGGCTCGCCGAGGCGGCGGCCCAGCAGGCGGCGCTCGACGCCGGCGTGGCGGAGCTGGAGCGGCTCATCGCGCAGGAGGGGGAGCCCGACGAGATCCAGGCACAGGTGATCGACAACCTGAGGGACAAGTCGTGGCGGCGTTCGCTGAGCGCGTGGGAACGGCTGGGCGGCGGCACCTCACACGGCGGCGCCGAGACGCCGAGCGCCCTCTACCGGCGCCTGCGCCGGCAGATGCTGCAGGCCGAACGGCAGGTCTTCGTCCGGCTGCGCGACGAGCGCCGCCTCGACGACGAGGTGCTGCACGAGGTGATGGCGCAGCTCGACTTCGAGGAGGCGATCCTCGAACGCGACTAGGCCATCTGGTTGTCCACGAAGCACCAGCGCCATTCCTCGCCGGCCTCGAACGACTGGATCACCGGGTGGCCGGTGGAGTGGAAGTGCTGGGTCGCGTGCTTGTTCGGCGAGGAGTCGCAGCACCCGATGTGGCCGCAGTCGAGGCAGCGCCGCAGGTGGACCCACCGGCTGCCGGAGGCCAGGCACTCCGCGCAGCCCTCGGGCGTCTGCGCGGAGGGGTCGTCGGCGTGGGAAAGATGCTCACACATTGCCATACGGCAAATCCTAGGACCAGCGCTCCGGCCGGCTCACGGCCGGTTCCCGCCCGCGGGGCACGGGCGGCCGGAGCTCCCGGGGGCATGGCGTCGGCACCCGTGTTCCGGTTTCGTCACCGAGCTGTAGATCTGAGGCGGGTGTCCGGACACCGGTCCGGCGTTCAGAATGGGAGCAGGTAGCGGGCGGTACCGCCCGTCCCCCCAAGCCGAGGAGGGCCGATGCTTCCGGGGTGTGGCTCGTGTAACTGCTCAGATCCCCTGTCCACCGCCAAGCCGCCGTGGTGGCAGTCGTACCTGACGTCACAAGTGCGATGACGTGACGGCGGAGCCCCGTCCGGGACGCCGGACGGGGCTCCGCCGCCGCTACGCCCGCCGGTCAGCGCGTGTAGAAGCGGCGGTGCAGCTCGCGGATCTCCTCGGCCAGCTCCGGCACGGGGCCCTCCACGGTCACCCCGGGGGCCACCTCGTTGACCGGCAGGGTGCGCACGGGCGGCGCGGGCACGCCCAGCTCCGCCAGCCAGGCGCCGAGCTGCGCGGAGGAGGCGGCGTAGACGATCCGCCCCAGGCCCACCCAGGCGTGCGCTGCCGCGCACATCGGGCAGTGCTCGCCGGAGGTGTACACCGTGGCGGCCGCCCGCTCCTCGGGCGGCAGGTGCTCGGCCGACCACCGGGCGAGCGCGAACTCCGGATGCCGCGTACGGTCGCCGGCGGCCACCCGGTTGTGGTCCTCGGCCAGGATGAGGCCGTCGCCGGAGACCAGCACCGAGCCGAACGGCTCGTCGCCCAGCTCCAGCGCCCGCGCGGCGAGGTCGACGCAGCGGCGCAGGTACGGCAGCTCAGACGAGTCGATCATGAGTCCCTCAACGTCCCAGCCTCGGCATTTCTCATCATTACCCAACGAAAGTAACGGGCTTCCGAAAGTGTACGAAATCTCGCATTTCCCCATGTCATGTACGGGAAACCCACCTTGAGGTCACTGAAAATCGGTTGATTCGCCGTACTAATCTGGTGGGGATGCCTCCCGATACGCACATACCTCGCCGTCCCCTGCTCTCCTCCAACTCCCTGTGGCGGATGAAGTCGTATCTCCGCCCCTACGTCGTCAGATTGGTGCTCATCTGGCTGATGGCGATCGTCGGCATCGCCGCCGCCATCTCGCTGCCCCTCATCATCGAGAGGGTCGTCGACGGCCCCGTCGCCCAGGGCGACACCGGCGCGCTGCTCCCGCTCGGGCTGCTCGCCATCGGCGTCGGCGTGGTCGAGGCCATGCTGATCTTCCTGAGGCGGTGGCTCCAGGTCAAGCCGGTCCTCGGCCTGGAGACCGCCATCCGCAACGACCTGTACGCCCACCTGCAGCGCCTGCCCATGGCCTTCCACGGCGACTGGCAGTCAGGTCAGCTGTTGTCACGGGCCACCACCGACCTGTCGACCATCCGGCGCTTCCTGGGCTTCGGAATGCTCTTCCTGGTCATGAACATCCTGCAGGTCGTCACAGTCATCGTGCTGCTGCTGAACAAGTACTGGCCGCTCGGGCTGCTCGTGGCCGCCTCGGCCGTGCCGATCGTCTGGACCTCGCTGCGCTTCGAGAAGCGCTACATCAGGATCTCCCGCCAGGTCCAGGACGAGCAGGGCGACCTCGCCACGTTCGTCGAGGAGTCCGCGATCGGCATCCGCACGATCAAGGCCTTCGGCCGCCGGCACCACGTCTACGACCGCTACGACGACGCCGCGCTCAAGGTGTACGGCACCTCGATGGACAAGGTCAGGCTGTCGGCGCGGTTCTTCTCCTTCCTGGAGATCATCCCCAACATCACGCTGGCCATGGTGCTGCTGCTCGGCGCGCTGGCCGTCGGCACGGGCGGGCTGACGCTGGGCGCGCTGGTCGCCTTCACCACGCTGATGCTCCAGCTCGTGTGGCCCATCGCGAGCCTCGGCTACATCCTGGCCATGGGGCAGGAGGCGATGACCTCCGCCGACCGCGTCATGGAGGTCCTGGACACCGTCCCCTCGATCGAGGGCGGCACCGAGACCATCGACGAGCCGCGCGGCCACCTGCGCTTCGAAGGCGTCGGGTTCCGCTTCCCCGACTCCGACGAGCCGGTGCTGCACGACGTCCGGCTCGACGTCCGGCCCGGTGAGACGGTCGCCGTCGTGGGCGCCACCGGGGCGGGCAAGACCACCCTGACCGCGCTCGTGCCGCGCCTGATCGACCCCACCTCCGGCCGCATCACGATCGACGGCCACGACATCCGCGACCTCGACCTGAGCACGCTGCGCTCGGTGGTGGCCACCGCGTTCGAGGAGCCGACGCTGTTCTCCATGAGCGTGCGGGAGAACCTCATGCTCGGCCGGGCCGACGCCACCGAGGAGGAGCTGGCCGACGCGATCCAGACCGCGCAGGCCATGTTCGTCTACGACCTGCCGTGGGGACTCGACACCCGCATCGGCGAGCAGGGCCTGTCGCTGTCCGGCGGGCAGCGCCAGCGGCTCGCCCTGGCCAGGGCCGTGCTGAGCAAGCCGCGCATCCTGGTGCTCGACGACACCCTGTCGGCGCTCGACGTCGAGACCGAGGCCCTGGTGGAGGAGGCGCTGCGGCACGTGCTGCGCGAGGCGACCGGCATCGTGGTCGCCCACCGCGCCTCCACGGTGCTGCTGGCCGACAAGGTGGCGCTGCTGCGCGGCGGCACCATCACGCACGTCGGGAAGCACCACGAGCTGCTGGCGCGGGTGCCCGAATACCGCGAGCTGCTGGCGCAGGACGCCGACTTCGACGACGCGGCGGAAGGGGCTCTGCGATGACCGCGACCGCTCCCGAGACCCAGCAGTCCGCCGGATCGTGGCGCGGCGTCGCCGCCGAGGACCAGGACGAGCTGTCCGAGAAGGTCTCCGTCCTGCTGCGGGCCCGTTCGCGGCGGCTGCTCGGCGACTTACTGGCGCCGCACCGGAAGAAGATCGCGCTGCTCGTGGCGATCATCGTGGTCTCCAACGCGGCCGGGTTGTCGATCCCCTTCCTGGTGGCGATCGGCATCAACGAGGGCATCCCGCCGATCACGAACGGCGACGGCCCCCGTGTGCTGCTGACCGTGGTCGGGGTGATCGTGGGCGCGGCCGTCACTCAGGCGATCACCCGGCAGGCGTTCCTGCGCCTGGCGGGCACCATCGGCCAGAGCGTCCTGCTGGAGCTGCGCCGACGGGTGTTCGACCACTTCCAGCGGCTGTCGCTGAGCTTCCACGAGAACTACACCTCCGGCCGGGTGATCTCGCGGCTGACCTCCGACATCGAGTCGATCGCCGAGCTGCTGCAGTCGGGGTTCGACGCGCTGGTCAAGGCCGTGTTCACCATGGTCGGCACGGCCGTGTTGCTGCTCGTCCTGGACGTGCACCTCGGCCTGGTCGCGCTGGTGCCGATCCCGATCCTGCTGGTGTTCACCCGCTGGTTCCGGCAGCAGTCCACGATCGTCTACCGGCGCACGCGCGAGACGGTGGCGCTCGTCATCGTGCACTTCGTGGAGTCGATGACCGGCATCCGCGCGGTGCAGGCCTTCCGCAGGCAGCCGCGCAACCAGGAGATCTTCGAGCAGCTCAACGACGACTACCGTGCGGCGAACGCGCGCAGCATGCAGCTCGGCGCGACGTTCATGACCGGCATCAAGCTGATCGGCAACTTCACGATCGGCGCGGTGCTGCTCTACGGCGGCCACCTGGCGATCCAGGGCGAGGTCGAGGTCGGCACCCTGGCCGGCTTCCTGCTCTACCTGCGCCAGTTCTACGAGCCGATGCAGGAGGTCAGCCAGTTCTACAACACCCTGCAGTCGGCGGGCGCGGCGCTGGAGAAGCTCTCGGGCGTCCTGGAGGAGGAGCCCGGGGTGCCCGAGCCGAGCGAGCCCGCCGCGCTGCCGGGCGGCCGGGCCCGTGGTCAGGTGCGCTTCGACGACGTCAGGTTCGCCTACGTCGAGGAGATGCCGATCCTGCCGCGCCTCGACCTGACCATCCCGGCCGGGCAGAGCGTGGCGCTGGTCGGCGCGACGGGCGCGGGCAAGACGACGCTGGCCAAGCTGATCTCCCGCTTCTACGACCCGACCGGCGGCCGCGTGCTGCTCGACGGCGTCGACCTGCGCGATCTCGACGAGCCGACGCTGCGCCAGGCCGTGGTCATGGTGACGCAGGAGAACTTCCTGTTCAGCGGTACGGTCGCCGACAACATCCGGTTCGGCCGCCCTGACGCCACCGACCGCCAGGTGCGCGAGGCCGCCAAGGCCATCGGCGCGCACGAGTTCATCTCCTCGCTGCCCGACGGTTACGACACCGAGGTCGGCAAGCGCGGCGGCCGCATGTCGGCCGGGCAGCGCCAGCTCGTCGCGTTCGCCCGGGCGTTCCTCGCCGACCCGGCGGTGCTCATCCTCGACGAGGCCACCTCCAGCCTCGACGTGCCGAGCGAGCGGCTCGTGCAGCGCGCGCTGCGCACGATCCTCGCCGACCGGACCGCGCTCATCATCGCGCACCGGCTGTCGACCGTGGAGATCGCCGACCGGGTGCTGGTGATGGAGCGCGGCCGCATCGTCGAGGACGGGCCGCCCGCCCAGCTCATCGCGGCCTCCGGCCGGTTCGCCGGGCTGCACCGCGCGTGGCTGGAGAGCCTCAGCTAATGGCCCGCGTGCGCCGCCGCGATGATGTACAGCTCGTACCCGAGGAACAGGGCGAGCGGGACGCCGAACGCGATCAGCAACCGGCCGGGCAGTTTGCTCCGCCGGGCGGCGGGCGCACTGTCCGGCCAGGACACCGGCGCCGGTGCGAACACCGGCGCCGGCCCCGGCTCGGGCTCGGCGACGAGCTCGGGGTGGCGGGCCAGATACCCGCTGGGAAACCACGTCAGGTGGTGCGCACCGCAGCTCGGGCATGAGGTGCCCGCCCACGGCGGCTGCACCGGCACTCCCGCGCTGAGCCAGATCTCCGCGCGCTTGCCGTAGGCGTCACAGAGGCGTCTGACGACGAACTCCTCTTCCCAGACGTATAAGCAGCGCAGGCATTCGTAGGGCCACATCTCGCGGGTCTCGAACCCGTCCAGCACTCGGACCACCCCCCGGATCGCCGTTCGCGCCCTGAGTGTCCGTCCGGTCTCCTACGCCCTTCAAGACGGGCTTGTGACACTGTTAGTTATGGAATGCTCACCATGTGTCAAGTTATGGGTCAGTACGCTGGCCTTCGCACCGGCCGTCGCACTGGGCTGAGCGGCGGCGTCGGGTCGGGAGCGGGCGGCTCGGGCGGCGGGACCGCCTCCGGGTGGTGCGCCAGGTAGCCGTCCGGGAACGTGGTGGCCTGCTCGCAGCCGCACCTCGGCAGCCGGCGCCCGACGACGGCGGTGGCACCTGCACGCCGGCCGGTAGCCAGACCTCGCCCTCGTTGCCGTGGTGGTCATCGATGCGCCTGACGATGTAGTGCTCTTCCCACACGTGCCAGCACCGTCGGCACTCGAAGGGCACGGTCCGGTGGATCTCTAGTTATGAGGTCACCCCTTCGTCCGAGTCCTCCTTGCCGCGCTCTCGCGACGGGGGTCACCGAAGGGTGAGCACAAAGGTGAACGCGCCCGCGACCAGGCACAACGTGCCGAGCCAGGCGAACCGCGCGTCGAGGTCGTCGTCCAGCGGCCGGCCGGCGTGCAGGGCCTCCTGCACCCGGCGGAACCGCAGCCTGGTCCTGATCAGCAGCACGCCGCCGCAGAGCGCCGCCAGCGCGAAGCCGGCGGCGCCGATCTCCGGCAGGCCGTGCCTGAGGGACAGCCCGGCCGCGCCGAGCCCGGCGGTGGACAGGGCCACCGCGGTGCGCACCCAGGCCAGCCGGGTGCGCTCGCTCTGCAGGCCGCGATCCCAGACCTCGTCCTCGGCGTTCATGCCGCGCTCACGTGCGGGCGGACACGATGATGAGGACGAGTGCCGCCACCGCCACGAAGGCGACGCCGTAGCCGAAGACGGCGGCGAGCGCCGGGGGCGGGAGCGGCTCCTGTGCGCGCAGGGCGCGCTGGATGTTGCGCCAGCGGGGGTAGGCCATGCCCGCCGCCAGCGCCGACAGGCTCACCAGCACCACGGCCAGCGCGGTGCGGATCCACGGCACGAACACGTCGGCCGGCACCGCCGCCATGGCCACCCCGCCCGCGCTGAGCGCCAGCGCCGTGCTCAGCCAGGTGAGGAAGGTGCGTTCGTTGGCCAAGGTGAAACGCGGGTCGGGTTCCATGGGAAAACCGTAATTCGGCCCCATTTCCCCTAGAGATGTTGGGATTGCGGTCAGCCGCCGCCCCCGCAGGCCTGTGCGACCTTCTGCGCGTACGCGGTCGCCTCGGTGCCCACCTTCTGGGCCGCGTCGACGGTGTCGTTGACGTCGTTGACGGTGATGCCGGTCAGCGTCGTGGCGAGCTGGTCGGAGGCCTCCTTGAGCGTGGTGTTGGAGGCCGTGTCGGCCACCCCGTTGAGCTTGGACGCGGCGTCGTCGATGGCCTTGTCCATGGCCTGTGGGTCGTTGGTCAGGTTTGCTATGTCGGCGACCAGCTCCGTCATGATCTTCGGCGCTTCCAGGCATGCCTGGGCACGGTCGATGGTGTTGTTGACGTCGCTGCAACCGGCGGCGAGCACGCCGGCGGTCACGACGGCCAGAGGCACGAGCCGGTTCTTGAGGAGACGCATGTCATTGACCCTACCCAAGCACTCGGCCACGTGGCGTGACCGGAAGGTTTCGGACGGCATCCGTCTGTTCGCCGGTGTATCCCAAAGAGGTCCTTGACTTCTCTTTGCCTGGGCTTGATGATCCCCAGCATGTCTTTGGAATCCTTGGGGCCGCGACGGGTGCTCGACGACCCGGCGGCGATGCGGGCCTTCGCCCATCCCGTCCGGCTGGCGCTGCACGAGCTGCTGCTGCGCGGGGGGCCGGCCACGGCCGCCGAGGCCGCCCGCGAGGTCGGCATCAGCCAGGCGCTGGCCTCGTACCATCTGCGGCAGCTGGCCAGGTACGGCTTCGTGGAGCAGGCCGAGGCGCGCGACGAGCGCGAGCGGCCGTGGCAGGTGACCGAGGCCGTCCAGGAGTGGTCCGACGCCGAGCCGGGCTCCGAGACCTCGGCCGCCCGGGGGCTGCTGGAGCGGGTCATGGCCGAGCGGGCGCTGTCGCGGCTGGTCGAATGGCAGCGCCGCCGCCAGGACGAGACCGGCGAGTGGCGGAACGCCGGCGGCATCGGCAACAGCTACGTCTACGCGACGCCTGAGGAGATCGCGGCGCTCGGCGAGGCGCTCAAGGGGCTGCTGGAGCCGCTGATGGCGCGGGTGTTCGACCCGTCGGACCGGCCCGAGGGGGCCCGGCCCGTGCTGCTGACGCGGCTGGTGGTCCCGCTCCCACCGACCGGCCGCCCGGAATGAGCGCTGGGATGAGGGCCGGGATGGGCGCCCGTAGGGGCACTGGGATGAGGGCCGGGATGGGCGCCCGTATGAGCGCCGGATGAGGCGGCTGCTCGCGGGAAACCCGGACTACCGGCGGCTGCTCGCGGCGGGGCTGATCTCGCAGACGGGCGACTGGGCGATCAGCACCGGCCTGGCCTTCCACGTCTACCAGCTCACCGGCTCGGCGCTGTCCACCGCGACGATGCTGCTGGTCTCGCGGCTGCCGGACGTCGTGCTCGGCCCGGCCGCCGGGGCGCTGGCCGACCGCTGGGACCGCCGCCGCCTGCTCGTCGCCGCGGACCTGCTGCTCGCGGTCGCGCTGCTGCCCCTTCTCGCGGTACGCGAACCCGGCCAGGTGTGGATCGTCTACACCGTCGCGCTGGTGACCGGCGTGCTCGGCACGGTGCTCGTACCGGCGCAGAAGGCGTTGCTGCCGCAACTCGTCACCGGGGCGCAGCTCGTCCGGGCCAACGCCCTGCACGGCCAGAGCGGCCAGGTCGCCCGGCTGCTGGGGGCGATGGCCGGCGGGGTCGCGGTCGAGGCGGGCGGCCTGGCCGCCGTCGTCTGGATCGACGTGGCCAGTTTCCTGCTGTCGGCGCTGCTGCTGTGGCGGGTGCGCCCGCCGGTCGCGGAGCCGGCGCCCGCCCGGGAACGGGGCCCGGCGGGCGGGGCGTGGGGGTGGGGGCTGCGGGACGCGGCTGTGCGGCCGCTCCTGGCGTACATGGTGATCACGGGGCTGGGGGAGGGGATCTTCGCGACGCTGGCGGCGCCGTTCGTGGCCGGCGTGCTCGGCGGGGCCGGGGACGCGTACGGGCTGTTCCTGTCGGTGCAGGCGGTCGGCGGGATCGCCGGCGGCCTCGCGGTCGCCGCCTGGCCGGGCGCCACCTCCCCGCGTGCGCTGCTGGGCTGGGGGACGGTGGTCTTCGGCCTGGCGGACCTGGCCCTGTTCGTCTACCCCCTCGCGTGGCCGGCGCTGTGGCCCGCGCTCGTGCTGATCGTCGTGGCCGGGGTCCCGGCCGCCGCCGCGATGGCGGGACTGACCACGCTCGCGCAGCGCAGTGTCCCGGACGGCCGCCGGGGCGCGCTCTTCGGCCTCCTCGGCGGCGCCCAGGCCGCCACCTCGCTGCTCGGCATGGCGCTCGCGGGCGTGCTCGGCGACCGCATCGGCATCGTGGCGACGCTGTGCCTGCACGCCGGCGGCCTGTTCACCGCAGGCGTGATGATCTTGGCGAGAATCCGCAAAGACCCCGTCTGACCTGGTGTCATGCGCAAACGGATATGGATCTGTTTGTGATATCGCTATTAGACATCGACTGATCGCATCTGCTTTGCTCCTGACCTCTGACGGATCACGGCAGACGACAGTAAGGATTCGACATGCGAGACCTCCGCGCCCGCCGCCGCACGGCCGCGCTGGAAGCGGCCGTTCTGACGATCTCCCTTCTCACGGGCTCCCTCCTCGCGGGCGGGGCCGTCACGGCGGGCCCGGCCGCCGCGGCCCCCGCCGCCGTGCGGGACGTGCAGGCGCTGTCCGGTGCGGCCCAGGCCAAGAAGGAACTGCGCGACCTGGAGCGGTCGCTCGGGGTCCGGATCGGCGCGTACGCCATCGACACCGCCACCGGCCGGACGATCGGCCACCGGTCGGGGGAGCGGTTCGCGCTGGCCTCCACGTTCAAGGCGATGGCCGCCGCGGCCGTGCTGCACAAGGCCCGCACCAGCGAGCCCGGCCTCATGGACAAGGTCGTCACGTGGACGGCCGCCGAGCTCAAGCCGAACTCCCCGATCACCGAGAAGCACGTCAAGGACGGGCTGACGGTCGCGCAGCTGTGCCACGCGGCGATCACCCGCAGCGACAACACGGCCGCCAACATGCTGCTCAAGCAGCTGGGCGGTCCCGCCGGCCTGACGCGCTACTTCCGCACGCTGAAGGACCCGATCTCCCGCCTCGACCGCTGGGAGACCGAGCTGAACGACTGGAGCCCCAAGGAGAAGCGCGACACCACCACGCCCGCGGCCATCGCCCGCGACCTGCGCCTGGTCACCGCCGGCGACGCGCTGCCGGCCAAGGACCGCGAGCGGCTCAACGGCTGGCTCGTCGCCAACACCACCGGCGACGCCCGCATCCGCGCCGGGCTGCCCGCCTCGTGGATCGTCGGCGACAAGACCGGAACGGGCGGCACGTACGGCACCGCCAACGACATCGCCGTCGCCTGGCCGAAGAAGGGCGCCGCGCCCGTCATCATGGCGGTCTACACCAACGGCCGCACGGCCGGCGCCGCCGCCCAGGACAAGGCCCTCGCCGACACCGCCTCCATCCTCGCCCGCGGGCTCGGCAGGCTCTGATGACGCCACGGGGGACGCAGATCCTACGGCTCGCCGCCTCGGGGGCGGCGGCGGGCGTCCTGCTCGCGGCCATCGCGCTGCCCACCGTGGGCGGCGCGGGGGCCGGGTTCATGGCCGCCGCGAACGAGGTGAACCTCAAGCCCGCCGACCTGCGCGAGCCGCCGCCGGCCGAGGTCACCATCGTGCGGGACGCGCACGGCGGCGTGATCGCCCGCTTCTACGAGGAGTACCGCGAGGTCGTCGGCCTGGACGAGATCGCTCCGGTCATGCGCACCGCGATCGTGGCCATCGAGGACTTCCGCTTCTACGAGCACGGCGCCATCGACCTCGAGGGCACGCTGCGCGCGCTGGCCACGAACCTGCAGTCGGGCCGGGTGAGCCAGGGCGGCTCCAGCATCACGCAGCAGTACGTCAAGCAGGTGCTGCTCAACTCGGCCGAGACGCAGCAGGAGCGGGACGCCGCCCTGGCGCCGACGTACGCGCGCAAGCTCAACGAGTTGCGGTACGCCATGGGGATCGAGAAGAAGTACACCAAGGACCAGATTCTCGAGAAATATCTGAACATCGCGTACTTCGGGGCGAGTGCGTACGGTGTGGAGGCGGCCGCCCGGCGCTTCTTCGGTATCTCGGCGGCCGAGCTGACCCTGCCGCAGGCCGCGACCCTGGCCGGCGCCGTGCAGGACCCGAACGCCACCGACCCCAACCTCGGCACGCAGCAGCGGGAGCGGCTGCTGAAACGGCGCAACGTCGTCCTCGACCGGATGGCCGAGTTGGGCGAGATCACGAAGGAGCAGGCGGCGACGGCGAAGGCCGCCAAGCTGGGCTACAAAGGCACCAAGCTCCCCGGAGGCTGCGAAGCCAGCAAATATCCGTACTTTTGCCTGTATGTCCGGCATGAGATCCTGGGCAACCCCGCCTTCGGCGCCACGGCCGAGGCCCGGCTGGCCAGGCTCAACCGCGGCGGCCTGACCATCGAGACCACCCTCGACCCGGCCATGCAGTCCGCCGCCGACCGGGCGATCAAGCGCTACGTCCGCGCCTCCGACCGGCCGGTCGCCTCCGAGGCCCTGGTCGAGCCCGGCACGGGAGCGATCAAGGCGATGGCCGCGAGCCGCCGTTTCGGGGCGGACGCCGACGAGAACGAGATCTCCTACAACGTCGTCGCCGACGCCGCGCACGGCGGCGGGGCCGGGTTCCAGGCCGGGTCCACCTTCAAGACGTTCACCCTGATCACGGCGCTGAAGGAGGGCCTGCGGCTGGACGACGGCCTGGAGGCAGGGGCCGGCTACCGGGCGCCCGCGTACTCGACGTTCCGCACCTGCGCGGGCTCGAACATCGGCGACCCCAGCCACACCGTCACCAACGACGAGGGCTCGCCCGGCTGGAAGTCGCTGCGCACCGGCACCTGGGCCTCCGTGAACACGTTCTTCATGGAGTTGGAGGAGCGGGTCGGGCTCTGCGACACCGTCAAGACCGCCAAGGCCCTCGGCGTGCGGCGCGCCGACGGGAAGAAGCTGCGCGAGTTCGAGACGTTCACCCTCGGCATCAACGAGATGGACCCGGTGACGCTGGCCGGGGCGTACGCGGCCATCGCGGCGCGCGGCGAGTACTGCGCCCCGATGGCGATCACGCGGATCACCGACCGCGACGGCCGCACCACCCGCTACCGCCCCAAGTGCCGGCAGGCGCTGGAGCCGCCCATCGCGGACGCCGCCGCCGACGTGCTGTCCGGGGTCTTCACCCAGGGGACGATGAGCGGGTACGGCGGCATCGGCCGCGACGCCGCGGGCAAGACCGGCACGACCGACGACTACGCGGCGGCCTGGTTCGCCGGCTTCACGCCCGACCTGGCGAGCGCGGTGAGCCTCGGCGACCCGCGCGGCTCCCAGCGGTACAAGCTGACGGGCGTGACGATCGGCGGCCGCTACTACGGCGCCGTCCAGGGCGCCACGATCCCGGGGCCGATCTGGCGGGACACGATGATCGCGGCGCTGCGGACGGTGCCGCCGTCGGAGTTCGTCCCGATCGACTCGTCCCGGTTCGGCGGCTGCCGATCGTCCTGCCGTCCTGAGCCGGAGAAGAAACCCGAGGAGGAGAAGGAGGACGGTGAGCCCGAGGCCGGGACGTCGGCCTCACCGGCGCCCTCTCCCTCGGCGACCGCGACCTCCGCGAACCCGCAGAGGTGAGCGGCGCGTACCTAGAATGAGCTATGCCCAGCGAGCCCCTCACCCGAGGCCGCATCGTCACCGCGGCCGTCGGGCTCATCGAGCGGGAGGGCGCCGACGCCGTCTCCATGCGGCGCATCGCCGCCGAGCTGGGCGTGGGCGTGATGTCGCTCTACAACCACGTGCCCAACAAGGACGCCCTGCTCGGGGCGGTGGCCGAGACGGTGCTGAACCGGATCGAGTTCACCGACGACCCGGGCGCGCACTGGAGCGACCGGGTGCGCGTGCAGGCGCGGGCGTTCCGCCAGATCGCCCACGACTATCCGCGCTGCACGATGCTCGTGGTCAGCCGCCAGCTCCACTCCGCCGCCGGTCTGCTGCCGGTCGAGCGGGCGCTGGCCACGCTGCGCGGCGCCGGGTTCGAGGGCGCCGACGCGGTGCGGATGCTGCGGATGTTCATCGCGTACGTGGTGGGGTCGCTGCTGAGGGAGGTCGGCCTGACGCCCGCGTTCGCGCAGGCCAGGCCGCTCACCGCGGAGGGGGTCGATCCGGAGCTGTTCCCCGAGGTCAGCGCGCTGGCGGGGCTGCTGTCGGCGTGTGACCACGAGGCCGAGTTCGAGTTCGGGCTGGAGTTGCTGATCAAGGCGATGGAGGCGCATGCGGGGCGTCGGGAGGGCACCCGGTGAGCTGTTCCGGATGCCCTCCGGAGCCCGCTAGTACCAGTTGTGCGATCTGAAGTGGCCCCAGGCGCCGCACGGTTTGCCGTACCTGCCCTTGATGTAGGCCAGGCCCCACCGGATCTGTGTATCAGGGTTCGACCTCCAGTCGCGGCCGGAGATGCGCATCTTGCCCGCAGGGAGCGCCTGCGGGATGCCGTACGCTCCCGACGAGCGGTTGTGCGCCCGGTGGTTCCAGCCGCTCTCCCGGGTCCACAAGTTGTCCAGGCAACGGAACTCCCGGTAGTTCCAGGAGCGGCGGACGACGTGGTCCAGGGCGATTCTCTTGTTCCTGTCGGCGGGTCTGACCCCGGCGAACTTGGGCTGCGCCGACGTCGTCCAGACCCGGGTCTTGACCGGTGACTCGCCCGGCTCGGCCCTGGCCGGAGCCGTGGCGCCCAGGGTGGCGCATGCGGTGACGGTGATGATAGTGCTGCTCAGCGCACGTTTGCTGTCCAAATCGATCCTTGCTGTCGGGTCGCGTGCGGACGGGCGCCGCCAAGCGGCGCCTGTGCCGGTCCGCGTCCGTGGCTCGGACGCGGAGGGTCCGCGCGGCCCTCCGGGATCCTGTTCCGCCCGATCGTGCTGGGCGGCCCGGAGGGCACCACGACGTGTCCTCTAGCACGATTCCTAATACGCGCGGTCACGGAGCGTCACATCTCGTGACACGCGAAGGACAGGTGTTTGTGTGATCGTTGCGGGTGAAAGGCCCTCTCGCAGGGCCGGGTTTGCCCGGTCCGCCGCCTGATTGGGCGGGCCGTGGCGGAAAAAGCGGGCAAGTCTGGGGTTTGGCTCAGTACCAACGGTGGGATTGGAAGTGGCCCCAGGCGCGACACGGCGTGCCGTACCGCTGCTTGATGTAACGAAGGCCCCATTTGATCTGGGTGCGGGGGTTGGTCCGCCAGTCGCGTCCCGAGGAGGCCATCTTGTGCCCGGGAAGCGCCTGGGGGATGCCGTAGGCGCCCGACGAGCCGTTGGCGGCGCGGTGGTTCCAGCCGCTCTCGCGGTGCCAGAGCTTCACCAGGCACCTGTACTGGGCCGTGCTCCATCCTCGCTCGGACACCATGGGCTTGGCGAGGGACTTGTTCCTGACACTGCTCTGGGAGCTCTGCGCCTGTGCGGCCGGGGCGCCGCCCGCCGCCACGAGGGTGGCGGTGAGGACCAGGACGCCGGTACGGCGGAGCATGGGCATGCGGGTTCCCTTTCGAAGGGGTTCAGGGGACCGCGCCACATTGCCCGATAGGTAACCTTTACTGCGAATTGACCATGAAAAGGTGGATCGTCAGTAAAGATCCCGATATATGCTTTTCCAGTGCCTTCATGGTGAAATTGAGGGCTATGTCACAATCGTGGGTTTACTGGTTCTGTAGTGTCGGAGGATGAGTCTCAACGACATCCCGCTCCGCACGCTCGCGGACGCTTCCACGACCCTCGGGGAGCTGACGGCCGGCCAGGCCGCTCTGATCGTCAACGTGGCGTCCCGATGTGGCCTGACCCCGCAGTACGCCGGCCTCGTCGAGCTCCAGCGCGCGTACGGACCACGCGGCTTCACGGTGATCGGCATGCCGTGCAACCAGTTCGCCGGCCAGGAGCCCGGCACTGCGGAGGAGATCCAGGAGTTCTGCGCCGCGACGTACGGCGTGGACTTCCCGCTCCTGGCCAAGGCCGACGTGAACGGCCCCGGCCGCCACCCCCTGTACGAGCGGCTCGCCCAGACCCCGGACGAGAGCGGTGAGGCGGGGGACGTGCAGTGGAACTTCGAGAAGTTCCTGGTGGACCGGGACGGCCGCGTCGTGGCCCGTTTCCGCCCCGGCACCACCCCGGACGACCCGGCCGTCACCGCGGCGATCGAGAAACTCCTCTGACCGTCCGCCGCGGGCTCGGATCCTCGACGCGAAGACGCGCCCGCCCGCCCTGGCAGGGGCGGGCGGGAGGGCGGGGCCGGCCGGCTGCCCCGGAAGGCCGCCGACGTCGCACTGACGGTGGTCCGTCACTCCGTCGTGTGGGTGAGGATGGCCGTGGCCAGGGCCTCGTGGACCTCGGGCGGCAGGGTGTGGCCCATGCCGTCGATCATCAGGAGCCGCGCTCCGGGGATCTGCTCGGCGATGAGCGCGCCGTGGCCCGGCTTGGCGGGCTCGTGGGTGCCCTCGATCACCAGGGTGGGCGCCTTGACCTGGTGTAGCACGCCCACCGGCTCGAAATCAGGCCGGGCCGCCGCGGCCCGGCGGTGGTTGGCCGCGGCGTCGAGGTCGCGGGCCCGGTCATGGATGCGTTCCTGCAGGCGGCGGGCGGCGTCCTCGTCGAACGGCAGCCCGGTGCCGTGCAGCACCCGCTGCTCGGCGATCATGAGGTCGATGCGCTCGCGCCGGCCGGCGGGGGGCGGCGAGGTGATGAGCCGCCGGAAGAAGTCCACGAACTCGGGGGTGGGCTCCGGCAGGCTGCCCTCCGGCTGTGGCTCCCCCATCAACGCCCGCATGATCACCGCGCCCTCACCGCCGCCGAGCGGCGAGGAGCCGATGACGGTGAGCGTGCGCACCCGCTCGGGCCGCTCCACCGCGAGCAGCTGCCCGAGCAGCCCGCCTGCCGAATGACACACCAGGTGCGCGCTGTCCAGGCCGTGCGCGTCCAGCACGCGCAGCACGTCGTCCTTGATGTCGTCCCAGGTGTACGGGTCCCGGTCGAAGTCGACGGTGTCCGACTTGCCGGTGTCGCGGTGGTCGTACCGGATCACCCGCCGGCCGCCCGCCGCGAGCCTGCCGGCGAACTCGTCCGGCCACAGGACCCCCTGCGACATCGACCCCATGACCAGCAGGATCGGCGTGTCCGTGACGGCGCCGAACTCTTCGCTCCACACGTTGATTTGCATGACTCACAGCTTGCCGACACCGGCCGCCGGTGCCTTCCGTAGAACTACCAGCCGCGCCAGTTCCGTACGGGTACCGATGCCGAGCTTCGGATAGATCTTGTACAGGTGGTACTCGACCGTGCGCGGGCTGAGGAAGAGCCGGGCGGCGATCTCCTTGCTGGACAGGCCGTCGGCGACCAGGCCGGCGATGCGCAGCTCCTGCGGGGTCAGCGCGTCCAGCGCGGACCCGGCCGGGGCCTCGGCGCTCTCGCCGGCGGCGCGCAGCTCGGCGTGCGCGCGCCGCGCCCACGGCTCCGCCCCCGCCTGCCGGAACGTCTCCAGCGCCGCCCGCAGATGCGGGCGCGCCTCGGCGGGCCGGTGCGCGCGGCGCAGCCGCTCGCCCAGCAGCAGCCCGGTCCTGGCCGCCTCGTACGGGTTGGCGTGCAGCCGCAGCGCCTCCGCGAACCCCTCCTGCGAACCCTCCTCCGACGCGGACACGAGGGCGCGGCAGCGGGCGAGCAGGGCGCGCGACTCCGCCGTCGCGGCGTGCGCCGACCACCGTTCGTACGCCTCCAGCGCCGCCCGCGCGCTGTCCGTGTCGCCCGCGCCGACGGCGGCCTCGATCCGGTCGGGGGTCGTGCGCCACACCGTCGTCGGATGTCCGGCTCCCGGGCCCGCGGCCACGAGCGCGGTGAACCGGTCGTGCGCCGCGGCGTACCGCCCCAGCCCCAGGTCGAGCATCCCCAGCGCGTACGCCGCCACGCTCACGCGCAGCCCCACCCGGTGGGGGAGGGCGATGGCCAGCGCCTCCTGGGCGTGCCGCCGGCACGTCTCCTCCTCACCCCGCAGCGCCGCGCACACGGCGAGGTTGGCCAGGTGGGCGGCCACCGTGTTGGCGTACCCGGCCTCGCGGGCCAGCTCCAGCCCCTCCTCCGAGATCGCCTGGCTTTCCGCCGGCCGCCCCGCGATGCGCTCGGCCGTGGCGACGAACTCCAGCACCACCGGCAGCTGCCCGGTCATGCCCGACACCCTGGCCACCCGCCCGGCCCGCGCGGCCAGCTCGGCCGACAGGTCGGCCTCGCCCAGGTAGCTGGCCGCGGCCGTCGCCCACAGGAACTCCGCCGCCTCCCGCAGCTCCCCGGTGCGCGCGAGCGCCCGCCTCAGCAGGCCGTGCCCGCCGCTGTGCCCGTCACTGTGCCCGCCGCTGTGCCCGCCGAGCATCGCGCCGATCCCGGCGACCACGTCACGCAGGAACCCCTCCGGGTACGCCTCCGCGCGCCGCCCGAGCTCGATCATGGCCGCCGTGTCGCCCACGTACGAGGCCGCCTCCGAGGCGTCGGCCAGCATGCCGAGGCTGCCGCCCGCCGACAGGATGCGCACGGCCTCGGCGGCGCTGCCGGAGTTCAGCTCCAACCGGCCGCGCAACTGGGCGATCTCCGTGCCGAGGGCGGCGTCGTCCCCGGCGTGCTCGCGGGCCTCGGCCAGCAGCGACTCGGCCTGCCCGGGCAACCCGCCGAGCCAGGCGGCGACGGCGGCGTCCGTCAGCCGCGCGGCGCGGGTGAGCGGTTCGGGGGTGAGCTCGGCGGCCCTGGTCAGGGCGGTGGCGGCGTCGCCGTACCCGCCGCGGTCGCGGGCCCGGGCGGCGGCCCGCGCGAGCGCGCCGGCGACGGCCTCGTCGGGGCCGAGCGCCGCCGCCGCCAGATGCCGCGCGCGACGGTCGCCCTCGGCCACCGCGGCCAGCGCCGCGTGGGCGTCGCGGCGTACGGCGGGCGGGGCCGACTCGTACACCGCCGACCGGACGAGAGGGTGGCGGAAGCGCACGGACGTGCCCGTGACGCGGGCCAGCCCGGCGGCCTCCAGCTCGTCCAGCGCCTCCCGGCCCGCGCCCAGGCGGCCGCCGGCGCGCAGCACCAGGCCGAGATCGCCGTCCAGCGCCGCGAGCAGCGCCACCTGCCGGGCCGGTCCCGGCAGCGCGGCCACCTGCTCGCCGAAGAGCCGGCTGCCGCCCGGCAACGGGTCCGGCAGCGGCTCGCGCCCGTCGAGCTGGGCGGGGCTCAGCCGCCGTACGGTCTCGCGCAGGGCCAGGGGGTTGCCCGCGGTCAGCGCCACCAGCCGCTGCTTCACCCCGGCCGCGATCGTCGCGCCGGCGTCCAGCAGTTCGGCCGCCGCCGCCTCCGGCAGGCCGCCGACCTCCAGCGACGGCACGCCCTTGACGGGCAGGTCCCCGCGTACGGTCAGCAGCATCGCGATCCGTTCCGTGCCCAGCCGCCGGGCGGCGAACAGCAGCGCGTCGGCCGAGGCGCGGTCCACCCACTGGAAGTCGTCCACCACGCAGACCAGCCCGCCGGGCGCGGCGGCCTCGGCCAGCAGCGACAGCACCCCGGCCGCCAGCAGGAACCGATCTCCGGAGCCGGCCAGCCCCAGCGCGCCGCGCACCGCCTCGCGCTGCGGCTCCGGCAGCGCGTCCAGCAGCCCGGCCACCGGCCGCAGCACCTGGTGGAGCGCGGCGAAGGCCAGATCCGACTCGGCCTCGACCCCGGTGGCGCCGAGCACTTTCATCGGCCCGCCCCGGGACGCCGCCAGATCCAGCAGCGCCGTCTTCCCCACGCCCGCCTCGCCCCGCAACACCAGCGCGCCGCCCGCGCCGTCCCGCGCCCGGGAGATCAGCTCGTCGATGGCGGCGATCTCCGTCTCTCTGCCGTACAGCACAGAAGGAAACTCTAGGGGGGACGAGCCGGACAAAAGTCCACCGACGTGACGGTAAACCGCTTTGCTCGCGGAGGGTAAGCCGCATCCACCAGAGTCAAATCGCCGCGCGGAGTAGCCGAGAAAGTGCGCGGCGTAGCCGATTCGGGGGTATCGGTGCTGGCGCCGGTCTCCGAAGCCAGGGAGTGCGATGTCGATCAACCCGTACGCAGGATCGCCCTTCAGCTACGTCGCCGAGCCCGCCGTGGCGCCGTACTCGATCGTCGAGCTGATGCCAGGCGTGCGCAACCTGTGCGAGTACGTCCGGCTGGTCCCCGGCGAGCGGGTGCTGCTCATGATGGAGCACACCGTCGACCCGGTCGTCGTGCAGGCCATCGCGGCGGCGGCGGCTCTGCGTGACGCCGACGTGCGCATCCTGTCCGTGCCGCCGTTCAGCCCGGGCGGGTGGGACCGCGAGGCGTCGTACGCGATCGAGACGGCCGCCTTCCACGAGGCCGACGTCGTGATCAGCGGCACCTGGTGGGGCGAGGTGCACACCGCGCCGCTGTTCTTCGACCAGATCAAGTCGCGCTCGTCCCGCTTCCTGTCGCTGCACATGACCGCCACCGCCGGCGCGCTGCTGACCGGCGGCCGGCTGCCCGCCGAGGTCTTCTACGCGCTGCTGGAGCGGACCCTGCGGCAGCTGTCGGCGGCGCGGGAGATCCGGGTGACGTCCGCGCGCGGCACGGACGTGACGTTCTCGGGGTTCACCTTCGACCCCGACCCCGGCGCCATGCGCCCCGGCGACTGGCGGCCCTTCCCGTACGGGGGCGCGAACTTCTGGCCGTCCGACACCGAGGGCGTGCTCGTCGTGGAGGACTCCACGGTGACCGGCGTGCCGGAGGAGCCCCTGCGCATCACGCTCGAAGGCAACCTGGTCCGCAAGATCGAGGGCGGAGCCGCCGCCGCCCAGCTGCGCAGGTACGCGCCGGGCGGCTTCTACATGCGGCACGGCCTGATCGGGCTGAACCCGAAGGTCCGCCTCGCGGGCGGCACCCAGTTCGAGCGCGAGAAGCACGCCGGAGCGTTCTACTGCGGCCTCGACGGCCTGACCGACGGCGAGCCGGTCACGACGGGGCCCGGCTTCGCGCACTGCGACTGCCAGGTGGACCGGCCGACCGTGATCGCCGACGGCGAGGTGTTCATCGAGCACGGCCGCCTGCTCCTCCTGGACGAGCCGGAGATCCGCGAGGTCGCGGCCGGTTTCGGCCCGCCCGAGGTGATCCTCGACGACAACCCGGTCATGATCCTGCCCCGCCGCTACACCGGCGCCCGCTGAGCTAACGGGCGGAGAGCGGCAGCCGGACGGCCGGCGGAAGCGGCTCAGGGACGGGGTCCGCCCGGAACGACTGGATCATCAGGGCGGCGAGGCGACGCGAGGCCGCCACTCTCATCTCGGGGGACTCGGCGCGGATGCCGTCGTTGGCCATCATCGCCAGGATCATGTCCTCCAGCACGAAATCCGCCCGCAGGCCGCCCGCCTCCTTCGCCCGCCGGATGAGCACGACCAGCAGCCGCAGCGCCCGGTCGCGGTCGGCGGTGAAGTAGTCGACCGCCGGGGGAAGCCGCGAGGTGAAGGCACGGGAGAAGCCCTGGTCGAGGGCGTTCGCCTCCATGAGTTTCTCGATCACCTGGCAGAACCCGCGCCACGGGTCGGCCGCCGCCAGGCCCTCCTCGATGCTCGCCGAGCAGGTGGCCAACGACTCGGCGAAGGCCGCGCCGAACAGCGCTTCCTTGGTGGGGAAGTGCCGGTAGACGGTCGCGGGGCCCACCTGCGCGCGCCGGGCGATCTCCCTGATCGGCACGTCGAGACCCTCGGCGGCGAAGGCCGCGCGGGCGACCGCGAGGATGCGCGCGCGGTTGTCGCGGGCGTCGGAGCGCAGCTGTTGACTCACTTCGGCCGTCACCGCTCTCACTTTAGTCAAACGGACGGGGTGTTCCGCTACGGTGCGGCGCATGAGAGCTGTTCAGTTTTCCGAGTACGGACCGCCCGGCGTCGTGCATGTCGCCGAGGTCGAGGAGCCGCACGCCGGAGCGGGGAGGATCCGCGTCGCCGTACGGGCGTCCGGGATCTCGGCGGGGGAGACGTACTTCAGGTCCGGGATGCTGCGTGACGTGGTGCCGACGACGTTCCCGTACCGGACCGGGGTCGAAGCGGCGGGCGTGGTGGACGAGGTCGGCGAGGGTGTGACGGGCGTCGGCGTCGGTGACGAGGTGTTCGGCCTGACGGACCTGAGCGCGCGCGGCGCCAACGCCGACCACGCGGTCCTGGCCGCCTGGGCGCCCAAACCGGCCGCGTGGAGCTGGGAGGAGGCCGGCGGCGCCGCGGGCGGCGTCGAGACGGCCACCCGGGTCCTCGACCGGCTCGCGGTCGGCGCCGGGCACACCGTGCTGGTGCAGGGCGCGGCCGGTGCGGTGGGCACGGTCGCCGTCCAGATGGCGGTCGCCCGCGGCGCCACCGTCATCGGCACGGCCGGCGAGCACAACCACGACTTCCTGCGTTCCCTCGGCGCGGAGCCGACGACGTACGGGCCGGGGCTGGCGGAACGGGTCCGCGCGCTCGCTCCTGAGGGGGTGGACGCGGTGTTCGACTGCGCCGGAGGAGCGCTGCCCGACCTGATCGCCATCGCCGGGGACCCGTCGCGCGTGGTGACGATCGCCGACTTCGCCGCCGCGGCCCACGGCGTGCACATGTCGCAGACGGCGCTGGCCGACGAGTCGGGCGCGGCCATCGGGGCCACCGCCGACCCGCCGGCGCTGCACGGCCTCGGCATCGCGGTCGCGCTCGCCGAGCAGGGCCGGCTACGGATCCCGGTCGCGGCGGCGTTCCCGCTGACCGAGGCCGCTGCCGCGCACGAGCTGAGCGAGACCAGGCACGCCCGGGGAAAGATCGTGCTGGTGAACTGATCGGCGGCGGATCACCAGGAGCGGCGTGGGCCGCAGCTGCCGCGGACGATCAGCTCCGTGGGCAGCACCACGCCGCGCGGGCGCCGGCCGCCCGACCGCAGCACCAGCTCGGCCGCCCGGTAGCCCATGTCGCGACCCGGCTGGGCGATCACGGTCAGCGGCGGGGAGCACAGCTCAGCCCACGGCACGTCGTCGTACATGATCAGCGACACGTCCTGCGGCACCCGCAGGTCGAGCTCGCGGGCGGCGAGCACCGCCGCCTCGCCGAGCACGTTGCCGCCGGCGAGCACCGCCGACAGGTCGGGGCTGCTCTGGAACAGCCCGGAGGCGGCCGCGTACGCCGAGTCGCGGCTGCCCGTGCCGAACACGACCAGCTCCTCGTCCACCGGCTCGCCCACCGCCTCGCGGAACGCCGCCGCCCGCCGGTCGTGACCGGGCCCGCCCAGGAACGCGATGCGCCGGTGACCGAGCCCCCGCAGGTAGCGGACGGCCGTACGGATGCCGGCGCGGTCGTCGGCCACCACGGACGGCACGTCGAGCGGGCGCGACTGCGGCGCGGGCGGCAGGCCGTCGAGCAGCAGGAGGTCGTCGACCGCGCGTGCCGCGCCGTCCTCCTCCTCGGCCGACGGCACGGAGGGTGGCAGGCGGTCGGCGAAGACCACCGTCATGCCCGCCCGCAGCGCCGGTGACCAGGTCTCCGCGTCACCCGACGGCACGGCGATCAGCCGGTCGACGCTCTGCTCCAGCAGCATGCCGATGAGCTCGGCCTCCTGCTCGGGGTCGCCGCCCGTGGAGCCGAGCACGACCGGCTCGCCGGCCGCGCGGGCGCAGGCCAGCACGCCCTCGGCCAGCTGCCCGTAGAAGGTGTCGGTCAGATCGGGGACGAGCAGCCCCATGCCGCCGGTACGGCGCTGGCGCAGATTGCGCCCGAGCGCGCTGGGCCGGTAGTCGAGCTGCGCCGCGACGGCCAGGACGCGCTCCCTGGTCTGCGGGCTGGCCGAGCCGCCCGACAGCACGCGGGAGACGGTGGCGACCCCCACGCCGGCCGCCTGCGCCACATCCTTGATCGTCGCACGCCTGCTCATGGAAACGATTCCATCATGGTTCCGCGGAAACGAGAAGCAAACACCGTCACAACGGCTGGTCACATATGAACTCTTGACACCCATGTCCGTTTCCGGTGAGATGCTTGAAAACGTATCCACGTGAGTGGGGCAGGGTAAGCAACGCCGGGCCACAGCCCAGGATCGCGAAGGAATGTCATGGCATCCATCGTTCTGACGAACGTCGACAAGATCTACGCCGGTGGCGTGAAGGCCGTGAACGGGCTCAACCTTGAGATCAAGGACGGCGAGTTCATGGTGCTGGTCGGTCCTTCGGGTTGCGGTAAGTCCACCGCGCTCCGGATGATCGCGGGCCTGGAGGACATCAGCGGCGGCGAGATCTCCATCGGCGAGAAGGTGGTCAACCACCTGCCGCCGAAGGACCGCGACATCGCCATGGTCTTCCAGAACTACGCGCTCTACCCCCACATGACGGTGGAGGAGAACCTCGCCTTCGGCCTCAAGCTCCGCAAGATGCCGAAGCCGGAGATCCAGAAGCGCGTCAACGACGCCGCCAAGATGCTCGGCCTCGAGGCCTACCTCAAGCGCAAGCCGGCCGCCCTGTCCGGTGGTCAGCGCCAGCGCGTCGCCATGGGCCGCGCCATCGTCCGCGAGCCGCAGGCCTTCCTCATGGACGAGCCGCTGTCCAACCTCGACGCCAAGCTCCGCGTCTCGATGCGCGCCTCGCTCAACACGCTGCACGAGCGCCTCGGCGTCACCACCGTGTACGTCACCCACGACCAGGTCGAGGCCATGACCCTGGGCGACCGCGTCTGCGTGCTGCGCGACGGCATCCTGCAGCAGGTCGACACCCCGCAGAACCTGTTCGACAAGCCGGTCAACCTGTTCGTCGCCGGCTTCATGGGCTCGCCCGCGATGAACTTCGTCACCGCCGAGCTGGTCCGCGACGACGGCCCCGCGGTGAGCTTCGCCGACATCAAGCTGCCGATCCCCGAGTCGACCCTCACCGACAAGCCGGGCCTCGAGCAGTACATCGGCAAGAAGGTCATCCTCGGCATCCGCCCGTCCGACTTCGAGGACGCCGGCTCGGCCGGCAGCAACGCCAACGGCTGGGCCACCCTGCCGGTCAAGGCGGAGGTCACCGAGGAGCTGGGCTCTGAGATCAACGTGCTGTTCCTCGTCGACGCCCCGCCGGTCGAGCACAAGGACACCGTCGCCGCCGCCGACACGGGCGACGACGAGGAGGCGGCGCTGCCGCTGACGGGCGACAAGTCGCTGTGGACCGCCCGCGTCAACGCCCGCAGCCACGTGCGCCCCGGCCAGAACATCGACCTGGTCCTCGACACGCACAACCTGCACTTCTTCGACCCGGAGAGCGGCCTGGCCATCGGCCACGAGGCCAACCGCTGACCCCTGGTTCCCGGCCGTGAGCCCCGCTCACGGCCGCCCGGGCCCCCACCGCGACCCCCTCCCGCGGCGGGGGCCCTTCCTTCTGCCGGGGCTTCAGCGGCCGATCCGCGACGCCACCAGGGCCTGCAACCGGCGGGGCACGAAACGGCCGACGGCGACGACGGCCTTGTAGCGCGGGTCGGGGATCGACACCCGCTTGCCCACCGCCAGGTCGCGCATCGCGGCGCGTACGACGTCGTCGGCCTGCAGCCAGAGGAAACCGGGGATGGAGGAGGAGTCGATGGCGGCCCGCTCGTGGAACTCGGTGCGCACGAAACCCGGGCAGAGCGCCATGATCCGGATGCGCGGGTTGCGGATCTCGGCGGCGGCCGACTCGCTGAAGTTGACCACCCACGCCTTCGAGGCGCTGTAGGTGCCGCGCGGGAAGAACGCCGCCACCGACGCCACGTTGACGATCGCGCCCCGGCCGCGCCGGCGCATGCCGGGCAGCACCGCCAGCGTCAGCCGCAGCACGGCCTCGCAATGAAGCTTCAGCATGCGCTGCTCGTCGGCGACGGGCACGTCGGGGAAGCGGCCGGGGTGGCCGAAGCCGGCGTTGTTCACCAGCAGGTCGACGCCGTCGCGCAGCCGCGCCTCGACGGCGGCCAGGCCCTCCTCGGTGGCCAGGTCGGCGGGCAGCACCTCCACGCTCACGCCGTACCGGAGCTTGAGCTGCTCGGCGGCTCCTTCCAGGCGGGACTCCTCGCGTGCCACGAGGACGAGGGAGAACGCGTCGGCGGCCAGGCGCCGGGCGAAGGCGGCGCCGAGACCGGCGGTCGCGCCGGTGATCAGTGCGGTAGGCATGTTCGCACCTTAACGTTCATGGCAGGATGGCGGGATGACCGGTGTGCGCCTCACCGCGGCCGTGCTGCTTCTCGTGGCCCTCACCGCCTGTTCCCCCGACCAGCCGTCCGCCGCGTCGGCGAGCCCGGCCCCGTCGGCGAGTGCTGCCGCGACTCCCACCGGGAGCGCCCCGCCCGAGCGCGGCCGGCTGCGCTTCCGCGAGATCGCCCGGTTGGAGCAGCCCGTGGCCTTCGCCGTGCGCACGGGCGACGACCGCCTCTACGTCGTCGAGCAGACCGGGCGGCTGCGCACCTCCGAGGGCGACACCGTGATCGACCTGTCCGGGGAGGTCAGCACCGGCAACGAGCAGGGGCTGCTCGGCGTCGTCTTCCACCCGACCGGCCGCTGGGTCTACCTCGACTGGACCGATGCCCAGGGCCACACCCACGTCACCGAGTGGGCCTACGACGGCATCAGGGCGACCGCCCGGCGCGACGTGCTCACCCAGGAGCAGCCGTACGCCAACCACAACGGCGGCCAGCTCGCGTTCGGCCCTGACGGCCACCTCTACATCGCCCTCGGCGACGGCGGCAGCGCGGGCGACCCGCAGGGCAACGCCCAGGACCTCGGCACGCTGCTCGGCAAGATCCTGCGCATCGACCCGCGCGGCGAGCCGTACGAGATCCCCGAGGACAACCCGTTCGTCGGACGGGAGGGGGCGCGCCCGGAGATCTGGGCGTACGGGCTGCGCAACCCCTGGCGGTTCACCTTCGACCGCGAGAGCGGCGATCTGTGGATCGGCGACGTCGGCCAGAACGCCTGGGAAGAGGTCAACCGCCAGCCCGCCGGGTCCGAGGGCGGCGAGAACTACGGCTGGAACCTGCGCGAGGGCGAGCGCCCCTACCGCGGCGGCGGCGAGGGCCGTGACCTGGTCGACCCGGTGATCACCTACCCGCTGGGCGAGGGCGGCAACTGCTCCGTGATCGCCGGCCCCGTCTACCGCGGCCGCCAGATCCCCTGGCTGCGCGGACACTTCCTGTACGGCGACTTCTGCGCCGGCTGGATCAGGGCCGCGCCCGTCGACGACATCGCGGACGCGGCCGAGGCCGGCGAGGTCGAGCAGCTCTCGTCGTTCGGCGAGGGGCCCGACGGCGAGATCTACGCGCTCAGCCTGCAGGGTCCGCTGTATCGGATCGAGCCCGCCTGACCCGCTCGAGCAGCGTCTCCACCTGGTCGTTCAGCTTCGAGCCCCGGGCCCAGCCGGCGTAGTGGGTGAGGAAGACCACCACCTCCCGCAGCTCGGTCTCGGTCAGCTCGCCGGCTCGCAGCGCCGTGTCGAGATGGACGTCGGTGAGCTCGTGGAGTCCCTGTCCGACCAGCAGCCCGATGAGGAGCAGGCGGCGTTCCCTGACCGTCAGCACCGACCGCGACCACACGTCGGCGAAAAGGCGCTCGGCCGTGATGCCGAAGGAGTCGACGGTCTCCATGGCGGGTTCTGTCATTGTTCGCTCCGGTTATCGGAAGGGACGCTCATATCTTTCGCTACCCCTTGAGTTGACCTCATGGAGGTTGCATGAAGGTTGTGGCGGAGCACCACGGACCTCGGCGCGTACGCAGAACCCCGTGTGGAACGAGCAAAACCAAGGTGGAGCCGAGATTTGGGCAAGATTCACCACTTTACCTGGCACGGATTCACCGTGAAACACGACAGAACCACTCGGTCGGTACGCCTCACGCGTGGTTGCGGTCGTGCTCCTCGTGAGCGCGGCGGAGCAGGGCCATCAGCTTCTCCTCCTCGCGGATGCGCCGCCGGTACTTCTCCGGCAGCCGGCGCAGCTGGGCCTCCTCGGCGAGCAGCCGGCGGAAGATCTCCTCGCGCACTTCCGGGTCGCGCTCCACGTCCAGGTACTCCTGGGCGTGCCGGCGCGCCGCCGACACCGTGTTCTGCGCCCGGCCCTTGGCGCTGACCAGCGAGCCCACCACGGTGATCACCAGCACCGAGAGAATCACCAGCAGGGACAGGCCGGTGCTGATCTCGATGACCGGCACGGGGTCGCCGTCGTTGATGAACGGCACGTTGTTCTCGTGCAGCGCGTGCAGGATCAGCTTGACCCCGATGAAGCCCAGGATGATCGCCAGTCCGTACGTCAGGTAGATCAGCCGGTCCAGCAGCCCGTCGATGAGGAAGTAGAGCTGCCGGAGCCCGAGCAGCGAGAAGGCGGTGGCGGTGAAGACGAGGTAGACGTTCTGGGTCAGGCCGAAGATGGCCGGGATCGAGTCGAGGGCGAACATGATGTCGGTGCCGCCGATGGCGATCATGACGAGCGGCATCGGCGTCATCACCCGCTTGCCGTTCACCAGGGTGGACAGCCGGTCGCCGTCGTACTCGTCGGTGGTGCGCAGCCGCTTGCGGGCGAAGCGGATCAGGAAGTTGTCGGGGGTGTGGCTCTCCTCGCTCTCCGGTTTGAACAGGTTGCCCGCCGTGATCAGCAGGATGAGGCCGAAGAGGTAGAACACCCACGAGAACAGGCTGATCAGCGCCGCCCCGATCAGGATGAACGCCGTCCGCGCCAGCAGCGACAGCGTGATGCCGAACAGCAGCACCTTCTGCTGTTCGGCGCGCGGGACCTTGAAACTGGAGATGATGACGAGGAAGACGAACAGGTTGTCCACCGACAACGCCTTCTCCGTCACGTACCCGGCGAAATACTCCGCGCCCGGGGCGTGGCCGCCGAACCACCAGACGCCCACGCCGAACAGCAGCGCGACGCCCACGTAGAGCGCGGACCAGACCGACGCCTCGCGCAGCGTGGGCACATGCGCCTTGCGTACGTGGAAGACGAAGTCGAACAGCAGCAGGCCGACGATCGCCACGATCGTCAGCGCCCACACGGCGGCGGATACGTCCACTCCAGGCTCCATGCGCGAGCCGTCGTGGGGGGTGGCGACTGCTGGCGGCGCTCACTCGTTGCCGACGGTTGTCGTCGCAGGTGGTACCCCGTCTGCAAGGCCCCAAGCGGCCTGCCGCCCGGCTCGCCGGTTACAGTGGGCCGCGTCACCGGGGAGATCACAGGAGGGCCGTCGTGTCACGCCACCGCGTCATCGTCATCGGAGCCGGCATCGCGGGCGCGAGCGCCGCGTTCGCCCTGGCCCGCCGCGGAGCGGACGTCACGATCGCCGACCCCGGCCTGGACGGGCAGGCCACGCAGGCGAGCGCCGGCATCATCGCGCCGTGGGCCTCCTCGTCGCAGGGCCCCTTCTACGACCTGTACGCGGCAGGCGCGGCCTACTATCCGCAGGTCATCGCGCTGCTGGCGGAGGCGGGCGTGGAGCGTACCGACTACCGCCGCACCGGCGCCCTGATCGTGCACGCCGACCCCGCCCGGCTCGACGAGGAGCAGGCCCGCGCCGAGGCGCGCGCCCGCGCGGCCGGCGACGTCGCGGGCGAGGTGAGCCGTCTCGGCGGCGACGACGTCCGTGCGCTGGTGCCGGTGCTGGCGCCCGACCTGGAAGGCGTGTTCATCTCGGGCGGCGCCCGGGTGGACGGGCGGACGATGCGCGACGCGCTGCTCACGGGGGCCGAGCGCCACGGCGCGCGGCGGCTGCCCGACCGGGCCCGCCTGCTGCCGCGCCCGCACGGCGCGCCCCGCGTCGAGGCAGGCTCGCAGGTCCTGGAGGCCGACGACGTGGTGGTGGCCGCGGGCGCCTGGGCCGGCGACCTGCTGGCACCCCTGGGCCTGCGCCCGGCGGTCGAGCCGCAGCGCGGCCAGATCACCCACCTGCGCGTCGAGGGTGTCGACACGAGCGGCTGGCCGTCGGTCTTGCCGCTGTCCCACCACTACCTGGTGGCCTTCGACGACTCGCGGGTGGTGGTCGGGGCGACCAGGGAGACGGGCAGCGGGTTCGACCCCCGGGTGACGGCCCGCGGCCAGTGGGAGGTGCTGTCGGACGCGTTCGGCATCGCGCCCGGCCTGGCCGACGCCACGCTGATCGAGACCCGGGTCGGGCTGCGGCCGCTGCCCTCCGGCGGGCTGCCCGTCGTGGGCGCGCTGCCGCGGACGCCGGGGGTGCACGTGGTGACCGGGTTCGGGGCGGCGGGCCTGACCATGGCGCCCTTCACGGGCGACGCCCTGGCGCGCGCGATCCTCGACGGCGAGACTCCGGCCGAGCTGGCCCCCTTCGCGCCGTGACCTGCCGGAAACCTTTCCCGGCGGTCCTTAACACGGCGTTCACATGCGAGCAAAAGCTGGGAAACGGCTGTCCATAAGACTCGGCGTGGCTGAGAAGGACGCTGAAAGGACCGCCGTGTACAAGGCTGAGTACATCTGGATCGACGGCACCGAGCCCACGGCTCTGCTGCGCTCGAAGACCAAGATCCTGGTCGACGGAGCCGAGCCTCCGGTGTGGGGCTTCGACGGCTCCAGCACCAACCAGGCCGAGGGGCACTCGTCGGACCGCGTGCTCCGCCCGGTCTTCACCTGCCCCGACCCGATCCGCGGCGGTGACAACGTCCTCGTGCTGTGCGAGGTCGAGGAGATCAACGGCGACCCCCACGTCAGCAACACCCGCGCCCTGCTGCGCCCGATCGCCGAGCAGTACGCCGAGCAGGACTCGTGGTTCGGCATCGAGCAGGAGTACACGTTCTTCAAGGGCAGCCGCCCGCTCGGCTTCCCCGACGGCGGCTTCCCCGCCCCGCAGGGCCCCTACTACTGCGGTGTCGGCGCCGACGCCATCTTCGGCCGCGAGATCGTCGAGCTCCACCTCGACCGCTGCCTCGCCGCCGGCCTCAAGCTCTCCGGCATCAACGCCGAGGTCATGCCCGGCCAGTGGGAGTTCCAGGTCGGCCCGGCCGGCCCGCTCGAGGTCGCCGACCACCTGTGGGTCGCCCGCTACCTGCTCTACCGGACCGCCGAGGAGTTCGGCGTCGAGGCCACCCTCGACCCCAAGCCCGCCCGCGGCGACTGGAACGGCGCCGGCGCGCACACCAACTTCTCCACCCGCGCCATGCGCGAGGGCTACGACGCCATCATCACCGCCTGCGAGGCGCTCGGTGAGGGCGACAAGCCGATGGAGCACATCACCCAGTACGGCGTCGGCGTCGAGTCCCGCCTCACCGGCGCCCACGAGACCGCCCCGTGGAACAAGTACAGCTACGGCGTCTCCCACCGCGGCGCCTCGGTGCGCATCCCGTGGCAGGTCGAGGTGGACAAGAAGGGCTACATCGAAGACCGCCGTCCCAACGCCAACGTCGACCCGTACGTCGTCACCCGCCTGCTGGTGAACACGTGTTGCGCGGCGCTGGAGAAGGCCGGCCAGGTCTGATCCAGAGCTTCAGGAGAACGGGGCCCCGGCGCGGGGCCCCGTTCTTGCGTCATGCCAGGCGGAAGTCCAGGTCAGGGACGATCTCCGCGACGTCCATCTGCGCCTTCTGCAGGCGCCCGGAGTGGTCCCAGTTCATCGCCTGCCAGCGGGTGAACTGGTCGAGCACCCACATGCCCGACTGGCGGCTGCCGTTGCCCGACTTGCCGTTGCCGCCGAACGGCAGGTGCGCCTCCGCGCCCGAGGTGGAGTTGTTGACGCTGACCATGCCGGCCGAGACGCCCTCACGGAAGCGGAAGGCGTTCTTCGCGTCGGTCGTGTAGATGGAGCTCGACAGGCCGTAGCCGGGCAGGTTGGCCAGCTCGATCGCCTCGTCGAGAGTCCGGAACGCGGTGACGCCCACGATCGGGCCGAACGTCTCCTCCATGAAGATCCGGTCGCCGGGCCGGACGCCGTCGACGACGACCGGGTGGTAGTACAGTCCCTCGCCACCGTCGAAGCCGCCGCGCGGGTTGTCCTTCGTGATGCGCCCGACGCTGCCGGTCACGACCGTGTGGTGGGGCTGGATCCAGGTCAGGTACTCCTCGTACCGCTCGGCGAACTTCTGGTCGAGCAGCGGCCCGGCCAGCACGTCCTGCGTGGGGTCGCCGATCTCGGCCTCGCGCACCGCCCGCGCGAACCGCTCCAGGAACGCGTCACGGACGCTTTCGTGCACGATGACCGTGCCGAGGCTCGTGCAGCGCTGCCCAGCCGTGCCGAAGCCGGAGAACAGCGCGCCCTCGACGGCCAGGTCGAGGTCGGCGTCCGGCATGATCACCATCGGGTTCTTGCCGCCCAGCTCCAGGCAGGCCGACTGCAGGTGACGCCCGGTCAGCTCGCCGATCTTGCGGCCGACCTCGCTGGAGCCGGTGAAGCCGACCTTCTGCACGCTGCCCTCGCCCAGCGCCTTGTCCAGGCCGCCGAACGTCTCGGCCCCGTCGGCGAAGACGATGTTCAGCACGCCGTCGGGCAGGCCCGCCGCGGTGAACAGCCGGAACATGGCGTGCGCGGAGGCCGCGGCGTACTCGGCGGGCTTCCAGACGACGGCGTTCCCGCACAGCAGGGCCGGGACCAGGTACCACGACGGCACGGCCACCGGGAAGTTGCCCGCGGTCACGACCGCCGCGACGCCGACCGGGGTGCGGAAGGTGAACAGGTTTTTGTCGGGCATCTCCGACGGGACCGTCTGCCCGTACAGGCGGCGGCCCTCGCCGAGGAAGAAGTCGCAGGTGTCCACGATCTCGCGCACCTCGCCGAGCGCCTCGGCGTACGGCTTGCCGATCTCCTCGGTCACCAGCCGGGCCAGCCGCTCGGCGTTCGCCTCGACCAGCCGGCCGATGGAGGCGATCACCCGGCCGCGCACCGGCGCGGGCACCTTGGCCCACTCGCGCTGCGCCTCCTTGGCCGTACGGCAGGCGGCGGCGAACGTGTCAGCGTCCGCCAGCCCGACCCGCGCCACGACCTCGCCCGTGCGGGCGGGATTGACGGATTCGTACGTGGCCGCGGCCTCCGCGTCCTTGCCACCCACGATGGAAACGATCTGACGGCTCACCGGTGTCCTCCTCATAGTTCCTTCGGACAGACAACCATCCTGCCGGAGAAAACCCAAGAAGACGGCTGCGTCAGGACGTCAGCACGGCGTCGATGACGTGGCGGGCGTTGGCCGCGAACGCCGGGTTGGTCTCCTGGTAGTAGGGCAGCGCGATGAGGGCGATCGACAGGGCCCGGCCGCGCCCGCGTTCCCACATGGCGTCGTCGGCGCCGAGCGCCGTGCGGAAGACCTCACGGCCCCGCGGCGGGAGCAGGTTCCACGCGACGATGAGGTCGCAGGCGGGATCGCCCACGCCCGCGGTCGCGAAGTCGATCACCCCGGTCAGCCGCCCGCCCGCGACCAGCAGGTTTCCCGGCATGAGGTCGGCATGCACCCACACGGGCGGGCCGTCCCAGCCGGGGGCGCGCAGGGCCGACTCCCACGCCTCGGTCGCCGCCGCCGTGTCGATCAGCCCGTCGAGCTCGCCGATGGCCTTTCTGGTGCCCGCGTCGAGGTTGGCCGGCGGGCCGCCGCGGTAGGCCGGAGGCGCGTCGGGAAGGTCGATCCGCCGGAACGCCGCGACGAACGCGGCCAGATCCGCCGCGAGGCCCTCCGGGTCGGCCACCTGGCCTTCCTCGGGGTTCTCGCCGTCGATCCACCGGCACACCGACCACGGCCACGGGAAACCCTCGCCCGGCGTTCCCGCGCCGAGCACCTCGGGGATCGGCACGGGCAGCAGCGGCGCCAGCCGGGCGAGCCAGCTCTGCTCCTTGCCGACGTCCGCGACGCCCCACTCGACGCGCGGCAGGCGGACGGACAGGTCGTCGCCGAGCCGGAACACCGCGTTGACCGTGCCGGGGGAGGGACACGGCTCGATGGGCAGATCCGCCCATCGGGGGAATTGCGCCGCCAGGAGCCGGCGGACGAGGCCGGTCTCGATGACGGCCTCGCCGGCGTGCATGGTGCCCATGGATGCCTTTCTCGTCATCGAAGCGAGAGCAATACCATCGGCTGCCGACATGTGACGTCAAACGAATTACCGGCTCCGGCGCGGGACGTGCTCTTCCCCGGCGTCAGCCTGTGTGGCGCAGGATCAGTTCGGCGACCCGGCGGGGCAGACCGGGGGACAGCAGCGAGTGGCCCATGCCGTCGATCGGCTCCAGGCGCGCCCGCGGGATCGCGGCGGCCAGCGCCTCGCCGTGGGAGAGAGGGCGCAGCGGGTCGGCCGTCCCGTGGACGACCAGGGCCGGGGCCTTGATCGAGGACAGCGGCACCAGCCGGTCCTCGGTCATCTTCCGCCCGGCCAGGTCGTGGTTGGCCGCCGCCGCGGGGTTCGCCGTGCGGTCGTGGCCCTCCTCGGCCAGGCGCCGCGCCGCCCGCTCGTCGAACGGCAGGACGCCGCCGTTCAGCGCTCGCCAGGTCTCCACTCCCGCCGCGACGGCCTCCTCCCGGGTGGCCGGCGGCGTCGCGGCGGCACGCAGGAAGTGCTGGAGCAGGTACGGCGCGGGCGGCGGCAGGTCGTCCGGGTCGGGCTCCTCGCCGGCCATCGCCCGCGCCCAGGCCGGCCCGGCGTCGGCGCCCATCGGCCCGGTCATGATCGCGGTCAGCGTGTCGACCCGCTCCGGGCGGTGCGCGGCCAGCCACTGGGCGATCGCGCCGCCCAGCGACGCCCCGGCGACGTGAGCGGAGGCGACGCCGTACGCGTCGAGCACCGCGAGGGCGTCACCCGCCATGTCGGCCAGCGTGTACGGGTGTGCGGCGAAGTCGACGCAGTCGGAGCGGCCGGTGTCGCGGTGGTCGTACCGCATCACCTGCCGGCCGCCGGCCACGAGGGTCTCGACGAGTTCGTCCGGCCACCCGATGCCGGGCGTGGACGTGCCCATGATCAACAGCACCACCGGATCGGCGGGGTCGCCGAACCTCTCCGTCCACAGCCGCAGATTCTCAGAGGTGATGAATTTCCCTTCACTAATCGCCATGGGCATAAAAATAGCGAAATTCCGCTGCCTTATTCATAAAATGCGGAATTTCGCTTTTTGTGGTATAATCAAGTCACCATGAACGGACGTCGAATTCGGCGGATTCGGCGATGTCGTGTTTCGTGATGACCGCCAGCTTGCCCGCCAGATCGGCCAGCGCCCGCGAGACGGCAAGCTCGTCGCCGATCTCCGGCACTGACGGATCGGCCGGGTTCCGCTTGGCATGGCCGGTGCCGATCACGCGGTCCTTGCCCGTGGCCAGCGTGGCTCGCGCCCGGGTGTCGTCACCGTCCTCGTCGAGGTGGACGCGTACCGTCCAGTCCTTGGCCTGCATGTCCACCACCCCCTTTCCAGCAGGCTGCCCGCCCGGCGGCCGCTAAACCCGCGTACGGCCGCTAGGTTGCCGGGCGTGGAAGAGTACGAGACGCAGGTGCGCGGCCGGGTTCCCCGCTTCCCGCCGCTCGGCGCGGTCATCGAGCGCGACGGCCCGGTGGTCAGGACCCACTACGGCACCCACGGGAGCGTGGACCACGGCGACCTCGGCGACGCCGACCTGGCGGATCTCGTCCGGCGGCAGCTGGAGGCGTTCGCGGCCCGGTGCGAGCCGGTGGAGTGGCGCGTGCACGACACCGACACGGGCCTGGCCGAGTGCCTGGCCGAGGCGGGGTTCACGGCCGGATGGGAACGCCCGGTCCTCGTCATGGACCTCGACCAGGTCCGCGACGTGCGGGCCCCCGGCCACCGGATCCGCCTGCTGGGCGCCGCGGAGACCAGAAGCGTCGAGCGGGTCCGGCGACTGGCCGCCCGTACCGGGCCGCACCGCAGGCCGTTCCCCGAGATGGAGGCCGACGGCGGCCTCACGGCCGTCGGGACCCGGATCCACGTCGTGGAGTCCGACGCTCGGATCCTGGACGCGGCCTGGGCCGAGCGCGTCGGCGACACCGGCTTCCTGGCCATCGGCGGGATGACCGGCTTTCATCCGGAGTTCCTGGGCGAGTGGGCGCGCTGGGCCGTATACCGGCCCCACTGGGCGCCCGCCTATCGGCCGGTCGATCTCGACCTGCGCCACCTTCTCGCCGAGGCCGCCGGAGAGATGCGGGACGTCCTCACGGGCGCCGGCTTCCGCGAGATCGCCACCGTCCGCTCGTACCACTGGACGCCGCCCTGTGCTCCCGCCCGCGAACGCGCGGTACGGCAGCTGATCTCCGAACCCGAGCACGACGACCTGTGGGATCGCTGCTACGAACAGTTCCGCTTCCAGCCGAGCATCGACACCTGTCCGGGCGTCACGGAGCCGCCGCGTCGGTCACCTGGCACCTCGGCACCGGCCACGCCATCGCCGGCGAGCTGGACCGCCTCGTCAGGCGCGGCCTGCTCGCCTGCGTCCGCCCGGACGAGCCCCTCTACTTCCTCGACTGGAACCACCAGGGCTACCGCTTCGACCCCCATCGCGTGGGCGGCCCCGGCCGGCCCTTCTGGCCGGGCACGGCGTACCCGGACGGCGACTACTACCTGTACGTGACCGCCGACCTGCGCCTCGGCACGTTCGGCCACCCGTGGGAGGAGTCGTTGTGCGTCTTCGGCGCCGACCTGCTGGCCGAGGTGGAGGCCGGCCTCACCGCGTTGCTCGGCCCGGTGATGCGTCGCGGCGGACGCAATGCCGGCGACATCTGGACGATCGGCCCCGACGGCGTCACTCGCGTACGACCCTGACGGTCTTACGGACCAGCCGCCCATTCGCGACGTCACCCACGTGGACCGGCTCCGGTTCGGGCTCGGGGGGCTTCGGCTGGCGGGTCATCGGCGGTTCGCGGCCGAGTCCATCCCCTTCGGGTCGGCCGCCTCAGTCACGACCACTTCTCCTCTGTTGCGGAAAGTGGCCGGCCAGGTGGTGAAGTCGGCCGAAGGTCATGGTGATATCGCGTTGCCTTCCGGCGTGGGCGCGCGCAGGCTTTGACCGTGACGGTCAGGGACGCTTTCGACATCGTGCCGTTCGACTCCCCGCACGCGGACGGTGTGTCGGCGCTCGCGCGGGCGGAAGGCTGGCCGACGTTCTCCGATCCCGGCCGCGTACGTCGTCTGTTCGCCGCTCCCGGCGTGGTGGGCCTGGTCGCGGTGCATCACGTCGACGTCGTGGGCGCCGCCCATCTGCTGACCGACGGGCACCACGGCTATCTGACCTTCCTCGCCGTCTCGGCCGGCAGGCGCCGGGACGGGATCGGGCGGCGCTTGGTCGAGGAGGCGTTCGAGGCCACCGGGGCCGAGCGGATCGACCTGCTGTCGACCCCTGAGGCCGAGCCCTTCTACCGGCGGCTGCCCCACCGTGAGATGCCCGGGTTCCGCGTCTTCCCCGAGTGGATGCGGCCGCATCCCGGCCCCGGCCTCTAGTCCGAGCAGAGCTGGGTGCGCAGCGTCCGGTGGGCCCAGCGTTCCCAGCGCTCGCGCGGCCACGTGCGCTCGTGGACGAGCAGCAGGAACAGCTCCGGGCTGAGCAGGCCGTACAGCAGGTCGGCGGCTTCCTCCACCGACACCTCCGCCCGCGCGCAGAGCTTGCCGGTGAGAGCTTCGGCCGCCCTTCGCTGGACGACGTCGTGCGGATCGACGTCGTGCGGCCACAGCGTGGCGACCTCCGGATCGCTCGCCGCCGCCGCGTTCAGCGTCTTGCCGATCGGGGCGACCCGTTCCAGGACCGACGCCGTGCCGGCGACGTAGGCGGTCAGCATGTCCTGGGCGGTGCCGGCGGCCAGGGCGTCGACGTACCACGGCCGGTCCATCGTGGCGACCGGCTAGTCGTCGCCATCGATCGTGACGTCGACCAGCTCCTTCAGCAGGGCCCGCTTGTTGCCGAGGACGAAGTAGATCGTCTGCATCGCGACCCCGGCTCGGCCGGCGATGTCCTGAAGGTTCGTCGCGCCGTAGCCGTCCCGCAGGAACAGTTCGAGTGCCGCCTCCCTGATGCGTCGCCGCGTCTCCTGCGCCTCCTGAGCCCGTCTGTTCGGCCACTTGACATCGGTCATGGCTAGAGTCTATCTCTAGATTCATTCACTAGAAGCGAACTCTAGAGACGAGGTTTAGCAATGTCGGTCATCACCGTCACCCGCTTCCACGCCGACCCCGCCGACGCCGACCGGCTCCGCGCCCGGCACACCGCCCTGGTCGCCGCCACGAGGGCGGTCGTTCCCGGACTGACCGAGGCCCGGCTCGGGCGGATCGACGACGACACCTGGGTGGGCGTATGGCGCTGGGATTCGGCCGCAGACCTGCGGGCGGCTCGCGCGGCCGTGCCAGGGAACGCCGCGGCCGCCGCGGCCTTCTCGCTGACCCGCGACGCCGCGGTGGAGGACATCGAGGTCCTGGACGAGCACTGACCCGCGGTCCCGGCCCTCACCAGGGCCGGGACGCTCCACCCGAGGAGATGACACGATCGAGATCGAAGCGTTGACGAAGGTGTACGGGCCGGCGCGGGCAGCGTCCCTCGACGAGGTGTCCCTGTACGTTCCCCGCGGGTCGGTCTTCGGCTTCCTGGGCCCCAACGGCGCGGGGAAGACCACCACCATCAAGATGCTGGCCGGACTGATCACCCCGACTCGGGCCGGGTCCGGCTGGGCGGCTACGACGTGGCCGGCAGCGTTCGAGAGATCACCACCCAGCTGCCGGTGGCGGTCTACGCCATCACCGGTGGCATGCTCGTCGCAGCCATGCCCGACGCGATCGCCTTCCTCAGTCGGCTGGTGGTTCCCATCGCGCCCGGCATCGAGGCGATGCGCGACATCCTGCTCGGCGGGCACGCGCTCGTCTCTCTGCCGACCGGATGGGGGCTCGGGTGGCTGCCGGCCCAGCCGCTGCTCATCACGGCCGCCGGAGTGGTCCTGTTCAACCGGTTCGAACGCCTTGCCCGCCGCCGCGGCACTCTCGGCCGCCCGTAGCAAAGGAAGATCGACGTGAATGTGCTTCTGTGGGTGCTCCAAGCCGTCCTTGCGGCCGTCTTCGGCCTGGCCGGGGCGATGAAGTCCACCCAGCCCAGGGAGCGGCTACGCCCCGTGCTGGCCTGGGTGGAGGACTTCAGCCCCGCCCAGGTCCGGCTGATCGGTGTGGTGGAGCTGCTCGCCGCGCTCGGCCTGGTCCTCCCCGCCGCCACGGGCGTCGCCCCGGTCCTCACCCCGCTGGCCGCCGCCGGTCTGGCCATCACCATGATCGGAGCCGCCGTCACACACGCCCGCCGCGCAGAACCGCCGGCCATCGCCGTCAACGTGGTGCTGTTCGTGGCGGCCGTTGCCGTCGCCTGGGGCCGCTTCGGCCCGTACACCTTCTGACCGGCCCGGGCCGCGCGCCCGGCCATCCGGTCGTCCGGCCCGCCTGGGCGACCGGACTCATGCGCCGCCATGACGGAGGAAGGGGGACGGGTCAGGCGGTGAAGTCGGCGAAGTCGAAGCCGGGGGAGACGATGCAGCTGACCAGGACGGGTTCGTCCGCGGCGGGGCGGGCCGACTGCCAGACGCCGGCGGGGACGATGGCCTGCGGCACCTCGCCGTGCTCCACGTCCTGGCCCAGGGTGACGGTGGCGTCGCCGACGGTCAGGCTCAGCGGGCCGCCGCGGTGCCACAACCACAGCTCCGTCGAGCGCACCGTGTGCGGGACGGACTCCTCGCCCGGGTTGAGCAGGAAGTAGATGGCGGTGGCGCTCGCGCGCGGGCCCGGGTACCCGTCGGGCCGGAAGGTCACCGGCGACCTCCAGGTCTCGCGGAACCAGCCGCCCTCCGGGTGGGGCAGCAGGTCGAGGGCCTCGGCGACCGGCGGGCGCTCGACGAACGCGACCGGCTTGCCGGTGACATCCCTGCGCAGGAACCGGCCGTCGAGGACGAGCTGGCCCTCCAGCGTGCCGGCCAGCGCCGCCGCCTCGTCCGCTACCTGGATGGACGGCCCGTCGGGGTAGATCCGCAGTTCCACGTTCGGGATTGTACGGCGACAGAGCCGGCACGAGCTCTCCCGGGGTCCCTGGCCGGATGCATTCACCTGTCGTACGATCACTGGCTTTTACCCGTTCATCGCCCCATGAGTGGATGTCCGGCGATCCGACCGAACGAATGAGGCAAGACCAGGTGAAACCCGAACTTTGGCGGCCGCTGCTCAGCGGCACCGCCTCCAGGCGACAACTCTTCGCGTACGCGGCGGGCGTCGCCGGGGTCGTGGCGCTGGCCCAGGTGCCAGGCTCCGCGAACGACCCGGCGCCCCCGCTGCGCGCGAACCCGTTCACCTTAGGCGTCTCCTCAGGAGACCCCCGGCCCGACGGCATCGTGTTGTGGACCAGGCTGGCCACCGAGCCGCTGGCCGACGACGGCTCCGGCGGCATGCCGCCGGAGCCCGTGCCGGTCCGGTGGGAGATCGCCGAGGACGACCGCATGCGCCGCGTCGTCCGCAAGGGCGTGGCCACCGCCCGTCCCGAGCTGGCCCACTCCGTGCACGTGGAGGTGAAGGGGCTGCGTCCGGGACGTGAGTACTGGTACCGCTTCACGGCGGGCGGCGAGACCAGCATGACCGGCCGCACCAAGACCGCGCCCGACCCCCGCTGGAACACCGAGGTGGCCTTCGCGTACGCCTCCTGCCAGCAGTGGGAGTCCGGCTTCTACACCGCCTACCGCGACATGGCGGCCCAGGACCTCGACCTGGTCGGCCACCTCGGCGACTACATCTACGAGCTGGGCATCGGCGCCACCGGCGGCGTGCGCCGGACGCCGCTGTCGGCCGCGCACAACGCGCCTACGATGACGCTGTCGCAGTACCGTCTGCGCTACGCGCTCACCAACTCCGACCCCGACCTGCAGGCGGCCCGCGCCGCCGCGCCGTGGTTCGTGACGCTGGACGACCACGACGTCGAGGACAACTGGGGCAGCGACCTGTCGCCGACCGGCGGCTCCCCGGAGAACTTCCTGCGCCGCCGCGCCGCCGCCTTCCGCGCCGCGTTCGAGAACCAGCCCATGCGGCCCTCGACCCTGCCCACCGGCCCCGACATGTCGATTTACCAGCGCATCCGGTACGGCGGCCTGGCCACGTTCCACGTGCTGGACGAGCGGCAGTTCCGCAGCCCGGCCGACGTCAACGCCCGCCTGGACCCGGCCCGCACCATGCTCGGCGCGCAGCAGGAGGCCTGGCTGCTGGACGGCCTGGGCCGCTCCCGCAGCACCTGGAACATCATGGCCAACCAGGTGATGATGTTCCAGCTCGACCGGCTCACCGACCCCGGCCTGCAGCAGCTCAACCCCGACACCTGGGACGGTTACGCCGCCGGCCGCGACCGCCTGTGGGCCGGCATCGCCGAGCGCGGGGTCTCCAACCCGGTCGTCATCACCGGCGACGCGCACGTCAACTGCGCCGCCGAGCTCAAGGCCGACTACGCGAACCCCGACGCGCGGACCGTGGGCGTCGAGTTCCTCGGCACCTCGATCACCTCGGGCGGCGACGGCTCCGACATGACGGCGGGCGGCACCGAGTGGCTGGCGTCCAACCCGCACCTGAAGTTCTTCAACAGCCAGCGCGGCTACATCCGCTGCCGCGTCGCCAAGGACACCATGCGGGCCGACTACGTGGTCGTGGACAAGGTCACCACGCCCGGGGGCACCGCGTCGGTGCGCAGGTCGTTCGTCGTCGAGTCGGGCCGGCCCGCCCTCCAGGACGCGTGAGGCTCCCATGAGACGATCCGTGATCCTCGCCGCCGCGGCGGCGCTCCTCCCGCTCGGCGTCGTGCCCGCGGCCGCCGCCACCAGCTCCCGCGAGCTGCCCAGGACGCCCGCCGGCCAGGTGCTCGTGGTGCACGCCAACCTCCAGGACTCGGTACGCCCGGCCGACGCCGCCGACACCACCGACCTGGACAACTTCGCCGAGCGGCTGGCCGCGAAGCTGCCCGCCGCACCCGACGCGCTCGTGCTCAACGAGATCCTCGGGCCGGGCGCCCGCCGCCTGGCCGCCAGCCTGAGCAAGGCGACCGGCTACCGGTACCGGGCGGAGGTGTCGGGCGAGCGCACGGCGTTCCAGCCCGACGGCTCCGTCCGCGAGACGGCGATCATCCTGAACTCCGACACCATGACCGCGGCCGGGCCGTCCGGCTACGAGCGCGTCCAGGACGAGGACCAGGCGTACACCGGTGCCGCCAGGCGCGACGGGTCGCTGCGGGCGCCGCTGCTCGCCGTGCACCCGGGCGCCGACCCGGCCACCGCGACCCCGGCGTTCACCGCGCTGGCCGCGGCCAGGTTCCCGCAGGTTCCCGGCCAGGCGCAGGTGACCGTGCTGGGCGGCGACTTCAGGAACGCCCGGTGCGCCGTGCCGGCCGAGGACCAGGCCGTCGGCTGCGCGCCCCAGGCGTTCTGGTCCGAGCTGACCGGGGCCAAGGCGTACAGCGACGCCCTGTTCGACAAGTCGGACACGCAGAGCCGCAGCCACAGCGGGTACGTGTTGGCCCGCGGCGACGTGCTGGCGGCCGGGCTGGACACCGCCTACGACGCCGACCTGCCCGACCGGGCGGCCTGCAAGGCGGCCTTCGACGCGGGGCGACCCCGCTCGGCGCCCGGGGAGTGCCGTACGGCCTACTACGCCGACGTGCCGTTCGGGTGGGCCCTGCTCGCGCCGGGCCGGCCGGTGCAGCAGACGGTGACGCCCGGCCGGATCGCGCTGGACCACTGCGAGCTGGCCACCCGGCGCGCCGAGGTGGCCGTCCGGGTGGTCAACAACACCGGCGAGGCCGTCTCCAGGACCGTCACGGTGACGGCCGCCGCGCCGCTCACCGCGAACCCGGCCGAGAGCTCCCTGGACGTCCCCGCCGGTCAGGGGGCGACCGGCGCCGTCACGGTCACCGCGCCCCGCGACACGCCTCCCGGCGAGCACGAGATCACGGTGCGGGTCGGCGACGAGGTCACGAAGGTGCCGGTCACCGTCACCGAGACGTGCACGGAGCCCGCGGTGTTCGCCACCAGCTTCCACCCCGGGCGCGAGCCGGAGTTCGCCGTGGACGGCGACATCGCCACCTTCTGGCACTCGGAGTACTCCCCGCCGCACCCGCTGCCGCAGTCGATCACGCTCAACCTGGGCGAGGTCAAGCAGGTGAGAGAGGTGAACTACCAGCCGCGGTTCGACGGCAACCTCAACGGCACGATCCTGGACTACCGGGTGTACGTCAGCACCGACGGTGAGACCTTCACCCAGGTCGCGACCGGCACGTGGGCGACGGACGCGCGCCGGAAGACGGCCTCGTTCGACCCGGTGGACGCCCGTTACGTCCGGCTGGAGTCCACGCGTTCCAGCGGCGGCTCGTACGCGTCCGTGGCGGAGGTAGGCGCAGAATGATCCCGCTGGGTCCGAGATGTCCCGGACCCGGCGCGAAATGTCGGTCGACCTGGCTAGTCTGCGGCAGGTGATCGAACGGTGGAGCCGTGACCAGGTGCTCGCCCTCGCCCCCGACGCCTCGTCCCAGAAGGCCGCCCAGGGGGTGGCGGCGCCCGCCAAGTGGTCGTTGCGCGGCACGACGGGCACGGTGCTCTACGGCGCGTGCAAGGGCAGCGGGGCCAAGCCCTACCTGGCCTGCGTCGATGTGAGCGAGCCCGCGTACCGGTGCAGCTGCCCCAGCCGGAAGTTCCCCTGCAAACACGCGCTCGGCCTGCTGCTCCTGTGGTCGGCCGACGGGGCGCCCGAGGAGGAGGCCGCGCCGGAGTGGGTGACCGAGTGGGTCGAGGCCCGCGCCGGACGCGCCGCCAAGGCCGCGGCCCGCGTCGAAGCCGCCCGCGCGGAGGCGGCGAAGGCCGCCCGGCCCTCATCGGGTGCCGACGCGGCGGCTCATGGCGACGCTGGGTCTGACGGTGCTGGGTCTGACGGTGCTGGTTCAGACGGTGCTGGGTCTGACGGTGCTGGTTCAGACGGTGC
>NZ_JBITLL010000005.1:0-501984 GCF_044465245.1 Nonomuraea terrae | reverse complement strand
ACGCTGGGTCTGACGGTGCTGGGTCTGACGGTGCTGGGTCTGACGGTGCTGGGTCTGACGGTGCTGGGTCTGACGGTGCTGGGTCTGACGGTGCTGGGTCTGACGGTGCTGGTTCAGACGGTGCTGGGGCCCACGGGTCCGGCTCTGGTGGCGCTGCCTCTGATGGCGCGCGGCGGGGGGCCGGGGGTGAGTCCGTCCGTCATGGGCGGGTCGCCGCGGGGCTGGCCGAGCTGGAGCGGTGGCTGGCCGACCAGGTGCGCCAGGGCCTGGCGGGCGCGGCCGAGCACGACTGGGAGGGCCTGGCCAAGCGGCTCGTCGACGCCCAGGCCCCCGGCGTGGCCGGCCTGGTGTCCCGGCTGGCGCGCGTGCGCCGCGAGGACGACTGGCCGGGCCGGCTGCTGGAGGAGTACGCCCTCGTCAACCTGCTCGCCGTCGCCTACCGGCGGCGCGCCGGGCTGCCGGGCCCGCTGGCCCGTACGGTGCTCAGCCGGGCCGGCTTCCCGGTCACCCGTGAAGAGGTGCTGGCCGGGCCCCCGGTGCGCGACCACTGGCACGTCCTCGGCCGGCGCGACGAGGAGCAGGACAAACTGACCGCGCGCCGCGTCTGGCTCCGGGGCCGCCACACCGGCGGGGCCGCGCTGATCCTGTCGTTCGCGCCGCAGGGGCAGCCGCTCGACGCCTCCCTGGTGACCGGCACGGTCGTCGACGCCGACCTCACCTACTACCCCGGCGCCGCCCCGCTGCGCGCCCTGGTCGCGGCCCGCCACGGCCACGACACGCCCGCGCCGCCGCCCGGCCTGTCGCCCGGCGAGGCCCTCGACGAGGTCGCCCGGGTGCTGGCCGACGACCCCTGGACGGAGTCCTGGCCGCTCGTGCTGTCCGGCGTGGTGCCCGAGCGCGCCTCCCTCGGCGGCCTGCCGCTGCATCCCCGCGCCCGCGACCCCTGGCGCCTGATCGCCGTCTCCGGCGGTCACCCCCTCACCGTGGCCGCCGAATGGACCCCCCAGGGCCTGCGCCCCCTGACCACCTGGGACGACAACGGAACGGCGGTGATCCTGTGACGGGCTGGGAGGAGCTCACCTCGACGGCGTTGGTCGGCACCGATCGGCGGCCGTACCGGGGAGACCTGCTGGAGGTCGCCGCCGTGGAGGCGGTGCGGCGGCGGGCCGGACGGCGGGCCGGCGCGGCGGCGGGCGGCGAACCCGCGCCCGCGGAAGAGCGGGAGGCCGTCGGGCGGCAGGCGGCCGAGCGGCTGATGCGCATCCTCGGCGGCGAGCACGACCGGCTGCTGCCCGAATGGCTGCGGGCCGCCGCCGCGACCGGCCGCCGGGTGCCCCCGTACACCCTGCCCGACCTGCTGGAGCGCGGACGGCGCGACAGGTCGATCCGCGAGCACCTCGGCGTGCTGGCCGCGCAGCGCGGCCGGTGGCTGGCGGCGCTCAACCCCGCCTGGGGCTACCTCCTCGACGAGCCCACGGGCGAGACGTGGGAGCTCGGCGGCTCGGCCGATCGTCTGGCCCACCTGCGTGCGCTCCGGGCGGCCGACCCCGGCGAGGCCAGGCGGCTGCTGGAGAGCACGTGGGAGCGCGAGACGCCCGACGACCGGGCCGAGTTCGTCGCCCTGCTGGCCGACGGGCTGAGCATGGACGACGAGCCGTTCCTGGAGGAGGCGCTCGACGACCGCCGCCGCGAGGTGCGCCAGGCCGCCGCCAACCTGCTCACCCGCCTGCCGGGCTCGCGCATGTCCCGTCGCATGGCCGGACGGCTCGCCGCCTGCGTGACGATCACCGGCGACGTCATCGCCGTCGAGGCGCCCCAAGCGTGCGACAAGGCGATGGAACGCGACGGCGTACGCGCGAAGCCGCCCCGGGGCACCGGCGAGCGCGCCTGGTGGCTGCAGCAGATCGTCGCCCGCGCCCCTCTGTCGGCGTGGGGGCCGCCCGGCCGCATGCTGGAGATGCGCATCCCCGACTGGGACGCCGACGTGCGGGCCGCCTGGGTACGCGCCGCCGTCCTGCAGCGCGACCCCGAGTGGGCGCGCGCGATGTTCGGCTTCGACCCGATCGCCGACCTGCTCCAGGCGCTGCCGCCCGGCGAGCAGCAGGAGCTCGCCGCCCGGTTCGTCGAGAGCCGCGACCCCGACAGCCAGTTGATCATGGTGCTGGGCGGGGTGTCGTCCCCCTGGGGCGAGGAGCTCGCCACGGCCGTCCTGCACAAGATCATCAAAGTGAACGCCACGCAGCCGTGGAACCTCGGCGAGCTGGTCAGGCTGGCCGGCGAGCACATCGACCCGGCGCTGTTCCCGCTCGCGGCGAGCTACTCGCCCGTCGAGCCCATCCAGCAGGTCGCCGCCCTGCTGCGTTTCCGAGCTGACATGTACAAGGAGCTTGCCGCATGACCGTTCTGCGCCCGCACGCGGAAGACCAGTACGCCGAGGAGCTGGCCCTCCTGGCGAAGGACGACGACCGCCCGAGGCCGCCGGGCTGGAAGCTGTCGCCGTGGGCGGTTACCACGTACATCTTGGGTGACGGCGACCGGATCACCCCGAAATACGTGGGCGCGCGGCGCATCGTCGAGGTCGCCGTGGCCACCCTGGCCACCGACCGCGCGTTGCTGCTGCTCGGCGTGCCCGGCACCGCGAAGACGTGGTTGTCCGAGCACCTGGCGGCGGCGGTCAGCGGTGACTCGACGCTGCTCGTGCAGGGCACCGCCGGCACCGCCGAAGAGGCCGTGCGCTACGGCTGGAACTACGCCCGGCTGCTGGCCGAGGGCCCGTCGATCGAGGCGCTGACCCCCTCGCCGGTGATGCGCGCCATGGCGGAGGGCCGTGTCGCCCGCGTCGAGGAGCTCACCCGCATGCCGTCCGACGTGCAGGACGCGCTGATCACCGTGCTGTCGGAGAAGACGCTGCCGATCCCCGAGCTCAACCGCGAGGTCCAGGCCGAGCGCGGCTTCAACGTGATCGCCACGGCCAACGACCGCGACCGCGGCGTCAACGAGCTGTCCAGCGCGCTGCGCCGCCGCTTCAACACCGTCGTGCTGCCCGTTCCGGCCACCGCCGAGGAGGAGGTCGACATCGTCTCCCGTCGCGTCACCCAGCTCGGCCGCTCGCTGGAGCTGCCGGAGACGACGACCGGGCTGGAGGAGATCCGCCGCGTCGTGACCGTCTTCCGGGAGCTGCGCGCCGGGGTCACCGAGGACGGCCGCACCAAGGTCAAGTCGCCCAGCGGCACGTTGTCGACCGCCGAGGCCATCTCCGTGCTCACCAGCGGCATCGCGCTGGCCGCCCACTTCGGCGACGGCGTGCTGCGGCCGTCCGACGTGGCGGCCGGCATCGTCGGCGCGGTGGTGCAGGAGCCGGTCTCCGACCGCGTGGTGTGGCGCGAATACCTCGAGACCGTGGTCCGGGAGCGCTCCGACTGGCGCGACTTCTACCGCGCCTGCCGCGAGGTCTCATGAGCGTCCCGGATTCCGGCGTCGCCGTCCTGGGGGTGCGCCACCACGGGCCCGGCTCGGCGCGGGCCGTGCGGCGCGAGCTCGAACGCCTGCGCCCCGACGCGATCCTCGTCGAGGGGCCGCCCGAGGCCGACGGGCTGGTGGCGCTCGCCCCCGGCCTGGAGCCGCCGGTCGCGCTGCTCGCCCACGTACCGGGTGAGCCCTCGCGTGCCGCGTTCTGGCCGTTCGCGGTGTTCTCGCCCGAGTGGCAGGCCATCCGGTACGCCACGTCCGCCGGCGTCCCGGTGCGCTTCTGCGACCTGCCCGCCGCCCACACGCTGGCGGGCGACGACGACCACGAGAGCGGCGGCGACCGCGGCGGCGACCACGGCGGCGGCGTGCCGGCCGATCCCATCGGGGCGCTTGCCTCGGCCGCCGGCTACGACGACCCGGAACGCTGGTGGGAGGACGTCGTCGAGCACCGCGGCGACACGCCGTTCGAGGTGATCGCCGAGGCCATGACCGCCGTACGCGAGGGTTACCGGCCGGGCGGGCGGGAGGCGGCGCGCGAGGCGTACATGCGCAAGACCCTGCGCGCGGTCCTCAAGCAGGGGTTCGGGCGGATCGCGGTGATCTGCGGGGCCTGGCACGTGCCCGCGCTGGCCGGGCCGCTGCCGCCGGCCACGGCCGACAACGCGGTCCTGCGCGGCCTGCCCAAGGTCAAGGCGGAGCTGACGTGGGTGCCGTGGACGTACGGGCGGCTGGCGTCGTGGAGCGGCTACGGCGCGGGCATCACCTCGCCGGGCTGGTACCACCATGTGTTCGACGCGCCCGACCGGCCCGTCGAGCGCTGGCTCGCCGCCGCCGCGGCGGTGCTGCGCGACGAGGGGCTCGCCGTGTCGTCCGCGCACGTCATCGAGTCCGTACGCCTGGCCGGCGGCCTGGCGGCCCTGCGCGGGCGTCCTGTGGCCGGGCTCGGCGAGGTCACCGAGGCGGCCAGGGCCGTGTTGTGCGAGGGCGACGACCTCGCGGTCGAGCTGATCCGGCGGCGCATGGTCGTCGGCGACCGGCTCGGCCACGTCAGCGACGGCACCCCCATGGTGCCGCTCCAGCGCGACCTGCGCGAGCAGCAGCGGCGGCTGAGGCTCAAGCCGGAGGCGCTCGACCGCGAGATCGACCTCGACCTGCGCAAGCCCCTCGACCTCGACCGCAGCCGGCTGCTGCACCGGCTGCGGCTGCTCGGCGTCGGCTGGGGCACGCCGGGGCAGGCGCGCGGCAAGGGCACCTTCCGCGAGACGTGGACGCTGCAGTGGCGTCCCGAGCACGACCTCGCGCTCATCGAGCACGCCGCGCTCGGCACCACGGTGGCCGCCGCGGCGGCGCGGCGGGCCGCCGACCTCGCCGGGGCCGACTCCGCGACGCTGGCCGACCTGACGTCGCTGGTCGAACGGTGCCTGCTGGCCGACCTGCCGCAGGCGTTGCCCGAGGTGCTCGCGGCGTTGTCGGCCAAGGCGGCGCTCGACACCGACGTCACCCGCCTGATGGCGGCGCTGCCCGCGATGGTGCGCGCCCACCGCTACGGCGACGTGCGCGGCACCTCGGTGGCGGGGCTGGCGGCGATCGTCCGTTCGATGCTGGAACGCGTGTGCGTGGGCCTGCCGGTCGCGGTCACCGGCCTGGACGACGACGCGGCCGCGTCCCTCCTCAAACACGTCGACGCCGTCCACTCCGCCGTCGCCCTCCTCGACGACCCCGCCGCGGAGACGGCCGTGGACACGGCCGGCATCGGGGGGTCGCCACGGGAGCGGTGGATGGGGACGTTGCGCGGCATCAGCGACCGGCAGGACCTGCACGGGCTCATCGAGGGCCGTCTCACCCGCATCCTGCTCGACTCCGGGGAGCTCGACGACGCCGGCGACCGCATGTCGCGCGCCATGTCGAGGGGCCAGGCGCCCGCGCGGGCCGCGGCGTGGGTGGAGGGGTTCCTGGCCGGGGGAGGGCTGCTGCTGGTGCACGACCCGCGCCTGCTCGGCCTAGTGGACGACTGGCTCACCGGGCTGTCCGGCGACCAGTTCACCGACGTGCTGCCGCTGCTGCGCCGTACGTTCGGCGGTTTCGCGGCGCCGGAGCGCCGGGCGGTCGGCGAACGCCTGCGCGCGACGGGGCCCGGCGCCGCCCAGCGCGCCGAAGCGGGCCCCGCCCAGGACCTGGACGAGCACCGCGCCGCCCCGGCCGTCGCCACCGTCCTGTCGATCCTCGGCAGGGGGACGGCATGACCGCCCGGCGGATCCCCAGCCCGGCAAGAGCGGGGAAGGAAGTGCGGAGGGGCGGCCACGCGCGGTGGCCGCGCCTGAGGGCCGGCAGAGGAGCGGGTGCGTGACGACGCGGAGGGATGGCGGATGAACGAGGCGGATGAGCGGTTGCGGCGCTGGCGGCTGGTGCTGGGCGGCGGTGCGGCCGACGGGATCGGCTGCGGGCTGGACGGCGCCGATGCCGGGATGGACGCGGCGCTGGCCGCCGTGTACGACGGCGCGGGCGGCGCGGGCGGTAGCCGGGAGGGCGGGCTCGGGGCGTCGGCCCCTCGGGTGGCGCGCTGGCTCGGCGACATCCGCACGTACTTCCCCTCGACCGTCGTCCAGGTCATGCAGAAGGACGCGATCGAGAAGCTCAACCTCACCCGCCTGCTCCTGGAGCCCGAGATGCTGGAGGCCGTCGAGCCCGACGTGCATCTCGTCGGCACGCTCCTCGCGCTCAACAAGGTCATGCCCGACCAGGCCCGCGAGTCCGCCAGGGCGCTGGTCCGCAAGGTGGTGGAGGAGCTCGAACGCAGGCTCGCCCAGAAGACCAGGGCGGCCGTCACGGGCGCCCTCGACCGCTCGGCCAGGACCCACCGCCCCCGCCGGATGGCCGACATCGACTGGGACCGCACGATCCGCGCCAACCTGAAGAACTACCTGCCCGAACGCAACACCGTCGTGCCCTCAAGGCTCGTCGGCTACGCCCGCAGGCAGCGCTCGGTGCAGCGCGAGGTGGTGCTCTGCATCGACCAGAGCGGCTCGATGGCGGCCTCGGTCGTCTACTCCAGCGTCTTCGGCGCGGTGCTGGCGTCGATGCGGTCGCTGAAGACGTCCCTGGTGGTGTTCGACACGGCGGTGGTCGACCTGACCGACCGCCTGCACGATCGGGTGGAGCTGCTGTTCGGCACTCAGCTCGGCGGCGGCACCGACATCAACCGGGCCATCGCCTACTCCCAGGGCCTGATCACCCGGCCGACCAACTCCATCTTCATCCTGATCAGCGACCTGTACGAAGGCGGCGTCCGCCAGGAGATGCTGCGCCGGGTGGCGGCGATGACGCAGGCCGGCGTACAGGTGATCGTGCTGCTCGCGCTGTCCGACGAGGGCGCGCCCTTCTACGACCACGAGAACGCCGCCGCGCTGGCCGCGATGGGCGTGCCCGCGTTCGCGTGCACGCCCGACGCCTTCCCCGACCTGATGGCCGCCGCGATCGAGCGCCGCGACATCGCCCGGTGGGCCGAACGCCACACCCAGCCCGGCTAGACCGTCGCCCGGACGCCCGGCGCCGGAGCGGGGACGGCCACGCGAACGTCCGTCCGAGCAGCGCCACCCCAGCAGGCGTCGACGCCCGAAACTGGAACAGCGGCGTGCCGGACGCGCCGCCGACGGCCCGCATGCCTTGGCCCTAGGCCCATGTGCCTAGGGCCCTCGCCCGATGTGCTGACCTGGGGCGTCGCCCTACGGTGCCGGTATGACGACGACTGTTGAAGCCGAGGCGCCCGCCAGTGTGGTGTCCCCCCGCTACCGGGCGATCAGCATCGGCCTGATCGCCCTGGTGACGTTACAGGCCTTCGAGGCGATGGCGGTGACCACGGCCATGCCCGTGGTGGTTCGTGAGCTGGACGGCCTGTATCTGTACAACCTGGCCTTCAGCGCCTCGCTGGCGGCCGGCGTGATCGCGACGGTCCTGGGCGGGCGGTGGAGCGACGTGCGAGGGCCGATGCAGCCCATCGCGGTGGGCGTGGCCACGTTCGTGGCGGGGCTGCTCATGGCCGGGCTCGCGCCCACCATGGAGGTGCTGGTCATCGGGCGGTTCGTGCAGGGGTTCGGGACCGGGCTGACCCAGGTGGCGCTCAGTGTGCTGGTCGCGCGGGTCTATCCCGCGGCGATGCATCCGCGGGTGTTCGCGCTGTTCTCGGCGGCCTGGGTGGTGCCGTCGATGGTCGGGCCGGCGATCGCCGGGTTCGTGGCCGAGCACGCCGGGTGGCGGTGGATCTTCCTCGCCGTCATCGCGGTCGTCGTGCCCGCCGCGCTGCTGCTCTGGCGCGGCGCCGCCGGCCGCGCCCCGGCGGACGGCATCGCGCCGCCCGCCCCCGGCCTCGGCGGCAAGCTCATGTGGGCCGCGCTGACCGCCGTGTCCGCCGCGCTCATCCAGTACGGCAGCGCGCTCGGCCTGGCCGGCCTGCCCCTGCTGGTCGCCGGCGTCGTCCTGCTCGCCGTGGCGCTGCCCCGGCTGCTGCCGGCCGGCGCGCTGCGGGCCGCCCGCGGCCTGCCGACCGCGCCGCTGCTGCGCGGCCTGGCCTTCGGCTCGTACACGGCCGCCGAGGTGCTCATCCCGCTCATGCTCAAGGACGCGCGCGGCCTCAGCGCCGCCGGCGCCGGTGTCGTGCTCACGGTAGGGGCGCTCGGCTGGTCGCTCGGCTCCTGGGTCAAGGGCCGCGGCACGATGGGCGACATGGCCGCGATCCGCGGCGGCGCCGCCATGATCGCCGCCGGGGTCGCGCTGGTCATGCTCGTGCTCGTCGACGCCGTCCCGCTCGCGGTCGCGTACGCCGCCATGGCCGTCGCCGGGTTCGGCATCGGCACCCTGCACCCCACGGTCTCCGTCCTGGTGCTGCGCATGTCGAAGGAGGGTGAGGAGGGCCGCAACAGCGCGGCCGTCGGCGTGGGAGAGTCGGTGTTCACGGTGGTGGCGGTCGCGGTCAGCGGCGCCCTGTTCACCGCCGCCGGGCAGCACCACGCGGCCGGGCTGGCCGTCGCCGTGGCCCTCGCGGTGGCGGGCGCTGTGCTGGCCCCCCGTTTCGTGCATTCCTCCGCACCGGGCACTATGGAGAGGACCGCGTCATAAGGGGGGTACATGCCGCGCGTGCGGGAGTTCGAGGTTTTCCGATTGCCCCTGCCCCATGGCAGGAAGTCGGAGAGCCTGCTCGTCAAGCTCACCGACCACGGCGGCATGACCGGGTGGGGTGAGACCACCGCGCCCCCGCCCAAGACCTGGTCCCGGCTGGAGGAGACGCTCGGGGCGCTGCTCATCGGGGTCGACTGGGAGCATCCCGACACCGTGCCGAGCGGCGACACCGCGGTCGACATGGCCTGCTGGGACCTGTGGACGAAGATGCGCGGCGTGCCGCTCGCCGAGGCGATCGGCGGCACCCGCACCTCCCTCATGGCGACCGTCCGGCTCGTTCCCGACCTGTCCGTGGAGAGCCTCGTCTCCCGGGTCAACCAGCAGATCTGCGCCGGCTACGGGCACGTCACGCTCGACGTCCGGCCCGGCTGGGACGTCGAGCCGGTGCGGGCGGTGCGGCAGGCGTACCCGGCGCTGACGCTGGCGGTCGACTGCGGCAACGCCTACACCGACCTGGGCCAGCTCGTCGCGCTCGACTCCTACGGCCTGGAGGTCATCGAGCGGCCCTTCCCCGCCACCGACGTCTACAGCCACGCCGCGCTGCAGGACGACGTGGCCGCCTCGGTGGCCGTCGAGGTCGGCTCCACTGCCGAGCTGGACGACTACCTGACCCTGCGGGCGGCGCGGGTGCTGCTGCTGCGCCCGGCCGCGTTCTCGTCGTTGTCGGACGTCCGGCGCGCCCATGATCGCGCCTCGGCGGCGGGCTGGGACATCCAGTGCGCGGGCGGCCAGGGCGCGGGCCTGGCCAGGGCGGCGACGGTCGCGGTGGCCAGCCTGCCGGGCTGCACGCTGCCGTGCGACGTGACGCAGCCGCCGAAACAGAACCAGATCGTCAACCCCATCGTGGGCGCGAACGGCGGCGTCATCGCGGTCCCGCTGACGCAGTCGGGGCTGGGGCACGAGATCGACGAGACCCGGCTGCGCCGGCTGGCCAAGGAGTCGTTCCACGCATGACCCCGCAGCAGGATCCCGAGGCCGACGCGCTCCGGCTGGCCGGGGAGTCGCTGGCGGCCGGTGACCCGACGGGGTGGTTCGAGCGCCTCTACGCCGAGTCGGCGACCGGCGCGGCGACCGTCCCGTGGGACTCGCGGGCGCCGCACTTCCTGCTGGCGGAGTGGGGGCGCGGCCGGGCGGGCTCCGGGCGGGCCCTGGTGGTCGGCGCGGGGCTGGGCGACGACGCCGAACACGTGGCGGGGCTGGGTTACGACACTGTGGCGTTCGACGTGAGCGAGTCCGCCGTGCGCCTGGCCCGCGAGCGGTTCCCGCGGAGCGTGGTCGACTACCGGGTCGCCGACCTGCTGGACCCGCCGGGGGAGTGGCGGCACGCGTTCGACCTGGTCGTCGAGATCATGACCGTGCAGGCGCTGCCGGAGCCGCTGCACGCGCGGGCCGCCGCGGCGATCGCGGACTTCGTCGCCCCCGGCGGCACGCTGCTGGTGATCGCGTCAGGCCGTGAGCAGGGCGAGCCGGTGAGTCCGCCCCCGTGGCCGCTGACCCGGCCGGAGGTGGCCGGCTTCGCGGCGGGCGGGCTGGAGCCCGGCGTGGTCGAGGAGCTGCGCGACGGTGGCCGGTTGCGCTGGCGGGCCGCCTTCCACCGCCCCGCCGCGGCAGGCTGAGCGCCCGCGGTCACCTGCCCGCATCTGAGTGCCCGCGGTCACCTGCCCGCACCGCACACCACGGCCCGGTCGCGTGCCGCCCGTTCATTATTTTGATCTACTTTGTAAGGGCGCCCGCTATGGCCGCGTGACGGCCTCCAGCAGCAGCGTCCCGGCGCCCAGGAGGGCGGCGTCGCGGCCGGCGCGCGCCGGCGCGATCTCCAGGTCGCGCGTGGCGAGCGGCAGGCAGCGTTCCCAGACGGCGGCTCTGATCGAGGTGATGAGCGGTTCGGCCGCCGACAGGCTGCCGCCGACGGCCACCACGTCGGGGTTGAAGAAGTTGACCAGCACGGTGAGCACCTCGCCGATGCGGCGGCCGGCGTTGCGCACCAGGCTGGTGGCCTCGGGAACGGCGTCGTTGACGAGCGTGACGATGTCGGCCGGCCGGGTCACCTCGATGCCGGCCTCGGCCAGCGCGCCGGCGAGGGCGGCGCCGCTCGCGTACGCCTCCAGGCAGTCGGGGTGGCCGCAGGCGCACAGGATCGAGGAGTCGGAGCGCACCCGGACGTGGCTGATGTCGCCGGCAGCGCCCCGGCCGCGGTGCAGGCGGCCGTTGACGACGACGCCGCAGCCGATGCCGGTGCCGGCCTTGACGACCATGAGGTTCTCGCTGCCCGGCCAGTGGCGTGCCTCGCCGACGGCCATGAGGTTGGCGTCGTTCTCGACGAGGACGGGCAGGTCGTAGCGGGTGGCGAGGTGGTCGGCGACGGGGAAGTCGTTCCAGCCGGGCATGCGCGAGGGAGTGACGACGCGGAGGGTGGCCGGGTCGACCGGGCCGGGCACGCCGGTGCCGACGCCGCGCAGCGGGACCCCGGCGGGCACGTGCTCGGCGAGCAGGGCGTCGAAGGCGTCGGCGACGCGGTCGAGGGTGGCGCGGGGGCCGTCGGCGATCTCGCAGGGGCGTTCCTGGATGACGAGGGGGGAGCCGCTGAGGTCGAGCAGGCCGAGGCGTACGTGGTGGGCGCCGAGGTCGGCGACGGCGAGGACGCCGGCCGCGGGTGACAGGCGCAGGCGCCGGGGGCGGCGGCCGCCGCGGGAGGTGCCGGATCCCTCTTCGGCGAGCAGGCCGGCGTCGATGAGCTCCTCGACGCGCAGGGAGATGCTGGAGGCGGCCAGCCCTGACAACCGGGCCAGCTCGGCGCGGGACTCGGCCTTGCCGGTGGCGACGAGTCGCAGCAGGTCGCCCTGTGGCCCCCGCACGGGCAGCCGCTGGTTCATGTGAGATACCTACCACGCACCGACTTGGGCCGACAACGTATTGACTTGCTCCGAAATATCCCACTACGGTCCGGGTTATCTTCGATATCGAAGGAAGTGAGCGGTTCATGAAGAGGTTTGTCGCCGTCGCCGTCGCCTCCGTCTTAGCCCTGGCGGCCTGCGGTGAGTCGAGCAGTCCTGCCGTCCCCGGAGCGGCCCCGAGCAGCGGCGGCGCCGACGTGCTGGCCAAGGCGCCGGTCGCCGCGGCGGCCGAGATTCTGCCGGGCTCCACCATGGAGAAGATCAAGCAGCGCGGCGAGCTCATCGTGGGCGGCTCGCTGGACGCACCTCTGCTCTCCCAGCAGAACCCGGTGACCGGTGAGGTCGAGGGGTTCGACGCGATGATGGGCAAGGCGCTGGCCAAGTACATCCTCGGCGAGCCCAAGGTCAAGATCGTCAACTCGGCGTCGGAGACCCGGGAGGCGCTGCTGGCCAACGGCACCGTGGACGTGGTCTTCCAGACGTACACGATCACCGAGGAACGCGCGGAGCAGGTGGCGTTCGCGGGGCCCTACTACACCTCCGGTCTGACGATCGCGGTGAAGAAGGGCACGACGGGCATCACCAAGCCCGAGGACCTGAACGGCAAGAAGGTCCTGGCCGGCGCGAACACCCCGGCGATCCCCGCGATCGAGCAGGCCGCGCCGGACGCCGAGATCATCACGTTCGGCAGCGACCCGGAGTGCATGCAGGCGCTCAAGCAGGACCGCGGCGTGGCGTACGTGCAGGACGAGACGCTCCTCATCGCCAACGCGCAGAAGGACCCGTCGATCGAGATCGTCACCAAGCCGTTCACCGTGGACCCGTACGGGATCGGGCTCAAGCACGGCGACGACCAGTTCAAGAAGTTCGTCAACGACTGGCTGGTCAAGATCCAGCAGGCGGGTGTCTGGCAGGACATCTGGAAGGGCTCCATCGGCACCGTGGTGACCGGTGAGGCGCCCGCGCCGCCGCAGATCGGCTCCGTGCCGGGGTCCTGATGTCGGTGCTCCTCGACCACCTGCCCGAGCTGTGGCAGGGGCTGATCGTGACGATCCAGCTCACCGCCGCGTCCTTCGCGGGCGCGGCGGTGCTGGGCGTCGTGGTCTGCGCCCTGCGCGTGAGCCCGGTACGGGTGCTGCGCGCGATCGGCACGGCGTACGTGGAGGCGTTCCAGAACCTGCCGCTGCTCGTGCTGCTGGTGCTGGCCTTCTTCGGCCTGCCGGAGATCGGCATCCAGGCCGGCATCCTGACGACGGCGATCGTGGTCATCGCGGTGTACGAGGCCGCCTATGTCGGCGAGGCCCTGCGCTCGGGCGTGAACGCCGTCTCGAAGGGGCAGGGCGAGGCGGCCCGGGCGATCGGGCTGACGTTCGGCCAGTCGCTGCGGTACGTCATCCTGCCGCAGGCGCTGCGCACGGTCGTGCAGCCGCTCGGCAACATCTTCATCGCGACCACCATGAACACGGCGCTGGCCGCGGCCGTCGGCGTGGTCGACCTGACGGCCGCGGCGAACCGGGTGAACCTCGCCGAGGCGCAGCCCATCCCGATCTTCGTGGGTGCGGGTGCGGCTTATGCACTCATTGCCGCCCTGGCCGGATTCGTCACCGGACGGCTGGAGCGCAGGCTGGTGATCCTGCGATGAGCGTGCTGTTCGACGAGCCGGGGCCGAAGGCGGTCAGGCGCATCCGGGTGGCGACCGTGCTGGGCACGCTGGCCGTGGTGGCGCTCGCCGTGCTGGCGGTGCGGCAGTTCGCCGCCAACGGGCAGTTGGACGCGGCGCGCTGGCAGCCGTACGCGACGTGGCCGATGTGGCGTTATCTGCTGAACGGGCTGTGGTCGACGTTCCTGGCGGCCGTGGTGTCGGCGGTGCTGGCGATGGCGTTCGGCCTGCTCCTGGCGCTGGGGCGGCTGTCGCCGCGGGCGTGGGTGCGCGGCCCGTCCGCCGCTTACGTCGAGGTGGTCCGCACGATCCCGGCGCTGCTGCTGGTGTACGTGGTGCTGTTCGCGCTGCCGCGCTACGGGCTGGACCTGCCGCTGTTCTGGAAACTCGTGGTGCCGCTCACGGTGTCGAACGCCGCCGCGTACGCCGAGATCTTCCGGGCCGGGATCAACTCGGTGGAGCGCGGCCAGATGGAGGCGGGCCTGGCGATCGGGCTGACGCGCCTGCGGGCGATGCTGCTGGTCGTGCTGCCGCAGGCGGCCCGGCGGGTGCTGCCGTCGCTGGTCAGCCAGTCGGTCGGCCTGCTGAAGGACACCTCGCTCGGCTTCGTCGTCAGTTACGGCGAGCTGCTCTACAGCGGGAAGGTCCTGGCCGCCTACAACGGCCTGCTCATCCAGACGTACCTGGTGGTCGCGCTGATCTACCTGGTGGTCAACATGTCGCTGTCCAAGCTGGCCCGGGTGCTGGAGGCCCGTCAGTCCGTCACCCTCAGGAGGAGGACCGGGGGCGCCTGACCCCGCCGGGCTGGGGCAAGCCGTTCCAGACGCCGGCCTGCCTGGCCGCGCTGACCCTCAGCCTCGCGCGGTGGGTGAGCGGGGGCGGGGGTCAGGTGGTGCCGCAGCCTTCGGTGAGGTTCTTGACCGGGTCGTCGCCGCGGGGCTCGTCGGTGGCCTGCTTGTTCTTCTTGGGGGACTTCGACGGCGTGGCGGAGGCGGCGACGGGGTTGGTGCGGGCCGAGTCGCGCAGGGCCTTGTCGGCGATGTCGCGGATCTTCCCCCAGTCGGGGTAGCCGGTGTTGATGATCGGCGGCACGAACTGCACGCTCGTCACCTCGCCGTTCTTGACCTTCAGCGCCAGCGGCACGAGGTGGCGGAGCATCGGCCGGGGGATGTCGGTCCTGATCAGCTCCTTGGTGGCCAGCGCGATCTGGTTGAACCGGGTCAGCACCGTCGCCGGGTCGGCCTGTTCGAGCAGCGCGCCGAGCACGCACCGCTGGCGGCGCATGCGGGTGAAGTCGTCGCTGTAGGTGCGCGAGCGGGCGTACCACATCGCGTCGGCGCCCTTGAGCTTGCGCGTGCCGGCCTTGACCAGGCCCTCGTTGTACCTGCCGAAGACGACGTCCTGCTCGACGGTGATGGTGACGCCGCCGATGGCGTCGATGAGGCGGGCGAAACCCCACATGTTGACCAGGGCGTACCAGTCGACCTTGACGCCGAGGGTGTAGCCGATGGTGTCCATCAGCACCTTGGCGCCCTGGTGCTGCTTGCCGCCGAAGATCTCGGGGTGGGCGTCGGCGTACTCCCAGACGCTGTTGAGCAGGTCGCTGCGCCCGCCGCCGGGGTCGGCCGGCAGCCGGAACCCGTCGGGGAAACGCTCGGCCATCGGGGTGCCGGGCCGGAAGCGGACGTCCTCCAGGTTGCGCGGCAGGCTGAACAGCACGGTGTTGCCGGTCTGCACGTCGACGCTGGCGAGGTTCATGCTGTCGGTACGGACGCCGGTCCTGTTGTCGTCGGCGTCGCCGCCGAGCAGCAGGATGTTGACCCGCTTGCGGCCCGCCCACGGGTCCTCCGGCTTGGGGTCGGGCACGGGCGGGTCGCCCGGCTCCTGCGCCGTCGGCTGGAAGATGCGGTCGAGCGCGTCCCTCGCGGCGAGGGTGTACTGCCCGACCACGCCGAACGGCACCACGACCGCGACGGCCAGCAGCCCCGTGAGGACGCCGGTGAGGATCTGCCCGCTCTGGGGGAGCCGGCCGGGCCGCAGCACGACGAACGAGTGCACGATCAGGGCGAACCAGGCCAGGCCCAGCACGGCCGCCATGACGATGATCGGCACGAGCACGGAGTCCTGGGTGAGCGAGCCGGCCAGGGCGTCGCGGCCGTTCACCAGCCATATGCCGAGCAGCGCCAGCAGGAGGGCGGCGTAGCAGGAGATCAGCACGAGGCCGGTCTTGCGCCAGCCGGCGCGCAGGTGGGCGGCCCCGGGCGCGAGTGTCGACAGCACCAGCCACCCAAGGATCGCTCCGGCGCTCACCGGTTCCTTTGCCTGCCGCACGCCTTCCCCGTTTCCCCGTGTGTTCCACCGTAGACGTAAACACCGCCCCACGAGGGGATCCGCTGGTCGCGTCTCCCGCTCGGCAGGGCAGGGGGCGGCCGCAGGGCGGAGCCCCCGCATCAATCATGGATTGAGGCGGAAGCTTACGCCGCAGAGACGAAATATGTCTTTATCGGAGGGTGAACATCAGCGACCGAATAAGATTCCGGTCATGGCCTTCGCTGAGATCGCGTACGAGGTGTCCGACCGGATCGCCACCATCACGCTGCGGCGCCCGGAGCGGCTCAACGCCTTCACCCTCACGATGCGCGCCGAGCTGATCGAGGCGTTCGACCAGGCCGACGCCGACGACGACGTGCGCGCGGTGGTGGTCACCGGGGCGGGCCGGGCGTTCTGCGCCGGAGCCGACCTGGGCGGGGGAGGGGGCACGTTCGCGCATCGGGAAAAGGGCGAGACCGTGGACGGCGCGCCGCGCGACGGCGGCGGCACGGTCGCGCTGCGGATCGCCCGCTCGCTCAAGCCGGTCATCGGCGCGATCAACGGCCCGGCGGTCGGCGTCGGCGTCACGATGACGCTGCCGATGGACGTCCGGCTGGCCTCCGAGACGGCGAAGTTCGGGTTCGTCTTCGCCCGGCGCGGGATCGTCACCGAGGCCGCCTCCAGCTGGTTCCTGCCCCGGATCGTCGGCATCGCGCAGGCCATGGAGTGGGCCGCGACCGGCCGTGTCTTCCCCGCCTCTGAGGCACTCGAGGGGCGGCTCGTCTCGCGGGTGCTGCCGCCCGAGGAACTGCTGCCGGCGGCGTACGCGCTGGCCAGGGAGATCGCCGACCACACCTCCGCCGTGTCCGTGGCGGCCATCCGGCGGCTCATGTGGTCGGGCCTGTCGGCGGCCTCGCCGTGGGAGGCGCACGCGGCCGACTCCCGGCTCATGGCCGAGCTGGGCGGCGCGCCCGACGCGGCCGAGGGCGTGACGGCGTTCCTGGACAAGCGGCCGGCCGGCTTCCCGATGAAGGTGAGTAAGGACATGCCGCCCGGCCTCCCGTCATGGCCGGACAATCCATATGGTGTCTAGCATGTACGAGATCACCGTCCTGCCCATGCCCGACGACTTCGAGGGCGAGGTCGTGGCGACGCTGGTGTCGAGGAAGGCCGCGGCCGGCTCCCGCAGGGCGGTGCTCTACCTGCACGGCTTCACCGACTACTTCTTCCAGGACCACCTGGCCGACCACTACGTCGAGCGCGGCATCGACTTCTACGCGCTCGACCTGCGCAAGTACGGCCGCTCGCTGCTGCCCCACCAGACCAGGGGCCTGATCAGGAGCGTCACCGACTACTTCCCCGAGATCGACGAGGCCGTGCGCATCATCCGGCGCGACCACGACGAGCTGACCGTCAACGCCCACTCCACCGGCGGCCTGATCACGGCGCTGTGGGCCGACCGGGTCCGCGGCCGGGGCCTGGTGCAGGGGCTCGTGCTCAACAGCCCGTTCTTCGACCTGAACGTGTCCACGCCGATGCGGCTGGCCGCCGACCTGCTGAAGACGCCGCTGTCGTACACGCGGTGGGTGCTGCCGCTGGGCGTCAACACCGTCTACGGGCGGTCGCTGCACCGCAGCGAGGGCGGCGAGTGGGACTACGACCTGGAGCTCAAGCCGCTCGGCGGCTTCTCCGTGCACGCGATGTGGCTGGCCGCCATCCGCCGGGCGCAGCGCCGGCTGCACGCCGGGCTGTCGGTGGACGTGCCGGTGCTCGTGCTCGCCTGCGCCGCGGGGTTGCGCGTACGCGATTTCGTGCCCGAGGCGCGCTCGGCCGACGTGGTGCTCGACCCGCGGCATATGGCCCGCTGGGCCACCGCGGTGGGGCCGCACGTGACGTGCGTACGCGTCAAGGACGGCGTGCACGACCTCGTGCTGTCGTCCGAGCCGGTGCGCAAGCAGGTCTTCTCCGAGATCGACCGCTGGATGCAGGCCTACCTTGAGCCGCGTTCAGCGGCTCAAGGCACGTAGCGGGGTTTGCACTTACCTTGAGCCGCGTTCAGCGGCTCAAGGCACGTAGCGGGGTTCGCACTTACCTTGAGCCGCGTCCAGCGGCTCAAGGCACGTAGCGGGGTTCGCACCTCTGTCTTCCAGGGGAAACGAGTGTCTACCAGGGGAACGAGAACAACCCGTAGTAGGCCGCGGCCACCATCAGCAGGCCGGTGCCGCCGAGCACGCCGCCGACCGTGACGTACTGCCACCGGCTCGGCTGCAGGCCCTCGCGCAGCGCCGACACGTACGCCGCCACCGCCGTGACCTCCTGGATCAGCATGAGCACGGCCAGCAGCCGCACCACCAGCCAGCCGGCCAGCACCGCCGGCCAGGCGCCGGCCTGGTTGACGGAGAACAGCACCAGCAGCGTGATGAACGCCACCACGGAGGCGAGCAGGCCGAGGCTCGTCCACGCCATCCGGGTCAGCCGGCGCCGGATCGGCGGCCACAACCGGGCGTTGGTCTCCTCGAGCGTCTGACGGCGGTGGCGCAGGCGGACCACCATGGCGGCGACCGGGCCGGCGACGTAGCCGACGGCGGCCAGGCAGATCGTCAGGCCGAGCATGGTGCCGCCGGCGTACCAGGGGGCGGCGGGCACGTCGCTGGCCTCGAACCGCTGCACCGGGGTGGCGCCCGCCATGTGCACCGCGGGCTTGGCCGTGCCGGGCAGGCCGAGGATCCAGTTGGCCAGGGTCTCCAGGTAGCCCTGGGTGAAGTCGCCGCCGTTGACGCGCATGGCGTGGTCGCCGTTCGCCATGAAGCGGATCGTGTAGTCGTCGTTGCCCGCCTTGCCGAGCGCGGTAATGAGTGCCTTGGTCGACTCGACGAACGGGATCGAGGGGTCGGTGGTGCCGTAGAAGGCGAGGACCGGCTGCTTGACCTGGCTTAACGCGGGCATCGCGTCGTAGCGCAGGAAGTCGAAGCCGACCGCGCCCATGCCCCTGGTCAGCAGGTCGCGGGCGCCGATCGGGGCGCGCAGGCGCAGCACCTGCTCGTTGAGCGCCCAGGCGACCTGGCGCAGCGGGGAGACGTTCGGGGAGGAGACCAGCACCATGTAGCCCACCGACGAGCTCTTGGCCGCGGCGATCGGCACCACCCAGCCGCCCTCGCTGACGCCCCACACCCCGACCCGCTCGGGGTCGACCTCGGGGCGCGTGCGCAGGTATTCGACCATCCGCAGCACGTCGTCGGCGAGGAGCGCGAAGTCGCGGTCGCGGAAGTTGTAGCCGATCGTGCGCTTGTCGAACGCGATCGTCGCCACGCCCGCCTTGGCCAGGAACTCCGCCTGCGGCGTGAACTCTGTACGCGAGCCGTTGCCCGACCCCGACACGAACACCATGGCCGGATGCCGTCCAGGCGTCAGCGGCACCCGGAGCGTGCCCTCCAGACGCTGGCCCTCCGCCGCGATCGAGATCTCCTCGTCACGGATGGGCTGCACCGCCGCCACCGGCCTGAGCTCGGCGACCGGCTGGGCCGGGATGGACTGGAAGGCCGGATCGGCCTTGAGCGGCGGCGGGTCGAACGCGGGCGGCAGGACGTAACCGACGGCCGCGAGAGCCACCAGCACCAGGCCGGCGGCGACGCTCAAGGTGCCACGGCCAGTGCGCATTGGCCTCCCCATGTGCGTTGGTTTGCCCGCTGATCATCCAGCCTACTCCCGGCGGGTGTGGCAGGAGGGGCCACTTTTGTCGGCGGGAGCTGTTAGCTTCCTGCGACATGCGGATCCTGCACACCTCCGACTGGCACCTCGGGCGCTCCTTCCACCGTGAGAGCCTGCTGGCCGGGCAGGCCGCGTTCGTCGATCACCTGGTCGAGACGGTGCGGGCCGAGCGGGTCGACGTGGTGGCCGTCGCCGGCGACGTCTACGACCGGGCGCTGCCGCCGGTCGACGCGGTGGCGCTGCTCGACGAGGCGCTCGCCCGGGTGCGCGCGGCCGGGGCGCGGGTGGTGCTGATCAGCGGCAACCACGACTCGGCGCTGCGGCTGCGGTTCGGCTCGGCGCTGTTCGACGCCGCCGGGGTGCATGTGCGCACCTCACCCGAGCAGTCCTGGGAGCCGGTGGTGGTCGACGACGTCGCCTTCTACGGCATCCCGTACCTGGAGCCGGAGCTGGTGCGGGCCGCCTGGGAGCTGCCCGACCGCAGCCACACCGCCGCGATCTCCCACGCGATGGGCCGCATCCGCGCCGACGCCGGCCGGCACCGCGCGGCCGTGGTGCTGTCGCACTGCTTCGTCATCGGTGGGCAGGCCAGCGACAGCGAGCGCGACATCAGCGTGGGCGGGGTGGCCTACGTGCCGCTGTCCGCCTTCGACGGGGTCGACTACGTCGCGCTCGGCCACCTGCACGGGCGCCAGCGCATGTCCGAGACCGTCCGCTACTCCGGCTCGCCGCTGGCCTACTCCTTCTCCGAGGCCGGCCACGTCAAGGGGTCGTGGCTGGTCACACTGGGCGGCGAGGTGGAGTTCGTGCCCGCGCCGGTGCCCCGCCCGATCGGCCGGCTCCGCGGGGCCCTCGACGACCTGCTGACCGAGCCCCGCCACGCCGCCTACGAAGACCACTGGCTGCAGGTCACGCTCACCGACGCCGTCCGTCCCAAGTCGGCGATGGAGCGGCTGCGCGCCCGCTTCCCCCACACCCTCGCCCTCTCCTTCGACCCGGTCGGCGCCGTCCCCGCCGCGCAGCACGCGCGCGTCAGCGGGCGGCCGGAGACGGAGGTCGCCCTCGACTTCGTCCGCGAGGTGCGCGGCGAGCCTGCCGCGCCCGAGGAGGAAACCCTGCTAAGACAGGCGATCGAGGCATCCCGGGTGAAGGAGACGATGGCGTAGATGCGGCCGCACCGGCTCTCGCTGACGGCGTTCGGGTCCTTTCCCGGCACCGAGACGGTCGACTTCGACGCCCTGGCCGAGGCCGGGCTCTTCCTCGTCCACGGGCCCACGGGGGCGGGCAAGACCACGATCCTCGACGCCCTCTGCTTCGCCCTCTACGGCCAGGTGCCCGGCCAGCGCAACAGCGCCCGCAGCCTGCGCTGCGACCACGCCCCGGCCGGGGCCGGCCCGTCGGTCACGCTGGAGGTGACGATCCGCGGCCGGTTACTGCGCATCCAGCGCTCGCCGGCCTGGCAGCGCCCCAAGCGGCGGGGCGCGGGCGTCACCGAGGAGAAGCCCAAGGTCATCGTCTCGGAGTGGCAGGGCTCCGACTGGCGCGGGCTGACCACCCGGCTCGACGAGGCCGGCGACCTGGTGGGCGGGCTGCTCGGCATGAACGCCGCCCAGTTCTGCCAGGTGGCGATGCTGCCGCAGGGCGACTTCGCCAAGTTCCTGCGCGCCGACGGCGACGAGCGGGCCAAGCTGCTGGAGCGGCTGTTCAGCGTCAAGGTGTTCACCCAGGCGGAGTCGTGGCTGGCCGAGCACCGCAAGCAGGCCGGGCGAGCGGCCCAGGAGCTGCGCCAGCAGGTCGACTTCGCCATCAGCCGCGTCGAAGAAGCCGCCGGCCCCGACCTCATCGCCACACTCTCACCCCAGCCGGCGGCTGCGCACACCACGGACTCACCGCCTTCCTTCGCGCCGCAGTGCGAGGCCCCGTCCCGCCCGGACGCACCTGGCTCGTCGGTTCGGCCGAACGGCTCCGGAGACCCCGGCGCTGTGCCGGCCTGGCCCGTTGCCGGCACGTCCGCTCCGTCCGAGGCGACCCCGGTGCCGCCGCGGCCCGCTTCCGAGGAGACCGCCTTCGGGTTGGCCGGCGGGGGTGTTGCGTCCCCGACCGCTGGGAGTGCCTCGCGCGGTGGCCACGTCGGGGCCGAGGGGAAGAGCGCCGGGGGTGCGGCCGGAGGGCCGACCCTGGAGGGTGACGCGCTGGGGTGGGCGGGTGCGTTGCTCGATGCCGCGCGGGCCGTCGTGGTGCGGGCCGGTGAGGAGCACGAGGCCGCCGGCCGGGCGCTCCGTACGGCGCGGCTGCGTTTCGACCAGGCAGCCGCGCTCGCCGAGCGCCGGCGCAGGCACGCCGAGGCGCTGGCCCTGCGCCGCAGCCTCGACGAGCGCGCCGACGAACGCGCCGACCTGCAGGCCGTGCTGGACGACGCGGCCCGCGCCGACCGCGTGCTCCCGCTCATCACCGCGGCCAGGCAGCGCGCGGAGGCCGCCACCAAGGCCCGCACCCTGGCCGCCGACGCCCTGGCCCGCGCCCACCCCCTCCTGACCACCCCTCTCACGACGAGGCGAAGCCCTGGTACGGGTGCCGGCTCGCGCGCTGCCGGTACGGACTTCTTGCCCGATCCCTCGCAGGCGCGGGATCCCGGAACCGACGGCTTGCCGGCGGAGGCTGTGCGTGGTGGTGATGCGCTGGCGGGCGAGGGTGCGGAGGCTGTGCGTGGTGGTGATGCGCGGGCGGGCGATGGCGCGGAGGTCGTGGCGCGGCTGGGCGCGTTGGAGCGCGGGCGGCAGGACGAGATCGCGCGGTTGTCCGAGTTGCTGACCGAGGAGGCGCGGCTGTCCGTGGTGCGGCGCGACCTCGCGCGGGTGGCGGCCGAGCTGACCGAGCTGGTGGCCGCCGATGAGGACGTCGCCGCCCGCCTGGCGCTGCTGCCCGGGCTGATCGAGGAGGCCGAGGCGAGGCTGGCCGAGGCTCGCCGGGACGCTGCCCGGATCCCCGCCGTCGAGGCCGTCCGCGACGCCGCCGTTCATCTGGTCGGCGTCGAGCGAGAGCTGGTCGCGCTGGAGGGGGAGCTCGACGCGCTGGCGCAGCGCGCGGCCGAGGTCGGCGCCGCCGAGGCCGAGCTGCCCGCCCGGATCGCGCAGGCCGGCGCGGCCCTGGCGGACGTACGCGCCGAGGCGGCGGCCCTTCCGGCGGCCTCCGCGAACGTCGACGCCGCGCGGGCGCTCCTGGACGCCACCCGTCGACGCGAGTCCCTGGCCGCGGAGCTGGAGGCCGCCAGGGCCGGGCACCAAGGGCTCGTCGACCACGCGCAGGCCCTCCGGGAGCGCTGGCTCGACCTGCGGCAGGCGCGCATCGACGGCATGGCGGCGGAGCTGGCCCGCGACCTGTCCGACGGTTCGCCGTGCGCGGTCTGCGGCTCCGAACACCACCCGCATCCGGCCTCCCCGGCCCCGAGCGCCCCGTCGGCCGACGACGAACACGAAGCCCAGGCCGCCCACGACGCCGCTCTCGCCCGGCGCGAGCAGGCCGAACGCGCCCTGGCCTCGCTGGAGTCCCGGCACGAGGCCGCGGCCGAGGCCACGGCGGGGCTGGACGTCGAGGCCGCCGAAACGCAGGTGCTCCAGGCCGAGCGGGAGCTGGCCCGCCTCCAGGCGGTCGCCGGCCGGGAGCCAGCCCTGGCGGCCGCCCTCGACCGCGTCGAGGGCGAACGCGAGCAGGTCAGAGGCCAGGCCAGGGAGATCGCCGAGGCCCTGGCGGCCCACCGCGCCCACCGCACTCACCTGGAGTCCGAACGCGCCCGCCTGCGCACCGGCCTGGCCCACCAGGCGACCACCCTCGGCCTGATCACCTCCACGGGCGACGGCCTCCGAGCGAGTGCGGCCGCGCCGGACACCGCGACCGGGGACACCGGCCGGCCGGACCATGCGGGTCAGGGCGGAGCTGGGCCCGAGTCGGGCGGTGTTCGGGTGGACGGTGGCGAGGCGGAGGGCACACGCGGGCCCGCGCTCGGTGCGGAAGCGGACGACACCGACTCGGCGGAGCGCGGGCCTGCCGGTGCCGGCGCTGAGGACCCGGCACGTGCCGCTGACGGGGCCGCGGTGCTCGCGGCGGCCGAGCGGGAGTCGGCGAGGTTGCGGCAGGCCGCCGAGCGGGAGGGGCCGCTCGCCGGTGAGGTGGCGCGGCTTCAGCGGGAGCGGACGGAGCAGGAAGAGCGCGGGCGGCGGGTGGCCGCCCGGCTGGCGGCGTGCCGTACCCGGCATGAAGAGCTGAGCGGGGACGCCGGGCGGCTCGGCGCGCGGCTGGACGCGGCGCGCGGCGGCGATGCCACGCTGACCGCCCGCCTGTCGCGGCTGGGTGACGAGGCCGAGCTGCTGCGGGAGGCGCTGGAGGCCACCAAGGCCGCGGTGACGGCCCGCGGTGAGCTGGAGAAGGCTGCGCGGGCGGCCGAGGAGGCGGCCGTCGAGGCCGGGTTCGCGGACGTGCCGGAGGCGGAGGCGGCGTACCGGAGCGCGGCCGAGCGGGAGAGCCGGGCGGAGCTGCTGCGCCGCCTCGACGACCAGCACGCGGCGGTCAGCGGCGTGCTGGCCGATCCGGAGCTGGTCGCCGCGGCGGCCGAGCCCGCGCCCGACCTTCCGGCGCTCGAAACGGAACGGGACGCGCTGGAGGCGGCGTTCACCCGGCTGTCGAGCACGCGCGACCGGGCGGCGGCCAGGGCGCGGCGGCTGGCGGAGCTGTGCGCCGAGCTGGCCGATCACCTGGAGCGCTGGCGGCCCGCGTTCGAACGGCACCGGCTGGCCGAGAGCCTGGCGGCGCTGGCCAGCGGCACGTCCGGTGACAACCAGTGGAGCATGAGCCTGTCGTCGTACGTGCTGGGCGAGCGGCTGCGGCAGGTGGTGGACGCGGCGAACGAGCGCCTCGACCACATGTCCGCCGGCCGCTACCTGCTGCGGCACGACCTGCGCAAGACCGCGGGGTCGCGGGGGCGCGCGGGAGGCGGGCTCGGGCTGCGGGTGGCCGACGGCTGGACCGGCGTCGACCGTGATCCGGCGACGCTGTCCGGGGGCGAGAGTTTCATCACCTCCCTGGCGCTGGCGCTCGGGCTGGCCGACGTCGTGACGGCCGAGGCAGGCGGGGCGGAGCTGGGCACGCTGTTCGTGGACGAGGGCTTCGGCACGCTCGACGAGGACACCCTCGACGGTGTGCTCGACATTCTCGACGGGCTGCGCGACGGAGGACGCGCCGTGGGGATCGTCAGCCACGTCGCGGAGCTGCGGTCGAGGATCACCGCCCAGCTCAAGGTCACCAAGACCCGCACCGGCTCCACGTTGTCGGCGGTGGGGGTCGCCTGAGGCGCCGCCTCCCGGCGGCGCCGCCGGGAGAGTCCGCCGGAGCAGGGGAGGCCGTTGCGGGGCGGGGGTTTTGCGGGGGCTAGATTGATCTGCACGTACGTCCCGGTGAGGAGCGGCTCATGCGTGTGGTGGTGACCGGAGCACATGGCAAGGTCGGCAGGGCGGCCGTCAAGGCGCTGGCCGAGGCGGGGCACGAGGTGACGGCGGTGGACGTCACGCGTCCCGTGTTCGAGCGCCCGGAACCGGGCGCCCCGCGCTACCAGCAGGCGGATCTGACCGACGCGGGCCAGGCGTACGCCGTGACCGTCGGAGCGGAGGCCGTGGTGCACGCGGCGGCGATCCCCGACCCCACCTCCAACCCGCCGCACGTGGTGTTCCAGAACAACCTGATGGCGACGTTCAACATGATCGAGGCGGCGGTACGCCTCGGGGTGTCGCGGTTCGTGAACATCTCCAGTGAGACCGTCCCCGGCTTCTTCTTCCCTGAGCGGCCGTTCCTGCCCGACTACGCGCCGGTGGACGAGGAGCACCCGATCCGGCCGCAGGACCCGTACGCGCTGGCCAAGCACTTCGGTGAGCAGCTCATGGACGCGGCGGTGCGGCGGTCCGGCATCAGGTGCGTCTCGCTGCGGCCGAGCTGGGTGCAGTGGGAGGGCAACTACGAGCGCAACCTGGGCCCGCAGGTCCGCGACGCCGCCGAGAGCGGGGCGGGGTTGTGGAGCTACATCGACGTGTACGACCTGGCGGACGCGATCGTGCTGGCCACCGAGTCGAGCCTGCCCGGGCACGAGGTGTTCTACATCGCCTCCCCGGACAACGCGGGCGGGCACGACTTCGCCGAGGTGCTGCGGCGCTACTACGGGGACAGGATCGAGCTGCGTCCGCTGGCCCGTCCCGACGCCTCGGGCATCTCCTGCGCCAAGGCGCACCGGCTGCTGGGCTGGCAGCCGAAGCGTTCGTGGCGCGACTACCTCGACGACGACGGCCGCGCCCGCGAGCGCTGACCGCCTGGCGCGCGCCGTGCGTAGAGGATCGCCCGGGCCGCCATCACGACGCAGCCGATCCCGAGCAGCAGCCCCCACAGGACGTCGGTGACGAAGTGCATGCCGCGGTACACGCGGGAGAAGCCGACGGCCAGCGGGGCGGCGGCCGAGAGCGCCCAGATCATCACCCGGAGCGCGCGGTTGCGGACGTGCGTGGTCAGGACGAGCGCGACCCCGCAGTAGAACGCGACGGCGGCGCTGACGTGTCCCGACGGGAAGCTGGAGGTGGGCGGCGCCTCGTCGAGGTGTGGGACCGGCGGCCGGTGCCGTCCGACGACATTGGTGGTGGCCAGGAACACCAGCGACTGGCTCCAGACCGCCGCGATCAGGAAGATCGACTCGCGCCACCGCCGGAGGACCAGCCTGAGGACGATCGCGGTCACCGCGGTGAGCGCCACGATGTAAGGGGTGTCCGACAGGCTGCTGCCGAAGTCGGTGAGCTCGTTCCCCAGCGACGTGCGGCCGGCGGCCATGGCCCGGCTCACGGCCGCCTCACCGGTCAGGTGGGCGAAGACCAGTGTGCCGGCGCCGTACGTCAGCGCGGCCATCAGCAGCATCGGACATAAGATCGTCAACGCGTGATACTTCACACGCTCAGTTCCGGACACGGATCTCCTCCAGCGACTCGGGTCGCACTCCTTCGGACAGCGGCGCGGCGGGCTTAAGTCCCAGCGCGCCCCTGCCGAACGGGATCATGACGGGTGCCACCGCGAGGCCGGCGATCACGAGCCTCAGCCCGGGGTGGCCTTCCTCGTTGCGCATTCCTCCATCGCTGCCCAGGCGGGAGCCGCCGACTCCCGCCTGAGATCGATCAGCCGGGGTAGTCGGGAACGCATGTCCCCCACCGTGGCGGTCGTCGCGCACCGCAAGAAGGTCCTCGGCGCAGGTCTGGACGCACTGCGCGTGCTCATCGCCGAACAGGGCGCCGGCGACCTCCTCTGGTACGAGGTCGCCAAGAGCAAGAAGACGCGCAAGAAGGTCCGCGAGGCCCTCGACCAGGGCGCCGAGCTGGTGTTCGTCTGGGGCGGCGACGGGATGGTGCAAAGGTGCGCCGACGCGATGGCGGGCTCGGGCGTGCCGATGGCCATCCTCCCGGCCGGCACCGCGAACCTGTTCGCCACCAACCTCGGCGTCCCCGCCGACCTGGAGGAGGCGGTACGGATCGGCTTCCGCGGGCGGCGCGAGCGGCTGGACCTGGGACTGCTGAACGGCGAGCACTTCGCCGTCATGGCGGGCGCCGGGTTCGAGGCCGAGATGATCGCCGACGTCGACGGGCAGGCCAAGAAGCGGCTCGGCAGGCTGGGCTACGTCAGGGCGGCTGTGCGGCACGTCGGCGGGCCGCGGGTGCCGATGAAGGTCAAGATCGACGGGACGAGCTGGTTCGAGGGACGGGCGAGCTGCCTGCTGCTGGGCAACGTCGGCACGATCACGGGTGGCATCGAGGCCTTCGACGACGCCAGACCGGACGACGGCTGGCTGGAGGTCGGGGTCTCCACCGCCAAGGGGCCGGTCCAGTGGGCGCGGGTGCTCGGCAGGATGGCCTCGGGACGTTCGGACGGTTCGCCGTTCGTCCGGGTCACCCGGGCCAGGAAGGTCTCCGCCCGGTTCGCGTCGCCGCTGACGTACGAGCTCGACGGGGGAGACCGCGGGGCGACCACCCGCCTCAAGGCCAAGGCGGTCCCGGGAGCGCTCACCGTCTGCCTTCCGCCGGCCGGCGAGACGTAGCCCGGACGCGATGATGTCGGTCGTCCGTCGCCTGATCGTCCGTGGGCATTCACGTCTCGGTCGTGGCGGGCAGATGTCATCTCGCTGTGCTATCCCTTCGTTCGTATCTCGCCATGGCGGCGGCCGGCGCGATCGCCGGCTCGCTGGTCATCGCGGTGCCCGCGTCGGCCGCAGCCGTCGGCGACCTCTCTCCGCACAAAGTGTCCGATCCTGTCAGCCACGTCGATCCGCTGATCGGCACCGCGGGCGGCGGCAACACCTACCCCGGCGCCGTCCGGCCGTTCGGCATGATCTCGTGGAGCCCGACCACCACGGCGGGTGACCAGACGAACGCCGCCGGCGCCAACGGATACGCCTACAACACGCCCCGGACCCGCGGGTTCGCGCTGACGCACGTCAACGGCGCGGGTTGCCACCCGGGAGCCGCCGGCGACGTCCCGATCATGCCGTACGTCGGGGCGGTCACGTCGTCGCCGACGGCCGACACCACCGACGCGATCTACGCCGGCACCTTCAGCCACGACAACGAGTCCGCCCGGCCCGGCCGGTACACCGTCACCCTCGACTCCGGCGCCAAGGCCGACCTCGCGGTCACCACCCGGGCGGGCGTCGGCGAGTTCTCCTTCCCGAAGGGCTTCGCCGCCAGCCTGCTCTTCCGCGTGTCCAACTCGCTGAACGGCAGCGAGGACGCGCAGATCACGATCGACCCGGACTCCCGTACGGTGACGGGCTCGGTGCTGACCGGCGCGTTCTGCGGCCGCCGCGCGAACGGCGGCGAGAACAACCGCAAGAGCTACTACCGGCTGCACTTCGTCGCGTCGTTCGACCGGGCCTTCTCGGGAACGGGGACCTGGGTCGACGGCGATCTGAACCCCGGCGGCACCACGGCGAGCGGCGGCGAAGGGTACGCGACGGGCGCGGACCGCGCGGGCCGCGGATCGGGCGGCTACGTCACCTTCGACACCACCTCCGACGCCGACGTGCGGATGAAGGTCGGCATCTCGTACACCAGCCTGGAGGCGGCGAAGCAGAACCTCGCCCGCGAGGTGCGGGAGCGGGACGACGTCGCGTCGGTGGCCGCCGACGCGACCAGACAGTGGAACGAGCAGCTCCGCTCGATCGAGGTGGCGGGCGGCACCCCTGACCGGCTCACCACCTTCTACACCGCGTTGTACCACTCGTTCCTGCAGCCCAACATCAGCAGCGACGTCGACGGCACCTACCTCGGCGCTGACGGCAAGGTGCACCGGCTGGCGAAGGGCCAGGCCGCGCAGTACGGCAACTTCTCCGGCTGGGACCAGTACCGCGCGCACACGCAGCTGCTCGCCCTGCTCGAACCGAAGATCGCCGGCGACTTCGCCCAGTCCCTGTACAACCTCGCCCGTCAGAACGGCGGCGTGTGGGACCGCTGGGTCCACGTCAACGGCCCCACCCACGTGATGACCGGCGACCCGTCCGCCCCGACGCTGGCCGGCTTCTACGCCCTGGGGGTCCGGAACTTCGACGTGCCCGGCGCCTTCGACTCGCTGGTACGGCAGGCGACCGTGCCGCACCCGTCGGGACTGTCCGACAAGGGCTGCCCGGGGCAGTGCGAGGGGCAGCGGCCGAACCTGGCCGAGTACCTGCGGCTCGGCTACGCGCCGCAGGACACCTGCCACTGCTGGGGCGGCGCGGCCGAGACCTTGGAGGACGCGACGGCCGACTTCGCGCTCGCCGACTGGGCCGGGCGGCTCGGCCGGGCCGAGGTCCGCGACACGATGCTGCCGCGGGCGAGCTGGTGGCGTGACACCTTCAACCCGTCGGCCGGCGCCGAGGGCGGCTACCAGCAGGCGCGCAGGTCCGACGGGACCTGGCAGTGGCCGTTCTCGCCGACCTCCGACACGGGGTTCGCGCAGGGCAGCAGCGCGACCTACACGTGGATGGTGCAGCACGACGTGTCCGGGCTCGCCGCGGCCATGGGCGGCAGGGGACGGGCGGCCGAGCGGCTGGACGCGTTCTTCCACCGCCCGGACGGTTCGTGGGCGACGGGCGGGGACGCGTTCCGCTACGACCCCACCAACGAGCCGGGCATCCACACCCCGTGGCTGTACAACGCGCTCGGACAGCCGTGGAAGACCCAGGAGACCGTGCGCGCGATGGCGTCGCTGGTGTACAAGACGGGTCCGAGCGGCCTGCCGGGCAACGACGACCTCGGCACGATGTCCGCGTGGTACGTGTTCGCGGCGCTCGGCATGTACCCGCAGACGCCGAGCCGCGCGGAGATGCTGCTGTCCAGCCCGATGTTCCCGAAGGCGTGGATCAAGCGCGGCGACGGCCCGAGCATCACGGTGATCGCGCCCGAGGCCGGCCCCGACGCCGTGTACGTCCACGGCGTGCAGGTGAACGGGAAGCCCAGCAGCCGGTCGTGGCTGCCGGAGTCCCTGGTCGACCGGGGCGGCGAGGTCAAGGTCGACCTCGGCGCCACCCCTGACCAGAGCTGGGGCACGGCCGCCGCCGACCTCCCCGTCGACCGCGTGCCCACGGCCGCCGCCCCGGTGCCGAACCTGCCCGGGCCGTGCGTGCGATCCGGGTCGTCCTGCGCCCAGGAGCTGCAGTACGACATCGACGGCGTGGCCGGCGCCGAGGCGAAGTCCGAGGGCAACCTGGACGGCAAGGGCTGGAGCTTCCCGGCCGAGCAGCTGCCGGCGCCCGGCCCGCGCACCGTGGCCGGGCACGACTACGCGGTCCCGGCGACCACCGGCAGGGCGGGCAACTTCATGAGCCTGCGTGGTCAGCGGACGTACCTGACGCCGGGCCGCTACGGCACCCTGGAGCTGCTCGTCACCGCCGTGAACGGCGACCAGCAGACCGACGTCACCATCGCCTACGCCGACGGGACGACCTCGACGGCGCCGCTGAAGGTGACGGACTGGGCGAGCCCGTCGCCGCGCTTCGGCGAACAGGCCGCGGTCACGGCCGACACCCGTTACAACGTCAACGGGACCGCCGACGGCCGCGTCGTCCGCATCTGGCACGTCACCCTGCCCGTCGACCCGGCCCGTGAGGCGGTGTCGTTCACCACTCCGGCGATGCCGAACCTCAAGGTGTTCGCGCTGACCGCCATGAACGGCTGAGAGGGCCGCCCGCCCTGGGGGCGGGCGGCCGCCGTGCGGTCTCAGGGATGTGTGATATAGCGTCTCCGTATCGCTTCACAAGACGCCCGTCCGCATAGTGAGACAACGTATGACGACATCCCCCCGCATCCAAGCTCCCAGCCGCTCCAGGATCGCGGTCGCCAGCCTCGTCGGCACCGCGATCGAGTTCTACGACTTCTACATCTACGGCACCGCCGCCGCGCTGGTGCTCAACACCGCGTTCTTCCCCGGCATGGACCCGGTGGCGGGCAGCCTGGCGGCGTTCTCGACGTTCGCCGTGGCGTTCGTGTCGCGGCCGCTCGGCTCGGCGGTGTTCGGGCATTGGGGTGACCGGATCGGCCGCAAGTCCATGCTGGTCGTGTCGCTGCTGGTCATGGGGCTGTCCACGGTGCTGATCGGGCTGCTGCCCGGCTACGCGGCGATCGGCGTGGCCGCGCCCGTGCTGCTCGTGCTGCTGCGCTTCACGCAGGGCATCGGGCTGGGCGGCGAGTGGGGCGGCGCGGCGCTGCTCGCCACCGAGCACGCGCCGCCCGGCAAGCGCGGCCTGTACGCGATGTTCCCGCAGCTCGGCCCGTCGGTCGGGTTCATCGCGGCCAACGGCCTGTTTCTCATCCTGGGCGAGACGCTCAGCGACGCGCAGTTCGACAGCTGGGGCTGGCGGCTGCCGTTCGTGGCGAGCCTGCTGCTGGTGGTGGTCGGCCTGTACGTCCGGTTGAAGATCTCCGAGACGCCCGTCTTCCAGCAGGCCATGGACCAGCGCCGGATCGCCCGCGTGCCGTTCGCCGGGCTCATGCGCCACCAGTGGCGGCGCGTGCTCCTCGGCGCCGGCGCCATGACGATCGCGTACACGCTCTTCTACACCGCCACCACCTACTGCCTGGCGTACGGCACCGAAACCCTGGAGATCTCCAGGACGACGATGCTCGCCCTGACCATGGTGGGCGTGCTGTTCATGGCGGCGGGCACGGTGGCCTCGTCCATGGTGTCCGACCGGCTGGGCCGCCGCCGCACCCTGATCACCGGCACGGTGGTCGCCATCGCGTGGGGGCTGGTGATGTTCCCGCTGATGGAGACCAGGTCGGTGTTCCTCGTCGGGGTGGCGCTGGCCGGTGCGCTCGGCCTGATGGGGCTGGTCTTCGGGCCGATGGGGGCGTACCTGCCGGAGCTGTTCGACACCGAGTACCGCTACAGCGGCGCGTCCGTCGCCTACAGCCTCGGCGGCGTGCTGGGCGGCGCGGTGCCGCCGCTGGTGGCGACCAGCCTGCAGGCGAGCGGTCTGGGGGTGATGGCGATCGGCGGGTACGTCTCCGCCATGGCCGTGCTGAGCCTGCTCTGCCTGCTCGCCCTGCCGGAAACAGGCGACAGGACCTTGTGAATCAGCAGGTGAATCAGCAGGTGAATCAGCAGGTGAATCAGTAGCCGGGGAACATCAGCGACAACTCGCGCGGGTAGCCCGCGATCAGGCGCAGCTCGTCGTCCGTGAGCGGCCTGCCCGTCATCGCGTTGCAGAGCTGGACCAGCCGGAACGCCAGGTCCTCGTCCTGCACCTCGACGCCGAGGCCGTCCATGACGTGGCGGAACCCGGCCTTGCCGCCGTACTCGCCGGTCAGCACCACCCGCCCGTTCCGGGCGTGCCAGTCCTCGGGGAACGGGCCCAGCGTCGCCTCGTCGTACAGCTCGTAGTTGCCGTGGTCCTTCAGCGCGCCGTCGGCGTGGATGCCTGACTCGTGCGCGAACGCGTTGCGCCCGGCCCCGACCTGGTTGTACGGCAGCGGCTGACCCAGCGCGTAACTCGCCCACAGCGCGAACCTGCGCGCCCACGACAGGTCCAGCGCGTCGCCGATCTCGGCGTCGAGGCCGAACCCGTGGCGGAACGCCAGGATCGTGGAGAGCAGGTCGGCGTTGCCGGAGCGCTCGCCGATGCCGTTGACGCAGGTGTTGATCCAGGCGTCCTGGCCCGCGTCGAGGTCGCCGAGCGCGCCCGACACCGAGTTGGCCACCGCCATGCCGAGGTCGTTGTGGCAGTGCGTCTCGACCGGCATCGCGGTGCCGGCGGCCAGCTTGGCGAAGCGCTCGCGGATGCGGTCGGGCGTGTCGCCGCCGATCGTGTCGCAGTAGCGGACGCGGACGGCGCCCGCCTCCTTCGCCGCCAGCGCGAACTCCAGCAGGAACCCGTCGTCGGTACGCGAGCCGTCCTCGGCGTTCACGCCCACGGTCAGCGCGCCCGCGTCCTTGGCGGCGCGGACGGCGGCCGTCATCTCCCTGATGATCGCCGCCCGGTCCAGCCGGCCGCGGAACTTGTTCTGGATCATGTAGTCGGACGTCGAGATCGACAGGTTGTAGTGCTGCAGGCCGAGCGGCGCGGCCTTGCCACGTCCTGCGGCACGCCCCGGCACCAGCCGGACAGCCGCAGCTCGCCGAACGCGCCCGCCTCGGCCAGCGCCACCTGCGCCTTGACGTAGGGAACCTCGTGGAACAGGAACGGGAAGCCGATCTCGGACTGCGCCACCCCGAGCTGGGCCAGATAGAAGTTGACCATGGTCTTGCCGAACTTGGACAGGCCGGTGCGCGCGGTCTGCACGCCGTCCCGGTTGGTGACATCGAGGAAATGTACGCGTGGCATGTGCTCACGTTGACATGCCGGCTCAACATGGATCAATATTGATTTTCGTCAACTATGGAGGGGTCCGGGGTGGAGTGGATCGACGCGGCCACGGCGTCCGAGCGGCTCGGCGTCAAGCCGGCGACGCTCTACGCGTACGTGAGCCGGGGCGTGCTGCGACGGCGGCACGGCGACGACGGGCGGCGCAGCCTGTTCTCCGCCGAGGAGGTCGAACGCCTCGCCCGCCGCGGCCGGCCGCGCAACCGGCCGCCGGAGCTGGTCATCGAGTCCTCCGTCACGGCGCTCGGCGTCGACCGTCCGTACTACCGGGGGATCGACGCGCTGGAGCCGGCCCGCGTGAGCCCCTTCGAACCGGTCGCCGACTGGCTCTGGACCGGCCGCCGCCCGCCGCCCACCGGGGCAGTGACGGGTGCGGCCGGGGAGCGGCCAGAGGAGTGGCGGTGTGAGCCGGAGGCGTTGCGGGCCGCCGTGGCCGCGCAGCGCGGGCTGCCGGACGACCTCCTGCCGCTCGACCGGCTCCAGGTCGTCACCACGGTGCTCGGCGCGTCCGACACCCTGCGCCACCAGCTCGACCCCGCCTCCGTCGCCGCCACCGGGCGACGCCTGATCGCGGGCCTGGTCGACGCGCTGCCGCCGCTCGGCGAGCCCCAGGACGAGTCGATCGCCGCACGCCTGTGGTCACGCCTGTGCCCGCGCCCGGCCACACCCGGGCTGCTCGCGGCCCTGCGGGGCGCGCTCGTCCTGCTCGCCGACCACGAGCTCGCCGCCTCCACCCTGGCCGCCCGCGTCGCCGCCTCCGCCAAGGCCGACCCGTACGCCGTCGTCCTGACCGGGCTCGGCGTGCTCGGCGGCCCGCTGCACGGCGGGGCGTCGTACGCCGCCGAACGCCTGCTGGGCGAGGTCGTCCTGCCCGGCCAGGCCGCCCGCGCCGTCGCGGAGCGGGTCCGCCGCGGCGAGCGCATCCCCGGCTTCGGCCACAGCGTCTACAAGAACGGCGACGCCCGCGGCGCGCTCCTGCTCGACCTGATCAAGGAGGCGGCGCCGGGCCACGAGCGGATCGCCGCCGCCGACGCCCTGCTGGCCGAGATGCGCCGGCGCCGCCTGCCCGACCGCAACATCGACTTCGCCCTCGCCGCCCTCGTCGCGGTGAGCGGGATGGTGCCCGGCGCGGGCGAGGCCGTCTTCGCGGTGGCCAGGACGGCGGGGTGGCTGGCCCACGCCATGGAGGAGTACGACCGCGGCACCCTCCTGCGCCTGCGCGCCTCCTACACCGGCCCGCCCGTCAGATGAGTGCCGGGCCGCTCAGCGCGACCCTGACCCGGTTCAGGTGGGTGCGCGACGCGGCGGGGTCGAAGGGGACGACGGCCGACTCGCACCGGCGGCCGACGCGGCGCAGGAGCTCGACCGACTCCCAGCCGGTGAAGAGCTCCTCGTCGATGGGGCGCACCCGGTCGCCGAGGACGTGACCGGCCTGGTGGCGCAGGACGAGGTTCCGCCACTGGCCGAGGAAGAGACGGAACTTCTCCAGCCGCGCGCCGGCCTCCGCCACCAGCTCGGCGCCGTCGTCCAGGGCCGCGTTCACCTGCTGCACCTGAGCGGACATCTCCACGATGCCCGCCTCGGCGGCGTCGCAGAGCGACGGGACGGCGGTCAGCGTCTCGGGCGGCGCGGCCCCGTCGAACACCTCGGCGGCGAACTCGGCCGCCATGGTGTTGTAGAGACCGGCCAGCGAGATCTGGAAGCGCAGCCGCGTCAGGTCGGCCCGCAACCGGCCGAACCTGTCCTGCAGCCGTTCCAGGGTCTCGACCGCTTCGCCCATCGGCTCGGCCGTCACCCTGGCGACGTTCGCCAGCACCGGCGCCGAGTCCTCGACCAGCTCCGAGGCCCGCTGGGCGGCGATCACGGAGGTGTGCAGCCGGCGGGCGATGCCGAGCACCCCGGAGGAGATCGTGGCGAGCTCGTCGCCGAACCTCTGGTAGTCGGTCAGGTGCCCGACGAACTCGTCGAGCACCAGGTCCAGCGCGCCGGTCCCGGCCAGCACCTCGGCGATGGAGCCCTGCGCGCCGGGCCTGGCGTACGAGGTGGCGACCGAACGGCGCCGGGCGGAGACCTCCTCGGGCAGCGCGTGGAGCATGAACTCCTCGTAGGAGGAGAAGCCGCCCTGGCGCAGCGCGTCCTCGATGTGGGCCTTCCCGAGCAGGGCGGCGTCGCGGCGGTTCATCGCGTTCGTCTGGATCGCCGTTCGCTCGGCGTGCGCCGCCTGCGCGTACACCCGCTTGGCGAGCTCGAACAGCGGCCCGCGCGGGGCCATCCGCACCGAGACGTAGCCGTCGCGCAGCGGGCTCATGGTCGCGAACACCCAGTAGAAGCGGCCGTCCTTGGTGCGGTTCCGCATGTAGGCGCCCATCGGGCGCCCCGCCTGCAGCCCGTCCCAGACCAGCCGGAACAGCCCGCCCGGCATGTCCGGATGACGCACCGTGTTGTGCGGCGCCCCGACCAGCTCCTCCAGCTCGAACCCGGAGATCCGGACGAAGACCGAGTTTCCCTCCCGGATCACCCCGCGCCGGTCGGTGGTGGAGAAGAAGAGCTCCTGGTCTCCCATCCTCAGCTCGCGGGCGTCGCCTCCCGACGCCTCCGGGCTGCTCTTCACGGCTCTCCCTTCTCAGCCGTGCCGAACACCGCCGGCACGGCGCCCACCCAAGATGATCGTCACTGTGGGTGGCATTCTCGCGGGCGCCGCCATCCGCGGTGGATGGTCTAAAGTCCCGGCGTTTCGGGACTTTGGACCCCTTGCGGAAGGGCACTCAGTCATGCGGCCGGCAGGTCCTTACGGGTTCCCCGCACCTGTGGGGTGTACCTCCGGCCGTGTGCTGGTCCCGCCCTTCCTGATGCGGCAACGTGGGCAGCGGACAACACACCTCGGAGGAGACGGAAGACGACGTGAAGGTACTGGTGGTCGGTGCGACGGGAACTGTCGGCGGCGCGGTGGCGGCCGCCCTGGGGGCGCGCCATGAGGTGGTGCGGGCCTCCCGCCGCGGGGACGTACGCGTGGACATGACGGACGTCGATTCCATCGACCGCCTCTTCGCGGAGGTGGGCCCGGTCGACGCGGTGGTGTGCTGCGCCGCGAGCGGTGCGATGGCGCCGCTCGCCGGGTCCTCGGACGCGGCCTTCTGGGACGGTCTGCGGGGCAAGCTCGTCGGCCAGGTGAACCTCGTACGGCGGGCCCTCGCCCACCTGACCGCCCCGGCGTCCGTCACGCTGACCAGCGGACGGTTCGCCGAGCCCGTACCCGGCAGCGCGCTCGGCCATCTCGTCAACGCGGGCCTGGAGGCGTTCGTACGCGCCGCCGCCGTGGAGACGCCGCCCGGCATCCGCCTGAACGTCGTCAGCCCCGGCTGGATCCGCGAGACCCTGCTGACCCTGGGCATGGATCCGGCACCCGGCACTCCGGTGGCCGACGTGGCCCGCCTCTACATGGAGGCGATCGAAGGCGCCCCCCATGGCCGCACCCTGATCCCCGGGAAGCCGACGACACCCCATCGATGACGACGGACGCGCCAACCATCACGCAATGTCACCAACCCGCCCAGCCCCGCGCGTCTGGTCTCCCCGCGCTTGACCGCATGCCCCCGAGATGCCCCCGGGTTCGGCGTGCTTCGGCCTCCGGAACGTGCGGACTCGGGGCCGGGCCGCCGATCCGCCCGAGCGCCCGCACGCCGGCGTAGGGCGGGTTCGTCTACGTGCGCCAAGTCCCCGTGTGTCCGGGTTTCGCACGGCTGCCTCCGTACACCGATACACGGGGCGCCTGGCGCTCGTGCGTCGGGCGGGTGCCTGTACCTGGCAGGGGCAGGTCGGGGTGGGGTGGGTGCGGCATGCTGGACGGCATGGACGGCATGGACGTGCGGCCCGAACTGGGGGATTTCCTGCGCAGTCGCCGGGCTCGGTTGCGGCCCGCCGATGTGGGGCTGGCCGACTACGGCGGTCGTCGCCGTGTGCCGGGGCTGCGCCGGGAGGAGCTCGCCCAGCTCGCCGGGGTCAGCGCCGGCTACTACACGCGGCTGGAGCAGGGCAACAGCCCCAACGCGTCCGACTCGGTCCTGGACGCCATCGCCCGCGTGCTGCGGCTGGACGCCGACGAGCGGGCACACCTGTACGCGCTGGCCCGCCCCGCGGCCCCGGCGGCTCGCAGGCGCGCCCGTCCGGAACGGGTGCGTCCCGCGCTGCGGCTGATGCTCGACTCCTTCGCCGACACCCCCGCGCTGATCATGGGCCGCGCCGCCGACGTGCTCGCCTGGAACCGCATGGGGCACGCGCTGCTCGCCGGCCACCTCGACGCCGACGCCCCCGACCGGCCCGGCCGCCGGCCCAACGTCGCCCGCCTGCTCTTCCTCGACGAGCACACCCGCGAGCTGTACGCCCGCTGGCGCGACAAGGCCCGCGACACGGTGGCCGACCTGCGGCAGGCAGCGGCCCGGCACCCGGACGACCGGGAGCTCGCCGAGCTCGTCGGCGAACTCGCCATGAAAAGCCGCGACTTCGCCGCCCTGTGGTCGGCCCACCCCGTACACACCTGCGCCCACCACGTACGCGACCTGGACCACCCCCTCGTGGGCCGGCTCACCCTGCACAACGAGACCCTGAGCCTGCCCGGCGACGACCGGCAACGCCTGGCGGTCTTCTACGCCGAGCCCGGGTCACCCTCCGCCGCCGGCCTGAGCCTGCTGGCCGGCCTCGTCAAAGGGCGGCCGGGCTGACTCACACCGCCGCCGTGCGATCGACGTAGGCCGCCAGCGCGCGCACCCGGTCGGCGTGCTGGTCGTGGCCGACGATCACCGGTGGCTCGTTGTACGGCATCGCGTCCGACGACCGGCGCAGCTTGACGTACTGGCCGCAGGCGTCGATCGCGTACGGCTCCATGTCGTCCTGCAGCGCCCCGATCACGGTGATCCCGTACGTCTCGCCGATCCGCCGGAACAGCGCCACCGCTTCCCTGCGGTGCTCCTTGCCCAGGTTGCGGCCCAGCTCGTCGAGCACCAGGCACAGGTGGCCGCCGCCGGAAGACGCGATGGCCGCCGCGCACACCAGCTTGACGGCCTTCTCGTCCATCAGCGCCGTGTTGGCCCGCCGGTTGTACGGCACGTACCCCTGCCCCTCGCCGCGCCGCCACTTCGGCGTCACCCGCCACTGCCAGCGCTGCTCGGGATCGGCGGGCGCGGGCGGCACCGGGAACTCCAGGGTCGCGCCGTAGCCGCCGTAGGAGGTGTCGAGCTTGTCGAACTCCTCGGCCACCCGCGTCAGCCGGGCCTTGATCGCCGCCGTCAGCGCCGCCCGGTGCACGGCCGTCGACTGCGCCGCCTCCTCCGCGCCCCTGGCCGCCGCCGCCAGGTCACGCTGCCGGGAGACGATCTGCGCCTCGATCTGACGGCGCTGGTGGCGTTCGTACTCCTCCTGGCCCCGCAGATAGGACGCCAGCGACCCGCACACCGCCGCGAACGTCGCCTGCTCGCGCGCCGTGCTGCCCTCCCGCTCGCTCAGCAGGAACCGCAGCTCCTCGGGCAGCTCCGCCTCCTCCTCGGGGAACGTGTCACGCACCGCCTGGTCGAGGTGGCGCTCGGCGATCCGCCACCATTCGTCGGCCGCCCTTGAGCGCTCGTCCTCGGGCAGGGCCGCGAGCCACTCGCGGGCGGTCTCGACCGTGCCGCCCCAGTCGGCGGCCAGCGCGTCGAGCTTGAGCGCCTCGCGTTCGGCGGTGACCTTCGTCTCCAGCTCGCGGGCCTGCGCCCGCTCGGACTCGTGCCGCTGTCTGCGGCCCTCCAGCCGCTCGATCTCCATGTCACGGGTACGCGCCCGGAAGTCGAGCGCGGACGCCAGCCGCTCGACCTCGGCGACCTTCGGGGCCAGCTCCTCGACGGCCGCGTTGAGCTCGGCCAGCCTGGCGCGCCGCTCGCCCAGCCTGGCCTCCAGCTCGGCCAGCCGCACGCCCGCCCTCGCCCCTTCGAGCCGCCGCTGCGCCACGGCGACGGCCTCCTCTCCGTCGCGTACGGCCTGCGCCGCCGTCTCCTGGACGTCGCGGGCCCGGTGGAGCCGCTGCTCGGCCGCCTTGATGCGGGCCTCGCGCCCGGTCGCCACCCCGTCGAACGCCCCCACGACGCTCACCCCGGCAGCGCTGACCAGCACCGACCCGGGCAGCCCCGCCAGCGCCTCGACGGCGGCGTCGAGCTGAGAGGCGTCGACGATCACGGCGTGCTCGTTGGGCCACCCGCGCAACTCGCCGAACGCGAGCCCGGCGGACTGCGCCGCCTTGCCATAGCGCGCCTTGAGCGCCTCACCCAACGCCTGCCCGGGAACGCCCCCGGAGCCCTGCCCGGCCCCAGCGCCCGCTTCGCCGGCCTGACCGGCCCCAGCGCCCGCTTCGCGGGCCTGCCCGGGACCACCGCCGGAGCCCTGCTCGGCCCCGCCGTTCGAGCCGCCGGCCTGGCCGGACGTCGAGGCTGAAGGCGTGTGGGCGGCGTCGCGGGCCTGTTCGGCCACGTCGAGGGCGTCGAGCAGGCCCGTCGCGCCGATGCCCGCCGCCGCCAGCGCGTTGAGCTGGGCCGCGGCCGGGCCGCCCTCGGCGTCGTCGAGCGCCGCCTGCGCCGACGACACCTCCCGATCGGCCACCCCGAGCGCCTTCAGCGCCTCGTTGAGCCGGACACGGACGTCGGCCAGCTCCCGTTCGGCCGTCGGCACGTCGCGCCCGTCGGCGAAGCGGCGGGTCTCCTCCAGCGCCGGGATCAGGCCGCGCAGCTCGTCGGCGGAGTTCTCCGTCACCGCGCGGTCGGCGTCGAGCTTGGCCGCCCGCGCCTGCGACGCCGCCAGCTCCTTGCGGGCCTCGGCCACCTGCCGGTCGAGGGTGTCCTCGCGCAGGGTGGCGATCTCGGCGCGGACCAGGGCGACCGCCTCGGCCGCCGACTCACCGGCGGCGCGGTGCCGCTCCAGGTCGCCCGCCAGCGACTCGTCCTTGGCGGCGGCGTCGGCCAGCTTGCGGGCCTGCCGGCCGCGCCAGCAGCGCAGCGCCTCGGCCAGGCGAACCCGGGCCTGGTCGCGCCGGTCGAACGTGGTCAGCAGCGCCTTCGACTCCGCCTCGAACTCCGCCAGCCGGTCACCCGCCTGCGCCGCGCGCACCCGCCTGGCGTGCTCGTCGCGGCGGGCCTCGCGCTCCTGCTCCAGCTCGGCGTCGAGGCCGGTGAGCGCGGCGATGGCCTCGAAGACACGTTCGGGGGAGATCTCGTTGAGCGGCTGGGACAGCAGGTTGGTGGCGACCTTGCTGCGTACGGACGTCGACAGGAACGACACGCACCTGACGCGGTCGCCGTAGAGGACCTTGGTCAGGTCGCGGGCCACCACGTCGCGCTTGCCGGCCGACCGGGGGAGCGACGCCCAGATCTCGTCGGCCCGCGCCACCCGCTCGGCCTCGGACGGCGAGGACGCCAGGTGCACGCCATCGCGCCAGCGGATCTCCAGGTGGGGCGCCTCCTGGTTGACCCGCAGCCACACGGTGAGGGCGCCGCCGGAGGTGTCAGGCACCTCGAACAGCTCCCCGCCCGCCTCGCCGGGCACCGTCTCACTGAGCAGCACCCCACCGCCCTGCGCCGCCTCACCGGACGCGAAGAAGGAACCGGACGCGTCACCCTCCGCAGAACCGGACCCGTCACCCTCCGCAGAACCGGACCCGTCACCCTCCGCAAAACGGGACCCTGAAGCGGACGCCGAACGGGACCCGGGAGCGGGCGCCGACCCGGGCGTCACGGCGGATGCGGGACCGGAGGCCACGCCGTGCGGCTCCCGCGCGGGGAAACCCTCCATGCCGGGCGGGGCGAAGACGCCCACGATGTAGCCGTGGTCGGCGCTCGCCCACTGGCGGCTGCCCGCCCCGCTGGCCAGCTCGGCGTTGAACAGCAGCTCCGACACCGCCTTGGCGCCCGAGGCGAAGCGCCACTGCTCGTCGCCGAGCAGCGCCGTGATCGAGGCGATGAACGACGACTTGCCCGCGCCGTTGGAGTCCTTCGGCCCCGCGCCCGCCACCACGATCAGCGTTCCGGGGACCGTGGGCACCGGATGCGTCGACAGCCGCGAGATGTTGACCGCCTGCACGGCGATCAGCACCCGGTCTCCGACGACGTTCTCCACCTGCGACACCTTGCCCCCCCGTAACCCTTCCTTCGTTGTGTTGGCCCGCCCCGCGAGTCGCGGGCGGTCATCTGGCGGATCTGCGGGCGAGCACGGCCGCCGCCAGCGGTGTGCTCGGCCCCGCGGCCAGGATCAGCTCCTCCTGCAGGCGCCGCCGGGCCGCCGGGGTGAGCCGGTGGAACTGCGGCCCCGGCACGTAGCCGCCCGCCTCCTCGCCCGCCTTCACCTGTCCGAGCAGCCCGGCGTGGCGCAGCGTGCGCAACGCCGCCTCCAGCTCACCGATCGGGAGCTGGGTGTGGCGGCGCAGCTCCTCGACCGGCGTCGGGTGCGGCGACATCCACGAATCCTCGGGCAGCAGCCCTTCTGCCCGCGGGATCGCCACGGAGTGCACCAGCACGAGCGTCAGCACCGCCCGCTCGCTGACCCCCAGCCGGGTGCCGCCCGCCGCGAGCGCCTGGGCGGCGACGGCGTCGTCGTAGCCGGAGATCCAACGGTCGCGGTGCTGGATGAGCGTACGGCCGCGCCGGGCCAGCATCTCGCCCAGCGTGTGGCGCAGCGCCGGGTCGTGCAGGGCGGCCAAGCGCACCTCCTGCACCGGCTCGGCGGCGTGCTCGACCACCATGAACGCGGCGACCAGCTCGGCCCGGCGCCGCTCGTCGTAGCCGGCCAGCAGGTCGTCGAACTCGGCCGCGGCCGTCTCCACCCGGCCACCGCCTTCCGCCGCGGGGTCGTGCCCGGGCTCGGCGGGGCGGGCGGCGGCGACGATGTCGGCGTCGGCCACCACCGTGAGCTCGGGACGCTCGGGTTCGAGCAGGCGGCGTACCAGCTCGCGCAGCTGCGCGTGGGACTCGGCCGGCCACAGGGCGCAGCGCGGGCCGAGCGAGACCACGCCGTCGTCGAGCACGACCCACGCCGAGTCGTGCAGGCGGCGCAGCGCGCCGATCGCCCAGTTGCGCATCAGGTCGTCGGTGCGGCCGATCAGCGCGCGGTAGGTGTCGAGCACCAGCTCGACCGGAGCCGGATCGCCCGGCCACGGGTCGGCCGACAGGTCGTTCCAGCAGCACTTGAGCACCGCGGCCAGCACCCGCCGCGTCTCCCCGGACCGCTCCACGGGGACGGGCGCCACCTGGTGCTCGTCGAGGAGCGACGGCGTCACCCCGTCAGGCCACACCGGCAGCGCCTCCCCGGTGGAGTCGGGCCGCGTCAACCGCGCCATCCCGGCGGGCGCCGGCACCCCCGCCGCCAATCGGAGCGGCCCCTCGGCCCGCGCCCACACATGCGCGACCGCCCCACCACCGTCCACCCGCCGCCTCGGTTCGCGGCGCCTCTGGTCAGTCGCGGCGGCCGCCGCGCCGACCACCTGTGAGTCTCCGCCGTCGTCCGTGCGGGCCTTCCGGTCGGTGAGGTCGGCGGTTGCGCCGTCCGGCGCCTGCGGCCGGTCGGTGGGCGCGGTGTCGTCTCCGCCGTCGTTCGTGCGGCGCCTCCGGGTGGCGGGGGCGGCGGTTGCGGCGCTGATCCCCGCGTCCGGGTGGGTGGCGGTTGCGGCGCTGATCCCCGCGTCCGGGTGGGTGGTGGTTGCGGCGCTGATCCCCGCGTCCGGGTGGGTGGCGGTTGCGGCGCTGATCCTCGCGTCAGGGCCGGCGGCGGGCGGAGCGTCGGCCGGGCCCGGGTGGTGGTTGGGGTCGGCAGGGGTGGCGTCGTCGGGCCCCGCGGGGTGGATCGGGGTCATCGGGTGCGCTCCAGGTGGCCGTGGGAGAGCCAGGCGGGCTCGCGATCCGGGTCGATCGTCAGCCCGTCGGACCACGTCAGCCGGTAGGGCAGCTCCGGACGCAGGTCGACGGCCGTCAGGTCGGCGAGGACGCGCCGCGCCGACGGCCAGTCGGGCCCGAGCACGTCGGCCAGCGACACCCGCCGCGCCTCGCCCAGCAGCGACTCGGCGACCTCCCTCAGCCGATCGAGGGCGGCGTCGGGCGAGGAGTCGAGTGCGGAGCCCGGCCCGGGGTCGGGCAGGGCGGAACGCGGAGGAGTGGGCTGGGCGGGCGCCGGGCGCGGGGCCTCGTCGACGGCGCGGGCGATGGCGGCCGGATCGTGCCACGGCGCGGGCGCGTCGAAGACGAACCCGTCGAGCACCGCCGCCAGCCGCTCACGCGAGGCCGTCTGCGAGAACGTCCGCCACGTCTCCGACGGCAGCAGCGTCAGGTTGCGCGTGGTGCCGGCGGAGTCGGCCAGCCGGCCCGCGGCCCGGCGCGAGGCGTCGCTGTAGGCGTAGATCGCCGCTCGCAGGTCGGTGCAGACCCGGTCGAGCTCCGGCCAGCGGGTCAGGATGGTGGCGTGCAGCCCCTGGGCCCGCCGCGCGATCTCCTCGGTGCCCCACAGCTTGGGCGCCTGCTCGCGCAGCTCCTCGATGGTGCCCGTGGTGAGCGTGATCAGCTCCAGCGCCCACAGCCGGAACGCCCGCGCCAGGTTGACCGCGCTCTGCCGGGCCTCCTCCATCGTGGTGCGGGGGTCGGCGACGTTGAGGTCTTCGAGGGCGAGCAGCCGGTGCATCTCGGACTGGCCGCCGTCGTCCATCATCCGCCGGATGAACATCAGGCCCACCACGCTGGTGAACGACGCGCGGTAACGCAGCTGGTTGGGCTTGGGGAACACCTCGCGGATCGCGCCGAGCCCCTTGAGCACGCGCAGCCGGTTGTCGAACTGGTCGGCCGGGTAGGCGCGGCAGGCGAAGCGCATCTGCTCGTGGGTCAGCCACTCCTCGCCCGCCTCGGCGAAGGCGGTGAAGAGCGTCTCGGCGATGTCGACCAGGACCGGGTCGTCGACCACGGCCCCGCTGTCGCGGGCCAGCGCGGCGAACATGCGGCGGTAGGTCGACAGCACCGCCTCGTCGGTGAGGGCGGCGTCGAGCGTCAGCGGCTGGTCGGCGAGCTGATCGGACAGGGCCTGTTCGGACACGGCCTCTAAGGTACGGCTTCACACCGACACTCTGGGCCCGCCGCCACCATCGCCCCCATTGCTACCAGTCAGTAGGCGCGCATGAGTGATGAGTGACCGCTAGGGTGATGCCCGGTGAAGAGGGGGCAAAGGCTCAGCAAGCGTACATACCGGGGTGAATGAGGGGTGCGGACGCACAGGCTCCGCGGAGACAAGGCCACTGCGGTGATCGCGGGAGCGGCGGCGGTCGTCCTGGTCGCGGTGGCCGTGTGGTTCGGCGTGGGCGTCTCGAGCGCCAATCCCCGGCTGGCCGACGTCGGCGCCTGGCTGTGGACTTCCGCCAGGGGCAAGCTGGTGCACGTCAACGGCCTGTCCGGCGAGGTGGACGGCTACCTCGACCACAAGTCCGGCGCGAAGCTGCGCGTCGTCCAGGACGGCGGCCACGTGCTGCTCGTCGACGACGCCACCGGTTTCGTCAGCCGCATCGAGCCGGGCCAGCTCAGCGTGGCCCAGACCCGCGACTTCGGCGCGGCGGGCCTCCAGATCGCCATGTCCGGCGCGGGCGCGTACGCGGTGGACCCGGCGGCGGGCCGGGTCCAGCAGATCGACCCCGTCACGCTCGACTCCGTCGGCTCCCCGATCACCCTGCCGGGCCCGCTCGGCGCGGCCCGCGTCGACGGCGGTGGCCGCCTGTGGGTGCCGGTGACCGCCAAGGGCGAGGTCGTCCCCGTACGGGACGGCGTGGCGGCCGATCCGGTCAAGGTCGGTGAGCCGGGCGAGGAGCTGTCCGTGACGATCGCGGGCGGCCTGCCGGTCGTGGTCAACAGCCGCGCCGCCACCGCCACGATCATCGGCGAGGACGGCGGCGTCGGCGAGATCACGCTGCCCAAGGGCGTCGCGCAGGCCGGCAGGGGCGGCGCGCTCACCCCGGCCGCCGCGGAGGGCTCGCTGGTGCCGATCCTGGCCCCTGGGGACGCGGGCCTGCTCGTGGTGATCGACACCGGCTCCAACGCGGTGCTGAGCACGAAGTTCGCCGTCGAGGACCCGGCCCGGCTCGGGGTGCCGCAGGTGCTGGGCACCAAGGTGTACGTCCCGGACCGCGGCAGCGGGTCGCTGATCGTCTGGGACAGCGCGGCCGGCGGTCACCCCACCACGCTGCGGGTGGCCGACAGGCCGGGCCCGGTGGAGGTGTTCGTCAAGGACGGCCTGCTGTGGGCCAACGACGAGAACGGCGACAAGGCCGTCGTCATCGACCCCGAGGGCCGCAAGCACGACATCGACAAGGACGACTCCGACGTACCGGGGCCGACCAGTACGCCCAAGCCGAAGCCGACGCCGCGCCCGGACCCCACGCACCGCGACACCCATCCCGATCCCGGGCCCGTCGGGACCACCGCCGGGCCCCGCCCGGCCCGTACCGAGCAGGCCGAGCCGGCCCGCACGCCCAGCCGGAGCCCCACGCCGTCGCCCGGGGCGCCGTCCCCGCCCGGCGCGGTGACCGCCCGGTCGGGCCCGGGGAAGGTGACCGTGACCTTCAGCCCGTCCACCGGCGGGCGGGTGGAGCGTTACACGCTGCGGACGGCCGGTCAGGGTGAGTCCGTGCCCGAGTCGGTGGCCGCGGACGGGCCGTTCCAGTTCGAGTTCGGCGGCGGGGACTGCGCCCGGGAGTACACGTTCGTGGTGGTCGCGCACTGGGCGGGCGGCGAGGTGGCGTCCGAGCCGAGCGCCGGGGCCAAGCCGTGCGTGGCGCCCGGCTCGCCGGCCGGGTTCACCGCCAAGGCCAGGAACCGGGGCGCCGACCTGAGCTGGAGCGCGCCCGAGAACGCCGGCGACGGCACCACGTACGAACTGTCCGGCGCCGTCACCAGGAGCGGCGTCCAGGGCACCGCGCTCACCGTGGACGGGCTCGAGAACGACCAGAAGCACACGTTCACCCTCAAGGCGAAGAACGCGGCGGGCGAGAGCCCCGACGTGGCCACGACCACGGTGGACCTGGCCTATCCCCGGAAGGTGTACAAGAACGCCCACAACGATCAGACCAACACGAAGATCAACTCCTGCCCGACAGGCAACTGCCAGATCGGCGCCATCCCGCGCGGCGAGTACCGCGACCTGACCGTGATCTGCCAGGTCAAGGGCATGTCCGTGACCGAGACGCAGTCCGGGGAGACCAGCGACGTCTGGGACCGGATCGAGTGGAACGGCGGCGTGGCGTACATCAGCGACACCCTGATGGCCACCCCGCGAGGCGGGTTCCCCGCCACGCCGCTGTTCGAGTGCACCGACTGAGAAGGGGGCCAGGTGACCCAGTACACCTACCCGGCCGAGCCGCCGTACGGGCAGCAGGTCCAGCCCGTGCAGCCTGCCGCCGGGCAGCCGGCGCAGCTGGCCGCGCAGTTCGCGCAGCGCTTCCAGCTGCTGGCCGGCAACATCGAGCGGATCATCCGCGGCAAGCGCGAGACCGTCGAACTGGCCCTGATCTGCCTGTTCGCCGAGGGACACGTGCTCGTGGAGGACGTGCCGGGCACCGGCAAGACCACGCTCGCCCGCTCGCTCGCGGCCAGCGTGGACGCCGCGTGGCGGCGCGTGCAGTTCACCCCCGACCTGCTGCCCAGCGACATCACCGGTGTGTCGATCTTCAACCAGGCGCACCAGAAGTTCGAGTTCCACCACGGGCCCGTCTTCGCCAACATCGTGCTCGCCGACGAGATCAACCGCGCCTCGCCGAAGACCCAGGCGGCGCTGCTGGAGGTCATGGAGGAGCGCCGCGTGACCGTGGACGCCGAGCCGCACCCGGTGCCGCGCCCGTTCCTGGTGGTGGCCACGCAGAACCCGGTCGACATGGACGGCACGTACCCGCTGCCCGAGGCGCAGCTCGACCGGTTCCTGATGAAGATCTCCGTCGGCTACCCGCACCACGCGGCGGAGGTCGAGGTGCTCAAGGGCATGCCGACGGGGCCGCAGGTCGAACGGCTGCCGGTGGTCGCGCGCGCCTCGGACGTGTCCGGGATGATCGACTTCGCCGCGCGCATCCACGTGGCCGACCCGGTCTACGACTACATCGTGGCGCTGTGCGGCGCCACCCGTACGAGCCCGCGCCTGCGGCTCGGCGCCAGCCCCCGGGCCAGCCTGGCCCTGCTGCGCGCCGCGCGCGTCAAGGCCGCGGCGGCCGGTCGCCACTACGTGGTGCCGGAGGACGTCAAGGCGCTGGCCGTGCCGGTGCTGGCGCACCGCCTGATCCTCACCCCCGAGGCGGAGTTGCGCGAGATCACCGCCGCCGCCGTGCTCGGCGAGATCATCGCCGGGACGCCGGTGCCCCAGGCGGCCTGATGCTGACGCCGCTGGGCTGGGGGACGCTCGCCGGTTCCGTCCTGCTGTACGCGGCGGGGTTCGCCCTCGGCTATCGCGAACCCGTCGTGCTCGCCACGGGCGGCCTGCTCGCGGTCGCCCTGGCGCTGGCCTGGACCGCTCCGAAACCCCGCCTGGAGGTGCGGCGCGAGGTCACGCCGGTCAAGGTGGCGCGCGGGGACGCCGCCGTGGCCGTGCTCACCGTGACCAACCGGGGCCGCCGCGGGCTGTCGGGGCTGCGCGCCCGGGACCGGATCGGGGACGCCGAGCACACGATCGACGTGCCCGGACTGCCGAAGGGCGCGGTGCGCACGGTGTCGTACCCGCTGCCGACGGGGGTGCGCGGGGAGATCCCCGTGGGGCCGCTCGTGCTCGTACGGGCCGACCCGTTCGGGCTCGCCCGGCGCGTCCGCGCGTACGGCGCGCCCGCCACTCTGCTCGTCCGCCCCCGTACGGTCCCCCTGCCCGTCCCGCCCTCCGGCCGGGCCCACCACCTGGAGGGGCCGGCCGGCGACCACGCGCGCAGCGGCACGGTGACCTTCCACACCCTGCGCGAGTACGTCGTCGGCGACGACCTGCGGCACGTCCACTGGCGCTCCAGCGCCCGCACGGGAACGCTCATGGTCCGTCAGTTCGTCGACGCCGCGCTGCCGACCACGACGGTGGTGCTGGACACGCGCGGCCTGACCGAGCCCGCGGTGGACGCCGCCGCCTCGGTCGCGCTCGCCTCCGCCCGGGCCGGCTACCCGGCGGCCGTCCTCACCGGCGAAGGACCGCTGACCGGCGCCAGGGCGGACGCCGAGACGATCCTCGACCGCCTGGCGCTGGTCCGCCCGGGCACGGCCGGCGTCGCCGAGGCGCTGCGCACGGCGCGCGGCGGCGGCACGCTGGTGCTGGTCACCGGCGATCACTCGGAGACCGCCCGCGCCGCCGGGTCCCGCCGCCGCTTCGACCGCGTCATCTGCGTCCACGTCGGAGCCACTCCGCCGCCCGCCCCGCCGGGCGTCACGCTGGTGCGGATGACGTCGCTGGAGGAGCTCCCGGCCGCGTGGGGCGCCCGATGAACGTGTCCTGGCGACGGCTCGCGGGGCTGGGGCTGGGGGCCGCCGCGGCCGGGGTGGCGGGCTGGGGCTTCCACCGGGTCTTCCCCGGGACGGAGCTGGTGGCCGCCGTCGTCCCCGCCGCGGCAGGGCCCGCGGTGGTCGCGGCGTTCACGGGGCGGCGGCCCCTGTGGCTCGCGCTCCTGCTGGACGTACTCGTCTGGGTCGCCGGGACCGTCCTGCTCTACGGCGGCCTGGCGCCCACCCTGCCGGTGGACGTGGCGAACTCCTGGCAGGCCCTGCTCACCACGCTCCCTCCCGCCCAGCCCGAGCCCCAGTTGCTCGTGCTCGTCCACACGCTGGTCTGGGCGGCCGCCACCGCCGGCGCCGAGACCCTCAGCCGCACCGGGACCAGGATCGCCGCCGTCGTCCCCGCGCTCGTCGTGTTCGGGGCGGCGCTGGTGCTCGGCGTCGACGGCCCGGGCTCGAACATCGCCGTGGCGGGGGTGCTGTTCACCGTCGTCGCGGCTCTCGCGCTGCTGCGGGACGGCCGCTCCCCGGCCTGGTCGCTCGCCGGGGTGCCGGCGGCGGCCGTGCTGGCGGCGCTGGCCGTGCTCGCCGGTCCGCTGCTGCCCGTCGCCGCCCAGCCGTACAACCCGCGCGACGACGCCGACCTGCCCCCGCCCGGACGCGTGGACGGCGTCAGTCCGCTCGACCGCGTCTCGGCGTGGCTGCAGATCCCCGACCGCGAGCTGTTCACCGTCGAGGCCGACCGGCCGCTCAACTGGCGGCTGGCCGTGCTCGACCGCTACGACGGCGTGCGCTGGACGTCGAGCGCCCGCTTCCGCCCCACCGGCGGCACGGTTCCCGAGGGCGAGTGGCAGGGCGCGGCCGACGTCGTCCACCAGAAGGTGACCTTGGACGGCCTGCCCGGCACCTGGCTGCCCGCCGCCGAACGCCCCGAGCGGGTGACCGGTGTGCGCGGCCTGGGGGTGGACCCCGGCAGCGGCGTCCTGCTGGCCGCCACCGAACCCGCCGAGGGGTTCACGTACGAGGTGACCTCGCGGGTGCCCAAGCCGTCGAAGGAGGACCTGCTGGCCGCCACCCCCGTACGCGATCCCGCGCTGACCGACTTCCCCGACGGCCCGCAGGAGCGGCTCTTCCGCAGGCTCGCCGAGCAGGCCACCGAGGGCGCCGACGCGCCGATCGAGCAGGCCTACCGCCTGCAGAGCCACCTGCGCACCAACGCCTCCTACGACGTCACCGCGCCGCCCGGCCACTCGCTCAAGGGGCTGGAGTTCTTCCTGCGGACCACGCACCGGGGGACGTCGGAGCAGTTCGCGAGCACGTTCGCGCTCATGGCCAGGACGCTCGGGCTGCCGTCGCGGGTGGTCGTCGGATTCCGGCCGGGGGAGGAGTCCGGCGGGGTCTACCGCGTGCGCTCCGGGCACGTGATCGCGTGGGCGGAGATCAAATTCGCGGGGCTGGGCTGGCGGCCGTTCTACCCGACGCCTGGGCGCAGCGGCGCCAAGGACGACCACGAGGTCGTCTCCTCGGCGATCGAGGAGAGCGAGCAGCTGGAGGGCGAGTTCGCGCGCGGCGGGAGCGAGCGGCCGAAGGCCTCGCCGCCGCGGACCACTGCCGAAACGCAGGGCACGGCCTCACCCTGGACGATGGCCGCGGCGGCCGCCGCGGCGCTGCTGGTCGCGTACGGGGCCGCGGTGGCCGTGCTGCCGTGGTGGCGCCGGCGGCGGCGCCGTCGGGCCGGGGCGCCCGGGCAGCGGGTGCTGGGGGCGTGGCGGCAGGCGTGCGACGACCTGGGGCTGAGAGGCGAGCAGACGCTGACGGCGGCCGACGTGGTCGCCCGCCACCCGGGCGACATATCCGCCCACCTTCAGCCTTTGGCCGAAATTTCGAACTTCGTCCGGTACGCCCCTGACGCCGTCGACGACGAGGCCGCCACCGCGGCCTGGGCGCGCAGCGACGCCCTCCGCCGCGCCGTACGCGCCCGCACCCCCGTCCCCGCCCGCCTCCGTGACCGCCTCCTCCTGCGATGACCGCACCCAGAAGCGTCGAGGCCCAGCTCCTGCACCGCCCGCCGGGAGCCGGCGCGGGCGAGATCGTCCGGCGGCTCGGCGCGATGCAGGCCCAGGACGTGCCCTCGGCGCTGCTCGCCTTCCGCGCCCGTTCGGCCACCCTGACCGCGGCCGAGGTCGAGGACGCCTGGCAGGCCCGCGAGATCGTCAGGACGTGGGGCCCGCGCGGCACCCTGCACTTCGTCCACGCCGACGACCTGCCCTGGATCCAGGCCCTGACCGGCAGCCCGGCGAACACCCTGCGCCGCCTCGCCGAGGAGGGCGTCACCGGCGACGACCTGCTCGCCCTCATCACGGGCGCTTTGGAGGGGCAGGGCCCGCTGACCAAGGCCGAGCTGGAGGAGCGCCTGGCGGGCCGGGCGCGCGGCCAGGGCGTCGTGCACCTGGTGGCGCTGGCCGCCCGCCACGGCCTGGCCGTGCTGGGCCCGCTCCGCGCGGGCAAGCCCACGTACGTGCACGCCGCCGACTGGTTCGGCGCGCCCGTCGCGGCTGAGCCCGACCGCGAGCGCGCCCTGAGGGAGCTGGCCGTGCGCTACCGCCGCGCCCACCACCCGTCCGCCCCCGAGGACCTCGCCGCCTGGTCCGGGCTGCCGCTGGGAGAGGCCCGCACGGCCTGGCGCCTGACCGCCGCCGTCCCGCCGCCTCCCGAGGAGGAGCCCGCGGTACGCCTCGCGCCCGCCTTCGACGAATACCTCCTGGGCTGGCGCACCCGCGACCCGATCCTGGCCGCCGAGCACGCCAAGCGGGTCCTCCCCGGCGGCGGCGTCCTGCGTCCGGTCGTGCTGGCGGACGGCGTGGTCAGGGGCGTGTGGGCGCGCAAGGGCATCCAGGTGACCGTGACGCCGTTCGGCGACCTCCCCATGGACCAGCTCGACGCCGAAATGGCGGACATACGCCGCTTTTTCCAGAATTCTCAGCGGAAAGCGTGAAAGCGATCCGGTGTATCGGGTGATAAGAGATGACCACTGATACGTCGGAAGGCTGCACATGACGGGGGAGACCCTCGCGACCACGGTGCCGTGGACCGCCCGCGCACCCGGGGCCCTGGACACCGCCGACGCGTTCGCCGCCGTGTTCGACACGTACTTCGGCGAGATCCACACCTACGTGGCCCAGCGGCTCGGCCCCGACATCGCCGAGGACATCGTCGCCGAGACGTTCTTCACCGCGTATCGCAAGCGTGCCCAGTACGACCCGTCCCGCGCGGGAGTGCGCGCCTGGCTGTACGGCATCGCCACGAACCTCATCGGCAAGCACCGCCGCCTGGAGGCCCGCACCCTGCGCGCGCTGGGCCGCTGCGGCCCCGAGACCGACACGCCGGGACACGAGGAGTCGGTGGCCGTGCGCGTCAGCGCCCAGAGCCTGCGGCCGGAGCTCGCCGCCGCCCTGGCCGGGCTCGACCGGCGCGACCGCGACGTGCTGCTGCTGGTCGCCCTGGCCGGGCTCGGCCACGACGAGATCGCCACCGCGCTCGGCATCCCGTACGGCACCGTCGGCTCCCGGCTGAGCCGGGCCAGGAAGAAGCTGCGCGCGCGGCTCGGGGAGGTGCGCGTTGACGGATGACCTGATCCACGACCTGTACGGCGAGCCGCGGCCCGACCCGCACGCCCAGGCCAGGGTGTGGCGGCGGGTGACGGCCAGGCGGCGGCGCAGGCGGCTGTCGTGGCTGGCGATCCCCGCCGTCGCGGCCGCCCTGACGGCGTTCCTGCTCGTCACCACCGGCGTCGGCGACCAGTCTCTCTCCGGCCGCTCCATCCTGCTGACGGCCGCCTCCTCGGCCGCGTCGTCCACCTCGGGCGGCACCTACTGGCACGTCAAGAAACTGCGCGACGGCGCGGGTGTGAGCGAGCTGTGGGTGACCAGGCAGGGGGAGGCGTGGACCGCCGAGCGGGGCCGGGTCACCCGCGTCACCGGCCGGGCGCCGTTCAGCATGGCCGGACGCGATCTGACGTACGAGCAGATCAGCGCGCTGCCGTCCGACGCCGCGGCGCTGCGCGAGCGGGTGGCCGCGATGTTGCCGCCGGGCTCCGACGGGCTGCTCGCCGACGCGCTCAGCGGCCTGCTGTGGACCAAGCCGTCCGCGCCCGGCGTACGCGCCGCGGCCTACCGCGCGCTCGCCGACCTGCCCGAGGTCCGCTACCTGGGCGCCGCCACGGACGCGCGCGGGCGCGCCGGGGAGGCGTTCGCCTTCGACCTGCCCTCCGGCGGCCGGCGGACGCTGATCATCGACCCGGACTCCTCGCAGGTGCTGTCCTGCGCGGACAGCGGTCACGGCGGGCGCTCCGAGATCGTTCTCGCCGCCGGCTGGACCGACCAGGGTCCCGACCTTCGCTGATCTTCCCGACGCGCCGCGCGTGGGTCCCGCGCGCCCTGAAACAGGAGCCATGACGTGTTCTGGCGTGCCCGTACGACGTCAGGCAGGGCCATCTGCCTGAGCGACCAGTTCCCCTGGGCCAAGGTGGAGGAGGTGATGCGCGGCCTGGTGACGCTCGCCGGCCGGCCGCCGGTCCAGCTCGGCACGGAGATCGACTGGACCGCGAACCCGCACGGCAACCGCTCGTGGGCGCTGAACCTGCACACGCTGCGCTGGCTGGGCCGCCTGGTCGCCGAGTACGAGCGTTCCGGCGAGCGCTCTTGTCTCGACCGGGCCGCCGCGGTGGCCGACCACTGGATGCGGGCGAACCCGCGGGGCGGCGCCGGCGTCAGCCCGTGGGCGTGGGCCGAGCACGCGATCGCGTTGCGCGCCCCTGTCCTGGTGTGCCTCAGCGAGCACGTGCACACCCCGCGGCTGTGGGACAGCCTGGCCGAGCACGGTGAGCTCCTGGCCGATCCCGGCCTCTACCGCCAGGGCCACAACCACGGCCTCGACCAGGACATCGCTCTTCTCGTCGTCGCCTGCCGCCTCGGCCGGGGCCGCTGGCGCGACCTGGCCGTACGCAGGATGACGGCCTCGGCCGAGCTGGCCGTAGACGCGCAGGGCGCCCTGCACGAGCAGGCCCCCCGCTACGGCCTGTACGTGCACCGCCGCCTCGGCGTCGCCCTGCGCGCGATCCGCGAGAGCGGGGCCGAGGTCCCCGAGCGGCTGGTGGCCAGGCGGCGGGCGCTGGAGGCGTACGTCGCGCACGCGACCCAGCCCGACGGCCGCCTCGTCCCCATCGGCGACAGCCCCGCCGACGCCCGCGCGGACGGGTTCCCGCACGAAGGGCCGGCGGTGCGGGTCTTCGACGGCGGATACGTCTTCGGCAGGAGTGCGTGGGACGATCCGGAGTCCGCGTACTACTCGATCAGGTTCGGGCCGGGGCGGCGCCTGCACGGGCACGAGGACCACCTGGGCGTCACCTACTTCGCCGGCGGCCGCCCGATCCTGGTGGAGGCCGGGTTCCACTCCTACGAGCGCACCGGCTACGCCGACTGGACCCGCTCACCCGAGGCTCACAACATCCCCGTCCCGACCGGTGCGACCTTCCGCCCCGGCACCGCCACCCGCCTGCTCGACGCGCGCGTCGGCCCTGGTCACCAGTCGTTCGAGCTGGCCGACGACGCGTACGGGGTGCGCAGGACCCGCCGCGTGTTCGTCACCCACGGGTCCGGCATGATGGCCGTGCACGACCGCGTGGCCTCGGGGACCCTGCGCAGCCTGTGGCACTTCGACCCGGGCCTCAAGGTCCTCTCGCGTGGCGACGGGGCGGTGGTGCTGGGCGACGACACGGGCTTCCGCGTCACCCTGCTGCAGTTCCCGGGCGAGGGCCAGGCGGTACGGCCCGCCCTGATCTCGACGGGTTACCTCCGCACCGCCGAGTCCGTCACCGTCCTGTCCCCGGAGGCCCCCGGCGTCCTGACGACGGTCATCCCGCACACCCGTCACGGTTCCGGGACGTGATCGTCGTGACGCCCGGTTCACTCATCACCGTGAGCCGGCCGGACGAGCGGCGGGCGCCGGGTGCACCAGCGTGTCGATCAGTGGAGCCAGCCGCCGGAGCTCTTCCAGGTGGGCGGCGCTGAGCAGGGCCAGCTTCGCCAGGCCCGCCCGGGTCAGCGCGAGGCGTACCTCACGGCGATCCCCGCTCTCTTCGCGGGTGCGGCAGATGAGACCGAGCCGCTCCACACGGTCGGCCAGTTGTACGGCGCTGTGATGGCGGGTGCACAGATAGTCGGCGACCTCCCCGATGGTGGGCCCGCGCGAGTCGGCATGCCCGCGGATCGCCAGCAACAGTTGGTGCTGGGTCGCCGTGAGGCCGACGCGGGCCGCCTGCTGCTCGCTCCACCTCAGGAACCGGCGGAGCCCGGCACGAAAGGACAGCAGGTTCGCGTAGTCCCGCTCAGTGAGTCGTTCGGCCTGTCGCCCCATAACTCATAACCTCTCCTAACGTGATAATATCACACTAAGAGGTACAAATCGGGCGGCCTGGACGGAGTCGGCACGGGCCCGCGCCGTCACGCGCCGCGTCCGTGGCCGTCGTTCGCACAACCTCACGTACGCATGCCGCTGCATGCTCGAAGGTGGTGGAAGACATGGCTGGCGAGACCATGAGAATGCACCCCGACATCGCGGAACTACGGGCGAAATACGAGCTCGCCGCGGAGGCGCCGACCGCCAGGGCGGTCGCCGGGCTCACGTTCCTGGCCGGGCTCTACCTCGCGATGTCCCCGTGGATCGTCGGGTTCGACGGATTCACGACCTTGACCGTGACCAACCTGATCGCCGGAGTCGCCTTGGCGACGCTGGCACTCGGGTTCGCGTCCGCCTACGGCCGGACGCACGGCATCGTCTGGATCGCCCCGCTGATCGGCGTATGGACGATCATCGCTCCCTGGGTCGTCAGTGGCGACGTCGCCACCACGGCCACGATCTGGAGCAACGTCGTGACCGGCGTGATCGTCCTGCTCCTCGGGCTGGCCGAGATGTTCGGGTTGAACCAGTCCCGATTCCGCCGGTAACCCGTTCCCGCGCACTCCACAGGCGGAAGCCGGCCCACCGGCTTCCGCCTCGCCATGCGGCGCCGCGCCGCCTCCTGCCGGCTCTCGCCCCGCCGGCCGCCGAGACCCACGCCGGAAGCGACTTCCGGCTGCGCGTTGCGGGGATAACCCCATGGGGTTACAGTGGGGTTATGCCAAAGATCAACGTGTACCTGCCGGACGACCTGGCCGAGGCCGTGAAGAGCTCGGGGGTGCCCGTGTCGGCGGTCTGCCAGCGTGCGCTGGAGCAGGCCGTGCGCCGGGTGACCGCGATCAGGGAGACCGTTCTGACCGAGCTCGACCTGGAGCAGCCGACCGGCGCCCTGACCCACATGACCGCCAGGACCCGTACGGTGCTCAGGCTCGCCACCGAGCAGGCCCGCGCGGAAGGCGCCGCCGCGGTCGGCACCGAGCACCTCCTCGGCGGGATGCTGAGCGAGGGCACCAACCTCGCGCTGCGCGTGCTGGCCACCATGGAGATCTCCGAGAGCCAGATGCGTGCCGCGCTCGACCGGCACCGTCCCGCCGAGGCAGGCACGGGCGTGCCCGAACGGTTCGGCCCGCACGCCGCCGCCGCGCTCGAGCTCTCGGTCACCGAGGCCACCTCGCTGGGCCACAACTACGTGGGCTGCGAGCACCTGCTCCTCGGCCTCATCGCCGAGCCCGACGGCACGGCCGGCGAGGTGCTGCGCTCCCTCGGCGCCGACCTGCGCCTCACCCGGCGCGCCGTGTCCGCGGCCCTGGCCGGCTACGTCCACCTCCGCGCCCAGACCCCGCAGGCCGCGCCAGAGGCGCTCACCGAGCTGGTGACCGCCGCCGTCCGCCGCGAGATCGCCCCTTTCTCCGAGCGCCTCGGCGTCCTGGAGGCCCGCCTCGGGGAGGACGGCTGAGCCCCCGCCCCGCGCCCGCTTGGCAGGCGGTCGTCGTCCTCACGCTGCTGATCGGCCTGATCATCACAGCGTCGTGGTGAGCAGGGTCAGAGCCAGTCGCGGCGTTTGAAGACCGTGTAGAGCACCAGGCAGACGGCGCCCATCAGCATCAGCGCGAACGGATAGCCGAACACCCAGTGCGTCTCCGGCATGAAGTCGAAGTTCATCCCGTAGATGGTGCCGACCAGCGTGGGGGCGAACAGGATCGCCGCCCAGGCGGAGATCTTCTTGACCTCCTCACCCTGCCGGATGCTGGCCTCGGTCATCCGGGCCATCTCCTCGTTCTGGGCCTGCGTCACCAGCGTCGAGTTGACCACCAGGATGTTCTGCAACATCTGGCGGAACGACGAGATCCGCTCCGTCACGGTGATCGCGTGGTCGGCCACGTCGCGCAGGTAGCGCTGCAGCTCGTCGTTGAGGCCGTATTTCGGCGCCCCCGCGATGAAGCCGTGGACCATGCCCACGAGCGGCGAGGTCGCCCGCTGGAACTCGATCACCTCGCCCGACAGCTCGTAGACGCGCCGCGACACCGACGGGTCACCGCCGAAGACCTGGACCTCGATCTCCTCGATGTCCTTCTGCAGCCCGGCGATCACCGGCGCGTACCCGTCGACCACGGCGTCGAGGATGGCGTACAGGACGGCCTGCGGGCCCTGCCGCAGCAGCTCCGGGTCCGACTCCATGCGCCTGCGCACGCCCTGCAGGTCGGGCGCCTCGGCGTGGCGTACGGTGATCACGAAGTTGGGGCCGACGAAGACGTGCACCTCGCCGAACGCGACCTCCTCCACCTCGTCGAGGTAGCGGGCGGCGCGCAGCACCACGAACAGCGTGTCGCCGTAGCGGTCGGCCTTGGGCCGCTGGGAGCCGACGATCGCGTCCTCCAGCGCCAGCTCGTGCAGCTGGAACTCCTCGCCGAGCTTGACCAGCTCCCATTCCTTGGGCCGGTAGAGCCCGATCCAGGCCATGCTGTCGGGCATCTGCTTGAGGCGTTCGAAGGCGTCGGCGAGCGAGCCGGGGTTGTCGACCCGTTCGCCGTCGCGGTAGATCGCGTTGTCGATCACCGTCGGGCGGTAGGGAGCCTCCTCCGTGGCGCGCGGGTCCATCGAGTGCTCGGGCGCCTCTTCGCGTGCCTCGCCGCTGCGCCTGAACCCTCTGACCCTGGCCATGGTCTCCCTCCCGATGAGGACGATAAGGACGACTAGGACGATTGCCGGTCGTCGAGCTGCCGCGCCGCGCGTTCTCTGATCGTCCTGCGCCACATCGGCGTCCACCCGAGCACCAGCCCGTGCGGCCGGCCCAGTGCCATCTTCGACCATCGCTTGAAGTCGAACTCGTTGTGGTGGCGGACGATCAGGTCGTCCTCGAACCTGAACAGCGCGTCGATCTCGTTGACCACCTCGCGCCCGGTGCTGGAGAAGGTGTAACGGGCCGTCCAGTGCGCGGTGCCGGAGAAGTCGTCGGCGCGCACGTCGCGGTAGGAGGACGTCAGCCCGTTGCGTACGCCGAGCTGGATCCGCCACATCCTCATCACCCGGTCGCGCCCCTCGACCTCCTGGAAGATGGGATCGCCGAAACTGACCTCGGGGTGGTAGCAGCGCTCCATGGCCGCCAGGTCCGCGCGGCCCAGAGCGTCGAAGAAAGCGCTGATGAGTGCTACGTGCCGATCGTTCACTGTCATATCAGATCATGGCCATGCCATTGCTCCAGCAGACGGCCCGCAACCAGTCGTCGCCGAGGTCGAGCCGGGCCAGTGCGTCGAGCTGATGGGCATACGGGTAAGGGATGGTCGGAAAGTCGCTGCCGAGCACCACCTTCCCCGCCAAGCCGAGGTCAAGCAGCGCGGGCCGCAGTCGTTCGGGAAACGGCATGCCGCGCTCGGAGAAGTCGGTGAACGCCATCGTGGTGTCCAGCGCGACCCGCTCGTAGCGGGCGGCCAGCTCGAAGAACGGTTCGTACTCCGGCATGCCCATGTGCGCGATCACCACCCGCAGCCGTGGATGCCGGCGCAGCACCTCGCTGATCGGCTCCTCGCCGACGTAGCCGCCCGGCACGGGGATCGAGCTGGCGTGCACGACCACCGGCACCCCCGCCTCGGCCAGCGGCCCCCACACCTCGTCCAGCTCGGGGACGCGCGGGTCGAACCCGCCCACCTGCAGGTGCACCTTGAAGATCCGGGCGCCGTCGTCCAGCGCCGCCCTGACGTACTTCGCGACTCCCGGCTCGGGATAGAAGGTCGCCGACGGCAGGCAGCCGGGCGTACGGCGGGCGAAGCCGAGCGTCCATGCGTTGAGGTCGGCCGCCATTCCGGGTCTGTGGGCGTAGGCCAGGGCGGGGAAGGATCGCACGCCCAGCTCGCGCAGCCGCTCCACCCGCCGCTCGACCGGCCACTCGTACGCGATCGGCCAGCCCTCGCCCATGAGCGGGCCGCCGTGGTGGAAGTGGTGCCACACGCGGCGTTCCATCCGTTCGGGCAGGAAGTGCACGTGCAGGTCGATCAGGCCGGGGAGTCCCAGCCCCCGCCACCAGTCCGGCACGCGCGCGTCAGAATCCCGTTCCGTGACCACGGTGCAGACCCTACCGACCGTGCTCCCGCCGAACGGCGTGCTCCCCCCGGAATGCGGATAAATGCGCAGTCGTCCAGGAGCCGGGGAGGAGGCTGAGCGGTTAGGGTTTCTCCTCGATGGACAAGCTCTGGGCCCATTTGATCGATGTCCAGCCCGACCCCGACCCCTGGGTCGTCGCGGTCTCGGCGCTGGCCGCACTCGCGCTCGTCGGTTTCCGCATGCCCTGGCAGATCTCCCGAGGGCTGATCACGATCGCCCACGAGGGCGGCCACGCGCTGATGGCGCTGGTCACCCGGCGCAAGCTCGAAGGCATCCGGCTCCACTCCGACACCTCCGGTGTGACGCTGACCAGGGGCAGGCCCACCGGCCCCGGCATGGTGCTGACGGCGCTGGCCGGCTACCTCGCCCCGTCGCTGCTGGGCCTGGCCGCCGCCTGGCTGACCGAGCAGGGGCGCATCACGCTGCTGATCTGGAGCGTGCTGCTGTTCCTGGTCTGCATGCTGCTGCTGATCCGCAACCTGTACGGCGCGCTCATCCTGCTGGTCACCGGCGGCGCGGTGTACGCCCTGATCATGTACGCGCCGGCCGAGGCGCAGCAGGTCGTCGCCCTGGTGGCCGTGTGGTTCCTGCTCTTCGGCGGCATCCGGCCGATCATCGAGCTGCAGCGCAAGCGGCGCCGGCGGCAGGCCCGCGACTCCGACGCCGACCAGCTGGCCCGGCTGACGCTCCTGCCGGGCGGCTTCTACGTGTTCTTCTTCCTGCTGGTGTCGGCGGCGTCCGCGGTCTTCGGCGCGTACCTGATGAACCCCCTCTAGTATCGAAATTTCACACTAAACTCGCCCGCGAGCGCTATCAGGGGGAGTGACGTGCTGCCAGTCGAGGACGCGCCCGGCTACCGGGTACTCGATCAGGCGGGCCGGGGCGGGTTCGCCGTCGTGTACCGCGCCTACCAGGAGCGTCTCGACCGGGTGGTGGCGCTCAAGGTGCTCTCCGTCGACCGTGTCGACCAGCGCACGATGCGCAGGTTCCAGCGCGAGCTGCAGCTCACCGGCCGCCTGACCGGCCATCCGAACGTCGTGACCGTCTTCGACACCGGCGTGACACGCTCCGGCAAGCCGTACATCGCGATGGACTTCTTCGAGAACGGCTCGCTGCGCGACAAGGTCGGCAACGAGGGGCCGCTGCCGGTGCCCGACGTGCTGCGCGCGGGCGTGAAGCTGGCCGGCGCGCTGGCCGCCGTCCACGAGGCGGGCGTCCTGCACGGCGACATCAAACCCCAGAACATCCTCATCTCCCGGTACGGCGAGCCGGCGATCGCCGACTTCGGCGTGGCCCGGGTCGTCGACTCGGCGGAGGTGTCGGCCACCTCGCACGCGTTCACCCCGCTGCACGCGGCGCCCGAGGTGCTCACCGGGCAGCCGCACTCGGCCTCGACCGACGTCTACTCGCTCGGCTCGACCCTCTACCACCTGCTGGCCGGGCGGCCCGCCTTCCACAACCCGTCGGACCCGTCGATCGCGCCGCTGATGTACCGGGTGCTCAGCGTCGATCCGCCGCCGCTCAACCGCCCCGACGCGCCGCCCGGGCTGTTCGAGGCGATCCTGCGCGCGATGGCCAAAGAGCCCGGGCAGCGGTACGCGTCGGCGCGCGCGTTCGCCCGCCGGCTGCGGGAGGTGCAGGCCGAGCTCGGGCTGCCCATGACGGACCTGCTGGGAGAGGACCCAGGCCCGGGCCCGTCGATGTCCACCGCCCCCCGCCGCCACGCCACCTCCGGCCCGCCGGCCGGAACCGGCCCCACCACCCCGGCGCCGACCGGCCTCGACCCCACCCACCCGGGCCCCACCACCCCGGTCAGCGGCGCCCACACCGGCCCGAGCGGGTCTCCCACCGGTCCGGCCCCTACCAGCCCCGCCGGCCGGGCTCCGACAGGTCCGGCGGTTCCCGGCCGCCTGGCTCCCACCGGACCCGGGGCGGCAGGCTCTCGTCCCGAGCCGGCGCTCGGCGTACCCCACCAGGCACCCGCGGAGGCGTCCAGGACACGGCGGAGTCTGCTGGTCGGCGGGGCGGTCGCGGTCGTGGCGGTCGGCGGGACGGTCCTGGCCGTGCACCTGTCGCTCCAGCAGCCGGCCACGCCCCGGACGACCACGGCGGACACCGCGCGCCCTCAGCAGCCGGGCGCGGAAAGCCCCGCCCCCATCGACGAGCGGGACGTGGCCGCCCTCGCCCCCCGCCGCGTCAAGGTGACGGCGGACCGGGGCGCGCTGGTCGAGCTGGCGTGGGTGCTGCCCGCACGGGCCCGCGACTACCCCGTGGTCGTGCAGCGATCGCCGGTGGAGGAGGGCGAGCAACCCGTCACCGCTCTCGACCAGGGCGCCACGTCGACCCGTCTGGCCGGCCTCGACCCGGGCACCGGCTACTGCTTCCTGGTGGGCGTGCCGCTGCGCATCGCGGAGGACTCGACGGTCGCCTGGTCGCAACCGGCCTGCATCAGAGGCGCGAAGGCCCGCCCCACCCGCCGGTGACCCGCGCCGCGGGGCGGGGGCCGCTCAGCCGAGGAGCTTGCGGGCCGCCTGCTCGATCTCCGCTTCCGACAGCAGCACGTGCTGGGCCGCCGCGCCGAGCGGGACGAAGCTGTCGGCGGAGCTCACCCGCGCGATCTTCCCGGTGAACCCGGCGTCGAGCAGCTCCGTCACGACGCCCTCCGAGACGCCGCCGGTGTGGCGGGTCTCGTCGGCGATGAGCACGTTGCCGGTCAGCTCGGCCGCCCGCACCAGGTCGTCGATCGGCAGCGGCGCCAGCCAGCGCAGGTCGAGCACGCGACAGCCGTACCCCTCCTGGGTCAGCCGCACCGCGGCCCGCAGGCTCATCCGTACCCCGTTGCCGAACGTCACGATCGTCAGGTCACGCCCGTCACCGTACGCACGCGCCCGCCCGATCGGCACGTGGGTCTCCGGCCAGCGCGCGGGCGGCGCGTACGGGGCCAGCCACCCGCCGTCGCCGTCCTCGAACAGGTCGCGCGTGTTGTAGAGCGCGATCGGCTCCAGGAACACGCACACCGACCCCGACGTACGGGCCGCCGCCAGGCAGGTGCGCAGCATGGACGCGGCGTCGTCGGGACGCGACGGCGAGGCGATGACCAGCCCCGGGATGTCGCGCAGCGCGCCCACCGCGTTGTCGTTGTGGAAGTGGCCGCCGAACCCCTTCTGGTAGGCGTAGCCGGCCACGCGTACGACCATCGGGTTGGTGAAGGCGCCCTGCGAGAAGAACGACAGCGTGGCCGCCTCGCCGCGGATCTGGTCGAGCGCGTTGTGCAAATAGGCGAGGTACTGGATCTCGGGCACCGGCAGCATCCCCGACACCCCGGCGCCGAGCGCGAGACCGAGGATGGCCTGCTCGTCGAGCAGCGTGTCGAACACCCGCCCGGGCCCGAACCGCTTCTGCAGCCCCCGGGTGACGCCGTACACGCCGCCCTTCTTGCCGACGTCCTCGCCGAAGACGGTCATCTCCGGGTAGACGGCGAGCGCGTCGGCGAGGGTGCGGTTGATGGCGAGCGAGAGGGTCAGCGGCTTGTCGTCCTCGGGCAGCGCGCCGGCGAACGCCCGCTCCCTGACCTGGACGGCGGCAGCCGTCGGGCTGATCTTGGCGATCAGCTCAGGGCTGCGCGGCGCGATCGGCGCCATGACCTCCTTGGCCGAGCCCAGCCGGGGGCGGCGCGAGGTCTCCTTGGCCACCCGCAGGATGTGCTCGCGGGCGCTCTCGTACATCTTGAGCAGCCCCTCGGGCGTCTCCAGGCCGGCCTCGACGAGCATGGCCGCCGTCCGCACCAGAGGGTCGCGTTCGAGGTCGGCGCGGATCTCGCGCTGCGTGCGGTAGGCCAGCTCGACGTCCGACCCGGCGTGCCCCATGAGCCGCACGGTGGACAGGTGCAGGAACGCCGGCGCGCGGTGCTCGCGCACGTGCTCGGCGGCGCGCACGGCCGCGTCGTACGCGGCCGCCAGGTCGCAGCCGTCGGCGGCGAAGTATTCGATGCCGGGACGCCGCGCGGTCGCCTCGACCCACCCCTTCGGCGTGCGGACGCTGATACCGATGCCGTTGTCCTCGCACACGAACAACATCGGCAGCGACTGCCCCTGGTAGGTGGCGTAGGCGGCGGTGTTGAGGCCGGACAGGGCGCTGGCGTGGTTGATCGAGGCGTCGCCGAAGCTGCACACCGCGATCGCGTCCTGCGGCCACTTCGAGGGCACGCCGAGGGCCCGCGCCCGCTCGATGGCGAACGCCACGCCCACCGCCCTGGGCAGGTGGCTGGCGATCGTGGAGGTCTGCGGGATGACGGCCAGGTCGGGATGGCCGAACACCTTGTGCCGGCCGCCCGCGATCGGGTCGTCGGCCGCGGCGGAGAGCCCCAGCAGAACATCGCGGATGCCCTGCTCGGACAGCCGGCCGGCCAGCTCGGAGCGGGTCAGGTAGAACGCGCCCGAGCGGTAGTGGAGCAGGGCGGGATCGGTGGGCCGCAGGGCGGCGGCCACGGCCGCGTTGCCCTCGTGACCGGCCGAGCCGATCGTGTAGAAGCCCTCCTCCTGCTCACGCAGCCAGCGGGCCGCGATGTCGAGGAGGCGGCTGTCGAGCTGACGCCGGAACAGTGTCCTGCACTGCTCGCCGGTCAGCGAGGAGCCCTCACGGACCGGCGCACCCGGATCTCGCGGAGGGCCCGCCTCCAGCGTCGCAACCGCCTCGGTGAAATGAGTCTCAACAGTGTCGCGCGCCACGTCCACGATTATGTCCTTGATCCAGCCCGGCGTCTGCCGGACGCGGGGGAGATGTTGCAGACCGGTCCCTTTGAAGGTGACCTATAACCGTTTGTCAGAGTTCACAACCTTCTCTTGCGCGCGCACGTCTACTGAGGACACACGTGGCACCCTCAATGCCGCGTTGAACCACTGGGGTCTCCAAGAAAGGAACCCGCATGTTACAACGCATCCGTGTGGCCGCCCTCGCCCTCGTCCTCGGCGCCGGGACACTCGCCCTGTCGCCGGTCCCCGCGACGGCGGCCCCCGCTCCCACCATCAGCCAGGTGAGCGTCAGCCCTGCCTCGCCGATCGTCGTCTTCGACGCCGACGTGGCGGTCACGTTCACGTTCACCACGACGAACGCCACCGCGGCGGCGCTCAAGGTCGACGGCGCGCCGGTCGCGGTCACGTCCGCGCCGGACGGCGGCGGCCTGAAGTGGACGGGCACCAAGTCCTTCGGGCCCGGCGCAGCCGGCGGGCACGCCGTCTCCGCCACCGCCCAGGGCGACGGTGAGGTCTCCACGAGCGGCTCGTTCCAGGTGGCACGGGCGCTCACCACCGCGATCCGCGACTTCGACGCCGGCCCCGACGTCGTCGGCCGGGGCGACACCGTCAGGGTGTCGGGCGTGCTGGTGGCCGACCGCAGGGGATACGCCGGCCAGAGCGTGTCCATCACCTTCCGCGAGCGCGGGAGCGACGCCTACCGCGAGGTCGCCAAGGTGACGACCGGCCGCGGCGGCTGGTTCGGCACCCGCGTGCGGGCCGGCGCCACCGGCTGGTGGCGCGCCGAGTTCGCGGCCACCGCCACCGCCAGGGGCTCCGTCGCCGACGCCGACCGGGTGGACGTCCGCCGTGAGCTGGACAGCCGGATCTCCCGGTTCGGCGCCCGTCCGGAGCGGGTGGAGCAGGGCGACCGGCTCACCTTCACCGGCGCACTGACCGTCGAGCGGCGCGGCGGCGCTCCCGGCCGGCGCGTGGCCATCGCGTTCAAGGCCGACGGGTCGTCCCGCTGGCAGCACGTCACCAGCGTCACGACCGGCCGCGACGGCCGCTTCCGCGCCTCGGCGACGGCCCGCGCCTCCGGCTGGTGGCGCGCCGAGTACCGGGGCGGGCACGGCGTCGACGGCTCGGTCAGCGCCGCCGACCGGGTGCGGGTCGACCCGGCGAGGGCGGAGGCGCGGCTGATCGCGTTCGACGCCCGTCCGGAGCCGGTCAAGCGCGGCCGGACGCTGACCGTCACGGGCCTGCTGCAGGCCGGCGACGACGGCTCGTGGCGGGGCCACCGCGCCAAGGTGGCGCTGCTGTTCAAGCCGGAGGGCGCCGGGAAGTGGCAGTACGTGAAGTCCACCTGGTCGAACGGCGGCGGCAGGCTCGCCACGACGATCAGGGCCTGGAACTCGGGGCACTGGAAGTTCGCCTTCGGCGGCGACCCGCGCACCCACGGCGACGACAGCCGCACGGACTACGTGCGCGTCAGACGCTGAATCGCGGCCCGAGGGCCCGGACGGACAACCGCCCGGGCCCTCGTCATGTCCGGAAAAAAGTGCATATCAACTTGGCGCGCATCAAAAGACAGAGTTCCGATCGCTGTAGCTCTTTGAATATTCCGTCTTTCCTGATCTCGAGGGGAGATGCAACATGAGGGTGTGACCGTGTATCTCAAGGCATGGCAGCGATTTGTACTGGTGGTCGTATTGGTCATGACCACAGTGCTGGTCGCGGTGGCGAGTAATCAGATTTTGAATGAGAACGTTCTTAGTTGGTGGTGGTGCCTTCCCGCCCTCGGTTGGTCGGCAATTGCAACCAGTGCTGCGCTTTGCTTGACAAGTGCTAGTTCTGGTCGTGCTGAGTCGGGCGCTATTGTGTCAACCGGGGGTAAGTATGTTGCACTGTGCGCCGTTGGTGTTGTCGGCGTGGGCCTGATGACAGTATTCACCTACATGGGAACCTCCGCCGTCGCTAGCACCCAACATCCGACATGCACCACTGGATCGATTTGTTTGTGGCCTGAGCGAGGATTCGGTGGAGAGATGTGGAAATGGACGCCAGGGCGAGACGCGGAGGGCCTGGTTCCTGAACGTCTACGCGATCAAATCGGGTCGTTCCAGGCCCAGGCTATTGGGTGTTTCATGGACAGCGATTCAAGTGAAATGCGACCTATACAAGTGGGCGACTGGAGCGGCCGATACACTGAAAAGTTCGGACAGATAGCAGATGTCATAAAGGCGAACTGCTGAGATGGCATGACGCCGCTTCGCGCGCGGTGCAGTCCGAAAGTTAATGATCCTTAACAGCGGCGGTGAGCGCGGCGCGGGCCATGGTGTGCAGGAGCGGGCGCATGCGCCGGGCCGGAAGCTCGCCGGCGCTGTGCGGGGTCGAGTTGAGCAGGCCGAACACCGCGTGCGTGGCCGCGCGCAGCCGCGCCGCCGGGCACGACGGGTGCAGCTCGGCCAGCACGGTCACCCACTCCTCGACGTAGAGGCGCTGCAGCCGCCTGATCTGCCACCGCTCCCGCTCCGGCACGTTGCCCAGCTCCCGGTCGTGCACGGTGATCAGCGCCGGCTGCTCCAGCGCGAACGTGATGTGCGCGGCCAGCAGCGCGTCGAGCGACTCCGCCGGCCCCGGTGAGGTGGTGACGACCGTGACCGCCGACTCCCGCAGCCGCGAGCTGACGTCGAGCAGCATCTCCGACAGCAGGGCGTCCTTGCCGCTGAAGTGGCGGTAGAGGGCCGGGCCCGAGACGCCGACCGCGGCGCCGATGTCCTCGATCGGCACGCCGTGGAAGCCCCGTGCCGCGAACAGCCGGGCGGCCGCCTCCAGGATCTCCGCGCGCCTGTTGCGCCGATTGCGGGTAGGTGAGGCGGAGGCGGTGGTCACGTCTCACATACTAGACGGTGCACGTTAACGATGACTAACATCCGTGCCATGAGAGGGGACTCATGAGCGGCGACTGGCCGGTGCTGAAATCGGCGGTGGACCCGGGCGGCGAGGCGTACAAACGCAACGCCGAGCTCAACGAGCGGCTCGCCGCCGAGCTGCTCGAACGCCTCGCGGCGGCCGCGCTCGGCGGCCCAGAGCGGTCGCGGCGGCGCCACGTCGAGCGCGGCAAGCTGCTGCCCCGCGACCGCGTGGACGGCCTGCTCGACCCGGGCTCCCGCTTCCTGGAGCTGTCGCCGCTGGCCGCGAACGGCCTCTACGACGACCAGGCGCCCGCCGCCGGCATCATCACCGGCGTCGGCCGCGTCTCCGGCCGCGAGTGCGTGGTCGTGGCCAACGACGCCACCGTCAAGGGCGGCACGTACTACCCGGTCACCGTCAAGAAGCATCTGCGCGCGCAGGAGGTGGCCCTGCACAACCATCTGCCGTGCGTCTACCTCGTCGACTCCGGTGGAGCGTTCCTGCCGAAACAGGACGAGGTCTTCCCCGACCGCGAGCACTTCGGCCGCATCTTCTACAACCAGGCCACGATGTCGGCGCGCGGCATCCCGCAGATCGCCGCCGTGCTCGGCTCGTGCACCGCCGGTGGCGCGTACGTGCCCGCGATGAGCGACGAGGCCGTCATCGTGCGCGGCCAGGGCACGATCTTCCTCGGTGGCCCGCCGCTGGTGAAGGCGGCCACCGGCGAAGAGGTCACCGCCGAGGAGCTGGGCGGCGGCGACCTGCACGCCCGTGTCAGCGGCGTCACCGACCACCTCGCCGAGGACGACGCCCACGCCCTGGCCATCGTCCGCGACATCGTCTCCACGCTCGCGCCGCGCGCCCCCCGCCCCTGGGAGACGGTCGCGCCCGAGCCGCCCCGCCATGACCCCCGCGAGTTGTACGGCGTCATCCCCGCCGACACCCGTCAGCCGTACGACGTGCACGAAGTGATCGCCAGGATCGTCGACGGCTCGCGTTTCCTCGAGTTCAAGGCCGAGTACGGCTCGACGCTCGTCACCGGGTTCGCCCACATCCACGGCCACCCGGTCGGCATCCTGGCCAACAACGGCATCCTGTTCAGCGAGTCGGCGTTGAAGGGCGCCCACTTCATCGAGCTGTGCGACCAGCGCCGTATCCCCCTGGTCTTCCTGCAGAACATCAGCGGCTTCATGGTCGGCAAGGCGTACGAGGCGGGCGGCATCGCCAAGCACGGCGCCAAGATGGTGACGGCCGTGTCGTGCGCCCGGGTGCCCAAGTTCACCGTGGTGGTCGGCGGCTCGTTCGGGGCGGGCAACTACGCCATGGCCGGACGGGCGTACTCCCCCCGGTTCCTGTGGATGTGGCCGAACGCCCGCATCTCCGTCATGGGCGGCGAGCAGGCCGCCAACGTCCTCACCACCGTCGGCGCCGCCGACGCCGACGCGATCAGGGCCCAGTACGAGCACCAGGGCAACCCGTACTACTCCACGGCCAGGCTGTGGGACGACGGCGTGATCGACCCGCTCGACACCCGCACCGTCCTCGGCCTGGCGCTGTCCGCGGCGGCCAACGCCCCGCTCGAGCCCGCCGGCTACGGCGTCTTCCGGATGTGACGCATGTTGTTCGACCGTGTCCTCATCGCCAACAGGGGCGAGATCGCCGTACGGATCGCCCGCACTCTCCGCGCGCTCGGCGTCACGTCCGTGGCCGTGCACACGCCGTCCGACGCAGGGGCCCGTCATGTCCGGGACGCCGACCTCGCCGTCGAGATCCCCGGCTACCTCGACATCGAGGCCGTCGTGGCGGCGGCCCAGGCCACGGGCGCGCGGGCCGTCCACCCCGGCTACGGGTTCCTCGCCGAGAACGGCGCGTTCGCGCGGCGCTGCGCCGAGGCCGGGCTGGTGTTCGTCGGGCCGCCGGCCGTGGCCATCGACGCGATGGGTGACAAGATCCGCGCCAAGGCCACGGTGTCGGCCGCCGGCGTCCCCGTGGTGCCCGGCGCCGCCGACGCCCTGGAGGAGTGGCGCGACTTCCCCGCACTGATCAAGCCGTCCGCCGGCGGCGGAGGCAAGGGCATGGTCCTCGTACGGTCGGCCGCCGAGCTGCCCGACGCCCTGGAGTCGGCCCGGCGTACGGCGCGGGCCGCGTTCGGCGACGGCACGCTGCTGATCGAGCGGTACGTCGAGCGCCCCCGCCACATCGAGATCCAGGTCCTCGCCGACACCCACGGCACCGTGGTGCACCTGGGCGAGCGCGAGTGCAGCCTGCAGCGCCGCCACCAGAAGATCGTCGAAGAGGCGCCCTCGCCGTTCCTGACCGCGGGGGCGCGCGCCGCCATGGGCGCGGCGGCGGTGGAGGCCGCCCGCGCGGTCGGCTACGTGGGCGCGGGCACGGTGGAGTTCATCGTCGACGGGTCCACCGGCGCCTACCACTTCATGGAGATGAACACCCGGCTGCAGGTGGAGCACCCCGTCACCGAGCTGGTGACCGGACTCGACCTGGTGGAGCTGCAGCTGCGGGTGGCGGCGGGGGAGCGGCTGCCGTTCACCCAGGACGACGTTCGGCTCGCCGGCCACGCGGTCGAGGCCCGCGTCTACGCCGAGGACCCGACCCGCGGTTTCCTGCCCACCGGCGGTCGCGTCCTGCTGCTGCGCGAGCCCACGGGCGGCGCGTCCGGGCGCGACGTCGTGCGGGTGGACTCCGGGCTGGCCGAGGGCGGGGTCGTGGGCAGCGAGTTCGACCCGATGCTCTCCAAGGTCGTCGCCTGGGCGCCCGACCGGGCCGCGGCCCTGCGGGCGCTCGACCGGGCGCTCGCCCGCACGGCCGTCCTCGGGGTGGTCACCAACGTCCCGTTCCTGCGCGCCCTGGTCACGCACCCGGCCGTCGCGGCCGGAGAGCTCGACACCGGGCTGGTCGAGCGCGTCCTGCCCGAGCTCGTGCCCGCCGACGGGACGCCCGGCGACGACGTGCTCGCCGCGGCGGCACTCGTCTTCCACGCCATGCCGCAGGGCGACGACCCCTGGGAGGCCACCGACGGCTGGCGGGTCGGCGAGCGCGCGTGGACCACGTGGCGGGTGGAGTCCCGCGCCGGCGTCCACGCGGTGCCCGTGCGCGGGCTGCCCGAGGAGTCGGCCGAGGTCCGGCTCGACGGCCGGACGGTCCCGGCGCGCGTCCGCCGCGACGGCCCCGGCCTCGCCGTCACGCTCGCCGGGCGCACCGAGCACTACCTGTGCGTACGCCAGGGCGACACGCTCTGGCTCGGCCGCGACGGCGAGGCGTGGTCGTTCACCCGCCACCTGATCGGCGACCCCGGCGACCGCGCGCGCGCCGCCGGCGCGGGCGACGGCGTGGTGCGCAGCCCGATGCCGGGCACCGTCCTGGTGGTGAAGACCCAGCTCGGCGAACGGGTGAGCGAGGGTCAGCCGCTGGTCATCGTGGAGGCGATGAAGATGGAGCACACGGTCACCGCCCCCTGCGACGGCGTGATCGCCGAACTGCCCGCCCAGCCCGGGCGGCCGGTCGACATGGACGCCGTTCTCGCCGTGGTCACCGCTGAGGAGGCGTGATGCCGTACCCCATGCAAGGGTTGCCGCGACAGGTGTCGATCTACGAGGTCGGGCCGCGTGACGGGCTGCAGAACGAGTCGGCGGTCGTGCCGGTCGAGGTCAAGGCCGAGTTCATCGAGCGGCTCGCCGACGCCGGGCACAAGATCATCGAAGCGACCAGTTTCGTGCACCCGACGTGGGTGCCGCAGCTCGCCGACGCCGACGAGCTGCTCGCCCGGCTGCGCAGGAAGCCGGGCGTGCGCTACCCCGTCCTGGTGCCGAACGAGCGCGGCCTCGGCCGGGCACTCGACCGCGGCGTGGACGAGATCGCGATCTTCGCCAGCGCCACCGAGACGTTCGCCGCCAAGAACCTCAACCGCGGCCTGGAGAGCCAGTTCGACATGTTCGAGCCGGTCGTGGCCAGGGCGCTGGAGAGCGGGGTCCGGGTACGCGCGTACGTGTCGATGTGCTTCGGCGACCCGTGGGAGGGGCCGACGCCCGTCTCGCAGGTCGTCCAGGTCGGGGAGCGCCTGCTGGGGCTCGGCTGCTACCAGCTGTCGCTCGGCGACACCATCGGCGTGGGCACGCCGGGCCACGTCACGGCGCTGATCGAGGCGTTCCGCTCGCCGGAGCGGCTCGCCGTGCACTTCCACGACACCTATGGCCAGGCGCTCGGCAACACCCTTGCCGCGCTCCAGGCCGGCGTCACCACCATCGACGCCTCCACGGGCGGCATCGGCGGCTGCCCGTACGCCGAATCCGCGACCGGCAACCTGGCCACGGAGGACCTGGTCTGGATGCTCCGCGGGCTCGGCATCGAGACCGGGCTCGACCTGGGCAAGCTCGTGTCCACCAGCGTCTGGCTGGCGGAGCTGCTCGGCCGGCCCAGCCCATCACGCGTCGTACAGGCGCTATCGAAAGGCTGACATGCTCAACGACGAGTACGCAGAGCTGCGCAAGACGGTCGAGGCGTTCGCCCGCGAAGTGGTCGCTCCGGTGATCGGCGACTACTACGAGCGCGAGGAGTTCCCCTACGACATCGTGCGCCAGATGGGCGCGATGGGGCTGTTCGGGCTGCCGTTCCCGGAGGAGTACGGCGGCATGGGCGGCGACTATTTCGCGCTCTGCCTGGCCCTGGAGGAGCTGGCCAGGGTCGACTCCAGCGTGGCGATCACCCTGGAGGCGGGCGTGTCGCTGGGCGCGATGCCGATCTACCGGTTCGGCACCGAGGAGCAGCGCCGCGCGTGGCTGCCGAAACTGGCCTCGGGGGAGATGCTGGGCGCGTTCGGGCTGACCGAGCCGGGCGGCGGGTCCGACGTGCCGGGCGGCATGCGGACGACGGCGGTGCTCGACGGCGGCGAATGGGTGATCAACGGCACGAAGGCGTTCATCACGAATTCCGGCACCGACATCACCGGCGTGGTCGGCGTGGCCGCGCTCACCGGCGAGCGGGAGATCTCCACGATCCTCGTGCCGAGCGGCACATCCGGGTTCACGGTGTCGAAGAAGTACTCCAAGGTCGGCTGGAACGCCTCCGACACCCGCGAGCTGGCGTTCGCCGACTGCCGCGTGCCCGCCGCGAACCTCCTGGGCGAGCGCGGCCGAGGCTACGCCCAGTTCCTGCAGATCCTCGACGAGGGCCGGATCGCCATCGCCGCACTGAGCGTGGGCCTGGCGCAGGGCTGCGTGGACGAGTGCCTGAAATATGTCAGGGAGCGCAGGGCGTTCGGCCACCCGATCGGCCACTACCAGGCCATCCAGTTCAAGATCGCCGACATGGAGGCCCGCGTCCACACCGCGCGCCTGGCCTACTACCACGCGGCCGAGCGCATGCTGGCCGGGCTGCCGTTCAAGAAGGAGGCGGCCATCGCCAAGCTGGTCTCCTCCAACGCGGCCATGGACAACTCCCGCGAGGCCACCCAGGTCTTCGGCGGATACGGCTTCATGAACGAGTTCCCCGTCGGCCGCTTCTACCGCGACGCCAAGATCCTGGAGATCGGCGAGGGGACGAGCGAGGTGCAGCGCATGCTCATCGCCCGGCAGCTCGGGCTGGGCGACCTGTGATCCGTCCCCCGCGCCCCCTTCAGCCGCGGGGAGTAGGTCAACTAGGGTCATCAGTCATGGGTGACGATCTTCTCATCAGGAGAGCGGACAAGTCGGACGCGGACGCGGTCTTCGGGCTGGCCCGCGACTTCGGCGTGACGTTCCAGCCGGAGCGCGACGCCTTCGACGCCGCGCTGCCGGCGTTGCTCGCCGATGACGACGCCCTCCTGCTCGCGGCGGTGGTGGGCGGGCGGGTGCACGGCTACCTGCTGGGGTTCGTCCACCTGACGCTCTTCGCCAACGGGCCGGTGGCGTGGGTCGAGGAGGCGATGGTCCAGTCGGGCTCGCGCCGCCAGGGCATGGGCAGGGCGCTGCTGGAGGAGTTCGAGCGCTGGGCCCGCTCACGCGACGCCCGTTACGTGGCCATGGCGACGCGGCGGGCGCCGGAGTTCTACCACGCCCTCGGCTACGAGGCCTCGGCGACCTTCTACCGCAAGGTCCTGCGCTAGACGAGTGCGTCCCAGGTCTTCGCGGTGCGGGCACGGCGGAGGCACGGCGCAGGCACGGTGCGGCCGCTGACGCGTGTGTCCGGCCTCACCCGCACGCCACGTCCCTCTCCGATCGCCTACGACACTGACCGGCTCAGGATTTGCTCGGATACCCCCAATAGTCCTGTTCGGGCAGCCTCAGGTGCGTGCCCGGGTCGGTGATGGCGTACGCATCGGCCGGGCGCAGGCCCGCGGCGGCCGGCAGCAGGGCTGAGGGTCATGGGTGGATGATGGCGCGTTCGTGTCGGTATGTGATGGCATGCTGGACGCGTGACGATCCATGCCGTGAGTCCCCTGTTCGTCGGCCGTGCCCGCGAGCTGGCCGTCCTCGGTGACGCCCTCGACCGGGCCCGGGCCGGAGCGTCGTCCACCGTGCTCGTCGGCGGCGAGGCGGGGGTCGGGAAGACACGGCTGATCAAGGAGTTCACCGACCGGGCCGGCGACGCGCTCGTCCTGGTCGGCGGCTGCCTGGAGCTGGGCACCGAGGGCCTGCCGTTCGCGCCGTTCACGGCCGTGCTGCGCGGGCTCGTGCGCGAGCTGGGCCACGACGGCGTCGCGGCGCTCGTGCCGGGCGGCGACGCGCGGGCGCTGGGACGGCTGCTGCCGGAGTTCGGGGAGCCGGGGCGCGACGGGGCCGACGCCCGGGCCCGGCTGTTCGAGCAGGTGCTCGGGCTGCTGGAGCGCCTGGCCGACAAGCGTCCCGTGGTGCTCGTGGTGGAGGACGCCCACTGGGCCGACCGGTCCACCCGCGACCTGCTGTCGTTCCTCGTCCGCTACCAGCCCACAGCGGCCCGCCTGCTGGTCGTGGTGACGTACCGGACCGACGAGCTGCACCGCAGCCACCCGCTGCGGCCGCTGATCGCGGAGCTGAGCCGGGTCGAGTGGGTGAGCAGGCTCGCGCTGCCCAGGCTCACCCGCGAGGAGGCGGACGCGCTGGCCGCGGGCATCCTACGGCACGAGCCGGCCACCGCGGACATGGACCTGATCTACACGCGCAGCGAGGGCAACCCGCTGTTCGTCGAGGCGCTGGTCAACGAGGCCCACGGCGCCGAGGCGCTGCCCGAGTCGCTGCGCGACCTGCTGCTCGCCAGCGTCGAGCGGCTGCCCGCCGAGACCCAGGAGCTGCTGCGGGTGGCCAGCGCCGGCGGGCAGCGCATCGAGCACGCCCTGCTCAGCGCCGTGGCCGGGCTCGACGAGAGCGCTCTGGCCCACGCGCTGCGGCCCGCGGTGGCCGGCAACGTGCTGGTCGTCGACGGCGAGGGCTACTCCTTCCGCCACGCGCTCATCCGCGAGGCGCTCCACGACGACCTGCTGCCCGGCGAGCACACCCGCCTGCACACCCGCTACGCCCAGGCCCTGGAGCGCGACCTGTCGGTCCTGCCCGCCCCGCGCGGCGCCGTCGAGCTGGCCCACCACTGGCACAGCGCCCACGACTCCACCTGGGCGCTGGTCAGCGCCTGGCGGGCGGCCGCCGTCGCCCGCAAGTCCACCGCCTACGACGAGCAGCTCCGGATGTTGTCCAGAGTGCTGGAGCTGTGGGACCGCGTGCCCGACGCCGCGGAGCGCATCGGCGCCGGCCGGATCGACGTGCTGCGGCAGACGGCCAAGGTCGCCCACCTCGCCGGCGAGTACGAGCGCAGCGTCGCCCTGGCCGGCGCCGCCCTGGACGAGATCGACGCCGGCACCGACCCCGTCAGGGCGGCGCAGGTGCTGCGCCTGCGTGGCCTGGCCCGCTACGACCTCGGCCGGCCCGGTTTCCTCGACGACCTGCGCGAGGCCGCCGCGCTCGTCCCCGCGGACCAGCCCAGACTGCGCGGCCAGGTGCTGGAGAGCCTGTCGCGCATGCTCCACCGGCCGGAGGACCGGCCGGAGAAGATCGCCACGGCCCGGCTCGCCATGGAGATCGCCCACGACGTCGGCGACGCCAACGTCGAGGCCCACGCGCTGATCAACATGGCCTGTTCCGGTTCACGCTACGCGGACATGGAGGAGCTGCGGGCGTACGCCGAGGCGCGCCGCATCGCCGCGCCCGTGGAGGCGTACGGCGTGCTGATGCGCTGCGCGATCTCCGAGTCCGACGCGCTCGAAGGCGCCGGCCGGCACGAGCGGGCCGCGCAGGTCGCGCGCGAGGGCGTCGAGGAGGCCACCCGCTACGGCCTGGCCCGCACGTCCGGCACGTTCCTGGCGATCAACCTGGCCGAGCCGCTGGTGTCGCTCGGGCGCTGGGACGAGGCCTTGCGGGCGATCGAGCAGGCGATCTCCCTCGCGCCGCCCGCGCCCTACCGGGCGAGCCTGCAGGGGTTCGCCTTCGACATCGCCCTGGCGCGGGGACAGTACGACCGGGCGGAGCAGCTGCTCGCGTCGTCGCGTGGCGTGTTGTCGCGCGGCACGCACCGCGACCAGGCCGTGTTGCCGCATCTGTGCAGGAGTGTCCGGCTGCTGAAGGCGCGCGGGCGGTCCGCCGAGGCCCTGGAGGCGGCGGGGCGGATCCTCGACGAGCACGACGTGACCGCCAACTCCCGCTACGGCTGGCCGGTGCTGGTGACGTGCGCCGAGCTGATCTGGGACACCCTTCCGTACGCGCAGGCCCTGGAGGTCGTGCTCGGCGGGCGGGAGGCGCCCCCTTCGGCGGCCGTGTCCCTGCTGCGGCGGGCGCGGGCGCTGGCGCCGAAGACGGACGTCGACGGCGACCTGCAGCGGGCGCATCGGCTCTCGTTCACCGCGCTGGCCGGGCCCGACTCGCCGCAGGAGGCCGCCGCTGAGCCGGCCGCCTGGCAGGTCAAGGCGTGGGACCTCGCGGCGGGGGCGTGGGCGGCGCTGCGGCAGCCGTACGCGGAGGCGCAGTGCCAGGTGGGTGCGGCGCAGGCGGCCCTCGCGGCCGGCGACCGGCAGGAGACGGCGGCCCGGGTGGCGCGGGCCCGCGAGCTCGCCGGGGAGCTGGGCGTGGCGCCGCTGCTGGAACGCCTCGACGTGTTCGCGCGGCGGGCCAGGATCGGCGGCTCCGACGAGCCGGCCGACGGGCAGCCGCTGGGGCTGACGGCCCGCGAGCTGGAGGTGCTCCGCGAGGTCGCGGCCGGGCGGAGCAACCGTGAGATCGCCGGACGGCTGTTCATCTCGGCCAAGACGGTGAGCGTGCACGTCTCCAACATCCTCGCCAAGCTGGGCGTCGCCACCCGGGGCGAGGCCGCCGCCACCGCCCACCGCCTGCGCCTCTTCGACGCCTGACCGGGCTCAGCCGGTCAGCTGGGCCTCCAGGCGGTAGCCGTCGACGGTGACGTAGACCTGGTCGCCGGGGCGGGCGTTGAGGCGCATGAGCACCGGCTGCAGCGAGTCGAAGACCGGCTGCTGGCCCTGCCAGACCAGGACGATCGCGTTGTCGCCCGGGCCCGTCACCGACAGCAGGGTGCCGGGACGCATGCCGAGCTGGGCCGCGTACCCCTCGGGGACGGGCACCGGGCCGCCCCTGAGGTGCTCGGGGGTGACCTCGATGCGCTGCCAGCGACGCGGGTCGGACGACGGGCTCGGCAACGGCGGGGGCGGTGTGGACGGTGTGCCCGCCACGTGGAGTATCGCCGAACGCCCGCCCGACAGCGCCGACAGCGTGGCCAGCGCGGCCGAGGGGTCGATCGACCCGGCAGGGGCCGGCGGGATCGGCTGGCCGCCGCGGTGATGGTGGCCGTTGGCCCCAGGCGTACGGCGGGGCAGCGGCTGGGCGGGGGAGGACTGCGCGGCCGAACGGTCGGGCGCGGCCTCCGGCGGCAGGGCGTCGAGCCACGCCTTGGCCGAATGGGCGCGGATGCCCAGCTCGGCCATCAGCGCGACCACGTCGGCGTCGGGCGGGGCCGAGGCGAGCAGCTGCCGCGTGCGGGCCTGCAGGCCGTGGATGTCGCCCACGACGAGCCAGCCGTCCTGCAGCCTGCGGTCGGGCATGAGCGTCACCAGCACGCGCCACAGCGGGGTGCGCAGCGAGGGCACCATCACCGGGTGGGCGGGGTCGGCGCCGATGAGCTGATCCTCGGTGGCCGCCGCGCCGAGCCACTCCGTCAGCCGGAACATGTGGCCCGTGACCGGGGCCGACTCCGACGAGCGCAGCCAGTGCAGGACGCGTTCCTCGGCGGTGCGCTGGGCCTGGGAGAGCGCGTCCCGATCGACCAGCATCTTGTGGGCGAGCGTACGGAGGCTGATCGGGTCCTCGGCGAACAGCCGGTGCACGGCGACCGCCAGCTCCAGCTTGTCGAGGGTGCGGAACAGGCCGTCGACGACCCGGACCATCGCATGGTCGGGGTCGGAGGGGACGGCGCTGGGGCCGGCGTAGGCAGGCACGCCCTTGGCGGTGTCGCCGGACGGGATGCGCGGGATCGACCCGGTGCTCGGCCCGCCGGAGCCCTGGCCCGGACCGCTCGGGCCGGCGCTCGGGCGTCCGGGCTGCGGCCCGGTGGGACGCTGCGGGAGGCGTTCGGACGGCCCGGCGCCGGGACCGGACTGGCCGGTGCCGGGGCGCTGAGGCAGGCCCTCGCCAGGGAACCCCTGCCGCGGCCCGCCGCCCTGCTGCTGCGCGGGGACGGAGCCGCTCTGCGCGGGGAAGGAACCGGTCTGCCGCTGCCCGGAGCCGCCGCCCTCCGCCTGCGCGGCTGGGAAGGAGCCGGTCTGCCGCGGGTCCTGCGCGGCTGGGAAGGAGCCGGTCTGCCGCTGGTTGTCCGGGGGTGTGAACGAGCCGGGCTGGCGCTGGTCGTCGGCGGGTGTGAAGGAGTTCGATGGGCGCTGACCCTCCACGGCAGGGAAGGAGCCCGTCTGGCGGCCCTCCTGCGGGGACGGGAGGGAGCCGTTCTGGCGCGGGTCCCGTGCGGGCTGGAAGGAGCCCGGCCGGGACGCGGTGCCGTCCTGCGGGAACGCCGGGCGCTGGGGGAGCCCGTCGCCCGTCGGTTGGGGGCCGGACTCGCCCTGCGCGGGGAACCACCCGCTCTGGGCGGCGGCGGGCCGCTGCGGGAGGCCGTCCGGCGCGGCGGGGAACGGCCCCGTGCCCCGGGGCGAGCCCTCCCCGTCACGCTGGACGGGACGGGTGACCTCGGGATGGCCCGGCCGCCCGGGAGTCTCGGGCGAGGCGGGCGGCTGGGAGCCGGGCGCTCCGGGCTGCGAGGCGCCGGAGGCCGGGGCCCCTGAGGCGGGAGCCCCGGAGGGCGGAGAAGCGGAGGGACCGGGCAGCTGAGACGCCGAGGCGGGCGCCCCGGCCGCCGCCGCGGGAGCTCCCGGGAGCGGGGCTCCGGAGGCGGAGGTTCCCGAGAGCGGGGACGTGGAGCCTGGCGTTCCGGAAGGCTGGGATCCGGAGCCCGGCGTTGCGGAGAGCGGGGACGCCGAGCCTGGCGCTCCGGCGAGCGGGGACGCCGCGCCGGGCAGCGGGGAGACCCCGGGGGCCTGGGCGGCCTCGCGCTGGGCCGGGATACGGCCGATGATCTCGCGGAAGACCGCGCCCATCAGCACCTCGGGCGTGGCCGACGGGGTGGTCAGGTCGGCCGGCGACAGGCGGCGCAGCCGGTGCCAGCCGCCGAGCCCGGTCACCGCCGTACGGGTGGAGTCGGGCCACCCGGGCAGCGCGGGATCGACGTGGTGCACCGTCAGCGCGGGCAGCAGGTCGCACAGCGGCAGATGGTCCCACCGGGAGGAGGCCAGCCGGGCCAGGCGGTCGCAGATCCAGTCGAGCCCCGCCGTGCCGAGTGCCCTCGACAGCGCGAGAGAGGACCACCATCCCGCGGGCAGCCGAGGATCGCCGAGCACCTCGGCCACCTGCTGAGGGCGGCTCCAGCGCAGGGCAGGGACCAGGTCGCTCAGGCAGATCGATGACTCGACTTCCATCGGCGGACCTTATCCTCCCCAGTGAGCCGCGTGTGCTCCCCGTGACGCATGTGGCTAATGGTGCAGCCTACGCGGCAAGCTATCAATCAGTGTGAATAGGGTAAAGACGGTTCAGATCCAAACCGTACCGTGGACGGCCGCCCACCTGGGCCACACATTCTGCACCAGCTCGGCACCCCGCCTCCAGGGCGGTGGCCTCGTCGGCGCCCTGCAGGGCCGCGGTGAGAAAGCCGGCGGCGAACGCGTCGCCCGCTCCCGTCGAGTCTACGACGTCGGCCGGCACGCCCGCGGCCATCGCGACCACCTCGCCGTCCTTCGCCGCCAGCGCGCCACCGGCTCCGAGCTTGACGACCGCGGTGCCGTACGTCTCGCTGAGCAGTACGGCGGCGCGCTCCCCGGTGGCGGCGCCGGTGAGGAGGAGCGCCTCGTCCAGGTTCGGGATGATCAGGTCGGCGGTGGCCGTCTCGCGCAGGAAACGTGTGACGCCGAAGTCGCGCAGCGGCCCCGTGGAGGCCGGGTCGACGCTGATCGGCACACCGGCCGCCACCGCGTCGGCCGCCGCCCGCCGGGCCAGCAGCAGCCCGCCCGGGGCGAACAGCAGATAACCCGACAGGTGGAGGCGGCCGGCGCCGTCGAGCAGGGACGGGTCCCAGTCGGCCTCCGAGATCAGGCCGCCGGCGCCGCGGTTGGTGAGCATCGTGCGCTCGCCGCTCTTGTCCACCATCGCGATCACGACGGCCGTCGGTTCGTCGGGGTCGACCGTGACGTGCGGGCGGACGCCCGACTTGACCAGCTCGCCGATGTGCCACTCGCTGCTGTCGTACCCGAGTCTGGACAGCAGGCGCACCTCGGAGCCGAGGGCCGCGGCCCAGGCGGCGGTGTTCGCGCCGGAGCCGCCGGGGCGGAGCACGATGTCGGCCGCCGCGTCGCTGCCGATCATGACCGGTGAGCCGTGCAGCGCCACCATGTCGGTGACGATGTCGCCCACCACCACGAGGGCGCCGGCGGTCACGACGTGGCCCACGCCAGGGCGATCCGGGCCGCCAGGGCCGTGTTGCCGCGTACGGCGGCCAGATTGGCCTCCAGGGACGCGCCGCCGGTGCCGTCGACCAGGTAGCCGAGCAGGAACGGGGTGATCGCCTGCCCCTTGACGCCCTCGCGCTCGGCCGCCGTCAGCGCCTCGGCGAGCACGCGGTCGTGCAGCTCGGGGTCGAGCTGCAGGTCCCGCGGGACGGGGTTGGCCACGATGAGCGCCGACTCCTGGCCGCCCAGCGCGTCCTGGCCGCGCATGACGGCCGCCGCCTCCTCGGGCGACTCGATCCGCCAGTCGACCGGCAGGCCGGAGGAGTGCAGGTAGAAGCCGGGGAAGGTGTCCGTACGGAAACCGGCCACGCTCACGCCGCGCGTCTCCAGGCGCTGCAGCGTCGCCGGCACGTCGAGGATCGACTTGACGCCCGCGCAGACCACGGTGATGCGGGTGCGGGCGAGCGTGTCGAGGTCGGCCGACTCGTCCTGGTCCTCGGTCCAGCCCCGGTGCACGCCGCCCAGCCCGCCGGTGGCGAACACCCGGATGCCGGCGCGGGCGGCCAGGAACGACGTGGCCGACACGGTGGTCGCCCCGCTCGCCTTCAGCGCCGCCGCCATGGGCAGGTCGCGCTGGCTCAGCTTGCGCAGCCCCGGCTCGGTCGCGATGCGCTGCAGCTCCGGCTCCTCCAGCCCGATCCTGGGGACGCCGTCCAGGACGGCGATCGTGGCCGGGACGGCACCGGCCTCGCGGACCACCCCTTCGAGCTCGCGGGCCACCTCCAGGTTGCGCGGCTGCGGCAGCCCGTGGGAGATGATCGTGGACTCCAGCGCCACGACGGGCGCGCCGTTCGCCAGGGCGTCGGCGACCTCGTCGGAGGGCCGGAGAACGGGGTCGGTGCTGCTGCTGCGCATGGTGAGTGTGACGCTCCTCGTGTGGTCCTGGGTTGCCTAGCCGGAACGGTGGTTTTCGTAGGTTTTGTTCCGAACGAGGCAGGGTACGGCCCCTCGGCCCACCCGTCCACCTGAGGATCACACGAGCAGCACGACCCCGGCCAGCGACGTGGCGGCGATGATCGTCGTGGCGATCCCGCCGAGCAGCACGACCCGCCCGCCCCTGGCCAGCCGCCGCACGTCGATGCCGGTGCCGAGGCCGAACAGCGCCGCGGCCATCAGCACGTTCGTCACGGCCGGCGCCGCCCCGGTCACCGCCGCCGGCACCCACCCCGCGGCGCGCAGGACCACCATCGCGAGGAACGCCGCCACGAACAACGGCAGGATCGGTGGCTTCGCCCCCCGTTCGCGCCCGCGGTGGGCGGTCAGCGCGACGATCGGGGCCAGCAGCACGACGCGGCCCAGCTTGACCGTCACGGCGGCGGCCAGCACGCCCGAGGCCGCGCCGATCGCCGCCACCTGGGCGACCTCGTGCACGGCGGCGCCCGTCCACACGCCCAGCTGGGCGGGCGACAGGCCCGCGAGCGAGCCCACGAGAGGGACGAGGGCGAGGGCCGCGGTGCCGTACAGGACCACGACGCCCAGGGCCGCGGCGGCGTCGTCCTCGTCGGCGAGGTCGGTGCTCTCGCGCATGGCGGCGATGGCCGCCGCGCCGCAGATGGACACCCCGGTGGCCACGAGCAGCGACGTGCCGGGCGACAGGCCCAGCCGGCGGCCGATCGCCGGGGTCACGGCGAACGTCAGCCCCGTCGCGACCGCCACGACCGCCAGCGTCGGCCAGCCCAGGGCGAGCAGGTCGGGCACGGCGATCTGCAGGCCGAGCAGGGCCACCGCCACCCGCAGCACCCGCCGCGACACGAACGCGAGCCCCGGCCTGAGCCGCTCGGGGACGCCCGCCAGGCCGGCCAGGACAGCGCCGGCGACGACCGCGACGACGGCGGGGCTGAGCGCCGGGACGTACCGGTTGACGAGCAGCGCGCCCGCCACCGCCACGGCCGCGGCGCAGACGCCGGGCCACAGGGTGCCCGGCGGCAGGCCGCGGGAGGGCGAGGGACGCGTGGCGAGGGACATGATCCCAGTCTTCTGGGCGGCGGAAACGCCCAGTAGACACGCTTTGTCTGGGAGGTCATAGCCTTCAGCTATGACTGAGCTGCCCGATCTGGGCTCCCTGAAGCTGCTCGTGGACGTCGGGCAGCTCGGCAGCCTCGGGCAGGCCGCCCGGGCCGCCGGGATCGCGCAGCCGTCCGCGAGCAAGCGGATCGCGCGGCTCGAACGCCGCCTCGGGCTGCCTCTCATCGAGCGCACGCCGCGCGGCTCCACGCTGACCTCCGAGGGCAAGATGGTGGCCGACTGGGCCGCGCAGGTGCTCGCCGCCGCCGAGGAGCTCGTGCGCGCCGTCGCGGCGGTGCGCCGGGGCGGGGCCGCCCACCTGCGGGTCGCGGCGAGCATGACGGTGGCCGAGTACCTGGTGCCGCGCTGGCTCGGCGAGTTCCAGAACCGCGAGCCCGCCGTGCCCGTGGGTCTGGACGTGGTCAACTCCGCCGACGTGGCGGCCCGGGTGCTGTCGGGCGAGGTGGAGCTCGGGTTCGTCGAGGGGCCGAACGTGCCCGGCGGGCTGGACAGCCGCGTCGTGGGGACCGACCGGCTCGTGGTCGTGGTCGCGCCGGGGCATCCGTGGGCGCGGCGGCGTACCGCGCTGCGGGGGGCCGAGCTGGCCGCCACGCCGCTCGTGGTGCGCGAGCCGGGGTCGGGCACACGGGAGACGCTGGACGTGGCGTTCGCGGACCTGCAGCGGGCCAGCCCGCGCCTGGAGCTGGGGTCGAACTCGGCGGTGAAGGGCGCGGCGCAGGCGGGGGCGGCCCCCGCGGTGCTCAGCCGGTACGCGGTGGAGGCCGACGTCGCGACGGGCCGGCTGGTGGAGGTGCCACTGGCGGGCCTGAACCTGGTGCGCAGCCTGCGTGCCGTCTGGCGCCGCGGCCGCCCCCTGACCGGCTCCGCCGCCACCCTGCTCGCCATCGCCACCCGGCCCTGATCCGGCCGGTGCGTGGCTAATGGGAGAAAGGGCAGGAAATGTCTGGAAGTGGGCGTTGACGTGAGCTATGGGATGAGTCGTAAGGTGCCGGAATGACGTATGACGTGGTCGTGGCCGGAGGCGGGCACAACGGGCTGGTGGCGGCCGCCTATCTGGCCCGCGCGGGGCGGCGGGTACTCGTCCTGGAGCGGTACGACCACGTGGGCGGCCTGGCGATCTCGGCGCGGCCGTTCCCCGGGGTGGACGTGCGCCTGTCGCGCTATTCGTACCTCGTCAGCCTGCTGCCCGACACGATCGTCCGCGACCTGGGCCTCGACCTGGAGTTGCGCCGTCGCCGCTACGCCTCCTACACCCCGAAGGGCGACACCGGCCTGCTCGTCGACAACGAGGACGAGCTGCGTACGGCGGCGTCGTTCCGCAGCGTCACGGGCGGCGAGGCCGACCTGGAGGCGTGGCGGCGCTTCTACGGCATGGCGGCCCGCGTCGCCGAGGCCCTCGCCCCCACCCTGCTCGAACCCCTGCGCCCCCAGATCGAGATCGAGCGCCTGGTCGGGCCGCAGGCGTGGCGTGACCTGTTCGCCCAGCCGATCGGCGAGACGGTCGAGCAGTACTTCGCCGACGACACCGTGCGCGGCGTGGTGCTCACCGACGCGCTGATCGGCACGTTCGCCGACCCGGCCACCGACCTGTCGGCCAACCGCTGCTTCCTCTACCACGTGATCGGGAACGGCACCGGCGAGTGGAACGTCCCGGTCGGCGGCATGGGCGCGGTCTCGGGTGCGCTGGAGGCGGCCGCCAGGCAGGCGGGCGCGGAGATCAGGACCGGCGCGGAGATCGTCGGCATCTCGCCGTCCGGTGAGGTGACGTTCAGGGCCGGCGACGGCGAGCACACCGTGAACGGCCGGCACGTGCTGGTCAACCTGCCGCCCGCCGTGCTCGACCGGGTGATGGGCCGGCCGCCGGAGGTGCCCGAGGGCGCGCAGCTCAAGGTCAACATGGTGCTCGCCCGGCTGCCCCGGTTGAAGGACCCGTCGGTCGATCCCCGGGCGGCCTTCAGCGGGACGTTCCACATCAACGAGGGACGCGACCAGCTCGCCGCCGCGTACGCGCAGGCGGCGCGCGGGGAGATCCCGGAGCTGCCCCCGGCCGAGGTCTACTGCCATTCCCTGACCGATGCGTCCATTCTCGGCCCTGAGCTGCGGGGGAGGGCGGAGACGATGACGCTGTTCGGCCTCCACCTGCCAGCCAGACTTTTCCGGAAAAATCCCGATAAAGCGCGAGAAATAGCGCTTGATGCCACATTCGCCTCCATCAACGCCGTCCTCGCCGAGCCCCTTCAGGAATGCCTGCTCACCGCCCCGGACGGCACTCCATGCGTCGAGGTCAAAACCCCCGTCGACCTGGAGAAGGACGCCGGCCTCCCGGGCGGCCACATCTTCCACACCGACCTCAGCTGGCCGTACGCGGAAAAAGGCGGATGGGGCGTGGAGACCGAACACGAACGCATCCTGCTGTGCGGCGCGGGTGCCCGCAGGGGCGGCGGCGTCAGCGGCATCGGCGGCCACAACGCCGCCATGGCCCTGCTGACCTCCTGAGGCGAGGGCGTCAGGGCTCACCGCGCCGCCGGAAGCGTGGTGATTTCCGGCACCGTGGCATGGGCCGTTCATCACCTTCTCATGATGAGGTTTTACCGTTGGGGCATGAGTGAGCCCGCACGATTGCTGGTGGTGGACGACGAGCCCGCGTTGCGTGAGGCGCTGCAGTCGAGCCTGGAGTTCGAGGGCTACAAGGTCGTCACGGCCGACGACGGGCTGCAGGCCCTGGAGACGCTGGCCGCCGACACCTACGACGCGGTGCTGCTCGACGTCATGATGCCGCGCCTCGACGGGCTCACCGCGTGCCGGCGGCTGCGGGCCGGGGGCAACCCCGTCCCCGTCCTCATGCTCACGGCGCGCGACGCGGTCGGCGACCGGGTTTCGGGGCTGGACGCGGGCGCCGACGACTACCTCGTCAAGCCGTTCGAGCTCGACGAGCTGCTCGCTCGGGTGCGGGCCCTGCTGCGGCGCGGCCGGCTGAGCGGCGGCGGGGCCCCCGAGGGCGACATCCTGTCGTACGGCGACCTGCGCATGGACCAGGCGACCCGGGAGGTCAGCCGCGGTGAGCGCAGGCTCGACCTGACGCGGACCGAGTACCTGCTGATGGAGCTGTTCCTGTCCCATCCGCGCCAGGTGCTGACCAGAGACCAGATCCTCAGCGAGGTGTGGGGCTTCGACTTCGAGCCGACGTCCAACTCGCTCGACGTCTACGTGATGTACCTGCGGCGCAAGACCGAGGCCGGAGGAGAGCCCCGGGTGATCCACACCGTGCGCGGGGTGGGCTACGTGCTGAGAGACGTACCGTGAGGCGTGCCAGGATACGGGGCAGCCTGCGCACCCGCCTGACGCTGCTGGTCACGGCGGCGGTGGCGCTCGCCGTCGCGGTCTGCGCCGTGTTCTCCTGGTTCATGGTCGAGACGCTGGTCATCCGGCAGCTCGACCACACCATCGAGGAGTCGGAGGAGCAGGGCGACAAGGACTACCTCGTGCACGAGTGCACGCCCGACGGGACGCAGGGCATGTTCGACGGCATGGCGACGCTGCTGCGCGCCGACGGCTCCACCTGCTCGATCGGCCCGCCGATCGTGCCGACGGAAGACGACGAGGCGGCCGTCCCCGGGCAGCACGAGACGATCTACCGGTACGGCGTGACAAGAGACGGCAAGCGGGTGCGCGTGGTGACCCAGAACTTCGCGCCCGGCGTGGCCGTCATGGAGGCGCGTTCCGTCTACCACATCCAGCAGACCCTGCAGCTCACCGCCATGGGGCTCGCCGGCATCACGGCGATGGGCGTGTTCGGGGCGGCGTGGGCGGGCCTGGCCATCTCGCGGGCCGCCCTGCGTCCCGTGGGCGAGCTGACGAAGGCCGTCGAGCACATCGCGCAGACCGAAGACCTCCACACCCGCATCCCGGTCACCGGCACCGACGAGATTGCCCGGCTGTCGTCGTCGTTCAACGCCATGACCAGCGCCCTGGCCGGCTCGCGTGAACGCCAGAAACAGCTCGTCGCCGACGCCGGCCACGAGCTGCGCACGCCGCTCACGACCCTGCGCACCAACATCGACCTGCTCCTGCGCAGCGAGCAGACCGGCCGCAGCCTCGACCCGGCCGCGAAGGAACGGCTGCTGATCAACGTGAAGGCGCAGTTCGCCGAGCTGTCGACGCTGGTCGCCGACCTGCTCCAGCTCGCCAGGGGCGACACCGACCACGAGCCGCACGTCGAGCTGGGCCTCCACGAGGTGGTCACGATCGCCGCCGAGCGGGCCCGGCTGCGCGGCGCGGAGGTCTCCACCGACCTGCGCCCCTGGTACGTCGTCGGCAGCGCCACCTCGCTCGAACGTGCCGTGCTCAACCTCATCGACAACGCCGCCAAGTTCAGCCCCGGCGGCCAGGTCGAGGTGCGGCTGCGGGACGGCCGGCTGACCGTGCGCGACCACGGCCCCGGGCTCGACGAGGCGGAGCTGCCGCACGTCTTCGAGCGGTTCTGGCGTTCGCCGTCGGCGCGCAGCCTGCCCGGCTCGGGGCTGGGCCTGGCGATCGTGGCCCAGGCCGTCACGGAGGCGGGCGGCACCGTGCGCCTGGAGAACGCGCCGGACGGCGGGGCGATCGCGACCATGGACCTGCCGGGCAGGCCGGTGCGCTGACGCCCCGGGTGGGCCGAGGTTACGCCGGGAGAGCGGCGAGCAGGAAGGCGAGGCGGGCGGCGGCGGATTCGACGTCGTCGGTCGTGCCGAGGCGGTAGCCCCACGAGGTGATGAAGGCGCCTTCGTCGGAGCAGGTCACCGTCTCCACGAGGGTGGCCGAGAAACGGTTGCGGACCGACACGTACGCCGGGTCGCTCGCCAGGGCGATGCTCTGGACCGACAGGTCGGCATGCCGGCCCGCGTGCCACGCGAACCGCTCGAGGCTGAGCGCGGTATCAAGCATCAAGCGTCACCTCCGCATCGTCTCGCGACAGAATTGCACGATCTTGCGTGGGGTGGCAAGCAATTGCTGCGGTTAATGTGAGGTTTGTTTCCTATATTCAGCCAGAATGCCTATGATGACCTCTCGTCCCGATTCGTCAAACTTTGCGGCTTTTGCGTAATCGTCGAACGCCCTGAGGTAGAAGGCGATGTCGTCGGGATCGCGGAGGTTCAGGTCTTTCGTCATGGTGGCGACGCCGACCATCGACTCGTCGTAGATCCAGAAGCCGTTGATCGGGTTGGCCGGCAGCTCGGTGCCGAAGGGGATGACGCCGAACTCGACGTTCGGCAGCGTGCTGACGGCGAACAGCCGGTCGAGCTGGCCGCGCATCACCTCCGGCGGGGCCAGGCAGGTGCGCAGCGCGGCCTCGGTCACCACGAACCGGAACGTCCGCGTGCGGTCGTAGAGGATCTCCTGGCGCTGCATGCGCACGCGTACGGCGGTGTCGATCTGGTCGGGGGCGCTGTAGAGGCGCTTGACCTTACGGAAGACGTGACGGGCGTACTCGGAGGTCTGCAGCAGGCCCGCGATGATGCCCGGCTCGAAGACCCGGAAGGCCGTCGTGCGGGCCTCGAGATCGCGGATGTCCTCCTGGATCGCGGCCAGCCCGCTGCGGTGGCGCTGCTTCCAGTCGTCGTGCCGGTTGAGCAGGGCGATGGACTGCCTGATCAGCTCGTCGGTGGTGGCGGAGGAGGCGCCCACGGCCTGCGCCCAGGCGACCACGTCGTCCTCGGTGGCCGTCTGCCGGGCGTTCTCCAGGCGTGAGACTTTGGACGGCTGCCAGCTCAGCCGCTCGGCCAGCTCCTTGCCGGACAGGCGGGCGGACTCGCGCAGCCGGCGCAACTGACCGCCGAGCTCGATGCGCGCCTGCTGAAACGACGTCACGCCGCAAGAGGCTAGTCCCGTGGCCGCCGATCATGCCACCATCCGTGACAATCGTGATCAAGCGGTAGCCATGGGTGTTCCGCCGCAGGTCAGGTCGTGGTCGTTCCGGCGTCGGGCAGGACCCGGCGGGCGATCTCGGTGATGAGCTCCCGGGGCACCTCCACCGCGGTCTCGCCGTCGAGCACGTCGCGCAGGTCCGCGAGCGCCTCGGCGTCGGTGACCTGCATGCCCTGCACGACGATGGTGCCGCGGTCGGTCTCGTACAGGGTGGGGCAGGCGCCCGCCTCCGAGAGAGAGCCGAGGAACCGCATGCGCATGTCGATCCTTCCCGTGAACGGCTGCAATTGCGCGCAATCCTATGTCTCGGGGGCTCGTTTGCGATCGTTTACCTCGAAATCGTGATATGTCGTGATTTATCTCAATCCAACGCGCCCCCCATGAACTCCTGCGCCCGCTCGAACAACCCCAGGGTCGTCGCGTGCAGCAGGTCGCCGATGTCCTTGGGCGCCTTTCCGGCGAACGCGCGGGCGTGCGTGCCCTCCAGCACGATGCCCAGCTTGAAGCAGGCCATGACCGCGTACCAGTCGATGGACGACAGGTCGCGATCCGACAGCGCCGCGTAGTACGCGACGAGCTCCTTCGGCTGCGGCAGCCCCGGCACGTGGTTGTCGCCGGGCTGCCACATGGCCACCATCCAGCCGAGGTCGACCAGCGGGTCGCCGATCGTGCACATCTCCCAGTCCACGATCGCGGCCACGCGCGGCCCGTCCCAGGCGAACATCAGGTTGGCGAAGTGGTAGTCACCGTGCATGACGCCCGGCGTGAACGTCCTGGGCAGGTGGCGGGTCAGCCAGTCGGCAGTCTCGCGCAGCCCCGGGATGTCGGGCCCGGGGTAGCCGTCGAGCTCCCCGTACGAGTCGAGCTCCTTCAGCCAGCGCGGCACCTGCCGCTCCAGGAAGCCCTCCGGCCGGCCGAACCCCGGCAGCACCGCCGGATCGACCCGCCCCAGCTCGGCCAGCGCCGCCGCGGCCTCCAGCCCCATCCGGTGCCTGATCGCCGGGTCGGAGGCGTGCGGCTCGGGCAGCCCCGTCGAGGGGTTGAACCCGTCCACCGGCTCCATCAGGTAGAAGACCGGCTCCTCGGCGGTCTGCGCGGCCACCAGCCGGGGCGCGGCGACGGGCGTGTCGCGCAGCGCCGCCAGCACCCGCGCCTCACGGCGCAGCACCTCGTTGCTCTTCGCGCGGGCGTGCTGGGGAGGGCGGCGCAGCACGTACGGGCGGCCGCCGCGCTCGAAGCGCACCATGACGTTCTGCGTTCCGCCCCGGACCGGTGTGGCGTTCGTGATCGGGCCGCCCGGCAACCCCTGGGCGTCCATCCACGCGCCGAGCGCGTCGAAGTCGACGGCGCCGACGTCGATGTGGGTGACGGACATGAACCGCCCTTCGACCGAAGGATATTCTAGTCGCCGACCCTACGAGAGCCCCGCGCACAAGGTCAACCCGGATCGCGTGAGAGAGGACATCGGATGGACTGCGTGGCCGCGGTGGACGTCGGCGGCACCACGATGAAGGGCGGCCTGGTCGCCGCGGACGGGACGCTGCTGCGGGTCGAGCGGCGGCCGACCCCCCGCGCCGAGGGGCCGGAGCGGGTGGTCGCCGCGATCTCCCAGTTCGTCGCCGACCTCGCCCGGCCGGGCGAGGGGGAGCGTCCGGTCGCCGTCGGGCTGGCCGTTCCCGGCCTGGTCACGCCCACGCACGCGATCTTCGCGGCCGCGTTCGGGTGGCGGGACGTGCCCGCCGCGGCGTTCGCGGACGTGGACCTGCCGGTGGCGCTCGGCCACGACGTCCGCTCGGCGGGGGAGGCGGAGCTCGCCTGCGGGGACGGCGGCGGCGACGTGCTCTTCCTGCCCATCGGCACGGGCATCGCGGGCGCGATGGTGCTGTCGGGCTCGCCGTACGGGGGCGCGAACGGGTGGGCCGGGCAGATCGGGCACATCCCCGTGCGTCCGGACGGTCTCGCCTGCGGGTGCGGCCAGCGGGGCTGCCTGGCGGCGTACGCGTCCGGCGGGGCGGTGGCGGCCCGCGTCGGCGTCCCCGGGGCCGCCGAGGTGGTCCGGCTGGTCGCCGAAGGGGACGCCGAGGCCGTGCGCGTGTGGGCGGAGGCGGTCGAGGCGCTCGCCCTGGCGCTGGCGACGTACACGCTGGTGGCCGACCCCGCGGCGATCGTGGTCGGGGGCGGGGTGTCACAGGCGGGCGACGCCCTGATCGTCCCGCTGCGCGAGCGCCTGGCCCACCGCCTGGGCTTCAGGAAGGCCCCGGAGGTACGGGCGTCGTCCCTCGGCCCGCTCGCCGGCCTGATCGGCGCTGGGCTGCTCGCCTGGAGGTCACTCGACCGGTGACACCGGCGGCACCCACGTGGGGGAGCGCTTCTCCATGAACGCCGCGATGCCCTCCTGCCCCTCCTCCGAGGTGAACCGCTCGGCCGACAGCTCGGTCATCCGACGCAGCCCCTCACCGAACGACAGCTGCGGAACCTCCCTGACCAGGCGCTTGGTGATGGCCAGCGCCTCGGGGCCGCCCTTCGTCAGCATCTCGGCGTAGCGGGCGACGGTCGCGTCCAGCTCCTCCTCCGGCACCGCCCGCGACAGCAGCCCGATCTCGGCCGCCCGGGCCGCGTCGAACACCTCGCCGGTCAGGAAGTAGTCGGCCGCCGCGCGGGCGCCGACGCGCCGCAGCACCGGCACGGAGATCATCGCGGGCACGACGCCGAGGCGTACCTCGGTGAAGGCGAACGACGCCGTCAGCGGCGCGATCGCGAAGTCGCACGCCGCCACCAGGCCCAGGCCGCCCGCCCTGGCGGTGCCGTTGAGCCGGCAGATCACCGGCTTCGGGCTCTCCCAGAGCGTCCGCAGGATCTCCGGCAGCGAGGCGGTGACCGGCGCGTCCGGCCGGCCGTCCCCGGCGCGCTGCTCCTTGATGTCGGCCCCGGAGCAGAACACCTTGCCCGTCGCCGTCAGCACGACCACCCGGGCCTCCGGCTCGGCCAGCGCCCAGGCGAGCCGGTCGGCCAGGTCGGCGAGCAGGCGTACGGACAGCGCGTTGCGGTTGGGCGGCGAGTCGAGCGTGATGGTCGCGACGCCCGCCGCCAGGTCCTTGTGTACGAGGCTCATGCGCAGCACGCTACCGGGTGCCGATCAGGCCGCCGGCGGACGTCAGCCGCAGTGGCTCCAGTCGGACTTCCAGTTCTTGGTGCCCCACGAACCGCCCCAGATCACGCACTTCTTCGCCGCGGGCAGACGCAGCGGGCCCGCGTACGAGGTGTAGACGCCCGGGTCGGTCGCGGTGGAGCCGCCCTTCACCTGGAGGACCGCGCTCATCTTGACCTTGCCGGGGTGCACCATGCGGGAGATCGTGATCACGCAGTTCCGGCCCGCACCCGTGTGGTACAGCAGGTAGATCGTGGCGTCCGCGCCCAGCGAGTGGGTGTCGATGACCTGGTAGCCGGCGCCGCACACGGTGGTCGGCTTGACCGTGTTGGGCTTCGGCGCGGGCGACGGCTTGACCGTGGTGGGCTTGGCGGTCGGCTTCGTGGTCGGCTTGTTCGTGGGCGACTTGGTGGGCGACGGAGCCGTCGTGGGGGCCTCGGACGGCGTCGACGGGTCGTGCGGGGGCTCGACGTTCGAGCGCTTCTTCCTGCTCTTCGTCGGAGACGGCGAGGGCTCCGAGCGGGGCGTGCCGACCGGCTGGCTGGGCACGTCCACCACCTCGGGCACGTTGGCGACCGGCTTCTTGGTCTTCTTCTCGCCCTGCCCCGACTCGATGTCGAGGGTGGGCACCTCGTCCGCCGTGGGGACCTCGGGGTCGGAGGTCTGACCGGCGGTCACCGGGGGCTCGCCCGGCTGTCCCGCGGCGCCCGAGCCGTCGCCGGAGGCCTCCCGGGAGGAGCTGCCCACGGCCACGACCGGGACCTCCTCCTTGCTGTTCGCCTGCACGACGACCGCGCCGGCGACCACGAGCAGGGCCGCGGCGGCGGCGCCGGTCAGCGCGAGGGTCAGCGTCCGCCGCTGCTTGGGCGGAACGCCGTCACCCGGCAGCGGACCCGAGGGACGCGCGCCGCCCTGCGGCGGCACACCACCGGGCCCACCCTGCTGAGGTCCACCCTGCTGAGGTCCGCCCGGCATACCGCCGGGCTGCGCTCCGAAGGGCACTGCGGGCTGGCCGCCCTGGGGGTGACCGCCGTGCGCCATGCCCGGCTGAGGATGACCGCCGTGCGGGCCGCCCTGGGGACCGCCGGGCTGGGCACCGCCCTGGACAGGCCCGCCGTGCGGGATGCCCGGCTGGCCGCCCTGAGGGTGACTGCCGTAGGGGGCGCCCGGGTGCGGGAAGCCGTGGTTCTGGGCTGCGGCTGCGGCGTGGTGGCCGTAGTCGCCGGTCTGCGGCGGGGCCGGAGGGACCGGGCCGGTCTGGAACGGGGAGAGGGGGCCGGTCTGGGACGGGGCCACCGGGCCGGTCTGGGACGGGCCGCCGGCGACGTGGATCGGGTTCGGCTGGGTCCACGGGCCCGGGTAGACGTCCCCGCCCGGGTGCCCCGGAGCCGGGAAAGCGTTCGGAGCGGGCGTGGACGGCGTGGATCCGGGCGGCGTGGATGCGGGCGGTGTGGCGTCCGGCCGGCCGGCGACGGGTTCGACGGCAGCCTTCGGCGCGGGCTGGCCGGTGAGGCGGACGATGAGCTCGTCGGCGGTCGGGCGCAGCGCCGGGTCCTTCGACAGGCAGGCGGCGACCAGCTCCGCCAGCACGCCCTCCATGCCGCCGAGCTGCGGCTCCTCGTTCAGGATCCGGTTCATCACGACGGGGATGGAGTCGGAGCCGAACGCGGGCTTGCCCGTCGCGGCGTACACCATCGTGACGCCCCACGCGAACACGTCGGCGCTCTCGGAGACCGCGGCCCCGCTGAGCTGCTCGGGCGCCAGGTACGACGGCGTCCCCATGGCCATCCCGGTGGCCGTCGCGCCCGGGGAGTCGAGCGCGCGGGCGATGCCGAAGTCGATCACGACCGGGCCCTCGGGGCCCATCAGCACATTGGCGGGCTTGAAGTCGCGGTGCAGGATCCCCGCCCGGTGGATGGCCGCGAGCGCGGTGGCCGTGCTGATCGCCAGCCGTTCCAGCGCCGCGCCCCGCCGCGGCCCCTCGTTGATGACGAGCTCACGCAGCGAAGGGCCCGGGACGTACTCGCTGACGATGTACGGGCGGCTGCCGTCGAGGTCGGCGTGGAGCACGGGCGCGGTGCAGAACCGGGCCACCCGCTGCGCCACGGCGACCTCGCGCAGGAAACGGGTCCTGGCGTCGGCGTCGGCCGCCAGGGCGTGGTGCAGGAGTTTGACCGCGACCTGCTCGCCCGAGTCGCTCTTGCCGAGGTAGACAACGCCCTGACCGCCCTCGCCGAGCCGGGCGACGATGTCGTACGCCCCCAGCCGCCGCGGGTCGTCCGCCGCCAACGGCTGGAACTGATTCACGTCGGACCCCCATCACAACCCCAATAGATGAGGCAAAACGCTACCAGCGGGACCCTTGTCAAGTCTGCCGCTCGTAACAGAACTTTCATGTTTTGACCAAAAAAGTCAGCGTTTCATCGCAGGTGGTGTGGCGAATCCGCAGGTAGGTCACGTCTTGGTCAACCCAAGATCATTAAGTCAGATGGCTTTACCGGGGTTCAGGATGCCGAGCGGATCGAAGACGGCTTTGATCCCGTTCTGCACCTCGGCCGCCACCGGTCCCGACTCCATGGCCAGCCAGCGCCGCTTCAGCAGGCCCACCCCGTGCTCGCCGGTGAGCGTGCCGCCGAGCCGCAGCGCGGTGGTGAACACCTCGTCCGCCGCGGCCCACACCTCCGCGGGCGGTTCGAGGGTGCCGTGGTCGAAGATGAAGACCGGGTGCAGGTTGCCGTCGCCGGCGTGGGCCGCCGTGGCGATCAGCACGCCGTGCCGCGCCGCCGCCTCCTCGATAGCGATGATCATCTCGGCGAGCTTGGACCGCGGCACGCACACGTCCTCGACCAGGCACGCGCCCATCCGCTCCTTGGCCCCGTACGCCAGCCGCCGGACCCCGATCAGCTCCTCGGCCTCCTCGGGGGTGGACGACACGGCCACGAACGAGGCGCCGTTGTCCAGGCAGATCTGCTGCATGCGCTCGGCCATGGCCTGGCCGTCGGCGGCGTCGGACTGGCCGATCAGCATGGCCTGCGTCGTGTCCTCCAGCCCGATGTTGCGCCAGTCGTCGATGGCCTTGAGCGTGGTGCGGTCGAGCAGCTCCATGAGCGACGGCTGGCAGCCGGCCGCCATGATCGCCGACACGGCCGCGCCGGCGTCCCGTGGCGAGCCGAACTCGGCGGCGAACGTCGCGGGCGGCACGGCCGGGGCGCGGCGCAGCCGCACCGTGGCGGAGGTGATCACGCCGAGCGTGCCCTCGGAGCCGACGAACAGACCCGTCAGGTCGTAGCCCGTGACGCCCTTCATGGTGCGCCGGCCGGTGTTCATGATCCGGCCGTCGGCCAGCACCACTTCGAGGCCGAGCGTGGAGTCCCTGGTCACGCCGTACTTGACGCACCGCAGCCCGCCGGCGTTGGTGGCCAGGTTCCCGCCGATCGTGGAGATCTCGTACGACGACGGGTCGGGCGCGTACATCAGGCCGTGCTCCCGGGCCGCCCGGTCGAGGTCGGCGGTGATGACGCCGGGCTCGACGACGGCGATCTCGTCGGCGGGGGAGAGCTCCTTGATCGCGGTCATCTTCGCCAGCGACAGGACGATCGCGCCGTCGCCGGCGACCGCCGCGCCCGCCAGGCCGGTGCCCGCGCCGCGCGGCACCACCGGCACCCGGTGCTCGGTGGCCCACTTCAGGGTGGTCACCACGTCGTCGCGGGAGGTGGCCAGCACCACGCCGAGCGGCTTGCCGGGCGCCACGAACGTGCGGTCACGGGCGTAGGAGTCGATCACATCGGGGTCGGTCACCACGCGCGCTTCGGACAAGGAGTTCACCAGGGAATCAATCGGTCTCACACAGTGAACTCTATGGTTTGCGCCGGACTTCCCTTACAGCCAAACTGCCCGGATGGATGTGAGGTGCCCGGTGTGTTCGGAGGCCGACCAGGTCATCGCCGTTCCGGGCGTGGTCGCCGCGGGGACGACGTACAAGATCGGACGGGTCCGCTTACCGGGCGCGCGCGAGATCGCCGACCTGCCGACCGCGGCGGCGCTGGGCGCGTCCCGGCACGTGATGAGCCGCACGCAGCTGGCGGTCTGGCTGTCGTTCCCCGCCCGCCACTACACGCCCTGGGTCAGGAACCAGGGATACGTGCTGCTCCTCGTCGCGGCCCTCGTGCACCTGGTCGTGTCGCTGGTGATCGCGATGGGCCAGGACCCGAAGTGGGGCGAGGTGCTGCTCGCCCCGTTCTGCCTGACGGGCCTGTTCTGGATGCTCGGGCTGCTGAACGTGCTCGGCGCGCGCGGCGCCCGCCGCAGGGACGCGGCCGAGCTCACGGCCAGGGAGAAGGCCCTGGCCGTGTGGGAACGGCTGCGCTACTGCCCGCGCGACAACGTGGCCTTCGAGCCGGGCCTCGACATCGCCTTCCATCCGAGCGAGACGCGCGAATACCTCTTCGGCTTCCGTCCCGGCTCCCGCTGACCCGAGGCGGTCAGCCGCGTTCCTCGGCCACCAGCCGCACGCACACAGCCAGCCCCTCGATCGCCTGCTCCAGCTCGTCCAGCCCGGGGTAGGTCGGCGCGATCCTGATCGTGCGGTCGTCGGGGTCCTTCCCGTACGGGTGCGTCGCGCCCGCGGGCGTCAGCGCGATGCCGGCCGCCTTCGCCCTGGCCACCACCTCGGCCGCGTGCGGCACCTCCAGGCTGACGAAGTAGCCGCCCTTCGGGCTCGTCCAGCTCGCCAGTCCGCCGAGCCGCTCGGTCAGCACCTTGTCGACCAGCTCGAACTTCGGGCCGATCAGCTCGGCGTGCCGGCGCATGTGGGCCGCCACGCCCTCCGCGTCGCGCAGGAACTCGACGTGACGGAGCTGGTTGATCTTGTCGGGGCCGATGGACTGCTTGGCGGTGTTGCGCAGGAACCACTCGACGTTCGCCGGCGAGGAGCCGAAGAACGACACCCCCGCGCCGGCCAGCGTCACCTTGGAGGTGGAGGCGTAGACGAACACCCGGTCGGGGTCACCGTGCTCGGCGCTGAGCGCCAGCACGTCGGCCAGCTCGGCCGGGGTGTCGGTCAGGTGGTGCACCGCGTACGCGTTGTCCCAGAAGATCCGGAAGTCGGGCGCCGCGGTCGGCATGGCGGCCAGCCGCCGGACCGTCTCGTCGCTGTAGACGACGCCGGTCGGGTTGCTGTACTTCGGCACGCACCACATGCCCTTGACGCTCGCGTCGGCGGCGACCAGGCGCTCGACGACGTCCATGTCGGGGCCTTCCGCGGTCATCGGGACCGCCACCATCGTGATCCCGAGCCGCTCGCAGATCGTGAAATGCCGGTCGTAACCGGGAACGGGGCACAGGAACGTGATCTCCGGCTCCTCGATCCACCGGCGCGCGGCGCCCGGCAGCGGGCTCAGCAGCGCGTGCACCACGGTGTCGTGCATGAGCGCGAGGCTCGCGTTGCCACCGACGACCAACTGGCCCGCGGGCACCTGCAGCAACGGCGCGAACAGCTCCCGCAGCTCCGGCAGGCCCTGCAGGTTGCCGTAGTTGCGGGCGTCGCTGCCGTCGGCCGCGCGGTAGGACGCCGGCAGCCGCAGCATGTCGTTGGAGAGGTCGAGCTGGCTCGGCGACGGCTTGCCCCTGGTGAGGTCGAGCGAGAGCCCACGCTGGACGAGGGCGGCGTAGTCACGCTGAGCGGTCACGATCATCTCCTCCGAGTCGGTCCGGCTTGCAGGATAGAAGATGTCGCGCCGTGGACCGGCGGACTTCCGCCATGTGGACGCCCCGCGCAAAAGTCCCGGCGAACAATGGCAAAAGACGGCTTCCCCCGCGTCGCCGCTTGGCGTGCAATGGGTAGATCGGGGCAGGCACAACTCCGTACAGGAGGGGAGCAGCCGTGACAACTGTTCGCGAGACCACGATCGAGCAGGTCAGGCGCCGCCGCACCGGGACCGTCATAGCCTCCTGGCTGTCGACCACCGACCACAAGGTCATCGGGTACCTCTACCTGATCTCCTCGTTCGGGTTCTTCCTCATCGCCGGCGTCATGGCCATGATCATCCGGGCCGAGCTCGCCGCCCCCGGCATGCAGCTCGTCAGCCAGCAGCAGTACAACCAGCTGTTCACCGTGCACGGCACGGTGATGCTGCTGCTGTTCGCCACCCCGCTGTTCGCCGGGTTCGCCAACGTCATCATGCCGCTGCAGATCGGCGCGCCCGACGTGGCCTTCCCGCGGCTGAACGCGGTGTCGTACTGGCTGTTCCTGTTCGGCGGGCTGATGGTGCTGATCGGCTTCTTCACGCCCGGCGGCGCGGCCGACTTCGGGTGGTTCGCGTACACGCCGCTGTCGTCGTCGGTGTACTCGCCGCAGGTCGGCGGCGACTTCTGGATCATGGGTCTGGCGCTGTCCGGCCTCGGGACGATCCTCGGCTCGGTCAACTTCATCACCACGATCATCGGCATGCGGGCGCCCGGCATGACGATGTTCCGCATGCCGTTGTTCACCTGGAACGTGCTGCTGACCGGCCTGCTCGTGCTGCTCGCCTTCCCCGTGCTGGCCGCCGCGCTGCTGGTGCTGGAGGCCGACCGCAAGCTCGGCACACAGGTCTTCCTCGCCGAGAACGGCGGGCCGCTGATCTGGCAGCACCTGTTCTGGTTCTTCGGCCACCCCGAGGTGTACATCATCGCGCTGCCGTTCTTCGGCATCATCACCGAGGTCATCCCGGTCTTCAGCCGCAAGCCGATCTTCGGCTACATGGGGCTGGTGGGCGCGACGATCGCGATCGCGGGCCTGTCGATGACGGTGTGGGCGCACCACATGTTCCCGACCGGGCAGGTGCTGCTGCCGTTCTTCTCCTTCATGACGTTCCTCATCGCGGTGCCGACCGGCGTGAAGTTCTTCAACTGGATCGGCACGATGTGGCGCGGCCATCTGACCTTCCAGTCACCGATGTTGTTCGCCGTGGGCTTCCTGGTGACGTTCCTGCTCGGCGGGCTGACCGGGGTCATCCTGGCCTCGCCGCCGCTCGACTTCCACATCAGCGACACCTACTTCGTCGTCGCCCACTTCCACTACGTCGTCTTCGGCACCGTCGTGTTCGCCATGTTCGCCGGGTTCTACTTCTGGTGGCCGAAGATGACCGGCCGGATGCTCGACGACCGGCTCGGCAAGGTGCACTTCTGGACGTTGTTCGTCGGCTTCCACACCACGTTCCTCGTCCAGCACTGGCTCGGCGTGGCCGGCATGCCCCGCCGCTACGCCGACTACGGCGTGGCCGACGGCTTCACCTTCCTCAACCAGCTCTCGTCGGTGGGGGCGTTCCTGCTGGGCGCCTCGACGCTGCCGTTCCTCTACAACATCTTCAAGACGGCCCGGCGTGCGCCGAAGGTCACCCTCGACGACCCGTGGGGCTACGGCAACTCGCTGGAGTGGGCGACGAGCTGTCCGCCGCCCCGGCACAACTTCACCAGCATCCCGCCCATCCGCTCGGAGCGGCCCGCCTTCGACCTGCACTACCCCCGGGTGCCGCCGGAGGAGGCCCCCGAGGCCGGCGGCGGCGAACCCCCCGAGCTGGGCCCGCGCCCCGGCGACGAGCCGAGAGCCCCGGAGGGCACGCGCTCCTGACGGGTTCGCGACCTTCCCCAAGCGCCCGGTTGGTGCTTGTGTGGAGGTGACTCCGCCCCCCGAGGGAGACCGGCGATGACTGGAACGCGAACTCCCTTCGCCCCCGAGACGGCGCCCTGCGGCAGGAAGGCCGGCGGTGAGCGCTTCATGGAGGACGACGGCTACGGCCTGCTGATCCGCGACTGGTTCTACACCTGCGGCTGCCGCCGCATCCGCCACGAGTACCACGACGGCAGCATCCACCTGTCCGCCGTCCGCCACGACGGCAAGCGCGTCAAGGACCAGGCCGAACCCGATCGGGGGAAATGAGGGACATGATCGATGTGCTGATCGTCGGAGGGGGCGGGGCGGGGTTGCGCGCGGCCGTGGCGGTGGCCGAGAGCGATCCCGCGTTGCAGGTGGCGGTCGTGTCGAAGGTGTATCCGATGCGCAGTCACACCGTCTCCGCCGAGGGCGGCGCCGCGGCGGTGATCGGCATCGGCGACACGCTCGACGAGCACTGCTACGACACGATCTCCGGCGGTGACTGGCTGTGCGACCAGGACGCGGTCGAGGCGTTCGTGGCCGAGGCGCCGCGAGAGCTGATCCAGCTGGAGCACTGGGGCTGCCCGTGGAGCCGTGAGCGCGACGGCCGGGTGGCCGTGCGGCCGTTCGGCGGGATGAAGAAGATGCGCACCTGGTACGCCGCCGACAAGACCGGCTTCCACCTGCTGCACACCCTCTTCCAGACCACCCTGAAATATCAGGACATCATCAGGTACGACGAGTGGTACGTCACCAAGCTTGTCGTCGACGACGGCCGCGTCCACGGCGTCGTGGCCGTCGAGATCAGGACCGGCCGCGTCGAGACCATCCCGGCCAGGACCGTCATCCTGGCCACCGGCGGCTGCGGCCGCGCCTTCCCCTTCACCACGAACGCCTCCATCAAGACCGGCGACGGCATGGCGCTGGCCTACCGGGAGGGGGCGCCGCTGAAGGACATGGAGTTCGTCCAGTACCACCCCACCGGCCTGCCGTTCACCGGCATCCTCATCACCGAGGCCGCCAGGGCCGAGGGCGGCTGGCTGATCAACAAGGACGGCTACCGCTACCTGCAGGACTACGACCTCGGCGCCCCCACGCCCGAGCCGACGCTGCGCAGCATGGAGCTCGGCCCCCGCGACCGGCTCTCGCAGGCGTTCGTGCACGAGCAGCGCAGGGGCCGTACCGCCGACACCCCGTACGGACCGGTCGTCTACCTGGACCTGCGCCATCTCGGCGAGGGGAAGATCGAGCACCGCATCCCGTTCGTGCGCGAGCTGTGCCGCAGCTACCAGAACCTCGACCCGGTGACCGACCTCATCCCGGTGCGTCCGGTCGTGCACTACATGATGGGCGGCGTCCACACCGACCTCGACGGCGCCACCACCGTCGCCGGGCTGTACGCGGCCGGGGAGACGGCGTGCGTCAGCATCAACGGTGCCAACCGGCTCGGCTCCAACTCGCTGGCCGAGATCCTCGTCTTCGGCCGCCGGGCCGGGATCGCCGCCGCCGAGTTCGCCCGCTCGCACCGCGAGGCCGAGCCGGCGGCCGTGCGCAGCCAGGGGGAGGACGAGCGGCGGCGGCTGACCCGCGCGCGCGAGGGCGGCGGGAACGGCGGGCGGATCGCCGACCTGCGCGAGGAGATGCAGCACACCCTCGAAGGCGCGGCCGGCATCTACCGCAGCGGCGACGTGCTGACCAAGGCCGCCGACACGCTGGCCGGGCTGCGCGAGCGCGCCCAGGAGGCCCGCGTCGACGACGGCAGCACCGCGTTCAACACCGAGCTGATCAACCTGCTGGAGCTGCACGCCATGCTGGAGGTCGCGCAGACGATCGTGGCCTGCGCGCTGAACCGGCGGGAGTCGCGCGGCGCGCACCAGCGCACCGACCACACCGCTCGCGACGACGACGCCTACCTGGCGCACTCGCTGGTGCACCGCGCGCCCGACGGCACCCCGTCGGTGGGCCTGCTGCCCGTGACGATCACCCGCTGGGCTCCGGGAGAAAGGGTCTACGGCCGTGACTGACAGCGCTGAGACGCCGACGATCCGGATGGAGGTCGCCCGGTACCGGCCAGGGGAGGACACCGAGCCGGTGTTCCAGGCGTACGACGTTCCGCTCATGGACGACTGGGCGGTGCTCGACGGGCTCACCTACATCAAGGACCGGCTCGACGGCAGCCTGTCGTTCCGCTGGTCGTGCCGGATGGGCGTGTGCGGCTCGTGCGGCATGACCGTCAACGGCGAGGCCCGGCTGACCTGCGGCACCTTCCTCACCGAGTACGGCTCCGGCCCGGTCAGGATCGAGCCGCTCAAGGGCTTCCCGGTGATCCGCGACCTGGTCGTGGACATCGACGACTTCCTGGCCAAGCTGTCGTCGGTGCGGCCCTGGCTGGTCAGGAAGGGCGAGGAGCCGCCGCTGACCGCCGAGTACGCCCAGACGCCGGAGCAGCTGGAGGCGTACAAGCAGTACAGCATGTGCATCAACTGCCTGCTGTGCTACTCGGCCTGCCCGGTCTACGTGCTCGACCCCGACTTCCTCGGCCCGGCCGCGATCGCCCTGGCCCAGCGCTACAACCTGGACTCGCGCGACATGGACGACCGGTTCGACGTGCTCAACCTGGACGACGCCGTGTGGGGGTGCACGTTCGTCGGCGAGTGCACCAAGGTCTGCCCCAAGCACGTCGACCCCGCCGAGGCCATCCAGCGCTACAAGGTGAGCGCCGCGCTGCGCTCGGTGCTGCCGTGGAGCCGGCGATGACCGAGGACGCGCGCACGGACGTCTACCGGCCGCGCCGCGACCGGCTCTGGTTCGCCCGCAGCCGCGGTTACACCGTCTTCGTGCTGCGCGAGCTGACGAGCGTCTTCGTGGCCTGGTCGATCGTCTTCACGCTGATGCTCGTCGACGCCGTGCTGGGCGGGAGCCTCGCGGAGTTCGCCGCGCTGGCCGCGCGGCCGTGGATGATCGCCCTGAACGTGGTGGCGCTGGCCGCGACGGTCTTCCACGCGGTCACGTTCCTCAACCTCGCGCCGAAGGCCACGGTCGTCCGGCTGGACGGCTGGCGGGTGCCGGCCTGGATGATCCAGGGCGGCAACCACACGGCCTGGGCGCTGGTGTCGCTGCTGATCGCCTACGTCGTGCTGAGGTCGTGATGACGCCGAGGAAACGCACGCCGGAGCCGTACCTGTGGCTGCTGTTCAGCGGCGGGGGAGTGGTGGCGGCGCTGGTGCTGCCGGTGCTCGTGCTGCTGTTCGGGGTGCTCATGCCGCTCGGCGTGGTGGACTGGCCCGCCGCGGCCCACCTGCGGGCGCTGGTCGACCACGTGCTCGTCCGGGTCGCGCTGGCGGCCGTCGTCGTGCTCTGTCTCTTTCACGCGGCTCACCGGCTCCGCTTCACCAGCGAGGAGCTGCTCGGCCTCGGCCGGTTCGACCGGCTGATCGCGGTGGTCTGTTACGGCGGCGCGCTCGCCGGCGGGATCGTCGCGGTGAGAATGATGACCGATATGTCGTAGTTTGATCACAGTTACACAACGGCCTTTACGCTGAGTTTACCTACCCTCTAACGTCCGGCATTGCACTCTTCATGGCCGATTGCCCGGAGATCCCGGGCAGAGAGGGTTCCCGGTGCCCAGCAAGAAGCGCCTGTTAGCAGCTTTCCCCGTGGTCGCCCTCCTGGGCGCCGCCTTGTCCGTGCCTCCCGCCCAGGCGGAGTCCGTCGCCCGCTACGAGCCGACGGCCGCGGACCACTACATCAACTACGCGCCCCCGAGCGTCGAGAGGGACCCGCGGGAGCCCACGCTCAACAACGCCAAGGCGCGGTCCTTGTCGCCGGCCGAGAAGTTCGACCGCAAGTTCGCCGGCGGCAACCCGGCGGCCGGCCGCATCCTCGCCGCGCGCGAGAACGAGGCCATCAGGACCGGCCGCAACCCCGCCGACTGGATCTTCAAGAAGTCGAAGCAGGTCCGTACGGCCAAGCTCCTCACGATCCTCGTCGAGTTCAACGAGCAGGCCAACGACGACTTCTCCGGCTACAACCGCCTGCGCACGGTCAGCAGCGCCCCGGACGACTGCGTCGTCGAGCCGCCTGGCACGTTCCTCAACGGCCCGCTGCACAACAACATCCCCGACCCGGCCACCCTGCCGGCCGAGGACAACAACTCCTTCTGGGTCAAGGACTTCAGCACCGAGCACTTCAACAAGATGCTCTACACCGACAAGGGCATCACCGAGCGCGTCCGTCCTGATCTGAAGGACCCGCGTGACGGCAAGCCCGGCATCGACATCTCCGGCCACACCATGAAGCGGATGTACGAGGAGATGTCGAAGGGCGCCTACTCCGTCACCGGCTCGGCGGTCGGCTGGATCAAGGTCCCGCACTCCGAGGCCTGGTACGGCGCCGCGGCCTGCGGCGGCGCGCCCCAGGACATGTCCGGCCACCCGGGCAACCCGCTCGGCGCCCAGCAGTTGCCGATCGACACCGTGAACGCCCTCGCCCAGGCCCAGCCCGACTTCCCGTGGGCCGACTACGACGTCGAGGACATCTCCGACGCCGACGGCGACGGCAACCACGCCGAGCCCGACGGCGTGATCGACCACCTCGTGCTGGTCCACGCCGGCAAGGACAAGTCGTCCGACGGCGGCGCCGAGGGCACGTACGCGATCTGGGCGCACTCCAGCGCGGTCGCCGGCGGCTACAAGATCCCTGGCAGCGACAAGAAGATCTCCAACTACATCGTGCAGCCGGAGGACTCCGGCGTCGGCGTCTTCGCCCACGAGTACGGCCACGACCTCGGCCTGCCCGACCTGTACGACACCACGGGCGCGGCCAGCTCCGCCGTGGACTTCTGGGACCTGATGTCCAGCGGCTCCCACTCCGGCCCGATCTTCCAGTCGATGCCGAGTCACATGGGCCTGTGGGACAAGTGGGTGCTCGGCTGGGCGAACCCGAAGGTGTTCGAGCCGGGCGACCGCGCCAAGGTCGTCACCGTCGGCCAGTCCTCACGCACGCCGAAGCTCACCGAGGACGGCGTCCGCGTCAACCTGGAGTCGGCGCCGGTCAAGATGATCGACGTCCACAGCGGCTCGAACGCCTGGTGGAGCAACCTCGACCAGGAATGGGGCAACCAGACGCTGACCCGGGACCTGCCCGTCCCCGCCGGTGACGATCTCAAGCTGTGGATGTGGAACAACTACGAGATCGAGCAGGACTGGGACTTCGGCTTCGTCGAGGTCTCCACCGACGGCGGCGAGACGTGGACCCAGCAGAAGGTCTACGACGAGGCCGGCAACGAGGTCAGCACGCCGGACGACTACGCCGACCCGTACAAGAACCTCGTCACCTTCGGCAACAAGAAGTACGGCCTCACCGGTGACACCGGCGGCGCATGGCGGCACGACTACGTCAACCTGACGCCGTTCGCCGGCCAGACGATCAAGCTGCGGCTGTCGTACAACACCGACGCCGCCTACCAGATGCGCGGCTGGCACGTCGACGACTTCGAGCTCACCAACGGCGGCACGGCCGTGTGGAGCGACGACGCCGAGAGCGACACCGGCTGGCTGCACATCGTCGGCACGTTCACCAACACCAGCGGCCAGGGCTGGACGCGCAACAACGGCGAGCGCGAGATCTCCCGCTTCTACCTCGCCGAGTGGCGCAACTTCGACGGCTTCGACAAGGGCCTGCAGTACGCCTACGACACCGACTACCTGCGTGACGGCGCGTGGAAGGTGCAGAAGGTGAAGTACAACGCGCCTGGCCTGCTCGTCTGGTATCGCGACTCGACGTACGTCAACAACAACATCTACGACACCATCCAGACGCAGCCGAGCATCGGTCCCAAGGGCAGCCTGCTGATCGTGGACTCCCACTACGAGCCGCTGCGCCGCACGGGCGAGGCGGCCGAGAAGGACCCGCAGCTCAACAAGAACCTGCAGGGACGCGTCCAGACCTCGAACGCCGCGTTCGGGTTCGGCAAGACGTACCCGTTCAAGGAGTGCCTGGAGGCGGCGGACGAGCCGTTCAGCCAGTACTGCACGAACTTCCCCGCGCAGAAGGGCGTGTCCACCTTCACCGACGCCAAGACGTGGTACCCGGGCATCGAGACGATCGACGGCGGTCTGTACTACCGCGACTTCGACGCCTCGGTGGTCGTGCCGTCGAAGGGCGACCAGGCGTACTCCACCCGCGTGGTGCACCAGGACGGCACCCCGGCCCCTGAGCTGTACGGCCAGACGGTCGCCGGCTCCGTGCTCGGCACCGGCAACCCCGGTGACGAGGGCAAGGCCCTGGGTGTGCAGTTCAAGCTCCTGGCCCCGCTTCCGGGCAACGTGGGCGCCCTCGTCGACGTCGTCCCTCCGCGCACCAGCACCAAGAAGTAGCACCACGGCGGGGCCTCCGTTCCCACGGACGGCCCCGCCCCCACCTCCCGGGGCGCGACCATGCCGGCCGCCCCGGGACCCGGTTGCCCCACCCGCCGCAGAAGTGCGGCCCACCAACCGCTCCTTGGCTCGGCACCTGCCGAAAAGCAGCCCGCCTCCCGGGAATTCGCGTGGCGACGCCGAGAATTCAGGCCGCGTTCAGGCCGCGTCGGGGTGTTTTCCCGCCCGTCCCGGAAGAGAGCCCGCACTCACGTTGACCTGGGAAGTCCGGGGTTGACGCCGGAGCGCGACCGTCCCTCCCCGCCTCGACAGATCTCTGCGGGGGCGTACCTTTCAACCCCAGCCCCCACACGAGCCCCCTGAGGTTGGTCGCGTTCAGCGACCAACCTCAGGCGGCACGCCAGTGCCCCTACGATGATGACCATGAGCCAACTGCGTGCCAAAGCCGAGCACACCGAGGCGATCCGGCGGGATCGCCGGGTGGCGGTGGTGGTGAACACTCGCTCGCGCCGCGGCCGTCGTCATTACTTCGAGGTGATCGAGCAGATCCACAACCTCGGGTTCGAGCCGCTGGCGGAGCTGTCGGTGTACAACCCCAAGAGGCTGCGCGACCTGCTTGACACAGCCCTGGCCACGGGGCCTGACCTGCTCATCGTGGGGGGCGGCGACGGCACGCTGTCGTCCGCCGTCCGTCATGTCGCCCATCGCGACGTCGCCTTGGGCGTGCTGCCGCTGGGCACCACCAACAACTTCGCCCGCAGCCTGGGCCTGCCGCTGGATCTGGCGGGGGCGATCAGGGTGTTCGACACCGGCAAGGTCGCCGACATCGACCTGGGCATGGCCGACGACCGGCCGTTCGCCAATCTGGCGAGCTTCGGGGTGTCGGTCGAGGTGGCGGGCAAGGTGAAGCCGTGGCTCAAGCGCATCCTGGGCCGCCCGGCCTACCCGCTCACGGCGCTGACGATCCTGCCGGGTCACCGGCCGTTCCGCGCGTACATCACGGTGGAGGGGCAGCGTCACGAATTGCTCACCCATCAGCTCAACATCGCCAACGGCCGCTTCCACGGCGGCTGGCAGGTGGCCAAGGACATCAGCATCGACAACGGCATGCTGGTGGCCTACCAGCTCGGCTCGGGCAAGAAGGTGCGGCTGCTCGGCGAGACGTTGTTGCGGGCCACCAGCGGCCGCTGGCGCAGCCTCGCGGGCGGGCCGTTCGTGGTGGGCCGGGAGATGCTGCTGGAGACCGACCCGCCGATGGCCGCCGACGTGGACGGCGAGGTGCGCCTGCGCACCCCGATCCGGCTGCGCGTGGTGCCCAACGGTGTGCGGGTCATGGTGCCCGCCTCGTTCGAGGACCGCTGACCGCTCAGGCGCCGCCGAGTCTCCGGTACGCGGCGGTGAGGGGTCCCGACAGGTCGCCGGGCGGCGGGAAGACGCGCGGCAGCAGGTCGGGTGCGGCGGCCGAGGGGCGGCGCTCCGGCCGGTGGGCGGTGGCGCCGGGGCTGTAGAAGTCGGCCAGCCGGTCGGCGAAGGGCACGTCCGCCACGGTCGGCGGGGCGCCCGCCGGCTCGTCGGCCAGCGAGCCGAGCAGCTGCTCGCGCGTACGCCCGCGCCAGGCCAGCACCAGGAACGGGTCGTCGTCGAACGACTCGGCCAGCAGGTAGAGCACGGCCGACAGGTGCTTGCACGGGAACCCCCAGTCGGGGCAGGAGCAGTCCATGTCGAGGTCGCGCGGGAACAGGTCGATCCCCATCGCCGCGAACACCTCCTCGATCTCGGGCGGCATCTCGCCCGCCAGCAGCTTGGCCCGGTGCACGGCCTGCGCCCCGATGGACTCCTCGACGGCCTCCCAGCGCTTCTCGCCGTACGCCTCGATCCTGACGACGACCTCGTACGGGTCGGGCCGCGAGCCCTGGACGGCGGCCCGCACCTCGCCGGGGGACAGGTCGATGGACAGCACCTGGCCCTGCCGGGCGTAGGAGCGTCCGCGCGAGAGCCGGCCCTTGTCGCAGACGCGCTCCAGGATGTCGATGAACCGGCGCGACCACCACGTGGAGCCGATGCTGCCGCGTCGCGTACGGGCCTTGATGCCGCCCTCGACGCGGATGGGGCCGCCGCCGTCGTACCAGGGCATGCTCACACCCCCTCGGCCGTCAGCTCGAAGACGTCGCGCAGCTCGTCGGTGGACAGGTCGGTCAGCCACTCCTCGCCGGTGCCGACGACCCGCTCGGCCAGGGCCTTCTTGCGTTCGATCATCTGGTCGACGCGTTCCTCCAGGGTGCCGGCGCAGATGAGCTTGCGCACCTGGACGTTCTTGCGCTGGCCGATCCGGAACGCGCGGTCGGTGGCCTGGTCCTCGACGGCGGGGTTCCACCAGCGGTCGACGTGGACGACGTGGTTGGCGGCCGTGAGGTTGAGCCCGACGCCGGCGGCCTTGAGCGAGAGCACGAACAGCATGGGCTCGGGGTCGTTCTGGAAGCGGTCGACCAGTCGGTCGCGGGTCTTCTTGGGCAGTCCGCCGTGCAGCCAGAGGACGGGCCGGTCGAGCCGCTGGGCGAGGTAGGGCTGCAGCATCGTCCCAAATTCGGCATATTGCGTGAAAAGTAGCGCTTTTTCGCCTTCTGCGAGGATTTCTTCCGACAGCTGCTCCAAGCGGGCCAGCTTGCCCGACCGGCCGGTCAGGCGAGAGCCGTCCTTGAGCAGGTGGGCAGGATGGTTGCAGACCTGCTTCAGCTTGGCCATGGCCGACAACACCAGGCCGCGCCGCTCGATCCCCTCACTGCTGTCGATCCTGGCCAGCATGTCGTCCACGACCGCCTGGTAGAGGGTGGCCTGCTCGGTGGTCAGCGGGCACCACTCCTTGACCTCCATCTTCTCCGGCAAGTCAGAAATAACCGATTTGTCGGTCTTGACGCGCCGGAGGATGAACGGCCCCGTCGCCCGCCTCAGCGCCTGCGCCGCCTGCTCGTCCTGCCGCGCCTCGATCGGCTCCTGGAAACGCGTCCTGAACCGCGCACGCGGCCCCAGCAGCCCCGGATTGGCGAACTCCATGATCGACCAGAGCTCGGCCAGGTGGTTCTCCACCGGCGTGCCCGTCAGCGCCAGCCTCGTGCCGGCCGGGATCGAGCGGACGGCGCGGGCCTGCAGCGTGCCGCTGTTCTTGATCGCCTGTGCCTCGTCGCAGACGACCCTGCGCCACGGGTGGGCCTTGAGCGTCTCCAGGTCACGCTGTGCGGTGCCGTACGTGGTGATCACCAGGTCGGCCGAGCCGACCCGGGCGGCGTCGCGCCCGCTGCCGTGGTGGACGTACACCCGCAGCCCCGGCGCGAACCTGGCCGCCTCCCGCTGCCAGTTGCCGACCAGCGACATGGGGCACACCAGCAGCGTCGGGGCGTCGGCGCGCTCGTGGACGAGCAACGCCAGCGTGGTGACTGTCTTGCCCAGCCCCATGTCGTCGGCCAGCACCCCGCCGAGGCCCAGCTCCGACAGGAAACTCAGCCACGCCAGCCCCCGCTCCTGGTACGGCCGAAGCGTCGCGTCCAGGCCCGGAGGCGTGCCCAGCGGGGCGAGCCGCCGCTCGGCCTGCCCGGACAGCAGGTCGCCGAGCACGCCGTCGGCGTCGACCTCCAGCAGCGGCAGCTCGTCGTCGTGGGCGATGATCTCGTGCAGCAGGTCACGCGCGGGCGCCTCGCCCGCGCGGGCCGACTCCACGGCCTTGAGCGCCGCCCTGAGCTGCCGCTCGTCCAGCTCCACCCACTGGCCGCGCACCCGGACCAGCGGCACCTTGAGCCGGGCCAGCTCGGCCAGCTCCTCCTCGCTGACGGTCTCCTCGCCGACCGCCAGGTCGACCCGGAAGTCGACCAGCTCGCGCAGCCCGAACCCCTGGCTCACCGCCGCGGACTGCGTCTTGGCGCGGGTGGTGAGCTTCAGCCCGAGCCGCGTGCGGCCGGCCCAGCGCGGCAGCTGCACCCCGAACCCGGCCGCCTGCAGCAGCGGCGCCGCCTGCAGCAGGAACGCGAACGCGCCGGCCGTGTCCAGCGCGAGCTCGCACGGCCGGGGCACGCGCAGGGCCCGGTCGAGCTCCGGATACAGCCGCACCGCCCGCCCCAGCCCGGCCAGCAGGTCGCGCTCCGGCCTGCCCGGCAGGCCCGTCGCGGCCTCGCCGCTCCAGACGGCGGCGGCCGGGACGTACAGGCTGGGGTCGTCGGCGGCCTGCAACGCCAGCTCCACCCGCCAGCCGGTGGCCTCGGAGGGTGCGGGGGTCTGGGAGGGGTCGGGGGTCTCGGAGGGTTCGGTCAGGCGGAAGCACACCCGTGTGGCGCCCTCGGCGGCGGCCACCGCGTCCCGCCACGCCTCCAGCTCGCGGCGCAGCGCGGGGACGTCGGGGCAGACAGGGGAGTCGCCGGTCAGCGCGGCCAGCCACCGCCCGGCTGGGGTCTCGGGCCGTTCGGTGAGAGGTTCGGTGAGCGTACGGCGGACGAGGGCGTCGGTGAACGCCTCCAGCGCCGCGCCGAGGACCTGCGCCGACGGGCGTTCGGCACGCCAGGCCCGGCAGACCGGCGGCATGGCGAGGGCCAGCTCCCGGAAGTACGCGGCGTCGGCCCCGGTGAGCACGGGCCGCCACACCGCCCGCCCCATCGCGTCGGCGGCGGGCGCCAGCTGCGGGATGACGCGGCCCCGGCGTACCAGATCATGGGCGAAGGCGGTGACGGCGGCCCAGTGGCGCATCGTCGCGGTGGCGGAGTGCTCCGCCGGGAGGGGCAGCGCCCGCGCGGCCGGCGGGACGACGGCGGGCACCCGCCACGTCCGCAGCCTCGGCCGGACGGTCTCCGTCTGCCGCCCGCTCTCCGGCGAGGGCAGCGGCTCCCGCACCGACCCGGGCAACAACAGCTCCAGCTCGTACGGCGGCGCGTCGTCCAGCCCGAGCACCGCGGCCACCTCGGCCGCGCCGGCCGCGAACGGATGGGCCCGCACCTCCCCGGACCTGCCCCCGGCGGCCCGGTGAGCGGACGTGGTCTCGGCCCAGAAGGCGAGCCCGTCGTCCGTCCAAACCCCGTGTACCAGCACGTCGGCAGGCTACCCCGGCCGCCGGTAGATCAAGTCCTTAATGAGCCGCCCTGGAACGGGTAGGGTAAAAGGTATGAACCCTCCCGGATCGTGGTGTGAGCGGCCCAAGCCGCAGGCTCCCTCGTGCGAGCTGCCCTCACCGTGGAGCAAGCCCGAGCGGCCCGCCGGCTGGTGCGAGGTCGAGAAGGACCCGGTGCTGTCCCTCCTCGGGAAGCTGATCAAGGCCGCCAAGCGCTGACCTGGTGATAGAAGACCTGTCGCGTGGGTAGTCGCCTTCCCCAGTGGAGGAGGCGAGCAGTCGTGAACGACACCCACAAGCTGGTCACTGATCTTTCCGAGCAGGTCTCCCGCCTCGTGAGGGACGAGCTTCGCCTGGCCAGGATGGAGCTCACGCAGAAGGGCAAGCGTGCGGGCTTCGGCGCGGGGCTGTTCGGCGCGGCCGGAATGGCCGCCTTCTTCGGCGGCGCCGCCCTCGTGGCCGCCGTCATCATGCTGCTCGCGCTCGTCATGCCCGGGTGGCTGGCCGCCGCCATCGTCGCGGTCGTGCTGTTCATCGCCGCCGCGGTGCTCGGGCTGACGGGCAGGAGTCAGGTGAAACGGGTCGGCCCGCCGGTCCCGTCGGAGACCATCGCGAGTGTCAAGGCCGACATCGACCTGGTCAAGGAGAAGGCGCGGCGGTGACGCCCTCCCTCAGGAGCCGGTATGTCCTGCGTTTGCGCGGGGCTGACTTTCTCTCCGGCTTGAGGGCAGAGGCTTCTTCGGAGGTATTCGATGAGTGAGACCGATCCCGGATACAGCGATCAGCACGCCGGCAACGTCGGCGCCCACCGGGCGACCGTGGGCACGCCGACCGAGCGTGAGTCGATCAACGTTCCCCCGACCCGGGCGGGCGCGGCGGAGAACGCGCGGCGGGCGGAGGCCGCCCGCGAGGAACACGAGACCTTCGTCCCCGAGGCCCCCGTCCAGGACGAACGTACGGAGGCCGTGGAGAACCTGCGTCCCGAGGAGGAGTCCCTGCGGGGAACCCGTACGGGCGGCCGGACGCGCGACAACCAGGCGGGGAACCGTACGGGCACCAGGAGGGAGAGCAGGAAGAGCAGGCGGCGAGGCGAACGCGGGGAAGACGACGACGAAGGGGGCGACGTGCGTAGAGACATCGAGGAGACCAGGAGAGAGCTGGGGGAGACCGTCAGCGCCCTGGCCGCCAAGACCGACGTGAAGGCCCGGGCGGGGCACGCGGCAGAGGTGGCCAGGAGCAGGGCCGCCGGCGCGGCGGAGACCGTCAAGGGCAAGGCGTCGCAGGTGGCGGGCAAGGTGCGCGGGACCGCCCCGGAGCAGGTCAAGGGTGTCACGGGGAAGGCCAGGAAACGTCCCATGCTGCTCGTCATGGCGGCGGGCGCGGTGACCGCGCTGGTGGTGCGCCGCATGATGCAGGGCCGCCAGACCGGGCCGCGGGTGACGTTCCGCCCCATGACCCGGCCCATGACCCGGCCGATGATGCGGCCCACGTCGAGGCGGAGCCCCATGCCGGCCTGGCGCTTCCCGTCGAAGCGCCGCACAGCGGCGTGGCGCAGCAAGACGGGCAAGGGCCCGATGGCCGCGCTGGGTCACAAGACGGGTAAGGGCCCGATGGGCGCGTTCGGTTCCAAGAACGGTCCCATGGCCGCGATGGGGCGGCGCCCCATGGTGACGTGGCAGCGCACGATGACGACGCGGCCCAAGATCGTGCTGCATCCCACCATGGCCGACCGGCTCATGGCGGCGTGGCGCTCCAGCAGGGGACAACGTCCGATGGTGACGTGGCAGCCCACGATGGCCAGGCGGCCGAAGATCGTCTGGCGGCCCACCATGCGCGACCGGCTCATGCGCACGATGACGAGCAGGCGGCCCACGATGGGCAAGGCCCGGATGTCCGCCGGACAGCGGCTGGTCATGCGAGGCCACTGACTCGGCAGGCAGGACAGTGCCGGGGCGTCCCCGCCGGGGGCGCCCGGGTAGCCTGCCGGGGTGATGCGTCGAACGGCCGCCGACCTGCTGGTGGCGGGGCTGATGACCGGGCTGATGACCGGGCTGATGACCGGGCTGATGACCGGGCTGGTGGCGGGGTGCGGCGCCGGGTCCGCGGTGAGCGACTTCGGCACGGTGGTCAGGGGCGGCGCGGGCACGACGGCGAAGGCCGAGCTGCGGCCCGGGCAGCGGTTCACGCTGGCCGTGCCGGCCGACCCGGCGCCGGGCGACGACTGGGAGCTGGTGGCCGTGCCCGACACGAAGGTGGCCTCGTTCATCAGCGAGGAGCAGCAGGGCGGCACGACGTACTTCGTCTTCAACGCCAAGCGGCCGGGCACGACCGAGATCCGGCTGCGCGCGGCGGCCCCCGCCACGGGCGAGGCGGTCTTCGACGTCACCGTGCGGCAACCGGCCCGTACCGCCGGGTGAGGGCCGCCCGGGCGGGCTAGGCTGCGGTAGTGGACTTCATCCGGGTACGCGCCTCGGCCGACGGCACCGAGACGATCTCCTACTGGACCGGCGACGTCTACGGCTGGCAGGACGACGGCGGCCCCCACCACCTGTTCGGGTTCGAGGGCCTCAACGTCGCCAGGGCGGTCGAGACCGACGCCGGCTGGCAGCTGCTGACCAGGGAGGCCGCGCTCTACCTCGACCCGGCCACCCGCGAGGTCGCCGACACGTGGGACAACCCGTTCACCGGCCGCCGGGTCGAGGTGCAGCACGTCTTCAACGACCCGGTCAACCAGCGGCTGGGCGCCCATCCGGTGCCCGTCACCCGCCTGGGGGACCGGGTCGTCTTCAACGTGGACGTCCGGCTCGCCTACCCCTCGCCGCTGAAGGTCGCCGACCATCCCGACCACTCCGCCGGCGACACCTACCGGGCGATGGAGCTGTTCCAGTTCTTCGCCGAGGCGAAGGATCTCGACGCGGGCCTGCCCGACGTGCCGAGCGTGTTCTCGTGGTGCCGGGTGTCGCCGTGGCTGCCGTGGATGGCGATGGGACAGCGTGGCGGCGCGCTGGTCTACCACTGCCGCGGCGCCAAGGTCGCCGAAGTGCCCGCCCGCCTGCGCGAGCGGGCCGGCGAGCGCTTCCTGCACGCGCCGGACGCCTGGTCGGCGCCCAACATGACGAGCTGGACGGCCTTCGCGGCCCGGCACGCGGCGCAGGCCGGCCGGTGAGCCCCGACCTGTTCTGCGAGATCGTCGCGGGCGAGCGGCCCGCCCACGTGGTCGGCTCCGATGACGTCGCCGTCTCCTTCCTCGACGCGCGGCCGGTCTTCAAGGGCCACGTGCTCGTCGTGCCGCGCGCCCACGTCGAGACGTTGTCCGACCTCGCCGACGTGGGGCCGTTCTTCGAACGGGTGCGTGCCATGGCCAGGGCCGTCGAGGAAGGGCTGCGGGCCGGCGGCACGTTCGTCGCGATGAACAACCGGGTCAGCCAGAGCGTGCCCCACCTGCACGTCCACGTGGTGCCGCGCACGAAGAAGGACGGCCTGCGCGGCTTCTTCTGGCCCCGCACCAAATACGACTCCGACGAGGAGGCCGCCTCGTACGCCGCCCTCATCGCCGAGGCGCTGGGCTAAGCTCCCCCGCGTGGAGTACCTCGTCGGATCCGCCGTCGTCGCGGTGGTGGTCGGCGTCCCCTCGATCGTGTTGTGGCGGGTCATGCGCGGCCGGCGCGAGCTGGGCACGAGCCCGGCCGAGCGGGCCACGTTCGAGACCCTGCACACCGCCTCCCTGGCCGGGCCGCCGCTGCGCGCCGGGCTGACCGCCGACGGCGCCGAGCGCGCCTCCCGACACCTGCGCGCGCTGCTCGGCTCGGCCGCCGTCGCCATCACCGACCGCGAACGGCTGCTCGTCTACGACGGCGCCGGCGACCACCACGCCGGGCAGGCGTTCGAGCACGCGGCGGCCACCCTGGAAGACGGCCGCACCCAGGTGCTCACCATCGAGTGCGAGCTGCTCGAATGCCCGATCCGGCAGGTCGTCGTGGTGCCGCTGACCACCGACGACCGCGTGGTCGGCGCGCTGGCCGCCTACGGGCAGAGCGCCTCGGCCGGGCTGGTCAGGGCCGCCCAGGAGGTGGCCGGGTGGGTCGACTCGCAGCTGGAGCTGGCCGAGCTCGACCGCTCCCGCACGCTGCTCATGGAGGCCGAGGTGCGGGCCCTGCGAGCGCAGATCTCCCCCCACTTCATCTACAACTCGCTGACCACGATCGCGTCGTTCGTCCGCACCGACCCCGAGCGGGCCAGGGAGCTGCTGCTGGAGTTCGCCGACTTCACCCGCTACTCCTTCCGGCGGCACGGCGAGTTCACCACGCTGGCCGAGGAGCTGCGCTCGATCGACCGCTACCTCATCCTGGAGCGCGCCAGGTTCGGCGACCAGCTCCAGGTCACACTGCGCATCGCGCCGGAGGTGCTGCCGGTGGCGGTGCCGTTCCTGTGCCTGCAGCCGCTGGTCGAGAACGCCGTCCGGCACGGCCTGGAGAGCAAGAACGGCGTCGGCCGCATCACGATCATCGCCGAGGACGCCGGTGCCGAGTGCCGCATCAGCGTCGAGGACGACGGGCTCGGCATGGACCCGGAGCGGCTGCGCCGCATCCTCGCAGGTGAGATCGCCTCCTCGGGCGGCGTCGGCCTGGCCAACGTGGACGAGCGGCTGCGCCAGGTGTACGGCGACGAGTACGGCCTGGTCGTCGAGACGGCCGCCGGCGCGGGCACCAAGGTCAACGTGAGGTTGCCGAAATATCACCCGGGAGTCTCCGCCCGTTGACCCCGATCTTCGTTGTCGGTTTCATCACTGTCTATGGCACTACTCCGGGTCCTCGCGGTCGACGACGAGCTACCCGCCCTCGAAGACCTGTCGTATCTGCTGCGCGCCGACCCGCGCATCGGGGAGGTGAGCACGGCCCGCGACGGCGCGTCGGCGCTGCGGCTGCTCGACCGGGCCATCGCCGACGGCCGTCCGATCGACGCGGTGTTCCTCGACATCAGGATGCGCGGGCTCGACGGGGTGGTGCTCGGGCGGCTGCTGTCCCGCTTCGCGAACCCGCCCCGGGTGGTGTTCGTCACCGCGTACGAGGAGCACGCGGTGGACGCGTTCGAGATCAAGGCCGAGGACTACCTGCTCAAGCCCGTACGGCCGGAGCGGCTGGCCGAGGCGATCCGGCGGGTGGCGCTGTCGGCCGACGTGCCGGCCGACAGCGGCGAGAGCGACACGATCCCGGTCGAGCTGGGCGGGGTGACCCGGTTCGTGTCCAGCGCCGACGTCGTCTACGTCGAGGCGCAGGGCGACTACGCCCGCCTGCACACGGCCTCCGGCAGCCACCTGGTCCGCATCCCGCTGGCCACCTTGGAGGAACGGTGGGCCTCGGCCGGCTTCGTCCGTGTGCACCGCAGCCATCTGGTGGCCGTCAAACACATCGAAGAGCTGCACATCGACTCCGGCAAGTGCACGGTACGGGTGGGCGACACCGAGATCCCGGTCAGCCGCCGCCACACCCGCGAGCTGCGTGACCTGCTGGTCCGACGCGCCAGGAAGGGCAGGCCGGAATGAGCCACCCGAAGGGCGGGCGGTCATGAGCCCCGAGTCACGGCCGGTGCGCAGGCCGTCGCCGCGGGCCGACACTCCCCGCCGCGTCACCGTGACCAGCCCCCGCACGGCCGCCGCCCGGCGCCCCCGCTACCCGGCCACCCGCGAGATCGACGAGCAGACCCGGGTCGGCGAGATCTACATGCGTTCGCTGCTGCGCACCCAGTTCCGGCTGGCGTTGTTCGTCTGCACGGTGCTGGCGTGCGTGGTCGGCGGGCTGCCGCTGCTCTTCCTGCTCATCCCGGAGCTGCGCGAGGCCCACCTGCTGGGCGTGCCGGTGCCGTGGGCGGTGCTGGCCGGGCTCATCTACCCCGGCTTCGTCCTGGGGGCCTGGCTCTACGTCCGCCAGGCCGAACGCAACGAACGCCACTTCGCCGAGCTGGTCGAGCGCCGATGAGCCTCACCGCCGTGCTGGTCGTGGTGGTGGCGGCCGTGCTCATCGGCGCGTTCGGCATCCGGTTCTCCCGGACGACGTCCGACTTCTACGTCGCCTCCCGTACGGTCAGCCCGCTCTGGAACGCCTCCGCCATCGGCGGCGAGTACCTGTCGGCGGCGTCGTTCCTCGGCGTCGCCGGGCTCATCCTGTCCTTCGGCGTCGACATGCTCTGGCTGCCGGTCGGCTGGACCGGCGGCTACCTGGTGCTGCTGGTGCTGGTGTCGGCGCCGCTGCGCCGCTCGGGGGCGTACACGCTGCCGGACTTCGCCGAGGCCCGGCTGGAGTCGATGACCGTGCGCCGCACCGCGAGCGTGCTGGTCGTGCTGATCGGCTGGCTGTACCTCATGCCGCAGTTCCAGAGCGCGGGCCTGGTGCTGCGGACCATCACCGGCGCGCCCGTGTGGGCGGGCGGGCTGCTCGTCGCGGTCGTCGTCGCGGTGAACGTGCTGTCGGGCGGCATGCGGTCGATCACGTTCGTGCAGGCCTTCCAGTACTGGCTGAAGCTGACCGCGCTGGCCGTGCCCCTGGTGTTCCTGCTGATGGCCTGGCACGCCGACGGCGCGCCCGCGCTGAACGCGCAGGACGCCGCGAGCTGGCAGGTGCCGCTGACCGGCGGCAGGGAGTACGCGCTGTACTCGACGTACTCGCTGATCCTGGCCACGTTCCTGGGCACGATGGGGCTGCCGCACGTGCTCGTGCGCTTCTACACCAACCCCGACGGGCAGGCCGCGCGCCGCACGACGCTGGTGGTGCTGTCACTGCTCGGCGCGTTCTACCTGCTGCCCGCCGTGTACGGCTGGCTCGGCCGGCTGTACACGCCCGACCTGGTGCGCACCGACACGGTCGTGCTGACGCTGCCCTCCCGCATGATCGACGGCACGCTGGGCGACCTGCTGACGGCCCTGGTGACCGCCGGGGCGTTCGCGGCGTTCCTGTCCACGTCCTCGGGGCTGACCGTGTCGGTGGCCGGGGTGATCGCGCAGGACCTGCTCAAGGGCGGGGTGCGCTCGTTCAGGATCGCCACGCTGATGGCGGTGGCGGTGCCGCTGGCGCTGGCGCTGTGGGCGCGGGAGCTGCCGGTGGCCGACGTGGTGGGGCTGGCGTTCGCGGTGGCGGCCTCGTCGTTCTGCCCGCTGCTGGTGCTGGGCATCTGGTGGCGGCGGCTGTCCACGACCGGGGCCCTGGCCGGGCTGCTCGTGGGCGGCGGCCTGGCCTGCGCGGCCGTGCTCGTCACGATCACCGGCGGGCCGCACGGGGGGCTGACGGGCGCGCTGCTGGCCCAGCCGGCGGCCTGGACGGTGCCGATCGCGTTCACCGTGATGGTGGCGGTGTCGTTCCTGACGCCGGACCGGGTGCCGCACGGCGTGGCCAGGACCATGGTCCGGCTGCACACCCCGGAGAACCTCGACCTCGACCGCGGCGACTGGCGTCCCCGCTCGTCGTGACGCCCGCCCGCGGGTCAGGCGCGGTCCAGCAGGTCCGCTTCGGCCAGCGCGTCCGCCGCCTCCCCGGCCCGGCCCTGCCGCTCCAGATGACAGGCGAGGTTGCGCAGCGTACGGGCGAGATCCCGGCGCAGCTCGCCCTCCGGCGGCTCGTGGGCGGCCAGCGCGCGGTAGAGGTCCACCGCCTCCTGGTAGGCGGCGTGCGCGCCCGCGCGGTCGTCCAGCGAGGACAGCGTGATCGCGAGGCTGTGCAGGCTGTCGGCGAGCGCCGGCTCCGCGAGGTGGCCCGACGTGACCATCTCCCCGTAGACGGAGACGGCCTCCCGCTCCGGGGCGAGCGCGTCGGCGGCTCTGCCGGCCCGGTAGAAGCCCGCGCCCACGGCGGTGAACAACCGCCCGAGATCCTCCGCCCTGGCGCCGTCCTCTCCGAGGTGCCGCAGGGCGACCGCCTCGCGGGTCACGAAGACCGCCTCGTCGTAGCGGTGGAAGGCGATCAGGCGCACCGCCACCCGCAACAACATCTCGGCCTGCATCGCGCAGGTGTGCACCAGCGTCGGCACGCGCCGCCTCGGCCTGCTCCTCGCCACCCGCCGGCACAGGCCGTAGGCCTGCAGGAGCAGCCGCTCGGCTTCGCCGCGCGCGCCGGCGTGGGCGTCGGAGCGTTCCAAGAGAGCGTCCATCCGTCTGAAGCGGCGGATCTCCCGATACGGCCGCAGGCCCTGCAGGGCGCCGAAGCCGAGGTTGAGCACGGTGAGCGCGGCGACACCGGCGAGAACGCCTCCGGGCAGCGCCCACCAGGACCAGCCGAACCACCAGACGACCAGGGCCCCCAGAGCGGTGGCCGCGAGCCACTCCCATAAGCGCATGCCGTCATGATCGGCTTTTTACCGCGGGTGCGCCAGAGGAATCGTCGGCCCATCGCGGTGACGGAAAGGTGTCCGGACGGTGGACGCGCACCTGCTGACGGGTGGGTTCTCCGGGAGTTAACCCCTCGGTTCATGCATGGTCAGGCGGGTCTGACCTGCTCATCATCGGCGGCGGCGAGCGTGAATGACCGGACCCGGTTCCTGCGACACGCTCGGAGACCTGACTGTGAAACGTTCCCTGACCGCCCTGGCCATGCTCGGCGCGCTCGCGGCGGCGGGCTGCTCCTCCGCCAGCGGCAGCACCGGCGACGCCGATGTGCTGCGCTTCGCCGCCGTGCCGGTCGAGCAGAACATCGACCCGACGGCCGAGTACAAGGACATCATCGCGCTGATCGAGAGGAACACCGGCAAGAAGGTGGAGTTCGTCCGCTCGACCGACTACAACGCGGTCATCGAGGGCATGGTGTCCGGCAAGATCGACCTGGCCGAGTTCGGGCCGCTGTCGTACGTGCTCGCCAAGAGCAACGGCGCCGCGATCACGCCCATCGCGTCGATGGTCGAGAAGGGCGGCACGCCGACGTACCAGAGCTACGGCATCGTCCCCGCCGACAGCCGGATCCGCGACATCAGCGGTTTCAAGGGGGCCAAGGTCTGCTTCGTCGACCCCGGCTCCACCTCCGGCTACCTCTTCCCCAGCCAGGGCCTGCTCGCCGCCGGCGTCGACCCGAAGACCGGCGTGCGGCCCGTCATGGCGGGCGGGCACGACAACTCCGTGCTCTCGGTCGCCTCCGGCACCTGCGAGGCCGGCTTCTCGGAGAACTCCATGGTCGACCACATCCTCATCGAGAAGGGCAAGCTCAAGGAGGGCCAGGTCAAGGTCGTCTGGAAGTCGCCGCCCATCCCCATGTCGCCGGTGGCCATGCGCGACGCGCTGCCCGCCGACCTGAAGACCAAGCTCACCCAGACCTTCACCAAGGACGCCACCAAGGACCGGCTCGTGCAGCTCGGCATCTGCGCGGACGAGGCGTCCTGCCGGGTGACGGCCGACTCGTCGATCTGGGGCTTCCAGCCGGTCACCGACGCCACCTTCGACTCCGTACGCGAGGTGTGCGCGGTCACCCACAACGAGAAATGCTCCAAGGCATGACGGGCGGCCTGCCGGTCGTCGAGACCCGCGGCCTGGTCAAGACCTTCGGCGACGACGTACGCGCCTGCGCCGGCATCGACCTGACCGTGCGCCAGGGCGAGATCGTCGCCCTGCTGGGCCCCTCCGGGTCGGGCAAGTCCACGCTGCTGCGCCACCTCAACGGCCTGACCAGGCCCGACTCCGGCGACGTCAGGGTGCTCGGCGTGGACGTCGTCACCGCCAAGGGCGCCGCCCTGCGCGCGCTGCGCCGCCGGGTCGGTGTCGTCTTCCAGCAGTTCAACCTGGTCGGCCGGCTGACCGTCATGGAGAACGTGCTGAACGGCGCACTCGGCCGGGTGCGCGGCCCCCGCTACGGCATCGTGACCTGGCCGAAGTCCGTACGGGTGGAGGCGTTCGAGCACCTCGACCGGGTGGGCCTGGCGGACCGGGCGTACCAGCGGGCCGGGAGCCTGTCGGGCGGGCAGCAGCAGCGCGTGGCCATCGCGCGGGCGCTGCTGCAGCGGCCCGAGCTGGTGCTCGCCGACGAACCCGTGGCCTCGCTCGACCCCGAGACGGCCGCCTCGGTCATGGACCTGCTGGTGCGGGTGTGCCGGGAGGACGGGCTCACCATGGTGTGCACGTTGCACCAGATCGAGCTGGCGCTGCAGTGGACGCGGCGCGTGGTGGGGCTGCGCCGGGGCGAGGTCCGGCTGGACGAGCCGACCGGCGCGCTCGACGCGGTGCGGCTGCGCGGCCTGTACCTGTCCGACCCTGTGACGGTGCCATGAGCCCGCGCGCCCGCTCCGCCGCCCCCTCCCCGCCGCGGCCCGCTCCCGCGAGCCCGCCGGGGCACGGGGTGCCCGGCCTGCCGCGGGTGCCGCGCAGCGGGCGGCGGATGGCCGCGTGGGGGTTCCCCCTCGTCTTCGCGGTGCTCGGGGTCGTCGCGCTCGACCACCTGGGCGTCGGTGTGGGAGGGCTGGTCGCCGGGTTCGGCGAGGTGGTGGCGCTGCTGGCCAGGGCCGTGCCGCCGACGCTCGCCGACCCCGCGACGACGTTCGCCCACGTGTTCGACACCCTCTGGATGGCCGTCGCCGGCACCGCCCTGGCGACGGTGCTGGCCGCCGCGCTCGGCGTGCTGGCCGCCTCGCGGATCAGGACCGTCAGGTCGGCCGCGCTGGGCGTGATCGTCGCCTGCCGCGCCGTCCCCGACGTCGTGTTCGCCGTCTTCTTCGTGGCCGCGATCGGCATCGGCCCGCTGCCCGGCGTGCTCGCGCTCGGCCTGCACTCCGTCGGCATGCTCGGCAAACTGTTCGCCGAGGCGGTCGAGCAGGCCGACACGGGCGTGCGCGAGGCGGTCGCGGGCACCGGGGCCGGCCCGGCGCAGCGGCTGCTGGGCGGCGTGCTGCCGCAGGTGGCGCCCTCGTGGGTGGCCGCCATCCTCTACCGGCTGGACATCAACTTCCGCGGCTCCGTGCTGCTCGGCGCCGTCGGCGCGGGCGGCATCGGGCTCGACCTGAAGACCGCGTTCGGGTTCACCGACTACCGCGAGGCCACCGGGGTCGCGCTCGTCACCGTGGCCGTGGTCCTGCTGGTCGAGGGGGTCTCGGTGGCGCTGCGCGGTCAGCTGCTCGGCGCGGGCGGCGCCCGGGCGGTGCCCGCCGTGCGCGGCACCCGCGTGCCGTGGACGCGCGGCCGGTTCGCCACGCACCTGGCCGGGTGGGGCGCGCTCGCGCTCGCGGCGGTGGCGTTCTGGCGGGTCGGCGCGAGCCCGGCCGCGCTGGCCGACGCCGCGGCCGGATCCGTACGGGCGCTGGGCGACTTCTTCCCGCCCGACTTCGCGCCGGTCGCCGGCCTGCTGGGCGGCGGACTGCTGGAGACGGCCGCGATCGCGCTCGGCGCCACGTTCCTCGGCACGCTCGCCGGCGTCCCGCTCGGGCTGGCCGCCGCCCGCGCCGTGGCCCCCAACGACGGGGTGCGCCTGGGCGCCCGTACGGTCCTCGTGGGCCTGCGCTCGATCCCCGACCTGCTGCTGGTGCTCGTGTTCGTGGCCGCGTTCGGGCTCATGGACGGGCCGGTCGCCGGCACCCTGGCGCTGGCCGTCTTCACCGCGGCCCTGGTCGCCAAGCTGGTCGCCGACGACGCCGAGGAGCTGCGCAGCGGGCCGCGCGAGGCCGTCCTGTCGGCCGGGGCCGGGCCGGTGCAGGAGCTCACCGTGGCCGTGCTCGGCCAGCTCACCCCGCGTCTGACGGCCATCACCCTGTACGCGCTCGACGTCAACCTGCGGGCCTTCTTCATCCTCGGCATCGTGGGCGCCGGAGAGCTCGGCTACGCGCTGAGCCAGCACATCCGCGCGCTCGACCACGACGTCGTGACCGCGATCGTGCTGCCGGTGTTCGTGCTGGTCCTGGCCGTGGAGGCGGTCTCGGCCCGGCTCAGATCCGTCCTGCGTTGATGGCCTCCACGCTCGTGCGGCGTCGCCCGCCGTTCACCTGCCGGTCAGAGTCGCCGCCGAGGCTGCTTGTCATGACAAGCACGCAGCGCTACCTGGAGATGGCCGACATCCTGGAGGCGGAGCTCGCCCACGTGCCCGTGGGCGCGCAGGTGCCGAGCGAGCACGTGCTGGCCGGCCGCTTCCAGGTCAGCAGACCCGCCGCCCGCGCGGCCCTGCAGGAGCTGGAGCGGCGGCTGCTGGTCCGGCGTGTCCAGGGCGTCGGAACCTTCCGGCGGGGGCGCGTGGAGTACGTGATCTCCGCGCACGTCCCGCCCTCGTTCAGCGAGACCGTCCGCCTGGCGGGCGCCGAGCCCGGGGCGCGGCTGGTGAACTGCGGGGTCCGGCGCGCGGTCGAGGCCGAACGCGCCCGGCTCGGGCTGAGCGCCGGCGCCGCCGTCTGGGCGGTCGAGCGGGTCTTCAGCGTCAACGGTGAGGCCGCCGCGTACGCCACCAGCGTCCTGCCCCGCCGCCCGCTGCTGAACCTGGACAGGGAGCTCGCCGACGACGTCTCCCTGCACCGGGTCCTGCGCCGCCGGTACGGGCTCACCGTGGTGCGCGCCCGTTACCGGATCAGCCTGGACGTGCCGCCGCCCGGCGTCGCGGAGCACCTGACCGGCGGCGAGCGCGGGCCCGTTTGGCTGGCCGAGAGCGTCAACCGCGCCGCGGGTGGCCCGTACGTCGAGTACGCCCGCACCTACCTGCGCCCCGACGTCCTCGACGTCACCTTCGAGATCGAAGAGGAAACCCATTGATCGACATGATGACCCGGGAGGAGCGCGCCGAACTGCTCGCCGCCGCCACTCCCGGAGAACTGCTGCCCCTCGCCGAGCGCCTGCTCGGCTCGGGCGACCTGGGCGAGCCGGTCGTCCTGCACCCGCCCGAGGTGGGCATGGTGATGCTCACCGTGCGGGAGCCGGTGGCCGAGGAACGCTTCCATCTGGGGGAGGTGCTGGTCACCTCGTGCACCGTCGAGGTCGCGGGCGCGGCGGGCTGGTGCATGCGCGGCGGCGACGACCGCGTGGCCGCCCTGGCCGCCGCCCTCCTCGACGCCGCCGCGGCGGCCGGGCTGCCGGCCGCGGGTGACGTCCACGCCCTGTGCGCGGCCGTCGCCGAGCGCCGGGCCAGGGAGGACGCCGCCGAGTGGGCCGAGGTGTCGGCGACGCGCGTGGCCTTCGAGGAGCTCACGTGACCGTCACCGAGGTTCAGGGGATCGGCGCGTACGTCCGGGCGGTGACGCCGACGGCGGCGCGGGCGCAGGCCGACTTCCGGGTGCTGCTCGACGTGCTGTCCCGGCCGGGGGTGCTCGGCCGGGTGGGACGCGGGGACGGGCCCGCGGCGCTGGCCGTGGCGGCCGGGCTGGCCGACGTCGAGGTGCCCACGGCGGTGCTGACCGCGCCGGGGGAGGAGCACTGGGCTCAGGCCCTGCATCTGGGGACCTCCGCGCCGCCCGCCGCGCCGCAGGCGGCCCGCATGGTCGTCGCGCTGCGCCCGCCCGCCGCGGAGGAGGTCGCGGCGCTGCCCCGGGGCGACGCCCTGCACCCCGAGTTCGGCGCCCGCCTGATCGCCGCGGTCACCGCGCTGGAGGGTGAGGGGCCCGTGCCTTCCGCGCCGGAGGGTGAGGGGCCCGTGCCTTCCGCGCCGGAGGTCGCGGGCGCGCGGGGGCCCGAGGTCGTGCTGACCCTCAGCGGGCCCGGCGTGCCAGCGGCGCGGCGGCTGCGGGTCGCCGGGCTGCCGCCTGAGGTGTTCGCCGCGCTCGCCGCCGCCAACGCGGACTTCCCCGCCGGCGTGGACACCTTCCTCGTCGCCGCGGACGGCACCGTCGCCGGGCTGCCGCGCAGCACCCGCATCGAGATCGAGAACGGAGAGCACTGAATGGGGTACTCAGGTGCCAGCGGCGGCCACGAGGCCATCCTGGCGGCCGAACGGCTGGTCGAACGCCACCGGTACGGCGGTCCCAGCGCCTGGCTCGGCATCGACCAGATCACCGGACGCCTGAGGCTGGCCGTCGACCGCGTCATGGGCGAGGGCGGCCTGTGGGCCCCCGAGCTGGCGGCCAGGGCGCTGCGCCAGGCCGAGGGCGACGTACAGGAGGCGGCGCAGCTCATCCGGGCCCACCGCTCGACGCTGCCCCGGGTGGCGTACTCGGAGCCGGTGCACGCCGACGAGCTGCGGGTCTCGCGCCGCATCTCGCCCGCCTTCCGCAACCCGCCCGGCAGCCAGCTCCTCGGCCGCACCCTCGACTACGTGGGCCGGCTGCTCGACCTCATGCCGGAGGAGCAGGCCAAGGCCCGCGCCGACCGTCCGGAGCCCGCCCCCGACCCGGAACCGCCGCACGTGAACGGGGAGGACCCCCGCCGCCCGCCCCGCCTGCTCGGGCTGCTGCGGTCGATGGACCTGCTGGTCGAGCGGCGTACGGACGACGACCCCGAGCCGTACGACATCACCCGCGCCCCCGTCCGCCCCGGCGTGCCCCGCTCGGCCCGGCTGACCGCGATGGCCCGCGCCGAGACCGGCTCCCTCGTACACCTGTGGTACTCGTCCACGTTCCAGCCGGGCCGGCACAACCACGAGTTCCCCGGCGAGGTGCGCCACGGCGCCCTGCCCGTGCGGGTCCGCCACCCGCTCACCGGGAACCCGGTCACGGTGGCCGGGGTCCGGGTCACCGAGGTGGAGACGATCGACGACCTCGACCGCGCCGAGGAGGACCGCAGCCGGCTCGACGTCGGCTACGGCATGTGCTTCGGCCACAACGAGCGCAAGGCCATCGCCATGGCCGGCCTCGACCTGCTGGTGCACCGCGACGGCGGCCGCTCGGGCCTGGAGCAGGAGGTCCTGCTGACCCTCGACGGCATCGAGGCGTCCGGCTTCCTGGAGCACCTCAAACTGCCCCACTACGTCGACTTCCGGTCGGTGCTCGACCGCAAGCGCGCGGTGCGGGCCGCCAGGAAGGAAGCGGCCGCGCGATGAGGACGATCACCGAACTCGCCGGCGACGGCGGCCCCAGGGGCATCTTCGACGAGCTGTCCAGACGCGAGGTCCGCAGGGCCGCGCTCACCGCGGTGGCCGTGCCCGGCTACCAGGTGCCGTTCGGCTCGCGCGAGATGCCGGTGGCCCGCGGCTGGGGTTCCGGCGGGCTGCAGGTCACCCTCGCCCTGGTCGGCCCCGGCGACCGGCTCAAGGTCATCGACCAGGGCGAGGACGGCGGCGTGAACGCCTCCAACCTGCGCCGCCTCGTCGTCGGCCACGTCGGCTGCGCGGAGGAGACCGACACCCGCGCCGCCACCGTCATCCAGTCCCGGCACCGCGTCCCCGAGACGCCGCTGCGCGCCGACCAGGTGCTGGTGCTGCAGGTGCCGGTGCCCGAGCCGCTGCGCGCCGTCGAGTCCGACGTGCGCGAGCAGCGCCGCATGCACGCCGAGGCCGACTACTCCCGCATGTGGGTCGGCCTGTACGAGGACGTCGTCCGCAACGGCGTCGTCACCAAGACGGCCGGCTACCCCTGCATGGTGAACGGCCGCTACCTGATCTCGCCCACCCCGATCCCGCGCTTCGACGTGCCGAAGCTGGACCGGGCCGAGCACCTGACCCTGTTCGGGGCCGGTCGGGAGAAGCGGATCTACGCGGTGCCGCCGCACACGCGGGTGGAGCCGCTGGTGTTCGAGGACATCCCGTTCGAGGTCGAGCACACGCCCGGCGCGGCCTGCCGGCACTGCGGCTCGGCCGGGTCGTACCTGGTCGAGGTGCCCGCCGCCGACGGCACCGTGTCGTGGGTGTGCAGCGACACCGACTTCTGCGCGCGTCACCGGGAGGGACGGTCATGAGCTGGGCGTTGAAGGTGGAAGGGCTCGGCCGGGTCTACGGCGAGGAAGGACCGCGGTCGCTGACCGGCACCGGCCCCGAGCACGGCACGTCGGTCTCTCCGGTGACCGGGGCGGTCGTGGCGGCCTGGGACGTCGGCTTCGAGGTGGAGCCCGGCGAGGCGCTGGGCGTCGTCGGCGAGTCCGGCTCGGGCAAGTCGACCGTCATGCGCTGCGTGGCCGGCGACGAGCGGCCCAGCCGGGGCAGCGCGTACCTGCGCGCGTACGACGACGGCGCCACCGACGTGCTGGCCCTGGACGACGGGGCGCGGCGGCGGCTGCGCGTCGACCGCGTGGCCGTCGTCTACCAGGACCCCGCCGCCGGGCTCGACCTGGACACGAGCGCGGGCGGCAACATCGCAGAACGGCTCACCGCCGCCGGCGCCCGCAACTTCGGCCGCATCCGCGACCGCGCCGCCGAGCTGCTGGAGCTCACCGAGGTGCCGCTGTCGCGCATGGACGACCCCGTACGCACCTTCTCGGGAGGCATGCGGCAGCGCGTCCAGATCGCCAAGGCGCTGGCCAACCGGCCGCCCGTGCTCCTGCTGGACGAGCCCACCACCGGCCTGGACGCCTCCGTCGCCGCCGGCGTGCTCGACCTGCTGAGGAACCTGCTCGAACGACTCGGCGTCGCCGCCGTGGTCGTCTCCCACGATTTCGGCGTCATCGAGATGCTGACCAGGAGGGTGATGGTGATGCAACACGGCCGCGTCGTCGAGACGGGCCTGACCGACCAGCTGCTGGAGGACCCGCAGCACCCGTACAGCCAGCGGCTCGTGGCGGCGGCGCGCGGATGAACGTTCTCGAGATCAGGGGACTGGTCAAGTCGTTCACCCTGCACACGATCGACGGCCGCACCGTGGGCGCGCTGCACGGCGTGGACCTGGACGTCGCCGCCGGCGAGCACGTCGCGCTGGCCGGCTCGTCCGGCGCGGGGAAGTCGTCGCTGCTGCGGTGCGTCTACCGCACGTACGTGCCGACGTCCGGTCGCGTGCTGCTGCGCACCTCGTCCGGGGCGGTCGTGGACCTCGCCGCGCTGCCCGACGCCCAGGTCGCCGACCTGCGCGGCAGGGAGCTGGGCTACGTCTCGCAGTTCCTGCGCGCCGAGCCGCGCCGGGCGGTGCTCGACGTGGTGGCCCGCGCCGGCGTCGCGCGCGGCATGGACCCGGACCCGGCACGGGACGCGGCCGCCGGCGCGCTGCGCAGGCTCGGCATCGACGAGCGGCTGTGGGCGATGCACACCACCGTGCTGTCGGGCGGCCAGAAGCAGCGCGTCAACCTGGCCGCCGGCACCATCTCGCCACCCCGGCTGCTGCTGCTCGACGAGCCGGTCTCGGCCCTGGACCCGGTGAACAGGGAGGCCGTGCTGTCCATGATCGCCGACCTGACGGGCGCGGGCGTGGCCGTGCTGTCCGTCTTCCACGACCTCGACGCCATCGAGCGGCTGGCCACCCGCGTGGTGGTGCTGGAGGGCGGCCGGGTGGCCGCCGAAGGGGCGCCCGGCGCCGTACTGCGTGATTCCCGACTGAACCTGGAGGTGGCCCGATGAGAGTGCTCGCGCACGCCACGGCCGTACTGCCCGACCGCGTCATCGAGGACGCGCTGGTCGTCATCGAGCACGGCCTGATCACCCACGTCGGGGCCGCCCGGCCCGGCGCCGTGCCCGCCGAGGCCGCCGACCTGCGCGGCGCCCTGCTGCTGCCCGGCATCGTGGACACCCACAGCGACGGCCTGGAGACCGAGCTGCGCCCGCGGCCGGGGGCGGAGTTCGAGATCGGCTTCGGGGTGTCCTCCTTCGAGGGACGCGTGCGGGCCGCCGGGGTCACCACGGTGTTCCATGGGGTCGCGTTCGAGTCGCACAACCGCAAGGGACGCACCGTCGAGCGGGCGCGCCGCCTCGACGCCGCGATCCGTGAGCGCGCCGCCTCGGGGCACGCGCTGGTGGACCACCACATCCTCTACCGGCTCGACGCCCGCGACCCCGAGGGCCTGGCGGCCCTGGAAACCTCCCTGTCCGGTACGCCCACGCCGCCGCCGCTCGTCTCCTTCGAGGACCACACGCCCGGCCAGGGGCAGTACCGGGACCCGGCCGTGTACCGGCGCTGGCTGGAGGGCACCGAGGGCATCTCGGCCGAGGAGGCGCAGCTGCGGGTGGAGACGCTGGTGGCCGAGCGCGACACGCGGATCGGGCACCGGGAGATCGCGCTCGGGCGGCTCGCCGAGTACGCGGCTCTAGGCAGGGCGCGGCTGCTCGCCCACGACCCGGTGACGCCGGACGAGATCGACACGGCGGTGGCCAACGGGGTGTCCGTGGCCGAGTTCCCCACCACCCTCGAGGCCGCGCGGGCGGCCCGCGACCGGGGGCTGCACGTGGTCGCCGGGGCGCCGAACGTGCTGCGCGGCGGCTCCCACTCCGGCAACGTGGCGGCGGCCGGGCTCGTCGCCGCGGGGCTGGTGGACGCGCTGTCCAGCGACTACCTCCCGTCGGCGCCGCTGGCGGCGGCGCTCCTGCTCGCCCGGCAGGGGATCGCCCCGCTGCCGCGCGCGGTCGCCCTGGTGACCTCCGGCCCGTCCGCCGTCGCGGGCCTCACCGACCGCGGCACGCTGGCCGAAGGAGCCCGCGCCGACCTGACCGTGGTGACGGTCGACCGCGACTGGCCCACCGTACGCATGACCGTCACGGCCGGCGACCAGGTCCTGCCGGCAGGGGTAGGAGCATGACGGTGGCCCGGCGAGGAGAGGAGCACGCGATGCAGCCCGCAGGAGCAGTCCCGTCCCCGCCGGACGGGGGCCCCTCCGGCCCGACCCCGACCGGCTCGTCCCAGACCGGCTCGTCGCCGAGCGGTGCCGGCCCGAGCGGTGCGGGCGCGAGCGGTGCGGGCGCGAGCGGTGCGGGCGCGAGCGGTGGGGGCCAGGTGGGGCGTGCGGCGGCGGGGTGGTGGGGTGGCGTGCCGGGGGAGGCGAGCCCCGTGCTGGCCGCCGCCGCGGTCGCGGCGCTGGAGGCGTACGCGGCGGCCACCGCCCGGCATGGCCGCGCCGCGCTGGAGGCCGTCGTGGCCGACGGCGCGGACGGCACCCCCACCATGCGCATCGACGTGCTCGTCGAGGACGCCGTGCTGTCCGCTCTGGCCCCGTACGGGGTCAACGTGCTCACCGAGGAGACCGGCTGGGTGGACAACGGGTCGGCGCGGACGCTCGTCCTGGATCCGGTGGACGGGTCGGCCAACGCCGCCGCCGGCGTTCCGCTGTCGGCCTTCTCGGCGGCGGTCGCCGAGGACGGGGTGTTCACCGAGGCCCTGACCGTCTGGCTGGACACCGGTCGCAGCTGGTGGGCGGCGGCCGGCGTCCCGTCACCGCTGCGGACGACCGGCCGCAGGGCGCTGGCGGGCGCCGCCGTCTCCCTCCTGCGCCCCCACCCCGCCAACCCCGGGGCGGCGGCGGCCTGGTGGGAGGTGGTCAGGCGGGCGGCCCGCGTCCGCATCCTGTCCACGAGCTGCCTGGAGGGCGCCCTCGTCGCCCAGGGAGCGACCGACGCGTTCGCCGACGCCGCCACCGACACCCACCGCCTGGTGGACATCGCCGCCTCGGTCGTGCTGGCGGAGGCGGCGGGCGGCGCGGTCAGGGACGTCTTCGGCCGCCCCGTCGAGCTGGACACCGACCTCACCAGGCGCTGGAGCGGCATCGTCGCGGCCACCCCCGACCTGGCCGACGAGCTGGCCGAGGTCCTGCGCCAGGCGTACGAGGATCAGCCCCCCGTCCCGTGACCCCGAGGCCGCCGGGGCAGGCCGCCGGGGCTCGGGGTCACGGCCGTGAAACCGCCGGCGCGGGTCCTCCCCTTGTCGGCATCCGAGCAGGACGCGGGCCCGGGCGGCCGATACCGTCGTGTGCCATGGAGATCTGGATCAACCCCGCGTGCTCCAAGTGCCGCTCCGCCCTGTCCGTCCTGGACGCCGAGGCCGCCGAGTACACCGTGCGCCGCTACCTGGAGGACCCGCCGGACGCGGCCGAGATCCGCGACGTCCTGACCCGGCTCGGCCTCGAACCGTGGGACATCACGAGGACCGGTGAGGCGCGGGCGGCCGAGCTGGGCATGGACGCCTGGCCGCGCGACGCGCAGACCCGTGACCGGTGGATCAGCGCGCTGGCGGAGCACCCGATCCTCATCCAGCGGCCGATCATCACGGCCGACGACGGGTCCGCGGTGATCGGCCGATCCGAGGAAGCCGTACGTTCCGCGCTCTCCCGCCCGTCCTCGGGGAACGCCGGGGCGAGCGACCAGGGCGGCCGGTGACGGGGCGCGCTGCTCGACGACGTCAGGCGCCCGGGACCAGGGTCGTGACCAGTTCGGCCGCGCGTTCGGCGATGGCGTAGACGGTCGCGTTGGTGTTGGCCGACGGGATCGCGGGGATCACCGAGGCGTCGGCCACCCGCAGTCCGCGCAGGCCGTGCACCCGCAGGTCTCGGTCGACGACTGCCAGGTCGTCGTCACCCAGCCGGCAGGTTCCGACCGGATGGCAGTACGACGCCAGGACGGCGCGGGCGTAGGCACGCAGGCCGTCGTCGTCGAGCGTGGCCGTCCGCGGCGTCATCTCCTGATCGCGCCAGGAGTCCAGAGCCCGCGCATCACCGATCCGGTGAGCCATGCGCAGCCCTCTCACCACGATGGCCAGGTCACGGTCGTCGCTGTAGTAGCCCGGGTCGAGCACCGGAGGCGCGCCGGGCACCGGGCTGCCCAGGCGGACGGTGCCGCGGCTGAAGGGACGCATGAGCGCCACCCCGATGGTGTAGCCCTCCCCGGCGCCCGCGTCGGGCACGTGGCCGGGGCCGTCGATGAAGAGCAGTTGCAGGTCGGGCGCGTCCAGCACGGGGTCGCTGCGCACCAGACCGAAGGCTTCGGCGTGATTGTGCGTCCCGGGCGGGATCGGCCGCGCCGACCGGTACACCACGTTGGCCACAGGGTGGTCGTGCAGGTTCTCGCCCACTCCCGGAAGGTCCGCCACGACGTCGATGCCGTGCTCACGCAGGTGCGCGGACGGGCCGATGCCGGACCGCATGAGCAGCTGCGCCGAACCGATCGTCCCGGCGGCCGGCATGACCTCGCCCGAGCAGACCGCGAATTCCCGCCGCCCGCCGGCGCTGTAGTCGACTCCGGTGCAGCGGCCACCGGCGATCCGCAGCCGGTGCACGAGCGCGCCGGTCACCACCCGCAGATTCGGCCGTCCCAGGGCCGGAGCCAGGTAGGCGTCGGCGCCACTCTGCCGCCGGCCGCCGACGATGTTGAGATCGACAGGCCCGAACCTCTCCTCCAGCCCACCGCTGACGTCCGACGCCCGGGAATGGCCGGCCTCCAGGGCCGCCTCCAGGCAGGCCACCAGAACGGGGTTGACCGGGTCGGCGGGAGCGACGGTCAACGGGCCGCCGACGCCGCGCAGGGCCGGGTCCCGGCCGGGGGCGTGCTCCGTGCGTTTGAAGTACGGCAGCAGGTCGTCGAAGCTCCATCCGGCCACCTGCCAGGCGTCGTAGCTCGAACGATGCCCGCGGGCGAAGATCATGGCGTTGATCGAGGACGACCCGCCGAGTCCGCGTCCGCGGGGCAGGAGCACAGACGTGCCGGTGCCCGCCTGCTCGACCGTGAAGTCGCCCCAGCAGGCCGGGCCTCGCAGCAGTGCCGGCCAGGTGGGCGGTGTGGACATGGCCTCCAACGACTGCTCGACGCCGTCGCCTCCTACGGCTTCCAGGACTACCTGGCCGACAAGCAGGCCCTCGGCCAGAGCGAGGACCCGGTGGCCGACCTGCGCCGAGCCTGGCACCAGCACATCGACTTCGGCTTGTCCAAGCCCGCCTTCTACAGCCTGATGTACGGCGAGGCCCGCTCCGGGCAGTTGTCGACGGCGGGCCGCGAGGCCATCGCCATGCTGCGCCGGCTCATCACCCGCATAGGCGAGGCCGGCCTGCTGCGCATGAGCGTCGATCGAGCCACGCGCATGGTGCACGCCAACGCGATGGGGGTCGTCCTGTCCCTCCTGGCGCTCCCGCCTGCCGAGCGGGACCTGGAGCTGCCGGCGATGGCGCTCGAGCACGTCCTGCGTACGATCATCACCGGCGACGCGCCCGCCCCGGACGGGACGGTGCCCGGCCGGGCCGTGGCCCTGCGCGAGGCGCTACGCCGGTACGGGACGAGTTCCTTGTCGCCCGCCGAGAGCGTTCTGCTCACCGAATGGCTCGACCGCATCACGAACGCCACCTGAGTCTCGGGGGTGCGGTCACGGGGGTGGCAGTTCGCCTGAGCCTCTCGCCACCAGCTCCACCGGGATCTTCACCCGGCGGGGCGACGGCGCGGGGTTGAGGAGCAGGTCCACGGCGCTGCGGGCGAGGCGGGTCATGTCGTAGCGGACCACCGTCACGCCCGGGTTGAAGACGTCCGCCAGCGCGAAGTCGTCGAACCCCACGTACGCCGGTCGCTCCGGGCGTTCGCGCAGCGCCTGCAGGATGCCGATCGCGGCGCGGTTGTTGGTGGCGAAGAACGCCGTGGGCGGCTCGGGCAGGTCGAGCAGGCGGGCGACCTCCTGGGTCACCCGCCACGGGTCGAACACTCCCCGCACCACCAGTGCCTCGTCGGCCGCCACCCCTGCCGCCGCCAGCGCCGTACGGTAGCCGGTCGCCCGGTCGTGCACCGAGCTCAGCCCGTCGTCGTCGGAGACGAGCGCGATCCGGCGATGCCCCCGGGCGAGCAGGTGCTCGGTGGCGGCGCGCCCGCCGCGCTCGTCGTCGAGCAGCACGACGTCGGCTGCCGCGAGGCCCGGCGGCACGCGGTCGACGAAGACCGTGGTCAGGCCGGGGTGCCCGGCGAGCCAGGCGTGGTCGGCCGCCGACGGGACGACGATCAGGCAGTCGACGCCGCGCGCGTACATGGACTCGATGAGCACACGCTCCTTGCCGGGGCGCTCCTCGTAGGAGCCGAACACCACCAGCGCCTCGTGCGCGGCCGCCGCGGCCTCGACCGCGGCGGCCAGGCGCGAGGAGAACTCGTTGGCGAGGTTCTCCATCACCAGGCCGAGCGTCAGCACGGTCGCGCCCCGCGCCAGGCGGGCGGCGGCCTCGTTGCGGCGGTAGCCGAGCGCGCTGATCGCCGCCTGCACCCGCCGCCGCAGCGTGGCCCGGACGTGCGGCTCGCGGTTGACGACGCGGGAGACGGTCTTGAGGCTCACGCCGGCGTGCCGGGCCACGTCGGCCATGGTGGGTCTGCGCGGGGCGGGACGGTCGCCGAGCTCGGGCCTGATGTCCTGCTCTGTCATAGTCTGCCCCCATGCATGATGACGACTGGATCTGCGGCCGGCTGGGCGAGGACGAGCCCTGGATCCTGGGGGCGGTCAACCCGCCGGTGTTCGAGAACTCGCTGTTCACGTTCGGCTCGGCCGAGGAGCTCGGCGAGGCGATCAGGAACGAGGACGAGCGCTACGTCTACTGGCGCGGCACCAACCCGACCGTCGACCTCGCCCAGCGCAAGCTCGCGGCGCTGGAGCGGGGGGAGCGGGCCAAGTGTTTCGGCTCGGGGATGGGCGCCATCTCGGCGACGATCTCGTCGCTCGTGTCGGCCGGGGACCACGTGCTGGTGCTGGGGGCGGTCTACGGGCCGACCACGCAGTTCCTGCGCTACCTGGAGAAGTACGGGGTCACGCATACGCACGTCGACGACCTCGCGGGATGTGACAGCGCTATCAAGGCGAGCACCCGCCTACTGTACTTCGAGTCCCCCTCCTACATGGCGTACGAGGTGGTGGACATCGCGGAGGTGACCGCGTGGGCGCGGCAGCGGGGTCTGGTGACCGCGATGGACAACACCTGGTCCACGCCGCTGTTCCAGAAGCCGCTGACGATGGGCGTCGACCTCGTGGTGCACTCGTTGTCGAAGTACGTCGGCGGTCACAGCGACCTGGTGGGCGGCGTGGTCGTGGGGCCGGCCCGGCTGATCAGGCCGCTGGCGCTGACCGAGTACCAGCTGTACGGGGCGGCCATGTCGCCGCACGACGCGGCCAAGGTGATCAAGGGTCTGCGCACGCTGCCCGTACGGATGGCCGCCCACCAGGAGCGGGGCCTGGCCGTGGCCGCGTTTCTGGAGCAGCACCCGGTGGTCCGCTCGGTGAACCATCCCGGGCTGCCCTCGCATCCCGGGCACGCGATCGCGCTGCGGCAGATGTCGGGCTTCTCCAGCCTGTTCAGCTTCGTGCTCGACACCGACTCACGGCAGGAAGTCGGCGCTTTTCTCGATAAATTGCGGCATTTCAGGATTGGGGTGTCGTGGGGTGGGTTCGAGAGCCTGGTGAACGCGCCCGCGCTGACCGTCGAGGAGAGCGTCCGGTCCACCATGGGCATCCCTGTCGGCCTCGTCCGCCTCTCGGTCGGCCTGGAGCCCGCCGACACGTTGACCAAGGATCTCGGGGCAGCGCTGGAGGAACTGGCGTAAAGCCTGTGATTGACCGCAGGAGGGGCGAAACCTAACGTGACTGACAGCGCTGTCTGTACAACGCTGGAGGCTCGTCATGAAAAAGCCCCTCCTGTCCGTCGCGGCCGCCGCCATGCTGGTGCTCGCGGGTTGCGGCTCCGGCTCCTCCTCGTCGGAGATCCGGCTCCGCATGATCGAGAGCCTGACCAGTCCCGAACGTACGAAGCTCATCAAGTCACTGATCGCCGGCTTCGAGAAGGCCAACCCGGGCGTCACCGTCGAGCTCATCTCCCCGCCCCTCGACAGCGCCGACCAGAAGATCACCCAGATCCTGCAGACGAAGAAGGACCTGGACGTGCTGGAGGTGCGCGACCACACCGCCAAGTCCTTCTCGAACAACGGCTGGCTGGCCGAGCTGCCCACCGACACCTGGCCCGGCTGGTCGGATCTGACGGAATTAGCCCGGACGAAGGCCGTCGAGGTCGGCGGCAAGGCGTACCTGATCCCGTACGGCTTCTACCAGCGCACGCTCTTCTACCGCACGGACTTCGGCATGGCGCGGCCCCCCACGACCTGGCAGGAGCTGTACGAGGCCGGCAGGCGGATGACCACGGGCGACCGGTACGGCTACGCGTTCCGCGGCGGCAAGGGCGGCGCCGACTACGCGGTCATGATGATCAGCGCGTACAACGGCGAGGCCCTGGACCCCGAGAAGTCCTTCTACCTCAAGGACAAGCGGACGATCTTCTCCACCCCGGAGGCCGCCCAGGCGCTCGACCTGTTCGTCAAGATCTTCAAGGAGGCGTCGCCGCCCGACTCGGTGGCCTGGGGCTTCCCCGAGATGGTGCAGGGCTTCACCTCGGGCGTGACCGGCATGCTCATCCAGGACCCCGAGGTGATCAAGACCGTCGAGGAGAGCGGCCTGGCCAACTGGTCCACCGCCCCCATCCCCAAGGGTCCGACCGGCTACGCCTTCCAGCCCGTCGGCTACGCCGGCTGGGGCGTGACCTCCTTCACCCGGCACCAGAAGGAGGCGGTGAAGCTGGTGCAGTTCCTGTCGGAGGCCGAGCAGAGCATCGCCTTCGCCAAGGGCAACTCCCTGATCCCGATCTCGAAGCAGGCCCAGGAGGACCCGCAGTTCTCGCAGGGCGCGTGGAAGGCGTATCTACAGGCGCAGCAGGACCCGAAGCAGGTGACGACGATCAGACCGGTGGACTACCCGGGCTGGAGCCAGTTCACCGTCGACTCCGACCGTGACATCCAGTCCCTGATCACCGGCAGGACGACCGTCGCCGAGGTGCTCGGCACGTGGGACTCCTTCTGGGCGGACCAGGCCGGGAAGGTCTCTTGAGCCCGCCGCGCGTCTTCACCGCGCGCCGGGCGGCGTTCGTCGCGCTGTGCCTGCTGCCCGGTGCGGTGTTCGTGGCCGTGTTCACGTACTACCCGGTGGTCCGGGGCGCGGTGATCGCTTTTCAGCGCTACAACCTGTTCGACCTGACCTCGACGCCGTTCGTCGGCCTGGAGAACTTCCGGGCCGTCCTCGGGGAGGACCGGTTCTGGACGGCGCTGCGCAACACCGGCACGTGGGTCGTCGTGTCGCTGTTCTTCCAGTTCTTCCTCGGCTTCGGGCTGGCGCTGGTGCTGCGCCGCCACTTCCCCGGCCGGGGGCTCTACCAGGCGTGGGTGTTCTTCCCCTGGGCCATGTCGGGATTCCTCATCGGCCTGCTGTGGCGGTGGATGTTCAACGGGCAGTTCGGCGTGATCAACGACCTGCTGCTCAAGGCGGGCTTCATCGAGGAGCGCGTCGGCTTCCTGGCCACGCCCGGCTGGGCGATGACCTCGGTCATCGTGGCCAACATCTGGTACGGCGTCACGTTCTTCGCCATCATGATCATGGCCGCGCTGCAGTCGGTGCCCAAGGAACTGTACGAGGCCGCCGCGGTGGACGGCGCCGCGCGGCTGCGGCAGTTCTGGCACGTGACGCTGCCGCACATCCGGCCCACCCTGGCCCTGATCGTGCTGCTGCGGATCATCTGGATCCTGAACTTCCCCGACCTGATCTACGCCATGACCGGCGGCGGCCCGGCCGGCGGCACCGACATCATCACGACCTTCCTCATCCAGCAGGTTGCCGGCGGCGACTACGGCCGCGCGGGCGCGGTGGGCCTGCTCGTGCTCGGCCTGCTGCTGTCCTTCAGCGTCTTCTACCTGAACGCCACCCGCTTCGAGAGGTCACGTTGAGACGCCTCGCGACCGCGGCCAAGGTCGTCGTGCTCGGCGCGTGGCTGCTGGTGACCCTGTTCCCGCTCTACTGGATCGTCGTCACCTCGCTCAAGCCGCAGTCGGAGATCTTCTCGCTGCCGCTGCGCTACTGGCCGGGCGAGGTGACGTTCGAGCACTACGAGGAGCTGTTCTCGTTCGCCGACTTCGGGACGTACCTGGCGAACTCGCTGGTCGTCTCGCTCGTCGCGGCCGCCGTGGTGACGGTGATCGGGGTGCTCGGCGGCTACACGCTGGCCCGCTTCTCCTTCCCGGGGCGCGGGGCGGTGATGCTGGCGTACCTGGTCACCCAGATGATCCCGCTGTTCATCGCGCTCGCGCCGCTCTACCTGCTGATGTCCGACCTCGGCCTGCTCAACCGGCTGGCGGGGCTGATGCTGGTGTACGTGGCGATGCTGGTGCCGTTCGCGACGATCATCATGCGCGGCTTCTACGAGCGGGTGCCGGTGGCGCTGGAGGAGGCGGCCCAGGTGGACGGGGCCTCCCGGCTGGGCGCGATGGTGCGGGTGGTGATCCCGGTCATGCTGCCGGGGATCGCGGCGACGTTCATCTTCGCGTTCGTGCAGTGCTGGAACGAGCTCTTCCTGGCGATCACGTTCATCGACAGCGAGGACGCCAAGACGATCCCGGTGGCGATGAACTCGTTCATCACCCAGTACGACATCGACTGGGGCTCCATGGCGGCGGCCACGGTGGTCTCGGTGGTGCCGACGCTCGTGCTCTTCGCGGCCATCCGGCGCTACATCGTCGAAGGACTCACCGCCGGGGCGGTGAAGGGTTGAACGGGATGGCCGACCGCTCGTCGTGCGATACAGACCTTTCACCGCACGCCGCCACCAACTAATCGCCCGCCCGCAGCGGCTCGCCGAAGAACGCCGTCACGGGCCTCCACGACGGATAGGTTGCGCTCTTACGTTGGGCGTGATCCGCATCACAGTGGAGGTCTCGTGACGACCAAAGAACATGACGCATCTGTCTATGAACAAGTGCAGGAGAGCAGCGAGTTCCAGGACCTGAAGCGGCGCTTCCGCCGCTGGACGTTCCCCATGACCGTGGCGTTCCTCGCGTGGTATCTGCTCTACGTGGTGCTGTCCGGCTGGGCGCGCGGCTTCATGGCGATCGAGGTGCTCGGCCACATCAACGTCGGGCTGATCCTCGGCTTGTTGCAGTTCGTCTCGACCTTCCTCATCGCCTGGGCGTACTCCAGGCACGCCGAGAGGAAGTTCGACCCGATCGCCGACAAGCTCCGCCACGAGGTTGAGGAGAAGGCCAAGTGAGCTCGACCACCCTGGGGATGATCCTCTTCCTCACCTTCGTGGCCGCCACGCTGGGGATCACCTTCTGGGCCAGCCGTCAGACCAAGACGGCGGCCGACTACTACGCGGGCGGCCGCTCGTTCAGCGGTGTGCAGAACGGCCTGGCGATCGGCGGCGACTACATGTCGGCCGCCTCCTTCCTCGGCATCGCGGGCATCATCGCGCTGTCCGGCTACGACGGGTTCCTGTACTCGATCGGCTTCCTGGTGGCGTGGCTGGTCGCGCTGCTGCTGGTCGCCGAGCTGATGCGGAACTCCGGCAAGTTCACCATGGCCGACGTGCTGGCGTTCCGGATGAGCCCCCGCCCGGTCCGCACGGCGGCCGGCGTGTCCACGATCGTGGTCAGCATCTTCTACCTGCTGGCCCAGATGGTCGGCGCGGGCGCGCTGGTCGGCCTGCTGCTCGGCATCACCGGCGACGCGGGCAAGGCGTGGACGATCGTCGGCGTCGGCGCCCTGATGATCGTGTACGTGGTGTTCGGCGGCATGAAGGGCACCACCTGGGTCCAGATCGTCAAGGCCGTGCTGCTCATGGGCGGCGCCGCTCTGGTGACCGTGCTCGTCCTGGCCAACTTCGGCTTCAACCTCTCGGCCCTGCTCGGCCAGGCGGCGACGGTCAGCGGCCCCGAGGCCAACCCGCAGAGCTTCCTCAGCCCCGGCCTGAAGTACGGCACCGAGGCGCAGGGCCTGGCCGGCAAGATCGACCTCATCAGCCTGGGCCTGGCGCTGGTGCTCGGCACGGCCGGTCTGCCGCACATCCTCATCCGCTTCTACACCGTCCCCACGGCGAAGGACGCCCGCAAGTCCGTCCTGTGGGGCATCGGCATCATCGGCGTGTTCTACCTGCTCACCCTGGTCCTCGGCTTCGGCGCGGCGGCCCTGGTCGGCAGGGAGGCCATCGCCGCGGGCGACGCGGCGGGCAACACGGCGGCGCCGATGCTGGCCCAGCAGATCGGACAGGAGATGTTCGGCGCGGTCGGCGGCACGATTCTGCTCGCGCTCATCGGCGCCGTCGCCTTCGCCACGATCCTGGCCGTGGTCGCCGGGCTCACGCTCGCCTCCTCCTCCAGCTTCGCCCACGACCTGTACGCGCACGTCTTCAGGCGCGGCCAGGCCAGCGAGCGGCAGGAGGTCGTCGTGGCCCGCATCTCCGCCTTCGTGATCGGCGCGGTGGCGATCGGCCTCGGCATCCTCGCCCAGGGGCAGAACGTGGCGTTCCTGGTGGCGCTGGCGTTCGCGGTGGCGGCCTCGGGCAACCTGCCGGCGATCCTCTACAGCCTGTTCTGGAAGAGGTTCAACACCGCCGGCGCGGTCTCCGCGATCTACGGTGGTCTCGTCTCCGCCCTGCTGCTGGTGATCTTCTCGCCGGTCGTGTCCGGCTCGGAGACGGCGCTGATCAAGACGGCCGACTTCGCCTGGTTCCCGCTGAGCAACCCCGGCATCATCTCGATCCCGCTGGGCTTCCTGTGCGGCTGGATCGGCACGGTCCTCAGCAAGGAGTACAACGCCGCCAAGTACGCCGAGATCGAGGTCCGCTCGCTCACCGGCGTCGGCATGGAGAAGGCCAGCAAGCACTAGACCGTCCCCCTGCCAGGCGCCCGACCCCTGCCCCGGGGCGCCTGCGCACCAAGGGCCCGGCCGCGTCGCGGCCGGGCCCTTTCGCGTGTACGGAAGTCCCGGCCGGGAAGGTGGTGTGGGCGTCCCAGGGCGGTGTCCCACATCGCTGCGGCCACTTAACGACACGGAAACGCAGTGATATGAGTGGTTGACGGGATTTCAGCGGTATGGGTACGTTCTCAGATGTGTGAACGTTGCCACACTGGCCTGGCGCCACGTGGCCGTCATCAGCCTGCCTCGTGCCCCGCTTGATCAGTGTGGAGGCGTAACCCCCATGAGAAGCCCATTCGTCCGCTGGTCCGTCCTGTCGGTGTCACTGGCGCTGGCGCTCACCTCCTGTGCCAAGGGCACCGGCGGCGCGTCCGCGCCCTCACCGACGGCCGGCCAGTTCAACCCCAGCGCCACCTTTGACGGCACCATCACCGTCATGGGCTTCGGCGCCACCGACGAGATCGGCTCGACCCGCGTCGAGCTGGCCGAGAAGGCCCTGGGCGGCGCGGACGTGAAGCTCGTCGAGGGCGACCTCGACATCCAGCAGTTCCTGTCGTCCGTGGCCGCCGGCGACCCGCCGGACGTCATCTACGCCAACCGCGACCAGATCGGCACGTTCGCCTCCCGGGGCGCCATCGTGCCGCTGACCGCCTGCATCCAGGGCGAGCGGATCGACACCTCGATGTACAACAAGAACGCCCTGGCCCAGGTCACCTTCGGCGACGATGTCTGGGGCATCCCCGAGTTCAACCAGGTCCAGATCACGATGGCCAACGCCGACCTCCTCAAGGACGCCGGGCTGAGCATCGAGGACGTCAACGGCTCCAGCTGGGAGAAGGTCACCGCCGCCGCGAAGAAGCTGTACAAGGCGCCCGGCGGCAAGCTGAAGGTGGTCGGCTTCGACAGCAAGCTGCCGGAGTTCCTGCCGCTGTGGGCCAAGGCGAACGGCGCCGACCTGCTGTCCGCCGACGGCAAGACCGCCCAGCTCAACAGCCCGCAGGTGGTGCAGGCGCTGGAGTTCGCCGTCGGCGTCTACGAGGCCCAGGGCGGCTTCGCCAAGGTCAAGGCGCTGCGCGACTCGGCCGACTTCTTCGGCAAGGGCAACCAGTTCGCCACCGGTGAGCTGGGCGCCATGCCGATGGAGCAGTGGTACGTCAACGTGCTCAGCGACGTCTCGCACGACGCGCCACTGGCGTTCGACACCTTCCGCACCAAGCAGGGCGAGCCGCTGGCGTACTCGTCCGGCTCCTCCTGGGCCATCCCGCGCGGCGCGAAGAACCCCGGCGCCGCCTGCCGCTTCGCCAAGACCATGACACTCGTCGATTCGTGGAAGGCCGCCGCCGAGGCCCGCCTGGCGGAACGGGAGAAGGAGAACAAGCCGTTCACCGGCGTCCTCACCGGCAACGTCAAGGCCGACGAGGAGATCGAGAAGATGCTGACCTCGGGCGGCGAGCCCTGGGACGCCGGCGTCAAGGCCTTCTACGAGGCCAACGACCACACCTTCAGCCTCCCGGCCAACCCGGCCGACTCCGAGTTCAAGACCGCCTGGCAGGACGCGGTGAACCGGGTGCTCAACGGTCAGGAGGAGCCCAAGCAGGCGCTCGACAGAGCCCAGCAGGACGCGCAGGCGGCCCTGGACAAGGCATGGGCGAGCTGGACGAAGCGTACCAACTGACATGGCTTCTACCCGGACACCGCGATGGCGGACCATGCGGTTCACCGAGACCCGGGCGGCGCTGCTGTTCATCAGCCCCTGGATCATCGGTTTCCTGATCTTCACCGCGTGGCCCGTCATCAACAGCGCGTACCTGTCGCTGACCGACTACGACGTCATCAACGACCCGAACTTCGTCGGCTTCGACAACTACGTGACCCTCTTCGAGGATCCGAAGGTCGGGCTCGCGCTGCGTAACACGTTCATCTACGCCGTGATGTCGGTGCCTACCCAGCTGATCGTCTCGCTCGGCCTCGCGCTGCTGCTCAACAGCGCGACGAAGGCGAGCGGCTTCTTCCGCACGGCCTTCTTCCTGCCGAAGATGACGCCGCCGGTCGCGATCGGCATCCTGCTGCTGATGCTGTTCAACGGCCAGAGCGGCCTGGTCAACGGTTTCCTCGGGATCTTCGGCATCGACGGCCCGGCCTGGACCACCGACCCCGACTGGATCAAGCCCGGTCTGGTGCTGATGAACCTGTGGACGGTCGGCTCGTCGGTGGTCATCATGCTGGCCGCGCTGCGCGGCGTCCCCCAGGAGCTGTACGACTCCGCCCTCGTCGACGGGGCCGGCTGGTGGAAGCGCACCCTGCGGATCACCGTGCCGATGATCAGCCCCACGCTGTTCTTCCTGTTCATCGTGGACAGCATCAACGCCCTGCAGTCGTTCACCGAGGCGTACACCGCCTTCTTCGGCGCCGGCAACACCACCTACAGCAACGACGCGGCGCTGTTCTACGCGATCTACCTGTTCCAGCAGGCCTTCGAGTTCCTGCACATGGGCTACGCCTCGGCGCTGGCCTGGCTGCTGTTCATCGTGATCATGGCGATCACGGCCGTGCAGATGCTGGTGACCAGGCGATTCGTGCACTACGAAGGGGGCAAACCGTGAGGCGGCTCAGGAAGGTCCTGATCTGGGCGGCGCTGATCGCGTTCACCGTCGCCTTCATCTACCCGTTCATCTGGCTGCTCAGCGCGTCGTTCAAGCCGCGCAGCGAGGTGTTCGACCACCGGATCCTGCCGGAGACGTTCACCTTCGACAACTACATCCGGGTGTGGCAGGAGGCGCCGCTGGCGCTGTGGATGTTCAACACGCTGCTGGTGACCGTGCTCGCCGCGGTGGCCGTGACGATCACCAGCGCCATGGTGGCGTGGGGGTTCGCCTACTTCCGCTTCCCGGGCAGGGGCCCGCTGTTCGGGCTGGTGCTGGCCACCATGATGCTGCCGGGCGCGGTCACCATGATCCCGGTGTTCCTCATCTGGAACTCCCTCGGCATGGTCGGCACCCTCACGCCGCTGTGGGCGCAGAACCTGTTCGGCAGCGCGTTCTACATCTTCCTGCTGCGGCAGTTCTTCCTCGGGCTGCCGCGGGAGCCGTTCGAGGCGGCGAAGATCGACGGGGCGAACAACTGGCGGATCTTCACCCGCATCGCGCTGCCGCTGTGCAAACCGGCGGTCGTGGTGACGCTGCTGTTCGAGTTCCAGGCGGCGTGGACGGACCTCATGCGGCCGCTCATCTACCTGCGCGACTCCTCCACCTTCACCGTGCCGCGCGGGCTGAAGGCGCTGCTCGACCAGTTCGGCTTCGGCGGCGAGTGGCACTGGGAGATCGTCATGACGGCCAGCGTGATCACCACCATCCCGATGATCATCCTGTTCTTCCTCGGCCAGAAGCACTTCGTCAAGGGCATCGCGACCACCGGCGGCAAATGATGGGTTTTCCCCAAGGATTCCTGTGGGGCGCGGGCACGTCCGCGTACCAGATCGAGGGTCACCACGGCCGCGGCGAGTCGGTGTGGGACGTGTTCTGCCGGCGGCCCGGCGCGGTCGAGGGCGGCGGCGACGGCTCGCGGGCCTGCGACTCGTTCCTGCGCTGGCGCGAGGACGTCGCGCTGGTCAAGGAGCTGGGCCTCACCGCGTACCGCTTCTCGACCGGCTGGTCGCGGGTCATGCCGGACGGCGCGCACCCCGACCCCAAGGCGCTCGACCACTACGAGCGCTTCACCGACGCGCTGCTGGAGGCGGGCGCCGAGCCCGTGCTCACGCTCAACCACTGGGACATGCCGGCCTCCCTGACCTGGGCCGAGCGTTCCACGGTGGACGCCTTCGCCGCCTACGCAGAGGCGGTCGCCGGCCGGCTGGCCGACCGCGTCACCTGGTGGATCACCCAGAACGAGCCGTGGATCATCGCGTTGCTCGGCTACCAGCTCGGCCTGCACGCCCCCGGCGTCGCCGACCTGGGCACGGCGGTCCGGGCCGGTCACCACGTGTTGCTCGGTCACGGCGCGGCGGCCGACGTGCTGCACGCGTACCCGGGGACGAAGGCGGGGGCGGCGCTCAGCCTCTTCCCCTGCGACCCGGCCACCGACCGCGAGGAGGACCGGGCGGCGGCGGTCGGCAGCGACGGCTATGTCAACCGCTGGTATCTCGACCCGCTGCTCGGCGACGGCTATCCCGCCGACATGCGGGCGCACTGGGAGCGGGCGCTCGGCCACGGGCTCGACTTCGTCCGCGACGGCGACGAGGCCGCCATCGGGGGCCGCAGCGACTTCCTCGGCATCAACTACTACACCCGGCGCGTCATGGCCGCCGCGCCGCCCGGCCCGTTCCCCTGGCGGGTGGTCGGGCCCAGCGGTGACGTGGCCAGGACCGACGAGGGCTGGGAGATCAGCCCCGGCTCGCTGCGCGACCTGCTCGTCGGGCTGAGCCGCCGCTTCCCCGGCACCCCGCTGATGGTCACCGAGAACGGCGGCGTCTTCGGCGACGCCCCCACCCACGACGGCCAGGTGCACGACACCCGCAGGATCGCGTTCCTGCGCGACCACGTCGAGGCCGTCCGCCAGGCCGTCGAGGCCGGCGCCGACGTGCGCGGATACCTGCACTGGTCGCTCATGGACAACTTCGAGTGGGCGCTCGGCTACCGGCCCAGGTTCGGGCTCGTGCACGTCGACCACGCCACCGGCGCGCGTACCGTCAAGGACTCCGGGCGCTACTACGCCCGGCTCATCGCCGCGGGCGGCGCCGCCCCCGCCCTGCCCAGGATCGAGGCATTCGGTTAACCCATGCGGATCACCACCACGGACGCGGCCTACTACCTGGACAGCGGCCACTACCACCTGACCGTCTCGCGTAGCGACCCCAGCGCCGAGCTGGAAGGCTGGATGACGCTCAGCCTGATCGCCTCGGCGCACACCAGGGGCGGGCGGGACGAGACGTACGAGACCCTGCCGCCCGTGCTCGCCGAGCGCGGCGACGTCGCGGTCTTCGACTTCCCCCAGCGCAGCACCGCGTGGGAGAGCAAGACCGTCCGGCTCACCTGCACGCCCGAGAAGATCGCCGTCGAGGTGCGGGTGGAGGGCGACGGCGTGCTCGGCGACGTGACGCTGCTCGGCGGGCGGGCCGTGCTCAACACCCGCGCGTCCGGAGTGTTCCGGTCGGGCGTGCACGCGCGCGGCGTCTTCAGCCCCACCCCCGCCCACCCCGTGCGGGTGGTGCGGCCGGTGTCGGCGGCCGTGGCGCTCACCGTCGTCGGCGACGCCTCGCCGGGCCGGCTGCACGCGGTCTTCTCCCCGCCGCCGCTCGTGCTGGCCTTCTGCAAGGACGAGCCGGACGGCGCCACGGCGGTGCCCGGCGGGCCCTGGCTGGGCGCGTCCGTACGGGCCGGGATCACCGACCTGACCTTCACCGAGGTCGCCTACGAGCCGCTGGACGGCGGGGCGCTGCTGCGCTTCGACTACGAGGGCCACACCGAGGTGCGCGGGGCCTGGACCTCGCCCGCGGTGGTGTTCCGGGCGGCGGAGTCGCCCTGGGAGGCGATCTCCCACCACCGCGCCGATCTCGTCGCGCACGGCCTGGCCTCGGAGGGCCCGGCGGGGGAGCGGCACGCGTGGTGGAGCGAGCCGATCTTCTGCGGCTGGGGCGCCCAGTGCGCCGCGGCCGACGGCGTCTCGCCGGTCGAGCTGTCCCGCCAGGACCGGTACGACGGCTGGCTGGCCCGGCTGGAGGAGCACGGCATCGTGCCCGGCACGATCGTGATCGACGACCGGTGGCAGCTCACGTACGGCGACCTGCGGACCGACGAGGCCAAGTGGCCGGACCTGCGCGGCTGGATCGCCGACCGGCACGCACGCGGGCAGCGCGTGCTGCTGTGGTGGCGGGCCTGGTCGGCCGACGGGCTGCCGGCCGAGGAGTGCGTGACCGACGCCGGGGGGCGCCCCGTGGCGGCCGACCCGTCGAACCCCGCCTACCGGCTCCGCATCCGGTCGATCATGGAACGGCTCCTCGGCGACCTCGACGCCGACGGCTTCAAGATCGACTTCACGCAGTGGTCACCCAGCGGCTCCCACCTGAAGACGTACGGCTCCACGTGGGGCCTGGCCCTCCTGCACGAGCTGCTCGCCACCATGTACGACGCCGCCAAGCAGGTCAAACCCGACGCTCTCATGATCACGCACACCCCGCACCCCGCCTTCGCCGGCGTCAGCGACATGATCAGGCTCAACGACGTGCTGGAGGTCGACGCCCGCGGCGAACCCGTGCCGGCCGTCGACCAGCTCCGCTACCGCCACGCGGTGGCCCGCCACGCGATGCCCGGCCACCTCATCGACACCGACCAGTGGCCCATGCCGAGCAGGGCCGACTGGCTGGCGTACGCGCGGGCCCAGCCCGAGCTGGGCGTGCCCGCGCTGTACTACGTGGACGCCATCGACAACTCCCGCGAGGAGATCACCGGCGCCGACCTGCGGCAGGTGGCGTCGTGGTGGTGGCCGGCATGAGTCAGGCGGAGCCGCCGGCCGGCCGGCGGCAGGCGGAAGTGGTCGTGTACGGCGCGACGTCGGGCGGCGTGTGCGCCGCCGTCGCCGCCGCCCGGCGCGGCCTGGACACCGTGCTGCTCGAACCAGGCCGGCACGCCGGCGGCATGACCTCCGGCGGGCTCGGCTACACCGACATCGGCGACGCCCGCGTGCTGGGCGGCATGGCCGCCGAGTTCCGGCGGGCCGTCGCCGACGCCTACGGGGTCGCGCCCGGCCACTACGCCGGACCCGAGCCGCACGTCGCCGAGGAGATCTTCCTGTCCTGGCTGGAACGCGCGGGCGTGGAGGTGGTGTACGACGCGGGCCTGACCGGCGCGGACACCTCCGAGGGACGGATCGTGTCCGTCACGACGGCGCGCGGCGCGTACGCGGCCGGGGCGTTCGTGGACGCGAGCTACGAGGGAGACCTGATGGCCGCCGCCGGAGTGAGTCACCGGGTCGGCCGCGAGGACCGGACACTGCACGGCGAGACCTTCGCCGGGCGGCGCGAGGTCGTGCCCGGCATGCACAACTTCCCGCCGTGGATCTCGCCGTTCCGGGCCGACGGCACGCTGCTGCCGCAGGTCGCGGACGGGCCGATGGCCGAGGTGGGCGCGGGCGACGGCGGCGTCATGTCGTACGGCTACCGCGTCTGCATGAGCACCGCGCCCGACCGGATCCCGTTCGAGCGGCGGCCCGGCTACGACGAGGAGCACTGGGAGCTGGGGCGCCGGTTGTTCCGGCACTGGCGGGAGCAGGGCGTCGAGGTGCGCGCCGGGCGGCTGGTCGGGCTGGAGCCGAACCTGCCGAACGGCAAGGCCGACGGCAACTCGCTCGGGCCGTTCTCGCTCAGCGTGCTCGACCGTTCCGCGTGGGCCTACCCCGACGCGGGGCCCGAGGAGCGCGAGCGGATCCGCCTGCACCACCTGCGCCACGCGCAGGACCTGCTGTACTTCCTGTCGCACGACCCCGAGGTGCCCGCGCACGTGCGGGCCGAGCTGGGGCGGTGGGGGCTGCCCGCCGACGAGTTCGCCGACACCGGGCACCTGCCGCACCAGCTCTACGTGCGCGAGGCGCGGCGGATGCTGGGGGAGAAACATCTCACCGAGCACGACCTGGTCCAGGGGCGTCGCCAGGAGGACGTGGTGGCGATGGGGTCGTACCACATCGACATCCGCGAGGTGCAGCGGACCTGGCGGCGGGTGTACGAGCACCCCGACCCGGTGCCGATGGTGGTCACCGAGGGGTACCTGTCGGTGGGGGTGGCGCCGTACCAGATCCCGTACGGCGCGATCGTGCCGCGGCGGGAGGAGTGCGTGAACCTGCTGGTGCCGGTCTGCGTGTCGGCCTCGCACGTGGCGTTCTCCTCCGTCCGGATGGAGGTGCAGTACCAGATGCTCGGCCACGCCGCCGGCCTCGCCGCCGCGGCGGCCGCCTCGACCGGTAAGCCCGTGCAGGACGTGGACGTGGCCGCCCTCCAGGACGAGCTCAGGGCCGCCGGCCAGGTGCTCTCCCTCTGACACGCGAAAAGCCGGCGCAGTGCGCGCCGGCTTTTCCATGCGACGGTGGCGGCCGGATGTGGGCCGTTTCAGCTGCGACGGGCGCGGCCGGATGTGTGCCGGGCTTTCGCTTGCGACGGGGCGGCCCGAGGGGGCCCGGACTTTTCGCCTGCGACGGCGCGGCTGATGGTCCGCTGCGCTTGGCGCCCGTGAAGGGCCCGGCGTGCCTGGGCCCTGTCCCCGTCAGGCGCGGGTGCGTTCCAGGGCCTCCCGGACGAACGGAGGGATCACGCGGCGCAGGACGTTCGCCTTGTGGGACTCCGCGAGAGCGAGCGCCGCCTCGACCTCGGCCGGCGTCCGGTCGCCCGCCAGCAGCCCGAGGGCGGCCAGGCCGGCCGCGCCCATGTCGCGGGCCGCCCGCACCCAGCCGGCCAGCTCGGCCGCGATCGGCCCCGGCACGTCCGCCGGCAGCTCCGCCAGCCGCGTCAGCTCCGCCCGCAGCTCCCCGGGATCGTCACCCTTCAGCACGGCGGCGCACAGCACGGTCAGCGCCGGGCTCTGGTCGGCCCCGGGCGGCCACGCCGAGCACGCCTCCACCAGCGGCAGCAGCGCCGAGGCCCCCGGCAGCAGCCGCACCGCCCGCGCGTGGGAGCGCGCCGGATCGTAGGCCGCGAGGTGCCAGGCGTAGTCGGCCACCGTCGTCAGCGCGATGCGCGAGGCCGCCGCCTGCACCATCGGGTTGGCCGTGATCCCCGCCAGCGGCACGCCGTCCAGCTCGGTGTCCCGCCCCACCAGCGGCCCGAGGAACACCCGGTCGAAATCGAAGTCGTTGACCGGGAAGTTGTCCCACAACGCCACCTGGTGCCCGTACGACGCCGCCGCGGCCGTCATGTCGGCGGCGGAGATCTCGCCGACCACGATGTCGGAGCCCGTCCACCAGACCAGCACGTCGGCCGGCAGCTCCGCGGCCAGCCGCTCGCGGTACGGCGTGCGCCCGGTGCCCGCGTAGTCGGTCGGCACCATGGTCAGCGGCCGCTGCGCGCCCCGGGGCGCGAGGAACTCCTCGGCGAAGTCGCGGCAGACCGCCGCGTGGGCGCTCGCGCTCACGCCCTCCGCCGTGCCGTACGTCTCCCGGTCGGGCGCCTGGCTCAGCTCGGGCGGGATGTCGTCGAACAGCAGCGCGTACTCCCTGACGCCGGCGTCCCACACCTGGGCCGCCTTGGCCCGCAGCGCCGCCCGCTCGGCCGGGTCGCCGTAGACCATCGACAACCCCGGGCTGAGCGCGAACACGAACCTGACGTGCCGCGCCGCCGCCTCCGCGACCAGCTCGCCCAGCCGCGCCAGCTCCTCCTCCGGGTACGGCTCCCGCCACCGCTCCCGGTGGTACGGGTCGTCCTTGGGGGCGTAGACGTAGGCGTTGAGCTTGTGGCGGCCCGAGAAGCGCAGATGCTCCAGGCGGTCCGCGTGGCTCCACGGCGTGCCGTAGAAGCCCTCGATGGTGCCGCGCAGCGGCAGGTCGGGCCAGTCGCGCACGTCGGCCTCCGGCACGCACCTCGCGTGCGCGGGGCACGGCGCGGCGGTCAGCGCGAGCAGCGTCTGCGCGCCGTAGAACGCCCCGGCGGGGTCGGCGGCGGCGATGAGCACCCGTCTGCCGCGGGCGGTCAGCGTGTAGCCCTCCGGCGGCAGGTCCGTGCCGCCGACCGTGATCTCCACCGCGACGTCCGCGCCGGTCGCCGTGATCAGTGCGGCGCGTAGGGCCGTCACGGCGTTCGCCGGGCCGTCACCCAGGCGGACGGCGGTCAGGTCGACGCAGGCGGAGCCGAGGGTAGCCTCTTTCGGACGGGGGACGATCCATTCCAGGGCATCCATGTGGGAACGATACCGGATACAATCGCGCCTCGTGGGTAGGGATGTGACCGAAGTTTTGCCCGGGGTGTTCCGCGTCGAGGACACCTGCAACGTCTATGTCATCAAGGCTCCCGCCCATCCGGGCGCGGAGCGCACCGGGATCGCCGTCGACTTCGGTTCCGGCCGTGTGCTCGACCTGCTCGGCGAGCTGGGCCTCGACCGTCTCACCGACGTCCTGATGACCCATCACCACCGCGACCAGGCCCAGGGTCTGGTGCGGGCGGCCGAGGCGGGGATCGCGATCCACGTCCCGCCGGTCGAGCGCGAGCTGTTCGCCGACGTCGAGGAGATGTGGTCGGCGCGGCGGCTCCACAACGACTACGACCTGCGCGACGACCGGTTCTCGCTGCTCGAGTCCGTGCCCGTGGCCGGCGTCGTCCCCGAATACCGCACGGCCCGCTACGGCGGCGTCGACGTCCGCGTCCTGCCCACGCCCGGTCACACCGCGGGATCGGTGACGTACGTCGTCGGCCGGGCCGCGTTCACCGGCGACCTCGTCTACGCCCCCGGCAAGGTCTGGTCCCTGGCCGCGACCCAGTGGTCCTACACCGAGAACGAAGGCCCCGCCATGGTGGTCATCAGCGCCGAGCTGCTCCGCAGGGAGGAGCTCGACGTGCTGCTGCCCTCCCACGGCGACCCCATGACCGACCCCGACGACGCGCTCGGCCGGCTCGCGACCGCCATGCAGCGCTACGTCGACTTCCGCCGCCCCCACCCGTGGGACGTGCGCGGCATGCTGGCGGAGCCGTTCGTCGAGATCACGCCCCACCTGCTGATGAACCGCAGCAGCCAGTCCTACAGCTACGTGCTGCTGTCGGAGTCGGGCGCGGCCATGGTGTTCGACTTCGGCTACGACATGTCCACCGGCATCCTGTACACCAGCACGGCTCGCCAGGCCCGCCGCCCCTGGCTGGCGTCCCTGCCGGCGCTGCGCGAGCGCTACGGCGTCACCGACATCGAGGTCGCCGTCCCCACCCACTACCACGACGACCACGTGGCCGGCATGCCGCTGCTGCGCGACGTCGAGGGCACCGAGATCTGGGCGCCGTCCCACATCGCGCCGATCCTGGCCGTGCCGCTCCACCACGACCTGCCGTGCCAGTGGTTCGACCCGATCCCCGCCGACCGCGTGCTGGAGCTGGGGGAGACGGTGCGCTGGCGGGAGTACGAGATCACCGTGCACGACCTGCCGGGGCACACGCTGTTCGCGGCGGCGTACGAGTTCGAGGTGGACGGGCACCGGGTGCTGGTCACCGGCGACCAGCAGGACGGATCGGGCATCCCCGGCGAGCGCCAGGAGATCCTGAATTTTCAGTACAAGAACAGATTCGCCATCGAGGACTACCGCAAGAGCGCCGCGCTCTACAACCGCCTGCGCCCCGACCTCATGGTCAGCGGCCACTGGCGGCCCCGCTGGGTCGACGACGCCTACCTGGCCATGCTCACCGAACGCGGTGACGAGCTGGTCTCGCTCCACCACGAGCTGCTCCCGCTCGACCGGTTCGACCTCGGGGCCGACGGTGTGCTCTGCCGCCTGACGCCGTACCATTCGAGCGTCCCCGCGGGCGGCGAGATCGTGCTGACGGCCACCGTCCGCAACCCGTGGCCCGAGAAGGCCGTGGCCGTCGTCGAGCCGGTCCTCCCGCCCGGCTGGCGGCGCGAACCGGGGGCCGTGACGCTGAGGCTGCCCGGAGGGGGTATGGAGCAGGTGCATCTCCGTCTCGGGGCCGACGTCGTGCCACGGCGCCGCGTACGCCTCGCCGTAGATCTCACCATCGGCGACCTGCGCCTCGGGCAGCACGCCGAGGCGCTCGTCGACGTCGTCGCGGAAGGGGAACGATGACCGCGGAACGGCGCAGTGCCCCCCTCAGCCGTTCCCGCAGACCCACGATCAAGGACGTCGCCGAGGCCGCCGGCGTCTCGCGCTCCACGGTCTCGCGGGCCCTGACCGGTCGCGGCTACGCGGCCAGCGACGTGCGCGAGCGCGTGCTGCGTGCCGCGGCCGAGCTCGGGTACGTGCCCGACGTCATGGCCCGCACACTGAAGCAGCAGGTCAGCAGGTCGGTGGGCGTCCTGGTGAGCGACCTGCGCAACTCCTTCTACGCGGAGCTGGCCGCCGGGGCCAGCCGCGAGGCGCGCGAGCGCGGCTACACGATGGTGCTGGCCGACACGAGCCTGTCGGCCGAGGCCGAGAGCGAGGCCGCCGAGGCGCTCGTGGCGCTGCGGGTGGCCGGGGTGATCGTGACGCCCAACTCCTCGGCCGTCTCCACGTACCTGTCCTCCCACGGCATCCCGGTGGTGGAGGTCGACCGCCAGTTCGCGGCGGGCTCGACCGACGGCGTCGTGGTGGGCAACCGCGTAGGCGCCCGTACGGCCACCGCCCACCTGGTGGGGCTGGGCCACCGCAGGATCGCGTTGTTCATCGACGAGACCGACTGGGCCACCGGCTACGAGCGCTACCAGGGCTACCTGGAGGCGCTGGCCGCGGGCGGCATCAAGGTCGAGCCTGACCTGGTCGTCTCCTCCGGCTGGGACGTCGCCGACTCCCGCAGCAGGGCCATCGAGATGCTGCGCGCCCCCGACCGGCCCACGGCCGTCTTCGCGGCCAACAACGTGCTGGCCGAGGGCGTCTGGCGGGCGATCGGCGAGCTCGGGCTACGGATCCCCGCGGACGTCAGCCTGGTCGCGTTCGACGACGCGCCCTGGATGAGCATGGTCTCGCCCATGGTCAGCGCGGTCTCGCAGGACACCTTCAACCTGGGCGCGACCGCCGTGCGCCGGCTCCACGAGCGCATCGCGGCCCCCGAGTCCGACTCGGTGACGACCGTGCTCAGCGTACGGCTCGTCGAGCGCGAGTCCACGGCCCCGCCGCCCGGGGGCTGAGGCCGCGGCGGGCTGGAAAGATGTCCGCATGACTGAACCAAAGTCCGATCTGCACCGATACCTGCAGTCCGTCCGTGAAGCCGTGGTGTGGAAGCTCGACGGGCTCTCCGAGTACGACATCCGCCGCCCCCTCACGCCCACCGGCACCAACCTGCTGGGGCTGGTCAAACACCTGGCCGGTGTCGAGGCGGGCTACTTCGGCGACACCTTCGGGCGGCCGTTCCCCGAGCCGCTGCCGTTCATGGCCGACGACGCCGAGCCGAACGCCGACATGTGGGCGACCGCCGGCGAGTCCCGCGAGGACGTCGTCGCGCTCTACCGCCGGGTGTGGGCGCACGCGGACGCGACCGTCGAGGCGCTGCCGCTGGACGCGGTCGGCGAGGTGCCGTGGTGGTCGGAGGAGCGCCGGCGGACGACGCTGCACCTGATCCTGGTCCACGTCATCGCGGAGACCAACCGGCACGCCGGGCACGCCGACATCGTCAGGGAGCTCATCGACGGGGCCGCCGGCCTGCGGCGCGACAACGACAACCTGCCGCGGGCCGAGCGGGAGTGGTGGGACTCCTACCAGGCCCGGCTGGAGCAGGTGGCGCGGGAAGCCGGTCAGAGCTGACCCGGGATGCGTTGACCCGCGGGGAAATGTCGGCCTAGGATCCCGTGTGGGAACGATGTCACAGCATGCGTTCCCGTTTCGGAGGCCCCCATGGAGCACGATGTTCCCCCCGTCCTGTCGCTCGACATCGGCGGCACCAAACTGGCCGCCGGGATCGTCACGGGCGACGGCCTGATCCACGGCTGGCAGCTCGCCCCCACCCGCAGGGAGGAGGGGCCGCGACGCGTCCTGTCCAGGCTGTTCGACCTGGGCAGGAAGGCCGTCGCGGAGGCCGGCGCGCCCGAGGTCGCGGCCGTCGGCATCTCCTGCGGCGGCCCGCTCGACACCGCCACGGGCGTCGTGCAGTGCCCGCCCCACCTGCCGGGGTGGATCGACGTCCCGGTGGGCGCGCTGGCCGCGGAGGCGTTCGGCGTCCCCGCGGTCATTGAGAACGATGCCACGGCCGCGGCGCTGGGCGAACACCGCTACGGCGCCGGCCGCGGCACCAGCACGATGCTCTACCTCACGATCTCCACGGGCGTCGGCGGCGGCTCCGTCATCGGCGGGCGCCTGCACCGGGGCGCCGCGGGCAACGGCGGCGAGCTCGGACACGTCATGGTGCGGCCGGGCGGCCGCCCCTGCACGTGCGGCAGGAACGGCTGCCTGGAGGCGTACGCGTCCGGCACGGCCATCGCCGAGCGGGCCCGCGAGGCCCTCGCCGCCGGCCGCCCCTCGTCCCTGTCCTCGCTCGATCTCCCGACCGCCGAGGACGTCTCCCGCGCCGCTGAGGCAGGCGACCCGCTCGCCGCGGAGATCTGGGACGAGACCACATGGGCGCTCGGCAGCGCGGTCACCGACCTGGTGAACGCGTTCGAGCCCGAGCTCGTCGTCCTCGGCGGCGGCGTCACCCGTTCGGGCGCCCGGCTCCTCGACCCCGTGGCCGCCGCCGTAGCCCGCGACGCCATGCCGCCCGCGGCCCGCGCCGCCCGGATCGAGCCGGCCCGGCTCGGCACGGGCGTCTGCGTGGTCGGCGCGGGCGCCGTCGCCCACGACCTCGTCTCAGGAAAGACCGATGGCTGACCGACCCCTGACCCCCACCGCCACACCCGCGACCCCCGTACCCGCGACCGCCCCTGACGCCCACCCGGAGGCGGGATCGGCATCGGCGCTGCTCGCCTCGCACGTCGAGGGCCACCTGGCCGCCGCGCGCGGCATGGCGGCCCTGCTGCCCGCCGTCGAGGCCGTCGCCGATCTGCTCATCGAGACGTTCACCCGCGGCGGCACCGTCTACACCCTCGGCAACGGCGGCAGCGCCGCCGACGCCCAGCACCTCACCGGCGAGCTGATCGGCCACTACAAGCGCGACCGCCGCCCGCTGCCCACGGTGACGCTCACCACCGACGCCACCGTCATGACCTGCATCGCCAACGACTACGCCTACGAGGACGTCTTCGCCCGGCAGGTCCGCGCGCTGGCCCGCTCCGGCGACGTCGTGGCGGCGTTCACCACGAGCGGCAACTCACCCAACGTGGTCGCGGCCCTCGAAGCCGCGCGGACCAACGGCGCGGTGACGGTATTGTTCGGCGGCGGTGACGGCGGGGCCGCCACGAAGCACGCCGACCATCTCCTCCTCGCCCCGTCCGCCGAGACCCCGCGCATCCAGGAGATCCACACTCTGATGCTCCACATGATCAGCGAGAAGGTCGACGTCTGGGCGGCCGCATGACCAGGCGCACCGCTCCCATGTCGAACGCCCCCTCCGGCGGCCGGCCCCGCGGCCTTCCCCGCGCCCCACGCCCGGCGGCCACCCCCGACCGCACCCTCCACATGATCGGAAACGCCCACCTCGACCCGGTGTGGCTGTGGCCGTGGCAGGAGGGCTACCAGGAGGCGCGGGCCACGTTCTGGTCCGCGATCCACCGCATGGACGAGTACCCCGACTTCGTCTTCACCTGCGACCAGGTCGTCCTGCTGTCGTGGGTGGAGGAGTCCGACCCTGAGCTGTTCGCCCGCATCAGGGAGAAGGTCGCCGAGGGCCGCTGGGTCATGGTCGGCGGCTGGTGGGTGGAGCCCGACTGCAACATGCCGTCGGGGGAGTCGTTCGCCCGCCAGGGCCTGTACGGCCAGCGCTACCTGAAGGAGAAGTTCGGCGTCACCGCGACGGTCGGCATGAACGTCGACCCGTTCGGCCACAACGCCATGCTCCCGGCGATCCTGCGCGGCCAGGGCATGGACTCCTACTGCTTCCTACGCCCGGGACCGCACGAGAGCGAGCTGCCCGGCACGATGTTCTGGTGGGAGGCGCCCGACGGCAGCCGGGTGCTGGCGTACCGGATCCCGTTCGAGTACTGCAGCCCGCCCGGCGAGGTCGCGGGGCAGACCGAGAAGGCGCTCGGCCAGCTCGACCGCTCCCTCGGCGACCTGATGGTCTTCTACGGCGTCGGCAACCACGGCGGCGGCCCCACCAAGGCCAACATCGACTCGATCCACCGCTACGACCAGATGGGCACGTTCGGCGAGCTGACCATGTCGTCGCCCCGCCGCTACTTCGACGAGATGACCAAGCGGCTCGGTGAGCAGGGCCTGGCCGAGCTGGCGGTCTGGCGCGACGACCTGCAGCACCACGCGGCCGGCTGCTACTCCGCCCACTCCGGCGTCAAGGCCTGGCAGCGCCGGGCGCAGGCGGCGGTGCTGTCGGCCGAGCGGTGGGCGGCGATCGCCGGCCACGACGCGCGCGCCGACCTGGAGCGGGCCTGGAAGCAGGTGCTGTTCAACCAGTTCCACGACGTGCTGCCCGGCTCGGCCATCGAGCCCGCCTACGACGACGCCCGCGACCAGCTCGGCGAGGCGGTGGCGATCTCCAAGCGGATCATCACCAGGGCGCACAACGTGATCGCCCGCGACGTCCGCGTCCCGCAGCAGGACGGCACGCAGCCGGTGATCGTCTTCAACCCGCACCCGTGGCCGGTCTCCACCCGGGTCGAGATGCAGTACGGCCTGGCCCCGAACGGCGTGCACGTGGTGGACGCCGACGGCGCCGACGTGCCGTGCCAGCGCACCCAGTCGGTCGCCACCACCGACGACAAGGGACGCGGCGCCACCGTCTTCCAGGCCGACCTGCCCCCGCTGGGCTACCGCCTCTACCGGCTGCGCCAGGGCCCGGCCGCGCACGCGCACGGCACGCTGTCGGCCTCGCCGCACCACCTCGAGAACGACGTGCTGCGCCTGGAGATCGACCCGGTCACCGGCTGGCTGTCGAGCCTGCTCGACAAGCGCACCGGTGTCGACCTCGTGGCCGGGGCGGCCGGCGAGCACACCCAGATCTGCGAGGACCCGACCGACACCTGGGGTCACCGCGTGGTGTCCTACGACTGGCCGGGCGAGGCGATGGCCACGACCGGCATCGTCCTGCGCGAGGAAGGTCCGCTGCGCGCCCGCATCCGGGTCGAGCGCGCGTGGGGCCGCTCGACGATGGCCGAGGAGTTCATCCTCGGCGCGGGCGACGACGACGCGGTGGAGGTGCGGGTCACGCTCGACTGGCGCGAGCAGGCCCACCTGATGAAGCTGCGCTTCCCCGTCGCCGTGCAGAGCCCGGTGGCCACGTACGAGATCCCGTTCGGGCACCTGACCCGGCCGATCGACGGGGCCGAGGAGCCCGCGCAGTCGTGGGTGGACCTGTCGGGGGTCGTGGGCGGCCGGCCCGCCGGCCTGGCCGTGGTGAACAACGCCAAGCACGGCTACGACGTCTCCCCGCCGAGCCCGGGCCGCTCGCACAGCATCGGCATCACGGCCGTGCGCAGCCCGGTCTACTCCTGGCACGACCCGCGCCTGCTCGACCCGGACGGCTACTACTCCTACCAGGACCAGGGCACGCAGCGGTTCACGTACCTGCTGGTGCCGCACGCCGGCGACTGGCGGGCCGCCGCGCTCACCCGGCGGGCGGCGCTGCTCGGCTCCCCGGTGCGCGCGATGCTGGAGAGCTTCCACGACGGGCCGCTGCCCGCGTCGCGCGGCTACCTCGACGACGGCGGCGGCCAGGTCATGGTCACCGCGGTCAAGCTGCACGAGGACACGCCGGGCGACCTCGTGGTCCGGGCCGTGGAGACCACCGGGCGGGCCGTCCAGGCGACGCTGGACGTCCCGCTGGCCGGCGTCCGGCTCACGGCCGACTTCGGGCCCTGCCAGATCCGTACGTTCCGGATCCCGCTCGCCGACCCGCTGGCCGCGGTGGAGACGGACCTGGTGGAGCTGACCGTCCGCAAGGGCGCGTTCACGGTGGAGGCGTGGTGAGCACCCGCTTCGTCGTCACCGATCCCGACACCGGGATCGGTGGGGGCGAGCTGGTCGTCGAGGTGCTGGGCGCGGGGCCGTACAGCGTGGAGTGGGAGTGGGGCGGGCGGCTGGTCACCGGCCGGCGCGAGCTGCGGCTGCGGGTGCGGCACGACGGCGCCCGGCCGTCCGCCGGGACCGTGCGCGTCAGCAGGTCGGTGCCCGCCGCCGACCCCTGGTGGCTGATCCCGGGCCTGTTCTACGGCGAGAACCGGCCCGCGGCCTGCGCCCGCGTCTTCCCCCGGTTCGAGACGGGAGCCGACCGGCCGCAGGAGATGGTCTCCAGCCGCTGGGGCTTCCGTGCCGACCGGGCCGCCACGCCCGCCGTACTCGTCTGGGGCGACACCGGCGGCGCCGGCCTGATCGCGGACGAGGAGTCGCCCCTCGGGACGACCGGCCTGGCCTTCGAGCACGACGCGGGACGGGCGACGATCGCGCTGCTCTTCCCGTACCGGGAGTACCCGGTGACCTACTACGGGTCGGCGCTCGCGCTGCCCCCGAGTGAGGCCGAGCACGTGTGGCAGCCCGGCGAGTCGCATGTCCTGACGCTCGCCACCTTCCCGCTGCCGGCCGACCGGCACGCGTACGCGCCGGTCCTGCGCGAGGACCGCGACCTGCGCCTGGCCGCGGCGCCGGTCGAGCCGTGGCAGGACGTGGCGACGGCGGCGGACATCGCCGCCGAGGGCCTGTACCGCTGGCACTACGACCCCGACCCCGGCGTGCTGCTGGAGACGGTCGGCTTCGACCGGGAGGTGAGCGGCGGCGACGGCGAACGGGTGGACCGGCAGGCCATGCACGTCGGCTGGGTCAGCGGCATCCCGTGGGCGGCCGCCCTGCTGGAGCACGGGCTGCGCACCGACCGCCCCGAGCACGTCGCCGCCGCCGAACGGGTCATCGACTTCATCTGCGCCAACCTGTCGCCGTCCGGGACGTTCTGGGGCACCTGGTACCGCTCGTCGGGCTGGTCGCAGAGCTGGAGCCACGTCAAGGACGCCCTGCACGCGCGCACCCTCGGCGAGGCGACCCTGTTCCTGCTGCGCGCGCTGCGGCACCGGCCGAACCCCGCCTGGGAGGCGGCGGCCCGCTCCAACATCGGCGCGATGCTTGCCCGCCAGCGCCCCGACGGCAACCTCGGCACCCTCCACCACGCCGCCACCGGCGAGGTCCTGTCGTGGTCGGGCGCCTCAGGCCTGACCTGGGTGGCCGCCCTGGCCGAGCAGGGCGACCCGGCCTGCCTGCGGGCCGCCGAGCGCGCGGGGGAGTACTACGCCTCGTTCGTGCACGACGAGTTCCTGTACGGCGCCCCCGAGGACGTCGACCTCGCGCCGACGTCGGAGGACGGGTACGCGGCCGTGCTGGCGTACATGGCGCTGCACCGCCGGACGGGCGAGGAGCGCTGGCTCGATCTGGCGCGCCGCGCCGCCGACTGGACGCTGACCTTCCGCTACACCTACAACGTGCGCTTCGGCCCGCGCACCCCTCTCGGCGTGTACGGCTTCGCCACCCGCGGCGCCGACCAGGCCTCGCCGTCCAACCAGCACCTGCACGCGTACGGGCTGGTGTGCACCGCCGAGCTGATCGAGCTGTCGGAGGCGCTCGGCGACCCGTACTACGCCGAACGGGCCGAGGAGACCCTCGCCTGTTTCCGCCAGTTCCTCCCGGCGGCCGACGGCGACCTCAACGCCTACCGGGGCATGATCACCGAACGTTACTACCAGACGGACTGCTTCCAGCCCAAGGGCATGTACCTGACGCTGTCGCACGCCTGGAGCGCCGGCGTGCTCCTGCTGGCCTGCGAACAGGTTCTCGCCTCGCGTGCCGGCCGAGCCCTGAGCACGCGGCCCGTCTACGCGGATGGTCCGACATTCATCGAAAGATCAGGTGAAGTGGTTAGTTAGGCCGTAATCTTCGGAGATGCACAACTCGCTCACCTTCGGGCACCTCCTGGACGACGCCGGGCTCCTCGCCTTGGAGCACCAGCTGCACCTGGAGGAAGTCCTCGGAAACCACAGCTGGCACGCCGACCTGCAGCAGCCGCTCTTCGGGTTCACCGGCGACCGCACGATCACGTGCACCGGCTTCCACCTGCTCGGCACTGCCGCCCCCGACCTCGGCACCTGGTTGTGGGCGTGGGCGAACCCCTCGGACTTCCCCGACGCGGTGGTCGCCGCCGCCAAGGGGCTGCGCGACTTCGGCCACCAGCACGGCATCCTGGAGCTCGTCTCGCCGGAGGTGCCCTTCGCCGCACTGCCCGGCTCCCCGACGCAGCCGCACCTGGTGGCGGGGCTGATGACGGATGCGGCCAAGGCGGTGACCGGGATCTGGACGTCGTACCAGGGGGACGCGGGCGGCGGCACCCGGGCGGCGTTCCTGGTGCAGCACCCGGACTTCCAGTTGCCGGCACCCGAGCCGGCCCGCGTCATGAGAGTCATCCAGCAGGGGCTCGTCGGCCTGACGCTGCACGACCGCCGGCGCGCCCTGCACAGCTACGCGACCAGGCGCGGGCTGGGCGCCGACGTCGGCCGCGACCAGGGGCGGCTGTCCGGACCGGGGCTCGAGGCCGTGATCGACTTCGACGAGCTCGGCCGCGTCTCCGGCATCAAGGCCACTCTGGCGCAGCCGTAGCCCCTCCTCCGGACGAGGAGGGGCCGCGGAGCCGGCTCAGCTGCCGACGGGCTCGGCGCGCAGCCGGGCGGAGTGCTTGACCAGCGTGATCAGCACCTCCCGGCTGGAGTCGCGCTTGCGCGCGTCGCACATGACGATCGGGATCGACGGGTCGAGCTGCAGCGCGAGGCGCACCTCGTCCAGCTGGAACGACGGCGAGCCGTCGAAGCAGTTGACCGCCACCACGAACGGCGTGCCACGCCGCTCGAAATAGTCGACCGACGGGAAGCAGTCGGCCAGGCGCCGGGTGTCGGCCAGGATGACGGCACCCAGCGAGCCCTCGGCCAGCTCGTCCCAGACGAACCAGAAGCGTTCCTGCCCGGGCGTGCCGAACAGGTACAGGACGTAGTCGTTGCCGAGGGTGATCCGGCCGAAGTCCATCGCCACGGTGGTGGTGCGCTTGGCCTCCACCGACGTGATGTCGTCCACGCCGATGCTCCGGTCGGTCAGCACCTCCTCCGTGCGCAGCGGCCGGGTCTCGGAGACCGCGCCGACCATCGTCGTCTTGCCCGCGCCGAACCCGCCGGCGATGAGGATCTTGATCGCCGTCGGCAGGCGCGGGCGCTCAGAGCGAGCGAAGGCCATCGAGCACCGCCCTGTACATCTTGATGTCGTGCATGTCCACCTCGGATCGTGGTTCCTGGGCAGAGACGAGTTCGCGGTCGAACAGGTCGCCGAGCAGCACCCTGACCGTGCCTGCCGGCAGATCGAGGTACGCGGCGATCTCGGCCACGGACTTGGGTTCGCGGCAGAGCTGGAGGATCCGCAGGTGCTCGGGGTCCAGCCCCGCGTCCGGCCCCGGCGGCGGGCCGACCGCCAGGGCCATGGAGATCAGGTCGAAGCGGCCGTGCGCGGGCTGGGTGCGGCCGCGCGTCACGACGTAGGGCCGGATGATCTCCGGATCGACCCAGTTCTCGTCCGTGGGTTCGTCGCCTCTCACCGGTCACTCCTGGAGGCGGCCTCGGCGGCGGCGCTCCGGGCGCCCGAGGTGAGGTACTGGCCCACCCGCGCCACCAGCATCGCCATCTCGTACGCGACCAGCCCGATGTCGGCGTTCTGCGGGCACAGCACGGCCAGGCAGGCCCGCTCGCCGGCCGTGGTCACGATGAGGAACTGATGCTTCCACTCCACGACCGTCTGGCGGACGGATCCGCCGGAGATCTGCTCGGAGACGCCCTTGGCCAGGCTCTGCAACCCGGACGCGACGGCGGACAGGTGCTCGCCGTCGGTGCGGTGCAGGCCGGCCGACGAGGCCATCAGCAGGCCGTCGGACGACAGCACGATGGCGTGGTCGGCGTCCTTGACGCGTTCGACGAGGTCGTCGAGCAACCAGTTGAGGTCGGTGCCGGCGGCGGGCGTCATGCCTCACCTCCCGGCTGGTCGTCCATCATCTCGGCCGCACGCGACCGGCCGAGACGGGTGCCTGACTGGAGGGATCCCATCATCGCGCGGATCTCCTCCGGAGAGCGCTCGTCATCGTCCTCCTCGATGTCGGGCTGCGTGGGGTTGTCGTCACGCAGGGCTGGCGCCAGGTTGGCCTGGGGCACCCGCAGCGGGAGCCCCGAAGGGGTGAACTCGGCCACAGGCTGCTGCTCCGGGTCGGCCGGCGTCTCGGACGGGGCTGGGGGAGGGGCGGTCGTGGTCTCGGCCTCCTGCCGTACGGGGTCGGTCACGGGTGCGATCGCGGTGGGCACGCCGGGCACGTCTGCGGAGACGGGCGCGGGGCGCACCTGCCGCAGCGTGCGCACGTTGCCGGACGGGACCGCGCGGGCGGCCGCGGCCGCTCCCGGCTGCCGGCGCGGCAGCCGCTCCCGCCCGTCGTCTTCCTGCGGCTCGGGCGACGGGTCGAGCTGGACGAGCTCCTGCGGCAGCAGCACCACGACCGTCGTGCCGCCGTACGGCGAGGCCTTGAGCACGACCTGGATGTCGTGCCGCCTGGCCAGCTGGCTGACGACGTAGAGGCCGAGGCGTGCCGTGCCGGTGATGCGGAACTCGGGCGGGTCGGCGATGCGCGCGTTGGCCGCCTCCAGGTCCTCGGACTTCATGCCGAGACCGCGGTCCTCGATCTCGATCACGTAGCCGTTGGCCACGAGCTGGCCGCTGACCTGCACGTTCGTGTACGGAGGCGAGAACGACACGGCGTTCTCGATCAGCTCGGCCAGCAGGTGGATGACGTCACCGACGGCGCGGCCGACGAGCACCACCTCGCCCATCGGCATGAGCGTCACGCGGGTGTAGTCCTCGACCTCGGCCAGCGCGCCGCGGACCACGTCCACCATGGGGACCGAGCGGCGCCACGTACGGGCGGGGGAGGAGCCGGACAGGACGATCAGGTTCTCCGCGTTGCGGCGCATGCGGATGGCCAGGTGGTCCAGCCGGAAGAGCTCCTTCAGCTCCTCGGGGTCGGTCTCGCGGCGCTCCATCACGTCCAGGACGGTGAGCTGCCGGTGCACCAGGCCCTGCGTCCTGCGCGCCAGGCTGAGCAGGATGTCGCGGATACTGCGGCGCAGCTCCGCCTGCTCGGCCGCGACGCTGATCGCGGTGCGCTGCACGGTGTTGAACGCCTGGCCCACCTGCCCGATCTCGTCGTCACCGAAGTCGAGGTCCGGCGCCTCCTTGGCGACGTCGACCTCCTCGCCGTGACCGATGCGCTCGACCACGCTGGGCAGCCGCCGGTCGGACAGCTCGTGGGCCGCGTCGCGCAGCTTCTTGAGCTGGGCGAGCAGTTGCCGGCTCGTGGTGATCGACAACACGATCGAGGCGATGACCGCGATCAGGCCGAGGCCGCCGGCGAGGGCGAGACGGACGATGACGCCGACGGCGACCGGCACCGACCGCTCGACCAGGCGGTCACCGGAGCCGAGCACCATGGTGTTGAGGTCGGCGAGCGCACGGTCGGTGGCGGTGCGCCAGGCCTGGGCGCTGAAGGGCAGGTCGCCGGCGAGGGCGGGCCCCTGCTCGGCGACCATGGTCTCAAGGTTGCGCAGGCGGGTGAACGACTGGCCCGCGTAGACCTTCTCGTACTCGGCCCGGTCGAAGTCGGACAGGTCAGTGCCGGCCTGCTCGGCCACGAGGCGCCAGGCGCCGACGTTCTGGGTGAACTGCGCGTGCTCGGCGGGCGAGAGCCGGCCGCTGACGAGTGCGCCGGACAGCAGGGCGTCTTCCTTGGTGATGATGTCGCGGGCGCGGCTCAGGGCCAGCAGGTTGCGGACGTCCTTGGCCAGCGCCTTGTCGTCGAGGGTGGCCAGCGAGCCGTAGAGGGCGTAGAACGAGTCGATGACCTCGCTGTACGCGTCGGTCGCCTTGGTGCGGTTCATCTCGCCCGCGTCGACGGCCTGCCGGGTCTGCCGGAGCGTGTCGAGCTGGCGGAACACCTCGTTGAGGCGTTCGGCGCCTTCTTCGTCGGTCGCCCAGCCGACCAGGGTGCCGCCGGCGGACTCCCGGAAGCCGGCCAGCAGGCCGTCGGTGCGCTTGCGCTGCTCGTCCAGCTGGTCGCTCATGGAGGAGGAGCGGTCGCTCAGCTCGACGGCCGACATGCGGCGCTCCTTCTGGAGCTCCTCGAGCAGCGACTCGCTGGGGTCGACCACGCTCTCGTTCACCTGGGTGACCCACAGCAGGTTGACGCCTTCACGTAAGGTGACCCATGCGGCGAATGCCCACAGCGCCGCCAGGGAGAGTAGCAGAGCCGTTACTTTGGTCCGCAGGCTCGTTTTGCGGAAGCCCATTTAACCCACCCTGAAAGTGATACGTGTGCTGGCCACCAACAGGTGCGGCGGCAACGGACGGTGTTGATCACGTAACTGTAGCGTAGGGCAAAGGGCCTCTCAAGCAACACCAAACCCTTTGAGCACGAATATCCCATTTTTGACTAACATAGTCAAAAATGGTGGAACTGCTTATGCTGCCGACCGTGAGCGACTCCACCTCCGCATACTTCGGCATCCGCAACGACCTCGCAGATCGACTGCTCAAGGCGTCCCACCAGCTGGCAGGAGTGCCCCAGCAGGACCGCGCCGCGGTGCTGACCGCCGCCCTTGACGCCGTGCCAGAGGCGGCGAGCCTCTTGAACCCCCACACCGCCCTGTTCGCCGAGGGCGACAGCGACTCCAGCCGGCTGGCGTTCAGCTGCTTGTCAGCCGCCGCCACCTTCCCCTCGGCCGCCCGCGACCAGATCGCCGATCTCGGGGCGCTGACCGCCGTCCTGTTCGGCATGGACGACATCGCCGACAGCATCGCCGGTGACTGGACGGACCGGGACGTGGAGGCCTTCTTCGCCCGCGTCCGCGCCATCCTGGCGGACGACCCCGTCGAGGCCGGAGCCGACGATCCCATGGACGCCGCGCTGCGCGCCTGGCGCGCCTGGTGCGAGCGCTTCCGCCGGCACCCCGGGGCCGCCGCCCACACCGCCACACTGCTGGAGCAACTCCGCCTCGCCGGCGCCGCCATGGCCCTGGAACGCCGGTGGGCCATGAGCGGCGAGCCCTGGCCCGAGTACGCCCCGTACCTCGCCAACGGCGGGCTGACGATCCTTTACCACACCTGGTGGGCGGCCGCCCTGGGCATCTGCGGCCCCGACCCGGCCGACCCCGGCCACTGGGACGCGGTCGAAGCGGCCGTCGACATCGGAGCGGAGTGCATGCGCCTGGCCAACGACATCAGGACGTTCGAGCGGGAGAAGCACGAAGGCAAGCCCAACGCGGTGCTCATCCTGGAGCGCTCCGGGATGAGCACCGCGGCGGCCGTCGAACGCGTCTCCGCGCACATCGCCGAGCTCAACGCCGCCTTCGCCGCCGAGCTCGCCGGCCTGCCGCCCGAGCTGGCCGGCGTCGCCGAGGGACAACACAGGAGCGTGTCGTTCAACGGCGCCTGGTACATGGCCAGGGATACCCATGCCTACACCGTCCGGGAGCTGGCCGGCGACGTAGAGCGGCACACCGGGGGTTAGGCGGGGCCGGCCACCCGTGCCCGGGTGGCGAGGTACGTCGAAGCGAGCACCGCCGCCCTGGTGATCGCCAACGGCGCGTACAGGTCCTTGTCCATCCAGAGAGGCGGCGGGGAAGCGTCCGTCGGGCACGTCAGGTAGCTCAGGCCGCGGTCCGCGGCGGCCGTCCGCCGGAGGTCGGCCCGCCCTTCGGTCAGGAGCAGGATCTGCATCGCGTACGCGGTCTCCTCCGCGGTGCCCTCCCAGCGGCCCCACGAGCCGTCCGGCCGCTGGGTCGCCAGGACCCACTCGGCGGCGGCGCGCACGGCCTCGCGGGCCGGCTCCCCGCCGAACTCGTCCAGCGCGAGCGCGCAGCTCACCGTGGCGTAGTAGGGCGAGACGTGCCAGCGGTCGGTCCAGCTCCCGTCCGGCTGCTGCTGATCGGCGATCCAGCGCGAGAGCTCGGCGACGGCCTGCGCGTAGCGGGGCGCGGCGGCGGGCCGGCGGGCGGCGTACTGGCCGAAGGCGTCCAGGACATGGGCGTTGACGCTGACCGACGTCCCCTGCTCGCCGGGCCAGGTCGAGAAGTGCACCCCGGAACGGAACGACCACAGGCACTCCGGCTCGCACGGTGACCCCAGCAGCGCCAGCGTGTACAGCGCCACGGACGTGGTGTCGGCGTCCGGCGGGAGCCCGTACCCGGCGGGCGTGCCGTCGGGGGAGATGGCCGCCCTGATGTCGGCGAGCATCTCCGGCGGCACCGTGACGGGCACGCCGGCGCGTACCAGCAAGCTGAGCACCCAGCCGCGCTCGAACACGGTGATGGGCAGCCCGACGGGCACCGGCCCGCCGTGCAGCCGGACGACGGCCTCCAGGTGCGCGCGGGCCGGCTCGTCGGCCTCGCGCTCGCCCCGCTCACCCACCCAGGCCGCGGTCGCCGCGGGGGACGCGCCGATCGTCCCGATCGGCGTGGGCCGGATCCCCGGAGCGCCGGCCGCCTCCTCCCCGGCGATCTCCAGGGCGTGCAGCAGCTTCTCCGGGACCTCCGCCCCCGACTTGATCCACTGCTTGACGAGCTGAAGGGTGTCGTACGTCATCCCGGCCGGCAGCGGCAGAGGCTCGTAGCCCTCAAGCTCCTCGCCCCGCTGGTTGATGAGCGCGACCAGTGACGGCACGATGTGCTCGATCGCCGGCATGTCGGGCAGTTCAAGCGGGCCGCCGAGCCAGCCGCGCAGCACGCGCAGGCCGCGTTCGACCGCTTCCAGCAGGCGCCGGGGGTCCGTGCCGGCGTCGCCCCGGGTCGCCGCGGCCAGGATGGCCTCGCTGGCGCTCAGAGTCGGCACCAGGCCGTAGCCGTCGGGGGCGCCCCACGCGCCGTCCGGCCGCTGGGTGTCGATCAGGTAGTCGATGCGTTGCGGATGCCCGGTGAGCCACGGGGCGAGCGAGACGAGCCGTCCGGTCTCATAGACCGACGGCGACACCTGTCCCCAGGGCCGCAGCATGAGGCTTTTCAGCAGCAGGGCCGCGTCCGCCGCGATGTCGGTGCCGGTGCCGGTGCCGGTGTCGGTGTCGACGTGGCTCATGCCGCACGCTTCCGTTCGACGGGGAGCAGGCGCAGCATGAGTTTCTCCTTGGGCCGTACGGACGCGCCGGGCATGGGGGTGAGCCGCTGCGGGTTGGTCAGCTCGGGCCGGTACCTGCTCAGCACGTTGGCGATCACGAGCGGCGCCTCGACGTAGAACAGGTGCTGGCCGAGGCATACGTGCGGCCCGGCGCCGAAGGGGATGAACGAGTAGCGGTGCCGGCGGGCGACCTTCTCGTCCGCCCAGCGGTCCGGGAGGAAGTCCATCGGCCGGTCCCAGAACTTCGCCAGCCGGTGCGTCGTGTAAGGGCTCACGAGCACCTGCGAACCCGCCTTGATCGGGATGCCGCCGATCTCCGTGTCCTCCGTGGCCTGCCGCGGGATGATCCAGGCCGACGGGTAGAGGCGCAGCAGCTCCTGCAGCACCATGCGCAGGTACGGCAGCTGCGGGATGTGCTCGGGCCGCACGGGCTGGTCGCCCACCGCCTGGTCGATCTCCTCGCACAGCCGGGCGTTCACGTCGGGGTGGTCGTGCAGCACCGACCACAGCCAGGTCAGCGACATCGCGGTCGTCTCGGAGGCGGCGCCGTAGATGCTCACCAGGTCGTCGCGCACCTGCCGCACGTCCGCCTTGCCCTCCTGCTCCAGCCGGGCGCTCAGCAGTGCCGAGACGACCTCCTTGCTACGCGAGTTCTCGTGCTGAGCCTGCTGGATGAGGGGGTAGACGATTTCGTCGATCTTCTTCGCGGACCGCAGGAAGGCCCGGTCGCCGGGCACCTTGATCGAGTACGGGGCGAAGGGGAAGAGCAACCGGAAGCCGATCGACGTGGCACACGTGGCGAACTCCGGCGCCAGCCGTTCGGCGGTGTCACGGGAGATCCGGCCGCCGAACAACACCTTGATGACGGCTTGGTTGACGATCGTGGTCATCTGGTGCCCGCCGTCCACCGGCCGGCCGGTGGCCGCGAAGTCCTCCAGCTCGACGATGGACTCGGCGATGATGTCGGCCATGTCCTCGGCTAACGAGGCGACGTAGCGCGAGGTGAAAAGGGGCGCGAGAATTTTCCGGGCGGAAGCCCAGGCGTCGCCTTCGCCGAGAATGCTCTGACCGGTCACGCGGTGCAGCGGTCGCCAGAACATGCCCTCGCGGGCGTATTTCGTCCACTCCGTCTTGAGCACCTGCTCGACGTGGTCCGGGTGGGAGACCAGATAGGGACGGAAGGGGCCGAGATCGAGGCGGACGACCCGGCCGTCCGCCTCGGTTCCCATGCGGGCCAGCTCGGTGACCGGGTCCTTCACCAGCCGGGGGAAGGCCCGGTAGAAGGGGATGACGTGGGGGTGGGTCACATGGGTCACGGAGTCTCTCCCGTGGGGTGCGGCATGGCGTGGAGTCCCGATTCGAAATTAGCTAAGAGTTATGCATGTCAGCATTTGTCTGCTTTGCGGAGATTATCGTATGGACCTCTTGTATGATCAATATTGGGCTGGCCACATGTAGCCCTCTCGCTACCTTTTGGGGAATGCCGGGCGTCCGTTTTGACCCTTCTTCTCCCGGCAGTTGTCCCCATGTCGGCCCGCCGGTCGATCGCATCCATCGATGCCGCACCTCTGAGCGCTTGCAGCCGGGTGGTGCACCGGCTCGGGCGAGCCCCGCCTTCGGCTTCTGCCTCGCAATAACGGACATATCGTGACTGGTGTCAGAACCTAGGGTGGAGTATCACATGCTTCTGCATGTATCTTCAAGATCGATCGGAGGTGGGAGCGCCTGATGGACGGCAACATCCCTGGCGCGTTCCCGTCGGGTGTCGCGGTGGTGACCCGCTGTCGTCGGCTGCTCGAACCCGCTCTGCGTGACGCGATCTCGACGCTCCATCCCTGGGCGGCCAGAATGGCCGCGTTCTCCATGGGATGGTCCGACGTCGACGGTCGGCCACGGGAAGGCGGAGTCGGCAAGTCCCTGCGGCCCGCGATCGTCATGCTGAGCGCGGAGGCCGTCGGCGCCACCGCCGACTCGGCTCTGCCGGGGGCCGTGGCGGTGGAGCTCGTGCACGCCTTCTCGCTGGCGCACGACGACATCATCGACCGCGACGAGTTGCGCCGCCACCGCGCTGCCCTGTGGAAGGCGTACGGCGTCGGGCCCGCGCTACTGGCCGGCGACGCGCTGCTCGCCCTGGCCGTCGGGCAGCTCGCCGGGCGGCCCGCTGCCATGCCGTACCTGTCGGCCGCCCTGCTGGAGCTCGTCCAGGGGCAGACCGCCGACATGGCCTTCGAGCAGCGTCCCTGGCGCGGCCCCGACGAGGTCACGATCGACGAGTACGCCGAGATGGCAGCCGGCAAGACCGGAAGCCTGATCGGCGCCGCCGCGGCGATAGGCGTGGCGCTCGGCGGCGCCCCCGAGATCGCCGACCGCATGTGGCAGATGGGCCGCGACCTGGGCGTGGCCTTCCAGATCGTGGACGACGTGCTCGGCATCTGGGGCGACCCGCAGATCACCGGTAAGCCGGTCTACAGCGATCTGTGGCGCGAGAAGAAGACGCTTCCCGTGCTCGCCGCCCTCGCCTCGGACGGAACCGCCGCGCGCGAGCTGTCCGCCCTCCTCGCGGCAGGAGACATGGACGAGGACTCTGTACGGCACGCCGCCCGGCTGGTGGAGGAGGCCGGCGGGCGCGCTGGGGCCGAAGCGCTGGCCGCTCGCTACATGTCATCGGCGCTCGGCGTCATTGACGAGTGCCTGCCGGACGGGGGGCAGCTGCGCGAGCTGTGCACCTGGTTGGTGAACCGGGTCAGCTGACCTCCACGCCGGGTGGCGTCGAACCGTCCATGGGGGTGTGCCGATAATGACGACATGAGATCACTAGGCACCACGGACCTCACGGTCTTCCCGCTGGTGCTCGGTACGAACGTCTTCGGCTGGACGGCCGACGAGGAGACCTCCTTCGCCGTCCTGGACGCGTACGTCGAGGCCGGCGGCAACCTCATCGACACGGCGGACGTGTACCCGTCCTGGGCGACCGGCGAGTCCACCTCCGAGATCATCATCGGCGAGTGGCTGGCCTCCCGCGGCAACCGCGACTCCGTCATGATCGCCACCAAGGTCGGCATGCTCCAGGGCCTGGAGGGGCTGGCCCCGGCGACCATCCGCACGGCGGTGGAGAACTCACTACGGCGGCTGCGTACCGACTACATCGATCTCTACTGGGCGCATGTGGACGACCGGGACACGCCGCTGACGGAGTCGCTGGCCACGTTCGATGCGTTGGTCCGCGAAGGCAAGGTTCGTTACGTCGGGGCGTCCAACTACGCCGCCGGGCGGCTGACCGAGGCGCTCAAGGTCTCCGACGAGGAGGGGCTGGTTCGTTACGTCGCACTGCAGCAGCCGTACAACCTGATGGAGCGCCGCTACGAGGGCGAACTGCGCGACGTGGTGGCCCGGGAGGGGCTGGGCAGCACGCCGTACTTCGGGCTGGCCCGCGGCTTCCTGACCGGGAAGTACCGGCCAGGCGTGACCGTGGACAGCCCGCGGGCGAGCCTTGCCGGCGAATACCTGGACACCGAGCGTGGTCCGCGGACGTTGGAGGCCCTGGACCGGATCGCCAAGGAACGGCAGGTCGCACCGGCCGCGGTGGCGCTGGCCTGGCTCGCCGCCCAGCCGACGATCACGGCGCCACTCGCCGGCGCCCGCAACGTGGAGCAGTTGCGGCCACTCCTGACCGCCGCCACCCTGACCCTGACGGCCGAGGAACTCACCCTCCTCGACGAGGCTTCCCGCCCTTGACCCGGACGGCCCGTTTCGCTATGGCGGTTGTGGCCGCTCTTGACCGCTGCCGTTCTGGCCTTGGTGGCGGAGGAACTCGCCTTTCTCGATGAGGCTTCCCGCCCTTGACCCGGCGCCCTTTCGCTACGGCGGTTGTGGCCGGGGAGGACCTTCACCGAGCCTGGCCGTGACCGGCGACGAGATCGTCCTCCGAGACGAGGACACGCGGCTGCTCGTGAGCGGCGAGGAATCCGTTCCCAGGCGAGGCGTCTCGCGCCTCATCCTGACCGGCCGGCGAGGGGTCCGCTCTCCTTGACAAGGTCTCTCGGCGCCGGTTGGTCTCGCAGGTCACGGTGTGGCCTGCGAGACCAACCGGCACCACGTAGTGGCGTGGCTCAGGCCAGGGTGTGGCGGCGGCACCACTCCTCGACGCCGCCCGCATCACGCTCGACCGCCCGCGCCCAGTGCGGGTCGGTGGCGATCGCCTCGGCGACCGACGTGTGGGTCGGGAACACGGCCGTCAGGCCGGTGATCTTGAAGATGCGCATGACCCGGTCGGTGGTCAGGACGAGCTGCAGCGACCCCTCGACCGCACGCAACCGCTTGAGCCCGCCGACGAGCACCCCGAGCCCGGTCGAGTCGAGGAACTCGACCTCACCAAGGTCGGCGACGAGGTGCACGACGCCTTTGCCGGCGAGGTCGACGATCTGCTCGCGCAGCTTGGGAGCGGTGTAGACGTCCACCTCGCCGCCCACCTTGAGCACAGCACAGTTGCCGACGGGTCCGATCACTTCCAGGACGATCCCTTGCATCGCATGCCTCACCATGTCATCGGCTACGTTGACGGGGAATTCTGGAGCATTACAGTAGGGCCGAACACGGCGATCTGTCAATAGTATGCTTTCGGCGTCATCGTGGAGAATGACAGGAGTGGTCGGATGCGAGTGGAAGAAGCCATCGGTCGGCAGATCGCGCGCCTGCGCGCGGAGCGCCGGATGTCGCTGACCGAGCTGGGCGAGGCCCTCGGCCGCCATCTCGACAAGCCGTGGAGCCGCCAGGCCGTCCACCAGGCCGAACGCGGCCAGCGCTCGTTCACCGCCGCGGAGCTGACCGCCCTCGCCCTGGCCCTCGACACCTCGATCCCGGTGCTGTTCCGCGCCGAGGACGCCCGTATCGAGCTGCCCGCCGGCGCCGTCTCACCAGAGGACTACCGCGGCATCCTGCTGAACCGCGAGCCCGACATGCCACTGGACGGCGTAGAAGAATTGATCATCGCCCTGCACGACATCGGCGAAGTCCTCTCCCGCCCCACCCTGGCCCGCCTGGCCCGCATCGGCCGCGTAGCCGACCAGGTGGCCGGCCCCGAATCCTGACCCACCCCCGACCCGACCGGCACCTGAGCCTCAGGCCCCAGCCCACACGGGAACCGGCACCCGTGGTCCGGAGTCGTGCGGAGCCGGTGGCCGGAGCCGCCGGGCCAACCGGCAGGAGGTCTAGACGAATAATTCCTAAATCGGGTCAGTGGTCGTAGGCGATCACTGATCGGGTGATGGGCTGGCCGGTGTTGCGGTTGTGCCAGATGGCGGCGGTCAGCGCCAGGATGCGCTGGGCGATGCGGGCCCCGACCCCTGTCACGATGCGTGCGCCATGGAGTTCGAGGTCGAGCTGGCCTTTGAGGGTGTCGTTGATCGATGAGATGAGCTGGCGGATCGGTTTGAGCAGGTGCTCGCCGGGGTGGAATGTGCGGTTGCGGTAGGACGGGCGCAGCAGCCGCACGCCGCGTTCGGCCAGGAAGGCGTCCAGCTCGGCGGAGACGTATCCCTTGTCGGCGATGATGAGCAGGCCGGGCGTTCGGCGAGTAGGTGCGGGTCGTGTTCGCAGATGGCCATGAGCACCTGGCGTTCGTCGATGTTCGGGTGGTCAGGGCCCAGGTGATCGGTAAGCCTGCGGGGGGTGCAGATGAGGTGCAGGCGCAGGCCCCAGAAGTAGCGGGAGTGGGAACGGCAGTAGCCGTAGCCGGTCCAGCCGGCCAGCTCTGAACGCTGGACCGTGGGACGGGAGCGGCCTCGACCGGCGTGGAGTCCACCGCCCACAGCGGGTCATTCCGCAGGTCGGTGTCGCGCCAGGGTCCGGATGGCGTCCTTGAGCAGGGGCAGGGCCTGCGTAGGCGTTTGTTGTAGCCGGACTGTCCGGGCAGGTGAGGGAACGCGCCGGGCAGGTGCGTGGGTACGAAGCGGAGCCAGCGCGCCTCGGAACGTACGCCGAGCAGGACGTGGGCCACTGCCAGGGTCAGTGATTCGGCATCGCTGAGCTTGGGCGGGCGTCGAGGGCGAGGTGAGTCACCTAGCCAGTCGTCGATCGTCACGTACAGTGGTGAGAAGGGTGTTGAGGTCTTTCGTCACACATTGATCCTCGACACCCTTCGTGGTTTCCGCACTCCGTACCGCAGGGATTTAGGGCTTACTCGTCTAGGCCGCGTAGGAAGTGGGGATCGCGCTGCGCGAGGCCGAAGCCGCGCGGCAGTCATGATGGAGGCCTGAAGATTGACTTCGCCCGACACGGAAGTCGCTCACCACCGCACGCGCCCGCATGATCGCCGCTCTGGCCCTTCTGTTCAGCCCTGCCGAGGTCCCGCACCCCGAGTCACCTACCTGCATGATCGCCGCCTGACCCCTGGCCGAGATGGCCCTGGCGGCGAATTACTTCCCTCGCTCCGCGCCGGGAACGGTCCCGGCCGCCCCGACGCTGCCTCCGAGGCATACCGAGGACCTCCAGCCCTTCTTGCAGCCGCTTTTGATCGCGGGGATGCCTGACCTCGCGGGCGGAAGAGCGACGCGGCGGAGGGCTGTCGCGTCGTGGTCTGGCGATGAAGTCGCAGGTGGCGCTATGGTTCGAGCCGTGGTGATCGCTGACGCGCGCACGCGCATCCTGGACGCGGCGGAGGAGCTTTTCGCCGGCCGCGGCTTCGAGGCCACCCCGACCGCGGTCATCGCCAAGCTGGCGAAGGTCCGTAATGACCTGATCTCCGACTATTTCCCGCGCAAGACCGACCTCCTGGTGGCCCTGGTCAACGAACGCACGCATGTCGAGGAGGACCGCGAGGTCGATGCGGTGCCCGGTGACCCGCGCGGCACGCTGCGCCGGCTGGCGCACGGGCTGCCGCTGCGGGCCTCACCGGCGATGCGGCGCATCCTGTTCCGTGAGGCGGACACGCACGGCTCCGTGAAGGAACGACTCACGCGGCTCAACAGCGAGCTGGTCAGGAGGGCCCGTCTCGCGCTCGGTCTGGCCCTGCCCGGTGCGCGCGGCGACGCGGCCAGGCTGGAGGTGGCGGCGGCCACGTTCGCGGCCATCCTGCTCTACCAGGAGAACCTCTGCCAGCTAACCGGCCACCAGATCGATCCCGAGGCCGTCGCGGAACTCGTCGCCCACTCGCTCGTCTAGCAGTTCGTCGAGCGCCGTACGCAGGTGGTCGACCAGGCTCCACACGTCGTCCACCCGCTCGGGGCAGGCGACGAGCCCGAAGTCGATCATGCCGTCGTACGAGAAGCAGGTGATGCTCAGGCCGCCGCTCAGGTCGGTCAGCACCGACAGCGGGTAGTACGACAGCAGCCTGCCCCCGCACAGGTACAGCGGGAACTGCGGCCCGGGCACGTTGCTGATGATCAGGTTGATGGGCGGGAACGCCACTCCCGCCAGCCGGAAGATCGCCGGGGTCGCCAGGCTCGTGACGAGGGCGGGCAGCATGGAGCACAGCTCGCTCGGCCACGTCGCCGGAGAGAGGGCGAAGCGCCGTTTCGCCCTGGCCATGGCGTCACCGACCGCCTGCAGGCGCTCACCGGGATCGTCGACGTTGGTAGGCAGCGGGGCCACCATGGCCGAGATCTGGTTGCCGACCACGTCCTTGGCCGCGCCCGTACGCACCGCGACCGGGACCGCCACGACCAGCGGCGCCTCGGGCAGAGCGTCGCGCTCACGCAGCCACGAGCGCAGCGCCGAGGTGCACAGCGTCATGACGACGTCGTTCACGCTGATGCCGTTGGCCTTGGCGATCTTCTTGACGTCCTTCAGCGACAGGGACCCGAACGACAGGTGCCGCCGGCCGCTGATCGGCCCGTTGAACGGGGTGCGAGGCGCGGTGAGACGGGGCATCTCCGGACGGTCGAGGCGCTCGCCGGACACCATCCGGACCGCCTTGGCGATCAGCTTCGCGCCCGGCACGCCGCCGAACAGCGGGATGGCATCCAGGTCACCGGCCGCCCTGACGACAGACCGTACCGCCGTGACGGGGTGCGTCACCGTCCGCGCTGCCGCCCCGGCCAGCATTCCCAGCCATCCAGGCCCGCCATCACCGCCGCCGTCCCCACGCCTCTCCCGCCGCCGGTCCACGGGAACGACCTCCCCCTCGCCGCCCCGCCCCTCGCCGCCCAGCCCACCGTCCGCGCCCGACTCGACGGCGGCCACGCGACCCTCGGCAACACCACCAACGTCAGCACCACCATCGTCAGCACAGCACGTCCCCGCCCCCTCCGTCAGGGGAGGAGCGCCAACGTCGGCCATCCCGCCGCCCGCCGGAACGGGCACGGCGGTGTCACCAGCCGTGCGGGCGTCGGCCAGGACAGGCGCGGCGGTGTCATCGGCCGTGCGGGCGTCGGCCGGGACGGGCGCGGCGGTGTCATCGGCCGTGCGGGCGTCGGCCAGGACGGAACCGGTGGTGGCGTCGTTCAATGGGGCGTCGGTGGAGGTGTGGGTGGCGGCGGCGCCGCTCCTCCGAAAGGCGGTCGACACGGTCGCGCTGTCGATCGTCCGGGGATCGGCTGACCTGGCAGCGGCGGCGGTGCCGTTCGGTGGGACGTCGGTGCGGACCGGAAGGACAGAGATGTCGGCCGTGTGTGCGCCGGCTGGTAGGGACGCGGTGGTGGTGTGCGACGCCTCGGCGTCAACCGGGACAAATGAGGTTGTGTCCGTCCTGCTGGCGTCGGCCGGAACGGGTGCGGCGAAGCGAGTCGATGGAGCAGAGGCGGAAGCCCGCGGGCTTCGGGCGACGGACATGGTGGCCGTCGCCCGGGAGCCGGGAGAAGCGGCATCTGCTGGGGAGTCGTAGGAACTGACATCGGCCCCTGCAACGGTGGAAGAAACCCCCGCCTCCGAAACAAGGGACGGCGTGCTTGCCTGCGAAGCGGCGACAGAGACATCCGTCTGCGAAGCAGCGGGAGAGACGCCCGCCTGGGAAACGGGGGTGGCGGCGTCCGGTCGCCGGACCGGGGGAGGTGCCGGCGTTCGGGCGGAGGTGGAGACGGGCGTGGTGAGCGAGGTCGCGGAGGTGGTCGGCTGGGAGGCCGGGGGAGGGGTGGTGTCGCGGAGGGCGGTGGTGGTGCGGGACGAGGGACGCGTACGCGAGGTCGAGACGGCGCGGTCGCGAGAGCGGAGATGGCCGTCCGGCGTGAGGTCGAGCAGCGCGGCGAGGGTCTCCGCGCCCGAGACGCCGTCGATCGCGGCGTGATGCACCTTGGTGTAGACGGCGACCCGCCCGTTCTCCAGGCCGTTGATCAGGTGCATCTCCCACAGGGGATGCGCCCGGTCGAGCCGGCGGGCGTGGATCTCCGCCACGGCCTCGGCCAGCTGCCAGTCATCGCCGGGCAGCGGCAAGGTCGTCTCGAACAGGTGGTGGTCGATGTCGAAGTCGAGGTCGGACACCCAGTACGGGTGGTCCAGCCCGAGCGGCACCTCGGCCACCCGCAGGCTGAGTGCGGGAGACAGGTGCAGCCGGGCCAGCAGGAGGTCTGCGAGCGCGTCTCTGGTGACCGAGCCGTCCGCCGAGTCGAGGATCGCCAAACCGGCCACGTGGGCGGCGGTCGTCGCCGTCTCCACATGGAGGAACTGCGCGTCGAGTGCGGTCAGCTGGCGCATCGGCTCTCCTTTTCCCTGGGTATGAGAAGCATCACATCGAGGGATTTCGAGAAGGTTTCTGCGCGAGTCTTCCAGATGAATTCAGATGCATCGGACCTCCATTTAGAGAATCTCCAGTTCAGCCGGTGTCGGTGACATTTATCTATCCACTCACGACATCAACGGGATGCCGTACGACCGCGTCGAAGTGATAACCGAGCGGGTGGCGGGGGGTGACCAGCGGTTGTGTGGCGCCGGTCTCGTCGGTCGCCCTGGCCATCAGCACGTGAGGCCCGGTGTGGCGGGGTGACCAGGTGATGTGCCACGGCAACCAGGCCCTGACCAGGTGCGGCCCGTGGTGGTCGGCCTCGTGCCAGCTGGTCCCGCCGTCGAAGCTGACCTCGACCCGGACGATCCTGCCGCGCCCCGACCAGGAGCGCCCGCGCAGCACGTACGGGCCGGGGAGAGGCAGGCGCGCATTCCAGGGGAGTTCGAAAGCGCTCTTCACCGGCAGCGTGGTGACGTCCGGGTAGAAAACCGTGTTCCACGGGGTGAACAGCTTGGTCGTTGAAACTTCTATGTCGCCGAGCCATTTGATGGACGCTATTCCCACCCATCCCGGCACCACCAGGCGCACCGGAAAACCATGGTCGGGAGGAAGCGGGGCGTCGTTCATTTCATAGGCGACGAGCACATCCTCCATGGCCTTCTCGACGGGCAGTGGCCTGCGTACGTGGCCGTAGCCCTCGAACGGCGCGTCGAGCCCGGTGGGCAGGACGTCCACGGCCTCCGGAAGCACGCCGGCCTCCGCGAGGACGTCTCTCAGCGGCACGCCGCGCCACCGCGCCACCCCGATCGCGCCGAGACCCCATTGGGTACCGGGCGTGCCGTCGTGCTGTTGCGTCCGGTAGAACCGGCGGCCGTTGCCGGCACACTCGATCGCCGCGTCGTAGGTGCGTGAAGGCATGGCCCGCAGTTCGTCGTAACCGAACTCGCGTGGACTCCGAACGCCGTCACCATGGACCCGCAGTCGCCAGGTGGTGACGTCGATGACCGGGGTGGAGGTGTGGTTGCGCACGAAGAAGCGGTCGTTGGGGGTGTGGTAACCCATCCCCGACATGGCCTCCCACCGCATCTCGGTGCTGTTGCCGTGGATCTTGAACAGGTGGTCGGGAAGCGGCTTCACCATCGCCGCTCTGGCCTTCTGTTTCATGGGCGTCACCTCTCTGCCGATGCCTACTACACATTTCCTACCTGCAAACCATCCAATCTCGCCACATCGCCACGCCCCCCTTCCTTCACGACCCCGACATGGGCGCGGATCGGTACGGGTTGGGGAACGTTCCATTGAGCCACCCGAGGGCATACCCGACAGCGCACAGGAAACAACCGCCCCAGAAACCACCACTCAACCGGCCTTCCACCCGTTTTGCCCAAAGTTCAGTCCACCGGCCGGACCTCAGCCCCGCCCTCAGCTCGCCCGATCACTCGCCAACAGCTCTTGGCCACCCCCGCAACGGCCTGAGCAAGCCGCTTCTCTGGGCACTGCGGGCGAATCGCGGATCCGTGGACCAGGACGGCGTCGTTGACGCTGTGACGGAGCCGCCGGCACGCGGGTTCGGCGTCAACCCGCCGCCCTGTAGGACGGGCCTTCGGCGAAGGGAACGCCGAGAGGGCCGGCCGCCGGTGGTGACGCTGGTGGCGAGAAGGCGTGGCAGGCGGCGAACAGCATCCCCGGCAGCAGCGCCCCTGTACAGGCACGACGAGCGGGCCGAGCTCGACGGCCGAGCCTTGGTGAGCGTCTCCAGCGCGGCCTTAGACGTGCAGATGAATCCTCAGCCGTCCGACCGCCGGCCCCGCGTACTCGATGAGGGGTCTGAGCTGGGCACCTCACCGGCACTCTCGCGGTTGCCACCACAAGCGCAGCGATCAGGGCGGCGGTACGAGGGAGGGGAACGGCTCGCCGGCGTTGAGGCGGGAGATCAGGGATGCGAGGGCCGTACGGCCGCCGCTCGCGTGGAGCCAGCGGCTCACGGCGCAGGCGGACTTCGCGTAGGTGCCGGCGTCTTTGCTTGCCGCGGTGAGCCACTGATCGAGCGTGACGGGGAGTGAGCCGGTAGGGGCCGTGAGGCAGCGGTCTGCCGGATTCCCGGTGAGACGCCCGTCCGTTGCCGGCTTCGGGGCCAGGTAGCGGGCATCGTCGGAGACCACCACGGCCAAACCCTCGTCGAACCACTGCGGGATCTCGACCCCGGACTCCAGCCGGGTGTGCAACTCGACGTGGGACATCTCGTGAGAGGCGATCACCGGATCGATGCCCCTGGGTGACAACATCACCGAGCGGTTGAGCACCGCCACGCCGCGCTCCTTGCCGCCGCCGATGCGTTCGTAGCAGGCCTCGGTCACGCAGGCGAGCAGGGTGGGAGAGCTCACCCGGCCGCCGTAGAAGTCGGCGACTCGTTCGCGGGCCCCCTTCACCGCCTGTCTCACCTGCGCCCGCTGCTGGTCGGACATGCCGGCTTCGCCGTACACGCCTTCCTCCAGCTCTGTCAGGCCGTAGCAGCCGGGGCAGGTGGCAGCGGCGACGGAAGGGTAGGCCAAGGAGACTCCGGCGACGGCGGCGACGAGCAGTGCCGTCACAACGGCGAGAACGCGCGCCCATCGTCTGCGCGACTTCTTCCGCACGGGCTGCATCCTCGGACCTCCTCCGGTCGGACGGCGTGGCGGGAACACTCTTTCGTATTCTTCGCCGCTCCACATCCACCCACGGTCTGTCATCCCCAGGGTTGAGGCCGGTCCCGAGACCGCGTGCTCTCAAGGGTCTAGGTCGCGTCGCCTTGAGGGTCGACAAGGTCATCCAAAAGGTGAGCCGCCGTAAGGCCACCCTCGTCCGGCGGACCCCTCGACCGTGGAGGAACGGGGGACCAAAACCGTCAGATTGGCTCTGGTGGATGGGTGGCGCTGCTCGAAGGATGTGTCCCATGACGACGACACATGACATGGAGCCGGTTTCGATCCAGAAGGTCATCGCCTCCTTGCCCGGCCCCTTCCAGCAGCGCGACCTGGCCACGGCCAATGACACCGTGGTGCGGATCGCCATGCTCGACGGCGAATTCCCCTGGCATGAGCATGACGAGGATGAATTGTTCCTGTGCTGGGACGGGAGTTTCCGCATCGAGATGGACGGACGGACGCCGGTCACGCTCAACGCCGGTGAGTTGTTCGTCGTCCCCGCGGGCATCCGGCATCGGCCCGTGGCGGAGCACGCAGCACACGTCTTGATGATCGAACGCCCGGAGACCGAACAGTACGGAAGCCGGCCCATCGATGCACAGCCGAGCTGAAGAAAGGCTTGCCTCGTTGAACGGCCTCGATGCCGCGTCGGCGCAGGCAGGCGCGGTCGTCCCCGAGGCCACCGCCCTGCGCTCCCCGCTGCGGGCGGTGCCGGATTCGCCGCTGCCCACGGGATGATCGAGAGAACGGTCTGTCGATGAATGGGCGGAAGCGGGCGATGATGGTGTCTGTGCTGCCCGGTCTGATCGCCTCCGCTCCGGCCGACACGCCCGGCCGCTGGGTGGACATCGGCATCGACATCGTTCACCGGAACTGCGTCCTGTTCCGGGAGTGCCTCGACGCCGGCGCCGCGGGCGTGGTGGCCTTCCCGCAGGGGGCACCCGTCTCACCTGGACACGCGCAGGGAGCGGCTTCCCCGCGTGTCTGGTCAAGCCCTGTGTGCCCGCTACGTGCCGGCGGGGATGAGGGAACGTGCCCGGGTCGTGGTGGTAGGGGTGGTGAGGGGACGTGACCGGGTCGTGGTGGTGGGATCTGGTGATCGCCATCGTGGTGGCCGTGGTGGTGGCGTGGGCCGGGTTGTTGGGGGCGCTTCTTGTCGTGCGTCCGCGGGGTGGGCTGTTGCAGGAGTCGTTGCGGCTGTTGCCGGACATGCTGCGGCTCGTCCGGAGGCTGGCGGCCGACCGGAGCCTGCACCGTGGCGTACGGATCCGGCTGGTGTTGCTTCTCGCCTACCTCGTGTTCCCGATCGACCTCGTTCCGGACTTCATCCCCGTCCTCGGGTACGCCGACGACGCGATCATCGTCGCGGCCGTGCTCCGATCGGTGGTGCGGCGGGCCGGGCTGCCCGCGGTGGAACGCCACTGGCCGGGGAGCCCGGACGGCTTCGCGGCGCTCACCCGCCTCACCGGCCTCGACAAGCAGAAGAACCAACACAACGGCGAGCAGGACCACCGCCAAGAGGAGCCGGACCGCTGACCGTCACGGACATGCCAACTAACGTCTAATAAAAGCCCAAATATCCCCATTTGCGGCGTTAAGTACCCTTTTGTTGAGCATGGTGCAGCCGGACGCACGCAAAGCCTGAAAGGGAACCCATGGGAGGCGTAACCCGCATCCTCGCCGGCGTCGGCCTGGGAACGGCCGCCGCACTCGCCGTCACCACCTTCACCCCGGAAAGCACCCCCACCTCCATCTTCGCCCCCGCCAACGCACTCCTCACCCCAGCCTCGACCGCGCACGCCGACCGCGCCGACCTGCTGGGCGCCGCCGACGTCGCCCTCTGGACGCCCACCCCGACGCACGACCCGACCTGCCAGTACGTCGTCAACACCGACCACCCGGTGCCCCTGAGGTCGGGCCCGGGCGAGAGCTACCCGGCACGCGCCCGACTGGCCCCGTCGGACGAGCCGCTGACGGCCACCTGCGCCGCCCCCGGCCAAGGCGCCGAACACTGGGTACGCCTCAAGAGCGGCGACCACAAGGGCCTGTGGCTCTGGCGCGACCGGGTGCGGCCCTGGACCGGATGATCAGACGCGGCCCGCCTCACGCCCGAAGAAGGCCAGGAGCCGCTCCAGGGGCCAGGTGTTGATCACATCGTCGGTCGTCAGCCAGGCCCGCTGCGCGATCCCCACCCCGAACCGTTGGTGCGCCAGGTGGGGGATCGCGTGGGAGTCGCTGTCGATGGAGAACTTCACCCCGTGGTGCTTGGCCAGCCGTACGAGATCGGCGGGCAGGTCGGAGCGGTCCGGGAAGGAGTCGATCTCCATGGCGGTGCCGGTGCGGGCCGCCGCCCGGAAGACGGCGTCCCAGTCGGCGTCGACACCGTCCCGCTTGCCGATCTTGCGGGTCGTGGGGTGGCCGATGATGTCGACGTACGGGTTTTCGCAGGCGGCGATGAAGCGGCGGGTCATCTCGTCGCGTGACATGCCGAAGTGGGAGTGGACTGAGGCCACGCACACGTCGAACTCCCGCAGGATCTCGCCCGGCCAGTCGACCGACCCGTCGGGTGCGATGTTGAGCTCGGTGCCGTGCAGCAGCCGCATGTCAGGATATTTCTCCTGCAACCGAGCGACCAGGCCGCGCTGCTCCAGTGCCTTGTCCAGGGTCATGCGCTGCATCGCCAGGTCGGGCGCGTGGTCGGTGACCGCGTAGTAGGCGTAGCCGCGGGCGTGGGCGGCGGCCACCATGTCGTCGAGCGAGGCGATGCCGTCGGTCAGGTCGGTGTGGGTGTGCAGGTCGCCCTTGAGATCGGCCGGCTCCACCAGGACGGGCAGCTCGCCCTGCAGCGCCGCCTTGACCTCACCGCCGTCCTCGCGCAGCGGCGGTGGGACGTACTGCATGCCCAGGGCCGCGTAGATGTCCTCCTCGGACTCGGCGGCGATCACCCGGTCGCCCTCGAACAGCCCGTATTCGGACAACTTCCAGCCGCGCTTGACGGCCATCTCCCTGATGGCGACGTTGTGCTCCTTGGAGCCCGTGAAGTACTGCATCGCCGCGCCCCACGAACCGGCCGGCACCACTCGCAGGTCGACCTGGACGCCGGACGTGGTGCGGATCGACGTCTTCTTGTCGCCGGCGGCGATGACCTCCGCGACGTACGGCTGGGCGCGGAAGTCGTCCATGATCGACTCGGGCGCCACCGCGAGGATGTCGATGTCGCCGATCGTGTCCTTCATCCGTCGCAGCGAGCCCGCGTAGGCGATGCGCTCGGCCCGCAGCGAGGCCATCACCTGCTCGGCCAGCGCCGTAGCGATGCCGATGTGGACCCGACGCCCCGACTGCTCCAGCTGCTCGACGCCCTTGAGCAGGTTGGCCAGGGTCTTCGGGCCGAGGCCCTTGACGCCGTCGAGGCGGCCGGAGGTGATCGCCTCGGTCAGCGCGGCGGTGGAGTCGATGCCGAACTCCTCGTACAGCATGATCGCCGTCTTGGGCCCCAGCGAGGGCACCCGGGTCAGCCGGCGCACGCCCTCGGGGACGCGCCCCCGCAGGTCGTCGAGCTGCCGGAAGCTCCCGCGCCGCAGGAACTCCTCCATCTTCCTGGCGATCGCCTCGCCCACCCCGGGGACCGAGCGCACGTCGGCCACCGAGATGTCCTCCGGGAACCCGGCTATCGCCTTGGCCGCCTTCTGGTAGCTCCGCACCCGGAACGCGTCGCCGCCGCAGAGCGCGAACAGCTCCGCGTATTCCTGCAGCGCCGCCGCCGCCTCATCGTTCGCCCGCATGCCCCTACCTTAGGAGGCGGCCCCGACAATCCCGGACCGTCAGAAACGCACCTCGCGCGCCCGGTACGGCGCCGCCAGGAACGCCAGCTCCTCCGCCGACAGCGACACCGACACGGCGGCCACCGCGTCGTCCACGTGCCGGTCCTTCGTCGCCCCGACGATCGGCGCGGTGACAGTGGGCTGGTGCAGCAGCCAGGCCAGCGCGATCTGCGCGGCCGGCACGTCACGGTCGCGGGCCACCTGGGCCACCCGGTCGAGCACGGCCTTGTCGTTCTCGGGGTCGTACAGGGCGCCGATCCGCGCGTCGGTGCCCGTCCTGGCCGTCGTGGCGGACGAGCCCGCGCGGGCCAGCACGCCGCGGGCGAGCGGGCTCCACGGGATCACGCCCACGCCCTGGTCCGCGCAGAGCGGGAGCATCTCGCGCTCCTCCTCGCGATAGAGGAGGTTGTAGTGGTTCTGCATGGAGACGAACTTCGTCCACCCGTTGACCTCGGCGAGGTGCTGGGCCTTGGCGAACTGCCAGGCCCACATGCTGGACGCGCCGATGTAGCGGGCCTTGCCGGCCTTGACCACGTCGTGCAGCGCCTCCATCGTCTCCTCGATCGGCGTCTCGTCGTCCCACCGGTGGATCTGGTAGAGGTCGACGTAGTCGGTGCCGAGGCGCTGGAGCGAGGCGTCGATGGCGGCGTGGATGTGCTTGCGCGACAGGCCGCGGTCGTTGAGGCCCTTGCCCATCGGGAAGAAGACCTTCGTGGCCAGCACGTAGTCCTCCCGTCGCGGGAAGACGGCGCGCAGCAGGTTGCCGGTCACGACCTCGCTCTGGCCGTGGCTGTAGACGTCGGCGGTGTCGAAGAAGGTCACGCCCGCGTCGACCGCCCTGCGGACGATCGGCTCGGCCTGGTCCTGCGGCAGCGCCCACTCCTGCCGGGCGGGGTCGCCGTAGCTCATCATGCCGAGACACACCCGCGAGACCTTCAAACCTGTGCGACCAAGGCGCATGTAATCCATACAAGTCACCATATGACTCGAATATCGGGATAAGAGGGGTGGCCCTCAGGACTGCGGGTCGATCATCGTGACGCCCGGCACGGACCCGATCGCCGCCAGCGCCTTGCCGGCCTCGGCCAGCCCGATCGTGCGCGTGACGAGCTGGTCGGGGTGGAGAATCCCACCCCTGATCATCTCCAGCATCGGCGGGTACGCGTGCGCGGCCATGCCGTGACTGCCCAGCAGCCGCAGCTCCTGACCGATCACGCGGTCCATCGGCACCGGCGTCGCGCCCCCCGGCAGCAGCCCCACCTGTACGTGGCGGCCCTTGCGGCGCAGGCTCTCGACGGAGGCGGCGCACGTCTGCGCGCTGCCCAGCGCGTCGATCGACACGTGGGCGCCGCCCCTGGTCAACTCCCTGACCTGGGCGGCGGCGTCGCCGTCGCCGCCGTTGACGAAGTGGGTGGCTCCGGCCAGCTCGGCCAGGTGCAGGGCCTCGCCGCTGACGTCGATCGCCACCACCCGGGCCCCGGCCGCCGTCGCGATCATCACGGCCGACAGGCCGACGCCGCCGCACCCGTGCACGGCCACCCACTCGCCGGGACGCACCTCGCCCACCTGTGCCACGGCGCGGAACGCGGTGGCGAACCGGCAGCCGAGCCCCGCCGCCGTCGAGAACGCCATGTCCTCGGGGACGTCGATGAGGTTGACGTCGGCGTGGTCGATGGCGACGTACTCGGCGAAGGACCCCCAGTGGGTGAAGCCGGGCTGGGTCTGCCGCTCGCAGATCTGGTGGTCGCCGGTGGTGCAGGACGGGCACGTGCCGCACGCGCAGACGAACGGGACGGTCACCCGCGCCCCCGCGCGCCAGCCGCGCACGTCGGAGCCGACCGCCTCCACGACGCCCGCCAGCTCGTGGCCCGGCACGTGGGGCAGGACCGAGATGTCGGGATCGTGCCCCTGCCAGCCGTGCCAGTCGGACCGGCACAGCCCCGTCGCCTCGACTCTGATCACCGCCCCATGGGGCGCGGGGGACGGGTCGGGCAGCTCGCGTACGTCGAGCTCTCCACCGAAGATGTCAAAGGCAACCGCTCGCATCTCACGAGCTTAGAACCAGTCGCCGCAGGTCGCGCAAGGCCTGGGGCCGGCATCTCGGCGGGGCCCCGGTGCGCGGGCTCGGGCGGGTCCGCGAACGGATGAGGGCCACCCCACCGGCGCCTACCTGCGCGATGCCGGAGCACTTCCCTGGTGAGGTGTCAAATCTGGTGACGCGGACAGAGGGGGGTGATGGGACGAGACTTGGACAAGGAGCGCTTTACCGAAGAGGAGTACGTCCGCTTCGGTGAGCGTATGGAGGAGCAGCTCGCCGTGCTGCGCGAGCTGCTCGACACCCCCGGCTTCGGCCAGGGGCCCGCCACGGTCGGGGCGGAGCTGGAGCTGTTCCTGATCGACGGGGACGGCCGCCCCCTGCCGCGCAACAGCCAGGTCCAGGAGTCGCTCGACGACTCCCGCGTGGTGCTGGAGCTCGGCCGCTACAACATCGAGGTGAACCTCACCCCGACGCCGCTGGCCGGCACCCCGTTCGAGGTGCTGGCCGCGGAGGTCCAGGAGACGATGACCAAGGTGGACGAGGCCGTGGAGCACGGGGGAGCGGTGCCCATCGGCATCCTGCCCACCCTCGACACCGAGGACTTCACGCTGGGCGCGATGAGCGACCAGAACCGCTACCGGGCCATGAGCAGGGGCATCAGGCGGCTGCGGCTGGAGCCGTTCCTGGTGAAGATCGACGATCTGGAGCTGTCGGTCGAGGACGTGATCCTGGAGAGCGCCAACACCTCCTGGCAGGTGCACATCCGCACGCCGCCGGAGCGTTTCGCGCGGTTGTTCAACGCCGCCCAGCTGGCCATCGGGCCGGTGCTGGCGGTGTGCGGCAACTCGCCGTTCTTCGTGGGCAGGCAGTTGTGGGAGGAGACGCGGATCGCGCTGATGGAGGAGGCCGCCGACGACCGGGACGTGCAGCGGGGCGAGCGCAGGGACGGGCGTGTCACGTTCGGCTCCGACTGGGTGCGGGAGGGCGCGTACGAGTTGTTCGAGCGGTATGTGCGCGACTACGACCCGATCCTCCCGGACCTGACGGACGACGCCGGCCGCTACGACGTGCCCGAGCTGCGGCTGCACCAGGGCACGGTCTGGCAGTGGAACCGCCCCGTCTACGACCCCGCCGACGGCGGCCATCTGCGCATCGAGATGCGGGCGCTGCCCGCCGGGCCGTCGTGCGCGGACATGGCCGCGAACACCGCCTTCCTGCTGGGGCTGACGTTGTCGCAGGCGGAGCGCGACCTGACGGGCTACCGGTTCGCGCAGGCGTACCAGAACTTCTACCGCGCGGCCATGAGCGGGCTGGACGCCAAGTTGTCCTGGCCGGGCGACGAGGGCGAGTTCGAGGCCGCCGACCTGGTGCTGCGGCTGCTGCCCGAAGCGCGGCAGGGCCTGCTGGCCGCCGGGGTGAAGCCGCACGACGCCGACCGGGCACTCGGGGTGATCGAGCAGCGGACCCGGCTGCGGCGCACCGGATCGGTGTGGCAGCGGGAGGCGCTGGAGCGGTTCGGCGGCGACCGGCGGCGGATGGTCCGGCGCTACCGTGAGCTGGCGCTTTCCGGGCTGCCCGTGCATTTGTGGCCCTGAGTCGCCCCGGTCGCCGCCTTTCCGCCAGACTGGTGAAGAGACGGGAAAGGTGAGGAGATTATGGCGGCATCGGGGATGGTTTCCACGGAAACAGCGCCATTTGCCCTGGAACGTGCGACAGACGACCTGGCGGAAGGGGCGGCCAAACTGGCCGGCGAGCTCGGCAGCGTGCCGGTCGCGACGGTGCTGGAGGATGCCAACAGGACCGCGGGGACGAAGGCCGGCACCGCGGCGATCGGATCCATGAAACCCAAGCCCACCCATTGGTACGCCTTCGACGAGGGCGACCAGGACACCGCCGACTGGTACCCGCAGGGCCTGACCGGCAGCGACGACTCGGGGACGCTCGGCGTGCCGGTGTTCCTGGCGAGCTGGTACTACAAACCCGAGGCCGGCGAGCGGGGCATCAGGGTCACGTTCCTCAGCCCCGAGACGCTGAAGTACCGGCACGCCCTGCTGGTCCTGGCCCGGCCCGACGGCTCGTACGGGCCGATCGACATCCACGCCGGCGGCATCGCCTGCCACGGCGGCCTGCTCTACGTCGCCGACACCGTCAGGGGCCTGCGGGTCTTCGACCTGGCCAACGTGCTCGACCTGCGCACCGCCCAGGACGACCTCGGCGACGGCAAGCGGGCCGGCCGCCACGGCCGCAAGTTCCACGCCTTCGGCTACCGCTACGTGATCCCCCAGACGGACTTCTGGCGGGTGGTGAAGCCGGGGCCGCGGTTCTCGTTCGTCTCGATCGACCGCAGCACCACGACGCCGCAGCTCGTCACGGGCGAGTTCCGGGGCGACGACCCGGACGGCTGGGTGGCGCGCTGGGGTCTCGACCTGGCCGGCGGCGAGCCCGACGACGCCTTCGTCATGGGACACCCCAAGATCCAGGGCGCCACGTCGCGCGACGGCCGGTGGTACCTGAGCCAGGGCGGCGAGACCTCCTCCCACAACGGCAAGCTGCTGGTGTACGCGGACGGCGAGCTGGAGACCCGGCCGTTCCCGATCGGCCCGGAGGACCTGACGGTGCAGGACGGCGCGTTGTGGAGCCTCACCGAGTTCCGCAACAAGCGGGGGATCTTCGCCGTCCCGCTCTGAACCGGGCTGTGCCACACTCGCGGATATGGGCCGGTATCTCATCGAACCGTTCGACCGCGGAGACCGCAGCGACCGCTACGCCACCGAGCGTTACCAGGGCGCCGCCGGGCGCAACTGGTGGCGCTGCGACCCGGCACTGCGCCTGCTCATGCGCCGCCACCTCGGCGCCGGATACGCCTGGGCCGAGCCGCGCCTCGACCGGCTGGGCGAGTTGATGGGCGGCCTCGTCGCCGAGTGCGCCGAGGAGACCGACCGCAACCCGCCCCGGCTGGAGAAGTACGACAAGTGGGGCAGGGACCTCAGCCAGGTCGTCATGCCGCCCTCGTTCCACACCGCCCGGCAGGCGCTCATGGAGGACAACTTCACCTCACCGTCGTTCGCCGGCGAGGCGCGGGACCACGGGGCGGATCCTGCCGCGCTCGCCGCCGCGTGGACGTACCTGCTCGACCAGGCCGACATCGGCATGGGCTGCGCGCTCGGCACGGGCGGGGACATGGTGGTCTCCCTGGCCGAGAAGCACGCGCCCGAGGACGTACGCGAACGCGTCCGGGAGATCTTCGCGAACGGCTTCTACTCCGGCGAGGCCGCTCAGATGTTCACCGAACGGACCGGTGGCTCCGACCTGGCCGCGCTCGAGACCGAGGCGGCACCCGACGGCGACGCCTGGCGGGTGACGGGGTTCAAGTGGTTCGCCTCCAACGCGAACGGCTCGGCGTTCGTGGTGCTGGCCCGGCTGCCCGAGGGCGCGGTGGCGCCGTTCCTCGTGCTGTGGGAGCGGCGTGACGGCAGCCGCAACGGCGTGCGCATCCGCCGCCTCAAGGACAAGCTCGGCACCAGGTCCGTCGCCTCCGCCGAGGTCGAGTTCACCGGCGCCGAGGCGTTCCTGCTGGCGGGGGAGGGCTCCGGCTCGGGGCTCGGCACGATGATGAAGCTCACCAACGGCTCCCGGCTGGGCGTGGCCATGATGGGCCTCGGCGTGGCCAGGCGCGCGCTGGTCGAGGCGATCTGCTACGCCCGGGCGCGCGAGGCGTTCGGCCGGCCGCTGATCGAGCAGCCGCTGATGCGCCGCAAGCTGGCCGAGCTGATCGTGGAGGTGGAGGCCGCGCAGGCGATGGTGTTCGACGGGCACGTCGGCCCGCGGCTGCGCCTGGCGCCCGCGCTGATCAAGCTCCGCGCCGCCCGGCTCGGTGTGACCGCGGCCAGCGACGCGATCGAGGTGCACGGCGGCAACGGCTACATCGAGCAGTGGCCGGTGGCCCGGCTGCTGCGCGACGCCCAGGTCAACCCGATCTGGGAGGGCGGCGACCACATCCTCTGCCTCGACGTGCGCCGCGCCATGCTGCGCGAGAACGCCCACGAGCCCTTCCTCGACCGCCTGACGGCCGCCGCCGTCCAGGCGCCGCGGGGGGACGACGCCACCGCCGACCTCGTCCGCGGCCGTATCGACGACCTGCGCAAGGCCGTCACCGCCTGGACGTCGCTCGACCCCGCGGTGGCCGAGGCCCGCTTGTATCCGCTGGCCCAGCTCATGGCCGACGTGTACGCCGCCGCCCTGCTGCTGGAGCAGGCCGGCTGGGAGCAGCGCGAGCTCGGCTCCCGGCGCAAGGCCCTGGTCGCCCGGCTCTACGCCACCGCCCACCTGGCCGACCCCGGCCCGCTGCGCGGCCTCGACCGCCCCGCCGAGGACCTGGAGCGCTTCGACGAGCTGCTCGCCGGAGCGGTCACGCTCGAATCTGCCGGGTGATCGTCGGGTCGTCGATCGCGGTGTCGGCGGCCAGCAGGAACGCCTTGGACAGGATGACCGACAGCAGGCCGCCGTCCTCCTCGAAGGGCAGGAAGACCCGGTCGCGGGAGGGACCGGCGACGATGCAGAGGTAGGCGTCGTTGGGCTCCATGAGGATGTTGCCCGACCCCAGGTGGATCTTGTACGTGCGCAGGTCGCCGCGGACGACGAGGAACCGGTCGGTCAGCGTGCAGCGGCCCGCGACGGTCAGGCGGGGCAGCAGCCGGGCCAGCGCGTCGCGGCGCACCTCGGCCGACGGCGCCAGCGCTCCGAACGACGTCGTGCGCCAGTGGCCGTGCAGTCGGCCGGGGCCCCGGTCGAGCCACGCGGGATCGGTCGCGATCGACGTGACGGCCACGAACAGGTCGACGTCGCGCATCGCCTCGCTGAACACCAGCGGCGGCACCTCCGTCAGCCGCGCCGGCTCCCACCGGTCGCCGGTCAGCCGGTGGAAGCGCACCTCGCCGGTCAACGCGTAACCCTCGTCGGCGTAGCCGTGCGAGAACGACGCCCGCCACCGCCCGCCCGCCACGACGCGCCGCGCCTCCCCGTCGCCGCCGCCGTCCCACGGCCCGACGTACGCGGCCTGCCAGCCGCGCTGCTTGAACAGGGCGTAGAGCTTGTGGTATTCGACCATATGGTCGGCGAACCGGTTGGAGTGGGCCTCCGTCGCCTCCTCGGCCGGCGTCAGCAGGTAGATCTCCCTGAACGCCTGCTTGAACGGCTGGCGTAACTCCTTCTCCTGCACGGCCTCCCGCCAGGACGCGACCTCCTCCAGCGAGGCGCGGGCCGGATGCCACAACCGCACCGGCACGTCGGGCACGCCCAGCCCCAGCCGGCTGTGCCACTGCCCGGGGGAGGCCTCGAACTCCCAGATCAGCCGGTCGGCGATCGGCTGGCCGGCCAACTGGTGGTAGGGCGGCGCGACCTCGCCGGCGTAGCCTGCCTCCAGTGCCCTGGAGAGGGTCGCCTGCTGCTGCTTGACCTGTTTGACCAGCGCGCGCAGCCGCGCGACCTCCTCACCGTGCTCGCGCCTGACCGCCGCCGGGACCGTCTTCAGCTTCCTGTCGCCGTGCCACCACGACAGCTCGACCGCGCCGTCGGTCGAGATCACCGCGGTGTGCTCACCCAGCTGCCGCCGCACCCGCCCGTCGGGCAGCCGGAACGCCACCTCCAGCCGGTTGCCCAAGGCCGCCTCGACTCGCTTGAGCATGCGGTCGAGCTGCTTGGGCACCCCCGCGTGCCGGGTCTCCCGCCGGGCCGCGTGCAACGACGCGACGGCCTCCGGCGTGGGGTATTCCTCCGCCGCGTGGGCGATCGCGAACAGCACGCCCTGCGACGGCAGCGTCTTCGCCTGGGTCGGGGCCACCGCGACCTTGCGCACCAGCGAGTCGAGCAGCTCGGGCAGCCAGGGCTCGTCGTGCCGGAGCGCCACCCTGGCGGCCCGGCCGATGGTCGCCTTCTCGGCGTGGTCGAACGCCTTCTCGGCCCGGTAGGGAACCTCCCCGGCGTGGATCGCGGCCACGCGCGCCTCGGCGGCCTCCATGGTCGCCCGGGCGAACTCCACGTGACCGGGCAGGTGGCAGACCCTTTCCCGGGCGTCGGGCAGTGGCGCGAACCCCCTGGTGAACCGGTAGTCCGCGGGCACGACGGACTCCATGAACAGCGCCCGCTGGGTCGCGTTCCAGCCGAGCAGCAGCTCCACCTCGGCGGCGGCGAGCGGCCCGCCGCCCTCGGCGACCCGCTCGGCCACCTCGGCGTCGGGCCCGGCGGGCCCGACGAGCCCGGCCGCGGCCAACAGCGCGAACGGCTCGCCGATCCGATCCTGGCCCATGATGAACCGCACCAGCGCGCGGGCGGGATCCGCCAACTGATCCAGCGGCGCTCCCTCGGGGCACCGCACCAGCGCGCCGACCCCCAGGGACAGGCGCGGCTCCCGCCGCTTGTCCAGGTCCTCCACCAGCGCGTGGAACAGGTCGGCGCAGGCCGCCGGCGTGAACAGCGGCTGCCGCTCCAGGAGCTGGCTCCTGACCTCCCACCTCGCCAGAACGGCGGCTTCGTGGCCGGAGTCGACGCGGTGGGCGGCCGGCAGCAGCGCACCGAGGTCGTACGCGCTCAGACGGGAGGCGTCGAGCCGCTCAGGGAAACGCTCCACCGCGCCGGTCAACACTTCGAGCAGGCTCCGCGCCTGGGAGGACAGCTGCATGCGCGAGATCATGCCGGACGCCGCCGACAGAACCGCCGCGCCGCCGGCCGCGCCAGGCGGGCGAATGTACGCTCGGCACACTTGCCGAGGAGGCCGGATGAGCATACGCGTGGAGCGCGAGGGACCCGTCACGACCGTGGTGATCAGCAGGCCGGAGGCGCGCAACGCGATCGACCGCAAGACGGCCGAGGCGCTCGCCGACGCCTTCCGCGACTTCGAGGCGTCCGACGCCGCCGTGGCGGTGCTGTGGGGCGAGGGCGGCACGTTCTGCGCGGGAGCCGACCTCAAGGCGCTCGACAACCACGTCGGCGAGGAAGGCGACGGCCCGATGGGACCGACCCGGATGCGCCTGAGCAAACCGGTCATCGCCGCCGTCGCCGGGCACGCCGTCGCGGGCGGTCTGGAGCTGGCCCTCTGGTGCGACCTGCGGGTGGCCGAGGAGGGGGCGGTGTTCGGGGTCTTCTGCCGCAGGTGGGGCGTGCCGCTCATCGACGGCGGCACCGTAAGGCTGCCGCGGCTCGTCGGCACGTCGCGGGCGATGGACATGATCCTCACCGGCCGTCCCGTCGAAGGCCCCGAGGCGTACGCGTGGGGGCTGGCCAACCGGCTCGTCCCCACCGGCGCCGCGCGGCGGCACGCGGAGGAGCTGGCGCGCGAGATCGCCCGCTTCCCGCAGGCGTGCCTGCGCGGCGACCGCAGGTCGGCGATGGAGCAGGAAGGGCTGAGCGAGGCCGAGGCGATGCGGAACGAGCTGCGCCACGGCCTGCTGTCGCTGCCCGACGCCATGGACGGCGCCGCCCGCTTCACCCGAGGAGCCGGCCGCCACGGTCGCTTCGACCGGTAGCCCGCCGGCTGCCGGGGCTTGTCGGTCCCGCCACGTATCGTGACCGTATGCCTGACATCGAGGTCGCCGGCCGCGAGGTCCGCATCACCAGCCCCGACAAGGTCGTCTTCCCGCAGACCGGCCACACCAAGCTCGACCTGGTCCGCTTCTACCAGGCCGTCGGCGAGGCGGTGCTGCGGGGCGTCCACGGGCGGCCGATGGTGCTCAAGCGGTTCCCGCACGGCATCGACGACGAGCCGTTCTTCCAGAAGCGGGCCCCGGCCAAGCGGCCCGGCTGGATCGAGGTGGCCGAGCTCAAATACCGCTCGGGCCTCAGCGCGCAGGAGGTCGTCTGCACCGACCTGGCCCAGCTGCTGTGGGTGATCAACCTCAACTGCGTCGACCTCAACCCCCACCCCGTGCGCGCCGACGACCTCGGCCGGCCCGACGAGCTGCGCATCGACCTCGACCCGGTGCCGGGCGTCCCGTGGGCGGACGTGCTCGCCACGGCCCAGGTCGCCCGCGAGGTGCTCGCCGACCACGGCCTGGTCGCCTGGCCCAAGACGTCCGGCTCACGCGGTTTCCACGTCTACGCCCGCATCGAGCGGCGCTGGCCGTACGCGAAGGTGCGCAAGGCGGCCGAGACCGTGGCGCGCGAGGTCGAGCGGCGCGCGCCCGGCCTGGCCACCAGCCGGTGGTGGAAGGAGGAGCGCCACGGCGTCTTCGTCGACTTCAACCAGAACGCCTACGACCGCACCGTCGCCTCCGCCTACTCCGTGCGCGCCGTGCCCGACGCCCGCGTGTCCACCCCGCTGACCTGGGACGAAGTGCCCGGGTGCCGGCCCGAGGCGTTCACCGTCGAGACCGTGCCCGAGCGCCTGGCCGAGGCCGGCGACCCGTGGGAGGACATGGACCTCCACCCGGGCGGCCTCGACGGCCTGCTGGCGCTGGCCGAGGAGCTCGGCCCCGCCCCCAAGGCGCCCAAGGGCGCCGGGCGCAGGCAGCAGACCAAGCCGGTCATCGAGATCGCCAGGGCCGAGCACAAGGACGAGGCGATGGCCGGGTTCGAGCGGTGGAAGGCCCGCCATCCCGAGGTCGCCGCCCGCCTGGAGCCCGCCGACGTGCTGGTCGACGGCATGCGCGGGCGCAGCAGCCTGTGGTATCGCATCCGCGTCAACCTCCAGCACGTGCCGGAGGCGGAAAGGCCCGCGCAGGAGCCGCTCGAGGTCGACTACGACCCCTGGCGGGGCTGACTCACCGGCCGGAGATCAGGTCGGCCAGGTGCGCGTACGCCGAGGTCCTGGTGCCGTGCTCGTTCTCGCGCCGGTCCGCGGCCCGGTACAACGCGTAGATCAGCTGCACGCCCGTCCAGCGCAGCGGCTCGGGCTCCCACTGCCGCACCTGCCGTCCCACCCACGGCAGCCCGGTCAGCGGGGTGTCGCGGCGCAGCACGAGGTCGCGCAGCGTGCGCCCGGCCAGGTTCGTCGTGGTGACGCCGCTGCCCACGTAGCCGCCCGCCCAGCCGAGCCCGCTCGCGTGGTCGAGGTGCACGGTCGAGCACCAGTCGCGCGGCACTCCGAGCACCCCGCACCAGGCGTGCTGCACCCGCGCGTCGGCCGCCGCGGGGAAGAGCTTGACGAGCATCCGCCACAGCAGCGCCACCGTCTGCCGCTGCGTGGCCCCCCGCCGGTCCGTACGCGACCCGAACCGGTACGGCACCCCCCGGCCGCCGATCGCGATCCGGTCGTCGGCCGTCCGCTGCGCGTAGACGTACGCGTGCGCGTTGTCCTCCAGCAGTTCGTTGCCCTGCCAGCCGATGTGCTTCCACACCTCGGCGGGCAGCGGCTCGGTGACGATCATCGAGCTGTTCATCGGCAGCCACTGCCGGTGCTGCCCGGCCAGGCCCGCGGTGAAGCCCTCGGTGGCGCGGATGACGTAGTCGGCCAGGACGGCGCCGCGCGGGGTGACCGCCGTGGCCTTGCGGGTGCCCTCGCGCGGCAGGATCGCGGTCACGGTGGTGTCCTCGAAGATGTCGACGCCCATCCCGGCCACCACCCGCGCCAGCCCGACGGCCAGCTTGGCCGGCTGGATGCGGGCGCCGTGCGGTGAGTACGACGCCTCCAGCGCCCCGGCCACCTGCAGGCGTTCGTGCTGCTCGTCGCGGTCGAGCAGGCGCATGTCGTCCTCGCCGTACCCCCAGGAGCGCAGGTCGGCCACGCCCGCGCGCAGCCGGCGCCGCTGGGCGGGGTTCGTCGCGACGTGCAGCAGGCCACCCTTGTGGATGTCGGCGTCGATGCCCTCGGCCTGGGCCACCGCGATGACCTCGTCCACCGAACGGAACATCGCGTGCTGCAGGTCGATCATGGCCTGCCGGCCGCGCGCCTTGGCGTGCCGCCTGCGCGACCCGGCGAACTCGGCGGACAGCCAGCCCCCGTTGCGCCCCGACGCGCCGTACCCGGCGAACTCCTTCTCCAGGATGGCGACGCGCAGCCCGGGGTCGGCCTGCTTGAGGTAGTACGCGGTCCACAGGCCGGTGTAGCCGCCGCCGACGATGGCGACGTCGTAGTCACGCGGCCCGGGCAGGGACGGCCGCCGCGCGGGCAGGCCGATCTGGCGGTACCAGAAGGAGACGTCGCCGTTGGCGAAGTCGGAGGTCAGCGGGATGCCTTTGTTCACCGAACACATTGTCTAGTAGCGCCTGGGGCTCCAACAAGTGGACGAAGTGTAACAAAACGGGACACCGGCCTAGCTTCGTGTCGGACGCTCGTACCCTTCGTCGCCGCCGTATACGTGCAGGTCAGGATCGTTCTCCGGCTGCGTCGCGGGACTGGTCGGCGAGGCGGTGTGCTCGGAGGCGAAGTCGTCGTCGAGCGCGGGGGCGGGGCGCGGGAGCAGGTAGTCGTACCAGGTGATCCCGCCCTTGGGCATGGCGTCGGTGAGCAGGGCGCCCTCGCGCTGGGCGGCGTACAGCCGGCCGGGGTAGCGGACGGACGGACACGGGCGGCGCAGGCCCTCGGCCCGCAGCCAGGTCGTGACCAGCTCGCCGGTGTCGATCACCTGCGGTCCGCCGAAGTCGATCGCCGTGCCGGTCGGGCCGGCGGCGCACAGCTCGGCCACGCGCGCGGCGACCTCTCCGGTGTGCACCGGTTGCCAGCGCAGCGAGCGGTCCACCGGCAGCACCGGCAACGAGCGGAAGCCGCGCAGCCTGCGGTGCAGCCACTGGTGGAACGGGGTCGACCGCAGGACCGTCCAGCCCAGGCCGCTCGCGGCGACCACGCCCTCGGCCTCCAGCTTGTGCTTCAGGTAGCCGTGGGGCGCCCGGTCGGCGCCGACGACCGAGGTCAGCAGCAGGTGCGGCACCCCCGCCTCGCGGGCCAGGATCGCCAGCGTGCGGGTGCCCGGGATGTCCACGGCGCCGCGTCCCTTGCGGCCGCTCGTGGCCAGGTGGGCGATGGCGTCCACCTCCCGTACGGCGTCCGCTACGCCGTCGCCCGAGATGAGGTCGCCCCACCTCCAGTCGACGTTGCCGCTGCTGGCGCGTCGCGAACGGCTCAGCGCCCGCACCTCGTGACCCGCCCGCAGCAGCGCCGGGACCAGAGCCGAGCCCAGCGTGCCGGTGGCTCCCGTGACCAAAATGCGCATGAAGGCCCCCTACCCGTCAATTTCCGGAAATGTCAACGAATCTCGGCCTAGCGTCTGAGCGCCGCTCTCAGGGGTAGGGCGGCACGCATGGCTCGCATCGCATCGGAATCCCTGATCGAACGGCTTGCGGCGTGGGGGGTCGACACCGTCTTCGGCCTGCCGGGCGACGGCATCAACGGCATCATGGAGGGCCTGCGGCGCCACCGTGACCGGGTGCGTTTCGTCCTGGTCCACCACGAGGAGGCCGCCGCCTTCATGGCCACCGGCTACGCCAAGGCCACCGGCCGCGTCGGCGTCTGCCTGGCCACCTCGGGCCCCGGCGGCATCCACCTGCTCAACGGCCTCTACGACGCCAAGCTCGACCACGTGCCCGTGCTGGCCATCACCGGCATGCAGGAGACGTCCGTGCTGGGCACCGGCTACCAGCAGGAGGTCCACCTGGACAAGCTGTTCGCCGACGTGGCCGAGTACAACATGATGATCAGCAACCCGGGACAGCTGCCTTCCCTGGTGGACCTGGCGATCAGGACGTCGTACGCCCGGCGCGGGGTCTCCCACCTGACGTTGCCGAACGACATCCAGGTGGCCGAGGCGGGAGCCGACCCGTACGAGCACGTGGCCCCGGCCCGGGTGCCGCAGACGTCGCCGGTGTTCCTGCAGCCGTCCGGCATCCCGCGGCCCGAGGACCTGGAGTGGGCGGCCGAGGTGCTCAACAAGGCCGAGCGGCCGGCCATGCTGGTCGGGCAGGGCGCGCTGCACGCCCGTGACGAGGTGCTGGCGGTGGCTGAGGCGCTCGGGGCGCCTGTGGTCAAGACGCTGCCCGGCAAGGCGGTCATCCCGGACGACTCGCCGTACACGACCGGCGGGATCGGGCTGCTCGGCACGCGGCCGAGCGAGGAATTGATGGACGAGACCGACGTGCTGTTCATGGTGGGCACGAACTTCCCGTACTCGAAGTTCCTCCCGGATCCGGACAAGACGCGGGTGGTGCAGTTCGAGGCGGACCCGACGAGGGCCGGGGTTCGCGTGCCGACCGACGTGCCGGTGGTGTGCGACGCCAGGGAGGGGCTGCGGGCGCTGCTGCCGCTGCTGAAGCGACGCAACGGAAACGCCCATCTGGCGAAATATCAGAAGATGATGGCCAAGTGGCGGGCCGACATGGACTCCCTGGAGAACCCCGACCGCGACCCCATCGCCCCCCAGTACGCCGCGTCCGTCCTCGACGACCTCGCCGCCGACGACGCCATCCTGACCTGCGACAGCGGCACCATCGCCACCTGGGCCGCGCGCCACTGGACGATCCGCGGCGACCGCCGCTTCTACCTGTCGGGAACGCTCGCCTCGATGGCCAACGGCCTGCCGTACGCCATCGCCATCCAGCACGCCTTCCCGGGCCGCCAGGTCATCGCCTACGTCGGCGACGGCGGCTTCTCGATGCTCATGGCCGAGTTCCTCACCGCCGTCCAGCAGCGGCTGCCGGTCAAGGTGGTGATCAACAACAACAACTCGCTCGGCCAGATCCTGTGGGAGCAGATGGTGCTCGGCTACCCCGAGCACGGCGTCCGGTACGCCGAGCCCGAGGCCGACTTCTCGGCCTGGGCGCGGTCGTGCGGGGGATTCGGGGCGAAGGTCACCAAGGCCGGCGACGTGACCACGGCGATCCGCGAGGCCCTGGCCCACGACGGCCCCGCGCTGGTGGACATCGACGTCAACCCGAACGAGCCGCCCATGCCCGGCAAGGTCTCCTACGACCAGGCCAAGAGTTTCGCCCAGGCGTTCCTGAAGGGCCAGCCGCACCAGGCCGCCATCGCGACCACGCTGTTCAAGGACCGTATCCAGAAGCTGGGGGACTGACGTACGCCGCCGCGATGCCCGCGGCGGCGCTGAGCAGCGGCTCCACCAGGCGCGGCAGCTCGCGGGCACGCCGCGAGGAGACCACGATGCCGAGCGCCGCCACCGCCCGCCCGCCGGCCAGGACCGGCGCCGCCGCCGAGCACGACCCGAGCGTCATCTCCTCGTACGTCAGCGCGTATCCCTGCGCCCGCACCGCCGCCAGCTCCCTGGCCAGCCGCCCGGGCTCGGTGATCGTGTGCGGGGTGGGGCGTTCGAGCTTGCGGGCCAGATACGACGTGACGAACCACTCCGGCTCGTACGCCAGCAGCGCCTTGCCCACGCCCGTCGGATGCATCGGCAGCCGCGCGCCGATCCGCGACACGATCGGCACCGCCCGCCTGCCGTACACCTTGTCGACGTAGAGCACCTCCAGGCCGTCCCTGACCGCGAGGTGCACGTTCTCGCCCGTGGAGGCGAACAGCTCCTGCAGCCACGGGTGGCCGAACTCCCGCAGCCGGTTGGGCGCGAGCTGCCCCAGCTCCCACAGTCGCAGCCCGACCCGCAGCCGCCCGTCGGGGCCGCGGCTGAGCGCCTGCCACCGCTCCAGCTCGCCGACCAGCCGGTGCGCCGTGCTCAGCGGCACCCCGCTGCGCCGGGCCAGCTCGGTCAGCGTCAGCCGGGGGTGCGCCGCGTCGAACGCCCCCAGCAGCGCCAGCACCTTGGACGTCACCGACCGCCCCGGCTCCCGCGATCCGCCCGCCATGAGCCCATCCTTCCATTCAGTGGAAGCGCCGTCTCGGCGAGATCCCGCTCGAAGCAGGATGCTTCCTTCATGCGAACTCAGGTTGCGATCATCGGGGCGGGTCCCGCGGGCCTGCTCCTCTCCCATCTGCTCCACCTGCGCGGCATCTCCTCCGTGGTGCTGGAGAAACGCAGCCGCGACTACGTCGAGCGGCGCGTGCGCGCCGGCGTGCTGGAGCAGGGCACGGTGGACACGCTGATCGAGGCCGGCGTCGGTGAGCGCATGCTGCGCGAAGGGCTGCCGCACCACGGCATCGAGCTGCGGTACGGCGGCGCGGGCCACCGCATCCCGTTCGAGAAGCTCGTCCCGGGCAGGTCCATCACCGTGTACGGCCAGCAGGAGGTGGTCAAGGACCTGATCGCCGCCAGGCTGGCGGCGGGCGGCGACATCCGCTTCGAGGTCGAGGACGTGGCCCTGCACTCGCTGGAGTCCGAGCCGTACGTGACGTTCGGCGGCGAGCGGCTCGACTGCGACGTGATCGCCGGCTGCGACGGGTTCCACGGCGTGTCCAGACCGGCGATCCCCGAGGGCGTGCTGACCGTCTTCGAGAAGGACTATCCGTTTGCCTGGCTCGGCATCCTGGCCGAGGTCGCGCCGTCCTCCGAGGAGCTGATCTACACCAGGACCGAGCGCGGCTTCGCCCTGCACAGCATGCGCTCGCCCACGGTCAGCCGCTTCTACCTGCAGGTCCCGGCCGACGCCCAGCTGGAGGAGTGGCCGGACGAGCGCATCTGGGGCGAGCTGAAGGCCCGGCTGGAGAGCGTACCCGGCTTCACCCTGGCCACCGGCGATATCGTGGAGCGCGGCATCACGCCCATGCGGGCCTTCGTGGCCGAGCCGATGCAGTACGGCCGGCTCCACCTGGCCGGTGACGCCGCCCACATCGTGCCGCCGACCGGCGCCAAGGGGCTCAACCTGGCCGTCGCCGACGTGCGGGTGCTCACCGACGCGCTCGCCGCCTACTTCGAGGACGGCTCGACGGAGCCGCTCGACGGCTACTCGCGGGCCTGCCTCAAGCGGGTGTGGCGGGCGCAGCACTTCTCGTGGTGGATGACGACGCTGCTGCACACGTTCGACGAGGACGACGCGTACGCCCGCCGGCTCCAGCTGTCCTACCTGGACTACGTCACCTCCTCGGAAGCGGCCGCCACCACCCTCGCCGAGAACTACGTCGGGTTGCCCTACTGATCCGGAAAAGGCTGCTGACCTTGGGCGATGCTTTAGAGTTGTTTGGTGCTCTTTGAGGAGGGATGGGCGACTTCGCCCCTGCGCTGGCTGATGAACGCCCTGGGCGACGCCCAGCTCCAGCGGATGGTCGGTGACCCGGGTCTGGTGGCCGCGGTGGACCAGCACGCGGCCTGGCTCCGTGACGCGATCCCGCTCGACCGCGAGACCCTGGGCGACTATCTGCTGGGTTTCCTGGACGAGCTGCGGCACCTCGGCTGGTCCTTCACCGGAGAGTCCGACGCGCCGTCGCTACGCCTGACCGCCGTCTGCTACCTGACCCGCGAGCTCGGCCTCCTCGACGACGGCCTAACCGCCTGACGAACCCCCCCCGCGAACCCCAGCGGTCCCGCCCCGTGCCGGGCGCGCGGAACGTGGGGACATGGCGGCACGCAGTGCTTGGCGCGGTGCTGGACACGACGGCGCCCCGGCCGGTCCCGCCTGGTGTGCGGGCCGTGGGCCGGGGCGCCGGTCCTTCCTGTCGTGCCCTCGGAGTCAGCCCGGAGGCATGTCCGAACGGTGGGAGCCGCCGGTCGTCGGACCGGGCGTGCCGGTGGTGGGGCCGGACGTACCCGCGGTGGGAGTCGTCCGGATGGGAGTCGTCTCCTCCGCCGCCATCGCGCGGGCGTCCTCACGCCCCCGCTGGTACGCCTCCGCGTGTGCCCGCGCCTGCGGAGCCTCCTGCTCCATCCGCCCCAGCCAGCGTTCCCAGCGCTGCTGCATCGGGCGGATGAGCCCGCCCCCGACGCCGATCGCCGCGATCGCGCCGACGGTGGCGAGCACCGTGACGAGCACCGGCGTCGTGACCGTCGTGGCCACGCCGATCTGGTTCAGCGCGGCGATGATGCCGAGCGCCCAGATGAACACCGAGGCCGCGGCAGCCAGCCAGCGCCCGTACGACAGGCCGCCGAGCATGCCGCTCACGATGTCGTGCACGGCCTTGGCCACGGCGCCGGCCACCACGATGATCACGATGGCGACGATGGCCCTGGGCAGCCAGGCCACCACGCCCGTGAGCAGCGCGGAGATCGGGTTGGGTCCGAAGACGCTGAACGCTATCTGCAGGGTGACCAGCAGAATGGCGTAGTAAACGATCTTGGCGAGCAGGTCGCTGGCGTCGTACTTGCTCCGTTCCAGCATCCGCCGCACGCCACTGCGCTCCACGGCCCGGTCGAAGCCGACCCGTTCGAGCACCTTGTCGACGAGCTTGGCCAGCAGTTTGGCCACGATCCACCCGATGACGAGAATCACCAGGAACGCGACCAGTCTTGGAACGAACGTTGCTATTTGCCGGAGTACGTCCGTTAGTGCTTGGCCGATGTTGATGTCCACGGTTTCCTCCTCCGAGGAGCCAATGCCTCGGCGCTACCCGTACCGAAACCGTGTATGCACAGAGAGCCACCAAAACTTCTCACAAGGCGACATTTCGCCGGAAGTCATCATTAGGTAGGTAGCAAGCGGAAAGTCACCCGGTTAGGGTGATCGTCGTGCAGCGCAGCCGCCTGTACGCCCTCCTCGTCGACACCCCGGCGGCCGGGGCCGGGGAAAGCGTCGGCCTTTGCGCTCGGCGCGACCGCCCACTCGCTACCCGGTTACGAGCAGTTCATCTCCCTGCACGGGGCCGTCCCCGGCCTCGCCGTGGCCGTGCAGGCGGTCGGTGACGACGCCCCGCGCTTCCACGTGGACATCGAGACCGACGACGTCGAGGTCGAGACCCGCCGCCTGCTCGCGCTGGGCGCGCGCGAGGTGACGCGCCGGCAGGAGTGCCGCATTCTGCGCGCACCCGGCGGTCACCTGATGTGCGTGCTCCCCGTCGAGAAGCGACCGCGAGCTCTTCGAGGCGGAGTCCACAACCTGGCCCTGACGCCGGGCCCCTGTCAGGCACGCCGCTGCCGTGCCTCCACCCGGTCCCGCTCAGCCGTGCCGCCGGCCGCGACCGGCATTCCAGCCACCGCTGCGCGGTGATCGAGAACGGCGCCGACGATCGACAAGGTCGTCCAGCAGCTTGAGGAGCTGGTCCGACCAGGGGTTGCAGGAACAGGCGCTCCACCGCTTCCAGCGGCTCCCGGGGGACCGCTTCCGCCCGGCCGGCACGCGGAAGGCGAGGAGCATGGGGCTACCCGCGCGCCGCCAGTCCGTACATCGCCGTGGAGAGCAGGCGCTCCATCAGGTCTGACGGCCCTCCTGGCTGCTGCGCCGCCCAGGCCAGGCCGATGGCGAGCGCGATCACCTCGTAGACCGTGAGGTCGGGGCGCACCTGCCCGGCCTCCTGGGCGCGCCCCAGCAGCCGTGCACCGGAGGCTCGCATGGCGGCGCAGGACACGTGCAGCTCGGAGCTCTCGTCGGTCAGTGCCGCCATGATCGATTGCGGTAGTCCCTGATAGGTGCGCGTGCTGGCGGCCAGGTCGTTCAGCCACGTCAGCAGCGCGTCGTGCGGCGTGTGCGACGGCGAGGCGAGTAGCTGCTCGGCCCGCTCGCGCAACGTGTCGAAGTTGCTGTCGAGGATGGCCTCAAGGAGAGCCTCACGCGTGGGGAAGTGCCGGTAGAGCGTGCCGATCCCGACTCCCGCTCGCCGGGCGACCTCGCGCAACGACGCGTCTCGCCCGCGCCGGCGCCCACCTGGTCGTCGGGGACATGGACGACCGGGACAGCATCGACGCCGCCATCCGCGGCGCGTACGGCGTGTTCAGCGTCCAGCCCGCCTTCATCGCACCCGACTACGCCGAGAACGAGCTGCGACGCGGTCTGAACGTCGTCGACGCCGCGATGGCCGCAGGCGTCCGGCACCTCGTCTACGCGTCCGTGGCCAATGCCGACCGGGCCACCGGCATTCCCCACTGGGAGATCAAAGGGAAGATCGAGCAGTACATCCGAGCGCACGACGTACCCGCCACGGTGCTGCGCCCGGTGACGTTCATGGAGAACTTCGCCGACCCGACGTACGGCGTCCGCGGTGCGGCCTCCCTCATCCGGACGTTCCCAGCCGACGTGACGGTCCAGCTCATCGCCCTCGAGGACATCGGCGCGTTCGCCGCGTCAGCCTTCGCCGCCCCCGACCGGTTCCTCGGCCGGACGCTGGAACTGGCCGGCGACGAGCTGACGCCGCACCGGATCGCCGCGGCGATCGGCCGGGCGACCGGACATGACGTGGCCCTACCAGCTCCCCCTCCCGGCGGACCCGGAGGGACGACGTCGTTCTGTGACTGGCAGGCCGACATCCCCGCGCTGCGGAAGCTGCACCCGGGTCTGCTGGATTTCGGCAGCTGGCTCTCAAGAGAAGGAAAGCCACTGCTGGAGAAGCACTTCCGGCGCCACGGCCACCGCTGACGAGCCGGCCCGCCGGACTGGGCGTGCGGCCGAACCGCCCTACGAGAAAGAGAGTCACCGACATGCGCGCGATCGTCACCGCTCACCCAGGTTCGGACGACGAGGTAGAAACGGTGGACCTGCCCGATCCGCGGCCCGCGGCGGGGCAGATCCGGATCAGGATGGCCGGAGCCGCGATCAACGCGGCCGATCTTCACATCATCGACGACGCCGGCGGTGCGGCCAGAGGAGGCGGCCCCGCGCCGCGCGCCGGCCTGGGGCTGGACGTGGCGGGCGTCGTCGACATGGTGGGTCCCGGCGTCCACGACCTCGCCGTCGGCACGCCGGTCGCGGCACTCCACCTCCCGCACGCTCCGCACGCCACCGCGGGAACGGCCGCCGAGTACGTGATCGTCCCAGCCGCCGATGCGGCGCCGGTCCCGGACGGGGTCGACCTACTGGACGCGGCCACCGTTCCACTCAACTCACTGACCGCCGCGCAGCTCCTTGCCCTGCTCGGCCCGTACAGCGGCAGGCGACTGCTGGTCACCGGCGCCGCCGGCGGGGTCGGTGGTCACGCGGTGGCACTCGCCGCCCGCGCCGGCTGGAGAGTCACCGGGCTCGCCCGCGCGACGGATGAGGGCTTTTTGACCAGGGCCGGAGCAGCGGACGCGATCACAACCCTCGACAGGGCGATCGGCTTCGACGCGGTGCTGGACACCGCCCTGCTGAAGGAGGCGGCGCTGCGGCCGGTCCGCGATCACGGCGGCTACGTGGGCGTCTTCCCCGGCCTCGAACCCGCGTCCGTACGCGGCATCACCGTCACCTCGGCGGGGTGGTCCCCGACGGCACCCTCCTACGGGAGATGCTGGCGCTGACCGCGCAGGGAATCCTGGAACCGCGGCGGGCGGGAACAGTGCCGCTGGACAAGGCCGCGTTCGCGTACCGCGCTTTCCGCGCCGGCGGACACCGCGGCCGATGGGTACTCACGAGCTGACGCCGGCCACTGCGGTCGATCGGCAACCGGACGAGCATCACGTAGCGCGTGGTCCGCTCGACCAGGGTGCCGATGGCCGAGTTGCCGTTACGACGACCACAAGAAGAGAAGCTTCGAGCACGGAGCCTTCCAGCCCTTCGCCTTCTTCGTAGAGCTTGCCGGGACGCTCATCCTCGTCACGCGGCGCCCAGAGGCGGCAGCGGAATACGTGGCGGGAGAGGTGAGGCACGCTTCGTCTCGACGGGGGAGTGGCCCCGGAGCCGTCGTCGCCGCCCACGATCAAGCCCTCACCGGATCACCGGTGAGGGCTGCTGGCGTTTTCGGGTGGGGAGTTTCGGATATCGGTCATATTCGCTCTACGGCCATCGCTTTCGCCATGTCGAGGGTCAGGCCCTCTTGCGCAGGATGGTGAGGATGGAGAGGCCGACGACGGCCAGACCGCAGAAGGCCACTCCACCCGTCTTGAAGGCGTCCAGCGGATTGGCGCCCATCACGCCGATCGCGAGTCCACAGACCACGCCCGCGATCGCCGCGACGCATAGCGTCACCAGGACGTAGACCACGTCATTCACTGTTGCTCCCTCCCCGCGAAGATCTACGGATTGATAGGGGAGCAATGTAAGCGACCAGAAGTCTCAGGCGCCACGGCAACCGCCCTGGCGTCGTTTCATAACTTCCTAAAATCTCTTCTTGGGGTCTGCGTGACCATCCCGGCCCGTCGCCTAAGAAGCCGCAAAATCCCAGCCGCTCGAAGAACCTTCGTGTACACGACGCCCTTGGCCGGAACGACAAGAAGCCCCAGCCGGTCGGCGTACGCCAAGGCTGGGGCTCTGTCTGGTGGTGGACGATACTGGGATTGAACCAGTGACCTCTTCCGTGTCAGGGAAGCGCTCTCCCGCTGAGCTAATCGTCCGTATTGAGTTGTCACTCAGAGCGGAAGACGGGATTCGAACCCGCGACCCTCACCTTGGCAAGGTGATGCTCTACCCCTGAGCCACTTCCGCATGGCGCTGTCGTTACTTTACCGGATCCCGGAGGGTCCGATGGTCGCCGAGGTGGAGACGGGATTTGAACCCGTGTAGACGGCTTTGCAGGCCGCTGCCTCGCCTCTCGGCCACTCCACCAGGAGTCGTGCTCCGAGCGGAAGACGGGATTCGAACCCGCGACCCTCACCTTGGCAAGGTGATGCTCTACCCCTGAGCCACTTCCGCGTGACGCCTCGGCCGCTCGCGCGCCGGGCCACGGGAAAACCATATCGTCTCCCGGGAGTGCCCGTGCGCACGGAGCGTCCGGCGGCGGCCAAATTCAGCGGATCAATCGCACATCCTTCGCCATGACGAACATCACCCGGTGGCCCAGCTGGATCTGGTGGTAGCGCGTGGTGCCTGTGGTGGTGACGTGTCGGGCGGGGTTGAACGCGTTCGCGGCGTAGTAGGAGCCGGTGACGGTGTCGCCCACGGTGTACCGCTGCCCGGGCGCGATCCGGTACTTCAGCGGCGCCAGCCGCTGGTAGGCGGCGCTGGTGTACGCCGATCGCTCCGGATACGCGCGCCCGTACACCTTCACGTCCGCCGACAGCGGCGTGACCACCGGGCCCCTGGCCGGGACGGCGGTCGGCCTGCCCGCCGGGTTGTGGAACCACGCCTTCTGGCCGAGGTACCAGATGGCCGTCCAGTCGCCCCGCCGCTCGGCGACCGCGAAGCGCTGGCCGGTGGAGGCGCGGGCGCTGTGGTCGTACACGCTGTACGTGCTCGGTCTTCCCCCGCGCTTGCCGATGTCGAGCACCAGGGGAGCCCGGTGGCTGGGCGACTTGTGCAGCCACACCGTGGAGGCCCCGTGCGGGGGGCAGCGCTTCGACGCGTCGCCGCTCACGCAGCCGGTGAAACGCGGCCGGTGGGAGTTGTACGACGGCCGGATGAGGACGGAGTCGCCGCCCCTGGCCGCCCGGAACGGCTTGTCCATGAGGTCGAAGTAGTGAGCCCAGTCCCAGTACGGCCCCGGGTCCTCGTGCATGCCGGCGACGGTGCCCGGCGTCGTGCCGGGCACGTTGTCGTGGCCGAGGATGTGGGCCCGGTCGAGCGGGATGTCGTGCTTGGCGGCCAGGTGCTTCACCAGCCTGGCCGACGACCGGTACATCGCCTCGGTGTACCAGGTGCCGCCCTTGGCCAGATAGCCCTCGTGCTCGATGCCGATCGAGCGGGTGTTGACATCCCAGTTGCCCGCGTGCCAGGCGATGTCCTTCGTCGGCACGTGCTGGGCGACATGTCCGTCACGGGAGCGGATCGTGTAGTGCCAGCTCACGTACTTCGGGTTGCGCACCATCGACGGGATGCCCTGGTAGGTGCCCTCGGTGTCGTGGATGACGATGTAGTCGATCCTGCGCTCGCGGGTCAGGCGGTCGTGGTTGCCGTAGTCACGATCGCCCTTCTTGCCCCACTGCTTGTACGCGGCCGGCATCCACTCGCAGCGCAGCGACGATGGGCACTCCGCCCTCCCGCCCGCCGCCTTGGTCCCCGCGGCCGACCGCGGGGCGTCGGCGCCGGGCGCCCAGCCGCGGTCGGTGTTCTCCTCCCCGGCCCACCAGTCCTCCTCGGCGGATTCACCGCCGGGCAGGTCCGGCACGGGGTCGAGCCGGACGAGGTGGCCGTCGTCGGTACGGCGCTCCACCCCCTCCCGCATGACGGAGAAGACCTCGTCGGCGAAGGCCCGGGAGGCGTCCGGGTCGTCGGTGCCCGCGTACTTCGCCACGGCGTCGTACCAGTCCGACGGGTCGGAGCTGGGGCGCCGCTGGTAGGAGGCGAGCAGGGCGGCGCCGGCGCGGATGTTCGCGGACGGGTCCTCGCGCAGGCGGGTGGGCGCCACGCCGATCAGCCGGCCCGCCTCGGGCAGCGTCGTGCGGTGCGCCGGCGTCGCGGTGCGCAGCGCGGAGGAGGCCGGCGGGCCGCCGGGTGCGATCGCCATCGGGCGGGCCTCGTCGCCGCGCGGGTCGCCGAGGGCGTCGCCGATCCCGTCAGTCGCCTCGGCGGGGAACGCGTCCACCAGGTGCATCGGGCCGTAGCCGCCGGCCGTGCTGGGCCGCCCGCCGTTGGCGTCCCACCGCGACTCCAGGTACGCGACGCCGAGCAGCACGCTTTCCGGCACGCCGTACTCGCGGGCCGCGGCGGCGAAGTCGGCCTGCCGCCCTTCGGCGCGCGCGGCGCCCGCGGGGGACCGCGCGCCGGAGTCCCGCCGTTCGACGTCGGCGGGTGCGGTGAGTACGCCGGCCGCCAGGACGGCGGCGAGCCAGAGCTGCATGAACATCTCCCCCAGGAACGTCACGATATGACTACGCTCCGTAACCGTTCCCCGGAAACCGATGTGTCAGACGGGGCGGATGTTACAGATGCGACTCGGGGCTACTGGGTGCTTTGCCCTGATTTGTAGGGGTATGTAGCAGAGTGACGCTCGTAACCCCGTCAGGCGTCGTTCAGCGTTAATCCTGCCCGATTTCGGGCAGAATGTTGCTGTGTCTCATTCCAGAGCCGTAGGGTCCTCGTCTGTGTCAGCGGCCCGGCATCCGTACGAAGATCTCATCGACCACCTCACGAGCACGACGCCGCTCGGCCAGGGGGAGGCGGCCCGTGTGGTGGCAGACGTGCTGGCGTACTTCTCCGAGACCACCGAAGAGTTCGTCCGCCGCCGTCACGGGGAGTTGAAGCGGCACGGCTTCACCAACGACGAGATCTTCCCGAGGATCGCCGCCGAATTAGGCGCTCGCCGGGTGGCCGCCCCCAAGCTGTCGCTCAGACAACTACGCCGGATCATCTACGGATAGAGGAGACCTTGATGTGCGGAATCGTGGCCTATGTCGGCCCCAAGGACGCCGCGCCCATCCTGCTGGAGGGACTGCAGCGGCTCGAATACCGGGGCTACGACTCGGCCGGTGTCGTGGTGTCCAACAAGGGCCTGAAGCTGCGCAAGGTCAAGGGCAGGGTGGCCGACCTGGCCAAGGTGGTCCCGGCCCGGTTCAAGGGCAACCTCGGCATCGGCCACACCCGATGGGCCACGCACGGCGTCCCGAGTGACGTCAACGCCCACCCTCACCTGTCCGCCGACGAGCGCATCGCGGTGGTGCACAACGGCATCATCGAGAACGCCGCCGAGCTGCGCGCCAAGCTGGAGGCCGACGGCGTGGTGTTCGCCTCCGAGACCGACACCGAGGTGCTCGCCCACCTGATCGCGCACGCGGCCGACGAGAACGACACGCTGGAGGAGGCGGTCAGGAAGACCCTCAAGAGCGTCGTGGGCACGTACGGCATCGCCGTCATCGACTCCGAGCGGCCCGGCGAGGTGGTCGTGGCGCGCAACGGCAGCCCGATCGTGGTCGGCATCGGCGAGAAGGAGATGTTCGCCGCCTCCGACGTGGCCGCGCTCGTCCGCTACACCCGCCAGGTCGTGCACCTGGAGGACGGCGAGCTGGCCGTGCTCAAGGCCGACGGCTTCCACACCTTCGCCAGCGACGCCCGCGAGACGGCCAAGGAGCCGCTGACCGTCGACTGGGACGCCGGCCACTACGACACCGGCGGCTACGAGCACTACCTGCTCAAGGAGATCTCCGAGCAGCCCGAGACGGTCACCCGCACCATGAGCGGCCGGCTCGACGAGCGTTTCCACGTCGCCCACCTCGGCGGGCTCAACATGGACGCCCGCGAGACCCGCTCGTTCCGCCGGGTGAAGATCATCGGCTGCGGGTCGGCGTACTACTCGGGGCAGATCGGCGCGCAGCTCATCGAGGAGCTGGCGCGCATCCCGTCCGACGCCGAGCCGGCCAGCGAGTTCCGCTACCGCAACCCGGTCGTCGACCCCGACACGCTCTACGTCGCCATCAGCCAGTCGGGGGAGACCTACGACACGCTCGCCGCCGTGCAGGAGCTCAAGCGCAAGGGCGGCCGGGTCATCGGCATCGTCAACGCGGTCGGCAGCGCCATCGCCCGCGAGGTCGACGGCGGCATCTACCTGCACGCCGGCCCCGAGGTCTCGGTGGCCTCGACCAAGGCGTTCACCTCGACGGCGGTGGCGTTCGCGCTGCTCGCGCTGCACCTCGGACGGGTGCGTGACCTCTCGCCCGCCGACGGGCGGCGCATCGTGGAGGGCCTGCGCCGGCTGCCCGGGCAGATCGGGGAGATCCTCGCCCAGAGCGACAAGATCGCCGAACTGGCCAAGAAGTACGCCGGTCACCCGAGCATGATGTTCGTCGGCCGCGTGCGCGGCTACCCGGTCGCCCGCGAGGGCGCGCAGAAGCTCAAGGAGATCTCGTACGTCCACGCCGAGGCGTACCCGGCGAGCGAGCTCAAGCACGGCCCGCTCGCGCTGATCGGCCCGGACATGCCGACGGTCGCCATCGTCCCCGATGACGAGCTGCTCGACAAGAACCTCACGACGCTCGGCGAGATCCGCGCCAGGGGCGGCCAGGTGCTCATGGTCGGTCACCGCGAGCCCTCCGCCAAGCTGGCCGACGACGTGATCGTGATCCCGAGGAACGAGATCGAGCTCGACCCGATCCTGCTGGCGATCCCGCTGCAGCTCTTCGCGTACTACGCTGCTGTGGCGCTGGGCCGCGACGTGGACAAGCCGCGCAACCTAGCCAAGAGCGTGACAGTTGAGTAATTAACTCTATTTCAGCAACAATCATCCCAGGGTAGTGTTATTCCGCTGCTGACGACATAAATTCGATATGTGCGGCAGCAGTTCGATCAGCAGCGGCCTCATCCCGCCCGCATGTACGACTACATGCTCGGCGGGAAGGACAACTACGCGGTCGATCGCCAGGCCATCGATCAGCTCGCCGAGCTGATCCCGGAGGCGGTCCCGCTGGCCCGCGCGAACCGGGCCTTCCTTCAGCGTGCCGTACGCTACGTCGCCCGCGCCGGAGTCCGGCAGTTCCTCGACCTCGGCAGCGGGCTGCCGACCCAGGGCAGCGCGCACGAGGTCGTGCCCGAGGCGCGGGTGGTCTACGTCGACAACGATCCGGTGGTCGCCGAGCACGCGCAGAGCCTGCTCCGGCCGGGGCCTGGCCGGACCGGCCTGGCCAGGTTCGTCCAGGCCGACCTGCTCGATCCCGAGGACGTGCTGACCAGGGCCCGGGAGTTCCTCGACCTGGACGAGCCGGTCGGCGTGCTGCTGGTGTCGATCCTGCACTTCCTGCCCGACTCCGCCGACCCGCTGGGGGCGGTGGCGGTGCTGCGGGAGCGGATGGCGCCGGGCGGGTTCCTGGTGATCTCCCATGCGACGACACGGGTCACGACGCAGGTCACGACACGAGTCACGACACGGGCCACGACGCGGGCCACGACTGCGGCGCGCCCGCAGGAGCGCGAGCGGCCCCGGGCCTCCGGGGGGCGCGGGGCCGACCGGACACCGGCCGAGATCCGCGCGTTCTTCGGCGACTTCCCGCTGGAGCCGCCGGGGCTCGTCCAGGCCACCGACTGGCGCCCGGACCGGCCCAAACTGGTCGGCGACTGGTCGCTGCCGTCCTCGCTCATGGCCGGTGTCGGGAAGAAAGCCAAGTAAACCCGAATATCACGAAAAATCGCCAATAATAGCGATTCTGAGTGTTGACCACGAGCCGCGTGTACAGCCATGTGTAATGGGTTAATAACCATGGGTAATGGACGGTTCGGGACAGACGCGCATGCCCCGCAGGCGGTTCATCGCCTGGGGGCTCGGCGCGATCGCGGCCGCCGCCGGGTGCGGGGCGGAGCGCGTCTCCGGCGGCGCGGAGGTCCTGCGTACGCGGTTCTCGGTCAACCCCGGCGGGCAGCAGTGGGCGCGTGTCGCGCGGACGTTCGGCGGCGTGGCCCGCTCGGCCGGGTTCCAGACCGGCGCCGGCACCCCGATCACTGTGGTCGGGCTGCCCGCGCTGTCGGCCGCCGAGCTCAACGACGGCCAGGGCGTGGCCGGTGTCACCACCCCGCTGGCCAGGCTCAGCGGCGAGGTCGAGGTCGTGGTCGTGCCCGCCGCCTCCCCTCTGAAGGACTTCGGCGACTTCGGCGCGCAGCTGCTCGCCCGGCCCGCCCAGACGCCGGTGACCGGCGGGCCGCAGGGTGAGCCCGACCACCTGCTCTTCGGGCTGATCGCCAAGGGCCTCGGCGCCGACACCCGCCAGGTCGACTACACCGGTTACCCCAGCGGCAACGAGGCCGCCACCGCGCTGCTGGCGGGCAAGGCCGTGGCCGCCGCCGGGCCGTTGTCGGAGTGGCGGTTCAACATCGGCAGGGGCCGGGTGCGGGCGCTGGCCGTGTCGTCCGCCCAGCGGCTGCCCGGCCTCGACGCGCCGACCCTGCTGGAGTCGGGCGTGCGGGTCGACTTCACCAACTGGGTGGCCGCGTTCGGGCCCGACGGCATGGGTGAGGAGAGCCGCGAGTGGGCGCTGCGCATGTGCGACGACGTGCTGGGCGCGCCCGGCTGGGAGGCCGCCTGCCGGGCGGCCGGCTGGCTGTCGCTGCCGCTCGTCGGCGACGACTTCGAGCGCTGGCTCGGCTCCGAGGTCGCCCGGACGCGGGCCGTGATGCACGGTCTGGGGCTGATCAACTCCACCCGAGCCACAACATGCTGGGGTAGTTGCGGGAACGGCCACTAGATGTAGGATCCTCGTCGTCGCTGGTTCGCCTCCCCCTGAGGCGGAGCAAAAGGGAACCCGGTGTGATTCCGGGGCTGCCCCGCAGCGGTGAGCGGGAACGACCGCCGTCATGTGCACTGGAGCGGATCCGGGAAGCGACGGCCAGTAGGCGCCATGGAGCACGCCCGCGAGCCCGAAGACCTGCCGGCGACTCCGGGCCGCGTGCCCGGAGGCAATGTTCAGGGCCTCGAGGGTGGGCTGAGGGCGTGACGCGGCCGGGTGCTCCGGTGTCGCGGTGCTCTGGCGTGCCCTCACGGGGATGACTTCGCGAGGAGAAAGAGCACGTGACTCAGATCGTTGGGGTTGACCGCCGCCTGGCCATCGAGGAGGCCGCCGCCCGGGTGATCGCCGACCCGGCCAACTCCCGGCTCGCCGCCCGGCTGCTGGCCGAGGAGATCGCCGAGGAGACCGCGGCGCACGGCGTGCGGTCGTTCTCCGAGTCGATCGCCGCCACCCACGCGGCCGGGCTGATCCAGGACGGGCTGGCGGAGTTCGTGGCCGCGCACGCGGCCGAGCTGGACGGGCTGATCTCGCGGGAGGCGGACGACCGGTTCGAGTACTTCGGGCTCCGCACCGTCCACGACCGCTACCTGCTACGCCATCCGAAGACCCGGCGGGTGCTGGAGCGGCCGCAGCACTTCTTCCTGCGGGTGGCCTGCGGGCTGTCGGAGACCGTCGCCGAGGCCGCCGAGCTGTACGCGCTGATGTCGACGCTGTCGTACCTGCCCAGCTCGCCGACGCTGTTCAACTCGGGGGCGCGCCGCCCGCAGCTGTCGTCCTGCTTCCTGCTCGACTCGCCGCGCGACGAGCTGGAGGCCATCTACGACCGGTACGGCCAGGTCGCCCGTCTGTCCAAGTACGCCGGCGGCATCGGCGTCTCCTGGACCCGGGTGCGCTCGCGCGGCTCTCTGATCCGGGGCACGAACGGCCTGTCCAACGGCATCGTCCCCTGGCTGCGCACGCTCGACTCGTCCGTGGCGGCGGTCAACCAGGGCGGCCGGCGCAAGGGCGCGGCCTGCGTCTACCTGGAGACCTGGCACGCCGACATCGAGGAGTTCCTCGAACTGCGCGACAACACCGGCGAGGACGCCCGCCGCACCCACAACCTCAACCTGGCCAACTGGGTGCCCGACGAGTTCATGCGCCGCGTCGAGGCCGACGAGACCTGGTCGCTCTTCGACCCGAAGGACGTGCCCGACCTGACCGACCTGTACGGCGAGGCGTTCACCGCCGCCTATCGCGCGTACGAGGCCGAGGGCCGGTTCGCCCGCCAGATCCCCGCGCGGACCCTGTACGGCCGGATGATGCGCACGCTCGCCCAGACCGGCAACGGCTGGATGACCTTCAAGGACGCCGCCAACCGCACCTCCAACCAGACCGCCCGCCCCGAGAACGTCATCCACCTGTCGAACCTCTGCACCGAGATCCTCGAGGTCACCAGCGACGCCGAGACGGCCGTGTGCAACCTCGGCTCGGTCAACCTGGCCGCCCACCTCGCCGGCGGCGACCTCGACTGGGAGCGGCTGCGCCGGACCGTCCGCACCGCCGTGCGTTTCCTCGACCGCACCATCGACCTCGGCTTCTACCCGACGCCCGAGGCGGAGGCGGCCAACAAGCGGTGGCGGCCGATGGGGCTCGGCGTGATGGGCCTGGCGGACGTGTTCTTCACGCTGCGGCTGCCCTTCGACTCTCCGCGGGCGCGGGAGCTGTCCACCAGGATCGCCGAGGAGATCGCGCTCGCCGCGTACGACACCTCGGCGGACCTGGCGGCCGAGCGCGGCCGGCACCCGTCGTACGACGAGACCAGGGCGGCAGGGGGAGTGCTGCACCCCGACCACTACGGGGTGAGCTCGCCGCGCTGGGAGGCGCTCCGGGAGAAGATCGCCGTGACGGGGCTGCGGAACTCGCTGTTGATCGCCATCGCGCCGACCGCCACGATCGCCTCCATCGCCGGTTGCTACGAGTGCATCGAGCCGCAGGTGTCCAACGTGTTCAAGCGCGAGACGCTGTCGGGCGAGTTCCTGCAGGTCAACCGCTATCTGGTGGCCGACCTGCAGGCGCGCGGGCTGTGGACGCAGGAGATGCGCGACGCGATCAAGCGGGCCGACGGCTCGGTGCAGACGGTGCCCGGCATCCCCGACGACCTCAAGCTGCTGTACCGCACGGCCTGGGAGCTGCCGCAGAAGGCGCTCATCGACCTGGCCGCGGCGCGGCAGCCGTACGTCGACCAGGGGCAGTCGCTCAACCTCTTCATGGCCAGCCCGACCATCGGCAAGCTCTCCTCGATGTACGCCTACGCCTGGAAGAGCGGCCTGAAGACGACGTACTACCTGCGCTCACGCCCGGCGACCCGGATCTCCCAGACGACGGTCGCCCAGCCCACGCCGGCCCAGCCCGTCGCGGACGTGATCGCCTGCTCCCTTGAGAACCCCGAGACCTGCGAAGCGTGCCAGTGAAGGAGATCTTGTGATGTTGCTCGACCCCGGGATGGATCTGACGCTCCGCCCGATGCGCTACCCCGACTTCTACGAGCGTTTCCGCGCGGCCATCCGCAACACGTGGACGGTCGAGGAGGTGGACCTGCACACCGACCTCGCCGACCTGGCGAAGATGACGCCGCAGGAGCGGCATTTGATCAACCGGCTGGTGGCGTTCTTCGCGACCGGCGACTCCATCGTGGCCAACAACCTGGTGCTCAACCTCTACCAGCACGTCAACGCCCCCGAGGCGCGCCTGTACCTGAGCAGGCAGCTGTTCGAGGAGGCCGTGCACGTGCAGTTCTACCTGACGCTGCTCGACACCTACCTGCCGGATCCGGACGAGCGGGTCAAGGCGTTCGCCGCGATCGAGCACATCCCGTCGATCCGCGACAAGGCGGAGTTCTGCTTCAAGTGGATCGACTCGATCGACGGCCTGCGGCGGCTGGAGACCGCGGACGAGCGCCGGCAGTTCCTGCTCAACCTCATCTGCTTCGCCGCCTGCATCGAGGGCCTGTTCTTCTACGGCGCCTTCGCGTACGTCTACTGGTTCCGCTCCCGGGGGCTGCTCGGCGGGCTGGCCACCGGGACGAACTGGGTGTTCCGGGATGAGTCCATGCACATGGAGTTCGCGTTCAGCGTCGTGGACACGGTCAGGGCCGAGGAGCCGGAGCTGTTCGACGATCAGCTGGGCGAGCAGGTCGCCGAGATGCTGGAGGAGGCCGTCGCCGCCGAGCTGGCCTTCGCCGCGGACCTGTGCGGCGACGGCATGCCGGGCATGGGCGTCGCGCAGATGCGCCAGTACCTCGAGTACGTCGCCGACCAGCGGCTGGCCAGGCTCGGCCTGCCCCGGCGGTACGGCTCGGCGAACCCGTTCGCGTTCATGGAGCTGCAGGACGTGCAGGAACTGGCGAACTTCTTCGAGCGGCGGGTTTCGGCTTACCAGGTGGCAGTAGAGGGCAATGTGACCTTTGACGAGACGTTCTAAGACATTGGGGGCATGAACGTGCAGTCTCCAGCGGACTGGCCGATTCTCCTGATCGCGGTGGTCGGCTCGATCCTCCTGGTGGAAGTGATCCGGCGGGTGCTGAGCAAGGCGGGGCGCAAGTGGGAGCTGGCCCGGCATCTCGTGGAGCACTGCACGTGGCCCGCGTTCACCGTGGCCGCGGTGGCGGCGACGAACGTGGCCTTCCGGCCGGGGATGTTCGGGGAGGCCCCGGGCGAGCTCGGGGCGGGGGCCACCGTCGACCGTTTTCTCGGTCTGGGCACGATCGGCGCCGTCACCTGGCTGATCGTGCAGGCCACGTACGCGCTGACGGACGTCGTGCTCGACCGGCTGGTGCGGGTCGAGGGCGAGCGCAACCGGCGGGCGCGGCGCATCAGGACACAACTCGGGCTGGTGCGCCGCATCGCCGCGGCCGTCATCATCGTCATCGCGCTCGGCGCGATGCTCTTCTCGTTCCCGCAGGTGCGCGCTCTCGGAGCGGGGCTGCTGGCCTCGGCGGGCATCGCGGGCGCGGTCGTCGGCATCGCCGCCCAGCCGACCCTCGGCAACATGCTCGCCGGGCTCCAGCTCGCCTTCAGCGACGCGCTGCGCCTGGACGACGTGGTCGTCGTCGAGGAGGAGTGGGGGCGCATCGAGGAGCTCACCCTCACGTACGTGGTGCTGCGGCTGTGGGACGAGCGCCGGCTCGTGCTGCCGGTGTCGTACTTCACCCAGAACCCGTTCGAGAACTGGACGCGGCACGGCAGCCGGGTGCTGGCCGTGGTGTACCTGCGGGTGGACTGGTCGGTGCCGGTGGGGAAACTGCGCGAGGCCCTGTACGAGTTCCTGCAGGGCAACCCGCTGTGGGACCAGAAGGACTGGACGCTCCAGGTCACCGACGTGCTGCCGAACGGCCTGGTGGAGCTGCGGGCGCTGATGAGCGCCGCCGACTCGCCGTCGGCGTGGGACCTCAAATGCGATGTGCGCGAGTTCCTCGTCGACTTCGTCCGCGACAACTATCCGGACGCACTTCCCCGTTTCCGCGTCGAATCTCCGGTTAGCAGGGCCGGCGTGAAATGGGGCCTGGATCCGTCGTCATAAATGTGTGGCACGCGCCCGGATCATCGGTTTACCGTGGACAACGTCGAACGGCGACAAAGACAGGGAAGGGGGAGCGCGACGTGAACGACCTGCGACCGGCCCTTCCCAGGCCGCGCCGGAGGCTTTCCGGATAATCCTTCACGGAATTCCGCAGAAAGCCGCCCGCAGAAATCCGGGGCGGCTTTCTTGTTGTACCGAGTGTGGGGCAGTTTGGTCAGCCCGCCTGCCTTGGGAGCAGGAGCACCGCAGGTTCGAATCCTGCCACTCGGACGACGGCCCTGAAAGGAAAGGGCCGCGGGCACGGCCTGGCCGGTGGGAATGGCGCCCCCCGGCCGGACCACGCCCTCGCCCCGGGCCGGCCCACGCCAGCCCGAGCCCGGGGCCCACCCAGCCGCTCTGGCCCAACTGGCAGAGGCGCCGTCTTCAGGAGGCGGAGGTTCGGGGTTCGAATCCCCGGAGCGGCACTTGAGTCAGGAGGCGGTGACGTCGTCCGCGGCGAGCAGCGCGGCCAGGCCCAGGAAGATCACGCCGCTGCCCAGGTCGACCTTGCGCATGGTCGCGGCCGGGATGCCGGTGGCGCCGATGCCGTTGCCGACGGCGATGTAGCCGAGGCCCACGACGAGCTCGACGGCCAGGTACGCCGCCCCCAACGCGGCGATCTGGACGCCGGCGTCCGCCTGCGACCCGCCGGTGAACTGGGGGAGCAGGGCGGCGAAGAGCAGCAGGGCCTTGGGGTTGCTCAGCGCCACGAGAAACTCGTTGAGCATCAGCGGCCGCAGCTCCTTCCTGGCCGGCGCCGTGGAAGCGGCCGGGGCGGCGGGCGGCCGCCGCGCGCGCCGCAGGCAGGAGATCCCGATCCAGGCCAGGTAGACGACGCCCACCCACTTGACCGCCGTCAGCCAGGCGGCCGACGTCGCCAGCACCGCGCCGAGCCCCGCCACGACCAGGCCGATGATGATGACGAAGGCGACCAGCCGCGCGAAGATCCCGGCCAGCGCGTACGTCATTCCGTGCCGTACGGCGTTGTTCAGGCCGAGGAGCTGGTTGGCTCCCGGGATGAGCGACACCAGAAAAGCGGCGGGGATGAAACCGGCCCAATTGATCATTTGTTGTACACCTGACCTGCAGACCACCGGGTATCCCTGAGAGTGGGCATCCCAGGAGCTATCAGACAATACGCCGGTCGCGGAACCACCCCATCGGCCGGGTACGTCACCCGAACAGACGCCGGTTGGCCAGCGTCCAGGCCAGCCGGCGCTCCAGCTCGCCGAGGTAACCCTCGGCGACCCAGCGGGCCTGCGGCCGGCGCCCCTGCGCGGCCAGCCGGCGTACCTGGGCGATCGTGTCCCGCTGCACGGCGGCCACCTCGTCCGCCAGGCCCGAGACGGCGGGCAGGCCGTAGGCGGCGGCGAACAGCTCCATCCGGCGCCGCCGGTCGGGCGGCTCGGGGTAACCCAGCCAGCGCAGGCACTCGGAGTCGTCGCGGAACGGCGCGGTGTACTCCAGCGCGTACGCGACGTCGAACATGCGCGAGCCCGGCCGGGCGTTGTCCCAGTCGAGAATCCCCGCGGGCACGCCGTCGCGCCAGACGACGTTCCACGGGCCGAAGTCGCCGTGGCAGACCAGCTCCCCGTCGCCGAGCCCGCACCGGCCGGTGATCCAGGCGAGGTCGCCCGGCGGGCGGAAGCCGGCGACCGCGTCATGGTAGTCGCGCAGCAGCCGGGCGAAGGCGGCCAGGCCCTCGTCGGAGACCACTTGGGCCCAGCCGGCCGGGCCCGCCGCCCCCTCCACGTACGTGAGGACCTCCCGGCCCTGCTCGTCGATCCCGAGCACGCGCGGCGCGTACCGGAAACCGGCGTCCGCCAGGTGCCGGAGCAGCGCGTGGACGGCGGGCGTCCACGGCTGCACCGGCCTGCGCACGGTGTCGCCGACCCGCACGACCCTTCGGTCGGGGGTGTCCTGCAGCACCTCCTCCGCCACGGATCGAGCGTAGGGGGACAGACCGGCCGCGAGCAGCCCTATATTCGGGGGAACGTCGTCGTTGGCGGTCGCAACAGCCCTGCGCTACGGTGTGGCGCGGTGTGCCGGGAAGTCTGGTCGGCGGCGTCCCCGGCCCTGCCCCACCCCACCCGGAGGCCTCCGTGACCAGTGACGATGCCCGATGACACGGCATCGACCGGCCCTGCCGGGCCGCATCGGGCATCCCGCGGTGGTCATCGCCACCGGGTTCGGCACCGCCGTGCTGATCGGCACGCTGCTGCTGGCCACCCCGATGGCGACCACCGCGGGCGACTCCTCACACTGGCTGACCGCCCTGTTCACCGCCACCTCGGCCGTCTGCGTGACCGGCCTGGTCGTGGTCGACACCGAGGCGCACTGGTCGGTGTTCGGCGAGGTGGTCATCGCGCTGCTCATCCAGGCGGGCGGCCTCGGCATCATGACGCTCGCCACCCTGGCCATGGTCGTCCTGTCCGGCCGGCTCGGGCTGCGCGCCCGCCTGTCCGCGCAACTGGAGACCAAGTCCGTGGTGGCCGCCGACCTGCGCCAGGTGCTGCGCCGGGTGGTGCTGTTCAGCCTGGTGTGCGAGGCGGCCGTGGCCGCCGTGCTCACCGGCCGCTTCCTCCTCGGGTACGGCGAGCCGTTCGGCCGCGCGGCCTACCTGGGGATCTTCCACGCGGTGTCCGCGTTCAACAACGCCGGGTTCGCGCTGTGGCCCGACAACCTGATGCGCTTCGTCGCCGACCCGTGGATCAGCCTCACCGTCGCGCTGGCCGTGGTCGTCGGCGGTCTCGGCTTCCCCGTCGTCTTCGAGCTGCTGCGCGCGTGGCGGCGGCCCCGGCGCTGGTCGCTGCTGACCCGGATCACGATGGGCCTGACCGTCGTGCTGCTCACCGGCGGCACGCTCGCGTTCCTGGCGACCGAGTGGCACAACCCCGCCACGATGGGCCCGCTGGACGACTCCGGCAAACTGCTGTCGGCCTTCTTCGCCGCCGTCATGCCGCGTTCCGGCGGCTTCAACACCCTCGACATCGCCCAGATGAACCCGTCGTCGTGGCTGGTCACCGACGTGCTGATGTTCATCGGCGGCGGCAGCGCCGGCACCGCGGGCGGCATCAAGGTCACCACGTTCGGGTTCCTGCTGTTCATCGTCTGGTCGGAGCTGCGCGGCGAGAGCCACGTCAACATCGGCCACCGCCGGCTGCCCTCCGCCACCCAGCGTCAGGCGCTGTCGATCAGCCTGCTCGGCATCGTCCTGGTCACGGTGTCGACCTGGATCATGCTGATCATCACGCCGCACAGCCTGGACCAGGTGATGTTCGAGGTGATCTCGGCCTTCGCCACCAACGGCATGTCCACCGGCATCACCGCCGACACCACGCTGGCCGGTCACGTGCTGCTGAGCCTGCTGATGTTCATCGGCCGCATCGGGCCGCTGACGCTCGGCTCGGCGCTCGCCCTGAAACAACGCACCCGCCGCTACGAGCTGCCCGAGGAGCGCGTCATCGTGGGCTGACGCCGCCCGTGGACAGCACGACCGAAAGGATCATCACCACCCCGGCCGCCAGGGCGCAGGCCATCGTCACGGGGAACGGCGGCAGCACGAACACGCCGGCGGCGCACGCCACGCCGATCCCTGCCGTGGCCGGACCGCCCAGCCGCTGGGCCCGACCCCCGCCGTGCCGCGGCGCCTCCTCGTACAGGCGGGGCAGGGCGAGACCGAGCCCGGTCGTCAGCAGGCCGACCGCGACGCCCACGGTCCGCTCCAAGGGGAACGCGTGACCGGCGGCGTCCGCCAGCACGCCGGTGTGGACGGCGGTGAGCACCGGCGGCAGGAGCACGAACAGCACGTTCACCGCCCGCCGCCGCGCGGCCGCCGATGCCATGAGCATCGGCGGCAGCAGGGGGCGCAGGCGCTCGCCGGCCGCGGTGGCGCCCGCCATGCCCACGCCGATGACCACGCCGATGACCACGAGGGTCGCCGGCATCGCCGCCGCCATGACGGCCTTCGGCACGTGGGCGCCGGGCCGGTCGGCGGTGGGCCGCCTCGTCGTGACGACGTCCGGCAGCGCGTCCCAGAGCCGCCAGGCGACGGCGGTCATCACGACGAGCGCGAGCGCGGAGACGACGACGCCCGCCCACGGAACGCGTTTCATGGTGTCCTCCCGGAGGCCGCGGGTGCCGCGAGCGTAGCTCCGCGCGGTCCGGCCGGACATCCACCGCGGGGCACATGACCGGGGTCATCGTCGCGGACATGACCTCCGGCACGCTGTGCCGCGCGGAGGCGATCGTTATGCTCCCCATATGGGACAGGCGGGCGCGATCCGTGACATCAGCGGCTGGATCGGGTTCTCCGGCGACCGTCCGCCCATGGTGTTCACCGTCTTCTTCTGGGGCTCGGCCGTCATCTGCGCCGTGGTGTTCGCGGGCGGCCTCGCGATGCTCGGCGACGGGGGCGTCCTGCCGTTGCATCGGGCGCTGTCGGTGCTCGGTGCCGCCGCGCTGCCGGTAGCGGCCGTCCTGTGGCACGTGCTGCCGTGGCGCGCGGGAGCACCGCTCCCGCGCCGGGCGGCGACCGCGGCGTTCCTGGTGCTGACCCTGCTGCTCATGCCGGGCGGCGGGCTCGTCTGCCTGCTGATCGTGAGCCTGGCCGTGGGGAACGCGCTCGTGGTCTTCGGGCTGCGCGGCGCCCTGGCGTACGCGGGCCTCGCGGGCCTGTACTCCTTCGCGCTCGGGGCGCTCAACCCGGCCAGGTCGGTGCTCGCGGCGGCCGTCGACGGCGCGCTCCTGCTGCTGCTCTGCCTGGTGATCCTCGTGGTCGTCGTCGCCATGGTCGACTCCCACGACCGCGCCGAGGAGACCCGCCGCCTGCTGGCCGAGCTCGAGCAGGCCCACGCCGAGCTGGAACGGTACGCGGCCCGCTCCCGCGAACTGGCCGTCGCCGAGGAACGCGCCCGGCTGGCCCGCGACATGCACGACTCGGTGGGCCACTACCTCACCGTCATCAACGTGGGCCTGCAGAACGCCCAGCGCTACCGCGTCATCCGCCCCGACGCCGCCTGGGACGAGGTGTGCCAGGCCCAGGCGCTCACCCTCGAAGCGCTCACCGACACCCGCCGCTGGGTCCGGGCGCTCAAACCCCTGCGCATGGACGGCCGCGCCGGCGTCGCCGGCCTGCGCGCCCTGGCGGAGTCGTTCGGTTCGGCCGACACCGGCGTCGTCTTCACCGTCACCGGCGCCTGGCCAGGGGTGGACGAGGCCAGGGAGCTGGTCTGCTACCGGGTCGTCCAGGAGGGGCTGACCAACGCCCTGCGCCACGCGCGCGCCCGCCGCATCGAGGTCGCGCTCGACTGCACCCCGCAACGGGTGCGGGTGACGGTCCGCGACGACGGCGAGGGCGCGCCGCCGGAAGCGCTGGACGGCGGGTTCGGATTGCGCGGATTGCGGGAACGCCTGGCGGCCGTGGACGGCGTGCTGGACGTCGTCCCGGCCCCCGGGTTCACCCTGCGGGCGATGGTGCCGGTGTGATGGGCGTGATCCGCGTCCTGCTGGTGGACGACCACATCCTCATGCGCGAGGGCCTGCGCAAACTCCTGGAGATCGAGCCCGGCATCGAGATCGCCGCGACCGCCGCCGGCGGCGAGGACGCCCTCGCCTGGCTGGCCGCGGCCGCCGAGCCGCCCCACGTCGCCCTCGTCGACGCCCGCATGCCGGGCATGGACGGCGTGGAGCTCGTCAGGCGGCTGCGCGCGGGGTTCCCCGAGATCGCGCCGGTGATCCTGACGACGTTCGACGACGACGACTACATCTTCGGCGGCCTGCGCGCGGGCGCGCGGGGCTACCTGCTGAAGGACACCCCGCCGGACGAGCTGGTGGACGCCATCAGACGGGGCGCCCGGGGCGAGACCGTGCTGGGCCGCGCGGCCACCGAACGGCTGGTGAGCGCCCTGCGCGAGGAGCCCGCCCCCGCGCCGCGCACGGGCCCGCCCTGCGGCCTGTCGGAACGCGAGTACGAGATCGCGCTGCTCATCGGCTCGGGCGCGTCCAACCGGGAGATCGCGCGGCGGCTGCACATCACTGAGGGCACGGCCAAGAACCACATCTCCAGCTGCCTGCGCAAACTCGGCCTGCGCGACCGCACCCAGCTCGCGGTCTGGGTCTCCAGGAACCCCTAGGTCTTCGCGCCGCCGCGCAGCCGGCGGGCGAGGCCGTACCAGGCCGGTATCTCGCGCTCGTCGTCGAACCAGCGGGCGACCACGATGTCGGTCGAGGAGTGCAGCAGGATCGACAACACGATCGTCACCGCGACGATCTGGAAGACCTGCTGCCCGGCCGCGATGCCGGAGGCCAGCACGATCAGCCCGTACACGACCGAGGCGAACCCCTTGGGGCCGAACCACGCCACCGCCGCCTGCTCGCGTACCGACAGGCCGGAGCCGAGGAAGGACAGCCAGATCGCCAGCGGGCGGGCCAGCACGAGGGCGAGGATCGCGAACGCCCAGCCCTGCCAGCCCACCGAGCCGAGCAGCGACGGCGTGATCAGCGCGCCGAACAGCAGCAGCGCCGCCAGCTTGAACAGCTCGGCGATCAGCTCGCCGAAGTGCTCGAACGACTCGCGCTGCCGCGCCCCGAACGTGGCCACCGTGATGCCCGCCGAGAACGCCGCCAGGAACAGGTTGCCGTGCGTGGCCTTGCCCAGCGCCAGCACGAGCAGCCCGATCGCCAGGGCGTTGAGCGGCTCGTACTGGGTGGAGGCGGAGAACAGGCGGGTCTGCTCCAGCTTGATCGCCAGCCACGGCACCGCGACGCCGATCAGCACGCCGAGGCCCAGCTCCAGCCCGAGCGCACCCAGATGCAGGTCGTCGGAGCCGGCCGCGACGGCCAGGAACACCATCACGAACGGCAGCGCCAGGCCGTCGTTGACACCCGACTCGACGTTCAGCAGCTGCCGCAGCCGCGGCGGCACCTTCTCGTTGCCGACGAGCGCCGAGGCGAACACCGGGTCGGTCGGCGCCAGGATCGCGCCGACCAGCAGTGACTCGACCCAGCCGAGGCCGAGCAGGAAGTGAGCGCCGGACGCGGTGACCGCGAGCGTCAGCGGCAACCCCCAGCCCAGCGCCCGGCCCGGCAGCCGCCACGCGGTGCGCAGGTCCGTCCAGCCGACGCGCATGCCGTCGGTGAACAGCACCGCGAACAGCGCCAGCTCGGCCAGCGTGCCCACCAGCTCGTCGCCGGGCCGTACCGACAGCACGCCGAGCGCGCCGTCGCCCAGTACGAACCCGGCCACCAGGAACAGCGCCGCGGTGGACAGGATCGTACGGTTGGCGAGGCTGGAGACGAGAACGGCGAGCAGCAGCACGCTCGCGAAGGCCGTCAGCAGGGCCATGGGGGGAGCCTCCTCCTCGACCCGCCCGATCGGCGGGTGACGGGATTACAGGTAACGCAGCCAGAGGTACGGCACGCACAACGCGATCGTGACCGAGGCGACCACCAGGCCGTACTTGGTGAACTGCCAGAAGCTGATCGGCGTGCCGTTGCGGGCCGCGATGCCGAGCACGACGACGTTGGCCGCCGCGCCCACGGCCGTGGCGTTGCCGCCCAGGTCGGCGCCGAAGGCCAGCGCCCACCACAGCACCTGCGCCGCGTCGTTGCCGCCGTTGGCCTGGACGAGCTCGGCGACGATGGGGCTCATCGTGGCGACGTACGGGATGTTGTCCACGATCGCCGACAGGACGCCGGACGCGCCCAGCAGCAGCATCGTGGTCAGCCCGAGCTGCCCCTGGGTGGCGTTCGCCGCCGCCTCGGAGATCTGGCCGATGACGCCGGTCTCGACGAGGGCGCCGACCATGACGAACAGGCCGGCGAAGAACACCAGGGTCGGCCACTCGACCTCGCGGATGGCGTCCTGGGTCGTCACCTTCGTGGCCGCGACCAGCACCCCGGCGCCCAGCAGGGCGACCACGGAGGGCTCGTAGTGCAGCACCGGGTGCAGCACGAACGCCGCCATCACCAGCGCCAGCACGGCCAGCGACTGCCACAGCAGCCGCCGGTCGGCGATGGCCTCGCGCTCGTTCAGCGCCATGACCTCCGCGGCCCGCTCGGGGTCGTACCGGAACGACTTGCGGAACAGCCACCGGCACATCCCGATGAACACCACCATCAGGATGACGACCATCGGCGCCATGTGGACGAGGAAGTCGTTGAAGCTGAGCCCGGCGCGGCTGGCGATGATGATGTTCGGCGGATCGCCGACCAGCGTCGCCGCGCCGCCGATGTTGGAGGCGAGGGCTTCGGCGATGAGGAACGGCGCCGCGGACAGCGCCAGCCGTTCGCACACCAGGAACGTCACCGGCGCGATGAGCAGCACGGTCGTGACGTTGTCCAGCAGCGCCGAGGCGAACGCCGTGATGACCACCAGCAGCACCATGAGCCGGTAGGGATGACCCTTGGCGCGTTTGGCGGCCCAGATCGCGAGGTATTCGAACACCCCGGTCTGCTTGAGCACGCCGACGATGACCATCATGCCGAGCAGCAGGAAGATGACGTTCCAGTCGATGCCGGAGTGCTCGTTGAAGAACGCCGCGCCCGAGTCGGTGGCGTGGATCAGCAGCATGATCCCCGCCCCGCCGAGCGCCGCCGCGACGCGGTGGACCTTCTCCGTGGCGATCAGGGCGTACGCCGCCAGGAAGACCGCCACCGCGATCCATGCGGTGACGCTCACGTGCCCACCCTCCGGTACGGCGAGGGCAGGGCGGCGGAGCCGAGGGGGAGATCCGGCGCAGCGAAGCACGCACGCATGGCGGGGGCCTCTTTCGAGATCGACAACAGGGACCGCCGACCAGACTTCCCGGCACACCTGTCAACAACCTATCAACGATCGTCAAAACGCCCAATGGGCGCATGAGCCACACGGGTCGTATCGTGACCTCATGGCTGACGCGATCTTCGAACACCCCCGCCTCGCGGCCGTCTACGACCCCCTCGACCCCGACCGCGGCGACCTGGACGTGTACGCGGCCATCGCCGAGGAGCTGGGCGCGCGCCGCGTGCTGGACGTCGGCTGCGGCACGGGCACGTTCGCGCTCCTGCTGGCCGGGCGCGGCATCGAGGTGACCGGGGTCGACCCGGCCGCGGCCTCGCTCGACGTCGCCCGCGCCAAGCCCGGGGCCGAGCGGGTGCGCTGGATCCACGGCGACGCCCGAGCCGTGCCGCCGATGGAGGCCGACCTCGCCACCATGACCGCGAACGTCGCCCAGGCCGTCGTGGAGCCGGACGACTGGCGGGCCACGCTGAGCGCCGTCCGCGACGCGCTGCGGCCCGGGGGACACCTGGTGTTCGAGACCCGCGATCCGGCCCGCCGCGCCTGGCTGGAGTGGAACAGGGAGAGCACCTACCAGGTCAGGGACCTCCCGGGCGTCGGCCGGGTGGAGACCTGGACCGACCTGCTCGACGCCCGCCTTCCGCTGGTGACCTTCCGCGGCACATGGGTGTTCGCCTCCGACGGCCAGGTGCTGACGTCGGAGTCCACGCTGCGCTTCCGCGAGCGGGACGAGGTCGAGGCGGACCTGGCGGCGCACGGCTACGTCCTGCGGGAGGTCCGCGACGCCCCCGACCGGCCTGGCCGGGAGTTCGTCTTCCTCGCCGCCCGGCCCGAGGAGTGACCGTGCGGCGGCTTTGGGGATGTCTTGACGGCCGAGGGCTTCCCGCGCGGCGCCGGTCGCTGGTGAAGTGGCTCCATGAGCAGAGGCCACCGTACGATCCCGCACACCGCCGACATCGCGCTGGAGGCGTGGGCCGACAGCCGCGAGGCGTGCCTGGCCGAGGTCGTCAAGGCGCTGGTGGAGAGCTTCGCCGACGCCGGCTCGGCGGCCCCCGGTGAGAGCGTCGCCTTCACGGCCCCGGAGGAGGGCGACGAGGAGCTGCTCGCCGCTCTCCTGGAAGAGGTGATCTACCAGCTGGAGGTGCACGGACGCCTGACGGTGGACGTGCTCCCCGGCCCCGCGGGGACCGGGCTCCGGCTGGTCACCGTCCCGGCCGAGGCCGCCGAGCAGGTCGGCGCCACCCCCAAGGCCGTCACCGGGCACGACGTCCGCTTCGGCCAGGAGAACGGCCGCTGGCACGCCCGCGTCGTCGTGGACGTCTGATCAGCCCTTGACCACGCCGATGGGCACGAGCCGCGCCACCTTGCGGGCCAGCCCGGCCTGGTGGCACGCCTCCACCACGGCCCCCACGTCCTTGTACGCCTGCGGCGTCTCCTCCGTCAGCCCCCGCGCCGAGGCGCCGCGCACCGCGATCCCGGCCCGCTCCATCTCCTTGCGCAGCGCGGCCGCCGAGGTGGTCTTGACGGCCTGGTGCCGGCTCAGCCGCCGCCCGGCCCCGTGGCAGGCCGACGCGAACGCCGGCGCCCCCGGCACACCGGCCAGCACGTACGACCCGACGCCCATCGACCCCGGCACCAGCACCGGCTGCCCGACCGGGCGCAGGTCGGGTGGCAGGTCCTCGTGGCCGGGCGGCAGCGCCGGGGTGGCGCCCTTGCGGTGCACACACAGACGCCGCTCGCGCCCGTCCACCCGATGGGTCTCGATCTTGGCCAGGTTGTGCGAGACGTCGTACAGCAGGGCAAGGTCGCCGTCGCCGGTGGCCTGTTCGAAGGCGCGGCGGGCCGCCTCGCCGAGCAGCTGCCGGTTGGCCCGCCCGTAGTTGGCCGCGGCGGCCATCGCCCTCAGGTACGCCCGCCCCTCGGGCGAGCCGACGGGCGCGCAGGCCAGCTGCCGATCGGGGACGCTGATGCCGTACCTGCTCATGGCCGCCCGCATCGCCCGCACCGCGTCCGTGCACACCTGGTGGCCCAGCCCCCTGGAGCCGGTGTGGATGAGCACGCACACCCGTCCCGGCCACAGCCCGTACGCCCGCGCCGCCTCCTCGTCGTACACCTCGGCGACCGCCTCCACCTCCAGGAAGTGGTTGCCGGAGCCGAGGCTGCCGACCTGGCCGAGCCCGCGTTCCCTGGCCCGCTCGCCGATCACGGCCGGGTCGGCGTCGGCGACGGCGCCGCGGTCCTCGCAGCGCTCCAGGTCGCGGGGCTCGCCGTGGCCGCGCTCGACGGCGTACCGCGCGCCGCCCGACAGGATCTGCTCCAGCTCGCCCCTGTCGTGCAGCCGCCACACCGCGCCCTTGCTCATGCCACGCGGGACGGCCGCGTCGAGGGCGTCCATGAGCCGGTTCAGGAACGGCCGCAGCCGGTCGACGTCGAGCCCGGACATCAGCAGCCGGACGCCGCACGAGATGTCGAACCCCACCCCGCCCGGCGACACCACCCCGTCCTCGTCGACGTCGGTCGCCGCCACCCCGCCGATGGGGAACCCGTAACCCCAGTGCATGTCGGGCATCGCGTACGACGCCTCGACGATTCCCGGCAGCGTGGCCACCGCCGCGACCTGGCCGAGAGCCTGGTCCTCGGCGGGGTCGGGCAGCAGCTCCCGGCTCGCGAACACGATCCCGGGCACCCGCATCGCCCCCTCCGGCTCGATCCGCCACCGGTAGGGACTCTCCTCGACCAGCTTCGTCATCCCCTCAGCCACCTCTCGCCCTGCGCCTACCCCACCCACCCGCACCGAATCCGGGCGCCGGGACGCGCCGGGACGCCGCAGGACGTGCGGCGGGGGCGGGTGGCGTCTAGGGTCTCGGGAAAGGCCGCTCCTCGCCGGGCGGCCTCGGGCGGGCGGGAGGAGGGTGACGTGCGGGCTCGCTGGTCTGCCGCCTTCCTGCTCCTTCTGTCCTGGTTCCTGCCGGCCGGCGCACAGGCCCAGGTCGTCCCGCAGGTCGTCCGCCAGATCTCCGTCGCGCAGGCCGGTCCGCAGACCGCCGCGCGGCCGGCGCCGCAGACGGCCGGCCTGCCGGACGCCGCCCGGCAGCAGGCGCAGTCCGGGGTGCGGCAGGCGCCGCACCAGGCGCCCGACGCCCGTGCCTGGGCGGGCGCGTACGGGCCGGCCGGGCCTGGGACGGCGGGGGTGCTCGGGAGCGGGGCCACCGGGTTCCGGGCGGCTTGGGTGGTGGTCGTACCGGCGGTGGCCGGTGACGAGCCTCCGGTGCGGGCGCCGTCGTCGGCGGCGGCGCGGGCTCCTCCCTCCACAGGGTTCTGACGACTCTTTTCGCACGTTCCAGCCTGTGGAGGCTTTCCCATGTTCCGTGCGCCCTTCTGGCGTGCGGTGGCGGCGTGTGCCGTCACCGCGATCTCGATCATCGTGACACTTTCCGCGGCTCCCCGGCTCGGCCTGGACCTGCGGGGCGGCACCCAGCTCGTCTTCGAGACGAGAGACGCACCGACCGTCAAGGCCGACGCGGCCGCCACCGACCGCGCCCTCAGCGTGCTGCGCCAGCGGGCGGACGCCCTCGGCGTGGTCGATCCCACCCTGGTCCGCTCCGGCGAGCGGCGGATCATCGTCGAGCTGCCCGGCGTGCTCGACCCGCGGCAGGCGGCCGAGATCATCGGCCGTACCGCCCAGCTCACGTTCCATTCCGTGCTCGGCGCCGCCGGGGAGGGGGACGAGGGCGCCGTACGCGACGACATGGGCGGCTGGGTGCGGCTCGGCCCGGCCGTCATCACCGGCGACGGCGTCCGCGACGCCGCCGAACGCAGCGACCCCCAGCGCGGTCCCGGCTGGTGGGTGGGCCTCGACTTCCGCGAGGAAGGGCCCTGGCGGAAGCTCACCGCCGAGGCGGCCTGCCACCCGTACGACGACCCGCGCCGCCGCGTCGCCATCGTGCTCGACCAGGAGGTCATCTCCTCGCCGCCGGTCGACCCGTCCATCCCCTGCGGCAGCGGGATCCCGGGCGGCAGCTCCGAGATCACCGGCTCCTTCACCCACGAGGAGGCCCGCGACCTGGCGGTGCTGATCAAGGGCGGCGCGCTGCCGGTGCCGCTCGACCTGGTCTCGCAGCGTACGGTCGGCCCGACCCTCGGCGAGGCGGCCATCGAGGCCAGCGCCAAGGCGGCGGTCGCGGGGCTGATCCTGACCGCCGTGTTCATCGTCGCCGTCTACCGCCTGGCCGGGCTGCTGTCGGTGATCGCGCTCGTCTGCTACGGCCTCATCTCGTACGCGGCCCTGGTGGCCATGGGCGCGACGTTCACGCTGCCGGGACTGGCCGGGTTCGTGCTGGCGATCGGCATGGCGATCGACGCCAACGTCCTGGTCTACGAACGCACCAGGGAGGAGTACGGACGGGCGCCCCGGCGCGGCCTGCGGGCCGCGCTCCGCCAGGGGTTCAGGAAGGCGTGGAGCGCCGTCGCCGACTCCAACGTCACCACCCTGATCGCCGCCGGGCTGCTGTTCTGGCTGGCGTCCGGCCCGGTCAAGGGGTTCGGTGTGACGCTGGCCGTCGGCGTGCTCGCCTCGCTCGTGTCGGCCATGCTGATCACCCGGGTGCTCACGCACGCCGTCATGGGCCGGGTCGGGCCGCGCCTGTCCGGTCTCGCCACGACCGGAACCGTCAGGACGTGGCTGGCGCGCAGGAACCCGCAGCTCATGCGGCGCCGCACGCTGTGGCTGGCGATCGCCGGCGGGCTGGCCGCGGTGGCCGTGGCCGGTCTGCTCGTCCGCGGGCTGAACTTCGGTGTCGAGTTCACCGGCGGGCGGCTCGTGGAGTTCGGCACCGCCCGGCCCGTCGCCGCCGACGCCGCGAGCCAGGCCGTCACGCGGGCCGGGGTGCCGGCGGCGGTCGTGCAGTCCACCGGCGACGGCGTCTCCGTACGCGCCGCCGGTCTCGGGCTGGAGGAGGTGGCCAGGATCGAGCAGGAGCTCGAACGCCAGGCGGGTGAGGTGACGAAGCGGCGCGAGGAGTTCATCGGCCCCAGCCTCGGCGAGGAGCTGCGCCGCAACGCGCTCATCGCGCTCGGCGTGGCGGTGGCGATGCAGCTGCTGTACCTGGCCGTGCGCTTCCGGTGGACGTTCGGCGCCGCGGCCGTCCTCGCGCTGGTCGTGGACGCGACGCTGGTGGTGGGGATGTTCGCCTGGTTGGGCAAGCCCGTCGACGGCGTGTTCCTGGCCGCGATGCTGACCGTGGTCGGTTACTCGGTCAACGACAAGGTGGTGGTGTTCGACCGGGTCAGGGAGCTGTGGGCGGCCCGCCGCCGGGAGCCGTTCGCGGCGGCGGTGAACGGCGCGATCCTGGAGACCATGCCGCGTACCGTCAACACCGGCCTCGGCGCGCTGTTCATCCTGCTCGCGCTGACCGTCTTCGGTGGCGACTCGCTGCGCGACTTCGCGATCGCGCTGGTGGCGGGCATCGTGTTCGGCACGCTGTCGTCGGCGTTCGTGGCCGGTCCGCTGGCGATCTGGCTGGGCCGCTTCGACCGTCGCCCGCCGCCCGAGCCCGCCCGGCCCCGTACCGACCGCGCTCCTCGCGGCACGGGCGCGGTCGTGTGATCACGTGACGGTCGGTCGCCGCGCTTGCGGCGATCGACCGGCTGCGGTACCTGTGCTTGAGTGATCACATGGCGCCGGGTCGGCGAGCCGGACTTCCCGCTGCTGCGCACGTGGCTGGAGCAGCCGCACGTGGCGCGGTGGTGGAACCACGAGACCTCGCCGGAGGCGGTGGCGCGCGACTTCGGGCCCGCCGCCAGGGGCGAGGAACCGTCGGAGGACTTCCTCGCCCTCCTCGACGGTGAGCCGCTCGGCCTCCTCCAGCGGTCCCGGCTGGACGACTACCCCGAAGAGCGCGACGAGCTGGCGGCCATCGTCCCCGTGCCGTCGGGCGCGGTCACCATCGACTACCTGATCGGTGACCCGCGGCGGGCCGGGCGCGGCCTCGGCACGCTGATGATCTCCTCGATGATCGAGCGGACCTGGGACGACCTGCCGTCCGCGCCGTGCGTCATCGTCCCGGTCGCCGCGGGCAACCCCGCCTCGTGGAACGCGCTGCGCAAGGCTGGGCTGCGCCGGGTCGCGCAGGGCGAGCTGGAGCCCGACAACCCGATCGACGGCCGCGAGCACTACGTCTACCGCATCGACCGGCCGCGCTGATTCCCCGTTAGGGGGCCGGGGAACAGGTCCGGCATGGAAGTGCTGAGCAGCCGTGTGTTGCTGCGTCCCCGTGACCCGGCGCGCAGCCGCCGCTTCTACGCCGACACGCTGGGCCTCGCCGTCTACCGCGAGTTCGGCCCGCCGGAGCAACCGGGCGTGGTCTTCTTCCTCGGGCACGGGTTCCTGGAGCTGTCCGGGCGGTCCGACGACGGGCCCGCCGCCGCGGTGCCACTCTGGCTGCAGGTACGCGACGTGGCCGCCGAGGAGGAACGGCTCACCAAGGCCGGCGTCACCGTGCTGCGCGAGGCCCGCACGGAGCCGTGGGGCCTGGTGGAGCTCTGGATCACCGACCCCGACGGCCACCGGATCGTCCTCGTCCAGATCCCGGACGACCACCCCCTGCGCCGCGACACCCGCTGAACCGGCAGGCTGATCGACTTACAATCCCCATAAGTCGGACATAGTGGGGCCGCGCCCCCGCCTGAGGAGCCCGCCATGACCGCGTACCGGATCCTCGCCGTGGACGACGACCAGACGATCCAGCGCGCGTTGTGGCGCGGGCTGCGGCTGGAAGGCTTCGCCGTCGACACCGCCGGGTCGGGGCCGCTCGCCCTGGAGAGCTTCGACCGGATACGGCCGGACGCGCTCGTGCTGGACCTCTCTATGCCCGGCATGTCGGGCATAGAGGTCTGCCGGCGATTACGCGCGGCCGGCACGCAGGCGCCGGTGCTCATCCTGTCCGACCGCGACGAGGTGGACGAACGCGTCGCCGCGCTCGCCGCCGGCGCCGACGACTACGTGGTCAAACCGTTCGACCTGTACGAGCTGGCCCTGCGGCTGCGCGCCCTCCTGCGCCGCAACGGCCCCGCCTCCGGCGCCGCGGTCAGCGTCGGGCCGCTGACCGTCGACCCCGCCGCACGCCGGATCACCCTCGACGGGCGGGAGATCGACGTGACGCGGCGGGAGTTCCGCCTGCTGGAGGAGCTGGCGCGCAACGCCGGCATCGTGATGTCCCGGCCGCTGCTGCTGGAACGCGTGTGGGGCTACGACTTCGAGGTCACCGCGAACGCTGTGGACGCGCTGGCCGGCCACCTGCGGCGCAAGCTGGAGGCCGGCGGACGGCCCCGCATGCTGCACGCCGTACGCGGGGCCGGGTTCGTGCTGCGCGAGCCGCCGCCCTGAGCCTCATGGGCCGTCCTCCAGCAGCTCGAGGTCGGGCGGGACGAGCGTCGTCGACTCCACCAGCCCCCGCAGCAGGTTGTGCAGGAGGTCGCCGGAGGGGCCGCCCGCCGACTTGTCGTGCGTCAGCGGGTACGGGAAGCCGCCGGCGTGCAGGCGGCGGCGTACGGCCTCGATCCGGTGCTCGATCCGGCGCTCCCGCCAGTCGTCGCCGGGCCTGAGGTAGGCGAGCTGCTCGGCGGCCTGACGGTACGACAGCGGGCGCGGCACCTCCTCGTACAGCAGGTAGCGCTGGCCGAGGACCACCAGCAGGAGGCGTTCGTCGTCGTCGAGCGGCCACCTGCGCGGCGGCAGCGTGACGGCGCGCCGACGGGGGACACGTTCGTCGTCGTGGCCCGTGACGTACAGCTCGACCAGGTGCTCGCGGAAGCCCGAGCCGCGGACGAACACCGGCGTGTACCCCACCGCCAGCGGCACCGGCTCGGTCGTCGCGTGCATCAGCCGGTCGCGCGGCAGGCGCAGGAGCTGGCGGCCGGTGTTCCGCAGCCACCAGCGGCGCCTGCGGTAGAAGAGCTCGCCGTGCCTGCGGCTCACCCAGAGGTCGTCCTCGCCCACGCACACGTCCACGCCGGGCCGCCGGCCGCGCCCGAACCTGATCGTCACGCCGAGCTCCGGGCGCGCCTCGACGCCGCCGTAGACCGTGCGCACGTGCAACGTGCCCGCGGGGGTGGGCGCGACGACGCGCGCACGGCTGTCAGTGCCGGTCATCGTCGCTCACGGGCGGGGCAGCCGGGCGGCGGCCGAACCGGCCAGACCGGCCGCCATCCGGCACAGCTCCTCCTCCGCCGCCGAACCGCTCGCCACCAGGCGCAACGACTCGGCCGCGGTCTGGCCTGTGCGCCCGGCGTACGCACGGTAGGGCACCTCCACCAGGCACGTCTCGTCACCGTCGCCGCCCGGGCGGACGAAGGCGCGCAAGCCGTTGACCTGCGTGGACGCGCCGCCCGCCGCGTCGGGCGGCGGCCCCCGGTGGAACCGGAGGCCGACCCGGACGTCGCCGGTGGTGCTCGCCCAGTCGCAGCCCCACCCGCCGAAGCCGCGGTCGGCGGCTGCGGCGTCGACGCCGGGGACGACCTCCAGCGCCTTCGCGTCGAGCAGGGTGCAGGCGTCCCGGTGCGCCAGCGAGTGGGACGGGGGAGGGGGGCGGCGGGCGATCACGCCCTGGTTGAGGGTGTTCGCGGCGTCGCCGGTCGCCGCGTCGGCGATCTCGCAGAGCGGGGCGGTGCCCGTACTGTCGCGTTCGGCGGTGATGGTGACGGTGGTGCCGATGACGCCGGCCACGGTGAGCGTACGGGTGCAGGCGTGGCTCTGGGCGGGGCCCTCCACGACGGCGACGTCGCCCGTCACCCGGGCCGGGGGCGCCTGCTCGGGCGGGGGGTCGAGGTCGAAGCCGACCTCGACGTCCACGACCGGGCCGCCCGGGGGTCGGACGAGGGCGTGGCAGCGGTCGAAGTTGCCGAGGTCGGGGTCGAGCTCGGCGGGACCGAACCGGCCCAGCGTGGCGGGTCTCAGCAGGGCGCACGGGTCAGCCGTACGCCGGTCGCCGATCACGTCGGCGCCTCGTCGCGCCTCGTCGCTCGGCGGCGCCGTCCGCTCGCGGTAGCCGTCCTCCCAGGCGAACAGGGGGTCTCCCTCGTCGGAGGTGGCGAAGCCGCCGTCCCCCCAGCTCGGCATGGGGCCGCTGCCGTCCCAGGCCGCCGTGGTGCCCTCGTCACGCCACGCCACCAGACCGAGGGGAACGAGGATGGCCAGCACCACGACGCTCACCGCCACGGCCACCCGCCCCCGCCCCCACGCCCCGAACCACCCTGCCCCGCCCCCACCACCGACGCCATGAACGGTGGGGGCGCCGGGACCGGCCGGCGTACCGGGAACGGCGACCCCATCCGGGGCGGCTGTGTGGTCCGGGGCGGCCTGTGCGTCCAGGACGGCCCTCGTGTCCTGGCCGGCCGTGACGCTCGAATCGACGGTCGTGCCCGGCATGGACGCTGTGCTCTGGTCGGTCGTGTCAGGAGGAGACGTCTTCTTCGCAGTGGCCGCCGGGTCTGTGGCGGGTGTGCTGTCGGTGGTGGGTGCTGCCGGGTCTGTGGCGGGTGTGCTGTCGGTGGTGGGTGCCGCTGGGTCTGCGGGGGGTGCGCTGTCGGTGGTGGGTGCCGCTGGGTCAACGGCGGACGCGCCGTCCGTGGTGGGTGCCGCCGGGTCCGCGACCGACGCGCCGTTCGCGGCGAACCCGGGATGCGAGGTGGCCGCCCTTGGGGCCGGCACGCCCTCGGCGACCGCCGCGGCATCTGAAACGGATGCGTCCTCCAGTGCCGCCGCTCGCGAAACGGGTGCCGGGTACGCCGTGGCGTCCGGGGCGATCGGCGCGCTGGCCGCCTCCGGGGCGGGGGCGGGGGCGGGGATGGTCCACGGGATGGAGGGCGGGCGGGGGGCCGGCCTTGTCGCCGCTCCATCGAGGAGGCGTCGGGTCTCTGCCGCGTCTGGGCGGTCGGCGGGATTCCGCCGCAGCATGGCGGCCAGGACCTCACGCAGCGGGCCGCCGTCGGCGTCCAGGGTGCGGCTCAGCCGGGCGTCAGCGTCAGCGGCGTCCAGGGTGCGGCTGGACCGGGCGTCAGCGTCAGCGGCGTCCAGGGTGCGGCTGGGCCGGGCGTCAGCGTCGCCGGCGGTGGGAAGGTGCGGGGTGTCGGTCGGGTTGCCGATGAGGAGGGTGTGGAGGGTCGCGCCCAGGGAGAAGACGTCGGACCTCGGTTCAGGCCGGCCGCGTACGACCTCGGGGGCGGCGTAGTCGGGGGTGTAACTGACGGCGCCGTTCGGGGTGAGCGTGTCGGAGCCGCCCACGCGGTACGCGGCCCCGAAGTCGGTCAGCTTCGCCGTGCCGTCGCCGGTGAGGACGACGTTGCCCGGCTTGACGTCGCAGTGCACGATGCCCTCGGCGTGCAGGGCGGCCAGCGCGCCCGCGATCTGGGCTCCGATTCGGGCCGCCACCACGGGGGACATCGCCGGGCACCCCTCCAGGCTCCCGCCCGGCGCATGCTCCATGACCAGCCACGACAGGCCGCCACGCGGCCGGCTCGCGCGTACGGCGTGGTAGAGCGTGACCACGTGGGGATGGCTGAACCGGGCCAGTGCCCGGGCCTCCGCCCACGCCCGCTCGGCGTCGGCCGCGTCACGAGGGACGGGCCGCTTGAGCACGACCTCACGGTCGAGCTCCACGTCACGCGCCAGCCACACCTCCCCTGACCAGCCCCTCGCGAGGCTGCTCACCAGCCGGTAACGCCCGTCCACGGTCATGCCCGGGCGTACCGTCACTCCCTTCACCTGTGGGTCGGAACGCAGTTGCAGGAAGCGCACCACCCGAATGTATCCAGTGACAGATCGGTCACGCAGCGTTTCCGCGGGACCGGTCCCCGGGCCGCGTACGCAGACTGGGCGGCGGCCGCCACCACCACGAAGTCCACGAGTCACGAAAGCAGGGAGGACCATGCCCCGCACCATCGCCACCGCCCTCGCGCTGGCCGCCTCCGTCGCCGTCATCCCCGTCGCCGCCCCGCCGGCCGTCGCGAAGCCCGCCGCCGTCAAGGCGTGTCACGACGGGCGGTGCAGGCTCACCCTCACCAGGTCGGCGACGTTCCCGGTCGATCCCCGGTTCGGCATCACCCGGCTGACCGTCGACTTCACCGCCGACATCGTGCGGGTCACCGGCACCGGCACCCGCGTGACGTCGCGGACGCAGATCGGCAAGGGCGCGTCCGGGTCGGTCAACGGCATCGGCGTACGGGTGGAGTCGCTGTCGGCGAGCAAGGCGGTGGTCGTCCTGACGCCCGAACGGTGATCAGGTGAGGGCCTCGCGCAGGAGGAGCACCGCGATGTCGTCCGAGCGTTTGTCCAGGGTGGCCGGCTCGATCAGCGAGTCGGCCAGCTCGAGCAGGGGGAGCCCGCAGGAGGGGTTGAACCGGCGGGCCAGGCGGTCGATGGCCTCGTCCAGCGGCAGCCCCGGCTCCTCGATGAGCCCGTCGGTGTAGAGGGCGAGGACGGACCCGGGCGGCAGCCGCATGTTCGTGGTGGCGTACTCCGCGTCGGCGTCGACACCCAGCAGCAGCCCGGGTGAGGTCTCGATGACGCGGGCCGGCCCGCCCGGCATGCCGAGCACCGGCGGCAGGTGCCCGGCACTGGCCAGGCACGCGACGCGCCGGCGCAGGTCCAGGCTGACGTACAGACAGCTGGTGAAGCGGTCGGGGGCGAGCTCGGTGAGCAGCCGGTTGGTGTGCGCGAGCACCTCGCCCGGGCTGGCCCCGGCGGCGGCGTGCGCGCGGACGGCGGTGCGCACCTGTCCCATGAGGGCGGCGGCCGTCATGTCATGGCCCTGTACGTCGCCGATGACCGCCGCGACCATGCTGTCGTTGAGCCGGATGAGATCGTAGAAGTCGCCGCCGATGTCCATCCCGGGAGTGGCGGGTACGTACCGCGCGGCCACGTCCAGTCCGGGCATGCGGGGCAGGGTGTGCGGCAGCAGGCTCGACTGGAGGCACTTGGCGAGCTGGTGCTTGGTGTCGTAGAGCCGGGCGCGCTCGAACGCCTGGGCGATCAGCCCGGCGAGCGCGGTGAGCGAGGCCCGCTCCTCGGCGCCGAACGTGTGCGGGTGGTCGTAGCCGAGCACGCACGTGCCGATGGGCCGCCCCGAGGTGACCAGTGGCAGGAACGCCCACGCCTGCATGCTGCCGCGCACCGCGTCGGGGTACGCCTGCCGCATCTCCTCCCAGGTGGAGAAGAACCCCGTCCTGCCGCGGCGGATCAGGTCCGCCGAGACGGGCGCGGCCGGGACGCGGCCTTCGAGCTCGTCGATGACCTCGCGGCTGTAGCCGCGCGAGCCGCTCACCCGCAGCCGGCCGCCCTCGACGGTGATGAGGGCCAGGGCCTGCGCGTCGTACACGGGCATGACATGGTCGGCGACCAGGTCGACGACGTCCTGGGCGGTGACCGCGCGGGCGAGCGTGGTGGCCAGCTGCAGCGTCTCGTGCACCGCGATCAGCCGCAGCGGCCGGCTCTGGCGGGCGGTCGGGCAGGAGCGGGGCTCGCGCGACATCGTGCCGGAGGTGATGCGCAGGGTGATGCCCGACAGCCCCGGATACATCCAGAACGACAGCTGCCGGCCCGCCGGGTTGCGGGCGATGAAGTGGGTGACCTGGCTGCCGACGATCGCGGCCCGGTAGCGGTCCTCGTACGCGGGGTCGGACAGCCACGGGAGCGCCTCCCACAGCCGCCGGCCGACGAGGTCGCGCGGGTGGCCGAGCAGGTCGGCGGCGGGCGCGCTGATCAGGGTCACGCGGCCTTCGGTGTCGAGCGAGCAGTAGCCCTCGGGCAGGCGGTTGAGGCTGTCCAGGGCCACCATGTCGGCGCGCGGGTTCCCGCTCGGGGACGGCGGGACGAGGATGCGGGGCCGCGGCGCGGGGCTGATCGGCTGCCCGCGCTCGGCCGCGCACCGCAGCACCTCGCCGATCTCGGCGCAGGTCTTGCTGAGGACGTCGAGCTGGCGCGGCGTGGGCTCGGTGAAACGCCCGGCCGGCCACACGAGCATGAACCCGCCCCAGGCCGCTTCGCCGACGCAGATGGGGGCCAGGGCGATGGAGAAGTGGTACGGCACCGCTATCGCCGCCCCCGGGAACGAGTGCGCCAGATGCTCCCGGTCGGCGATCCAGACGAGCCGCTGTTCGCGTACCGCCGTGGCGATCGGCACGGGGTCCTTCGTCCTGACCAGGGCCCAGGCGTTGGCGATGGGGGCCGGCATGCCGTACGCGCTCTCCATCCGGAGCACGTCTCCGCCCTCGTCGACCAGGTAGGTGGCGCCTATGTGCGCTCCCGCGTCGGACACGGCGCCGATCAGCAGCTCGTCGAGGCGAGACGAGCCGTTCACCGCACCGGGGGCCGGGACGCCCTCCTGCCACACGTCAGGACGTCCCGTTCACAGAAGGTGGAGGGGCAAACCACCCATCGCCTGTCATACGGGCAGAATACACGTACAAGTGAAACGGATCGTTTACGAAGGGTAATCGAATGGTCAGGGGGCGGCCAGCGGGGGCCGGGCCCGCCACTGGGGGAGCATCGGTTCGAGCATCCGGGACAGCTCCGGCATCCGTGGCGTGACCGCCAGGGCGGCCACCACCTGGAGCAGCCTGGCCCCTTCCATGAAATCCAGCAGCGCGGGGTCCGGCCGCCGCCCGCCGGCTCGTACGTACGTCTCGATCGCCTGCGGGCCCGCTCCGGCGAGGTCCCACTCCACGGGGGCGAGTGTCACGTCCTCGAAGTCGGAGAACAGGTACCCCTGCTCGATCCGCAGCACGTTGTAGTGCGGCGCGTCACCGTGCACGGCCTGGACGCGGGCTCCGGGGAAGGCGCCCGGCAGGTCGGCGGCCACGGCCTCGGCCACGGCGCACTCGTGTTCCATCCGGTCCAGGTCGGACGGGGTGAGTGGCCCCGGTCGCAGGCGCAGCTCGGCCAGGGCCTGCCGCGCGGCCGGCACCACCGGGGCCAGCGGCGTCAGCTCGCCGGGATAGCCGGCCATCGCCTGATGCAGCCCGGGCACCCAGCCGGCCTGCTCGGTGAGGCGCGCCTCCAGCGACTCCGGGGGAGCCGCGGCGATGGGGTCGCGCTCGTCGACGTACTGCCACAAGGTCAGCGAGGCGTCCTCGCACGTGACGGGCTCGGGCGGCACGAGTGGGCTGGGCGGCACGACGGGAGCGCCGCGCCCGGCCAGCCAGCTCACCACGGCGAGTTCGCGGCGCTGCCGTTCGGCCTGCTCCTCGGCCGAGTCGATGGTCAGGCTCGGCACGCGCGCCACCACCGGGTCGGGCGCGAGATGGACGAGCACGTTGAACACGTCGTGCAGGACGCGCGGCTCGGTGGCGCGCAGCCCGAGCCGCCGCCCGGCGGTCACCGCCAGCCGCACGGCCCGCCGCGCGCGCTCGGACCCGGTCACAGGGCCTCCGCCCGGCCGCCGGACAGGCCGGGCGCGCGGTCGAAGAGCAGGTGCAACTGCGCGCGGGAACGCCGCAGCTGCTCGGGGTCGGCCACGCCGCGCCGACGTCGGTCCACCAGTGTGAACCCGGGCATGCACCAGGCCGTCGTGTGCCTGGCGTACAGCGGGTCGGCGCCCGCCGGGGGCGCCGGCGCGGCGAGGTCGCCGGGGGTCTCGTCGATCAGCGGCTGCATGTGGCGTGACTCTACTTCCTGGATGTCACTGGCGTCCGCGGGCACCTCCGGATGCCGGCTGACTGCGGAGAAGAGCCTGGTCGCCGCCCGCAGGATCGACTCCCTGGCGCCGTCTTCATGAGATCCCATGAACGCGGCCTCAGGCGCGAGCGACCGGCAGACGTACGACGGGTAAAAGCCCCGCCCGATGGCGGTTTGTAGTAGTTCATCCGGTACGGTGCCGATGATCTGCGATGTTGGGAGGATCCATGGGTTGGGTCACCACCTGGACCGCGGCTCCTCAGCTCACCGAACCCGGAAACATGCCGCCCCCGCCGTACGCCGGGCAGGGCCGGGTCCTGGCCGGCGCCACACTGCGCCAGACCCTGCGGATCACGGCCGGCGGGCCCAGGATCAGGCTGCGGCTGTCGAACGCGTTCGGCGGCGCGCCGCTGCCTGTCACCCGCGCGGCCGTGGCGCTGCCGCGGGGCGGGGCGGTGGGAGTGAGCGGGATCCTGCCGGAGACCTCGCGGCCGGTGACGTTCTCCGGGCGGGGGTCGGCGGTCGTGCCCAAGGGAGCGCACGTCGTGTGCGATCCGCTGGACTTCGAGGTGGCCCCGGGCTCGGTGCTGACCGTGAGCGTCCACCTCGCCGAAGGGACGGCCTCCGGCGACCTCACCTCGCACCCCGGTTCCAGGACCACCTCGTACCTGGCCGCCGGCGACCTGGTCGAGGCCGCCGGCTTAGCCGGCGCGACCGCCGTCGACCACTGGTACCTGCTCAGCGGCGTCGAGGTGGCGGCCGGGCCCGGCACGGCCGCGATCGCCGTGCTGGGCGACTCCCTGACCGACGGCAGGGGATCCACGACGAACGGCAACGACCGCTGGCCGGACCAGCTCTTCGACCGGCTCCCGCCCGGCGTCGCCGTCGCCAACCAGGGCTTAGGCGGCAACCGGGTGCTCGCCGACGGCCTCGGCCCCAGCGCGCTCGCCCGGCTCGACCGCGACGTGCTCGCGCAGAGCGGCGTGCGCCGGCTCGTGGTCTTCGAGGGCGTCAACGATCTCGGCACCGCGGAGCCGGACGCCCGGTCGCGGGTCGCCGCCGACCTCGTCGCCGCCTACGAGCAGATCGTCGTCCGCGCCCAGGCCCGTGACCTGCTCGTGTACGGCGCCACCCTCACCCCCTTCGGCGGCCACGACTACGACGACCCCGAGGGCTGCCGCGAGGCCGCCCGGCAGCAGGTCAACGACTGGATCCGCACCGCCGGCCGGTTCGACGCCGTGATCGACTTCGACCGCGCCGTACGCGACCCGGCGGACCCGCGGCGGCTGCTGCCCGCCTACGACGAGGGCGATCACCTGCACCTGAGCCCGGCGGGCTACCGGGCGCTGGCCGAGGCCGTCCCGCTGGAGCTGTTCCGATAGGCGGCGACGCGCACAACGATAACGATTGGCTGTGAAACCAGGCCGCCGATGTGCCCGCGTTCGTTGACCCATGGAACGCTACGGTGCGGCATCGACACAACAAGGGGGAGAATCGGGTGTCATCGAGGATCGGGGGATCGATGTGGCGGCGGCTCGGCCGGCTGACCGCCACAGTGGCGGGGATCACCGTCACGGCGCTGACCGTGGCGAGCTGCGGCCCCGCCGAGCAGGCCGCGCAGCAGGCTCCACCGCCGCAGGAGACCTCCACGGCACGGGGGGAGCAGGCAAGCCCGATGGCCGCGCCGCCCAAGGTGGAGGCCGGGTGGCCGCGCTGGGGGTTCACCCACACGGGCGTCAGCGCCAACAACGTCACCCCGGAGTTCGAGCAGGCCGTGGCGGGCTCGCTGGCCCGTACGCCGATGCTGCAGAACCAGCACATCATGGGCTTCGGCGCGCTCAACCCCGAGCCGTACCCGGGGCGGTTCTACTGGGAGGACCTCGACAGCCGGCTCAACCTCATGAAGCAGTCGGGCGCCACGCCGGTCATCACGCTGTGCTGCGCACCCGACTGGATGAAGGGCGGCCCCCAGGGCCCCACGGAGGACTCCGCCTGGGACGAGCACCTGGAGGACGCGCCCTACCCGAAGCACTTCGACGACTTCGCCCGGCTGGCGGCGGAGGTCGCCAGGCGCTACGGCGACGTCAAGTACTTCATGGTGTGGAACGAGTTCAAGGGCTTCTGGCCCGACCACGCCAAGCCGGCCGACTACAAGGGCTACACCGAGATGTACAACAAGGTGTACGACGCGGTGAAGCAGGTCCGGCCGGACGCCCAGGTCGGCGGCCCGTACCTCGGGTTCGACAGCAACCGCGACGGGAAGACGGAGCTGCGCGGCGACTGGGGGGTCGTCAACCAGAACGTCCTCGACGCCTTCGACTACTGGTACGAGCACAAGAAGGGCGCCGACTTCGTCGTCGTCGACGGCGCCTCGCCCACCGACGCCCACGAGCTGGTGCCGGACGAGTTCGGCGCGCTGAGCAAGTTCGCCGACGTCACCGAGTGGTTGCGCAAGAAGACCGGCGACCTGCCGATCTGGTGGTCGGAGTGGTACTTCCAGCCCGAGGACGGCACCGAGTGGGCCGAACCCCACCGCCTGGCCGTGCAGGCCGCCTCGATGATGGAGTTCGCCCGCAGCGGCGCCGCCACCGCGCTCTACTGGAACCCGCAGGTGAAGGACGGCCCCTGCCAGGGCTGCCTGTGGGACCCGCGGACGGGGGCCGAGATGCCGACCGGGCGGCTGGTCGCCGAGTTCACGAAGTGGTTCCCCGCCGGGGTGCGGCTCGACCCGGTGACGTCCTCCGACCCGAAGGTACGGGTGCTGGCGCAGCCGGAGCAGCTGCTGCTGGTCAACACCACCGACGGCGCCGTCACGACCACCGTGGACGGCCAGGAGTTCGCCCTGCAGCCGTACGAGATCAGGTGGAGCGGCCGCTGATCCCGTCGATGCCCGCCAGCCGGTCGAAGGCCGCCTCGACGGCCGCCGGCAGCTCTTCCGGCCGGTCACCCGTGATCGTCCTGGCCGCGTGAAAGGCGGCGAGCGCCACCTCCGCGGCCAGGGCGGCGATCTCGTGACCGGCCCCCTTGCTCTCCAGCAGCCGTCGTAGCACCTCGGCGTGCCCGCGCTGCTTGATCAGGCTGCGCGCCCGCAGCTCCGGGTGGCTCTCCACGAGGCGTTCGTGCCGGTTGTAGGCCGCGGGGTCGGCGGTTACCCGCGTGATGTAGGACACCGCGACCGCCCGGCTGAACGCCAGCGCGGCCGGCAGCGAGTCGCCGATCGGGTCGTCCGCCCGCGGCCCGCCCGCCTCGGCCAGCACCTCGTCGAACGCGCCGCCGTCGGCGAAGACGACCTCCTGCTTGTCGCCGAAGTAGCGGAAGAACGTCGCCCGACCGATCTGGGCCCGCTCGGCGATGTCGGTGACCGTCACCTTCTCGAACCCGCGCTCGTCGAACAGCGCGAGCGCCGCCTCGGTGATCGCCTCCCGGGCGAGCCGCTGCTTGCGTTCGCGGAGTGAGCCCTCGGGTGCCTCGCGCCGATCCATGCCCCCGAGTGTATTGAGTTTCCCGTCGCCACTGAGTGATACTGAATCTCATCTGATATCCAGTATCTAAGGATGGCTCATGGAAACCCTGCTGAACGGCGTCGCCGAGACGGAGCGGCGCACGCGGGCGTTGATCGGCGCGTTCGAGCGCAAGGACCTCGCGGGAGTCTCGGCGCTGCTCGCCGACGACAGCACGCTGACGCTGCCGCTGTCGTTCTCCGGCAGGACGGAGGACGCCGCCCGCTTCACCGGCCGGGAGGAGGTGCTCGGCTATGCCCGCAACGCGTTCACGACCATGGGCAGGATCCGGTTCGCGAACGTCCGGATCAGCGTGGCGGACGGCGGGCGCACGTCGTTCGTCCGCGCCGACGGCGACTTCACCACCGCCGACGGCCGGCCGTACCGCAACGTGTACGTCTACAGCTTCGAGTGGCGCGGCGGCCGCATGGTCGACGGAGCCGAGTACGGCAACCCGGTCACCTTCAGCGCGACCTTCGCGCCGCCCGGGTCCGGGTGAACACCTGGTGATGAGCGGGACGGCCGGCGCCCGCGACTGCCAAGCTGGATCAGCGCCTCACGCCGGAACTCCGCTCAGGAGCTGATCGTTGAGGCGGTCGTCACATCATCGATCTTCGACAGGGAGAACAGAGCCGTGGTCTTCAAACGGATGCTGGGCGCGTTCGGTGTCGGCGCGCCCTCGGTGGACACCGTGCTGTCCACGCCGCGGACCCAGCCGGGCGGCACGGTGGAAGGAGAGGTGCGCCTCAAGGGCGGCGACTTCGACGCCGAGATCGAGCATGTCACGCTCGGCCTCGTAGCCCGGGTGGAGGTCGAGCACGGCGACGGCGAGCACGCCGGAGTCAGCGAGTTCTCCCGTGCCCAGGTCTCCGGCCCCTTCGCGCTGCGCAAGGGCGAGGAGCGCGTCCTCACCTTCCGCATCCCCGTGCCGTGGGAGGCCCCGATCAGTGAGATCGGCGGGCAGCCGCTGCGCGGCATGGCGGTGGGCGTCCGCACCGAGCTGGCCATCGCCAAGGCCGTCGACAAGGGCGACCTCGACATGGTCGCGGTGCAGCCGCTGCCGTCGCAGCTGCGCATCCTGGAGGCGTTCCTCGCGCTCGGGTTCGGCTTCAGGTCGGCCGACCTCGAGGCGGGCCGGCTCTACGGCGTCGACCAGTCGCTGCCGTTCTACCAGGAGATCGAGTTCCACCCGACCGGCCGGTACGCCGGCCAGGTGGGCGAGGTCGAGGTCACCTTCGTGGCCGACCCGAACGGGCTCACGGTGGTCCTGGAGGCCGACAAGCGCACCGGCCGCTACTCCTCCAGCGACGCCATCGGCCGCTTCCAGGTCAGCCACGACGACGCCCTGCGCACCGACTGGTCCGCCGAGCTCGGCCGCTGGCTCGACAACCTGTCCCAGCACTCCCACCCGGGCGCCCACCACGGCGGGCACGGGGGGCACCACGGAGGCCACCACGGGGGGCACCACGGCGCCGGCATGGGGGCGATGGCCGCCGGTGTCGCCGCGGGCGTGGTCGGAGGGCTCGTGGCGGGCGAGATCGTCGAGGAGATCTTCGAGGGAGACGAGGAGGACGGCGGCGAGTGGTGAGCGACCGCTGATTCCGCCCGGCCGCGGCGCTTCGGCGCGCGGCCGGGCGCCGCCCCCGCGTGACCTCTGCCGAAGGCCGGAGGCGCACGGGTTGACACCGCCCCGCGAACCCCCACAAACTCTGCCGGAACAACAGGCGCGTGAGGCGCGTACGGTAAACGTTTACAGGAGTGGCACATGCCCTTACCTCGATGGATCGCCGTCGGCGCGCCGGCCGTGCTGGTGTCACTGTCCCTGCTGAGCGGGCCGCTCACCGGGCCCGCCGAGACGGAGGTGCGGGCGGAGGGCACGATCACCACCGGCTCCGCGCCGTCGCCCGCGCTGGGGGAGGAGATCGCCTACAACGTCTACGTGCCGGCCGGCTACGAGCGGGGCGCCGACCGCCACCCCGTGCTCTACCTGCTGCACGGCCGCGGCGACACCATGCAGGCCTGGACGCGGGTCAAGACGGTGCTCGACGACATGATCGCCGCCAAGCGCATCCCGCCCGTCATCGCCGTCATGCCGGACGCTCCCTGGAGCGAGCGCGGCAGCTGGTACGTCGACTCCCGCTACACCGGCGACGGCTCGCCGGGACGCCCGGTCGAGACGGCGCTGACCCGCGACCTGGTGGCGCACGTGGACGCGACGTACCGGACGGCGCCCATCAGGCAGGCCAGGCTGGTCGGCGGGTACTCGATGGGCGGCGCGGGGGCGCTGCGGTTCGCGCTCGCGCACCAGGACCTCTTCGGCGCCGCCGCGGTGCTCAGCCCCGCCGTCTACACGCCGCTGCCGCCGTCCGACTCCTCGGCCCGCGACCACGGCGCGTTCGGCGACGGCGACGACACGTTCTCGGACGGGGTCTACCGCGATCTCAACTATCCGGCGCTGCTGCCCGAGCTCGACCCCGACCTGCCGGTGCGGCTGTTCGTGGCGGTCGGCGACGACGAGTACGCCAACCCCGACCCGGCCGACGCCCGCCACGACCTCGACTTCGAGTCCGCCGCCCTGTACAACGCCGCCCGCCGCTCGCCCGCGATCTCCGCGCAACTGCGCGTCCTCGACGGCGGCCACGACTGGACGGTGTGGACGCCCGCCTTCGAGCAGGCCATGTCCGACCTCGGCCCCGGGTTGAGCGTCACCCCGCCGGCCGGGCTGCCCGCTCCGTTGCACGGCACGGAGGCCACCGACTGGGCGGGCGGCGTCGCGGCCCATGCCGACGGCTCCCTCACCATCGGGTACGCGGCCGGCGGCCCCGTGAACGGTCAGGAGCACCAGGGCCGACTCGACGCCGTGGTCACCCGTACCGGCGGCTGGACCAGGCAGTTCGGCACGGAGGCCGACGAACGGCTGTACGGCGTCGCGGCGCTGCCCGACGGCGGCGTGCTGGCGGCCGGCTACACCAAGGGCGACCTCGACGGGAAACACGCGGGCAACGCGGCCGACGACGCGTTCGTGGCCCGGCTCGACGCGGCGGGCGACATCCGGTGGATCACCCAGTTCGGCGCCCCGGACGCCGCCGACCGCCTGTACGGCCTGACGGCCGCCCCCGACGGCGGCGCGTACGTGACGGGCTACACCAGAGGCGCGCTGGACGGCCCGAACCAGGGCGACAAGGACGCGATCCTCGCCCGGCTCACCTCGGCCGGCGAGCTGACCTGGGTCCGCCAGTACGGCGGCCCCGGCGAGGACAAGGCGTACGGCGTGGCCGTCTCCGGCTCCGCCCTCCACGTGGCCGGCAGCGCCACCGCGGCCATGCCCGGCACGACCCCGCTCGGCGGCCTGGACGCCTGGATCGCCGCGTACACCGCCGACGGCGCCAGGACGTGGGCCGCCACGGCGGGCGGCGCCGGCGACGACCGGTTCACCGCGGTCGCCGTCACCACCACCGGCCTCGCCGTCGCGACCGGCGCCTCGGACGGCGACGCGCTCACCGTCGCCTACACCGGCCGGGGCAAGCAGCGCTGGACGCACACGCTCGCCACCCCGTCCGCCGACGAGGGCGCCGCCGTGGCCGCGCTGCCGGGCGGCGAGGTCGAGGTCGTGGGCTACACGCGGGGCCTTGCCGGGGTCCAGGCGGGCGGCGCCGACGTGCTCAGCCTGCGCCTGGACGCCCGGGGCGGGCAACTCGCCGCCGCCCAGTTCGGCACCGCCAGGGACGACGCCGTCGACCCGTTCGCCGAGGCCAACCTGTACGCCACGGCCACGCCGTCCGGCCAGGTGGCCGTCACGGGCCTGACCTACGGCGCCGTCGGGGACGCTCCCGGCAACGGCGATGTCTTCCTGGCCACCGTGGACCCCGCCACCGGCCTGCCCGGCTGACCTTCTAGAACGTCACCAGCGGATCGCCGATGAAGTCCGCGATGAAGTTGACGAAGAAGAACCCGAAGAACAGGAAATTGAGGACGAGGATGACGTAGTGCCAGGGCCTGGGCCGGGCGGGACGCGGCAGCTTGCTGTTCAGGTACATGAGCATGAACGGATAGATCAGCGCCCCGAGGTTGGACATGTTCGCCGACCACTCGACCAGGCCCACCGGCAGCGACTGGAAGATGACGATCGAGATGATCACCAGCAGCACGATCATGAACGGGTAGTAGAAGCGCCGCGGGTCGCCCTCGATCAGCCGGCGCAGGCGCGGGCTCGTGGCGTTGGCCGCGTCGGTCGTCACCCGCACCATCGCCTCGAAGATGCCGAGCTGCGTCGAGAACAGCACCAGCACCCCCAGCACCAGCCCGATGTAGAACACCACGGGGCCGTACTCCGCGCCGAGCGCGCTCGCCACGAACGTCGGCACGTTCGCCCTGGTCGGCTGCTCGCCGACCATCTGGACGGCGTGCGACATGAGGATCGTGGGCAGCAGCATGCCGAGGATGGCTCCGACGAAGAACACGCCCCACATGTCGACCATCAGCAGCCGGTACCAGCGTCGCCACAGGCCGCGGTTACGCTCGTCGTCCGGGAAGGTGACGCCGCTGGCCAGGACCGTGGTCCGGTCGCCGCGCAGGCCGGAGATGTAGCCGACGCGGTGGCCCATGCCGTAGCCCTTGTCGCGGTAGTGGCCCATGACGTACCAGTTCAGGCCGGACGCGAGCGCGGTGAAGCCGGCCAGCCCGCCCAGCTGCGTCGCCGTGATCCCTTCCGGCGGCGCCGCAGGGGTGACGAACCCGCGGATGCCCTCCCACCACTGGCTGAACGGCACCACCAGCAGGCAGGTGACCAGCAGCGCGAGCAGGATCGTGCTGACCATCACCCAGTTGGCGAGCTCCAGCGCGCGGCTGATGCGCCGGGCACTCGCGGTGATGACGAACACCAGCACCAGCAGGCCGACCGCCCACCAGCGCGGCTCGGCGGCGTCGGCGGCCGGCGGCACGCCGTGGACCAGCGCGTACACGCCCTGTCCCGCCGAGGCGGCCCAGCCCCCGGCGATGAACGCGAAGATCACGATGAGGACGGACAGCGGCACCCAGAGCGGCCACCCGGGCGGCACCCGCCCCCAGCCCACCACCGGCGTCTCACCGGTCGCGATGACGTACCTGGAGCACTCGACGTTGTAGAACGTCTGCAGCAGCGCCGAGACCAGGATGACCCAGCCGACGCCGACGAACCCGTACTGGCCCACGCTGAGCGGGCCGAGCAGCCATTCTCCGCTGCCGATCGAGATACCGAGGGCGATCAGGCTGGGGCCCACCGCGTGTTTGAAAAGCTCCTTGGGGCCGATCTTGGAGACCTTGAAGACCTCCTCAGGCGTGGGCAGGTCGGTGACTTCGAGATCCGGACGGCTGACTCCGAGTGGGTGCGACATCTCACTGCCTCCTGACCATCAGCGTGATCCCGGAGGAGGGCCGCTACAAGGCCCAATTGCGCGCCGGGATCAGGCGTACCGGAGGTCGGCCCGGGCGATGCGGCCGTCGCCGATCGTGAAGCCGACCGAGACGACCCGCAGCGTCCCGCCGATCACCTCGTCGCCCGCAGGGCGGAGGGGCGGGGTCGGCGTCCATGGCGACGAGATGCGGGGGCGGCGGCGTACGCGTCCAAGACCTGGGGTCATAACCGACGGCTATGGCTCTGATCGGGGCGCACCAGGCGTGGCGTGCCGGAACTTCACACAGTCGCTACTTAGAGTGATGAAGCGTTGTCAGAACGTCCTTACTGGGGGAGATCATGAAAGTCACCCGCATAGCGGCGAGCTGTGTGTTCGCCGGCGCAGCCTCGCTGGCCGTCATGGCCGCTCCGGCCCACGCCGACCGCGCCTGCGAGCTGAACCTGTCCGACGTCACCCACACTCTGCGCATCGACCGCCACGGCGTCTCCGCGGGCAAGCGCGACGCCAAGGCCTGCAAGCTCGAGGACATGTTCTCGAGCCACGCCCGGCACCACGACGACATGCACCACGACGCCCGGCACCACGACGACATGCACCACGACGACATGCACCACGACGACATGCGCCACGACGACATGCACCACGAGGACGAGCACGGCGATTGGGAGGCGCCCGGCGCCTACCGCATGGCCTGGGACTGGCTGGCCCAGTAACGGCTCTCCATAGACTCGGCCGCCCGTAGCACGCCGGCCGCACCGGTCCCGGGGCCTCCACGCGAGGCCCCGGGACCTTTTCCATGCCCAGGGGCTGCCTGCCGGTCGCGCGCCTACCGGTCGACGATCTCGTTCTTGCCGATGACCACGACGCCGCCGCGCGTCAGCGCGAAGCGGGTGCGGTCGTATTCGAGGTCGAAGCCGATCCGGGCCCCGTCGGGGATCACGACGTTCTTGTCGATGATCGCCTTGCGGATGACCGCGCCCCGGCCCACCTTGACGTTCTCCATCAGCACGGAGTCCTCCACCAGCGAGTGGGAGTGCAGGACGACCCTGGGCGACAGGATCGACCTGATCGCCGTGCCGCCGGAGACGATCACGCCGGGGGAGACCAGCGAGTCGATCGCCCGCCCCACCCGGTCGCCGTCGTTGTGCACGAACTTGGCGGGCGGCAGCGGGTCGTGGCCGGTGAAGATCGGCCACTTGTCGTTGTAGAGGTTGAACACGGGGTGCGCCGAGATGAGGTCCATGTGGGCCTCGTAGTAGGCGTCCAGCGTTCCGACGTCGCGCCAGTAGCCGCGGTCGCGCTCGCTGGAGCCGGGCACGATGTTGTGGGCGAAGTCGTAGACGTCGGCGCCGCCCGACTTGACGAGCATCGGGATGATGTTGCCGCCCAGGTCGTGTTTGCTGGTCGGGTCGAGCGCGTCCTCACGCAGGGCGTCGATCATCGACTGCGTCTTGAACACGTAGTTGCCCATCGAGGCGAACACCTCGTCGGGCGAGTCGGCGAGCCCGACCGCGTCCTTCGGCTTCTCCCTGAACGCCACGATCCGGCGGCCCTGCGGGTCGGTCTCGATCACGCCGAACTGGTCGGCCAGCGACAGCGGCTGCCGGATCGCCGCCACCGTCACGTCGGCGCCCGACTCCTCGTGCTGCTCGACCATCTGCCGCGGATCCATCCGGTAGATGTGGTCGGCCCCGAACACGATCACGTGCTCGGGCATCTCGTCGTAGATCAGGTTCAGGTTCTGGAACAGGGCGTCCGCGGAACCGGAGAACCAGCGCGGCCCGAGGCGCTGCTGCGCGGGCACGGGGGTGACGTAGTTGCCGAGCATCGCCGACAGCCGCCAGGTCCGCGAGACGTGCCGGTCGAGGCTGTGGTTCTTGTACTGCGTCAGCACGACGATCTTCAGGAACCCGCCGTTCGCGAGATTGGACAGCACGAAGTCGACGAGCCGATACATCCCCCCGAACGGCACCGCCGGTTTGGCCCGATCCGCCGTGAGCGGCATGAGCCTCTTACCCTCTCCACCTGCCAGCACGACCGCAAGCACCCTCCGGGACCTCATGCCCTGGACGCTACCCCCAAATGGCCGATCTATCGACGAAACCCTGCACCGTCACCTCCCTGCGTGTCCGGTTTTGTGCGTACAAGGGGTTGGCGGGCGACACCCGGGTCGATGGTGGTCCGCCGCACGGCCCCGCCATAAGGTCGTGTCATGCGCGTTGATCTGCTCAGCAGGGAGTATCCGCCCGAGGTGTACGGCGGGGCCGGCGTCCACATGGAGTACCTCGCCAGGGAGCTGCGGAAGCTGGCCGACGTACGGGTGCGCTGCTTCGGGGCCGAGCGCGCCGAGCCTGGCGTCTCGGCCTACCGGGTGCCGGACGGCCTGGCGGGCGCCAACGCCGCGCTGCAGGTGCTCGGCGTCGACCTGGAGATGGCCGCCGCCTGCGAGGGCGCCGACGTCGTCCACTCCCACACCTGGTACGCGAACTTCGCCGGCCACGTCGCCAAGCTTCTCCACGGCGTCCCGCACGTGATCACCACGCACAGCCTGGAGCCGCTGCGCCCGTGGAAGGCCGAGCAGCTCGGCGGCGGTTACGCGATCTCGTCGTGGGCCGAGCGCACCGCCCTGCTCGCCGCCGACGCGGTGATCGCGGTGTCGGAGGGCATGCGGCGCGACGTCCTGGCCGCCTACCCGGAGATCCCGCCCGAGCGGGTCGGCGTGATCCACAACGGCATCGACACCGCCGAGTACGCCCCCGACCCGGCCACCCACGTGCTGGAGAAGCACGGCGTCGACCCCGGCAGGCCGTACGTCGTCTTCGTCGGCCGTATCACCCGGCAGAAGGGCCTGGTCCACCTGCTGCACGCGGCCCGCACCATCGACCCGGGCGCCCAGCTCGTGCTCTGCGCGGGCGCGCCCGACACCCCCGAGATCGCCGCGGAGGTGACCGAGCTGGTGCGCGGTCTCGGCCGCGACGGGGTGTTCTGGATCCGGGAGATGCTGCCCAAGCCCGAGGTCATCCAGCTCCTGACGCACGCCGCGGTGTTCGTCTGCCCGTCGGTCTACGAGCCGATGGGGATCGTCAACCTGGAGGCGATGGCCTGCGAGACGGCCGTGGTGGCCACGGCGACCGGCGGCATCCCCGAGGTGGTGGCCGACGGCGAGAGCGGCCTGCTGGTGCCCATCGACCAGGGGCCCGACGGCACGCCGCACGATCCCGGTCGCTTCGCCGCGGACCTGGCCGAGCGCGTCAACGCCCTGCTGGGCGACCCGGCCAGGGCGCGGGCGATGGGCGAGGCGGGACGGGCGCGGGCCGTCGAGCACTTCTCCTGGGAGCGCGTCGCCCGCCGCACGGCCGACCTGTACGCGAGGCTGCGCCTTTAGCCGGTCCGCCCTCGCCGGGTGTCTTCCGGTGGGGCGGACGGCGTCATTCGGCGCGTTCGAGGACGACCACAGGGATCGGCCGCTGCGTCTTCGTCTGGTACTCGTCGTAGGGGGGCCAGGTGGCCGTCATGACCCGCCACATCTCGGGCTTCTCCGCCTCGCCCGCCGTGCGGGCCCGGGCCTTGAACCGGTCGCCCTTGACCTGCACCTCGACGTCGGGATTGGCCACCAGGTTCTTGTACCACTCGGGGTGGTCGGGGTCGCCCCCCTTGGAGGCCACGACGAGGTAGTCGTCACCGAAGCGCTGGTAGATCAGCGGTGTCGTGTACGACTTGCCGGATTTACGGCCTTTGGTGGTGAGAAGGAGGGTTACGGTGTTGTTCCACTCGTGTCCCTCTGCGCCATCGGTTTCCTGATATCGCTGGACATGTTCCTTGCCGTAGAGCATGTCACCCATCATGCCCGTACGACGGGGGGTCATGAACGACGGCCCCGCCTGCCCGCCGGGGAGCCCAGGCCGTCGAGGACGCACACCAGCCCCGTCGTGCGGACACGGCACCGGCTCCACTTCGCCGGCGGCTGAGCCGTAACGGAGGCGGCCGGTGAGAGGGCAGGTCAGCCGGCCGTCCACTTCGAGTCGGGCATGAGCGTGACCAGCACGAGGTAGCCGAAGAAGCCGACGGCCAGGCCCACGGCGTAACCGCCGAACACCACCGGCTCGCCCAGCAGCGTCGTCACCAGGCCGCCGCCCACCGCCGCGAGCACCGCCGACAGGTCGCTCAGGCCCGGAGAGGACTGCCGCCGCCGCAGTGCCCCGTACGTGATCCAGCCGACCACCAGCCCGAAACAGATCGCGCCGAGCACCGCCATGCGGGAACCTCCAAAGCCGTTGGACAGATCGCCGTACGACCATGGCACGGGCACGCCCCGCTGGCTAGGGGGCGGCTAGAGGTAGGACCGGGCCGCGCTCACCAGCTCGGCGGCGGCGCCGGCCGTGTCGACGTAGAGGGCGGAGTCGGGCGTGCGCTCGCGGACGTCCTGGTCGCGGATCGCGAACACGGCCGGAGGGACGCCGACGTCGCCGTAGCGCGCGGTCACGGCCCGCCCGATCGCCCGGCGGGCGTCGGCGACCACCTCGCGCGTGGTGTGGCCGGGGCCGGAGGCGGCGAGATAGCCGAGCATGCCGGCGAAGCGCAGCTCGACGCGCGCCGCAGGACGCTGCTTCGGCAGCACAGGACGGTCGAGCCAGAACACCCGGCCCGCCAGGAACGCGGCATAGCCGGAGCCCTTGTCGCCGAGCTCGTCACTGAGCTCGTCACCGGGCTCGTCACTGAGCTTGTCACCGGGCTCGTCACCGAGCACGCGCGTCGTCCCGGCGAGCAGCTCCCCGAACTCGGCCAGCTCCGCCTCGGGCGGCAGGTCCGTGGTGACGAACAAGGGCACGATGAGCGAGTCGAGCATGTGAGTATCCCTCCGTGAGGAGGCTCATCGTAGGGTGCCCGACCGACAATCGCCGCCTTGGCCGCTGACCTGCTCCGTTGCGTCCTGATTCGCCCGCCCGGCAGGGGCTCCGGGTAGCATCCCGTCAATGCCGTCCGCCCTCCTGATCACCGGAACCGTCGGCGTGGGGAAGACGTCCGCGGCCGACGCCGCCGGAGACCTGCTCGCCGGCGCGGGCGTGCCGAACGCCGTCATCGACCTCGACCGGCTGCGCCGCGCCTGGCCGGCGCCTCCAGACGACCCCTTCCACGGCGCCCTGACCCTGCGCAACCTGCGTGCGGTGGCGGCCAACTTCCTGGCGGCGGGCGCGGAACGGCTCGTGCTGGCCGGCGTGATCGAGAGCCGCGACGAGCGCCTGCGCCACGAGGAGGCCCTCGCGGTGCCGCTCACGGTCTGCCGCGTCCGCGTGGCGCTCCCCGAAGTACGCCGGCGGCTGACGGCGCGGCACGCCGACGATCCCGCCGGGCTTGACTGGCATCTCGCGAGAGCGGAGGAATTGTCGTCCATCCTCGACGTGGCGGAGGTCGCCGACTACACCGTGGACGGCACGGGCGCCAGGGCGCGGGTGGCCGCACGCGTGCTCGACGGGTGGCGCCCTTAGCGGTCGCTCCACTCGTCCTCGAGGGCCGAGTGGACGATCGAGTCGCGCCAGCCGTCCGGAGTGCGCAGGTGGTGGCGGATGCGGCCCTCCTCGACCATGCCGGCGGTCAGCATCGCGAGCTGGGCCGGCAGGTTGGCCGGGGAGCGGGCGGCCCAGACGCGGTGCAGCCCGAGCTGTTTGAACCCGAACGACAGCAGCAGGCGGACGAGTTCGGTGCCGATGCCGCGGCCCCACTGGTGAGGATGGAGCCCGAACCCGATCTCCGCGCTGTGCGGGTTGTCGGCCTCGACACGCAGGCGGGCCACCCCGATGACGTCGCAGCGCCCTCGGTCGACGACGGCCAGCACGTACAGCAGGCGCGGCTCGGCCGCGGCCGCCTCGGTGGCCTCCTCCACCAGCCGGGCGACCTCGTCCAGGCTGCGCGGCGGGAAGGGCAGGTGCTGGGTGGCGGTGGGATCGCCGTAGACGGCGTGGAGCGCGGGCACGTCGGCCTCCGTGACGTCACGAAGGCCGAGCCGCTCGCCGTTGTGCACCACGGGACGCATGCGCCGACGGTAACGCGAGTCCCGTGATCTCAACAAGCCTGCGTCAAGTGGCGAGTTGACTTCCGTAAGCGCGGGCGACGAGTTCGGCGACGGCGCTGTGCGAGCCGAGCGGTTCCGCGTGCCCGGCGTTGATCGACGCGGCGGCCCGCTCGACGAGATCGCGCGGCGCCTCGTAGCCGATCACGCAGGGGGAGACGGCCAGCCGGTCGGCGCCGGCGGCGCGCAGCCGCTCGGCCGCGACGGCCACGCCGGGCTCGCTGTCGAGCGAGGCGGCCACCACGGGCAGCGTGAGTCTGGACGCAAGCAGCACGGCGGTCGCCTGAACGGCGTGCACCGCGCGCTCTCCGCCCACGGTCGCGAGGATGACGGCGTCGACGGGGCTGGAGACGTTCAGCAGGCGTACGCGGTCGGCGCGGGCCAGGCCGCGCTCGGCCAGCCTGATGTGCAGGGCCTCGGCCAGCAGGGGGTGAGGCCCGAGCGCCTCGGTCACGACGACGCCCTCGCCGCGGGCGGCGACAGTCTTGCCGATCTCCGCCAGGACGACGGGGTCGTCCCAGGTGAGCAGCGGCACGACGATGGCCTCGCGGCCGGAGGGCAGGGAGTCCGCCAGGCCGGCCACGCTCGTCAGGCGCACCTCGATCTGCGGGTTGTCGACGCGCACGACGGACGCGATCTCCTCGGCGACCCCGGCGGTGTCGCCCGGGGTGGCGAGCACGAGCACGGGCGCGTCTGGCGGCAAGGACGTGGGCACGGGGCGGCGGTGACGGCCACCGCCCGGCCGGCGGGAACGTTCTCGTACAGGCAGGCTCACAGGCGGGCAGTTTATGCCTAACAGGCGACGGTTGTTCTGTGAATCGGTGGCGATTGCGTTACAACGGTACGGGTGTGACTGAGATCACCGCCTAATGCGGATAAGTACGGACTTATCGCTACAAGGCGGGCGGCGGTGGCAGCCGCCGCCCGCGCCTTTCGCGGCGTCTCAGGCGTTCACGCGAAGGGGCCCACCTGGCCGGGCCGCGACGTCTTGGGGTCGTCGGCCGAGGCGGTCGCGAGGTCGAGGTCGCGGGTCTCCGGGGCGATGGCCAGGCCCACGGCGGTGACCGCCAGCGAGGCGACCACGTAGATCGACACCGCCACCGTGGACTGGAACGCCTCGAAGAGCTGGAGCGCGATGATCGGCGCCAGCGCGCCGCCCACGATGCCGGCGACCTGATAGCCCATGGAGGCCCCGCTGTAGCGCAGCCGCGTGCTGAACAGCTCGGCGATGAACGCCGCCTGCGGCCCGTACATCGCGGCGTGGGTGATCAGCGCCACGACCGCGGCCAGCGCGATGAGCGGGAACGATCTGGTGTCCAGCAGCGGGAAGAACGCGAACACCCACACCGCCGCCGCGATCACGCCGGCGAGGTAGACCGGGCGCCGGCCGTACCGGTCGGACATCGCGCCGGCGATCGGGATCAGCACGAGCTGCAGCGCCGACCCGATGAGCACGGCGTTCAGCGCGTACGACCGCGGCAGCTCCAGCTGCTGGGTGATGTAGACGATGATGTACGAGGTGAACGTGTAGAACGCCACGTCCACCCCGATCCGCGCGGTGAAGGCCGACAGCAGGGCGCGCGGGTGCGTGCGCAGCACCTCGACCAGCGGCATCTTCGCCTTGGCGCCCTTCTGCTCGACCTCGGCGAACAACGGCGACTCCGAGACCTTCAGGCGTACCCACAGGCCCACGAGGACCAGGACGCCCGACAGCAGGAACGGCACCCGCCAGCCCCACGACAGGAACGCCGCGTCCGACAGCGTGAACGACAGGATCGTCAGCAGGCCCGTGGCCAGCACATACCCCGCGGGCACGCCGACCTGCGGCCAGCTCGCGTTGAAGCCGCGGCGGCGGCTGTCGCCGTGCTCCAGCGACATGATCACCGCGCCGCCCCACTCGCCGCCCAGTCCCAGGCCCTGCACGAACCTGAACAGCGCCAGCAGGATCGGCGCCACGACGCCGATGCTCGCGTAGCCGGGCAGGACGCCGATGAGGAACGTCGAGACGCCCATGACCAGCAGCGTCACCACCAGCACGGTCTTGCGGCCCACCCGGTCGCCGAAGTGGCCGAACACGATGCCGCCGAGCGGCCGGGCGACGAACGCCACGGCGTTGGTGGTCAGCGAGGCGAGCGTGCCGGTGAACGGGTCGAGCGAGGGGAAGAAGAGCTGGGGGAAGACCAGGGTCGCGGCGGTGGTGTAGAGGAAGAAGTCGTACCACTCCAGCGACGTGCCGATCAGGCTGGTGAGGATCACCCGCCGGGTCTGTTGCGTGGAGCCTGCCATCCGATTGCTCCTTGGATCGAAGGGGGGATGGCTATCAACGTAAGGATCGTTGAACAATTCGACAAGAGTTTTGCTCCATGATTGTCTGCTGATTGTGGATAACGTGGTTGCTGATCTCTCCCAGGACCGCCCCCGCCTGGGGCGCAGCAGCACGGCGGAACGGGTGGCCGACATCCTGCGCGACCGCATCAGCGAGGGCTTCTTCCCGCCCGGCCAGCGCCTGTCGGAGGAGTCCATCTCCGAGGCGCTCGGCGTCTCCCGCAACACGCTGCGCGAGGCGTTCCGGCTGCTCGGCCACGAGCGGCTGCTCGATCACCGGCTCAACCGGGGCGTCTTCGTCCGGCTCCCCTCCGTCGAGGACGTCCGCGACCTCTACCAGGTGCGTCGCGTGCTCGAAGGGGCGGCCGTGCGGCGCGCCCCGTCCGAGGAGGCGCTGACCCTGATCAGGGAGGCCGTGCGCGACGCCGAGCGCGCCGCCGCCGAGGACGACTGGCAGGGCGTCGGCACCGCCAACATCCGCTACCACCAGGCGCTCGTCTCGCTCAACGGCAGCCGCAGGCTCGACGAGGTCATGCGCCAGCTCCTGGCCGAGCTGCGGCTCGTCTTCCACGTCATGGAGAATCCGCGGGCCTTCCACGAGCCGTTCGTCGACCGCAACCGCACCCTGCTCGCCCTGATCGAGGCGGAGGGGCCGGAGAAGGCCGCCGCCTATCTCGACGACTACCTCGACCATGCCGAACGCCTGCTCGTCCACGCCTACGACCCCAGCCGCTAACGTGAGCGCATGGACCGGATCTTCACCGTGGACGAGGCCCGTGCGCTGCTGCCCGCCGTCATCGAGGACGCCCGCGAGCTGATCGCCGCCCGCGCCGACCTGGCCGAGCTCGAGTTCGCGCGGCGTTCCGGCGTGCGGTCCGAGCTGGGCGGGCTGGCCGAGATCAAGGGGCTGCGGGCCCGCATCGAGGAGATCCTCGGCGGGTGGAGCGAGCAGGGCATCGAGGTGAAGGGCATCGCGCCGGTGCTCGTCGACTTCCCGTCCGTGCTCGATGGCGTGTCCGTACGGCTGTGCTGGATCGAGGGGGAGCGGGAGCTCGGCTGGTACCACCGCAGCGAGCTCGGGTTCGCCGGCCGCCGCCCGCTCTGACGCTCCTTGACGCGGGAGCCGCGCTGTGCTGTATTCAACCTATCCGTTGATAAACCGAGAGGTTGAATACGATGCTCCTCGAGAACAAGGTCGCGGTCGTGTACGGCGCCAGCGGCGCGATCGGCGGCGCGGCGGCCCGCGCGTTCGCCCGCGAGGGCGCCCGGGTCTTCCTCGCCGGCCGCACCCAGAAGACGCTCGACGAGGTCGCCCACGACATCCGCGCGGCCGGCGGCACGGCCGAGGCCGCAGTGGTGGACGCGCTCGACGAGACAGCGGTCGACGCGTTCACCGGCGCGGTGGCGTCGCGGGCGGGCGGCATCGACATCTCCTTCAACGTGATCGGCGTCCAGGACGTGCAGAAGCCGCTCACCGAGATCTCGCTCGCCGAGTTCCTGCGGCCGATCGAGCTCGCCACGCGCACGCAGTTCCTCACCACCAGGGCGGCCGTACGGCACATGATCCCGCGCCGTACGGGCGTGATCCTGCTGTTCGGCGGGGGCGGGCCGCAGACGGTGCCCGGCCTCGGCGGGTTCAAGGTCGCGCTGGACGCCATGGAGAGCATGCGCCGCCAGTGGGCGTGCGAGGCCGGGCCGTACGGCGTGCGCGTCGTCACCCTGGTGACCGGCGGCGTGCCCGAGAGCATCCCCGCCAGCGAGCCGGTCAAGGAGGCGATCGCGGCCTCGATCGCCGAGTCGGCTCTCCTCAAGCGCGCCGCCACACTCCAGGACGTGGGGGACGTCGCCGCGTTCGCCGCCTCCGACCTGGCCAGGAGCATGACCTCGGCGACGGTCAACATCTCCTGCGGTGCGATCGTGGACCACTGACGAAGTGATCGCGCGTACCCCGACAGGAAGATCGCCTGGATGTCCGACGACGAGCTCAGCCGCACCTTCGCCGCCCTGGCCGACCCGACGCGGCGGGCCATCCTCGCGCGGCTGGCCGAGGGCGAGGCGACGGTCAACGAGCTGGCCGAGCCGTTCGACATGAGCCTCCAGGCCGTCTCCAAACACCTCAAGGTGCTGGAACGCGCGGGGCTGATCACCCGGGGCCGCGACGCCCAGTGGCGTCCCTGCCGTCTGGAGAGCGCCCCGCTGGAGACGGCCTCCGCGTGGATCGACCGCTACCGGGCGCACTGGAGTGACCGCTTCGACCGCCTGGAGCGGGAGATCCGGCGCGTTCAGAGCGACAAGGACAGGAGCAGGCATGAGCAGGGCTGAGACCGAGTTCGTCATCGAACCGGGCCGGCAGGACATCATCATGATCCATCTCTTCGACGCGCCGCCCGACGTCGTTTTCCGGGTGGTCACCGACCCGCAGCTGATCCCGCGCTGGTGGGGGCCGACCTTCCTGGCCACCCGCGTCGACCTCATGGAGGTCCGGCCCGGCGGTCGCTGGCGCTTCGTCAACATCGACGCCGACGGCCGGGAGTACGCCTTCGGCGGCGTCTACCACGCCGTCGTGCCGCCGGAGCGGTTCGTGCGCACGTGGGAGTACGAGGGCACGCCCGGCGACGTCGCCCTGGAAACGGTCACCCTGACCCCGGTGGACGGCGCCACCCGGTACGTCGCCCAGTCGGTGCACCGGTCGGTGGAGGCCCGCGACGCCATCGTCCGCGCGAACGGGGCAAGGGGCGGCCGAGACTCCATGAACCGCCTGGCCACCCTCCTCACCGAACTCCGAGGCCCTTGATGTCCGAACAATGAGACAGCCTTCTCATCTCCTGGACAGTCAGGTACCTTCTACGAGTCGACACCGATCGGGAGGAACCGGCCATGGTGGAAGCACGGGCGCTGACAGCGCCGTATCAGGTCAGGTTCCGCGCGGGGCGGAACACGGCGTCGGCGGACACCGTCAAGAACGGTGTGGGTGGCTCGTCGGGTCCGCGACCGCACGAACTGCTGGAGGCGGCGCTGGCCACGTGCATGACCATCTCGGCCCGGATGGCGCTGGTGGACATGGGCCTGACCGACACCGGGGTGAGCGTCGTGGTGACGCTGGACCGCCAGGAGGCGGTCACGCGCTTCCGTTACGAGCTCGTCCTGGACCCGCCGGTGGACGAGGCCCAGTACCAAGCGGTGGCCGAACGGGTGCGGCAGTCCCCGGTGCGCCGGACGTTGGGCAGGGCACTGGAGTTCGAGCCTGCCTGACAGCTCACCTGCGAGCCGGAGCCGGAGGCGGTTGACGGCGGGTGTGGTCCCGGGCCCTCAGTGGGTGCGGGAGCGGTGGGCGGCGACGCGTTCGCGGGTGGCGCAGCGGGCGCTGCAGTAGCGGCGCGGGCTGCCGCCCCCGAAGTCCATGTACGGCCGGCGGCAGCCGGCCGACGCGCACAGTCCGCCGGGCACCCGCTGGTAGTCGGCCAGCAGCACCGCCAGTGCCATCGCCGACGAGGCGAGGAACCACTCCGCCCACGGCGCTTCGTCGCGGCTGTCGACGTGCAGATGCCAGGTGGTCGTGCCCCCGTGGCTGGTCAGCCGGGGCGCGCGAGCGGCTCTGGCGAGCAGTTCGTTCAGCAGCGCCGCCGCCTGGTCGGCGTCGGGTGCGGCCAGCACCTCGCGCAGGCGGGCCGCCGCCGCGCGCATCTGCGTCACGTCGTCCTCGCCCAGACCGAAGTCTCCGCTCTCGCCGTGCTCGCGCAGGATGCGCGTCACCGACTCGATCGACGGCTCCTCGTGCAGCAACGCCACGCACAGGTCGACGGCTCGTGCGGCCATCGCCTTGGTCGAGTGAACCTTCACCCAAGAAGCGTATGCCGGGACGCCGGGTACCGCCTCACCCCTTCATTCCCCGCGTCAGTCCGGCAACCGCCGTGGCGACGGGGCCGGGCTGCCCAGGTTGTGCCACACGTCCCGCATCTGCCCGGTGGCCGACCCCTCATGGTCTGCGCTGTGGTGCTTCCTTCTCGTTCGGGCGGTCACCGTGCGGGGAGGACACGCGTCGGGGCAGGAGTGCGGCGACGGCCGCAACCTGCAGGGCCGCGCCGGCGGCAAGGGCGGCTCCCGTCGAGTACGCCGCCAGCGGCCCGGCCAGCGCCGAGCCGAGCGCGAACGAGGTGATCTTGAGGCTGGCACCCGTGGTGAACACCTGGCCGCGCAGCCGGGCGGGCGCCTCACGGTGGCGCACGGCGAACAACGCCGTCAGCTGGGGCCCCTCGCCGGCGCCCACGACGGCGGCGGCGACCACGGCGATCCAGAACGCGTCCGCCACCGCCGCCAGCGCCATCCCGACGCCGAGCACCGCGGTCCCGCCCGCCTGCACCACGTCCCAGCGCCGCACCCGCCGCTGGTGAGCGGCCAGTACGGCGTTGACCGCAAGCCCGCACGCCGAGGCCACGGCCAGCAGCAGCGTGCCGTAACCGCTCTCCCCGGCGAGCCTGATCCCCAGCACCGGCGCCGCGACGACCAGCATGGGCAGCCCGGCACACGACACCATGGACCCGACCGTCGCCCGTCGAAGCGCACCGTTCCTGACGATGACCGTGAACCCCTCCCGCACTTCCCGCACAAGCCCCCGCACCGCGCCTTCACCGTCGCGGAACTCCTCGTGACCGCCTCCTCGGTCATCCGGCGCGACGTCCCGCACGGGGTTACGGGTCATGCCTTCGGCGTCCTGCCCGCGGACAGGAAGGGTCCAGGCGGCGGGTGATGCGGCGAGCAGGAAAACGGCGCACATCGGGAGGACCGCCGCGTTGCCCCCCACCGCGGCGACCACCCCCACCAGGGCGGGTCCGGCCAGGCCGGCCGCGTTGTAGCTCATGGAGTCCAGGGCCGTGGCCCGGCCGAGCCGCTCCGGCCCGGCGACCAGGGGGAGTTGCGCCGTCCAGCCGCCCGTGAGCGCCGGGCCCAGCAGGCCGGTGGCGACCGCCAGGGCGATCAGGGCCGCGTCCGGCACCCGGCCGAACCCGACCAGCACCAGCAGGAGGCCGGCCGCGTACCCGGCCAGGCAGTACGCCAGCAGCCGGCCCGGACGGCGCGATCGGTCGATCAGGACACCGAGGAGCGGCCCTCCGACGGCGGCCGACACGGTCAGCCCGGACAGCAGCCACGACGCGAGCACGGGCGACCCCGTGACGGCCAGCCCCGTGACGAGCAGCGCCGGTCCCGACATCTCGTCCCCGGTGCGGGCGGCCACTGCGCCGGTCATGTAACGGCGTAACACGAGAAAGACGTTACACGAGTGGGAGGCGACAGACCAGGCGCGTACGCCGGGCGGCTCGTTCGCCCCGGGGCAGGAGCCGCGGCCCGGCGCGACCCATGCCGACCGGCTGGCCGCGTACCTGGGGCGTTCCGTCTCCTGAGGAGACACACTCGAATGGATGTTTGAAGACTGGCGTACACTCGGCATCATGACAGCCGCGTTCCAAGCATCTTTGCTCGATCTTGACGAGGAGTCACGGCTCGGGCCGCTCGGCGGCACCGTCCGGCGCACCCACCTCGGCCGGGGCGCCTGGATCGACCTGCGGCCGGGCTGGCTGACGGGCGCCGACATCCTGTTCGAACGGCTGGCCGGGACCGTGCCGTGGCGGGCCGAGCGGCGGCGGATGTACGACAGGGTCGTCGACGTGCCCCGGCTGCTGAAGTTCTACGACGAGGGCGAGACCCTGCCCGAGCCGGTGCTCGACGACGCCAGGCGGGCGCTCGACGCCCACTACGGCCAGGAGCTGGGCGAGCCGTTCCGGACGGCCGGGCTCTGTTTCTACCGCGACGGCCGCGACAGCGTGGCCTGGCACGGCGACACCATCGGGCGGGGCAGCGCCGAGGACACCATGGTCGCGATCCTCTCGGTCGGCAGCCCCCGCCCGCTGCTGCTCCGGCCGCGCGGCGGCGGCCCCTCGATCCGGCGCGACCTCGGCCACGGCGACCTCATCGTGATGGGCGGCAGCTGCCAGCGCACGTGGGAGCACGCCGTCCCGAAGACGACCCGCCCGTCCGGCCCCCGCATCAGCATCCAGTTCCGCCCACGCGGCGTGCGCTGACGCGCGCGCCGCCGGTCAGGCGCGGCGGACGGCTGCGGCCGGGGTGATGGTGAGGCGGGCGAGTCGGCCCTGTTCGCCGGAGGCCCAGCAGGATCCGTCGCGCGCGCACGACACCGTGTCGTACGACCCGGTGTCGAACGTCTGCCAGCTCCGCCCGCCCGTGTACGTCACGTCGCTTCCCGAGGGCCCGACGGCGACGGCGGCCGAAGGCAGGTGGGGCAGCCAGGCGACGCCCGAGCGGTACGCGGGGGGAGGCGCGTCGGCCGGCTGCCAGGTGGCTCCGCCGTCCCCGGTCACCGCCGCCGCCGTGGGCGAAGGCTGGTCGGCGCGGAAGTCGCCGCCGACCGCGAGGCCGTGGCGCGGGTCGCGGAAGGCGAGCCCGAAGACGCCGCGCGCCGGGTCGTCCGCCGGGATCGGCGTGCCGGACACCGTCCACGTACGGCCCCGGTCGGAGGAGTGGAACACCCGCGAGCGCTCCGCCCCTCCGGTGGCCAGCCACGCGTCCCGCCCGCCGGCCGTCGCCAGACACTGCCCGCCGGCCGCGAACCCGGCCTCGCCCCGCAGCGCCGGCGGCATCCCGGTGGCGGGCAGCACCCGCCACGTCCAGCCCGCGTCGTCGGTGGCCAGGATGCGGAACCTGCCGTCCACAGGGTCGCTCATCGCCAGCCCGTGTCGCCGGTCGAAGAACGCCACGCAGTCGTAGAACGCCTGCGGCTCGTCGTTCCTGAACACCTCCGTCCAGGTGCGCCCGCCGTCGTCCGTCCGGTAGACGCGCGAGTCGGGGCCCGCCCCGATGGACAACGCGACGGCGTTGTCCGCGTCGAACGCCTCGATGTCGCGGAAGTCCAGGGCGGACGCGCCGGGCGGGGAGACGTCCTGCCAGTTCCATCCGCCGTCCTCGGTGCGCAGGACGGTGCCTCCGGAGCCGGAGGCCCACGCGACGTCCCGGCTGACGGGCGCGAGGCCGCGCAGGCGCGCGCTCGCCCCGGTGTGCTGGGCCTCCCAGCCGAGCTTGGGCTGCGGCCCGGCATGTGCGGGCAGCGGAGCGGCGAGGACGAGCGCCGCTGACAGCGTGCCCCACGCGATGCGAAGCCTCATGTCAGGACAAAATAGTCCGAACGATCACACGGGCGCTAGAGGGCGCTAGAGGTCCTGGTGGATGGAAGCACCCCACGACAGCAGGTTCCCGGCCGTCGAGAAGCGCCGGCTGGAGACCGACTCGTCGAGCAGCACGCCGACCAGCAGCCGCCCGCGCGACTCGCCCGCGAACGCCAGGCAGTAGCCCGCCGCTCTGGTGAAGCCCGTCTTCAGCCCCACCGCGCCGGACGTGCCGAGCAGCCGGTTGGTGTTGCGCCAGCTGTACGAACGGTGCCCGTCACCGGCCGGCAGGCGGTGGAACCGGGTGCCGGCGACCTCCTTGATCAGCGGCACCTGCAGCGCCTTGGCGGCCAGTACCGCCTGGTCCCTGGCGGTGGAGTAGCCGTCGCTGCCCGGCATGGGCAGGCCGTCGGCGTTGACGTACTGGGTGTCGTTCATGCCGAGTTCGCGGGCCGTGGCGTTCATCTTGGCCACGAACCCGGGCACGCCGGGCCCGTACGTGCGGGCGAGGGCGTGAGCGGCGTCGGCGCCGGAGGGGAGCAGGAGGCCGTAGAGGAGCTGGCCGACCGTGATGCGGTCGCCGGGGCGCAGGTTCGCGGTGGTGCCGCCGCCGTCCACGGCGTACTTCACGTCCTCCCGCTCGATCCGCACCACGTCGGTCGGCTTGGCGGTCTTCAGCACGACGTACGCCGTCATGGTCTTGGTCAGGCTCGCGATCGGCATCCGCTCGGTGCCGGCCTTCTCGAACAACACGTCGCCCGACGCGGCGTCCATCAGGTACGCGGCCTTGCCGTACACGGTGGGGGAGTCGGTCGCCGACAGGGGAGCGGCGGCAGCGGTGGTGGCGGTGGTCGCCTGTGCATACGCGGGTCCCGTGAGCCCCGTGACCAGAGCAAGGGCGCCTGCCGCGGCTGTCGTAAAAGCTTTCCGGTTACGCATGCGGTTCAGAGTGCCGCGCATCTTGGGGAGATGTTGGCGAAATGTCCGAAATATCCTGACTCGCAACCCCGAAAACCCTGACAGACCAGGCAAAACGGAAAAGAGTAAATCTTTTAGCCAAATATGCCGCAAATCTGGTTAGTAATCACCCTGAGTGCCATGAGTCACGTGATACACGACGATCACGAAACAAATCAGTGAACAACTGCTCCCACAGCGGCATCACCCGTTCCGCGGCGTAAAGCTTCGCCGTCTCGGCCGCCGCCGCCCCCAGGCGCACCCGCAGCTCCCGGTCCGCGATGACCCGGTTGAGCGCCGCCGCCAGCCCGTCCACGTCCCCGGGCGGCACGAGCACCCCGTCCACGCCGTCGGTCAGCACGTCACCGGGCCCCGTCGGACAGTCGAACGCCACCACGGGCAGCGCGTGCGCCATCGCCTCGATCATCACCATCGGCAGCCCCTCGAACCGCGAGCTCAGCGCGTACACCGACGCCCCGGCCATCTCCTGCTCCAGCCGCCGGGTGCGGCCGGGCAGCGACACGTGTCGCCCGAGCCCGTGCCGCTGGACCAGCCCGGCCAGCTCGCCCCGGCGCGGGCCGGTGCCGAAGACACGCAGCCGCCACTCCGGATGCTCGGCCACCACCTGCGCGAACGCCTTGATGAGCAGGTCGAACCCCTTCTGCGGCACCAGCCGCCCGGCCGCGACGACCACGGGGTTCACCTGCTGTGAGCGCATTCCGCGGGTCCTCGGGACGGCGTTCGGGATGTGCACGACCGGCGTGCCGGGCAGCAACTGCTCGTACTCCGCCCGGTTGCCGCGCGTCAGCACCGTGACAGCGTCGAAGCTGCCGTAGTGACGGGCGATCTCCCTGCGGATGGTCACCGGGTAGGCCGACAGGTTCATGTGCTCCTGGGCGACCCGGATCACCGACGCCGGCGCACGGCGGGCGGAGATCAGGTTCAGCGCCGGCCGGGTGGTCACCAGGATGCCGTCACGCAGACCCGCGACGTAGCGCATCGTGGCCCGCTCCACCCGCTCGGTGAAGTAGCCGGCCGCGAACTCGCCCTTCGGCACGACCTTCCCGCGCATCCGGCGCCACATTCGGCGGGCGACGGAGTCGGGCCGCCGGCCGCCGCGCTCGTCCACCAGCGTGGTCAGCGTGACGCCGGGATCGGGCGCGAACTGGGGCGCGTCGCGCCGCCGCACCACGCTGACCAGCTCGACGTCGTGTCCGGCGGCGGCCATCGCGTTGGCCTGGCCGATCACGGTGCGGATCGTGCCGCCCGTCCCGTACGCGTGCAGCAGCATGTAACGGATCTTCACGTGAGGTACCCCCAGGCGCGGGACTGACTGCTCACCGTACCGGAGCATCCGCGGCTCCCCCTCCAGGCCGAGAGACCAGCAGCTCTCGCGGGTCACCGCTCCGGCTCGGCGCCGAGCCCCTGCCCGTTCATGCCGAGGCGGGTCTCTCGGACCTCGCCCTCCAGGATCGCCGTCGCGATGATCAAGGTCGGATAGTCTGGCCGACGGCGGGATCCGATCAAGGAGTGGGAGCATGGACGGTCAGCGGCTCGCGGACGACGTGGTGCTCGGCATGGTCGCCGAACGCCTCAGCGCGGCCATGGGCAAGCCCTGGGAGGTCCGCGACGGCATGGCCAAGGGACCGGGCACGCTCGCGGTGCTGCTCGGCGCCGACCACACCGGCCACCCGGCCCACCTCGACCTCGACTTCGTGCTCAACGCCGAACGCCCCGCCGAGACCACGATCAGCGACTGCACCTCCGGGTACGGCGCCACCGTCGAGGAGGCCGTCGGCCGGGCCGTCCGCTCATGGCTGGACACCACCGGCAGCGCGCTGCTCGAACTCCTCGTCCAGGACGGCACGCACGCCGCCCACTTCGCTCCCGGCGACCCCGACGGCCTCCCCGGATGGCACGCGATCCACGGCGGCATCACCGGCTGGGGCACCGGCGACCACCACGACGCGGTGCAGCGCTGGGCCGTCCAGCACGTGCTGCTGCCGCGTCTCGCCCCGGCGCTGCAGGGCGCGTTCGACCGCGAGCACCTGATCGGCGTCAAGGTGTTCTTCGGCGGCGGGGAGGGCGCCGAGACGGCCGAGGTCCGGGTCGGCGGCGCCTGCCACGAGGCCGCCTCCCGGGTGCTGGCCGCCCTCGACTGGCCCCGCCCGGCCGCGGGCGTCTCCTACGCCCGCACGTTCGTCCTCCTGGTCCACCCGGGCGACGGCGGTTAATGCCCGAGCGGTTGGTCCCAGCTCCTGTTAGCGTTTCCGCTGAGGGGGTGAGCTCGCGGTGAAACCGAAAGCCAGTCGGCCTGCGGTGCTCATGGACGTCGCCGCCCGCGCCGGCGTCTCCACCATGACCGTCTCCCGGGTGCTCAACGCGCCCGACCTCGTACGCGCCGAGACCAGGGCCCGGGTGCTGGCCGCCGTGCGCGAGCTCGACTACCGGCCCAACCAGGCCGCCCGCCAGCTCGTCACCGGCCGCTCCGGCGTGCTCGGCGTGGTCAGCATCGACACCACGCTCTACGGCCCGGCGACCATGCTCTACTGCATCGAGCAGGCCGCCCGGCAGGCGGGCTACAACGTCAGCATCGTCAGCCTCGGCTCCCTCACCCGCCGTTCGATGGAGGAGGGCGTGGGGCGGCTGCGCACCCAGTCGGTCGACGGTGTGATCATCGTCGCCCCGCACGAGTCGGCCGCCGACGGGCTGCGCCACCTGCCGTCCGAGATGCCGGTCGTCGCCGTCGACGCCGGCGACGACATCCCGGTGCCGGTGGCCAAGGTCGACCAGCGCGCGGGCGCCGCCCTCGTCACCCGCCACCTGCTCGACCTCGGCCACGAGAGCGTCCTGCACGTCGCGGGACCGGCCGACTGGCTCGACGCCAACGGCCGCATCGACGGCTGGCGCGACGTCCTGGAGTCCGCCGGCCGGCCGGTGCCCGAGGTGCTGCGCGGCGACTGGAGCTCGCGCTCGGGCTACGAGCTGGGCCGCCGCCTGGCCGAGGACGCCGGGGTCACCGCCGTGTTCGCGGCCAACGACCAGATGGCACTCGGCGTGCTGCGCGCGCTGCGCGAGGCCGGTCGGCGGGTGCCCGAGGACGTCAGCGTGGCCGGGTTCGACGACATCCCCGAGTCCGCCTACTTCTGGCCGCCGCTCACCACCGTCCGGCAGGACTTCCGCGAGGTCGGCCGGCACGCCTTCCGGCTGCTGCTGGACCGGATGGCGGGCGCCGGGCCGCAGGCCCGCGTCCTGGTCCAGCCGGAGCTCGTCGTCCGCGAGAGCACCATCAGGCGGGCCTGACCAGCGGCACCGTCACGCGAGTCTGATCACGTTCCAGGAGACCGGGGGCAGCAGGACGCGCAGCGGGTCGGCCTCGACGTCGGGGTTCGCCCGGGGCGCGATCCGGTCGGGCTCGTCGGCGGTGTTGCGGGCGTAGACGTCCGGGTCGGTCAGCGTGGTGGCCTCGACCACGCGCACGCCGCCGAGCGCCCGCGCGTCGATCTCCAGCGACACCGGCCGGTCCGCCGAGCGGTTCACCGCGAACACCGTCGTGCCGTCCTCGCCGTGCGTGGCCACCGCGTCCATCACCGGCACCTCGCCGTACGCCTTGGTCTCGTACGACGGCGTGACCGGCTCGACCCGCAGCACGTCGCCGGCCGCGTGCCGGGAGGCCTGCGCGAACGGGTGGAACGTGCTCTGCCGCCACACCCGCCCGCCCGGCTCCGTCATGATCGGCGCGATCACGTTCACCAGCTGGGCCAGGCACGCGGCGGTCACCCGGTCGCTGTTGCGCAGCAGCGTGATCAGCAGGCCGCCGAACGCCACCGCGTCGGCCAGGTGGTACTGGTCCTCCAGCAGCCGCGGCGCGACCGGCCAGTCCGTCAGCGGCTCGGCGTCGCGGTTGCGCGTCTGGTACCAGATGTTCCACTCGTCGAAGGAGACGTCGATCCGCTTGCGCGACTTCAGCCGGGCCCCGACGGAGTCGGCGGTGGCCACGACGGAACGGATGAAGTACTCCATGTCGGTCGAGCAGGCCAGGAAGCTGCCGAGGTCGCCGTCGTGCTCCTGGTAGTAGGCGTGGCAGGAGATGTAGTCGACCACGTCGTACGCCTCCTCCAGCACCGTGGCCTCCCACGCGCCGAAGGTCGGCATGCCGGAGCCGGAGCTGCCGCAGGCGACCAGCTCCAGCGCTGGGTCGATCGTGCGCATGGCGCGGGCGGTCTCGGCGGCCAGCCGGCCGTACTCGTGGGCGGTCTTGTGGCCGGTCTGCCAGGGGCCGTCCAGCTCGTTGCCCAGGCACCACATGCGGATGCCGTGCGGCTCCTTCGAGCCGCCCGCGACGCGCAGGTCGGACAGCGCGGTGCCGGACGGATGGTTGCAGTATTCGAGCAGGTCCAGGGCCTCGGCGATGCCGCGCGTGCCGAGATTGACGGCCATCATGGGCTCGACGCCGGCCTTGCGGCACCAGCGGACGAACTCGTCGACGCCGACCTCGTTCGTCTCGGTGCTGTGCCAGGCGAGGTCGAGCCGGCGGGGCCGCTGTGAGACCGGGCCGATGCCGTCCTCCCACCGGTAGCCGGAGACGAAGTTGCCGCCCGGGTAGCGGACGACGGACACGCCGAGCTCCCTGGTGAGGTCGAGCACGTCACGGCGGAAGCCGTCCTCGTCGGCCGTCGGGTGGCCCGGCTCGTAGATGCCGGTGTATACGCATCGTCCGAGGTGCTCGACGAACGTGCCGAAGGTCCGCCGGCGTACCGGTGCGATCGTGAACGCGGGATCGAGCGTGAGCTTGGCCTGGTGCACGAGGCGACTCCTGGTCTGCGGGGGCGTGAACCAGATTGTTAGCGTTATCACCCGGACCGGTCAAGAGGTGTGCGATCGCAGGTTCGCGGACTCTTGACAGTCAGTGTGTTACCGCTAACACTCGGGTAACCCCGGCGAAACGCCGGGCCTTCGAGCGGCGCGTCCGTGACCCGGACGTTCGCCATGTCGGCCGTCGCGCCGCAGCGACAGGCCCCATTCACGCCTGCCCTGAGATCCCTCTGACGTTAGCGAGAAATGACCAAGCGATAGCTCGGTGAAGGAAGAGGCCCCCGTGCACGATCCCCCTGACATCTCCCGCCGGCACCTCCTCGGCGGCAGCCTCGCTCTGCTCGGCGCCGCCGCCACGGGCTGCGCCCTCCCCGTCGGTCTCGGCTCCTCAAAGACCCACGTCCAGTACTGGCATTTCCTCGGTGCGAGCGACGGCCTCGTCATGAAGGAGATGGTCGGAGCGTTCGCCCGCGACAACCCCGATGTCTTCGTCGAGGAGAACGTGCTCGCCTGGGGCGAGCCGTACTACACGAAGATCGCGATGGCCGGCTCCGGCGGGCGCTCGCCCGACCTGGCCACCTTCCACCTGGCCCGGCTCGCCGGGATCGGCGCCGGCCAGATCCTCGACCCGATCGACGTCACGCTCATGGAGGAGGCCGGGCTGCGGGGCGCCGACTTCAGCCCGCCCATCTGGGAGCGCGCTCACATCGACGGCGTCCTGTACGCGATCCCGTTCGACGCCCACCCGATGGTGCAGTACTACAACACCGACATCTGCGGCAGGGCCGGGCTGTTGGGGCCGGACGGCAAGCTGCGCCCCACGACCGGCGTCGACGAACTGATCGCCATGCTCACCGAGGCCAAGAAAGTCATGGGCGGCCGCCCGCCGCTCGCCTTCGACGCGCTCGGCCTCGGCACCGTCGGCCCCTGGCGCGTGTGGTGGTCGCTCTACCCGCAGAGCGGCGGCACCCTGCTGTCGGAGGACGGCACCCGGATCACCATCGACGACGCCAAGGCGCTGGAGGCGCTGCGGCTCATGGCCCGGCTCGGGCAGGAGGGGCTGTGCGACTGGCGCACCGACTACGGCGCCTCCGTCGCCAACTTCACCAACGGCCAGGCGGCCTTCCTGTGGAACGGCGACTGGGAGATCGCCGGCCTGAAGGAACGCGGGACGCCGTTCAGCATGACGCGCTTCCCCAGCGTCTTCGGCGGCCACCAGGCGCAGGCCGACTGCCACGCGTTCGTGCTGCCGCACCAGCGCGACCGTGACCCCGAGGTGGAGCGGGCCACGTACCGGTTCATCGCCCACATCGTGAAGAACAGCGCCGACTGGGCCGTGGCCGGGCACGTGCCCGCGTACCTGCCGGCGCTGGAGCGGCCGGAGTACCTGGCGCTGCAGCCGCAGTCGGAGTACCGCACGGTCATCACCGAGGTCGCGCTCGACCCGCAGGTGTGGTTCGCCGGGTCGGCCTCGCGGATGTGGATCGAGTTCGGCGAGGCGTTCTCGCCGGTGATCTCCGGCGAGCGCACGCCGGAAGAGGGGCTGGCCGCCGCCAAGGCGTCGCTGACCCGGCTGCTGTCGGCCCCGAACCCCTTCCCCGACGAGGAGCGATGATGACCACCACCGTCGCGGCCCCCGCGACCGCCGCCCCCGTCGCCAAGGCCAAGGTGCGGCGCGGCTGGACCCAGCACGGGCTGCTGTTCGTGGCCCCCTTCCTCGTCGTCTACGCGCTCTTCCTGATCTGGCCGACCCTGCTCGGCCTGCAGATGAGCTTCTCCAGCGTCAACATCGCCGGCGGCAACGACCGTTTCGTGGGGTTCGACAACTACGCGGAGGCCTTCTCCGACCCGCGCATGTGGCGCTCGTTGTGGAACACGCTGGTCTTCACCGTGCTGAGCACCATCCCGCTGGTCTTCCTCGGCCTGGTGTTCGCGCTGCTGGTGCACAACCTGCGCTTCATGCAGTGGCTGTGGCGGCTGTCGTTCTTCGGGCCGTTCCTGCTGCCGTCGGCCGTGGTGTCGCTGCTGTGGCTGCAGATGATCTACCCGCCCGACTTCGGCCTGCTGAACGGCACGCTCGGCACCGACGTCCTGTGGCTCGGCGATCCCTCGGTGGCCATGTGGTCGGTGGTGCTGACCACGGTCTGGTGGACGGTCGGCTTCAACTTCCTGCTCTACCTCGCCGCCCTGCAGTCCATCCCCCAGCACCTGTACGAGGCCGCCGCCATCGACGGAGCCACCGCCTGGGACAAACTCCGCTCGATCACCCTGCCGCTGCTGCGCCGCACCACCGCCCTCATCGTGGTGCTGCAGCTCGTCGCCTCGCTGAAGGTCTTCGACCAGATCTACCTGATGACCGGCGGCGGCCCCGAGGACGCCACCCGCCCGATCATCGAGTACGCCTACGACGTCGGCTTCACCGGCTATCGCGTCGGCTACGCCTCGGCCGTGTCGTACATCCTGTTCGTCATCATCGTCATCGTGTCCCTGGCGCAGCTCCGGCTGTTCCGCAAGCGCGAGGAGGCCGCGTCGTGACCAAGCGGTTCAGCATCAGCCAACTCGTCCTGCTCGTGGTGACGCTGGCACTGGCGGTCCTGTGGCTGGCGCCGCTCGCCTGGGCGGTGGCGACGTCGCTCAAGCCCGAGTCGGAGACCACGAAGCTCCCGCTGGAGTGGATCGGCAGCGAGATCACCTTCGACGCGTACGCGCTGGTCCTCGGCACCGGCGGCATCGTCAAGTGGGCGATCAACTCGACCGTCACGGCTCTCGTGGTGACGTTCATGACCGTGCTGTTCTCGGCGATGGCCGCGTACGGGTTCGCGCGCACGCAGTTCAAGGGGCAGCGGGTGCTGCTCGGGCTCGTCCTGGCCGGGATCATGGTGCCGCCGCAGGTGCTGATCGCGCCGCTGTTCGCCGAGATGGTGTCGTTCGGCCTGGTGGACACCTGGTGGGCGATCATCCTGCCGCAGGTGGCCGCGCCGCTGATCGTCTACATCCTGTTCAAGTTCTTCCAGGACGTGCCGGCCGAGCTGGAGCAGGCGGCGTTCGTGGACGGCGCCGGCCGCTGGCGGGTGTTCTTCCAGATCGTGCTGCCGCTGTCGCGGCCGGTGCTGGGGGCGGTGTCGATCTTCACGTTCATCAGCACGTGGAACAACTTCCTGTGGCCGTTCCTCGTCTCCACCGACCCGAACACGATGACCCTGCCGGTGGGCCTGGCCAACGTCGTGCAGGGCACCTTCGGCCTGCGTTACGCGCAGATCATGGCCTCGGTGGTGCTGGCCGGCCTGCCGCTGCTGGTGGTGTTCGTGCTCTTCCAGCGGCAGATCATCCGCGGCGTCGCCCACACCGGACTGGCCGGGCAGTGAAAAGGCCCGCGCCTCGCGGAGGAGGAGGCGCGGGCCGACCGGTGTCAGCGCCGGGATTCCGTCAGGAGACGGTCACCCGGGTGGCAGAACTCGCCGGTGAAGAAGGCGCTGCCGGGCACGCAGCGCCACATGCTGGGGTTGGTGTGGCTCGGCGCCTGGCGGACGCCGGTCGCCTGCTCCAGGGCGTAGGCGCCGGCGAGGAGGGTGGCCTCGCTGTACGCCGTGCCGACGAACGTGACACCGACCGGGTTGCGGCCGGCCGAGGTGGTCGTCGCGCCGTACCCGGCGGGGATCGTCAGCGCCGGGTAGCCCGCCCGGTCGGCGTGGCCGACGAGGGCGTCGCCGCTCGGCACCATGACGGCGTCGAAGTCGTCCGACGGCTCCGGGGTGCCGTTGGTCAGGATGCCGTCGATCAGCGCCCGCGTGGACGCCCGTCCCGCCTCCAGGTCGGTCCGGTAGGCCTCGGCGGTGGCAGGGTCGGACAGGTCGACGGCCTCGGCCTCGATCAGCTGAGCCTGCTGGTACTTCAGTCCCTCCACGGGGTTGGCGGCGTTGTAGTCGATGATCTCCCGCAGTGAGCCGGCGCCGCGGCGCCCTTCGGACAGGTACGCGTTCAGATCACGCTCGAACTCCCGCTGCACCACGCCCGCCGGGTCCGGGCTCGGGGCGCCGACCTCCACCTGGGTGGCGGTGGCGCCGAGCGACTCCAGGGCCGAGACCATCGCCCGGTACGGCTCCGCCCCGCCGGCGACGACGGCGATCCGCTTACCCCGCAGGGCGTCGTCCGACAGCCCCGCGGTGTAGTCCTTGACCGGCGCGTCCGCGGTCGCCGGGTCGGACCGGTCCGGCCCGGCCATCGCCGTGAGCGCGCCCGCGGCGTCGTACACGGTGCGGGCGATCGGGCCTGGTGTGTCCTGCGACCTGGCGACCGGCAGCACGCCGGCCCGGCTGACCAGGCCCGTCGTGGGCTTCAGCCCGACGACGCCGGCCACGTCCGCCGGTGCCAGCAGCTGCGCCGTGTCGGTCGAGGACTCCATGCCGACGGTGAACGCCGCCAGCCCCGCTGCCGTGGCCGCCGCCGAACCGGCGGATGAGCCCGCCGGGGTCTTGTCGGTGTCGGACGGCAGCAGCACCTGGCCGCCGAGCGAGGAGTACCCTTCCGGCAGGTCGGTGTCGAAGAGGCCGTTCAGCTCGGTGATGTTGGTCTTGCCGAGGATGATCGCCCCGGCCTGCCGCAGCTTGGCGACCACGGTCGAGTCGCGGCGCGGCTCGTGGTCCTGCAGCGCGATCGAGCCGCCCGTGGTCTCCATTCCGGCCACGTCGAAACCGTCGTTGAGCAGCACCGGCACGCCGTACAGCGGCCCCACCCGGGTCTTCTTCCTGCCGCGCTCCCGGTCGAGCGCCCGGGCCTCCTTGACCGCGTCCTTGTTGATCGCGCGTACGGCCTGGACGGCCGGGCCCTCGGCGTTGGTCAGGGCGATCCGGTAGAGGTAGGCCTTGACGAGCTGCTCCGAGGTGAGCGTGCGGGCGGCCAGCCGCTCCGACAGGCTCCGCGCCGACTCCGTCTCCAGCGAGAACGGCAGCGTCACCGGCTTGCCGCCGATCAGCTTCATGACGGCGTCATAGTCGGGGTTGCAGGCACCGCGCCTGGAGTACGGCGGCGCGGGCACGGTCGCCGCGCACCGGTACATGCTCGGGTTCACCTGCGAGGCGGGCTGCCGCAGCCTGGTGGCCCGCTCGATGACGTACGCGACGCCGAGCAGGTCGAGCTCGTCGTACGCGCCGCCGTGCACCTGCACCGCCTGAGCGCGGCGGTTCGTGGCGTTGTATCCCATCGGGACGGTGATCGCGGGGTACCCCGCCTGCGCCCCGCTCGGCACGCTGCCGAGGATCGCGATGACCGGATCCGCCGGCTGCGCCGGGTCGGAGCCGGGGTAGGTCAGCATCGTGTCGATGGCCTTGTGGTAGGCCGCCTTGCGGACCTTCAGGTTCTCCCGGTACGCCGTCTCGTTGGCCCCGCCGGACGTGATGTCGGACTCCACGGCACTGAGGTGGCGGCTGTTGCCGTACTTCAGGGCCTGGTGGGCGTTGGCCTGGTTGTCGGCCACCTCCTCGGCCAGCGACTTGATCGGCGCCTGCGGGCCGAGCCGCGCGTAGTACTCGTCGATCGTCTTGTGCTGCTCGTAACCGGAGGGCAGGCTCGGGATCTCTCCCACCGCCACCGTCGGCCGCGGCACCATGATCGCGCCCGCCGCCACCAGCGCGTCGTACGCCGTCTTGAGCGGGCTGCCCTCCGTGAGGTTGCCGTTGTAGCCGATCTTCTTGCCCCGGACGAAGTTCGCGTCCAGCGCCTTCAGGTAGTCGGGCAGCTCCGCCGGAGGCGGCGGGACGACCCCCGACTCCAGGTAGTCGGGCCCGAAGACCGCGGCGTACGCGGCGTCGTTCTCGGGGTCGGTCCCGGCGATCGAGGCCAGCGTCAGCGCCGCGTCCGACACCGTACGCGTCATCGGTCCCGCGGTGTCCTGCGAGGCGAGGATCGGCGCGATGCCGGCCGCCGGCACCAGCCCCACGGTCGGCCGGAGCCCGACCAGGCTCTGCGCGTTGGACGGGCTGATGATCGAGCCGGACGTCTCCGTGCCGATGCCGAGCGTGGACATGGCCGCCGCCATGGCGGTGCCCGTGCCGGAGGAGGAGCCGCTCGGGTTCTGGTCGGTGTCGAGACCGTGCAGCACCTGCCCGGTGAGGTTGCCGAACCCGGACGGCTGGGAGCCGAAACTGTTGGCGAACTCCGACAGGCCCACCTTGCCCAGGATGACCACGCCGCTCTCGCGCAGCTTCCTGGTGACGGGCGCGTCCGTCGCCGGGTACGAGTTCCGCAGCGAGTAGTTGCCCGCCGAGGTGTACATGCCCTTGACGTCGATGAGGTCCTTGAGCAGCACGGGCAGCCCGTCGGCCGGGCCCAGCGGCTGCCCGCGCCGGCGCCGCAGGTCGGCCTGCGCGGCCTCCTTCAGCGCGTCGCGGTTGAGCTGCGTCACGGCGTTCAGCCCTGGACCCCGCTTGTTGAGAGCGTTGATCCGGTCGATGTAGGCCTGGGTGAGCTCCACGGAGGTGAGCCGTCCCCGCTCCATCAGCGCCACGGCCTCCACCCCTGTGAGGGTCTCGAGGTCGAGGGCGGGCTTGGGCTTGGCGACGGCGGGTGGCGTGGTGACGGCGATGGTGAGAGTGGCGGTGACCGCGAGGCTGGTTAAGACGGCGAGGGTCCTGCGGGATGTGAGCACACACGCTCCTTGAGAAATCAGGAATTGCGCGTGAACGTATAGATGATCAGTTTCCGCCGCGTGTCGATCACGTTTCCCAGAGTGAAACGTGACACATTACCCCAAAGCGTACGGGTTGCCTTTGGGTCGCCCCCGAGGACGGCGAAAGGCCCCGGTCTCTTCGAGCCGGGGCCTTTCGGGTGGTGGACGATACTGGGATTGAACCAGTGACCTCTTCCGTGTCAGGGAAGCGCTCTCCCGCTGAGCTAATCGTCCTTGGAGGTGGCGACGGGATTTGAACCCGTGTGGACGGCTTTGCAGGCCGCTGCCTCGCCTCTCGGCCACGCCACCGAGTCATTTCCCACTCCGAGCGGAAGACGGGATTCGAACCCGCGACCCTCACCTTGGCAAGGTGATGCTCTACCCCTGAGCCACTTCCGCGCTGTTGCGTGCCCTACTCTAGCGGGTTTTTCGACCAGATGCTTACCGCACGGCCACGCGAGGGTGACGAGGCGCCTACTTACGCAGCTGACGGGCCACGCTGCGCTCGGTCGCCGGGAGGCTCAGGAAGATCTCGAGGATGCGGGTGAGGCGGTGGACCTCGATGCGGTGGAACGCCGGGCCCTCCGAACGGGCCAGGAACAGCGACAGGGCCAGCGGCGGCAGCGGCGCGTGGATCAGGTGGAGGCCGTCGTCGAGCGTCATCGCCACCGGGCGGGACGGCACCTCGTCGGGGACGGCGATCTCCCGCGGCGCGCGCCAGCTGGCGTACACGAGGCGGGAGCCCGCGGTGGTGGCGGCCCAGTCGGCGCTGAACAGGACCGGCAGCGAGTCGACCAGCGTGGTCAGCGCCCGGTCGCCGGCTGTGGTGATGTATTTGAGTATCTCCAGCTCCGGGTAGGTGCCGGGGGCCTCGCGGGTGGTCCAGATGCCTTCGATCGTGACCTCGTCGACGCTCTGCAGGCTCTTGACGAGGGCCTCGCGCGGCGTGCTCTCCGGGCAGAAGACCGTGATGTCGTCCATCGCCCGGCCGTCGCCCCGGTCGAGGACGGTCACCTGGGTGATGTCGGCGCCCGCCGCGCCCAGGACCTTGGTGACCTGCGCCAGCGATCCCGGCCTGTCGGGCAACGCCACGCGAACGCGAAGAAGCATCCATCCCCTCCCGTGAAGATGCCGCTTCCCAGCCTATCTGCGAAATACCGGTTCCCGGCTGACCTGCGCTACAACTGAGCGTGTGAAGATTGGGCCGATCGAGGTATGGCCGCCCGTGGTGCTCGCGCCCATGGCGGGCATCACGAACGCGCCGTTCCGGGTGCTGTGCCGGGAGCAGGGCGCGGGGTTGTTCGTCTGCGAGATGATCACTACACGGGCACTCGTCGAGCGCAACGTCAAGACGATGCGGATGATCCGGTTCGCCGAGTCCGAGCGGCCCCGGAGCATCCAGCTGTACGGCGTCGCCCCCGACGTCGTGGGCCGGGCGGTCCGGATGATCGTCGAGGAGGACCTCGCCGACCACATCGACCTCAACTTCGGCTGCCCCGTGCCCAAGGTGACGCGCCGCGGGGGCGGCTCGGCGCTGCCGTACAAGCGGAATCTGCTGCGGCGCATCCTGCGGGCGGCGGTGGCGAACGCGGGGCCGCTGCCCGTGACGATCAAGATGCGCAAGGGCATCGACGACGACCACCTGACCTACCTCGACGCCGGGCGGATCGCGGCCGAGGAGGGCGTCGCCGCCGTCGCGCTGCACGCGCGCACGGCGCGGCAGCACTACGGCGGCGTCGCGGACTGGGAGGCCATCGCCCGGCTGAAGGAGACCGTGCAGGAGATCCCGGTGCTGGGCAACGGCGACATCTGGTGCGCCGACGACGCTCTCCGGATGGTGCGGCAGACCGGGTGCGACGGGGTCGTGGTCGGCCGCGGGTGCCTGGGTCGGCCGTGGTTGTTCCGCGACCTGGAGAACGCGTTCAACGGCAGCTCCGAGCGGGCCCGGCCGACGCTCGGCGAGGTCGCCGACGTGATGTTCCGGCACGCCGAGGGGCTGACCGGGTGCTTCGACGCGGAGAAGTCGGCCATCTCCGACTTCCGCAAGCACGTCGGGTGGTACTTGAAGGGGTTCACGGTCGGGAGCGAGCTGCGGCGTGAGCTGGCCACGGCCGATTCGCTCGACGGGCTGCGGGCGGGCCTGGACAAGCTGGAGCGCGACGAGCCGTGGCCGCCGAACACCGACACGCCGCGCGGCAAGTCGGGCGAACGCGCCAAGGTGCACCTGCCCGACGGGTGGCTGGACGACCCGTGGGATTGTGGCGTGCCCCAGGACGCGGAGTCGGACGTCTCCGGCGGCTGACCGCCTTCGTCGCGGTACGGGCTGGTGGGTTCCGCCGTGGTGCGGGCGGGCTCGGCGTCGCCGGCCGGCCGCCTAGTGCGGGCCGGTGATCTCCGTGCCGCAGGGTCCGCCGCCGATCGCCGGCTCCAGCCGTACGGGCTCGCCGGTCATCGTGAGGGTCGGGTAGTACTCCGCGATGCGCTCGGCCGAGCGGCCCGCGTAGTGGCAGATGAAGCTGCGGCGGAAGCGGTCGGCCGTGGTGTTCGGCTCGGAGCCGTGCACCAGGCTGCCGTTGAAGAACAGCACGTCGCCGGGGTCCATGTCCACGGGGACGCGGTCGAGACCGGGCGGCGGCGGCACGTACTCGCGGGTGAACGAGGCGTCCTGGTCGGCCTCCTCGGGGCAGAACAGGTCCATCAGGTGGGTGCCGGGCACGACCTCCAGGCCGCCGTTGGCGCGGTCGACCCGGTCGAGAGCCACCCAGGCGGCCACACACGTGCCCGGCTCGACCCGGAGGTAGAAGTTGTCCTGGTGCAGCGCCTGGCCCCTGGCGCCCGGCGGCTTGAAGTAGAACATGCTCTGGGCTGCTATCGGCTCCTCGCCCAGCAGCTCGCGCAGGATCGCGGCGATCCGGGCGTCCAGCAGGTAGCGCAGGGCCACGTCGCTGACCTGGTGGGGGTGCATGATGCGCGGATACTCGCGCAGCACGTCGTAGGGCCGGCCGGGGTCCTGCGGCTGCGGCGTGAAGTGGCCGGGGATCGGGCCCGCCGCGTGGATCGCCATGAACGTGTCGCGCAGCCCGGCCACCTCCTCGGGGCGGAGCAGGCCGGGCACCAGCGCGTACCCCTGGTCGTGGAAGTCGTTGAGCCTCATGACTCTCACGCTAGGCAGCCGGTCCGTGCGACGGTATGCCTGTGACCGCTGAGGACCTGTCTGTTCCTGCTGCCGAGGTGATGATCCTCGGCCACTACGACAAGCCGGCCGGCTATGCCACGCGCCGGTCGTACGGGTCGCCCAGCTGGTTGCTGATGTGGACCGAGGCCGGGGCGGGGCGGATCACGCAGGGTGGGACGTCGTTCGAGGTGGGGCCGGGTGATCTGGCGGTGCTGGCGTCGGGAGCGGCCCAGCACTACCGGGTGGCGCCGGGGGCGCGGCGGTGGCGGTTCTGGTGGGTGCACTTCCAGCCACGGGCGAGCTGGACGGCCTGGCTCGCGCCGTACGCTCGCGAGGGCGGCTGTCACCTGGTGAGCGGCGTACCACGGGCGGTACGCGAACGGATCGCCGCCGCCTTCGTCCGCGCCCACCACGACGCCCACTGGACCCCGGCCACGCCCTCCGTCCCGCCCGGTGCACTGACCGGCACACCGTCCGTGCGGCCCAGCTCCTCCGAGGGCATCCCCGTCGAGCGGGAGCCGGCCGACGCGTGGAAGCCGGGCGGCTTGTCGGTCCGGCGGGACTTCCTGGAGTCGGCCGGCGCTGTGGGTTCGGATGGCGCGCCGTACGCGGGTGGGGGACGGGTGCCGGTCGTGGTCGGCGGCGGGGCCGCACGCGAGCTGGTGCTCGGGGCCGTGGAGGAGGTGGTGGTGCTGGCCACGGCCTCGGCGCGGCCCCGCGCCGGCACGCCCGAGGAGGGAGACGAACGGATCCGCCGCGTGCTCACCCTCATCGCCGCCGACCCGGCCGCGCCGCACTCGGTCGCCTCCCTCGCCCGCGCGGTCGCCCTCTCACCCTCCCGGTTCGCCCACCTCTTCGCCGCGGAGACCGGCCGGACCCCCATGCACGCCGTACGCCAGGCCCGCGTCCGCCATGCGGCGAGCCTGCTGGAGATCACCGACATGGACGTCGGCCAGGTGGCCGCCGCCTGCGGCTTCGTCAGCCCGTTCCACTTCAGCCGCGCCTTCAGGCGGGCGTACGGCGTGCCGCCCCGCGAGTACCGCGCCCGCGTCCGGTCCGCGCCCGGCTGAGCGAAGGGCTGCGGGACGGCCGTTCAGGAGGAAGTACGGCCCGCCGCCCGGCTCCCGCGCCCCGAGCCGTCTCCGTAGGCGGCGCCGGCTGAGGCGGGTGGGGTGTCGACGGGGGCCGGGATCAGCACCCGGACTTCATCGGATTTTCAGGAGGACGTCTTCCGGTGCCTGCTTTTCGCAAGAAACGGCAGGTCAGGCTGGCGCGGAAGGCAGTACCCGGTCATGTGAGGACAGCTGTTGATCAGTCGGCGTGTGCTTTTCGCTGGGGGCGTCGGCTTGGGGGTCGGCGCTGTACTGAGAGCTTCGCCTGCGCGGGCGGGGGTGCGGCGGGGACGGTCGGTTGAGCCGTTCCGGTTGGGGGTGGCTTCGGGGGAGCCGGCGCCCGATGGGGTGGTGTTGTGGACGCGGCTGGCTGTGGAGCCGCTCGCGCCGGACGGGCTCGGTGGGATGCCGGGGCGGGCGGTGGAGGTTCAGTGGCAGGTGGCGCGGGATGAGTGTTTTCGGCATGTGGTGCGTTCCGGCTGTGAGATCGCCCGGCCTGAGGGGGCGCACAGCGTGCACGTGGAGCTTGATGGGCTCGACGCCGGGGCCGAGTACTTCTATCGGTTTCGGGCCGAAGGGGAGATTTCGCCCGTTGGGCGTACCCGTACCGCGCCCCTCCCGGGCACCCGCTCCACGCCGTTGACGTTGTCGTTCGCGTCGTGTGCCGACTATCAGGCCGGGTGGTTCACGGCGTACCGCAGGATGGCCGAGGACGAGCCGGATCTGATCGCGTTCCTCGGCGACTACGTCTACGAGTACGGCGACTACCGACACCCGGTCCGCGACCAGGCCGGGGGAGAGTGCGTCGACCTGGCCGGGTACCGGCTGCGGCATGCCCAGCACAAGGCCGACCCCGACACGCAGCTCGCCCACGCCGTCGCCCCCTGGGCGGTGGTGTGGGACGACCACGACGTGGCCAACGCCTGGGCCGGCGAGACGGCCCCGGAGCCGGGCCCGCCGTTCCGGCAGCGCAGGGCCGCGGCGTTCCGCGCGTACTACGAGAACATGCCGCTGCGCCGTGCCCAGCGGCCGCGCGGGGCGGCGGCGCGGCTCTACCGGAGCATCCGCTGGGGCGCGGTCGCCAACCTGCACCTGCTCGACACCCGCCAGTACCGCGACCTGTACGCCTGCACCGGCCGCACCGGTACGATCGGCCCCGACTGCGCGGAGCGCCTGGCGCCCAACCGGACCATCCTCGGCCAGGAGCAGGAGACCTGGCTCGACGGCGAGCTGAAGAACTCGCGCGCCACCTGGGACCTGCTCGGCCAGCAGGTCTTCCTCATGGAGATGGACTGGGCGAACGGCCCGGCCCAGGGCTACTCGAACGAGGGCTGGGACGGCTACGTCGCCTCACGCGAGCGCCTGGCGGCCGCCATCGGCGCCTATCAGCGCAACGCCGTCGTGCTCACCGGCGACGTGCACGCGCACTGGGCCGGCCACCTCAGGCGCGACCACCGCGACCCCGGCTCCCCGCCGGTGGCCGTCGAGCTGGTCACCACGTCCGTGACGAGCGAGGGCGACGGCCTGGACGAATACCCCGACACGCGGAACCTGCTGCGGGAGAACCCGCACGTGACGTTCTTCAACGGGCGCCGCGGCTACGTGCGCACCCGGCTCACCCAGCAGGAGATGACGGTCGACTTCCGCTCGGTGTCCCGCATCACCGAGCCGTACGCGCCCGCCTACACCTCCGGCTCTTTCGTCATCGAGCCCGGCGAACCGACACTCAACCCGGCCTGACAGGTGATCACGGCCGCGGCGACCTTCCTCGCCATGCCCCCAGCTGGACCCCTCGTCGCGTCACCCAGCGCCGCGGAGTCCGCCTCCGGCGCGCCCATGGGCTGGAGCAGCCGCGCGCTCGGCCGCTCGGTCTGCGAGGCGGCGCTCCGCCAGGCCGCCCTCGCCCCGCTCGGCTACCGGTACGTCGTCATCGACGGCTGCCGGCAGGCACCGCAGCGCTCCGACGGCGCGCTCGCCCCCGACCCCGGCCGCTTCTCCGGCGGCATCAAGGCGCTCGCCGACCACTTGCACGGCAAGGGGCGGACAGGCTGGGTGTCCACGGCAGGTTCGTGAAGTCCGACGGCTGGTATCACGTGCCGGCCAAGCCGCTGGAGAACGGTGACCGGGCGATCGTGCTGTTCTACGAGAGCGACCGGGCCGCCACCCTCTCCACCCGGCTCGGCGACGCCCGGTACCGGGTCGAGGACCTGTGGACCGGCGCGATCACGTCCTCCGAGGGCGAGCCGGCCGTGCCGGCGCACGCCGCCCTGATGTTCCGCGTGTCGGAGAGCCGCGAGCAGGCGCCGCCGCTGGTGACTTTCGGGTGGACCCGGGGGAGCTCGGCGCCGACCGTCCGTCCTGGAGCCGGGTCGGACCGGCGAGATCGTCACCCGGGGGACCAACACCGGGGCCATTCGGGCGGCGGCTGCGCGACCTGCGCGTGACGCTCGGCGTCGTCGCCGACCTGCGGCTGGCCGCCGAGTGCGCCGCCGACCCCAGCCCGCTGGCGGGCTCCGCGCCGTGGTGTCACCTGCCCGTGCTGCGGGACGAGGACGATGTGCTGGAGGAGATGGGGGAGACGCTGCCCGCGATCTATCGGGCCGTCCTGGACCGGGGCGCGCCGTTGTTCGCGGCGGTGATGACCGCCGTCGCGCCCGCCCCGCCCGGGCCGGTGGTGGTGCGCTGTACGCCCCGCCCGGGCCGGTGGTGGTGCACTGCCACTCGGGCAAGGACAGGACGGGGCTGGTGGCCGCGCTGGCGTTGGTCGTGGCGGGCGTGCCGGAGCGGGAGGTCGCCGCCGACTACGCGCTCACGGCCACCTGCCTGCGCCAGGACGACCACCTCGCCGCCCTGCGGGACGAGCCGGCACGGGCTCGTTCACGGCGCTTGTTCGCCGAGGTCACGGCCGACACGATGGCCGCCACGCCGGCCGCCACGCCGGCCGCCACGCCGGCCGCCACGCCGGCCGCCACGCCGGCCCACCTCCACGACGGCTACGGGGGACCGGCGGCCTGCCTCCAGGAAGCCGGCCTGTCCCTGGACGACCTCGCGCTCCTGCGCACGCGCCTGACCTCCCTCTGACGGGGCGCCTTCCGTCGTGCGCCGGGATGGAGCCGCCGTGCGGCGGGGCCGGTCGCGGGTCGGGCGCTCGTCGTGGGGTGGTCAGAGATCGACCGGGCCGCCGGAGCGCCAGTAGACGTTGCCCTCGCGGGACAGCAGGTCTTCGTCCACCAGGTAGCGGCGAAGCGCGGCGTAGTCGTCGTGGAAGGCGCGCAGCGCCACGTTGACGTCCTTCTCCGGGTAGCGCACGCCGGGCTCGAAGACCCGCGAGATGTAGCGCAGCACGACCAGTCGCTTGTCGCGCCGCATCGTCGTGGTCGTCAGCCGGCCGTCGACCAGGAACGTGCGCAGTACCCGCTCCTCAGGGCTCAGTTCCTCGGCCGGCTCGGCGTGCGCGCGCAACAGCTCGCGGAAGCGCTCCGGCGTGGCCCGCCACGTGCCGCCGTCGTCGCGCGCGGCCAGGCCGCCGGCCTCCAGCTTGCGCAGCGCCTTCGGAGGCAGGTCGCCGGCCTCGCCGAGCACCAGGGCGGCGAAGGTCCGCAACGTCTCGTCCTGGTAGAGCAGGCCCAGGACGCGCCTGATCCCCTCGTCGTTCACCCGCCGCTGCACCCTTCGCTGTGCCGAAATTTGCGGCCAAACTTTATCATTTCGGGAATGTCGCGAACTCGGGACACGGTCATGACACGACCCTGACGCTCCGCGCCCGAAACTGAGATCGACAGGCGTGTGCCGGGATGTCCGTTGCCAGTCCGTTCCGGCACACCGCTTGTCACCCCTACAGGCGGTTCAGGCCGGTCACGTACAGGACCGCGCGGCCCTCCTCGTCGGAGGCGGCCAGGTCGACCTGGGCGTCGATGCCCCAGTCGCCGTCGCCGGCCGGATCCTTGATCGTCTGGCGCACCTTCCACAGCCCGCTCTCCTCCTCGATGCGCAGCAGCGCGGGCCCGCGCGCGCCGGCGTCGGTGAGGATCTCCTCGTGCTCGTCGTAGTAGGCGTCGAGCGCCGCGCCCCAGTCGACGTCGGGGGCGAGCTCCCCCAGCTCCTCCTCCTTCTCCAGCGCGCAGAGCTCCACCAGGCGGAACATCGCGTTGCGCACCAGCACGCGGAAGGCCCGCGGGTTGGCGGTGACCGGCCGCACCTTGGTCTCGAGCTGCTCCTGCTCCTCCAGCGCCGCCGCCGGGTTGGTGAGCTTCTCCCACTCGTCGATCAGCGACGAGTCGACCTGGCGGACCAGCTCACCGAGCCACTCGATGAGGTCGACCAGGTCCTCGGTCTTGAGGTGCTCGGGGACCGTGCGCGACAGGGTGCGGTAGGCGTCGGCCAGGTAGCGCAGCACCGTGCCCTCGGAGCGGGTCAGCTCGTAGAACTGGATGTAGTCGCCGAACGTCATGGCCCGCTCGTACATGTCGCGCACCACGGACTTGGGACTGACGGTGTAGTCGCCGACCCACGGATGGCCGTGCCGGTACGTCTCGTACGCGCCGAGCAGCAGGTCCTCCAGCGGCATCGGGTACATGACCTCGGCCAGCCGCTCCATGCGCTCTTCGTACTCGATGCCGTCGGCCTTCATCTCCGCGACCGCCTCGCCCCTGGCCTTCTTCAGCTGGGCGGACAGGATCTGGCGCGGGTCGTCGAGGACCGACTCGACGATCGAGACCATGTCGAGCGCGTACGACGGCGACTCCCGGTCGAGCAGCTCGAACGCCGCCAGCGCGAACGTCGACAGCGCCTGGTTGAGCGCGAAGTCCTCCTGCAGGTCGATCGTCAGCCGGGCCCGCCGGCCCTGCTCGTCGGGCTCGGGGAACTGCTCGACGATGCCGCCGGCCAGCAGCGAGCGGTAGATGGCGATGGCCTGGCTGATGTGCCGCCGCTGCCACTTGCGGTCTTCGTGGTTGTCGGTCAGCAGGTGCTTCATCGCCTGGAAGCAGTCGCCCGGACGGTTGATGACCGCGAGCAGCATCGCGTTGCTGACCTTGAACCGGGAGGCGAGCGGCTCGGGCTCGGCGTCCTGGAGCTTCTGGAACGTCTCCTCGCTCCAGCCGACGAAGCCCTCCGGCGGCTTCTTGCGGGCGTAGCCGCGCCGCCGCTTGGGGTCGTCGCCGATCTTGGCGAGCGCCTTGGCGTTCTCGATGTCGTGCTCGGGGGCCTGGCAGGCGACGTAGCCGATGGTGTCGAAGCCGGCCCGGCCCGCCCGGCCGGCGATCTGGTGGAACTCGCGGGCGCGCAGCCGCCGCACCTTCGTGCCGTCGTACTTCGACAGCGCGGTGAACAGGACCGTGCGGATCGGCACGTTGACACCGACGCCGAGGGTGTCGGTGCCGCAGATGACCTTGAGCAGCCCGGCCTGGGCCAGCCGCTCCACCAGGCGGCGGTACTTCGGCAGCATGCCGGCGTGGTGGACGCCGATGCCGTGGCGGACCAGCCGCGACAGCGCCCGCCCGAACCGGGTGGTGAACCGGAACCCGCCGATCATGGTGGCGATGGCCTCCTTCTCGGCCTTCGTCGCCATGTTGATCGACATCAGCGACTGGGCCCGCTCCATCGCCGCGGCCTGGGTGAAGTGCACGACGTAGACGGGCGCCTGGCCGGTCTTGAGCATCTCCTCCAGCGACTCGTGCAGCGGCGTCATCCGGTAGGAGTAGACCAGCGGCACCGGGCGCTCGGCGTTCTTGACCACGGCCGTCGGCCGGCCGGTGCGGCGGGTCAGGTCGCGCTCGAACATCGACACGTCGCCGAGCGTGGCCGACATCAGGATGAACTGCACGTTGGGCAGCTCCAGCAGCGGCACCTGCCAGGCCCAGCCGCGGTCGGGCTCGGCGTAGAAGTGGAACTCGTCCATCACGACCTGGGCGACGTCGGCCGCGGCTCCGTCGCGCAGCGCCACGTTGGCCAGGATCTCGGCGGTGCAGCAGATGATCGGCGCGCCGGGGTTGACGCTCGCGTCGCCCGTCATCATGCCGACGTTCGCGGTGCCGAAGATCGCGCACAGGTCGAAGAACTTCTCCGACACCAGCGCCTTGATGGGGGCGGTGTAGAAGGTGCGCTGGTCGCGCGTCAGCGCGGCGAAGTGGGCGCCGGCCGCCACCAGCGACTTGCCGGAGCCCGTCGGCGTGGCCAGGATCAGGTTGTTGCCGGAGACCACCTCGATGAGGGCCTCCTCCTGGGCAGGATAGAGCGTGAGCCCCCGCTCGGTGTTCCACGCGACGAACGCGTCGAAGATGGCGTCGGGATCGGCGTCGATGTCCTCGGGCAGGCGATCTATGAGAAGGCTCACGACATCTATCCTGCCGAAGTTTGCCGGGTGGTCGAACCGCCCGCCGCCCACCGCGGTCAAATCGCGGCGTTCATCCCAGGTCCAGCTGGAACAGCACGGTGTCGACCCAGCGCCCGTGCTTGAACCCCACGGCCTTCAGACGGCCCGCCTCCTCGAACCCGAACGCCGCGTGCAGCCGCGCCGACGCCGGATCGCCGGAGTCCGCGATCACCGCGACGAGCTGGCGGGCCGGAATCTCCCGCGCCCGCTCGACCAGCGCGCCGAGCAGCAGCCGCCCGAGCCCCTGCCCGGTGCGCCCGGGGGCGAGGTAGATGCTGACCTCCAGCGTGTGCCGGTAGGCGGGCTTCGGGCGGTACTGGGACAGGTAGGCGTATCCGGCGACCTCGCCGTCCACCTCCGCCACGAGGAACGGCAGCCCGGTCGCCGCCTTCTTCCGCCACTCCTCGATCCCGGGCGGCGTCTCGTCGAACGTGGCGACCGTACCGGTCACGTAGTGGGCGTAGAGCTCCGCGACGGCGGGCAGGTCGGCGTCGGCGAGCGGGCGGATCTTCGTCATGTGACGCTATTGTGCCGAGCCCCCCGCCGCACGGGTGTCCCGGGACCGCTCGCCCGTGCGGGGCGCCGTCATCAGCAGGCCACCCAGCAGCGCGAGCACCGCGAGGAACGGCCCGGCGCCGGGCGCGAACCCGCCCACGGTCAGCGCCAGCACCCCGCCGCCCGCGAGCCCGGCCGCCGCCAGCGTGCCGCCCGTCCCCGGCATCCCGTACGGCAGCGCCGGCGGCGTCTCGAAGCGCGCGAAGCCCTTCAGCAGCGGCCACATGACCAGGCACAGCAGACCGAACCAGACCGGCCACCCGGCGAACCACCCGAGGCTGCCCGGCGCCGGCGTGTCCACGCCGAGCAGGACCACCACGACGCCGGTGACCGCGAACAGGGCCGGCATGTGCCACAGGTACACCGTCATGATCCGCGGTCCCGCCCAGTCCAGCAGGCGCCCGTACGGCAGCCGCACCAGCCACGGGCGCAGCAGCACGGCCAGACCCACCTGACCGAGACCGACGGCCAGGACGGCGAGCGTGGGCGGGGCCATGTTCGACATCTCCGCGCCGGGCAGGCCGATCATGCTGCCCGGGTAGGGGCCGAAGGCCACCAGCAGGGCCGCCGCCACGAAGCCGCCCGCCGCGAGGGCCCACGCGCGCCGCAGACGTCCCTCGGCGTAGAAGAAGCCGAGCTGGTGCACGGCCAGCCAGACGAACACCACGTTCAGGTAGCCCACCGCCTCGACCCCGGTCGCGAAGCGCGCCACGTCCGTCAGCGCCGCCCCGGCGGCCAGAGCCGCGGGGACGCGCCAGCCGTGGCGCGCGTGCAGGCGCAGCGCGTACGGCGTCACGGTGACGGCCACCAGGTACACGGCCAGGAACCACAGCAGCTGGCCGGTCAGCCGCGCCCCCATCTCCAGCGGCTGCTCCGGCACGCCCAGCGTCAGCAGGACGTGGGGGAGCGGGATCCACACCGCCGCCAGCGGCAGCAGCGGCCAGACCAGCCGCCGCAGCCGCACCGCCAGCCATGCCTGCGGGGCCGTGCCCGAGCGCTCGAAGCCGATCGCGTTCGCCGCGCCGCCCGCGAAGAACACCAGCGGCATCACCTGGCTGAGCCACGTCACCACCCACACGCCCGGCGTGGAGAGCGCGTTGCCCGCGCTCAGCCGGACGCCGTCGTACACCAGCACCGGGATCGTCCAGTGCTGCAGTACGACGAGCGCCATGCCGGCCACCCGCAACAGGTCGAGGAACGGGTCGCGGGCCCGGCCGCGCGGCTGCGCGGCAGGTGGGCGGTCCACCAGGACGGTCATGGGGGCCTCGATTCGCGGGGGAGCGGGATGACTCAAGGCTTCCGTCCGGGCCGCCGCCGCACATTGCCGCGAGCCGCCCTTTCGCGGTCGAGGACCCACCACCGGTCCTGGTAGGGCCAGCCCTACCCTCGGAGGCCTGCGCACCCGCTCGTGCCGGGCGCGGCGCCGTCATACGGTTGCCCCATGCGCTCCCTGATGAGGCGTGTCCTCCTCGACACCCGCTACACGCTGGTGGGCTTCCCGACGGCGTTGATCGGCTTCGTGCTGATGATCGCGGGCTTCGCCGCCGGCGTCGGCACCACGGTGGTCTGGATCGGCCTGCCTCTGCTCGCCGGCACGCTCCTGGTGGCGCGGGGCTTCGCCGACGCCGAGCGCGGCTGGCTGTCCGACGTGCTCAAACGCCCTCCCGTACGGCCCCGGTACAAGCCCGCGCCCCCTGGCGCCGGCCGGTTCCGCCGGCTGATCAACCCGCTGACGAGCGGGCAGTCCTGGCTCGACCTGCTGCACGGCGTCATCAACCTGCCGTTCGCGATCGTGGCGTTCGCCCTGACCGTCGTGTTCTGGGCGATCCCGATCGCCGGGCTCGCCTGGCCGATCTACGGCATCTTCCTCATGCAGATCCCCGGCAGCATGGAGCTGCCCGAGCTGCTCGGCATCGGCGACGGCAGCTACCTGGTCAACGTGGTCTTCTACGTCGCCCTCGGTCTCTTCTTCATGCTGCTGCTGCCGTTCGTGGTACGCGGGGCGGCGCTGCTGCGGGCGGGGCTCGGGCGGGCGCTGCTGACCGGCGTGGCCGAGCTGCAGGAGCGCATCGACGACCTGGCGGAGGGCCGGGCCGCCGCGGTCTCCGCCGAGGCCAACGCGCTGCGCAAGCTGGAGCGCGACATCCACGACGGGCCGCAGCAGCGCCTGGTCTCCCTGGCCATGGAGCTGTCACGGGCGCAGCGGCAGCTGGCCAAGGACCCCGAGGCCGCGCAGGCCACGATCAAGTCGGCGATCACCGCCACCCGCGAGACGCTCGACGAGCTGCGCGCGCTCTCGCGCGGCATCGCGCCGCCCATCCTGTCCGACCGCGGTCTCGCGCCCGCGCTCGCCGCGCTGGCCGGGCGCTGCACCGTGCCGGTGGACCTCGACGTGCAGACCACCGAGCGCTACCAGGCGGCCGTCGAGAACGCGATCTACTTCGTCTGCGCCGAGACCCTCACCAACGTGGCCAAACACAGCCGGGCGACCGTCTGCACCATCCAGCTCGTCCGCGTGGGCGGCGTCCTCATGCTCACGATCGGGGATGATGGGGTCGGCGGCGCACACGTCGCCAAGGGACATGGGCTCGCCGGACTGGCCGACCGGCTCCGCGCGGTCGACGGGGAGCTGACCGTGCAGTCGCCCGACGGGGGGCCCACGGTGATCGTGGCGGAGGTGCCGTGCGCGTAGTCGTGGCCGATGACGCGGTGCTGATCAGGGAGGGCCTGGTCAGGTTGCTGGAGGAGTTCGGCTGCGAGGTGGTGGCCACCGTCGGCGACGGCACCGCGCTCGTCGAGGCGATCGCCGAGCACGTGCCCGACGTGTCGGTGGTCGACGTGCGCATGCCGCCGTCGTTCACCGACGAGGGGCTCAAGGCGGCCGTCGAGGCCCGGCGCAGGGTCCCGGGGGCGCCGGTGCTCATCCTGTCGCAGTACGTCGAGGTCTCCTACGCCGACGACCTGCTCGCCGACGCCCGCGGCGCGGTGGGCTACCTGCTGAAAGACCGGGTCGTCGACGTCGACGAGTTCCTGGAGGGCCTGCGGCGGGTGGCCGCGGGCGGCACCGTGTTCGACCCTCAGGTGGTGTCCCAGTTGATGGTGCGCAGACGCAAGGACGACCCGCTGGCCCAGCTCACGCCGCGCGAGCGCGAGGTGCTCGGGCTGATGGCCGAGGGCAGGTCCAACCCGGCGATCGGGCGGCAGCTCGTCATCAGCGACGGGGCCGTGGAGAAGCACATCAGGAGCATCTTCAGCAAGCTCGGCCTCTACGCCGACGACGCCGACCAGCATCGCCGCGTGCTCGCCGTCCTGACCTATCTGCGCTCCTGACGGTTCTACGGGGGTGTTCCGCGGCGATCCGCCCTGCGCCCCGGCCTCGTCTGCCGGTCCGTCCCCCTGGGCGTCGCCGCGGTGTTGTCCCTGCATGTCCCGCAGGTCGCCGTCTGCTTCCGCATCCGCGTTCCTGCGGGGTGCCCTTCAGCCCGGCCCGCCGGGGAGCGAGGGGTTCCGCTCGCCGGTCCCTCCTGGCCGCTGAAAGGTCACTGGCCGGTCCGCGCGCGCCGCGCGCGGACCTGGCCGCCCGGGGTCAGCCGAGCGCGTCGACCAGCTTCTTGCGCTGCTGGGCGCCCAGGCCGCCGAGGCGGCGCTTCTCGTCGACGCCCGCCTCCTCCATCAGCGCGGTCGCCTTGGCCGGACCGACGCCCTTGACGGCGCGCAGCGCCTGGGAGACCTTGATCTTCTTCGCGATGTCGTCGTCGCGCTCGAGCAGCTGAGCGAACGTCATCTCGCCCGCCTTGACCTTCGCCAGCAGGGCCGTGCGGGCGGCACGAGCCTCGGCTGCCTTGGCCAGAGCGGCTTGACGCTGCTCGGGGGTGAGAGTGGGAAGTGCCATCTCAGTTCTCTCCTCGGGGATTTTTACGTTCGGGTTCTGATACCCGTGGTGCAGTGGCTAATCATGACGGATACCAGCGGTTCGTGTTGCGGAAAGCGGGCGCTCAGCGGGTTCGCCACACCGACTCGGCCGCCTCCGCGCACGCCACGTCCTGCGCGACCGTGCCGCCGCTGACCCCCACACCGCCGACCACGCGGTCTCCCGTTCCGTAACCGGACCACAACGGAACGCCACCGCCGAAACAGACGAACCGGCCGCCCGCCAGACCCGCCAGCTCCCTTCCGGGAGCGGTCAGCGCGGCCAGTTCCGAGGTGGGCCGGCGCAGGGCCACGGCGGTGTACGCCTTGCCCGGCGCGAGCACCGGCCCGGAGATCTCCGCACCCTCCATACGCTGGAAAGACACCAGATTTCCGCCCTCGTCGACGACCGCGACGGAGATCGCCGCGCCCTCGCGGAACGCCTGCTTCACGGCCGCCTCCGTCATGCGGAGCGCGAGTTCGAGATTCACGCGGTACGCCCCCGGCTCAAGATTTTTTCGGGCATCGGAACCCTTCCCAGCCTGCCGCCCCGGGACGGGCCGAGGAAGATCACCGAGCCGGCCGTCCCGGCAGATGCGTTATATCGGGTTTTCGCCCTCGAAGGTGGAATGCATCACATTTTGCTGGTCGGGCGTGTCGCGGGCCTGGTCAGGGTGGTTTTTGCGCCAGAGTTCAAGCCCCTCGGTCGTCAGGAACGCGTCGAAGACCGACTCCATCGCGCCGAGGAGCGCGCCGCGCCAGCCCAGCGCCGAGGCCTCGACCCGGGGCGGCCGGTCCCGGCGGATCGCCATCAGGTACGGCTCGCCGGCCGCGAGGAGGGCCTGCCCGGCCCGCTCCCACAGCTCCGCGCCGAGTCCCGACAGGGTCACCACCTCGGGGTCGTGGGCGTTCACCAGCGCCGCGATGCCGCGCCCCAGTGCGCCGGCGGCGGCGGCCACCGCCTCCTCGTTCGTGGCCAGCACGTGTTCGGCCTGCTCGCGACCCCGGCCGCCGCCGTAGGCCAGGCCGACGTGGCGCAGCAGGGCGTTCGCGCCGACGTTCATGCCCCAGCAGCCGATCGCGCCGCAGTCGCAGGGGCGATCGCCGCCGCCGAGCGGCATGTGGCCGAACTCGGCGCCGGTCTCACCGGCTCCGCCGAGGGGGTGGCCGTCCACGACCAGCACGCCGCCCAGGTCGAAGTCCACGTGCAGGTGCAGGCCCACCCGTATGCCGCGCAGCCGGCCCCGCCGCGCCTCGGCCAGCGCGGCGAACGCGGTGTCGTTCCCCACGATCGGCAGGCCCGGCGGCTTCGAGCCGCCTTGCGGCGCGGTGCCGCGGGCGTGGGGGTGGAGGCCGAGGAGGGCGGGGACGTTCACCGAGCGCCAGCCCAGGTGCGTGATGGCCACCACGCCGCCGTGCCGCACGGGACCCGGCAGCGCCATCCCCACCCCCACGACCCGGTGGCCGAGCCGGCGCCGGTGTGCCGCGACCGCCTCGCCCAGGGGTGCGAGCGCGCCCTCGGGCGTCCCGTCGTGCGGGCGCACCTCCAGCACCGTGACGCGCCCGCCCAGCTCGCACGCGGCCAGCTCCCAGGCGTCCTCCCGGACGTCCGCGGCCAGCGCCAGCGGGCCGCGCGGATGCGGCCCCGGCACGAGCGTCGGACGTCCGCGGGCGTGCTCGGAGGCCGGCTCCTCGTGCAGGAGCTCGTCCTCGGCCAGCCCGGCGACCAGCACCGAGGCGGTGCCCCTGGCCAGGCCGAGGTCGCGGGTGAGCTGGGACCTGGTGCGGGCTGCCCCGCAGTCGTGGACGGCGCGCAGCAGCCGGACGCGGTTGTGCGCCCGGAGCTCGCCGCTCGTGGTGGCTATCTTCACGTAGGACAGTTTATGCTCTAGCCGTGAACAAAACCCTCATCGATGCCAGACGCGCTCGTGCCGGAGTCTTCGGATATTTCGTTCTTGCTGGATTTGTCATGGGCCTGTGGGCGGCCGGGCTGCCCTCGCTGAACGAGCGGCTCGACCTCGGCCCCGCCCGCGTCGGCAGCGTCCTGCTGCTGATCTCCGGCGGCGCGCTGGTGTCGATGCTGGTGGCGGGCCCGATGGTCGACCGCTGGTCGAGCCGCCGGGTCTGCTGGATCGGAGGGCCGGTGTCGGCCGTGGTGCTGCTCGGCCCGGCGCTCGCGCCCTCGTACGGCGCTCTCCTGGTTCTCGCGGTGGTGTTCGGGATGGGGCTCGGCGTCACCGAGGTCGCCATGAACGCGCACTCCGTCGAGGTCGAGCGCCGTTACGGAAGGCCGATCATCTCCGCCTTCCACGGCACGTGGAGTCTCGGCGGGGCGGCCGGCGGTGCGCTCACCTCGCTCGTGCTGCACGCCGAGCTGGACGCGCAATGGCTGCTGATCGCGGCGGCGGTCGTGGTGCCGTTCCTGTACCTGCCGGCGGCCCGGCTGCTGCTGCCCGACCCGCCGCGGCACGCCTCCGGCGAGGCCGGGAGCGCGTCCGGGGGCTCGCTGCACTGGGGGCTCATCGCGCTGCTCGGGCTGGCGGCGTTCGCCGGCCACCTGAGCGAGGGCGCGGCCATCGACTGGGCCGCGCTGCACGCCCAGTGGGTGCTGGCCACCGACCCGGCCGTCGCGCCGCTGGCGTACACGATCTTCTCGGTGGCCATGACGACCGTGCGGCTGCTGGGCGACCCGATCCGGGCGCGGCTCGGCTCCGTGCGCACGATCGGCCTGGCGGGGACGCTCGCCACCGCCGGGTACGTCCTGGTGCTGGTGTCGCCGCTGGCCGGAGAGCCGCTGCGGGTGGCGTGCGCGTGGACCGGGTGGGCGCTGGCCGGGGTGGGGCTGGCCACGGTGGTGCCGGTGCTGTTCAGCGCGGTCGGCGCGGCGGGCGGCCCGGTCGGGCGGGCCCTGGCCATGGTGACCGCCTTCGGCTACAGCGGCCTGCTGCTCGGGCCGGCCGTGCTCGGCTACGTGGCCGAGGCGTCGTCCCTGCCCGTCGCGCTCGTGATCCCGGCCGTGCTGGCCGCCGTGGTGGCGCTCACCGGCGTCCCGGCCATCCGCTCCCTCCTCCGTCACTCGGCCCCCGCCACCCCGGTCCCGGAGCCCGAGCCCGCCCGCGACTGAGGCGCCGGAGGCCGGTGCGATCCCCGCCCCGGCCTCCGGGCCTGTCCGCCGTGGTTCGCAGGACAGGGGGCCGGCCTATTGCCGCATCGAGGCCGAGCTTGGTGTTATGGGATCGTGACTTGACCCGGACGTTACGCGCAGGTTTCATGTCCACCACACCGTAAACGTTTACAGATGTTGGTAAACGTTTACGCCAGGATGGAAGGACAGCCTTGGCCGACGGACCCACGATCAACACGATCGCCGAGCGCGCCGGTGTCTCGATCGCCTCCGTCTCGCGGGTGCTGAACGGCCTGCCGACCCGGCAGGAGACCGAGCGCAAGGTGCTGAAGGCGGCCGAGGAACTCGGCTACGTGCGCAACGCCGTGGCCAGGTCGCTCAAGTCGCGCCGCACCAACCAGGTCGCCTTCGCCATGGCGGACGTGGGCAACCCCGCCTACCTCGCCATGCTCCGCCAGATCCAGCCGGTGCTGAAGGCCGCCGGATACCGGCTCGTGCTGCACTCCACCGACGCCGTCGCCGCCGACGAGATCGACGTGCTGCACAGCCTCGGCGAGCGCTACGTCGACGGGCTGATCATGAGCCCGCTGCGGGTCACCGACGCCCACCTGGAGATGCTGGCCGCGGCCCGCGCCCCCGTCGTGATCATCGGCTCCGTCCCCGAGGGCACCCCGGTGGACAACGTCCGCGCCGACTCCCGCACCGGCGTCCGGCTCGCGGTCGACCACCTCCACGCGCTGGGCCGTCGACGCATCGCCATGGTCAACGGCCCGATCGACACCGTGCCCGGCGCGGCCCGCGGGGCGGCCTACCGGGAGGCGCTGGAGGACCTGGGGCTGCCCTACGACGACGACCTCGTGCAGATCGGCGACTTCTACCGCGCCCAGGGCGCCCGCGCGGTGGCGGAGCTGCTCGCCCGGGTGCCCGACGTGGACGCGCTCATGTGCGCCAACGACCTGATCGCCCTCGGCGCGCTCGACGTGCTGCGCGCGGCCGGCCGGCGGGTGCCGGACGACGTCGCGGTGGTCGGCATGGACGACACCGACCTGGCCGCGGCCTCCTGGCCGTCCCTGACCAGCGTCTCGCTCGGCTCGGCCGAGCGCGGCAAGGTCGCCGCCGAGCTGCTGCTCGAACGGCTGCGGGGCGGCGACCGCGAGCCCCGGGTGGTCACCGTGGCGCCCCGGCTCGCCGTACGCGCCTCTACGGCCGGTCCCGCGTACGAGGGCGCCTCGGACGGTTCCGACAGGAAGGAGGGCGGCGCGTGACGGCGACCGCGACGAGACCGGCGCCGCCCCGGGCGCCGCGCGCGAAGCGGCGCGGGGCGTCGCGCCAGACGCGGGAGATGTGGCTGCTGATGCTGCCGGCCATGGTGCCGGTGCTGCTGTTCAGCGTGGGCCCGCTGCTGTACGGCATCGGCCTGGCGTTCACCGACGCCCGCAACACCCGCGTCCACGAGACGAGCTTCGTCGGCCTGGAGAACTTCACCCGGATGCTCTCCGACGAGCAGTTCTGGGCGTCGTTCCAGATCGGCGCGATCTGGTCGATCTCGGTGACCGTGCTGCAGTTCCTGGCCGCGCTCGGCCTCGCGCTGCTGCTCAACATGAACCTGCGGTTCAGGAGCGTGGCGCGGGTGCTGGCGGTGGTGCCGTGGGCGATGCCGCCGGTGGTCATCGGCCTGATGTGGAAGCTCGTCTACCACCCCGACGCCGGCATACTGAATGACCTGCTCGGCACCGACATCAACTGGCTGGCCGACTTCTCGCTCGCGCTGCCCGCCATCATCGTCGTGGGCGTCTGGACGGGCATGCCGCAGACCACGGTCGTGCTGCTCGCCGGCCTGCAGAACGTCCCCAAGGAGCTGTACGAGGCCGGCGAGGTCGACGGCGCCGGCCGCTGGCGGCGGTTCTGGAACATCACGCTGCCGCAGCTCCGCCCGGTGATCGTGGCGATCACCTCGCTCGACTTCGTGTGGAACTTCAACCAGTTCGGCCTGGTCTACGTGCTCACGCAGGGCGGCCCGGGCGGCCGGACGCGGCTGCCGATGCTGTTCGCCTACGAGGAGGCGTTCCGCTACCGGGCCGCCGGCTACGCCTCGATGCTCGGCCTGGCCATGGCGATCGTCGTGCTCGCGGTGCTCGGGCTCTACCTGTGGCGCCAGATGAGGGAGGCCAAGTGATGAGGCGCGTCCCGCTGTACGCCGCGCTGCTCGCGTACGTCGTCTTCCTGGCGTTCCCGCTGCTCTGGCTGCTGTCCACGGCGCTGAAGACGCCGCAGGAGATGGCGCTGACCAGCCCGACGTGGATCCCGGCCGAGCCGACGCTGGCCAACTTCACCGACGCGTTCGGTGAGCAGGACCTCGTCGGCGCGGCGCTGCGCAGTCTGGTCGTGGCGCTGGCCAGCAGCCTGCTGACGGTGCTGATCTCGTTGCCCGCGGCGTACTCGATGGCCCGTTACCGCAGCCTGGTCAGCCGGATCGCGATCGGGTGGGTGCTGGTCAGCCAGGTGTTCCCGTTCATCCTGATCATCATCCCGCTCTTCCTGATCATGCGGGACCTGGAGCTGGTCAACACCCTGCCGGGCCTGGTGGCCGTGCACGTGACGTTCACCCTGCCGTTCGCGCTGTGGATGCTGCAGGGCTACGTCCGCGCGGTGCCGCGCGAACTGGAGGAGGCCGCCTCGGTGGACGGCGCGAGCCGGCTGCGCGCGATCGCCAGCGTGGTCGCCCCGCTGCTGGCCCCGGGCGTGGTCGCGACGCTGCTGTTCGCGTTCATCTCGTCCTGGAACGAGTTCATGTTCGCGCTCGTGTTCCTCCAGGACCCCGACGTCATGACACTCCCGCTGACGCTGGTGAGGTTCACCGGCCCCGAGGGGGTGGCCCGGCTCGGACCGCTGGCCGCGGCGTCGCTCATGGCGACGATCCCGAGCCTGATCTTCTTCGCAATCATCCAGCGGCGTCTGAAGTCCGGCCTGATGGCCGGCGCCGTCAAGGGCTAGGAGGCACCTATGCGTATCAAGTCCGCTCTGGCGGCCGCGGCGATCGTCACGCTCGCCGCCGCGTGCGGCGGGGGAGGCGGCGGCGAGCCGGCCGCCCCCGGCGAGCCGGTGAAGCTCGATTTCCTCAGCCTGGCGTGGCAGAAGGAATCGGTCGCCGCGAACAAAGAGCTCGTGAACGAGTGGAACAAGGCCCACCCGAACATCCAGGTCACCTACGTCCAGGGCAGCTGGGACAACGTCAACGACCAGCTCGTCACCCAGTTCGCGGGCGGCACGGCGCCGGACGTCATCCACAACGACTCGCCCGCCCTGGCCGGGTTCGCCTCCGACGGCTACCTGCTCGACCTGTCCGGCAAGCTGCCGGCCGAGCTGAAGAGCGACATCCCGCAGCACGCCTGGGACACCGTCACCTTCGCCGGCGGCGAGGGCGAGCAGGGCGTCTACGGCGTGCCGTTCCTGCAGGAGTCGCAGGTCATCATCGCCAACAAGAAGCTGCTCGACGAGTCGGGCGTGCGCGTCCCGACCCCCGAGGAGCCGTGGACCTGGGACGAGTTCTCCGAGGCCGCCAAGAAGATGACCAAGGACGGCCAGTACGGCGTGGCCTGGGCGATGAAGTCGCCGGTCAACAAGACCCTCAACCTGGCGCTCAACTTCGGCGGCACGTTCTTCCAGACCACCGACGGCAACACCACCGTCAAGGTCGGCCCCGAGGAGCGCGAGGTGCTGCAGCGCATCCACGACCAGCTCTACAAGGACAAGTCCGCCGACCCGGCCGCGCTCGGCCAGGGCACCGCCGACCCGCTGCCCGCGTTCTTCCAGGGCAAGTTCGCGATGCTGCCGACCGGCGTCTACCTGCGCCAGCAGGTGGTCGAGCAGGCGCCCGACGGGTTCGAGTGGGTCACGCTGCCCGCGCCCAAGGGCACCTCGGCGCAGCAGGGCGCGGTCTCCCAGACGCTGTCGATCGCGCAGGAGAGCGAGCATCCGGACGAGGCCCTGCAGTTCATCTCGTTCTTCCTGAACGCCGCCAACCAGGCCAAGCTCGCCAAGGGTGACTGGCTCCTGCCCACCTCCCAGAAGGCCGCCGCCGACCCGGCGATGACCACGGAGGAGAACGGCTGGGACGTCGCCACCGCCTCGGCGCAGAACCTCGTCGTGGCCCCGTTCCTCAAGGTGAACGGCTACGACGAGTGGCGCAGCAAGGTCGCCACGCCGGTCCTCCAGGAGTACTTCGCCAACAAGATCAGCCTCGACGAGGTGGCCAAGCGGCTGGTCGAGGAGGGCAACCAGGTGCTGGAGCGCTACCACCGGTGACGGATCGCAGCCAAGTAAGGGACAGAGCCCGGGGGTGTCTGCTCGGCCTGGCGGCCGGCGACGCCCTCGGGGCGCCCGCCGAGAACCTCACCCCCGTGGAGATCCGCCGGCGGTGGGGGCGGCTCACCGAGATCGAGGGCGGCGGCACCGACGACACCGAGTACGCCATCTTCGCCGCGTCGATGCTGGTGCGGCGCGGGCACGGGCTGACCTCCCACGACGTGGAGCAGGCGTACCGCACGGAGATCATCCCGCGGGCGACCGGGCCGATGCGCGGGGCCGGCTTCTCCGAGCTCGGCACCGTCGAGGCGCTGCGCCGCGGCCTCGAACCGCCGCTGACCGGGCTCGTGCACCAGCACGGCTGGTCCGACGGGCTCGCCATGCGGGCGGCGCCGTACGGGATCTTCTGCCCCGGCGACCCGGCGGAGGCGGCGCGGCTGGTGCAGCAGGACGGGCTGGTCAGCGGGTCCGGCGAGGGCATCGCGGGCGGCCGGGCGGTCGCCGGCGCGGTGGCCGCGGCGATGGCCGGGGCCGAGCCCCGCGACGTGCTGCAGGCCGCGCTGTCGGTGATCCCGGCCGACTCCTGGACGGCCAGGAACGTGGTGCGGGTCTGCGAGGTGCTCGCCGCCGGCGGGCCGCGCGGACGCGGCGAGGAAGCCGTCGAGGCGCTGCACGAGGCCGTGGTCGTCCGCCACTACCCCTGGACCGACATCGCGCCCGAGGCCGTCGCGCTGGCCCTGGCCGCGTTCCTGGCCGGTGACGGCGACGTCGAGGAGTCCGTGACGTTCGGGGTGAGCCTGGGCCGCGACGCCGACACGATCGGCGCCATCGCCGGCGCCGTGGCGGGCGCCTCGCAGGGCGAAGCGGGCGTCCCCGCCCGCTGGGCCGCCAGGATCGGGCCCGTGACGGGCAAATGCCTGCCCGTCGTCGCCGGGAGACACGTGCTGGACACAGCCGACGAGCTGGTGGAAGGACTGTAGATCACATGTCGGGGGACAGAATCAGGGGGGCCTTCGCCGGGCTCGCCGTCGGCGACGCCGCCGGCTGGCCCGCCGGCCGCCACCGCTCGGCGCTGCACGCGCCGTGGAGCCGCCGCCTGTACCGCGAGCTCGACGCATTCGCCGAGGAGCACCGCGTCACCACGCTGCCGGTGCCGTTCGCGCTCAACCAGCCGGTCGCGCCACTGCGGATCGGGCCGTCCGACGACGCCGAGTGGCTCGCCTGGACGGCGCTGACCATCGATCTCCGTGGCGGCCGGCCGCGCGCCGAGGCGTTCAGGGAGCTGACGGACGTCAGGGCGCGCATCTCCGTGGCGACCGCGCTGGACAACCTCGCCAAGGGCGTCGAGCCGCCCGCGTCCGGGCACGACAATCCGCACCACTTCGACGACGCCGCCGCCATCCGGGCGGTCGCGTACGGCGCCATCGGGCGCGATCCGACCGAGGACGCCCAGGTCACCAACGCCCTCGACGGCGTGCTCGGTGCGCGGGCCATGGCCGCCGCGGTGGCCGAGGCCGTCGCGTCCGGGCAGGTCGGCCGGGCGGTCGAGGCGGCGCTCGCCGTCCTGCCGCCCGACACCGCCATCGGGCACAACGCGCGCGCCGCGCTGGACGCCGCCCGCGCGGCGGGAGACCCGTTCGCCGCGGTGCCGGCGCTGGACGCGGTGCTGCTCGACCACGTCTACAGCTACGCCGTGGGCGCCGCGCAGACGGTGCCCGTGGCGCTGGCGCTGGCCGAGGCGGCCGGCGGCGAGCTGGGCCGGGCCGTGCCCGCGGCGGCGTGCCTGGCGCCGGTGGCCGACTCGGCGCCGGCGCTGACCGGGGCGCTGGCGGGGGCCTGCGGCGGGTTCGACGCGATCCCGGAGGGGTGGATCGCGTCGGTCCGTACGCTGGCCGGCTGCTGCCTGCCCGATCTCGCCGGGCGGGATCTCATCGAAGTAGCGGACAATCTCACGAGTCGACTCACGACTCATCACACGAGTCATCACACGGAGGGAATCGCATGACGCCGCTTGAGGACAGGGCCACTGGCTGCGTGGCGGGGGCAGCGGTCGGTGACGCGCTGGGCGGCGCAACCGAAGGCTGGACCCCCGAACAGATCGTGGAACGTCACGGCGGCCGCGTCGAGGGCATCGTGCCGCCGTTCAACGAGGACTGGCGCAACGCCCGCCCCATCGCGCCGTACCACAAGGGCGACGGCCACATCACCGACGACACCCTCATGACGCACGCCCTGATCCGCGTGTACGACAAGGCCGGCGGGCACCTCGACGCGTACGCGATGGCCGAGTACCTGGTGCCCGAGCTGATGGGCGAGCGGCGCTGGATCCCCGAGCTGGAGACCGAGGCGCTGCCGCTGCAGCGGATCTTCCTGGCCGAGAAGTGGATCGTCGCCCGCCTGCACTACGGGCACGTCGACCCGCGTGAGGCCGGCGTCGGCAACATCGTCAACTGCGGCGCCGCCATGTACGTCGCCCCGGTCGGCATCGTCAACGCCGCAGACCCCGACGCCGCCTACGCCGAGGCCATCGACCTGACCGGGGCCCACCAGTCCAGCTACGGCCGCGAGGCCGCCGGCGTCATGGCCGCCGCCGTCGCCGAGGCCATGCGCCCCGGCGCGAGCGCCGACTCCGTGGTCGCGGCCTGCCTGCGCCTGGCCAAGGACGGCACGCGGGCCGCCATCGAGGCCGTCTGCGAGGCCGCCTCCGGCCTGACGCACTGGGAGGGCTCGTTCGAGACGCTGCGCGCCGCCATGCGCCCCTTCGACACGGTCGCCGACACCTACCGCGACCAGGGGCTGGGCGCGCGGCGGCCGAGCCGGGTGCACAGCATCGAGGAGCTGCCGCTGGCGCTCGGGTTCCTGGTGATCGCCAAGGGCGGCTACCGCGACACGGTGCTCGGCGGGGTCAACTACGGGCGCGACGCCGACTCGATCGCCTCCATGGGCGGCGCCATCGCGGGCGCGCTCGGCGGGCTGTCCGCCGTGCCGTCCGCGTGGGTGGAGCAGGTGGGGGCGGCCAGCCGTACCGACCTGGTGGCTCCCGGGCTGGCGATCGCGGAGGTGGCCCGCCGGGTGCACGCCGACGACGTGGCCCGCCGTCGCCGCCACGAGGCGGCCTTCGCGGAGCTCGACGGCCGATGATCCGGCTGACCTGGGTCCAGCCCGAGGACCTCGTCGGGCACGAGCTGCGCCAGGCCGCGGAGGACGGCCGCGACGTGCGCGAGATCGCCGAGCGCTGGCACGCGGCCGGCGGGCACGACGCCCCGCCGAGGGCCGGCGCCTCCGAGCCGGGTGCCGCGCGGCTGCGCCGGCTCGCCGAGCTGCTGCTGGACGAGCTGGCGGCGATCCCGTCGCCGCTGGACGAGCCGTCCGACCTGGACGCCATCGTCGCCGCCTGCCCGGACTGGCCCTCAGCCGCCGGCCGGCGCGACGTGGACCCCGCCCGGGTGCTGGGCGCCTGGCAGGGGCGGGCGGCCGGGTGCGTGCTCGGCAAGCCCGTCGAGAAGATCCCGCGTGCAGGCATCAGGGAGATCGCCGAGGCCACCGGCAACTGGCCGATCCGCGGCTGGTTCACCGCCAAGGGCCTGCCGGACGACGTCGCCCGCCGCTGGCCGTGGAACCGGCGCAGCGCCGTCAACTCCCTCGCCGAGAACATCGACGGCATCCCCGAGGACGACGACCTCAACTATCCGCTGCTGGCACTGTCGGTGCTGGAGCGGCACGGCCGCGGCTTCACCACCGACGACGTGGCCAAGCTCTGGCTGGACGAGCTGCCCGCCGGCCGGACGTTCACCGCCGAGCGGGTCGCGTACCGCAACCTGCTCGACGGTGTCGAGCCGCCGGCGACGGCCACGTACCGCAACCCGTTCCGCGAGTGGATCGGCGCGCTGATCAGGGCCGACGTGTACGGCTGGGTCAACCCGGGCGACCCGGCCACGGCGGCCGAGTACGCCTGGCGAGACGCCCGCCTGACGCACACCGCCAACGGGATCTACGGGGCGATGTTCACGGCGGCGATGTGCGCCGCCGCGCTGGTCGCCACGTCGGCGGCGGAGGTCGTGGACGCCGGCCTGTCCGTGGTGCCGCGCGGCTCGCGCCTGCACGAGGCGGTACGCCTGGCCGCCGCCGACGCCGCCCGCGAGGACGACTTCGAACGCGTCGTCGACCTCCTGCACGAGCGGCACGGCGCCGTGCACTGGGTGCACACCATCCACAACGCCGCCCTGATCGCGGCCACGCTGATCCACGGCCGCGGCGACTTCACCGCGACGATCGCCGGCGCGGTCGCCGGCGGCTGGGACACCGACTCCGCCGGCGCCACCGCCGGGTCCCTCGCGGGCGCGCTGAACGGTGGCGTGCCGGAGCGGTGGCGGCTGCGCGACGCCCTGGCCAGCAGCCTGACCGGGTTCGACGGCGTGGGGCTGGGCGAGCTCGCCGCCCGTACTCAGGAGATGATGGCCTCATGATCTCGGTATTCGGCAGCGCCAACATGGACCTCGTCGCGTACGTCGCCCAGGCCCCCGAACGGGGAGAGACGGTCACAGGTCACCGATTCCGCACGATCCCCGGCGGCAAGGGCGCCAACCAGGCGATCGCCGCCGCCCGCGCCGGGGCCCCGGTGGCGTTCCTGGGCGCGGTGGGCGACGACGGCTTCGGGGCGGAGCTGCGCGCCGCGCTCACGGAGGCCGGCGTCGACGTGCGCGGCCTGCGCCAGGTGCCCGGGTCCAGCGGCATCGCGCACATCGTGGTCGACGACGACGGCGGCAACTCGATCATCGTCGTCCCCGGCGCGAACGGCACCGTCACCGGGCCATCGGGCGAGGACATGGCGGCGATCGCCCGCTCCGACGCGCTGCTGCTCCAGCTGGAGCTGCCCATGGAGGGTGTCGTGGCGGCGGCGCAGGCCGCCCAGGTGTCCCGGGTGCCGGTCTACCTCACGCCGGCGCCCGCCCGGCCGCTGCCGCACGAGCTGCTCGGCGCCGTCACGACGATCGTCCCGAACGAGCACGAGGCCGCCGCCATCACGGGCGTCTCCGGGCCGGAGGCCGCCCTCGACGCGCTGCTGGAGCAGGTCCAGGAGGCCGTCATCACGCTCGGCTCCGACGGCGCGCTGTACGGGGCGCGCACCGGGGAGCGGCTGCAGGTGCCCGCCGCCGCGGTCAAGGCCGTGGACACGACGGCGGCCGGCGACACGTTCGTCGGGGCGCTTGCCGTGGCCCGCGCCGAGGGGCGCGGCATGGCGGAGGCGCTGCGGTTCGCGTCCACGGCGGCGGCGCTGTCGGTGCAGCGGGAGGGCGCGAGCACCTCGATGCCCACCCGCCACGAGATCGAGAACGCCCTCACCTGACCCGGTCGTAGCGCAGCACCGCCGTCCGCCCGTCGCACACCCGCGAGTCCGCGAGCCGCAGGTCCATCCGCTCCTGCGGCGGGAACAACGGCAGGCCGCCGCCGAGCACCACCGGGTGGACCATGACGTGGTACTCGTCGATCAGGCCGAGCGCGGTGAGCGCGGACGCCAGCCGCGACCCGCCGTTGAGCAGCAGGTCGTCGCCCGCCTGCCGCTTCAGCTCCGCGACCTCCTTGCCAAGGTCGCCGGAGACGATCCGGGTGTTCCAGCCGGCCTCCCGCAGCGTCGTGGAGAACACGACCTTCGGCGTGCTCCGCCAGATCGGCGCGAACTTGAGGTCGTGCGGGTCGTCGGACATCGACTCGGCGTGCGGCCAGTAGCCGGACATCATCTCCCACACGACGCGCCCGTACAGGAAGGTGCCGACCCGGGCCTGCACCTCGTCCCCGTACGCCGACAGCTCCGGCCCCATCCGCGCCCAGTCGAACTCGCCGTTCGGGCCGTGAATGTGGCCGTCGAGCGAGGTGTGCACCCAGTAGATGAGCTTGCTCATGTATGTGCTCCTTCTCCGTTGTCCGGCAGGGGGTCGGAGCGGCGCACGTCTTCTCGACATCGCGGGAGAAAGAAAATTCTCAGTCGTGGTCCAGGGGAGCCGTACGGCGGCCACGGGCCGCGTCCCCGTCAGCAGGCCGGGCAGGAGCGCGGCCAGGCCGGGCGGGAACACGCGCTCCCGCGTGGCCGCCAGTTCCCCGGCGCTCCACCAGCGGTTGCCGTTCAGCCACTGCTCGCTGACGTGGTCCTCCCGCACGGTGGGCGCCACGGTCGCAGCCGCGACCCGGGCGAAGAAGTACGAGCTCACCGTGTGGAAGTGGCGGCCCTCGTTCGACCACGTGCCCTCGTTCACCGCCACCGGCTCGCCCAGGGCGGCCGGGTCGAGCACGTGGCCGGTCTCCTCCAGCGCCTCGCGGGCCGCCGCCTGCGCCGGGGTCTCGCCGGGCTCGATCCCGCCGCCGGGCAGGTGCCAGGAGGGCTCCTTCGGCCACGGGGCCGGCGGGACGAACCGGAACAGCAGCACCCGGTCCCGGGGGTCGGCCAGGATGAGGCGGGCAGTAGGACGGTCAGCGATGATCACTTTTGGACCCTAACAGGCCGGTTTGGGGGGTATCGGCAGGGCAGGTGAGGGCTATGACCGAAACACCCGATGAGCTGCCCGAGACGATCGACGGGATCGAGGGGGAGAGCGACGTGGTCGCCGAGCGGTCGGGGTCGGACACGCCCAAAAGCCGCCGGCCCCTCCTCGCGGACCTTCCCGATGACGAGGAAGAGCCGTGGCATTCGGAGGGGCCGGAAGAGGACGAGGACGAGGACGTCACCCGCCCCGACGCCGGCCCCACCGGCTGACCGCACCCACCCGCTCCGGACCCACGAGCCTGCCGCAGTCCACCGCTCGTGCCCCAAGGCCGGCCGGACGCCGCCGCCCTGACCCAAGGGCCGGCCGGACGCCGCCGCCCTGACCCAAGGGCCGGCCGGACGCCGCCGCCCGACCGGCTACGGTGGCCCGCCACGCCCGGATCTCGCCACGCCCGAGTCGTGCCCGAGCCGTGCCCGAGCCGTGCCCGAGCCGTACCCGAGCCGTACCCGAGCCGTGCCCGAGCCGCCCTTGAGAGCATCAGCCGGTGACGTTCCGCGGAGTGGATCCCGCCGGCCGCCCCAGGCTTTTACCGCAGGTGGGCGAGCGTCTGCCGGAGCTCGGCCTCCAGGACGGAGGCGGCCGTGTCGCCGTCGCCGTCGCGGACGGCCCTCACCAGCGCCGCGTGCGACTCGTGCCCCGGCTCGCGGTCGTGGTCGCGCAGCCGCAGCAGCTCCACCAGGTCGACCAGCCGCTCCCGCAGCGCGGGCGCGAACTCCGCGAACAGGTCCGTCAGCACCGGATTGCCCGCCGCCGCCACGACCGCCGCGTGCAGGGCGATGTCGGCGTCCACGAAGGCGGCGTCGTCGCCCGCCGCCGCACGGGCGCGCGCCTCCAGCGCCGCCTCGATCGCCGCCACGTCCTCGTCCGTACGCCGCCGCGCCGCCAGCCGGGCGGCCTGCGTCTCGACCATCATGCGGACCTCGTACACGTCGGCGATGGCGGCGCGGCGCAGCCGGACCGGCCAGTCCTCGGCCGGCTCGGCGGCGATCACGAACACCCCCGACCCCTGACGGGCCCGCACCAGACCCGCACCGGCGAGCGCCCGCAGGGCCTCGCGCACCGTGGAACGGCCCACGCCGAGCGTCTTGGCCAGCGCGTTCTCGCCGGGGAGCCGGGTGCCGACCGGCCACTCGCCGCTGGCGATCTGCTCGCGCAGGTGGCTGGTGGCCTGCTCGACGAGCGGGCTCGGACGGAGGGAGGCGAGAGGCATCAGCGAACCTGTCAGCTTGTCTGAGGACCTGTGGTGTGGTTAGTGTACCGCCATGACGTCGTACGGTCTGCTGCTTCTCGGCCGCCGCGGCGGGGCCTGACCGCGACCGGCACCCCGCCGCGGTGTCCAGGGTGTCCGCCGGTCCTCCCCGCCAAGCGAGACAGCAAGGAAGCAATGTACGTCTGGAACCGGCAACGTCCGAGCACCATGCCCTCCCACCGCTACCGCCCCGCCCACGAGCGCGTCGAGGTGCCGCTGACCGAGCGCGCCTGGCCCGCGCGGCGCCTCACCCAGGCGCCCCTGTGGGTGCCGGTCGACCTGCGCGACGGCAACCAGGCCCTGGTCGAGCCGATGGACCCGGAACGCAAGCGCCTCATGTTCGACCTGCTCACGACCATGGGCTTCAAGGAGATCGAGGTCGGCTACCCGTCGTCCAGCCGGCCGGACTTCGATTTCGTCCGCCACCTGGCCACCTCCGGCGCCGTGCCGGACGACGTGAGCGTGGTGGTCTTCACGGCCGCCCGCCGCGACCTGATCGAGCGTACGTTCGCCTCGATCGAGGGGATGTCCCGGGTGGTCGTGCACCTGTACACCGCCACCGCCCCCACCTGGCGCGACGTGGTGCTCGGCCACGACCGCCGCGAGCTGCGCGACCTCGTCATGGACGCCGCCGCTCACGTCGCCCGCCTGGCCGGCGACCGCGACATCCGCTTCCAGTTCTCCCCTGAGGTGTTCAACCTCACCGAGCCCGACTACGCGCTGGAGGTCTGCAACGACCTGACCGCCCTGTGGGACGCCTCGCCGGACCGCCCCGTGATCCACAACCTGCCCGCCACGGTCGAGGTCGCCACCCCCAACGTGTACGCCGACCAGATCGAGTACATGCACCGCCACCTCGACCGCAGGGACGCGGTGATCCTCTCCGTCCACCCGCACAACGACCGCGGCACCGGCGTGGCCTGCGCCGAGCTGGCCCTGCTGGCGGGCGCGCAGCGGGTGGAGGGCTGCCTGCTCGGCAACGGCGAGCGCACCGGCAACGTCGACCTGGTGACCCTCGCGCTCAACCTGCACGTCCAGGGGGTCGACCCGATGATCGACCTGTCCGACATCGACGAGGTCCGGCGCGTGGTCGAACGCTGCAACCGCCTGCCCGTGCCCGAGCGCCACCCGTACGCCGGCGACCTGGTGTACACCGCCTTCTCCGGCACCCATCAGGACGCCATCGGCAAGGGCCTGGCCCACCACGCCAAGCGGGCCGCCGAGCTGGGCGTGCCGCCGCAGCTCGCGCCGTGGGACGTGCCGTACCTGCCGATCGACCCGGCCGACGTGGGCCGCGACTACCAGGCGGTGATCCGGGTCAACAGCCAGTCGGGCAAGGGCGGCATCGCGTACCTGCTGCGCACCCGTCACGGACTGGAGCTGCCCCGGCGGCTGCAGATCGACTTCTCGCAGGTCGTGCAGCGGGCCACCGACGGCAGCGGCGAGGAGGTCACCGCCGGGCAGCTGTGGGAGCTGTTCCGCGCCACCTACCTGGCGCCGGGGGAGCCGAGCCCGCTGACGGAGTGGAACACGGCGCAGACCGGGCCGGGCGTCCACGAGTTCACCGGCACGCTGCGTGACGGCCGCCTGCTACGCGGCACCGGCAACGGCCCGCTGTCGGCGCTGGCCGGGGCGTTCGCCGCCGGCGGCGTAGACGTCGACATCCTGCACTACGCCGAGCACGCCCTCGACCCCGGCCAGGACGGCCGGGCGATCGCCTACGTGGAGGCGCGCGTCGGCGGCGCGACGTACTGGGGCGCGGCCGTGGACACGTCAGCGCTCACGGCCTCGGTGCACGCGGTGCTGGCCGCCGTCAACCGCGCTGCCTGATCACACCACCGGGGCGGCGGTGAGGTGCGCGACGCACTCCTCCCGGTAGGCGAGGGTACGCTCCCGCAGCCGCCCGGGGTCGGCCAGCACGGCGCGGGAGACCGACGGCAGCAGGGCATGCCGTACGGACGCGAACACCCGCGCCACGTCGGCGGGCGACGCGCCCTGCACGCCCAGCCCCGGAGCCAGGACGGGCCCGTTGAGGTCGTCCAGCGACTCCTCCAGCACGGGCAGCGTGGCGCCCATCACGACCCCGACCGGCCCGAACGGCGAGTGGCCCGCGTTCGCCGCGGCGGCCCCGGCCAGCACCTGCCCTGCCACGGGCCGCTGCAGCGGGGCCGCCTCCGGGTTCGACGTGCGGGCCAGCACGAACACGCCCGCGTCGTTGGCCACCGCCGAGGCGATCGCCCCCTCCAGCGACCCGAACCCGAGGTATGGGCTCAGCGTCACGGCGTCGGCGGCGAGAGGGCTGCCCCGGTCGAGGTAGGCCTCGGCGTAGGCGGCCATCGTGCTGTCGATGTCGCCCCGCTTGACGTCGAGGATCACCAGCGCGCCGGCGTCACGCAGGTCGGCGATGGTGCGTTCGAGCACGGCAATGCCGCGGCTGCCCCAGCGCTCGAAGAAGGCCGACTGCGGCTTGACCGCGGCGGCCACGTCGGCCACGGCGTCGACCACCGAGCGGCTGAAGCGCTCCAGGCCGGCGGGGGAGTCGTCGAGCTCCCAGGACTGCAGCAGGGCGGGGCTCGGATCGATGCCGACGCACAGCGGCCCCCGCTCGTCCATCCTGGCCCGCAGTCGCGCCCCGAACGAATCGTCCATCTCACCGCTCCCCCGCCACCGCGGGCGCGGCGGCTCGAATCGTCTACTCGGGCGACAATAGGCCACGAAGCCCCTTCCGCTGAAGCGAGTCTTCCATGAATGGCCTCGGGGGTAGATCAGCTGACATGTACGAGATCGCCCAACGGGTGCTGGCGCTGCGCACCGATCCGCCACGTGACGTCGTGGTCACGATCGGCCTGCCCTACGAGGAGCCGACGGGCGACTGGTCGTGCCCGTACCGGATCGACGGGCTGGAAGGGTGGGAGCACGAGCGGAAGGTCACCGGGTTCGACGCGATGGAGGCCGTCGAACTGGCGATGAGCACGGTGCGGGCGGCGCTCGCCGGGTCGCACGAGGCCGGTGAGGGGCTGCTCGCCGCCGACGACCTGCCGCAGTCCCGCGCCAGGACCGTGTACGTCACCTGGCACCAGGAGAGCAACGTCGCCTACATCGCGATGAAGCACGAGGTCGGGCCCGGCGAGGCCGTGCGCCAGGTCGTCGCGGAGGACGTCGTGCTCGACTATGCCGGCTCAGGGGAACTCCTGGGCGTGGAGCTGACGGACGCGGCGACGCTGCTGCCGTCGGAGATGCGTCTCTAGCGCCCGAGCAGCCACCGCCAGCGCGGCAGCTCCAGCACCACCGTCACCACCGCCAGCACGGTGACCAGCGCGGCGGCGATCGCGTGCCAGGCCGCCCAGGCCGCCGCCACCGCGGCGAGCACGTGCAGGACGACCAGGGCGATCGTCACCAGGCCTGGCACGGCGACGATCACACTGCGCTTGTCGCCCGGTGTGGAGAACACCGTCGGCAGGCCGATCAGCACCGCCACCGACAGCACCGCCAGCGGAACCGACGTCGCCGCCAGCGCCCAGGGCGTCGCCACCCAGGCCACCAGCTCGGTGGCGAAGCGGAACGCGGACGCGACGCGGTCGTCGGGGCGGGGGGTGGTGAGCACCCGCGCACTCTACACAGAAGCGGACCAGCGAGCCTAGACGTGGATCTTTCCCCTCGGGTCGGGATAATCGATCTGTGAATACACCTCCACGCATCGTGGCCACCGACCTCGATGGCACCCTCCTCACCTCCGAGGGCACCGTCACCGCCCGTACCCGGCAGGCCCTGCGGGCGGCCCGCGCGGCGGGCGCCGAGATCGTCTTCGTCACCGCGAGGGCACCGCGCGGCGCCAGGGAGATCGCCGCCCGGGCCGGCGTCACCGGCACCGCCATCTGCAGCAACGGCGCGGTCGTGTACGACGTGGAGACCGACGAGATCACCGCCCGCAGCCCGCTCGACCCCGTGGCGGCGCGCAAGGTCGCCGAGGCCCTCGCCCAGTCGCTGCCCGGCGTCGGCCTGGCCGTCGAGACCGGCAGGGGCGTGCTGGCCGAGTCGGCCTACACCCGGCGCGTCGAGAGCGACCTCGCGTTCTACCGGGAGGTCGAGTCCGTCTTCGACCACGACCAGCCGATCGTCAAGCTGCTCGCCCTGTCGGTCGCCCACACGGCGGACGAGATGTACGCGGCGGTGTCGCCCGCCGTCGGCGACCTGGCTGAGGTCACGCACTCGGGCGTGGACGGGGTGCTCGAGATCAGCGCCGCGGGCGTGACCAAGGCCGGCACGCTGGAACGGCTCTGCCAGGACAGGGGCGTCGAGGCCGGCGACGTGGTGGCCTTCGGCGACATGCCGAACGACCTGTCCGTGCTGCTCTACGCGGGCGCGGGCTACGCGATGGCCAACGCCCACCCGATGGTGCTGGCGGCGGCGGAGCACCGGACGCTGTCGAACGACGAGGACGGCGTGGCCGAGGTGCTGGAGCGGCTCTTCGCATGACGGAACCCGTGCCCGCCCTGCTCACGGGCGGGCACGGGTGAATGCCCCGGCGCCGCGGGTCGCCCCCGGGCGCCGCGGGGCGCCCGCCGAGGACGGAGCCACCGCAGGCGCCCGGGGGGCTCCGCGGTCAGAGTCATCAGGGATGTCCCGCGCGGCACGGCGACGTGGTGCGGCGGCCTAGGCGACCACCCGCTCCGGCTGCCGCTCCGGCTGCCGGTCCACCGGCCGCTCTCCGTTGGCCGCCCCCTCGTTGGGGTGGCCACCCGCCATGATCCGGTCGATCAGGGCGAGCGCCAGCGCGGAGACGACGAAGGTCAGATGGATCAAGGTCTTCCAAATGAGCTCCCTGTCGGTGATGGACGGCCTGGCCGCGTTGATGAAGATCTGCAGGAGGTGGATGGACGAGATGCCGATGATCGCCATGGCCAGCTTGACCTTCAGCACGTTGGCGTTGACGTGCGAAAGCCACTGCGGCTGGTCGGGGTGGCCCTCGATGCGCAGCCGGGAGACGAACGTCTCGTAACCGCCGATGATCACCATGATGAGCAGGTTGGAGATCATCACGACGTCGACGAGGCCGAGGACGATCAGCATGACCGTGGTCTCCGGAGGGTGGCCTCCGAATCCCAGGTGGACGAGATGCACCAGCTCGGCCAGGAACCGCCACACGTAGACGACCTGGGCGACGATGAGCCCCAGGTAGAGCGGCACCTGGATCCACCGGCTGAGGAACATCACATAGCCGACGTGTCCCAGAGGAGTCCGTGGCCCCGTCGGCGTCTGGGCCACGGACAGTTGCGCCGGACGCACTAGGAGGTCAGGAGATTGACGTGGTGGACCCAGGTCTCCACGGTGACGAGGGGTGTGCCGCCGCCGAGTGTTTCGAGGGTTTCCTTGATGCTGGGTGGTGCGACGGCCGCCACCGCCAAGGCGGTGACGACGACGGTCAGGAAGCGGACCTTCAACGGAACTCCTTGCTGCTGCATTCTTCTAGACGCTGATCGCGCTGTCTGAGGGGATGTGGGTCAGGCGTGGAAGCAGTCGACGACCGGGGTCTTCGCGGTGAAGAGGTCGGGGTGGGCGGTGAAGTCGCTCACCGACTCGGACACGCAGGTGCCCAGCGTGGCGGGATCGATGGCCGCGTGCGCCGGCGCGGCGAGCAGGGCCACGGCTCCGACGGCGACCGCGGCCGCGAGCAGGCGGGGGGTGGAACGCATGGAACCTCCTGGGGACGGTAACGAGGAACCCTCGACGGTGTTACCCAGCGTAGTGCTAAAGCAACACTGAGTAAAAGCATCGCCATCCGGCGAGCGCCGAACCTCTCTCCAGGGGTTCCGGTTCTCCGGCGGGAGGGCGCGATTGGCGGGTACACGCGGCTGTTGCCATGATGTGCGGCGGGGTTCGGAGATCCGGCGCGGCTGGGGGAGTGATGGCGGCGGAATATGACCATGGGAGCGACGTCAGCCTGGGGGAACGGCTGCGGAGCTCACGGCGGGCGAGTTTCGTCGGCCGGTCCGCCGAGCTGGCCGTGTTCGACGCCATGCTCGCCGCCGATCGTCCGGCCTTCGGCCTGCTGTGGGTGCACGGGCCGGGCGGGGTGGGCAAGACCGCCCTGTGCGGCATGTTCGCCGAACGGGCCCGCGCGGCGGGCCGGCCGGTGCACGTGTGCGATGCGCGGGACGCCGACGTGACGCGCGAGGGGCTGCGGGCCGCGCTGGGCGAGCCGGTGCCCGGTCAGGTCACGATCGTCGACACCTTCGAGCGGTGCGCGCCGCTGGAGACATGGCTGCGTGACTCCGTGCTGCCCGACTGGCCTGCCGACGGCCTGCTCGTCGTCAGCGGCCGTCGCCGCCCGGACGAACGCTGGCTCGGCGACGTGGGCTGGCAGCCGCTGCTGCGCACGCTGCCGCTGCGCAACCTCCGCCCCGACGAGAGCCGCGACTACCTGCGCGCCAGGGGCGTCGTGGGCGTGCGGCAGGAGCAGGTCATCGAGTTCACCCATGGCCATCCGCTGGCGCTGTCCCTGGTGGCGGAGATGCTGGCGCAGGGCCGTCCGCTGCCGCCCGTATGCCCGGAGCAGGAGCCCGAGCTGGTGCGGATCCTGCTGGAACGCCTGGTCGAGCACGTGCCGGGCGCACGGCACCGCTCGGCCCTGGAGGTCTGCGCCCATGTGCGGGTCACGACCGAGGAGACGCTGGCCGAGGTGCTCGGCGGCGAGGACGCGGCGGAGCTGTTCGCCTGGTTGCGCGACCTGTCGTTCGTCGAGCACGGCCCGCACGGGGCGTATCTCCACGACCTGGCGCGTGACGTGCTGGACGCCGACCTGCGCTGGCGCAACCCCCACGAGTACCGGCGCCTGCACGCCGCCGCCCGCGCCGCGGCGTTGCGCCGGGTGCAGGCCACCGACGGCCCCCGGCAGCACCGGGCGCTGCTGGACTTCCTGTTCATGCACCGCAACAGCCCCGTCATGCGGAACTACCAGGACTGGGAGTCCTTCGGCGTCGTCCACACCGCCCCGGCGTCCCCACAGGTCCTGCCCGAGCTGCTGTCCATGATCGAGCGGTACGAGGGCGCGCGGTCGGCGGCGCTGGCCGGACAGTGGTACCGGCGCCAGCCGTGGGCGTTCACCGCCTTCCACGACGCGGACGGCGAGATCGTCGGTTTCGAAGGCACTTTGTCGCTGCACGAGGCGTCTCCCGAGGACATCGACGCCGACCCGGCGACCAGGGCGGCCATGGCCTTCGCCCGCCGGCACGGGCCGCTGCGCCCGGGCGACCAGGTCCTCTACCACCGGTTCGCCATCAGCCGCGACGCCTACCAGGGGGTCTCGCCCAGCTCCAACATGTTCGCGGTCGCGGCGTTCCGGCGCTGGCTCGTCACCCCGCAGCTGGCCTGGACCTTCGTCGCGCTGTCCGATCCGGACTTCTGGCAGCCGATGTTCGACTACCTCAACATGCCGCGCGTCCCCGAGGCCGACTTCGAGGTCGGCCGGCGCTACGGCGTCTTCAGCCACGACTGGCGGGTGGAGCCGCCGGCGGCCTGGTTCGACCTGATGGAGGAGCGCGAGCTCGAAGACGTGCGGGCCGACGGCGCGACGAGCGCGGCCCGCCCGCCCGCCGCGGCCGCGCCGCCCGCGCTCGTCGTGCTGTCGGAGCCGGAGTTCCGGACGGCGGTGCGTCACGCGCTGCGGAACTACACCCGCCTCGACGTGCTGGCCGCCAGCCCCCTGCTGCGCTCGCGGGTGACCGTGGACCGGGCCGCAGGCGCCCGCCCGCGCCCTGAGGACCTGCAGCGGGTCATCGCCGAGGCCGCCGAGACGCTGCGCGGCAATCCCCGTGACGAGAAGCTCTACCGAGCGGTCCACCGTACGTACCTGAAGCCGGCCCCGACACAGGAGCAGGCGGCTGAGGTGCTCGGTCTGCCGTTCAGCACCTACCGCGCCCACCTGGGCGCCGGGATCGACCGGATCGGCGCCTGGTTGTGGCTGCGTGAGCTGTCCGGGCCCGAGCCGGTGCAAACCTAGCAGTTTTCCACCTGGGAACCGAGCAGCGGACGCTCGTACCGTCGTCGCCGTCAACGATCGCCTCACGACCTCAGGAGGTGCGGTGTCAACGGCCACGTACGGTCCCGGGCACTCTGAGCAGGAGCTCGACCGGCTCATCCAACAGGCGAGCTTCTTCGGCGACCTGACCGAACACGTCCTCGTCCGTGCCGGTCTGCAGCCCGGCATGCGGGTGCTCGACGTCGGCTGCGGCTCCGGCGACGTCTCGTTCCTGGCCGCGCGCCTGGTCGGCGGCGAGGGATCCGTCATCGGCCTGGACAACGCGGAAGCGGCCGTCGGCACCGCACGCGCCCGCGCCGCCGCCGCCCGGCTGGACAACGTGCACTTCGTCCTCGGCGACCTCGCGGAGCACCGCCTCGACCTGCGGGTGGACGCGGTGATCGGCCGCCTGGTGCTGATGTACCTGCCCGACGCCGTCGCGGCCCTGGCCCACCTGCGCACGCTGCTGGCGCCCGGCGGCCTGATGGTCTTCCAGGAGGTCGACCTGATCGGCGCGACGTCCGAACCGCCGTGCCCGCTTCTGGAGGCCACGGTGGCGCGGGTGGCCGAGACCCTGCGCCGTGTCGGCGGTGACGTGCGCACCGGGCTGCGGCTGCCGCGGCTCTTCACGGCGGCCGGTCTGCCCCGGCCTCGCATGATCATGGGCGCTCGCGTCGAGTCGGGACCCGACAGCCCCATGTACGACCAGATCGTCGGTGTCACGCGCACGTTGCTCGCGCCCATGGAGCAGACCGGCGTCGCCACGGCGTCGGAGGTGGACCTCGACACGCTGGACGAGCGCCTGCGCGCCGAGGTGGCGGCGGCGAGCGCCACCGTCGTCCTTCCCCACTTCGTCGGCGCCTGGGCCCAACTTCCCGGCGGAGCCGATGCCTGACGGCGCTTTTCGCGATTTTTCACACCAGAAACTCGACAAGGAGAAGACTGCGATGACCGCAGACGCCCACCCCGCCCCCGTGTTGGCGGACTTCGAACGGATGATGACCATGATCACCGGCTTCTGGGTGAGTCAGGCGGTCCGCGCCGCGGCGGTGTTCAACATCGCCGAACACCTGGCAGCGGGCCGGACGACCGCCGAGGAGATCGCCGGTGCGGAGTCCGCCGATCGCGACGCCGTCCGGCGCCTGCTGCGCACCGTGGCGTCACTGGGCCTGCTCACCTCCGCGGACGGAGTGCATTTCGCGAGCACGAGCCTGCTCGACACCCTCCACCCGGACACCCCGCACTCCCTGCACCACCTCGCCTTGTCCCAGGCTGCCCCCGGTCACTGGCTGCCCTGGGGCCGGTTCCCCGACGCCGTCCGCAGCGGAGCGACGCAGGGCCCCGCCGCGTACGGAGGCGAGGTGTGGGACTACCTGGCGAAGAACCCGGAAGAAGCCGGCTACTTCACCCGCTCGCTGGCGAACATCACGGCGATGACCAACGCCGAGGTGGCCCGCCGGATCGGCGTGCGCGGGGAAGGCCTGGCCGTGGACGTGGGCGGCGCGGACGGCTCCCTGCTCCGCGAGCTCATGCGCGACCACCCCCACCTGCGCGGCGTGGTGCTCGACCGCCCGGACGTCGTCCCGGACGCGCTGGCGGCGGCCAAGGCGGACGGCCTCGCCGACCGGTTCGAGGCCGTCGGCGGTGACTTCTTCCGGGAGGTGCCCGCCGCCGACCTCTACCTGCTGCGGTACATCGTCCACGACTGGAACGACGAGCAGGCCGTCCGCATCCTGACGAACTGCCGGCGATCCCTCAACGACGGCGGCCGGCTCGCCGTCGTGGAGCTCCTGGTCGGCCCGATCGGCACCCCCGGCCTCGCGCCGGTGATGGACGCCAACATGCTGGTGATGACCGGCGGGCGCGAACGCGACCTCGCGGAGTACGACGCGCTCTTCGCCCGGGCGGGGCTGCGCCGGATCCGGGTGGCCGAGGCGGGGAACATGGTGGTGATGGAGGCCGTGGCCCTCTGACGACGCGGCTCGGCCCGGCCGCCGCACCGGCCGGGCCGACTCGGGACCGGCCGGCGAATCCCATAGCCGTTTCTCGGCAAAGGTGCGATCCGCTGCGGACCGTGGCACATCGTCCGCGAAAACCAGCACTATTGACGCAACGGCGGCATCCGCCGAATCTCGGGGCTTCCGCCATCACAACGGGTGCTATCAAAATGAGGTGCGCAATGGCCGCCCGAAAGCCGCCACCCATTTTCCGCAAACCCTCACGATTGCTTACCTTCATATTCCATGGCCCGCTGCTATCGTCGGCGAATCAAGTCACGAAATGACGGGGGGGACGCGTTGAGGGCAATCGTACGGATTACGATGATCACCATGTTCGGCTGCGGCGCGCTGCTGACGGGGGGCGGCGCATCGGCGGCCGAAGAACCGGGGGAGGTCACCTCGCCGGCGCCGACCGGTGCGGCGGCGCCCGGCGAGCTCTCCTCGCTGCTCATGCGTGCGGTGGGCGCCGACCTGGGCAGCGTCATGGAAACACTGCCCAGCGTTTTCTGCGGTAACCGGCTGGTCGCCTACAACTCCCCATCGCACAATTCGCCCACGAAGTGCGTCAACGGCCCGGAGAACAGCGGAAACTCGACGAACAGCGGGAACTACCATAATGAAGGTAACGCCATCAACAGCGGAAACTTCTCCAACACCAACGGCTCGACGGGGAGCAGCAACAACAGCAACGGCGGAAACACGGCAAACGGGCCCCAGCACGTTTCTCCGGGCGGGTGAGCGTGCGATGGGAGGCTTGATGAAAAAGGCGGGAATGGCTGCGGCGCAGCTCGGGCTGATGATGTCGGCGGTCGTGGTGTCCACGCCGCTGCTGGAAGACGTCGCCTCGGCGACCACCGCCCACAAGCACGACTGGGCCAGGGACCGGGGGAACTCCTGGAAGAGCGGCAACTACCGCGTCCGGGGCCGTCAGGTGAACAGCGGCAACTGGGACAACGCCAACGGCGCGATCAACAGCGACAACAGCATCAACGGCGGTAACTTCGCCAACGGACCACAGCACATCGTGGAGGGCAAGGGCATCGCCCGGCTCGACCGCCGCTGACGGACGTGATCCCCGCCGCGCCGATGCGGCGGGGATCACCGGCCGCCTCCCCCTGCCACGGCGGTCGGACGGTCAGTGGCTTTCGTCCCCGTCTTGGGCGGCCAGCACCTCGTCGGCGTGATCGTGGGCCCACTCGCCGAACGCCCCGATCGGGCCCAGCAGCGAGCGCCCCAAGGCGGTCAGCTCGTACTCGACCCTCGGCGGGGCCTCGGCGTACGCGCGGCGCGCCACCAGGCCGTTGTGCTCCAGGCGCCGCAGCGTCTCGGTGAGCACCTTGGGCCTGATGCCGCCGATCTCCTCACGCAACCGGCCGGGCCGCCGCGGCCCGTGGCGCAGCGCCCAGATGACGACCGCGTTCCACGTGTTGGACATCAGGTCGAAGGCGAGCCTGGCCTGGCAGTCGGCGAGGAACAACGGCGGCCTTTCGTCGGGCACCGAATGGTGTGCGTCGGAATCTCTACGGTCTTCCTGCAAGTAAAGCCCGTTGCGGATGGAGGACGTACATGAGGATCGGGATTCTGGGCGCGGGCGGGATGGCCGACGCGCTGGGCACGCAGTGGGCCGCGGCCGGCCACGACATCATGATCAGCGGCAGGGACCTCGGGAAGAGCGCCGCCCAGGCGGCGCGCATGACCGAGCGGGGCGGAACGGTGGTGCGGGCCGGGAGCTGGGCGCAGGCGGCCGCGTTCGGCGACGTCGTGGTGGTGGCCGTACCGGCCGAGGGGCTCGCCGGCACGCTCGCCGCCGCGGGGGCGGCGCTGCGCGGCAAGCCGCTCGTCGACGTGACCAACGCGGGCCCCGCCCACTTCGACCCCGCGCGCCCGCTCGCCCCGATGGTCGCGGAGGCGAGCGGCGGGCACGTGGTCAAGGCGTTCAACCTGTGTCATGTGGACGTGTGGCGGATGACACCGCCGGTCTTCGACGGCCGTGCGCTGGCCGTGCCGCTGTGCGGCGACGACCCGGCGGCCCTGGAGGCGGCGCGTACGCTGGTCGCCGACCTCGGCTGCACCCCTGTCGTGGCCGGAGGGCTGGAACGGGCCGTCCTGCTGGAGGCGACGGCGGCGTTCATGATCAGCTTGTGGTTCGGGGGTTCGGACGCGCAGGCCGTCCTGCCGCCCCTCGCCTCCTCGGGCACGCACCGCCCGGGCTGACGCGGGCGTCAGGAGGGGTGGCGGGCCAGGTGGTCGGCGTGGCGGATCGGCTCGGGGAGGCGGTAGCGGGGCGTCAGGCGCAGGACCTGCTCCGTGACCGTGTCCAGCGAGACGCGGTGGCCCTGCGAGACGTAGACCGGCTTGACCCCTGGCCGCGTGCGCAGGGCCCGGCCCACCGTGGCGCCCTCGTGGACGATCGGCGTCCAGGCCCCGCGTTCCGGCCCGGGCATCTCGTGGACGCCGACGAAGGGCGTCTTGCCCACGCCCAGCGCCGGCAGCCCGGTCAGCACGCCGAGGTGGCAGGCCAGGCCGAAGCCGCGCGGGTGGGCCACACCGTACCCGTCGCAGACCAGCAGGTCGGGCGTCACCGTGAGCCGTTCCAGGGCCTCCACGAGGGCGGGCAGCTCGCGGAAGGCGAACAGACCCGGCACGTACGGGAAGGCCGCCCGCCCGTGCGCCACCACCTGCTCCACAGGCGCGAGCGTGGCGGCGTCGAGCACGACCACCGCCGCCGTCAGCGCCTCGTCGCCGTGGTAGTGCACGTCGAGGCCGGCGACGAGCGTGAACGTGGCGGGGCCGGTCAGCTCGACGTGACCGCGGAGCCGATCTTGCACGGCCTCCGCCTCCGCGACGCTGGACGGCCAGGGGTGGAGTTGCTCGACCTGCACGGGGCCAACGCTATACCGATCGTCCGGAGAGGCGTCCGGAGAGGCGTCCGGAGAGGCGTCCGGACAGGCGTCCGGACAGGCGTTCGGTAAGGTCGGCGGCATGAGCGAGATCTTGGTGGTCGTCGGTCCCGGGGTGCCCGCCGACGCGGCGCTGCTGGAGGAGATCGCCACCCGCGAGTTCGCGGTCTGGGACGTACGCGGCGCGGTGGCCCACGCCCGTGACGCCGCCGACCTGCGCGCCCTCGTACGGGGGAGCGGCGCGGCGGTCGTCGTCCCCGGGCCGTCGCCCGAGGCACGGGCGCTGATCGGGCAGCCGCTCGGGCCCGAGGTGGTGGCCTGGGTGGACCTCGAACGCGTCGAGGGCGCTGGACACCTTCATGGGCGGGGCTTGTGGGGGCTCGCGTGGGGTGTCCGGCACGCCGTCCACCGTCTGCGCCACCCGCCCACCCGGCGGATCTCCTACGGCGACGGCTCCGCCGAGCAGTGGGCCGACCTGTACCTTCCGTCCGGACGCGCGGGCGGGACGCCGGTCGTGGCGCTGGTGCACGGCGGATACTGGCGTTCGATCTGGGCGGCCGACCTCATGGAGGCCCTCTGCGCCGACCTGACCGCACGCGGTCTCGCCGTGTGGAACCTCGAATACCGCCGTCCCGACCGGCACGGCTGGGCCGCCACGGTCGCCGACGTGGCCGCCGGCCTGGCCGCGATCGAGGGCGCCGATCCCGGCCTCGACCTGGACCGGGTCGCTCTCGCCGGACACTCGGCCGGGGCGCAGCTGGTCCTGCGGGCCGTGGCCGACGGGGCGCGGGCCAGGCTCGCCGTGTCGCTGGCCGGCGTGCTCGACCTCGTCCAGGCCGACCGCCGCTGGCTGAGCGCCGGCGCCACCGCCACCGCCCTCGGCCACCCCTCCGACCCCGCGCATCCCTCTGCGGGGGCTGCCGCGCTGGACGAGACGTACGGTGCCGCGTCGCCGGTGCACCGGGTGCCCGTCGGGGCGCCGCAGCTGATCGTCCAAGGCACAGAGGACGAGCTCGACTTCGTGGACTTCGGCCGCCGCTACGCCAGAGCCGCCCGGGAGGCCGGCGATGACGTGACATATCTGGAAATGCCGGGCGACCACTTCGACGTCATCCTGCCGACCACCCCGATCTGGCAGGCCACCGCCCAGGCCATCACCGAAGCCCTCGTCTAGAGCGGGAGCTCCCTACATCCCCCGCGCCACCGGCCCGAGGGCGCGCTCGGTGACGATCGCGGCGAAGCGGGCGGTCACCTGGTGCCAGATCGGGGTGGAGATCGGCTCGTCCGCCACCGCACGCTCGTACACCTCGGCCGGGTCGAAGCCGTCGGGCGTCCACCCGCGGATGCGCTCCGGCAGCACCTCCGGATGGAACTGCACCCCCCACGCCCGCTCACCCATGCGGAACGCCTGGTACGGGCAGCGCTCGGTCTCCGCCAGGTGGACGGCGCCGTCCGGCAGCCGGGTGATCGCGTCCTTGTGGTGCTCGACGGCGGGCACCACCGGCGGCAGCCCGTGGAAGAGCGGGTCGGCCGCCGCCTCGGGCCTGATGGTGACCGGCAGGCTGCCGTTCTCGGGCGCGCCGACGTCGCCGGTCACCTCGCCGCCCGCCACCTCGGCGAGCATCTGGCCGCCGAGGCAGATGCCGAACACCGGCACGCCGTCCTCCAGCGCCTGACTCATCAGCCGCCGGGCGTCGCGCAGCCACGGGGCCCGGTCGTCCTCGCCCGGCAGGTAGCCGCCGCCCAGCATGATCATGGCGTCGTGCTCCAGCCGGGCCGGCAGCGGGGCGCCCTCGTGGGCGAGCACGACGTCGAGCCCGAGCCCGGCCTGCTCCAGCCAGCCGCCCACCCGGCTCGGGCCGCCGCTCTTGCTGTTCTGCACGATGAGGATGTCAGCCATCAGATGCCTCCAGAATGCGCTCGTCCACGTCTTCCGCGCGGGTGAGCCTGAACACGTGTACGGTGCGGCGGCCGGGTCACGGAAGGTTCGCCGCGCGCGCGGTGTGACGCAGGAGCAGGGCGGTGGTCACCGGGCCGACACCGCCGGGCACCGGCGTGAGGGCCCCGGCCACGGCGGAGACCGCCTCGAAGTCGACGTCACCGGTCAGCCCGCCGTCGTCGGTCGGGTTGGTGCCGACGTCGATCACGACCGCGCCGGGCGCCACGTGACCGGCGCCGATCAGCCCCGCCCGGCCCGCCGCCGCGACCAGCACGTCGGCCGTGGAGGTGACCGAGGCCAGGTCACGGGTGCGCGAGTGGGCGACGGTGACCGTCGCGTGCCGGTCGAGCAGGAGGTGGGCGAGCGGTTTGCCCACCACGGTGGAGCGGCCGACCACCACGGCCCGGCGTCCCGGCAGCTCCACCTCGTAGTGGTCGAGCAGCGCCATCACGGCCGCCGCCGTGGCCGGCGCGAACGCGGGCAGCCCGGCGGCCAGCCGGCCCAGCGAGAGCGGGTTGGCGCCGTCGACGTCCTTGCGCGGGTCGATGGCGGCGGCCAGCTCCTGCGCCGAGGCGCCCGCGGGCAGCGGGGTCTGCACCATCAGGCCGTGGACGTTGGGGTCGGCGCTGAGCCGCGACAGCGTCTCGCCGATCTGGTCGGGGCTCGCGTCCGGGCCGAGGTCGACCACGTCGCAGGCGATGCCCACGCCGGCCGCCGCCTTGGCGATCGAGCGGACGTACCACAGGCTCGCCTCGTCGGCGGTGGCGACCACGACGGCCAGCCGCGGTTGCGGGCCGGCCGCCGCCTCCGCCTCGGCCTGCGCGCGGATGGCGGCGGCGAGGTCTCTGCCGCTCAGCGTCCTCACCGGTTGATCTCCTCGCGTACGGCGGCGGTGACCTGCTCGGCCCTGGACACGGCGGCGTCGACGCCGGCCACACGGGCGCCCAGCTCGGCGCGCAGCCGTTCGTCGGCGATGCCGCCCAGGTTGACCTCGACGTTGATCCGGGCCGTGGTGAGGGCGGCGCGCGCGGCCTCGGCCGCGGCGGCCACGTCGGTGACGACGTTGCGGTTGGCGATGGGCAGCAGCAGCTCGCAGAGCTCCACCAGGCGGGTGGCGGCCTCCGCCACGCGGGCGGGCGGCTCGGCGGCGCCGGCCAGCGCCCGGGCGAGGGTCGCGCTGCGCTCCTCGCCCTTGGGCAGGCGGTAGGCGTCGGCGACCACGGTGAACGCCGCGGCGTCCTCCTCGGCCAGCTTCAGCGCGTCGGCCCGCAGGGCGTCGGTCTGGGTGGTCACGGCGGCCACGGTCTCGGCGTGGGCGGCGTACCTGTCGCCGGTGGTGTAGCGGGCCACCATGCCGAGCAGGGCGGCGGCCTGCGCCGCGTGCAGGGCGGCCGTCGCGCCGCCGCCGGGCGCGGGCACCCGGTCGGCCAGCTCGGCCAGGAAGTCGACGATCCTCGAGTCGCGCATGGCGGCATTCTTCCAGGCCGCCCGGACCTCACTGACGGAACATCGGCCTCGTGGTGTCCTCGGGCTCGTTGTACGGCTGGAACATCGACGGCGTCTTGTCGTACCCGGGGTCGTAGGCGGGCGCGACCTCCGGCGCCGAGCGTGCGGCGAAAGCCCGCCAGCGGGACGGGAACATCGACACGACCAGCAGCATCACACCGAGTACGGCCTGCAACCCGGAGTACGCCACGGTCATCATGCCCGTCCGCATGACCCCGGGCAGCAGGTCGTCGGGGAGCAGCGGCGTGCCGCCGAGGAGCTCCAGCACGGGCAGCACCCCGAGGGTCGTGAACCCCAGGCCGCCGAACAGCGAGGCGACGGGCGACAGGCGCGATCCGGCCAGGAAGGCCAGCAGGAGCGCCGCGGCGGCCAGCGCGGCCACCGCCGGCCACGAGACCCGGAAGTCCCGCTGGGCCTGCAGTCCGAAATCACCGACGCCGTACCACAGCGCGGCCGTGACGATCGCGGGCAGGAACAGCCCGGCGACGACTCCGAGAGCGTGACGTGCACCGTTTGACATGATTCAACCCCGTTTGTTCGGCTTCAGTCCAACGTACTAGCCGTCGCCGGTCAGCGTGGTGTGGTCGGCGAGTCGAGCCAGGTGTCGATGAGCTCGGTGAAGTCCCGGCCTGTGTGTTCCTTGATCCACTTGGTGAAGGACGCCCGGTCCTGGGTGGTGTTGCGGTGCTCCTGGACCCACGCCCGCAACATCGCGAAGAACTTCCGGTCGCCGAGCCGCTTCCTGATCTCGTGCAGCATGATCGCCGGGCCGTAGTAGACGTTGCTGATGCCGAACGAGTCGCGCCGGTACCTGCCGGGCGGGCCGGCCTCCTGACGCAGCCGGCCGTCGACGCGGCGGATGTTGGCGATGAAGTCGTCGATCGTGCCGTCCTCGTGCTCGGCGTACCACTGCATCTCCAGGTACATCGCGAAGCCCTCGTTGAGCCACAGGTCGCGCCACGTCCGAGGGGTGACGGTGTCGCCGAACCAGTGGTGGGCCAGCTCGTGCGCCACCACCGATGGCCGCATGTAGAGGGGGCCGAGGGCGATCATCTGCTGCGTCTCCATGCCGGAGTCGCTCGTGGCCACCAGCCCGGCGCTCGGGAACGGGTACGGGCCGAGCTTGCGCTCCAGCCAGCGCATGATCGACGGCATCCGCCTGGCCACGGGCAACTGCCGCGGCACGTCCCCCGGCCGGATCCAGTACGTGACCGGGATCCCGCGCGGCCCCTCGTCCCGATACATCCGGAACCTGTCGGCCGCGAACACCGTCAGGTAACTGGCCACGGGGTCGGTCGACCGCCACCGGAACGTGCTCGTCCGCCCCGCGGAGGTCTTGCCCTCGTACGTCCCGTGCGCCACGCCCGACCAGCCCTCCGGCACGGTGATCGCCACGTCGTAGAGCGCCTCGTCCGACGGGTGGTCGTTCACCGGGAACCAGGTGAACGCCCCGAACGGCTCCTGCAGCGCCCACGCCCGCCCGCCCTCGCCGACGTGGAAGCCCAGCATGGAGATGTCCTCGCGCCGCTGCCCGGCGTCCACCGGCTTCGGCCGGCCGTGGTAGCACACGGTCACCACCGCGCCCTCGTCCGCCTCCAGCGCCTCGGGCAGCGGGACGGTCAGGTCGTCACCCTTCCTGGTCGCCTCGATCGTGACGTCGTTCACCTTGACGGCGTCCACCTTGAGCGCCCGGCCGAAGTCGAGACGGACGCGGGAGATCGGCCGGGCGGCCCGCAGCGTCAACGTGGCCGTGCCGGACAACGTGCGCGCACCGGGTTTCCACGCCAGCGCCAGGTCGTAGTGGAGCACGTCGATCGACGGGTCGCCGTAGGCCGGGTAGAGCGGGTCGGCGACGGGCCGGGACCGGCCCGCGTCGTACGCGCTCAGATCCACCCGCCCGGGCGCGGCGGTCGCCGCCTGCGGTCGCTTCGTGGCGGGCTGCTGTTTCGTGGCGGGCTGCTTCGTGACGGGTGGCGCGGGGGGCGACTCGGGTGCGCTGCAGGCCGTCAGGACCAGCGCGACGGTCATCGAGGATAACAGGGGCCTCCGCATTCGGGCAAAAGTAACGACGCAGGCAGGGGCCCACAAGCGGTTTTCCCCGATTCGTCCCCGGTGGCGTGTCGGATCGTTGCTGAAAGATCCCTGTGAAGGCGGTTCTGGGCCTTTGCCGGGACCGGCGGCTTCTGCATCGTGGTCCGCATGAGATCCGCGATCCTGAAGACCGCACTCAGCGCCGTGCTCATGGTCACGCTCGCCGGCCTGCCGGCGCAGGCGGCCACGAGGCCAGGCACGTTCCCGCTGCCCGACGGGTTCCAGCCGGAGGGCATCGCCATCGGCCCAGGGCCGTACGCCTACTTCGGCTCCCGCGTGGACGGCGACATCTACCGCGCCGACCTGCGCACCGGCAAGGGATCCGTCATCAGTCAGGGCCCCGGCACGCCCTCGCTCGGGATGAAGACCGACGGGCGCGGCCGGCTGTTCGTGGCCGGCGGCACCGGCGGCGACGCCCGCGTGGTGGACGTGCGCACCGGGAGGGTGCTCAAGTCGTACGAGCTGGCCACCGGGACGTCGTTCGTCAACGACGTCATCCTCTTCGGCGGCGCGGCGTACTTCACCGACTCGGCCAACCCGGTCCTGTACAAGCTCGACCTCGGGCGCGGTGGCGCGCTGCCGGACGAGGCGGTGAACATCCCGCTCAGCGGCGACCTCCAGTACACGACCGGCAACAACGCCAACGGCATCGCCCCCAGCCCCGACGGCAGGTCGCTGCTGATCGTGCAGTCGAACACCGGCAAGTTGTTCGAGGTGAACCCGTCCTCCGGCGTCACCGCCGAGGTCGACCTCGGCGGTGAGGCGCTGACCAACGGCGACGGCCTGCTGCTGTCCGGCCGCACGTTGTACGCCGTGCTCAACCGGCTGAACACGATCGCCGTGATCGGCCTGTCCCGCGACGCCTCCTCCGGGAAGGTCGTCAGGCGGATCACCGACGACCGGTTCGACGTGCCGACGACGGTCGCCTCCTACGGCCACCGCCTCTACCTGCCGAACGCCCGCTTCACGACGACCCCGACGCCCGACACGACGTACGACGTGGTCTCCGTCAAACCCTGACGCCACGCGTCACAGGCGTGTGGCGGCCCTCAGGCCGCCGCCGTACCTCCTCCCCGGCACGCTGCGGAGCCGGGGAGGAGCCCCCCTACCGCGGCGGGCGCAGCGCGGCGAGCTGCTCCTCGAACGGGACGACCGCGTCCTCCTGCGGCTCCCGCCGGGGCGCCCGGTGCAGCAGCAGCCCGGCCAGCTCCTCCGCCGCGCGGGCGATGCGCTCGCCCAGCCCGTCGGTGAACGCGTCGTGGCCGCCGCCCCAGTCCTCCGAGGCCGCGTAGACCGCGGTCGGCACGACCACGGCCCGCAGGTACGTGAACAGCGGCCGCACCGCGTGCTCCAGCGCCAGCGAATGCCGGGCGGTGCCCCCGGTCGCGCCGATGAGCACCGGCGTGCCGGTCAGCGCGGTGTTGTCGAGCACGTCGAAGAACGACTTGAACAGGCCGCTGTAGGAGCCGCTGAAGATGGGCGTGACCGCGACGAGCCCGTCGGCCTCCGTCACCGCCTCGAGCGCCTCGCGCAGCCGGGTGTTGGCGAAACCGGTCACGAAGTTGTTCGCGACGTCCACCGCGAGCTCGCGCAGCTCGATCACCCGGACCTCGGGGGGCGTTCCCGGCGTCTCCTCCAGCCGCCGCGCGACCGCCTCGGCCAGGCGGTCGGCGAGCAGGCGGCTGGAGGACGGCTGGGTCAGACCCGCCGAGACGACGACGAGCTTCATGGGGGGATCTCTCCTTTCGAGGGGACGTACGGCGGTTCAGGCGCCGATGGCCGCGGACTTGTCCTTGGCGGCGAGCAGCGAGGCGTGCGTGGGGGCGTCGGGCACGCTGTCGGGGCGGTCCTTGGCGAACTCCGCGCGCAGCACGGGCACGACCTCCTCGCCGAGGATGTCGAGCTGCTCCAGCACCGTCTTCAGCGGCAGGCCGGCGTGGTCCATGAGGAACAGCTGGCGCTGGTAGTCGCCGAAGTACTCGCGGAACTCCAGCGTACGGTCGATGACCTGCTGGGGGCTGCCCACGGTGAGGGGCGTCTCGGCCATGAAGTCCTCCAGCGACGGCCCGTGCCCGTACACGGGGGCGTTGTCGAAGTACGGGCGGAACTCGCGCACGGCGTCCTGGGAGTTCTTGCGCATGAACACCTGCCCGCCCAGCCCCACGATGGCCTGCTCGGGCGTGCCGTGTCCGTAGTGGGCGTACCTCTGGCGGTAGAGGCCGATCAGGCGCATGAAGTGCTCCTTCGGCCAGAAGATGTTGTTGGCGAAGAAGCCGTCGCCGTAGTAGGCGGCCTGCTCGGCGATCTCGGGGCTGCGGATCGAGCCGTGCCAGACGAACGGCGGCACCCCGTCGAGCGGGCGCGGCGTCGAGGTGAAGCCCTGCAGCGGCGTGCGGAAGCGGCCCTCCCAGTCGACGACGTCCTCGCGCCACAGCTGGTGCAGCAGCGCGTAGTTCTCGACGGCCAGCGGGATGCCCTGCCTGATGTCCTGCCCGAACCACGGGTAGACCGGGCCGGTGTTGCCGCGGCCGAGCATGAGATCGACCCGGCCGTCGGCCAGGTGCTGCAGCATCGCGAAGTCCTCGGCGATCTTCACCGGGTCGTTCGTGGTGATGAGGGTCGTGGCGGTGGTGAGCACGAGGCGCTCGGTCCTGGCCGCGATGTACCCGAGCATGGTGGTGGGCGAGGACGGGACGAAGGGCGGGTTGTGGTGCTCGCCGGTCGCGAAGACGTCGAGCCCGACCTCCTCGGCCTTGACCGCGATCGCCACCATCGCCTTGATGCGCTCGTGCTCGGTCGGCGTCCTGCCGGTGGTGGGGTCAGGGGTGACGTCGCCCACACTGAAGATCCCGAACTGCAATTTAGTCACCATCCATGACTATTGAATGTTTGACCCCTAGAGCGTCGCGCCCTCCCGAGATATTCCAATCATCCGGCATCCCGCGCCACCTCGAGCCCTGGGGCGCCGACCCGCTCTGCGCCCAGCCTGGCCGGGCCCTCGCGGACGCGGGCCCGTCGCTCCTGAGCCGGTCGCGGGGCGGACTCGCGCCTGCCCTCCCGGATCGGCCGCGGCCGCCCGCGCGACCGGCGCCGGGTGCCGCCGTCAGCTCTCGCGGACGCGGGCCCGGAAGGCCGCCGCCTTCGCCCGGTTGCCGCATCCGCGCATGTCGCACCAGCGGCGCGTCCGCCGGTGGGAGGCGTCGACGTAGAGCCGCGTGCAGGGGGCGGCCTCGCACTCGCGGATCAGCGCCGCCTGCGGGCCGCCGAGGAGCTCGGCCGCCGCGCGGGCGACGCTGGACAGCGCCGCGCGCAGGCCGCCGTCGCGCACCACGCCGTGCTCACCGAGCAGCACGCTCACCGGCGGGTGCCCGGCCGCCGCGTTGAGCACCCGCCGGTCCTCCTCCGCGTACGGCGCCCCCGTGCGGGCCGCGGACGCCAGCCGGTAGACCGCCTCGCGCAGCGACAGGGCGAGGGCGAGGTCGTCGTCGTCCGCCTCGGGCGGCGTGGTGAGGAGCCCGGCGGCGACCGCCCAGCGGGCCAGGTCGGCGGGGGTGGCCAGGAGATCGACGGGCTCGCCGCGCCGCCGGCCGACCGTGCCCGCCAGGTCGAGCCCGAGGTTCCCGCTGACGAAGGTGGCGTGCATGACCTCCATAGTAACCGGGTTGACAAGTTACTTCGGCTGCCTCCAGGGTGAGTAACCACTGAATCCGGTTATTTCGTGAAAGGAGGGGCCGGGTGACGACGACCTTCACCGCGCCGGGCCGCACACGCCCGTACGGGGCGCGGCACCGGTGGGTGGTGCTGGCCGTGGGGGTCGGGGCGCAGGGCAGTTTCTCGGCGATGTTCTCCGGCATCCCCGTCACGGGGGTCGTGCTGCGCGCCGGCTACCACCTGTCCACGGCGTCGCTCGGCGCGGTCCTGGCCTGCCTGGCGCTGGGGGTCGCGGCCTCCGACGTCGTGTGGGGGCTGCTGACCGACCGGTGGGGCGACCGGCGCGTCCTGCTCACGGGAATGACCGGCCTGGGGATGCTGCTGGTGGCGATGACCGCCGCCGTCACCCCGCCGGACGGGGCCGGCACCGTCCTCCTGGGCGCATGCCTGCTGGCCGCCGGGGCCCTGGGCGGCAGCGTCAACGCGGCCTCGGGGCGGGCGATCATGACCTGGTTCGGCGACGGGGAACGCGGGCTCGCCATGGGGATCCGCCAGACGGCCATCCCGGTGGGCGGCGCGGTGGGCGTGGCCCTGCTGCCCTGGCTCGCCGGCACGTACGGCTTCCGCGCCGCCTACGCGGTCCCCGCCGCCCTCTGCCTCCTGTCCGCCGCGGCCACCTGGCGCTGGCTGCACGAACCCCCGTCACCTTCGAAGCCGGACCCCCACGGCGGACCGCACCCCGTGGCGAAGACGGAGGCGTACGGCGCGGGGCGTTCGGCGGACGCCTCCGGTACCGGTGACCGGCCGGTGAAGGAGCGGTCGCCGCTTCTACGCTGGGACGTATGGCGACTGGCGGTGGCCGGGGCGTTGCTGACCGTGCCGCAGTTCGCCGTCCTCTCCTTCACCGCGATCTTCCTGCACGACGCCAGGGGACAGGGCTCAGGGCCGGCCGCCGCCACGGTCCTGATCGCCCAGATCGGCGGCGGCGCCGTCCGCATCTGGACCGGACGGCGCACCGACCGCGGCGGCGACCGCCGAGCCCACGTGCGCGGCATCGGCGCGCTCAGCGGCGTCGCGATGGCGGCGGCCGCCGTGCTCGCCGACGCCCCCATCCTGGTGACGGTCGGCGCCCTGGCGGTCGGCGGCGTGCTGGCCAACTCCTGGCACGGCGTCGCGTACACGGAGATCGCCGCGATGGCGGGCACGGGGCGGGCCGGCAGTGCCCTGGGCCTGCTGGGCACGGCGCTCTTCGGCGCGGGCTTCGCCACGTCGCTGCTCGTGCCGGTGGTCCTGGAGCTCACCTCGTGGCACGCGGTGTGGGGCCTGGCGGCGGGGGCGGCCCTGCTGGCCGTGCCGTTGGCGCCGGCCCGGGTCAGGAGCCCGCGGCGAGCGCGTTGATGTCGGCGGGGCCGAGGACGCGGCGGGGCGCGCCGCGCTCGGCGACCGCGATCATCGCCCGGCCGATCTGCTCCGGCGTCGTCGCCTGCGCGCCCGACCACCGGCGCAGCAGCGCAAACAGCGGCCGGGTCACCACGTAGGCCAGCCGGAAGGGCGGCCGGCCGGACGGGACGCGACCGGGCCGGAACACGTACGCCTCCAGCGGCAGCGCCAGGACCGCGTCCTGCGTCGCGTCCGTCTCCCCGGCGCCCCGCACGTACACGAACGTGGCACCGGGCGCCAGCGCACGGGCGGCAGGCAGAGCCTCGCCGGGAGCGCAGCAGAAACACGCGTCGTATCCGGCCGGCTCGCCGGTGAGAAGGAGCTTGGGATGGACGACCCCCTCGGGAACGCGCCCGGCCGCGAGCACGCCGGTGACCCGGTCGTCGAGCAGGCACTCGCGAAGTACCCCGCGCCCGATCACCCCGGTCGCCCCGAAGAGGATCACCCTCATCCCGGACTCGCCCCGATCGTCTCGATGAGGTCGGCAGGCACAGGATACGGCCGCTCGACCGGCAGCAGCCCGCTCACCTCGGCGCGGCTCCCGAGCGCCTCCCGCAGCTCGCGGACCCGGTCCGTGACGTCGGTGATCGAGGCCGTCCACTCCTCGACGTAACGCCGCACCGCCTCGCCGGACAACCCGATCTGGATCGACCGGTACGGCAGCGCCTCGTGCCGCACCCCCCGCTCGGGATCCCACTGGATCCGGACCGGGCTGCGCTTGAGCCGCCGCGCCCATCCGGGCCGCCCGTCGTCCCGGCTGAGGCAGGCGTTCGCCAGCGCCCACGCGAACCCCTCCCGGGTCAGCTCGATCGCCAGCACCCGCTCCTGGCCCGGCTTGGTCGCGTACCCGCACCGGTACATCATCCAGAGGAACGACGGCTTGATCCACGTCATCCGGTCCCGCTTGAACGGCGGCACGAAGCGCTGGGCCGCGACGGCGGGCCCGGCGATCCCGGCGTCGTACGCCTGGTAGACCGTGATCGTCTCCTCGGTGTGGAGGGCGCGGATCTGGCGGAGAAGCACGTTCATGGAGATCACCGTGGCGAAGACCCGTACCACGGGGCAACCCGTTTACGCGTACGCCGGGTCGCGCACCGCCTCGGCCAGCCGCGCGGAGGCCGCGCGCGGGACGGACGCGCCCCGGGCCGACAGGCCGATCGCCCACCGCGTGCCGGGCACCACCGCGCCGGCGCAGGCCACGTCCGGCCGGAACTGCCCGTGTTCCTCCACCACCTGCCCCGGCCGCAGCCCGGCCAGCTCCTCCTCGACGTCCTCCACGCCGGCGGGCGTCGCGGGGGTGAAGCGGCGCAGGCCGTACCCGCGCAGGACGCCCCGGCGCACCCGGGACGGCAGCGCCAGCAGCAGCGCCTTGCCCAGCGGCGTGGCGTGCGGCGCCGTCTCCACGCCGATCTTCCACCCGCAGTGGGCGCTGCGCGCGTTCAGGGACTTGACGATCCCGCAGGATCTGTGCGACGGGTACGGCTACCCGCAACTCACCGACCAGGCCAAACGGAAGATCCTCGGCGAGAACCTGCTACGGCTGCATGGGCTTGGTCCGGTGAACCGCCTGTAGCAGCCCCACGGCCACCAGGCCGGCGACCGTGGCCGAGCCGCCGTACGACACGAACGGCAGCGGCACGCCCACGATCGGCGTCAGGCCCACGGTCATGCCGACGTTCACGAACGCCTGGAACCCGATCCACGACACCAGCGCGCCGGCCAGCACCGCACCGTACGGCGAGGCGCTGTCGCGGGCGATGGACAGGCCCCGCCACAGCAGCGCGCACAGGGCGAGCACGACGGCCGCGGCCCCGGCGAACCCGAGCTCCTCGCCCGCGACGGTGAAGACGAAGTCGGTGTGCCGCTCGGGAACGAAGTGCCCGGCCGTCTGCTCACCGTTGAACAGGCCCTTGCCGTACAGGCCGCCGGAGCCGATCGCGATGCGCGCCTGGGCGGCGTTGTAGCCGGCGCCGCCCGGGTCGGCCGCCGGGTTCGCCAGCACGAGCAGCCGTTCCAGCTGGTACGGCCGGACGAGCCCGAGCTGCCAGGCCGCCGCGCCCGCCCCCGCCGCGCCCGCGGCCAGCACCAGCAGCCACCGTTTGGGCGCCCCGGACACCAGCAGCGCGCCCGCCACCATGGCCGCGAACACCAGCATCGTCCCCACGTCCGGCTGCAGCGCGATGAGCCCGATCGGGACGGCGGCCAGCACCAGGGCGAGCACCACCCCGCCGAACCCCGGCCGGCTCCGGCCGTCGCGCAGCTCGCCCAGCGGCACCGCGAACGCCAGCGCCAGCGCCACCTTGGCGAGCTCCGACGGCTGGAACCGCACCCCCGGCGCGAGCACGATCCACGAGTGGGCGCCGTTCACCCGCACGCCCAGCGGGCTGAGGACCGCGGCCAGCGCCAGCACCGCCAGCACGTACGCCGCGGGCACGTACGCCCGCAACACCCGCAGGTCCACCCGCGAGACCAGCCACATGAGCACGAGCCCGCCCGCGACAGCGACGGCCTGGCGCACCAGCAGCGCGTGGTCGCCCGTCATCCGGGTGGCCGACCACACCAGCAGCAGCCCGGCGGCCGACAGCGCCACCGCCAGCACCGTCAGCACCCGGTCGGGGGCGCCCAGCGACGGCGCCCACACGATCCGCCGCCGCCCGCCCACCGCGATCATCGCCGCTCCCGCAGGCCGAGGATGCCCTCCCAGATCTCCCGGGCCGCCGGCGCCGCCCCCTCGGCGCCCCGCCCGCCCTCCGACAGGACGACCACCACGGTGTAGGCGGGATCCGGCGCGAACGAGGCGAACCAGGAGGTGTCCCGCCGGCCGAACGCCTCCGCCGTGCCCGTCTTGCCCGCCACGGCGATCGCGTCGAACGGGAACCCCTCGAAAGCGCCCTCCGCCGTCCCGGACCGGGGCACCTCGGCCAGCGCCTGCCGGAGGAAACGCAGCGTCTGCGCCGAGGCGGGCAGCCTCCCGGCCACCGGCGGCGTGATCGTCTCGGCGGTCGTGCCGTCGGGGCGCTCGATCCGCAGGCCGACGCGCGGGCTGTGCAGCGTCCCGCCGTTGGCGATCGCCGCGTACGCCCGCGCGAGCTGCAGCGGCGTGACGAGCACGCCGCCCTGCCCGATGGAGACGTTCGCCGCGTCGCCGCCCCGCCACACGCCCGCGCCCCGGCAGTTCTCCCTCGCCACGGCCGTCAGGTACGCCGCCCGCTCCCGGTCGGCCAGCTCCGGGTAGCCGCTCCCGGCCCGCCGGCAGGTCTCCTGCCGCGTCGCCCGCCACTGAGCCTGCTTCGAGGCCGCGTCAGGCACCGCTCCGGCGGCCTCGCCGGGCAGGTCCACGCCGGTCGGCCGGCCGAACCCGAACCCGCGGGCGGTCTCCTGCAAAGCGTCCGACCCGCGCCGCCACAGCTCGTCGGCGAACCGGTAGAAGATCGTGTCGCACGACCGCACCAGCGCGCCGTGCATGGTCATCCGGCCCAGGTCGGCGTCGCCGAAGTTGCCGAACACCCGGTCGCCGACCCGGTAACCGGCCGGGCAGTCGTACGTCGCTCCGAGCGGATACCCGGCCGCCGCCGCTGCCGCGGTCGAGGCGACCTTCCACGTGGAGCCCGGCGCCCACTGGCCCTGGACGGCCTGCGACAGCAGCGGCAGCCGCGCGTACTCGCGGGCCGTCACCCCGTCGGTCCACACCGAAGGGTCGTACGCGGGCCGTCCGGCGAGCGCCGTCACGCGGCCGGTCCGCGACTCCAGCACGACGGCCGCGCCCGAGGTGCCCCCGCTGCGCGACAGGGCGCGGCCCAGCGCCTGCTCGGCGATGGCCTGGATGCGGGCGTCGACGCTGGTCACCAGCGTGTTCCCAGGGACGGGCGGCGTCTCGCGGACGGTTCTGGTGACCTTGCCGGTGTTGTCCACGGCCACGTCCCTGCGTCCCGGGGTGCCGGCGAGCCGGCGGTCGTAGACGGCTTCGAGGCCGTCCCTGCCTCGCGCGCCCTGCGCGTACCCGAGGGTGTGCGCCGCCGCCGGGCCCAGCGGGTAGACGCGGACCGGGCGCAGTTCCGTGCTGACGCCGGGGAAGTCTCGCCGGCGTTCGCTGATCTGCAGCGCCACCGGCGCCTCGACGCCCTCGGCGACCGGCACCGGCTCGTACGGCGAACCCCGCCAGCACGGCTGCGGCACCCGCGGCCCGCACGGCCGCACCTTCTCCGCCAGCTGCCGGGACGGCTGCCCCAGCACCTCGCCCAGGCGTTCCAGCACCGCCCGGCCGCCGTCGGGCTGGTGGGCCAGCGCGACGCCGTCCACCGTGACCACCGGCCGGGTCCGGTTCGTCACCAGGGGACGCCCGGCCACGTCGACGATCCGGCCGCGGGCCGGCGGCAGCGCCACGGTCCTGATCCGCACGTCCGCCGCGGCCTGGACGTACCGGTCGCCGTTGGCCACCTGCAGGTACCACAGGCGGCCGACGAGGGTGGCGAGCATCGCGACCACGGCCAGCCGCAGCACGAACAGCCGCGCCCTAGACACGCCGCATCACCGCCGCCGCCTCGGGCGCAAGGGGCGCCACCACAGGCCGGCGGCGTCGCGCGGCACGCGCGGTGGCCGCCGCGGCGACCCCGAGCGCCGCCGTCCACGCCGCCGTGACCGGCAGCCCGGCCGCCGCGGTCGCCCACGCCTCATCCCCGAACGCCACCGCCGCCGCGCCCTGCGACACCGGCCCTGCCGCCGCCACGACGGCCACCACCAGCGACGTCGCCCCCCGGCCCATCGGCGCCCGGTCCCGCTGCGCCCACGCGAGCGGCCCCACCGGCCCTCGCCCGATCCCGAGCAGCCCGCGCGACGGCGCGCGGTCTCGCCTGACCAGCCGGGACAGCGGCCCGCGTCTCCACCCAGGAGGCCCGAGCGGCTCTCGTTCCCGCCCGAACCCCGACAGCCGGCCCGACAGCCGGCCCGACAGCCGGCCCGACAGCAGGCCGAGCAGCGACAGCACCAGCGCCGTACGCCCCATCGTGCCGTCGGCGGGCGGGGTCACGTCGGCGAGCAGACCGCCGGCCAGCCCCGCCGCGCACCCCCACACCGGCCCCCTGGCCAGCGCCGTCCACACGACCGCGAGGGTGACCAGGTCGGGCCCGCCCCACGGCGAACGGTTGACCAGCAGCACCTGCAGCAGCGGTGCCACGAGCAGCAGCGCGACCCGCACGACTCACCTCCCGGGCCGCGGCACGATCACCGCGACCAGGTCCAGCGCCGAGAGGCGGGCGGCCGGCCGCACCAGTGCCGTACGGGTCGCCGCCCCGGGCACGGACTCGACCTCGGTGACCGTCCCGATCGGCACCCCGGCCACGTACGGCCGCGAGCCCGCCGACCCCATCGTCACCACCTGGTCGCCGGGCCGCAGCGGCGCGTGCGGGTCGAACAGGCTCAGCCGCAGCAGCCCCTCGCCGGGCATCCCGGTCACCACGCCCAGCTCACCCGAGCCCGCCATGCGCGCCCCCACGGACGACCCGGCGTCGGTGATCAGCGACACCGAGGCCGTCGCGGGCCCCGCCCAGGTGACCTTGCCGACCAGGCCGTCGGCGTTCAGGACGGTCACGTCGCGCTCGACGCCGGCAGCGGCGCCGGCGTCGATGGTCACGCTCTGCCGGCCGAACCCGACGACGTGCGCCGCCACCCCCTGATGCCGTCCCATGACGCCGGCATCGGCCGCGGGTGTCCCGGCGGACAACAGCTCGGCGCGCAGCTGGGCGTTCTCCTGCTCCGCCGCCCGCAGCCGGGCATCGCCGGCGAACGCCCTGGCCGCCGCCCCGACGGCGTTCTGAACGGCGCCGAACGTGGCCGAGCCCGCCTTCCGCAGCGGGGTCAGCGGAGCCAGCGTACGGTCGATCGCGACGAGGGAGACGGCGGCGGCCAGCACGAGCAGGACGACCGCCCGCCTCACCGCCGGGACCAATCGGGCAGCAGCACGTCCCGCATCGCCTGGAAGCGTTCGACGCAGCGGCCCGCGCCCAGGGCCACCGAGTACAGCGGCTTGTCCACGAGCCGGATCGGCATCCCGGTGGCCTCGCCCATCCGCTCGGGCAGCCCGCGTAGCAGCGCCCCGCCGCCGGTCAGCACGATGCCGTTGTCGAGCAGGTCGCCGGCCAGCTCGGCCGGGCACTGGTCGAGCGTGGCCTGCACCGCGTCGATGATGGCCTGCACCTGGTCCTCGATGGCCTCGCTGATCTGGTCGGCGGTGATCGTGGTGGTCTTGGGCAGGCCCGTGACGAGGTCACGCCCGCGCACCGGCGCGGCCGTCCTGGGCGGGCCCGGCGGCGACGTGGCCGGCGCGGCGCTCTCGGGCCTGGCCCTCGACCGGAACGGGTTCCAGCCGCGCGGCGCGGGAGGTTCGGCGGGCTCGTCCTCCGTCGCGGCGGGCTCGTCCCCGACCGGCTGGATCGGCGCGCCCACCCGGTGCCTGCCCTTGGGGTTCGGGTCGGAGTCGCGGGCGGAGACCGGCGCCGGCCGCGCCACGCCGAGGTCGATCTTCAGCCGCTCGGCCGTGCGGTCGCCGAGCAGCAGCGCGTGCTCCTTCTTCGTGTACGCGACGATCGCCTCGTCCAGCTCGTCCCCGCCCACCCGCACCGACTTGGCGACCACGACGCCGCTCATCGAGACGATGGCGACCTCCGTCGTGCCGCCGCCGATGTCGACGACCATGTTGCCGGTGGCCTCGCCGACCTTGACGCCGGCGCCGATCGCCGCGGCCATCGCCTCCTCGATGATGTGCACCCGCCGGGCGCCCGCCTCGTACGCGGCCTCCTTGACCGCCCGCTGCTCGATCGAGGTGGTGCCGCTCGGGACGGCCACCACGATGCGGGGTTTGGCCAGGAACCGGCTCGGGTGCGCCTTCTGGATGAACATCCGTAACATGCGCTCCGCCGCGTCCAGGTCCGCGATCACGCCGTCCTTGAGCGGCCTGATCGTGGCGATGTGCGGGGGAGTGCGGCCCATCATGCGTTTGGCCGCCTTGCCGACGGCGACGACGGTGTTCTTGTGCAGGTTGATCGCGATGACGGAGGGCTCGTTCAGCACGATGCCCTTCCTGCGGACGTAGACGAGCGTGTTGGCGGTTCCGAGATCGACTGCTATGTCGTGACCGAGGAGAGCCCATGCGAACGCCATAACCGCACAGCCTTTCGACCGGGGCAGCAGGCAGGGGGACACTGCCTGCCCTCGCGTTGCCCGTGCGAGTCGCACCACAAACGGGATAAATGTGTATCTTGGCGCGTCTTCGCAGTTCAGCGGATCAGGCTCCCCGACCGTTCCTCCGGCACCCGCGCGGTGAACGGGCGGCAGGGAGCGCGGAAGTAGTCGCGCCCGAACGTGAACTCCACCGCCCCCGGGGCCAGGTTGACCACCAGCCGGTCGCCCTCCACGCCCACCGTCCGCGGCTCCCGGCCCTCGGGCACGAGCGGCCGCGGCACCGCCGCCGGCTGCCGCCGGTTCGAGCCGCAGCGTCTCGCCGACGTAGCTGGACCGGGGCGAACAGCGCCGTGTCGGGCGCGCCCCCCCGGCCCGTGGGTGGGAGAGATCGACGGACGATCCCGGCAGCTCCCTCCCGCCAGGTCGCCGGCCCGATCGCCAGCGGGCCGCGCTCGGGGGCGCCCGTACGAGCGGGGCCGCCGTGCAGGAAAGCCGGTGGCACCTGTCGCCCATGGCCCGCCGGCGGCGGCACACAGGTGCGTGACAACGAAAAACCCCGCCGAGGAGGTCCGAGACGGAGACCGGCGGGGTGGAGAGGTGGTGGACGATACTGGGATTGAACCAGTGACCTCTTCCGTGTCAGGGAAGCGCTCTCCCGCTGAGCTAATCGTCCTTTGCGGAGGTGGCGACGGGATTTGAACCCGTGTGGACGGCTTTGCAGGCCGCTGCCTCGCCTCTCGGCCACGCCACCGAGCCGGAAGCTCCGAGCGGAAGACGGGATTCGAACCCGCGACCCTCACCTTGGCAAGGTGATGCTCTACCCCTGAGCCACTTCCGCGTGCGCCCCGCTGTGCCGGGCGACGAGAGAACTCTAGCGAATCCTGGCCGAGTCCCCAAACCGGAATTCGCCCGCCCGGCTCACCGGGCCCCGGAGCTACCGGTTGACCCGCAGCCCGGCCGGGTGCCGGCCCTCGGTCTGCAGCCGGTACTCCTCCCCGGAGATCGCCCGGTTCTCCTCGATCACGCGCTCCGACGGCGGCCGCTCGCCGCCCATGACCGCCTGCTGCATCTTCTCGAACCGCTCGTGGGCCTCCCGGACGTACCCGGTGCCCAGCGTCGTGAGGTCCATCTGCGTGGCGAGCAGGTCGCGGATGTAGCCCTTGTTCGGCTCGAACGTCACCGGCGGCGGCAGCGCCGGGGCGAGCACCTGGTCGGGGTCGCGCCCGTCGAAGCGGCGGAACATCTCGGCCGCCAGCCGCAGGTGCTCCAGCTCCATGTTGAGGTGCAGCTCCCAGATGTTCTTCACCTTGGGATCGCTCTCGGTCTCCATGAACGAGTAGTACAGGTAGCACTCGTTGTACTCGTGGTTGAGCAGCCGTTCCCACCAGCTCTCGCCGGGCTCCACCAGCGACTCGTAGTGGGTGACGTGCTCCTCCTCGATCAGCCCGATCTCCTGGTAGAGCTGGCGCGCGATGGGCTCCATGTACATCGGGCCGACGTTCATGTAGAAGTTCATCGTCTGCTGCTCGGCCGCGGTGATGGTCAGCGCGTGCAGGCGCGACAGCGGCTCGGTGACCCTGCGCTGGTACGGCTCGCGCACGTTGTCCATCGGGTCGCGGTGGTGCAGGTACGTCGGCCGCCCCGGCATGACCTCGGTGAGCTGGTCGACGATCTTGTCCGCCCTGCGGTGCTCGATCATCTCGTACAGGTTGGCGTACCGGTAGAGGTGGTCGAAGTCCTCCAGCACGCCGAACTGGTAGGCCTGCTTGAGCCGCTGGTCCGGCTCCATGCGGGCCACCCACGCCGTCAGGTCCACCGCCACCTGCTCGTACGCGATGGTGGTCTCCAGCACCGACGACGCCCCCGGCAGCAGCCAGTTGACGACCTTCTGCTGCTGCGCCTCGATGTACCGCACGCGCGCCAGCCGCTGCTTGATCTCCACGTCACGGCAGTGGCGGGCCATGTGGTGGCTGAAGAGGATCGCCTCGGTCTCGATCCCGTTCATCGTGATGATCCGGCACCGCGTGTACGGGTCGCAGCGGTCGGGATCGATGGGTGTGACGTTCAGCTCCCGCCAGTCGCGCAGCTGCTCGTCCAGCGGGATTCCCCGCTCCTGGAGTGGGTCGAAGGCCATGTCGCTGCGCCTACCCGGGGCCGGGGCGGGCAACCTCCGCGTTCGATCCCCGAACGGCCCGCGTTCGGTAAGACAGGGCGTGTCGCACTGTCTCCCGGGTAGGCCCGCCTGGGTGCGTGAACAAGATGTCATCGAGCTGCTGATGGCGCAGCACGGCCAGATCAGGGACCTGTTCGACGAGGTGGAGCAGGCGCCGCCCGAGAAGGTCGCGGCGGCGTTCGACCGGCTGACGCGTGTGCTGTCGGTGCACGAGACGGCGGAGGAGGAGATCGTCCATCCGTACGCGCGCAAGAAGCTCGACAACGGCCAGGGCGTCGTGGCGGACCGCCTGGAGGAGGAGAACCGCGCCAAACGCCTGCTCCTCGAGCTGCACAAGAAGGGCGTGGACGACCCGGGCTTCTGGGACGGCCTGGCCCGGCTGCGCACCGCCGTGACGGCGCACGCGCGCAGCGAGGAGCGCTACGAGTTCGCCCGGCTGCGCGCCGGCACCACCGCCATGGAGCGGCGGGCCATGGCGGCGGCGGTACGCGCCGCCGAGTCGCTGGCGCCGTCGCGCCCGCGTCCCGGCACGGAGTCGGCGGCCAAGAACCTGCTCATGGGCACGCCCCTCGCGCTGATGGACCGCGCCCGCGACATGATCAGGAAGGCCCTCGACCGACGCTGATCCCGGCAGGACCCTTCGACGGCGGGCGAAACGTCGGCGTACTAGCGTTGTGAGCATGGAGTTCTTCGCCCGTGACGCCGACATCGCGCCCGTCGCCGCGCTCATCGCCGACCCGACGAGGGCGGCGATCCTGACGGCGCTGCTCGGCGGGCGCGCCCTGGCGGCGGGGGAGCTGGCCCGGATCGCCGGGGTCAGCGCCGCCACCGCGAGCGCCCACCTGGCCCGGCTGCTCGACGGCCGGCTCGTCGACGTCGTCCCCCAGGGACGCCACCGCTACTACCGCCTGGCCGGGCACGAGGTGGCCGAGGTGCTGGAGTCGCTGGCCACGATCAGCGCCCGCCCGCCGGTGCGCTCGCTGCGCCAGTCCCGGCAGGCCAGGATGCTGGAGGAGGCCCGCACCTGTTACGACCACCTCGCCGGCCGCGCCGGGGTGGGCCTGCTCGACCGGCTCAGGGAGGACGGCCACTACGCGGGCCACGACCTGACGGAGTCGGGGGAGCGGCTGCTGTCCGGCCTCGGCGTGGACGTCGCGGGCGCGCGCGGGTCGCGGCGGCGTTTCGCGCCCGAGTGCCTCGACTGGACCGAGCGTCGCTCCCACCTCGGGGGCGCGCTCGGGGCGGCGATCGCCCGGACGCTGTTCGAACGAGAGTGGTACCGGCGGGGCGCGGTCCCGAGGGCGGTGGTGCTCACCGACGAGGGCAGGCGGGGGCTGGCGACACTGTTCTCCGGTAAGGAGCTAACATCGGCTACGCCGGTTACCTGAACGAGAGAGACGCACCATGCGCGACAACGAAGTCGTGAACGTCGGCCCCGAGCCGCTCAGCTTCGACGAGGTCATCGACGTGGCCCGCCACGGAGCCCCCGTGCGGCTCACCGACGACGCCATCGCCGCCGTCGCGGCGGCCCGCCAGCGGGTGGACGAGCTGGCCGAGAGCCCGGTGCCCGCGTACGGCATCTCGACCGGGTTCGGCGCGCTGGCCACCCGGCACATCGACCCGGCGCTGCGCGCCCAGCTCCAGCGCTCGCTGGTGCGCTCCCACGCGGCGGGCAGCGGCCCCGAGGTGGAGACCGAGGTCGTGCGCGCCCTCATGCTGCTGCGCCTGCACACCCTGGCCACCGGCCACACCGGCATCAGGCCGACCACCGCGAAGACCCTGGCCGCCCTGATCAGCGCGGGCATCACGCCGATCGTGCACGAGTTCGGCAGCCTGGGCTGCTCCGGCGACCTCGCGCCGCTGGCCCACGTGGCGCTCACGCTGATGGGCGAAGGCGTCGTACGCGACAAATCGGGAAATGTCGTGTCGGCCGCGGAGGCGCTCAAGCAGGCCCGCATCGAGCCCGTCGAGCTGGCCGCCAAGGAGGGCCTGGCGCTGATCAACGGCACCGACGGCATGCTCGGCATGCTCGTCCTGGCCGTCGACGACCTCACCACGCTGGTCAGGACCGCCGACGTGAGCGCCGCGATGAGCGTCGAGGCGCTGCTCGGCACCGACCGGGTGTTCGCCCCCGAGTTGCAGGCGCTGCGCCCCCATCCGGGCCAGGCGCGCTCGGCCGCCAACATGGCGAAGATCCTGCGCGACTCCGGCATCGTGGCCAGCCACCGCGACCCCGCGGACTGCGCCCGCGTCCAGGACGCCTACTCCCTGCGCTGCGCCCCGCAGGTCGCCGGGGCCGTGCGCGACACGATCGCGCACGCCGCCACCGTCGCCGGGCGGGAGCTGGCCGCCGCCGTCGACAACCCCGCCGTGCTGGACGACGGCCGCGTGGAGTCCAACGGCAACTTCCACGGGGCGCCGCTCGGCTACGTGCTCGACTTCCTCGCCATCGCGGCGGCCGACCTGGCCTCGATGTCCGAACGCCGTACCGACCGCTTCCTCGACGTGGCCCGCAACCACGGGCTGCCGGCGTTCCTGGCCGCCGATCCGGGCGTCGACTCCGGCCACATGATCGCCCAGTACACCCAGGCGGCCATCGTCTCCGAGATGAAGCGGCTGGCCGTGCCCGCGAGCGTCGACTCCATCCCCAGCTCGGCCATGCAGGAGGACCACGTGTCCATGGGCTGGTCGGCCGCGCGCAAGCTGCGCAGGTCGGTCGACGGGCTCACCAGGGTGCTCGCGATCGAGGTGCTCACCGCCGCCCGCGCGATCGACCTGCGCGCCCCGCTGGAGCCCGCGCCCGCGACGGCGGCCGTGGTCAGGGCGCTACGCGAGACCGTGCCCGCGCCCGGCCCCGACCGGTTCCTCGCCCCGGAGATCGAGGCCGCCGTACGCCTGGTGGCCGAGGGCGGCGTCGTGGCGGCGGCGGAGTCAGTCACCGGGCCGCTGTCGTAGCGCCGCTGTCGTAGCGCCGCTGTCGTAGCGCCGCTGTCGTAGCGCCGCTGCCGTAGGGCCGCTGTCGTAGGGCCCGTGTCCTAAGGCCCCTGTCCTAAGGCGGCTGTCCTAAGGTCGCGCGGGCAGCGCCACGATCAGGTCCACCTCCAGCAACAGCCCCGGCATGAACAGCTTCGACACCTCCACGGTCGTGCTGGCCGGAGGCGTGCCGGTGATGTACCGCCTGCGCACCTTCCCGTACTCCACCCGGTCGTTCATGTCCGTCATGTACGTCCGGATGAACGCGATGTCGGCGAACGTGGCGCCCTGGTCGGCGAGGATGCGGGCGATGAGCTGGAAGACGTGCTCGGCCTGGGCCGCCATGGAGCCCTCGCCGACGACGTTCCCCCGCTCGTCGAAGGCGGCCTGGCCGGAGACGTAGAGCATGTCGCCGACCCGGACGGCGTGCGAGTAGGCGCCGTTCGTGGCGGGCACGGTCGCGAGATTGAGCGGCACGGCCCGCCGCCCGCCCGTCCCGGGTGAGGCGGTACGGACATGCGCGGTGACGGCCGTCAGGTCATGACCGCCCAGGCCCGCCGCCACGGCCTCCTGCAGCCGGGCCCGGGCGGCCGACGCCAGTCCGGCGCCCTCCCAGGCGGCCAGCTCCAGGTCCTTGGCGGCGTGCGCGAGCGCGTACCGCGTCTCGGCCGCGGGCTCGCGCAGCCGCTCGGCCAGCGCGCCCAGCGGGGTGTCCGCCAGCACGCCGGCGAGCGCGCCCGGATCGACCCCGTGCGCCTCGGCGTACGCGTACGTCTCCGCCACCAGCACCTGGGCCGGCACCAGCGCGCTCATGACGGCGAGCTTCATGGCCGCGCCCGCCGCGAGGGGCCCCACCTCGCGCACCGTCCCGAAGACGGACAGCACCTCGCGGCAGCCCGAGACGTCACCGCCGGCCAGCACGGTCAGCGTGCCCTCGGCCGCGGGCCCCACGCTGCCCAGCACCGGGGCGTCCACCAGCCCCACCGACGGCGGCAGCAGCGCGCGCAGCGCGTGCACCGCCTCCGGGCCGATCGTGGACATCTCCACCACCGTCGCCCCCGGCGCCAGCCCCGGCAGTGCCGCCGTCAGCACCTCGCGCACCGCCGCCGGGTCGCTCAGCATCGTGATGACCAGCCCGGCCCCGTCCACCGCGTCGGCGACCGAGATCCCCGTGCCGCGCCGCCACGTCGTCACCTCGTGCCCGGCCTCCGTCAGCCGCCGGGCCATCGGGACGCCCATGCGTCCCTGTCCGAGAAAAGTAATCATGCGGCCAGTGAAGCGGTATGCGCGGTATTCCACCACCGACTAGATTGCATGTCAGCCATGCCTGATACGAATGCCTTCGACACCGCCACCCTGCGGCTCTTCGACGAAGTGGCCACGAGCGGCTCCTTCACGGCCGCCGCCGAGCTGCTCGGCTACACCCAGTCCGCGGTCTCCCGCCGCGTCGCCGCGCTCGAAAGCGCCGCCGGCGGCCCGCTGTTCGAGCGCCTGGCCAGGGGCGTACGCCTGACACCCGCCGGCCGGGCGCTGCACCGGCACGCCGTAGCCGTGCTCGACCGGCTCGACCGCGCCGTTGAGGACCTGGCCGCCCTCCATCGCGGGACGGGCGGGACGCTGCGCGTCGGCGCGTTCGCCACCGCCAACGTCGCCCTCGTCCCCGGCGCGCTCAGGCGGTTCGCCGACCGGCACCCCGGCGTCGAGCCGCGGGTGACCGAGGGGCTCAGCGCCGCCCTGATGGACCGGCTGCGCGCGGGCGCGCTCGACGTGGCGGTGATCAGCGACTACCCGGCCGGCCTGCCCGTCGAGGGGGCGCGCACCGTGCCGCTCGGCGCGGACCGGCTGCTGGTCGCCCTGCCCGCCGGTCACCGGCTGGCCGCCGAGACCGACGTGGACCTGCGTGACCTGGCGGGCGAGAGCTGGATCGAGGCGGCGCCGCGCGGCCAGCCGACCGTGCTGATGACGGCGTGCGCGGCGGCCGGATTCACGCCGCGCACCGGGCTGCGGGTGGCGGAGTGGTCGGGCAAGTTCGGGTTCGTGGCGGCCGGGCTCGGCGTGACGCTCGTGCCGGAGCTCGCCGCGCGGGCCGTGCCGCCCGCGTTGGTGCTGCGGCCGCTGCGCGGCATGGAGCCCGTACGGCGGGTCTACGCGGCCCTGCCGGAGACGCCGCTGCCCGCCGCGCTGGCCTTGGTGGAACTGCTGGGAGAATGGCAGGTGTGCACGACGGTTTCGCCGCCTTAGGGCAATATCTCGCGACCGGTCTGCGAGACGTGACCTCCGACCTCGCCGCCCTCGACGGCGAGGGCTGGTGGGCGGTCGTCGTCGACTTCGAGGGCAAGGTGACGTGCGCCCGGTTCGACCGGGTGCGCCGCGCGCCCCTGCCCGCGCCCGCCGGCCCCTGGCGCGGCCCCGCCCCGGGCCAGTGGCGCACCTCCCTCGACCGCGCCGCCTACGAACGCGGGGTCCGGGTCATCCGCGACTACATCGAGCAGGGCGAGGTCTATCAGGCCAACCTCTGCCGCGTCCTGACCGCGCCCGTCCCCGACGACGCCGACCCGCTCGCGCTCGCCGCCCGGCTCGCCGCGGGCAACCCGGCCCCGTACGCGGGCGTGATCTCGATCCCCGGGCTCAGCGTGGTCTCGGCCTCGCCCGAGCTCTACCTGTCGCGCGACGGCGACGTCATCGAATCGCGGCCGATCAAGGGCACCGGCGCCACCGCCGCCGACCTCCTCGACAAGGACTACGCGGAAAACGTCATGATCGTCGACCTGGTCCGCAACGACCTCGGCCGGGTCGCCGCCGTGGGCTCGGTCGAGGTGCCGGCGTTGTGCGCGGTCGAGGAGCACCCGGGGCTCGTCCACCTGGTCTCCACCGTGCGCGCCAGGCTCGCGCCCGGCGCGGGCTGGCCGGAGCTGTTCGCGGCGACCTTCCCGCCCGGCTCCGTCACGGGCGCGCCCAAGTCGTCAGCGCTGCGCATCATCAATGAGCTCGAACCCGCTCCCCGGGGGCCGTACTGTGGGGCTGTGGGCTGGGTCGACGCCGACCGGGGCACGGCGGCGCTGGCCGTAGGCATCAGGACGTTCTGGATTTCGGCCGGCGAGATCCGGTTCGGCACGGGAGCGGGCATAACCTGGGGCAGCGACCCCGGGCGCGAGTGGCTCGAGACCGAGCTCAAAGCCGCCAGGCTCATCGCACTGGCATCCACAGGAGGAAACTGAATGAACATCCCTGTCTGGGTCAACGGGGAGCTGATCGACCCCGCGCAGGCCAGCGTCTCGGTCTTCGACCACGGCCTGATGGTCGGAGACGGCGTCTTCGAGACCATCAAGATCGTGGGCGGGAAGTCGTTCGCGCTCACCCGTCACCTCGACCGGCTCGCGCTCTCCGCCCAGCGCATGGACCTGCCCGAGCCCGACCTCGACGCCATCGCCGACGGCATCGCCAAGCTGCTCGACGCCGCGCCCGCCTGGCGGCTGGGCCGCATCCGCGTCACCTACACCAGCGGCCCGGGCCCGCTCGGCTCCGACCGCGGCGACCAGGGCACCACCGCCGTCGTCATCGTCGACGAGCAGAAGCCGTTCCCCGCGACCGCCGCCGTCACCGTCGTGCCCTGGCCGCGCAACGAGCGCGGCGCCCTGTCGGGCGTCAAGAGCACCTCCTACGGCGACAACGCCAAGGCCCTGCAGTACGCCAAGAAGCGCGGCGGCGGCGAGGCGATCTTCGGCAACCTCGCCGGCAACCTGTGCGAGGGCACCGGCTCCAACATCTTCATCGTCCGCGACGGCCGCCTGCTCACGCCCACCCTGGAGTCCGGCTGCCTGGCCGGCGTCACGCGGGCGCTCGTGCTCGAATGGTGCGGCGGCGAGGAGGTCGACGTCCCCCTCCAGGCCGTGTACGCCGCCGAGGAGGCGTTCCTCACCTCCACCACCCGCGACGTCCAGCCGATCCGCCTGGTCGACGACACCGCGATCCCGGCCGCGCCCGGCCCCATCACGGCCAAGGCCATGAGCGTCTTCGCCGAGCGCTCCGCCGTCGACCTCAACCCCTGACAGCAGCCGGGCGGCGGGACCCGCCGCCCGGCGACCGGTCAGTACGACTGTTGCGTCTGCACGTTGAAGTCCTCCATCGTGACCTGCCCGGCCGGGTCGGTCAGCGGGTCCTCGATCCGCAGGACGTCGAGGCCGGCCTTGATGTCGCTGGAGTAGACGTAGCCGTTGTAGTAGTACGCCGACCACGAGCCGGCGATGCCCCCGGCCGGGTACGGCGGCCGGTCGAAGTAGCCGATCTCCCGCGGGTTCGCCGAGTCGGTGAAGTCCCAGACCGACACGCCGCCCTGGTACCACGCCTGCACCATGATGTCCTTGCCCGGCACCGGGATCAGCGAGCCGTTGTGGGCCACGCAGTTCTCGTCCGGCTGCTGCTCGCGCGGGATCTTGAAGTAGCCGCGCCGCTGCAGCTGGCCGTCCACCAGGTCGTAGATCGCGTTGGCGCCCTTGGTGCTCGGCGTGTTGCGGTCGCAGGTGGCCTGGCCGCCGCCGCCCATCTCGTCGCCGAAGACGACCTTCGTGCCGTCGTTGTTGAACGTCGCCGAGTGCCAGATCTCGAAGTTCTCGCGGTCGCTGAGCACCTGGAGCACCGTCGGCTGCACCGGGTCGGAGATGTCGAGCAGCACGCCGTCGCCGAAGCAGGCGGCCGCGGCCACGTCCTTCTCCGGGTAGGCGGTGATGTCGTGGCAGCCGGAGGCGATCGTCTCGTTGCCGCGCTGCGGGAAGAGGTTGGGCTTGGACACCACGCGCGCCGACTCGGGCGCGTCCATCGGGACCTCCACGACCTGGATGAGCTCGTGAGGCGGCCTGCAGGTCACCGACTGCGGCTCGGGGCCGGGGGAGGAGACGTACACGTAGAGCGTGTCGCCCTGCGGGATCATCGTGTGGGTGTGGGAGCCGCAGTCGGTCTGGACGGCGCCGACGTACTGGGGGTCGGCCTTGTCGCTGATGTCGAACAGCCGCAGCCCCTCCCAGGCGGGCGGGCCTGGGGGCGCGTCGCACCCCTCGCCGCCCTGCGGCTCGTCGATCGACAGGATCAGCAGGTCGCGGTAGACGGTCACGTCGTTCTGCTGCGCCGGGCAGGCCACCTGGCTGACCAGCTCCGGATTCTCCGGGTCGCCGATGTCGTAGATCGAGAAGCCCCCGAAGTTGCCCACGTACGCGTACTCGCCCTGGAAGGCCAGGTCGGTGTTGAAGTCGTCCTCGCCGTTGAACGGAGCCGTCCGCGGCACGTTCGCGACCAGCGTGACGTTGTCGCTCCTCATCTCGTCACCGGCGGAGGCGCCGGGCGACGGGGGAGCGCCGGTCTGCTGCGTCGGGCTCGCGGGCGCCGACTGCTCAGCGGTGGGCCCCTCCGCGGCGCATGCCGACGTCAGCAGCAGCACCGTCCCCAGCAATGCTCCGCGCCACGTGGCAGAGATCAACGCGCATCCCCTTTGTCTAGTAGCTCACTATGGAAGCTATGTCAGCAGGTTCGCGGAAGCGTACGGCGTTTATCACAGTTATGGCGACATTTCTCATAGCTGGCTGCTCGCCACAGTCCTCCCCATCGCCGGCGCCGTCGCCGGTCGGCACCGAGGCGCCGGTCATCGTGCCGGGCAGCCCTGGGGCGCCCGCGCGCACGGCGACGCCGGGAGAGCGGGTCGGGAAGACGCCGTCGCAGGCGGTCGCCGCCGACGTGCGTTTCGCCGAGGGAATGATCCCCCATCACCGCCAGGCCCTGGAGATGACCTCGCTGGTGGAGGCCCGTACGACCACGGAGACCGTGCGGGCGCTGGCCCGCCGGATCACCGCCGCGCAGACGCCGGAGATCAAGGCCATGACCGGCTGGCTGACCGGGCTGGGCCGCACCCCGCCGGCCGGCCACGCGCACACGCACGCCGCCGGTTACGGCATGGCGACCGAGGAGGAGCTGGCCGCGCTGCGCGCGGCCAGGGGGAAGGCCTTCGACCGGCTTTTCCTCCGGCTCATGACCAGGCACCACGAGGGCGCGGTCAAGATGGCGGGCGAGCAGCTCGCCAACGGCCGCGATCAGCGGATGCGCCTGCTGGCCAGGGACGTGCACACGGGACAGGGCATCGAGATCGACCGCATGAGGCAGACCCTGGAGTCGCTGTCGTAGACGGGCCCTCAGACGGGCCCTCAGACGGGCCCTCAGACGTGAACGTCCGGCCCCCTCGGTGGAGGGAGCCGGACGACTACGCCTTCAACGGAGCGAACCGGTCAGGACGGCCAGAGCATGTTGGTCAACTCGGCGTCGAGGTCCATGAAGTCGGTCTCGCGCCCCGCCGGCACCTTCTCGTAGGTGCGGTGCAGGAACTCCGTGAGCGGGGCCAGCGGCACTTCGAAGAGCGCCTGCCCGAACGGCGAGGTCAGGCTGATGTGCAGGGTGCGCTCGCCGTCGGCGCGTGCGGGCCAGACCTGCACGTCGCCGTCGCCTACACGCCGCACGATGCCCACGGTCAGCAACTCGCGGGCGAAGATCCACTCGACCGGTTCGTCATTCCCTACGTGGAAGGCCATGCGGATGGCGTAAGGGTCGTCGGCTGTGTAACTCAGTCCGGCGAGCAGGGGGACGGTTGTACGGTCGGGGACCACAAGCCGAAGGCCAAGCTCGGCGGAGACGGTGGTGCTGTTCATCGTCAGCCAAACCTTTTCGTCGTAGGTCCCCTCTTCGGGGCTTTCGCTGCTCTGACGGACTTCGTCCTGAGCTATGACGCGGAACGAAGAAACCAGTAGGAAAGATTCCGCTTCCGGGGCCTTCTGTAACGCACATCACAGCTGGACATTTAGGCATCTACCTGGCTAAACGGCATCAATCGGGTCGTATTTACAAGGGTTTTGCGTGCTCTGGAGCCTGCCCCGGACGGCCCGTCCATGAACGTTTCTCGCGTAAAGATCGTGGCCGGAGCCTTCCGGGACAGGACGATGGTATGCCACCCACCGGCCGTGCCGATGGGCAACCGCCGCGTTTCACCCGAATCACTCTGAGTGCCCCCTCCGGACGCTCGCCCGGACGCCCGCCCGAGCCCCGGGGAGCCCGGCGCCGCCGGGCGCGGTGGCCTGCGTGATCGCCCTCGGGACGATTTCGCTTCGCCAGCAGGTGCCAGAGTGCGGTATGGTTTTCCCCGTCGGCACCGCCAAGGAGCCGGCAGGGCGGGCGATTAGCTCAGCGGGAGAGCGCTTCGTTCACACCGAAGAGGTCACTGGTTCGATCCCAGTATCGCCCACCACGTTCAGAGGCCGGTTCCCCTGCGGGACCGGCCTTTCGGCGTCTCAGGGGGTCTCTCCCGCGCGGTGAGATTTCCCTGGCCTGCCCGGGGTAGCTGGGTTGCCGTGGTGGAGGGCAGGCCCCGCAAGGGGGTGTGGACGCCTGCGACGCGGGCCGCGCTGGCCGCGTCCTTCGGCGCCGCCGCGCGCCTGAGGCGCGGACGGCCGTTCCACCCGGCGGGTGTGCTCTTCGAGGCCCGCCTGCGCCTGCACGGCACGCCACAGCCCTGGGGGGCGCCGTTCCTGGACCACCGGATGGACGTGTACGGGTTCGCCCGCTTCTCCCGTTCCCTGGGCCTGCCGCCGCCGTTGCCCGACATCCTGGGCCTCGCCTTGCGCTGGCACCAGGAGGACGCCACCGCCGACCTGCTGCTCGCCACGACCGGTCACACCCCGCTCGGCAGGCGGCTGCTCCGGCCGGCGACCCGGTGGACGGGCATGTACACGTCCCTGTTCCCGTACGAGGTGGCCGGTCGGCGGTTGGTGCTCGGGGCGCTGCTCCAGCGGGAGCGGCCGTTGCCGGCCACGTTCGACGCGCTCGTACGGGCCGCCGACGAGGGGCCGCTCCTGCTCGACCTCGCCGCCGCCGCGCCCAGCGGACCGTGGCGGCTCTTCGGCCAGATCGAGCTCACCGCCCCGCCCATGACGGACACCGACCTGCCGACCCGGTTCAACCCGCTGCTGCGGCAGGTTCCCGGGCTGCGTCCGGCGGGCTGGCTGAACGAGGTCCGCGACGCCGCGTACGAGGCCGCGCAGCGGGTGCCGGATCGGCAGAAGAAGATCCAGGTTCGATAACTACAATGTGATCGTGTCCGTCTTATCGCCGATCATCCGAAGAGAATGGATATTGGTCGTTGTGAGCGGCGTCACATTGTTTTAGTAGATCAGGTGGGGCGAATTTCGCTCAGGGCGTGATTCTGGGTGATCGCCATTCATGATTGCGGATCATTAACAAAAAGGACACGATCCGCATATCGGGTTAGAACTCCTGCGAGCGTCGCAAAGCGGGCGGACGGCCGTCCGGGTCGACGGCGAACCGGTACAGCGGCATGGCGAGCACCTTCCGCACCGGCGACAGACGCGGGGCGGGATGCGGCCGCAGCCGGCCGCGCGGGCGCTCACCCGTACGCGAGGACCGGTGCCAGGACTCCAGCGCCGCCGCCGAGCGGGCGAACGCGTCGAAGGCCGCCACCGGGTCGCACAGCTCGTCCCGCCGCTCGCCGGGCAGGTCCAGGTGCTCCGCCATGAGGTCCAGCCGCAGATCCCGGGCGAACCGCAGCGCGCCGTACGGCGGCCGGGGATCCTCCCGCTCGTCCAGCACGGCGCAGCTCAGCTCCGAGTCGTACGTCCACGAGCGCAGGTTGACGTTGTCGGAGCCGACCGCGGCCCAGACGTCGTCCACCACGCAGACCTTCGCGTGCACGTACACCGGCGTGCCGCGGTGGTTCTCCAGGTCGTAGACGGCCACGCGGTCGCCGCCCGCTGACAGGAGCCGGCGCAGCGCGCCGGCGCGGCCGATCAGGCTGGCCGGGCCGGCCAGCCAGCCGTCCTGGTCGGGATGGCGCGGCACCACCACGATCATGCGCAGCCCCGGCTCGCGCTCCAGGGCACGGGCGAACGGCTCGATCACGTCCGTGGACCACAGGTACTGGTCCTCCAGGTAGATCAGCGAACGGGCGCGGTCCAGGACCTTGTGGTAGGCGTGCGCGATGCTGCGCTCGCCGCGCGGCGCGAAGGGGTAGCCGCCGCGCCGGGCCGGATACGTCCGCAGCAGCTGCACGTGGTGGCGGCCGGCCGGCGGCGGGGGAGGAGCGGCCGACGGGAGGCGCGGGGCGTCGTCGAGCCGGCTGAGGCGGTCGCGTAAGCGGCGCAGCGGATCGCGGGTCTCGGGAGCCGGGTCGTCCCAGCGCTCGCAGAACACCTGCTGCACCTGCTCCACGGCCGGGCCCCGCACGGCCACCTGGACGTCGTGCCAGGGCGGGCGGGTGCCGTACGCGGCGGGCATGGGGACAGGCTGCGGATCGCCCTCGTGGGCGGCGTCGTCGCGGCGGCCGTGGCACAGGTCGATGCCGCCGACGAAGGCGACGTCCGCCGCAGGGTCGCGGTCGCGGCGCAGGACGACGAACTTCTGGTGGTGGCAGCCGCCCACGGCGGTGCGCGTGTCGAGCAGCGCCTGTCCGCCGGCCTGCTCGATCTCCCGGCCGAGATGGCGGTTCTCCGCGGAGCTGAAGCGCAACAGGTCCAGGTGCGAGCGCCAGATGAGGCCGCGCACGTGCGCGCCCCGCTCGGCGGCCTGCGCGAACGCCGCGCTCACGGTGGGCCCGTCCGGGGCGAGGCGCTCGTCGGGGTCGCCACGCCAGTCGGCGAACAGTAATAAGTCGTCCTTGCCGAGTTCCGCCACGCAGGCGCGCAGCTCGGCGAAGTAGGCCGCGCCGTGGATCAGGGGCCGCACCTCATTGCCCGATGTCCACGGCGCCAGCTCACTGGCCGGGTTGCCGCGCTCGTCCTCCGTGAGGAACCAGTCCTCGATTCGCACCCGCTTGCCGCTACCCGCGCGGCGGGCGCTGAAGCCTGACGGCCGCGCGGGTACGGCGATCACTTGGTCTTGCGCCTGCCGGCGGCTCCCCGCTGCTTGGCTGCCCCGGTCTCCTTCTTCGGCTCGTGCTCCCGCGCCGCCGCGGTCTCCTTCTTCGGTTCGTGCTCCCGAGCCGCCGCGGTCTCCTTCGGCTCCTGCTTCCGAGCCGCCGCGGTCTCCTGCGACGGCGCCTTGTCCCGGCGCCGCTGCACGATGACCATTCCCGCGCCGATGGCGGCCGCGACCGGCCAGTCGATGGCGCCGAACGCCGCCATCGCGCCGAGCGCCCCGTAGTAGGCGAGGCGGTCGGGCGGCGGCAGGACCGTCCGCGCGACGTCGGCGTAGTGGCCGAGCTCCTGCCGGTTGATGTGCGGCCGCGGAATGTGCGGCTTCGGAACGTGCGGCATGTGCACGTCGGGCCGGTGGACCGACACGCTGACCATCGGCATGTCCAGCGTGTACTGCTTGGGCACCTTCCCGTCGGACGTGGCGGTGTCGCTTCCGCGCTGCTGGGTGGCGGTCATGATCCCTCCTCATGGACGAGGAAACTCCCTATCCTCCTATCCACTGATCAAGAGTCCCTTATGTCGAATGGCGGAAATTTGCCGCTTTTATACCCATGCCGGCCGCCGGGTCAGGCCGGCTCGGCCCCGATGTAGGCGAGCACCGCCATGACGCGGCGGTTGTGGTCGTCGCACGGTGGCAGGCCGAGGTTGGCGAAGATGCTGGCAGTGTGCTTGCCGATCGCCTTGTCCGTGACGCGCAGGCGGGCGGCGATGGCCGTGTTCGACAGGCCCTCGGCCATCAGCGTGAGCACCTCGCGTTCCGGGGAGGTGAGCCGGCCGAGGGGTTCGTCCCGTTTCCTGCGGGTGAGCAGCTGGGCGCTGGCGTACCTGGTGTGCCGGGGGTTCGACGCGCAGGCCGGGAACGAACGGCTGAGGTTCGACAGCCCGGGCGCGGGGCTGGGCACGGGGCTGCCGGTCGCGTGCTTCGTCATGGCCGCCCTGGGCGCGCTGTCGATCACCTCGGAGCACGCCACCGGCATGATCAGGACGAGTCTGGTCGCCGCGCCGAAGCGGTTGCGCCTCCTCTTCGCCAAGATCCCGCCCCTCGCGGCGGTCACCCTGGCGACCGGCCAGCTGCTGGCGTTCGGCATGCACGCCGCCACGCAGGCCGTCATCGGCGACCGCGCCGGGCAGATCCTGCTGGACGGCCGGACGCCGGGCGTCTCCCTGCCGGAACCCGGCGTGGCGGCCGGAGTGCTGGTGTCGGGGGCGGCCATGCCGCTCGCCGCCATGGTGGGGATCGGCCTGGGTGCGGCGATCCGTTCCACCGCCGCGACACTGGTCACGCTCATCGTGATCCTGTTCGTCCTGCCGGTCATGGGCCAGGCGCCGCCGAACCCGGCCGGGGCGAGAGTCCCCTCGTTCATCTTCGTGAGCCAGCCGGCCCAGATCGCGGGCGCGGGGGCCGGCGTCCTCGCCCCTCCCACGGCGTCGGCCCTGCTCCTCGCCTACCCGGTCGCGGCGCTCACCGCGTGAGCGTCGCGATGTCGGTACGGGGCCGGGCGGGCAGGCCGCTGCTTGTGGGCGTCCTGACGACGGCACTGCCGCCATGGTCGTCCCGTGGGGCGGCGACCCGCCGGCCCGCCCGTACGGCGAGTTGCGGGACTGGCGGCCGGCCACGACCGCGCTCGCCTGGCAGCCGTGCGGCGGCGAGCTGGAGTGCGCCTCCGTACGGGTGCCCGTCGACTGGTCGGAGCCGGGCGGCCGCGGCATCTCCGTCCAGGTCGCCCGCCTCCCCGCCACGGGCACGCACCGCGCCGTCGGCACGGTCTTCGCCGTTCCCGGCGTTCCCGGCGGCTCGGGCATCGAGGACCTCGAGCAGCACGGCGGTTCGTTCGCGGCCCTGCGTCAGCGCTTCGACGTGGTCAGCTTCGCGCCGCGCAACACCACGGACCCGGGCGTCATCCCCTATGGCTGCCTGGTGAGCGGCCCGTGGATCGCCCTGCCCGCGAGCCGCGCCGCGTACGACCGGCTCGCCGGACGCAACCGCGCGTCCGCCGAACGCTGCCGCCGGGCCGACCCCCAGTACTTCGACAACCTCGACTCGGCCTCCGTCGCCGGGGACATCGAGGCGGTCCGGGTGGCCCTGGGCGAGCCGCGGCCGAGCTTCGTCGCCACGTCCTACGGCGGGCGGTCGCCACCACCTACGCCCGGCTGTTCCCTGAGGGCGTACGCGCGAGGTACGTCGACTGCGGCGTCGACCACCTCGGGGCGCCGAGACCAGGCGACGGCACGGAGCGGAGACCATCGAGAGCCGGTTCGCCCGCTCCGCCGCCTGGTGCCGCTCCACCACGACCTGCGCCCTGCACGGCCGTGACGCGGGCCGCGTGTGGCGGGACCTGGTCGCCGCCGCGGGACCGCTCACCCATGCAGGCGAAGGGCCTGCACGTCGCCTACAGCGGCTTCGACATCAAGGTGGCCGCCGCGCCCGACGTGATCAGCCCCGGCGCCGCCCCCGACTTCCCCGACTGGCAACGCTCGGCCAGGGCCGTCGCCCAGGCCGAGGCGGGGGACGCCGCGGGCTTCGCCGTGCACGTCCGCGAGACCGCCAAGAGTCTGAAGGTCTTCTCGTTCCGCGGCATGAACGTCACCCACTGCGCCGACGGGCTGGGCTTCAACGGCTACGAGGAGTACCGGAAGGCCAAGGAGCTCGGCGAACGGCTGTCGCCGAACTTCGCCGGCAACGAGCTCTGGCATCCGCTCGGCTGCGTCGGGTGGCCGACACCTGTCACGAACCCTCCGGGCCCGCTGCCGGTGGACCGGCTGCCGCCCTTCGCCGGCGCGGGAACGTGGAGCGACCCGCCGACGTCGAGACCCTCGTGGACCGCGTCCCGGGCTCGTCCATGATCCGCTACGACGGGCCGGGTCACGCGCTGTACCTCAGCGGCGACCGGTGCACCATCGCGCACGCCAACCGATATCTGATCTTCCTGCGCCCGCCGGCCCAGGGAACCACGTGCCGGCCGCCCGCGCCCTAACCCGGCGGTGCGGTCCAGCGCTCCCGCCTGGCGAGCCGGTGCGCGGTAGTGATCAGGGCCGTCACGGCGGGGGAGGGGTCGGGCGCCCACGACAGGCGCAGCTCGATCGGCGGCAGGCGGTCCAGGAGCGGCAGGCAGGCGACCCCGCCCGGCAGCCGGTCGCTCAGCGAGCGCGGCAGCACCATGAAACCGCTGTCGCTCAGGCTGACGGTGAGGTTGCGCAGGCCGGGCAGCGGGTTCTCCCAGACCTCGAACTCCTCGCCGGTGCCGCGCAGCCCCGCCAGGACCTCGTCGTGGTAGCGGGGCGCGTACGAGCGCGGGAAGAACCGCAGCGTCTCGCCGCGCAGGTCGCGCAGGCTCACCTCCGAGCGCCCGGCCAGCCGGTGCCCGGCGCCGACGACCGCCACGAACTCCTCCGAGCGCAGCACGGCCGACGGCCACGCGGCCGGCACGTCGAGGTGGCGGCCCAGCAGGACGTCCAGCTCGCCGGCCTCGGCCGCCGCCGTCAGCTCGGCGCCCCACGCCTCGCGCGCCGCCACCTGGACGCCGGGATGGCGAGCCCGCATCGCCGCGAACAGCTTCGGCATCTCGTCGAACGCCGTCGTCACGGTGTACCCCACCCGTACGGCGCCGCGATTGGCGCCCGCGGCCCTGCGGGCGCGTTCGACGGCCTGCTCGGCCGCCGCCAGCACCTCGCGCGCCTCCTCCACGAACACCCGCCCGGGCTCCGTGAGCCGGGTGGGCCGCCGGTGGAACAGCGCGACGCCGAGCTCCCGTTCGAGGTCGCGGATCTGGCGGGAGAGCGGTGGCTGGGTCATGTGCAGGCGTTCGGCGGCGGCCTCGAAACTTCCCGCCTCGGCCACCGCGATCACGTACCGCATCAGACGGAGATCAACCGGCATACCAGAAAGGTATGCCGCCGCCCGCCGGAACGCGGCAGCGCCGCCCGGCCAGGCGCGGGACGTGCACGGGCGCATGCCCGCGCGGTATGCGGCCGGTCCGAACCGGACTTGGCCCCGGGGCGGCCGTCCGGGCGAGCATCCCGGTATGAGCAACGATTGGACGCCCACGCGGCGGCAACTGGTCAAGGCGGGCGGTCTCGGCGTGCTTCCCCTCGGGGCGCTGGGGGCAGCCGCCGCGCCCGACGACCTGATCACCCGGACCGTCCCACGGACGAACCAGCGGGTGCCCGCGATCGGGCTGGGCACGTTCATGACCTTCGACACCCTGTCCGACCGGGGACGGTCGCGCGCCCGGGAGGTGGTCAGGCGGTTCTGGCAGGCGGGCGGCCGGGTCTTCGACTGCTCCCCGCTGTACGGCAGGTCGGAGGTGAACCTCGGCGAGATCGCGGCCGATCTGCGGATCAACGGGCGGATGTTCCTGGCGAGCAAGATCTGGTCCACCGGCGACCACCTCTGGGACGACTCCCACGCCGGGGAGAGCCTGCGCCGCACGGCCGGCCGCATGTCGCTCGACCGGCCGGTGGACCTCATGCAGCGCCACAGCCTGGTCAACGTGGACGTGATCGTCCCGCTCATGCACGCCTGGAAGAAGGAGGGGCGCGTCCGCCACCTGGGCGTGACCCACCACGAGCCCGCCTACTTCCCGCTGCTGGCGAGCTGGGTGGAACGGGCGCGGCTCGACTTCGTGCAGGTGCACTACTCGATCCACACGCGTGCGGCCGAGCAGCGGGTGATCCCGGCCGCGGCGGCGAACGGCACGGCCGTGCTCGTCAACATGCCGCTGGAGAAGGCGCGGCTGCACAGGATCGTCCAGGGACGCCCGCTGCCCGGCTTCGCCAGAGAGCTGGGGATCCGCACGTGGTCGGAGTATTTCCTGAAATGGGTGATCTCGAATCCGGATGTCACCTGCGCCCTGCCGGCCACATCCGACCCCGCCCACGTGGCGGAGAACGTCGCCGCCATGCGCGGCTCCCTTCCCGACGCCGCGACGCGCGAGCGCATGGTGCGGCACATGGAGACGATCCCGGGGTTCGACCGGATCGCCACCGAGCCCTGGTACCCGGGCAAGGACTACGCCGGCGTCGTGTCGCGGGCGCAGGCGGCGATCCGGGAGCGCAGCCCGTGGTGGCCCTCCTGACGGCCGGGTGAGACCCGGCGGCGGAAGTCGGGACGTGATCCTCTAGGGTGCGGGGGATGAACGGACGTGGAGTACTTGTCACCGGGGCGTCGCGAGGCATCGGACGGGCGATAGCGGCGGCCTTCGCGGCCCAGGGAGACCGGGTCGCGATCCACCACCGCGACTCCGTCAAGGAGGCCGAGAGCCTGCTCGCGGAGCTGCCCGGCGAGGGGCACACGATCGTCCAGGGCGACGTGGCCGACGCCGAGGCGGTGCGGCGGATGGTCGACGAGGCGGCCGGGGCGCTCGGCGCGATCGACGTCCTGGTGAACAACGCCGGGGTCTTCCTGCACCACCCCGTCATGGAGACCTCGTACGAGGAGTGGCAGGACGCCTGGCGGCGCACGCTCGGCGTCAACCTGACCGGCGCGGCCAACACCACCTGGTGCGCGCTGCGGCACATGCCCGCCGGAGGCCGGGTGATCAACGTCACCTCGCGCGGCGCCTTCCGCGGCGAGCCCGACAGCCCCGCGTACGGGGCGAGCAAGGCGGGCATGAACGCCCTGGCCCAGTCGCTGGCCATCGCCCTCGCGCCGCGCGGCATCGCGGTCGCCGCCGTGGCGCCCGGCTTCGTCGAGACCGACATGACCAACGAGCACCTCAAGGCTCCGCGCGGCGACGCGATCCGGGCCCAGAGCCCGTTCGGGCGGGTGGCCCGGCCGCAGGAGATCGCCGCGGCCGTGCTCTACCTGGCCTCACCCGACGCGGAATGGGCCAGCGGCACCGTCATCGACCTGAACGGAGCCTCCTACCTCCGCTGACCGTCCTATCCCGACTCGGCACAATCTGGCGATCTCCGGCATATCGCGGTCTATTGTGAACTCTCAGGGCACTTCGTGAACTCGCTCCGAGGGGGACGGTGTGGCCAAGAGCTGCGGATACGCGCTGGCTGCGGCGGCGCTCTGCGTGTCCGTTCTGGTGGTAGGCGTGCTGCTCAGCGCGATGACCGGGTACGCCAGCCCGGTCATCGCCCTGGTGACCGTCCTGGCGGCGCCGTGCGGACTCGTGCTCACGTACGACATGCTGCGCCGGCGCGAGGAGGCCGAGGAGGAGCGGCGGCTGCTGGGCCGGGAACGCGACCACGTCAGGCGGACGGTCGACTTCGTCGCCGATCCGGAGCTGACCGAGCGGGAACGGCTCGCGGTGATCGACTCCTTCGTCCCGAGGCTCGGGACGCACGGCGAGCGGCCGCCGTACCGGGACCGGGTCGTGCTGGTACGGGAGCTGCCGCCGCACGCGCGCGCCCTGCTGGAACGGGCCAGACGGGCCGTGGCGGCCGTCTACGCCTCGCAGGTCATGCGCCGCAGGCTGCTCGACGGCCTGGCGAACGAGGTGGTGCTGCCGCGGCAGATCTGGGAGCTCGCCCTGCTGCTGCGCACCCAGGCCACCCTCCAGGGGGAGCAGGACCGCGCCCGCCGCGGCCTGGTGACCCCCGAGCTGGAGGCCGTGCTGCGGCCGCAGCAGGAGGCCCTGCGCCGTTCCCTGGCGGGGGTCACCGCCAGGGTGGAGAGCCTGGAACGGTACGCCCGCCGCGTCCAGGAGGCCGACGCCGCCCTGCGGGCCCGGGAGGCGCTGGACAACAACCACAAGTACCGTGAGCTGCTGGCCCGCATCGACGACGAGGACGGGATGCGCCAGCTGGAGGCCCAGGGGGAGGCCCTGGAGGAGACCCTGGCCAGAAGCGTCCGCGAGGCCGTCGAGGCGGGCCGCACCCTGACCCCCTGAGCGGGGTGCCGGTCAGCGGAGCTTCCACTGGCCGTGCTGTTCGGCCCAGCCGCCGTCCAGCCCGAACCTGAACGTCACGACCTCCGCCTTCTCCGGCACCTGGAAGACGACCAGGCCCGTGTCGTTGTCGCCGGGCTCGATGGTGACCGTGCCCTTGAAGTGCCGGCCGTTCGCGAGCTCCTCCCAGGTGGCCTCGTACTCCTGGCCCTGCGCGTCGACCACCGACGCGCCGGAGTGCGGGGTGTCGCGGTAGACGAGGCTGCTCTTGTTCGTCAGCGTGATCTGGACGGCCATGAGCCGGTTCCCGCTCCTCGGGACGATGGTCGGGTAGGTCGTCTGGACCTCGCGGAAGACCTGGTCGACCGTCACGTCCATGATCGAGCCCTCCTGCATCCCCTTGAGCGTCAGCGTCCTGCCGGTCTCTCCGGTGAGCGGCGCCTTCTCCCCGCCGATCTCGGCGGGTTGCTCGGCGGGCTGCGCGGGCGGCTGCTCGGCGGGCTGCTCCGGCGGCCGTTCCGCGGGCTCCTGCACCGGGGGCGGCACCCGCTCGGCGGGCGGAGCGAGGTCGAGCGGGCCGGAGGTGGCCGAGACGTCCGTGCCGCCGCCCGGGGCCGTCAGCACGACGCAGGCCGTCGCGCAGCCGCCGAGCAGCAGCAGCGGCAGGCCGATGGCCAGGGCCAGGACGAGCCCGCTGTGCCGCCGCGGCTGCGGGTAGGCGTACGCGGGGCGTCCGTACGGGTCGTGGCCGAACGCGGGTGGTTCCCGCCGCTGCCCGTACGGGTCCTGGCCGGACGGAGGAGGCTCCCTGCGCGGCCCGTACGGGTCGGGCGGCGGCGGCCCGAACGCGGGCTGCTGCTCCTGCGGCTTGCGGTAAGGGTCGGAGGGGTATCCCATGGCGCGACTCCCACTGGCGAGATGGACGAGTCCAAGGATGCGCCGGGTGCCATGTCCCGCGATGGGGCAAATGGCGTGGGATAGTCGTTCGGTCTCACTTTGAGCCCGAACGCTCCGCTGTCCGTGCAACCAACCCCGTCCAGGTCAGCGCCCTGCGGCGCCGCCCGTGTCCGCGCCGCCGCGGCCACGTCCCCGGTCGGCGTCTCCCGGTCGGCGTCTCCCGGTCGGTGTCCTCGGGTCGGTGTCCCCGGGTCAGCGCAGTCGGCGTTCCAGCAGCAGGGCGCCGCGGCCGGCCAGCAGCGTGCGGCACCACGCGCGCAGGTCGCCCGGCTTGGGCCCGGAAACCCCGCCGCCGTCCAGCAGGTCGGCCCAGTCGAGCAGTGACTCGGCCAGCATGAGCGGCACCCCGCGCCGCTCGTGCACCTCCGCCGCGGCCTCGAAGTGCCCCGCTGCCCGCTCCGGGTCGCCCATGGCCGCGCCCAGGTGGGCCAGGTAGTGGTGCCCGCAGTGGTGGGCCACCGTGCCGTGCCCGAACGTCTCACCGTCGCCCGCCAGCGCGTCGTACAGCCGCCCGGCCAGCTCCGCCCGCCCCAGCCGGGAGGCGGCCACGGCCAGGTTGTCCAGCGCGGGCCGGTGCGCCATGTTGCGCGGCGGCTCGGCCCCGCCCCCGGCCAGAATCCGCTCCAGCAGCGGCACGGCCTCCTCGTCGTCCAGCTCACACAGGTAGCGCAGCACCGCGTGCACCGGGTCCACCCGCGGCGCCCGCGCGGCGCGGCGCAGCCGGTCGCGCAGCTCCCACAGCCGGCCCTGCAGCCGCCGGATCTCCGCGATCTGCTCGGAGAAGATCGCCACCGCCTCCAGCCGGTGGCCGATCTGGGAGCCGAGCCGCAGGGCCGCCTCCGCCTCCGCCTCGGCCTGCGCCAGGTCGCCCTGCATGAGGGTCAGCCCGGCCCTGGAGTAGCCGAGCAGCCAGTCGAGGTGCGGCTGCCCGAGCCGGTGCGCCAGCTCCTCGGCCCGGTCGAGCAGCGCCGCCGCCTTCTCGGCGTCGCCGCTGTCGAGCACCGGGGGAGTGCGCTGCACGTACGCGTGGAACAGCGCCAGGTCGTCGCCCGTGCGGCGGGCCGCCTCCAGCATCTCGTCACCGTCGCGGTGGCGCTGGTGCAGCGGGTCGGCCGGGACGATGGTCAGGCTGCGCATGCCCAGAACGCTGGCCAGCGTGCGCGGATCGCCCGACTTACGGGCCAGCGCCACCGCCTCGTCGCTCAGTGCGAAGCGCCGCTCGCCGTCGGGCGCCCAGATGAGCTCCGTGGCGAGCATGGCGGCCAGCAGCGCCCTGGTGCTGACGTCGGTCGAGTCGACCACCTGGCGCGCCTCCGTCAGCAGCGCGATGCGCCGCTCGTCGTGGGCCGCCGAGACGCTGGAGAACCCGCGGTCGCCGCCGAGCGCCGCGAGGACGATCAGGTCGTCGCGCCCGCACTCCCTGGCCAGGTCGGCCGCCCGCAGCAGCGTCGGCCTGGCCTCCGGGTCGCCGGCCAGCCACATCGCCCGCCCGCACTCCACGAGCAGCTCGGCACGCCGCTCCGGCGTGGTGCCGGGGAAGTCGGCCAGCAGGTCGAGCACCCGCTGGTACCAGGTGACCGCCTCGCGGTGGGCCAGCCCGGCCAGCGCGTGCTCGGCGGCCCGCACGCCCGCCTCGGCCGCCGCGCTCACCCGATCCGGGTCGCGGCCGTGCTCGGCGGCGGCCATCAGGTGGGCCGCGACGACGTACGGGCGCGACTCCATCGCCCTCGGGTCGGTCTCGCACAGCGCGTCGGCCACCCGCCCGTGCAGCAGCGCGGCGCGCGGCGGAGAGAGGGTGGCGTACAGGGCGGTCCTGGTCAGCTCGTGTGAGAACTGGCAGGACCCGTTGTCCAGCAGGGTCACCAGGCCCGCGCCCATCGCCTCCTCCACCGCCGCCACGAACCGGGCCTCCTCCAGCCCGAGACCGCGGCGCAGCGCGGCCGAGTCCATCCGCTCGCCGACGGCCAGCAGGCCCACCAACTCGCGGGCGTCGGGGTGGAGCTGCGCCATGCGGGTCACCACCATCCGGGTGACCGCGTCGGGCACGGCCAGCGCGTCCAGCTCCTTGCCGGTGGCCAGCTCCCTGACCACCTCGCTGATGAGGAACGCGTTGCCGCCCGTCATCCGGTGCAGCCGCTCGGCGTCGCCGTCCGCGCGCGCCTGGGCGAGCGCCAGCGACACCTCCTCCGGCCGGAACGACGGCACCGGGACGATCCGGGCGTCCGCCGTCAGCCGGTGCAGCTCCGGCATGACCGACTCGACCGGCATCGGCCGGGACATCGCCATCACCAGCAACGGCAGCGACTCCGCCTCCCACATCAGTGCGCCCAGCATCTGCAGCGACTCCAGCGTCGCCCACTGCAGATCGTCGATCACCAGCAGCACGGGACGCACGGCCGCCAGCCGCTCGATCAGCGTCCGGGCCGCGGCCATCAGGTGGTAGCGCTCCGACACCGGCTCGGTGGCCGGGGGCACCTGCAGCGACAACGGTGCCGCGGCCAGCGACGGCGCCAGCCGGACCAGCTGGCCGCACCGCTGGTCGACCCCGGCCCGCAGCAGCAGCGCGGGCGAGGTGCGGGCCAGCCGCTCCACCGCACCGGCGATCGGCTCGTACGCCTGCCGCGCCGGATTCGTGCACCGCCCGGCCAGCACCGTGAACTGCCGCTTGAGCGCCCGCCGTGCCACCTCGGAAGCCAGCCGGGTCTTGCCCACCCCGGCGTCGCCTTCGAGCACCACCAGCCCGCTGCCGAACTCGGCCGCCGCCAGCTCGGCGTCCAGCAGCCGCAGCTCCTGCTGCCGGCCGACGAACGGCAGCACGTGCCGGTCGTCCAGCCACGGGGCGAGCGAGCCGCCCAGGTGGTGGGCGGCGCTCTGCCAGTGCAGCTCGTAGGTGTGCAGCGGCTCGCGCAGCCCCTTGCCCGGCAGCCGCCCGAGGTCCTTGAACTCGTGCCGGCCGCGCCCCTGCGCCAGGCGCCGCACCAGGTCGGTGCAGAGCACCTGGCCGCCCTCGGCCTGCGCGACCAGGCGGGCCGCCTCGACGGTCGGCAGCCCGCTGACGTCGTCGAGCCCCCAGCACACGTCGCCGGCCGCGAGCGCCGCCCGGATGGAGATCTTCTCCATGGCGCGCTCGTTCTCGTTGGCGACCGCCTGCTGGACCGCGATCACCGCGTCCAGCCCGGCCGTGGCCGAGCCGAACACCGCCATCAGCCCGTCGCCGAGGCTCTTGGTGAACGTCGCGCCGTTGGCGTTCACCACCGAGCGCAGCAGGTCGTACAGGCGGCGGAAGACGACGTTGGCCCGCTCCTCGCCGAGCCTGATGCGCAGCGCGGTGGAGCTGACGACGTCGGTGAACAGGAGGGTGGCCGTCGTGAGGGCGCCCGGCTCCCGCGGGACGCTCACGGGTGCGGCCCTTCCTGCGCGCGCCCGCGCCGGAGTCTCTGCCGCGTCCGGTGGCGGATCGCGCGGGTCCTCACCGCCGCCGCCGACTGCCGGATGCGCCAGGCGCGGGCCAGCTCCTCCGGGATCCGGAACGGCGCCTGCCCGCCCGAGTGGCGGTCGATCAGGCCGACGACGACGTGGCGGCCCACCCGGCGGACCAGCAGGCGGATCAGGCCGTCCACCGGCCCGGCGAGCCTGCCGTGGCGGTGGGCGGCGCGCGCCACCGTGAACAGCGCCGTGCACCACCAGGCCGGTCGCGGCACGCCGAGCAGCTCGGGCACCCGGTCGGCGCCGTACGCGGCGTCGCGGAACATCCAGTGCACCAGGCTGCGCGGCAGCTTCCGCCAGCCCAGGTGCATGAACGCCTCCATCTCCGCCAGGAGCTTGGCCATCAGCAGACGGCCCTCGTCGCTGGACTCGTACAGGCGGCCCAGGCGCAGGCTGACCGGCTCGACGTCGGCCAGCGTGAGAGGCCCGTCGCGGCAGGTGTCCACGCCCATGAGGTGCCCGAAGACGCTCCAGGTGTACAGGTGGGCGGCGCGCTGCTCGTCGGTCAGCACCACGCCCATGGTCTCCAGGGCCTCCCAGGTGACCACGGAGAAGTCGAAGATGGTGGCCAGCAGCAGCTCCTGGTTGACCGGCGGCCCGTACCGCTCGGTGTCCCAGCGGTCGCCGAAGCGCTCATTGACCAGCGCCCGGACGAAAGAGTGCAGGATGCGCAGCCCGATCGCGGTGGTGTGGCCGGGCCGGCCCGGCTGCAGGCTGTCGGTGGCCTTCAGGCCCATCACGTCGACCAGCATCTGGCCGGTCTCCGCCACCCGGCGGGTGAGGCTGTGCGTGGCCAGGTTGGAGACGCCGGCCAGCACCTTGGCGCTGGACACCTCCACGTACGCCATCGGCAGGCACTTGCAGAACAGCGCGGCAGACTGGTAGAGCCCGTAGTCGGCGAACACGGCCTGGCCCTTGGCCAGTAACTCCTTGTCGTCGCCCCACTCGGGCAGCTCCTTGGCGAAGTCGAGGGCGTCGAAGATCTCCGAGGCCGGCGGCTCGCCCGACGGGGCCCTGGCCTCGCGCTTGGCGCGTCCCAGCTCCTCGATCACGCCCTTCACGAGTTCGAGGGCGCTCTTTCCGTCCGGCTGCGTCCGCAGGTAGTCCGCCACCACCTTGTCGATCTCCGGGTCCGCCTGCCGGCGCAGCTGCCGGAACCGCTCCTCAGGCCAGCGCGCATCGTGATCATTCATGTGAGCCCGTACTCCAGATCGTGGTCAGAGGCCGCCTCGTTTGCGCAGGGCGGCGACATCCAGCAGCGTGATCGTCCGGCCGTGGACGGCGATGAGCTTCCTCGACACGAGCGACTGCAGCGCCCGGTTGACCGCCGGTCGTGTCGCGCCGACCAGCGCGGCGAGGTCGGACTGCGTCAGCCCGGGCAGCTCGACCACCTCGCCGTGGTTCCCGTGCTTGTCGGCCAGCCGCAGCAGCAGCTTGGCCAGACGCCCGCCCAGGTCGAGGTAGGCGAGGTCGGCGGCCTGGCCGGTGAGTCTGCGCACCATGCGGCCGAGCAGGCGCAGGAACTCGTCGGCGAGGCCGGGGTGCTCGCGCATCAGCTCCAGCAGCCGGGCCCTGGGCAGCGCGAACACCCACGCGGGCCGCGCGGTGACGATCGAGGCCGAGCGCGGAGAGCCGTCGAGCAGCGCCATCTCGCCGAACGTGTCGCCGCGGCCCAGCATGTTCAGGACGATCTCGGCGCCGTGCTCGGTGGTGAACACCACCTTCACCAGCCCGTCCAGCAGCGTGAAGAGCGACTCGCCCGGGTCGCCCTGGTGAAAGATGATCTCTCCGGGCCGGTAGCGGCGCGACAGCCCGGCCCGCGCCGTGTCGCGGATGCCGTCCTCTCCCAGCACGCGGAACAGCGGGATCTCCGACAACACGGCGGCGACCCGCTCGACGTCGTGCGGCCCGCTGCGCGCGTTCATGCAAGAACTCTAGGCCGCATTCCCGCGCCGGGCAGCAGGGCGTAACCGATCTTTCAACTGTGACGAGTGCCACATCCGGACTGTCACGGACGAGACAGCCTTTTCCGATCACTCGTCGCACGGTGGGGGAGCCGGCCGGAGATGACCCCCCGAGTGTCCGGACCGGCAGGGAGAACGACATGCACCTGGACACCATCGAGCGCCCCGCACCCACGGACGTCGGGCGCTCTGACACCGCCGCCCTGGTGGCGGCCGCGCGCGACGGCGACGCCGGCGCGTGGGAACGGCTGGTCGAGGAGTTCAGCCCCATGCTGCGGGCCCGCATCCGCCGCTTCCGGCTCAGCCACGAGGACTCCCAGGACGTCCTGCAGACCACCTGGCTGCTGGCCTGGCAGAACCTGTCCAGCGTCACCGACGGCCAGCGCATGGCCGGCTGGCTGGCCACGATCGCCTTCCGCGAGTGCCTCAAGCTCACCAGGCGGACGAAGGAGATCTGCACACCCGACCTCGACTCGCTGGGCAGCACCGACGACGTCGACCGCGAGCTGGCCAGGATCTGGCTGGCCGGCACGCTGGCCGAGCTGGTCGAGGAGCTGCCGCAGGCGCAGCGGGTCCTGTTCAAGGCGCTCACGGAAACCTCCGAGCCCCACTACGTGGACGTGGCGCGCAGGCTGGGCAGGCCGGTCGGCAGCATCGGGCCCACCCGAGCCCGCTGTTTCGCGAAGCTGCGCGGGCTCCTCCAGGCCCGCGAGATCACCAGGGACTTCCTCGACTGACCTACGTCGCCGGCTGGTCAAGCGGGATCGCCTCCAGGAACGGCTCGAAGTCGAAGTGCGCCATCTCGTGCGCGTCCGGGTCCGTCTCGGACGGGTAGCGGTAGACCTTGCGCCGGCGCAGGCCCGTCCTGTCGAGCATGTCGCCGACCGCCTCGGGCACCAGCCCCCGCTCCATCTCCTGGGCCAGCCCGTCGGCGACCTCCTTGGCGAACGGCACCGTGTACAGGGCCCGGACCCGCTGGTAGACGCGGAAGTAGGCGACGATGAAGCGCATGCGCTCGGGGTAGGAGACCCAGTCGGCGACCCCGGCCGTGGACGCCTCCCGGTCCTCGGTGACGAACTCCTCGGCCAGCTTGCGCACCCGCTCGTCGCGGATGGGCGCCCACGCCTCGTCGATGTCCACGCCCGCGGGCGCGGTCAGCGGCCGGCCGACCCTGATGTCGCTGAGCGGCGTGCGCACGGCGAAGAAGTGGCGGGTGTAGAGGGACGACCACAGCGACTCCAGCGTGCGGGTCAGCCACGGCTGGTCGGCGTGGGCGGCGGTGTACAGGCGGATGCGCGGGAACGGCTTGCGCGTGACCAGGGAGCACAGCGACCGCCACGACACCCGGGTCAGCCACCGGACCGGCCGGTAGAGCACGAGCTCCAGCGACGCCTGAGCGCGGGCCTGCTCGTACGCCGACAGCGCGATGTTGGCGCCCAGCATCAGCTCGGCCCGCGCCTGCGGGTCGTCGGTCCCGGCCGCCTCGCGCGTGAACCGCACGGCGTCCTTCAGATAGCGGGGGTCGGCCGGCGACAGCAGGTCCGCCAGGAACTCCGGCGGCGCCGGCGTCAGGTCCGACTCGGGGCTGACCTTGAGGAAACGGTCGGGGGCGTCGTCCCACAGGGTGACGGCGAGGCTGGCGGTCTCCAGGAAGATCGCCCGGTTGGCCAGCGCCAGGCCGAGCTGGTAACTGGGCCCGAGCAGGGTGAGCAGCGCGGCCCGGAACAGCCGTCTGAAGCGCCTCGGCACCCCCAGCCGGCTGCCGAAACCGGCGATGAACGGGGAGCCGGCGCGCAGGTCGAGGCTCTCGCCGATGGCCTTGGAGGTCCAGGTGGCGTAGCAGTACCAGTTGTTCGTCTCCCTGCCCAGCCGCTCGGCGAGGTCGGCGGCCACGCGGTGGTAGCTGTAGGCGATGACCATCGCCTGGAGTGCCGCGCTCCGGTCCTGGTAGGCCGCGATGCGCAGAACGTCGTCCGCGGTGATCGGAGTGTCGGACATTCGGGTCTCCCGTGTGCAGGTCCCGCCCGGAGCGCTCACCGTGTCAGAGCGTCCCCGGAAGGGTCAGATACAGAAGCGTCGGATACAGAAGCGTCGGATACAGAAGCGTCGGATGACAGGAGGCGGCGTTTTCGGTCCCCGTGGCCGCCAGGACTGGAGCGTAGGAGGCGCGGCTTGCGACCCACTTGCAGTACTGTTGCGGCTTTCGCCTGAGCTGCCGCATGATGCGCATGTTGCCGCTGTACCGCCCCGGGCCTGGGGCCCGGGGCGGCGGTGGTCACTCCTTCACCGTTACCTTGCTGATCACCACGAATCCGCCGAGCGCCCCCGCGGTGCCCGCGGCCGTCGTCGTGGTGAGGTTGACCACCAGGTCATAGGTGCCCGGAACGAGCTGCCCGCGCATGGGGATGGAGGCCGTGTAGCGTCCCGAGCCGGGGGTGAACGTCAACTCCACAGGCGGCGACGGGTGCCGTGACTCGCCACCGCCCATCAGGTCCGCGACAACCTCCAACCGCCACCGGCCGGCCAGCCAGTCGACGAGGTCGCCGGTGACCTCCCAGCTCACGTCCACGGTCCAACCCTCGCCGCGGCGCACCACCTTCGTGGGTTGCGCACCGGGGTCGACAACCTGCCCATGGAGCACCCCGGCCAGCTGTTCGGCCGGCACTTTCACGAGGTGGAGCTCTCCGGTCGTCATTTCGGTCTCCTCTCGACGGGACAGGTCCCCGTGTGAAGGAGCAGAGCGACGACACCGGCCGTCAGATACGCGCCATTCCGTCGCGGCTACCGCAGCCGTACGACGTCGGGGCCGAGGTTGTGCACGTCTCCCACGCCCAGCAGCTGCAGAGTGCGGACCAGCTCGGCGCGCAGCAGCTCCAGCACCCGCCGCACGCCCGGCTCGCCGCCCGCCATGAGGCCGTACAGGTAGGCGCGGCCGACGAAGCACGCCCGCGCGCCCAGCGCCACCGCCGCCGCCACGTCGGCCCCGCTGCGCACGCCCCCGTCGAGGAACACCTGCGTACGGTCGCCCACCGCCTCCGCCACCCGCGGCAGCAGCTCCAGCGGCGTCACGGCGCGGTCGAGCTGGCGCCCGCCGTGGTTGGACACCACGATCCCGTCCACGCCGACGGCGGCCAGCTCCTCGGCGTCGTCCACCCGCTGCACGCCCTTGACCAGCAGCCGCCCGTTCCAGGCCGACCGGATCCACTCCAGGTCGCGCACGGTCACCGACGGGTCGAACATCACGTTGGTCAGGCCCGCGAGGTCGGGAGGGGCGTCGTCCACGGTGGCGAACCTGAGCGGCTCGCCGGTCAGGAAGTCGAACCACCACGCCGGGCGCCACACCGCCTGCAGCACGCTGCGCCAGCGCAGGGACGGCGGGATCGTCAGCCCGTGGCGCACGTCGCGCAGCCGCGCCCCGGCCACGGGCACGTCCACGGTCACCACCAGCACGTCCATGCCGGCGGCCGTGGCCTGGGCGAGGGTGTCCAGGGTGCGGGCGCGGTCGCGCACCACGTACAGCTGGAACCAGTTCCACCCGCCGGGCGCCGCGGCGGCCACGTCCGCGGCGGACGTGGTGCCCATCGTCGACAGCGTGTACGGCACCCCCGCCCGCTCGGCCGCCCGCGCCACCGCCCGCTCGCCCTCGCGGTGCATCATCCGGGTGAACCCGGTCGGACCGAGCACGACCGGCATCGCGATCCGCCGCCCCAGCACCTCGACCGCGGTGGGTGCTTCGGAGACGTCGCGCAGCACCCGGGGGCTGAACTCCACCCGGGAGAACGCCTCCCTGGCCCTGACCGTCGACAGCTCGCCCTCGGCCGCGCCGTCCACGTAGTCGAACACCATGCGCGGGGCGCGCCGTCGGGCCAGCAGCCGCAGGTCGGCGATGTCGGCCGCGGCGGCGATCCGGCTCGCCCGCGACCAGCGCGGCCACCCGGGCACGACGGCCCGCAGCTCCCGCCAGCGGGGCAGGCGCCGTGGCTCGCGTTCCAAGGTCCCGATGATCGGGACGTTATCAGCGCAGGCGTACGGTGAAAAGATGATCGACGACTGGGCGTCCCTGACGGGCGGCTCGCCGGCCGCGCTCGCCACCGGCGCGGAGCTGATCGCCCGCTGGTCGGAGCCGCACCGCCGCTACCACACCCTCGGCCACCTGGCCGCCGTCCTGGCGGCGCTGGACGGGCTGGCCGGAGAGGCACGGGACGAGACGGCCGTGCGCCTGGCGGCCTGGTTCCACGACGCGGTCTACGACGGCAGGCCCGGCTGGGACGAGGAGCGCAGCGCCCAGCTGGCCCAGGCCCGGCTCCCCAGGTGCGGCGTGCCGGCCGGGCGCGTCGCCGAGGTGGCCAGGCTGGTGCGCCTGACGGCCGCCCACGACCGGGTGGAGGCCGGCGACCGCGACGGCGCGGTGCTCTGCGACGCCGACCTGTCCGTCCTCGGCACCTCCGGCTACGACGCCTACGCCGCCGCCGTCAGACGGGAGTACGCGCACGTCACCGACGCGCTGTTCGCCGAGGGCCGCTCGCAGGTGCTGCGCCGCCTGCTGGCCACGCCCGTGTTGTTCCGCACCGAGCGGGCGCGCGAGCTGTGGGAGGAACGGGCCCGCGCCAACATGACGGCCGAGCTAACGGCGCTTGCGGCGGCGCAGCCCGGCGGCGACCAGACGCCGTAGCAGCTCGTACGAGCTGACCTCCTGCGCCCCCATGGCCACCGCCCGCGCGTGGACGGTCTCGGGCACGTCGTAGTGGTCGCGGTCGAACCCCCGCTCCGGCACCCCGAGCCGGGCGGCGAACTCGTGCAGCTCCTCCAGCGAGCTGTCGCTGACGAGATGCGACCACATCAGGCCGCGCGGCCCGGGCCACTGCGGCGGGTCGATGAGAACGGTCACGACGTCAAGGGTAGGACCCTGCCCCGCACGCCGAGATCGCCGAGGTCGGGCACGACGACGTGGGCGCCCCGCGCGCGCAGCTCGTCCGCCCGCTCGCCGTGACCGACGGCGACGACCAGCCCGAACCCGCCCCGCACGCCCGCCTCGACGCCGGGCAGCGCCGACTCCACCACCGCCACCCTGGCGGCGGGCAGGCCGAGCCGGTGCGCGGCCTCGGCGAAGAGGGCGGGGTCGGGCCGGCCGGGCAGGTTCAGCAGTGCGGCGTCGCCGCCGTCGACCGTCGCGTCGAACAGGTGCATGACCGCCGCCGAGGCGATCATCTTGCGGCCGTGCAGGCTGGCCGAGACCGCCGCCGTACGCGCGCCGCGCCGGCGCAGCTCGTGCAGCAGCGCCACCGCCGAGGGGAAGGCGGCCACGCCGTACTCGTCCACCTGCTCCATGAAGCAGCGGTCCTTGGCCAGGCCGAGCCCGTGCACGGTCGGCGCGCCCGGCTCGTCGTCGGCAGAGCCCTCGGGCACGGTGATGCCGCGCGCGGCCAGAAAAGTGCGGACGCCGTCGAGGCGCGGCCGGCCGTCCACGTGACGCAGGTAGTCGTCGCGGATGTCGAACGGCGCCGAGCGGCCGCGCAGGAACGCGTCGAAGACGTGCTTCCAGGCGGCCGCGTGCCCCCGGGCGGTGTCGGTGACCACGCCGTCGGTGCCGAAGACGACGGCGCCGATCGAGGTCAGATCGATGACGGGCTCGCTCACACAGCGAACGTAACCCGGCTACCAGGCGACGGGTAGTTCCTTGACGCCGTACACGATGGCGAGTTCCCTGAACGGCACCTCGCCCGCGACCCGCAGACCGGGGAAGCGGCGCAGCAGCGCAGGGAAGGCGATGCGCATCTCCATCTGCGCCAGCGGCGCGCCGATGCACCGGTGGATGCCGTGGCCGAACGCCAGGTGCGAGCCGGCCGTCTCGCGGCCCGGCCGCACCTGGTCCATGTCGTCGCCCAGGGCGGGGTCGCGGTTGGCGCCGGCGAGCGAGCACAGCACCATCTCGCCCTTCTTGATCGGCACCCCGTGCAGCTCCAGGTCGTCGCGGGCGAAGCGCGGGAAGGCGACCTGCACGACCGTCATGTACCGCAGCAGCTCCTCGACCACGTCGACGACGTAGCCGTCCACCTCGCGCACCTTCGCCGCCTGCTCCGGGTTGCGCAGCAGCCACAGGGTGCCGAGGGCGAGCATGCTCGTGCTGGTGTCGTGGCCGCCGGTCAGCAGGCCGTCGGCCATGCTGGCGAGCGTGCGGTCGTCGAGCTCGTCGCCGTGCTCGCGCAGCAGTTGCCCGAGCAGCCCGTCGCCCGGGTTGCGCCGCTCCCTGGCCACGAGGTCGGTCAGGTACGCCATGGCGTCGTTGATCGCCTGCAGCGACGCCTCCGGCCCGGCGGTGAAGTCGAAGCGGTCCTTGCTGAGCTTCTCGAAGTCGGCCCGCTCCGCGTACGGGACGCCGAGCAGCTCGCACACCACCAGTGACGGGATCGGCAGCGCGAACTCCTCCACCAGGTCCACCGGCACGCCCTCGGCGTGCTTGGTCTCCATCCGGTCCAGGCACTCCGCGACCAGGGCCTCGATGCGCGGCTCCAGCCTGCGCAGGCGCCGCATGGTGAACTCGGGCGTCAGGTACCGGCGCAGCCGGGTGTGCTCGGGCGGGTCGCGGAAGCCGAGCCCGCCCGGGTCCTCCTGGTTGGAGCCGAGCCCGATCACGCCGGCGAAGTCGTTGCTGAAGCGCTCGTGGTCGCCCAGCACGCCGCGTACGTCGTCCCAGCGGGTGACGAGATAGACGGTCTGGCCGCCGGGGATCTCCATCGGGAACACGGGGTGCTCCGCCTGGATGCGGCCGAGCTCGCCCACCGGGTCGAACTCGGCACGCATGAATTGAACGAGGGGGAACTCTTCTGTGTCTGCCATCGATATCCGTTCCTGCTGGGATACATCGCATGATGTCGGGATAAATCCCTCCATAGATGCTCCCATCAACGACCCTCGATGGCCCCCTCCGAAAGAACGAATTTACATGTCAGACCCCTATCGCCCGGAGGAAAGGGTCCGTACCACTTGCTGAGGGGGCGGCTCAGGAAGCGGGGCCGCGACGGGCATTCCGGGAGGGGCGGGCTTGGGCCGGCGCGGCTCGCGTACGCCGCCCTCGCCTTCGGGTGGATCGCCGGCAGGCAAGTCGCCGGGCCGGTGGGGCTCGCCGGGACCGAAGTCGCCGGGCCAGTGGGGCTCGCCGGGACCGAAGCCGGGGGGTAGAGCGGGGGCGCCGCTGGTAAGAGCACGGCGTCTGCGCGATCGCTTGCTCACGGTGACCTCCTCGCGTCCCATTGTGCGCCCGGACGGCCCCCTCGGGCCGGGCGGTAGCACGCCTGTCACCCCGCCGTCACCCCGCCGTCAGCCCGGCGGCCGACATCGTCGGCCGGAAAGCCTGAACAGCAGGGAAAGACGGGAGAAAAGGGGCGGCGGATGGCGTTTGGCGTACAAGATGGCGACGTTCTGCGATGATCTCGTCGCATAGAGCCGGAGTTCGAGCCTCACGGATAGTGACAGATGCCGACATTAGAGGAAATAACAGTCTTCGTCACCGAGAAGCCGCTCGCCACGGCCGTCATCGCGCTGCTGGGCCTGGCCGGGCTCGCCCTGGCGCTCCTGGCGCTGAGAGTCGTCTGGCGCGCCCTCTCGTGGCTGTTCACCAGGTACGTCGCCCCCCGCCCCATCGAGGACGTGCTCACCATCGTGGCCGCCTCCATCGCCACGGGCGTCTCCGCCCAGGGCATGTGGCGCTTCTCCGGTGACGTGCTGGGCCTCGACGGTCCGCTGCGGCTGCTGCTGTTCGCGTTCATCGAGGTCGCGATCATCACCTCCGCCGTGCGCGCCCGCCGCAACATGCGCGAGAACTTCTCCGCCGGCATCGACGGCATCGCCGTGTGGGCGCTGACCTGCCTGACCGCCGTGCTGTCCAGCATGGACGCGCGCAGCCTGCCCGAAGCCATCTTCCGGCTCGCCGCCCCGCTGGTCGCCGCCTGGCTGTGGGAGCGCGGCATGGCCATCGAACGCCACCGCATCCGCGGCACCGGCCGCATCAACTGGCGCCTGACCCCCGAGAGGCTGATGGTCAGGCTGGGCCTGGCCGAGGTCAGCGACCGCACGGCCAGCGAGGTCGACGCGCACCGCAGGCTCACCAGGGTCGCGCTGGCGGCCAAGCGGGCCAAGGCACTGCGCGAGAACGGCGCCTCCGAGCGCAAGCTGCGCCACGCGCTGGCCAAGCTCGACAAGGCGATGGACCAGGCCGTCGAGCACACCGGCCTGGCCGTCGACCCGGCCCGCCAGGAGGCGCTGCTGGCCCAGATCGCCGCCCTGTACAACACCTCCGCGCTCATCGACGCCGACCCGCGCGTGCCGTGGGAGCCCGAGCCCGACCACCACCCGGTGCCGGCCCGCCCGGCGCTGCCGCCGGCGCTGGCCGAGCTGGTCCGGGACGAGGACGAGGACGCCGTGGTGCTCGACACCACCCCGCAGGTCATCAGCACGGCCGAGCGGGCGGCGCTGATGCGGGCCGCGCGGGAGTACTGGGACCGCCAGATCGCCAAGGGCATCGTGCCGCGCACCGTCGACATCGCCCAGGAGATCGGCATCTCGCTGGCCACGGCGCGCGAGTATCGTGCCCTCTGGAAGCTGGAGCCGCAGGCACACGCCCTCATCGAGGCGCTGTACCACCAGCACGGCATCGTGGACACCGGCGCCTTCCCCGCCCTCGACGACGACGGGCGGGTGCTGAGCGGCAAGTCGTAGGGGAGCACGTTTGCGGGAGCGCACGCTCGAACGCGTCAGGAAACTGCTGGCCAAGGCCGAACGCACCGACAACGAGCACGAGCGGGCGGCGTTCATGGCGGCGGCCTCCACGCTGATGGCGAAGTACGGCATCGAGGCGCTGCCGCCCGAGGGCACCCGTCAGACGCCCGGCGACCGCGTCGTCACCCTCCCCGGGCCGTGGGCCAGGGAGAAGGCCCGCCTGGTCAGCCTGGTCGCCCAGGCCGTGCGCTGCCGCCCGCTGCTGCTCGGCCGGGGCGACGGCGGGCAGCGGGTGCACGTCTTCGGCTTCGCCGCCGACCTGGAGCGGGCCGAGCTGCTGGCCACGTCGCTGCTGCTGCAGATGGCCTCGGGGCTGGCCAGGGCGGATCTCCCGGAAGGCGTCACGGCCGTGCGGGCGTACCGCAGGTCGTGGCTGCTGGGGTTCACCGACGAGGTCTACCGCCTGCTGTGCGCCGCGGAGTCGCGCGCCGAAGCCGAGGCGGTGGCGGGGGCGGGGGCCGCCGGCACGGCGCTCGTGCTCGCCGACCGCCGCGCCGAGGTGGACCGCGCGGTGGCCGCCCGCTACCCGAAGATCCGCCTCAGCGTGCCGCGGACCAGCGGCACGGGCTACCGCGACGGCGTCGCGGCCGGTCGCAGGGCCGACCTCGGCCGCACGGGCATGCCCGCCGCCACCGCCCGTGAGCTCCATCGGTAAGCCCTTTCCGGAGATCCGTTTGGCGGAGCGGGAAGCGGGCATAAGCGCGCACACGGAACGTCAGTCCTGCCAGAGCGAGGCGGGTCACCGTGAACGCATCCGCACATGTCATCACCGCCGACCTCCTGCGCGATCTCGCCCGCGACCTGCTGACCGCCGCGCGCGTCCCGTCCGGCGCGGCGGAGGTCGTCGCAGGTTCGCTGGTCGAGGCCGACCTGGCCGGGCACGGCTCGCACGGCGTACGCCGGATCGTGCCGTACCTCGGTCAGATCGACGCCGGGATGATCCTGCCCGGCGCCGGTCCAGAGGTCGTCTCCCGTCGCGGCGCCACCGCCGTGGTGTCGGGGCGGCGCGGCTTCGGGCAACTGGCCGCCCGCCTGGCCGCCGCCGAGGCGGCCGCCCTCGCCGCCGCCCACGGCGTCGGCGTGGTCGCCATCCGGGAGTGCAACCACGTCGGCCGGCTCGGCGAGTACGCCGAGGCGCTGGCCCGCCAGGGCCTCATCGCCCAGATCGTCGGCAACGCCGACCCGACCGTGGCCCCGTACGGCGGGCACCGCAGGATGCTCGGCACCAACCCCATGGCCTGGGCCGTGCCGCGGGCCGGGGGCGCGGCCGTGGTCATGGACTGGGCCACCGCCGCGATGGCCGAGGGCAAGCTCGGCCTGCTGCGCGCGGCCGGCTCGCCGGCCCCGGAGGGCGTGGTCGTCGATCCGGAGGGCCGCCCGTCCACCGACCCGGCCGACTTCTACCGGGGCGGGGCGCTGCTGCCGTTCGGCGGCCACAAGGGGTACGGGCTCAGCGTGCTCATCGAGCTGGTCGGCGGCCTGCTCACCGGCACCGGCACCGCCTGCTCGCCTGAGTACGACGGCACCTTCGGCACGGTGGTCACCGCGGTGGACGTCACGGCGTTCGTCGACCTGGACGTCTACGTCGCCCAGGTCGAAGCCTTCTGCGAGGCCCTGCGCGCCTCCGGCCCCGGAGTCGTCGTCCCGGGGGAGCCCGAGGCCGGCACGCGCGCGGAGCGGCTGAAGGAGGGCATCCCGGTGCCCGCGCCGGTGTGGGCGGAGTTAACGGGTCTCGCCTCGCGGCTCGGCGTTCCCTGGCCTGACCCGCCCCCTGGAGGTTAGATGTCCGCCACGCCGCCCCCCACCTCCTCACCCGAGCTCAAGCGCGTCGTCACAGGAGCCCTCGTCGGCACCGCCCTGGAGTGGTACGACTTCTTCATCTACGGCACCGCCGCCGCCCTCGTCTTCAACCGCCTGTTCTTCACCGATTCCGACCCCGCCGCCGGCACGATCGCCGCCTTCGCCACGTTCGGCGTGGGCTTCGTGGTCCGGCCGTTCGGCGGCGTGCTCTTCGGCCACCTCGGCGACAAGATCGGCCGCCGTTCCACGCTGATCATCACCACGCTGATCATGGGCGTGTCCACGGGGCTGATCGGCCTGCTGCCCACCCATCCCGCGATCGGCGTGTGGGCGCCGATCCTGCTCACGTTCCTGCGCGTCTGCCAGGGCCTCGGCGCGGGCGCCGAGTTCGGCGGCGCGGCGACGCTGCTGGCCGAGCACGCCCCGCCCGGCCGGCGCGGCTACTACGCCTCCTTCGCCCAGACCGGCGTGCAGATCGGGCTGGTGCTCGGCACCTCGGCGTTCCTGCTCGTCCAGCTGCTGCCCGAGGAGGACTTCCTGGCGTGGGGCTGGCGGCTGCCGTTCCTGGTGAGCTTCGCGCTGATCGGCGTGGCCCTGTACGTACGGCTGCGCGTGGCCGAGTCGCCGGTGTTCCGCGAGATGGAGCGCACCCGCGAGATCGTCAGGGTGCCGATCAAGGACGCGCTGGCCCGCCACCCGCGCAACTTCCTCGTCGGCGTCGGCGCGCACATCAACGACACGGCCATCGTCTACACGCTGTCGACCTTCAGCGTCGCGTACGCCACCGCCGAGCTCGGCATGTCCAACCACGGCGCGCTGTTCGGCGTGATCCTCTTCGCGCTGACCGTCATCGTGCTGCAACCGATCTACGGCAACCTGTCGGACCGCGTCGGGCGGCGCCCGCTCAACCTGTTCAGCGTCGTGTTCGTCGCCGTCTTCGTCTACCCGTACTTCCTCATGGTCGGCACCGGGGTGCCGTGGCTGGTGTGGCTGGCCATGATGATCATGGGTGCGTTCGGGTTCGCCCCGCAGGTCGCCGTACAGCCGGTCTTCTACGCCGAGCTGTTCGGGGCCCGCGTGCGCTACACCGGCTTCGCCGCCTCGCGCGAGCTGGGCGCGGCGCTGGCCGGGTTCTCGCCGCTGATCGGCGCGGCGCTCGCGGCCCGGCTCGACGGGGCCCCGTGGCTGGTGGCGGCCTTCCTGATCGGGACGGCGGTCATCTCCTTCGCGGCCTTCTACGCCTCGCGCGAGACCAAGGACATCGACATCGCCGACATCGACCCGGTGCGCAAGCCCGTGGCGGAGGAGTGACGAGCATGGACCTCAACGGCACGGTCGCCGTGATCACCGGCGGCGGCACGGGCATCGGCGCGGCCGTCGCGGAGCGCCTGGCCAGGAAGGGCGCGGCGGCGGTGGTCGTCGGCTACTCGCGCTCGGCCGGCGAGGCGCAGGAGACGGTCGCGCGCCTGGAGAGCATGGGCTGCAAGGCCGAGGCGCTGGCCGCCGACGTGTCCGACGACGCCGCCGTACGCCGCATGGCCGAGCGGGTACGCGCCTCCCACGGCCGGGTGGACGTCCTGGTGTGCAACGCGGGCACGACCCGGTGGGTGCCGTTCCCCGACCTGGAGGGGCTCACCGACGACCTGTGGCGGCAGATCATGGGCGTCAACCTCATGGGCGCCTTCTACTGCGCCCGCGCCTTCGCCCCCGACCTGCGCGCGGCGCGCGGGGCCGTCGTCAACGTGGCCTCCGTCGCCGGGCTGCACCCGACCGGCTCCTCGATCGCCTACGGCGTCAGCAAGGCCGCGCTGCTCCAGCTCACCCGCGACCTCGCGGTGGCGCTGGCGCCTGAGGTCCGGGTGAACGCGGTCGCGCCCGGCATGGTGGCGACCCGCTGGCACATCGACCGGGTGGGGGAGCAGGTGTTCGCCGAGATGGCGACGAAGGAGGAGCTGAAGGCGCCGCTGCGCCGCACGGCCCGCCCCGAGCACGTCGCCCAGCTGGTCACCGCCCTGCTGGAGTCGGACATGGTGACCGGCGAGACCCTCGTCGGCGACGGCGGCCGCCACCTCACCTACTGACCGCCGCACGGCCGCCCCGGGTCAGCCCAGGGCGGCCGAGACGAGGGAGCGGGCCTCCTCCTGCACCTTGGCCAGGTGGTCGGGACCCTTGAAGGACTCGGCGTAGATCTTGTAGACGTCCTCGGTCCCGGACGGCCGGGCCGCGAACCAGGCACTCCGCGTCGCGACCTTCACGCCGCCCAGCGCGGCCCCGTTGCCCGGCGCCGACGTCTGCACCGCCGCGATCGGCTCCCCGGCCAGCGACGAGGCCGTCACCTGCTCGGCCGACAGCTTGCCCAGCACGGCCTTCTCCTCCCGCGTGGCGGGCGCGTCCACCCGCGCGTACGCGGGCTCCCCGAAACGCCCGGTCAGCTCCCGGTAGTGCTCGCTCGGCGACTTCCCGGTGACCGCCAGGATCTCGGAGGCCAGCAGCGCGAGGATGAGGCCGTCCTTGTCGGTCGACCACACCGACCCGTCGCGGCGCAGGAACGACGCCCCCGCGCTCTCCTCGCCGCCGAACCCCAGCGAGCCGTCCAGCAGCCCCGGCACGAACCACTTGAACCCCACCGGCACCTCGTACAGCCGCCGGCCCAGCGACTCGGCCACGCGGTCGATGATCCCGCTGCTCACCATGGTCTTGCCCACCCCGGCCCCCGACGGCCAGCCGTCGCGGTGGGCGTACAGGTAGGAGATGGCCACGGCGAGGTAGTGGTTGGGGTTCATCAGCCCACCGTCGGGCGTGACGATGCCGTGCCGGTCGGCGTCGGCGTCGTTGCCCGTCGAGACGTCGTACCTGTCGCGGTTGTCGATCAGCGAGGCCATCGCGTACGGCGACGAGCAGTCCATCCGGATCTTGCCGTCCCAGTCGAGCGTCATGAACCGCCACGTCGGGTCCACCAGCGGGTTGACCACGGTCAGGTCGAGCCGGTGCCGCTCGGCGATCTCGCCCCAGTAGGCCACGCTCGCCCCGCCCAGCGGGTCGGCGCCGATGCGCACCCCGGCCGCCCTGACGGCGTCGAGGTCGAGCACGGACGGCAGGTCGTCCACGTACGTGCCCAGGAAGTCGTAGCGCCCGGCCCGGTCGAGGGCCGTGGTGCAGGGGACCCGGCGCACACCTTTCAGCCCGTCCTGCAGCAGCCGGTTGGCGCGGTCCTGGATCCAGGAGGTCGCGTCGGTGCCGGCGGGGCCGCCGTGCGGCGGGTTGTACTTGAACCCGCCGTCGGACGGCGGGTTGTGCGACGGGGTGATGACGACGCCGTCGGCGAGCCCGGACGTGCGGTCGCGGTTGTGCCGCAGGATGGCGTGGGAGACGGCGGGCGTCGGCGTGTAGCCGTCGCGCGTGTCGATGAGGATGTCGACCTCGTTGGCGGCCAGCACCTCCAGCGCCGACACGCGGGCCGGCTCCGACAGCGCGTGGGTGTCGATGCCGAGGAAGAGCGGCCCGTCGGTGCCCTGCGCGCGCCGGTATTCGCAGATCGCCTGCGTCGTGGCCAGGATGTGCTCCTCGTTGAACGCCGTCTTCAGCGACGATCCGCGATGCCCCGACGTGCCGAACGCCACCCGCTGCCCCACCTCGCCGGGGTCGGGACGCAGGGCGTAGTAGGACGTCACCAGCCTGGCGACGTCGACCAGGTCCGAAGGCCGGGCGGGCTGTCCCGCGCGTTCGTGCGTCATGCAGCCCACTTTACAAATCGGCCGCGCCGCGCCGGGGGACCGCCCGGCCGGGCGGATACGAGATACATTCGCCTCAGTCACCAGAACGGAGTTCTGTTCTATGCGCTACGGATATCTCCTCGCCGAACCCCAGGGGGACGACCCCATCGGCGCCCTCCGCGACCAGATCGCCCGCGCGGCGGACGACGGCTTCACCTCGGCCTGGCTGTCCAACATCTTCGGCCTCGACGCCATCACCGCCCTGGCCGCGGCGGGCGCGCAGGCCCCGCCGATCGAGCTGGGCACCGCCGTGGTGCCGACCTACCCGCGCCACCCGGCCGTGCTCGCCCAGCAGGCCATGACCGCCAACGCCGCGCTCGGCGGCCGGCTCACCCTCGGCATCGGGCTGTCGCACAAGGTCGTCATCGAGAACATGTTCGGCTACAGCTTCGAGCGCCCCGGCCGGCACATGAAGGAGTACCTCGACATCCTCGTCCCCGCCTCGAAGGGCGAACAGGTCTCCTACGAGGGCGAGACGCTCAAGGCCAACGTACGGCTCACCACCCCCGGCGCGGGCGTCCCCGTGCTGGTGGCCGCGCTCGGGCCGCGCATGCTCAAGCTGGCCGGCACCGTGGCGGCCGGCACCATCCTGTGGATGACCGGGCCGAAGACGGTGGCCGAGCACATCGCCCCGACCATCAGGGCCGCCGCCGCCGAGGCCGGCCGCGAGGAGCCGCGCATCGTCTGCGCGCTGCCCATCTGCGTCACCGACGACCCCGCCGGCGCCGTCGCCCGCGCCAACGAGATCTTCTCGATGTACGGCCGCCTGCCGTCCTACCGCGCGATGCTCGACCGGGAGGGCGCGGCCGGGCCCGGCGACGTGGCGATCGTGGGCGACGAGGACACCGTGCTGGCCAAGCTCGAGGAGCTCAGGCAGGCCGGCGTGACCGACTTCGTGGCCTCCCCGTTCGCCAACCGGGAACGCACCCGTACCCTCCTGATCGGCGCGGCGAAGGGCTGATCAGGGCAGGTCTCAATAAACTCCGGCAAGGTGAAGAAGCGCTTGCTGCAGGGCATAGACGTGTCGAACTGGCAGGGCACGGTCGACTGGGCCGGCCACGCCGACCAAGGAGTCGCCTTCGCCTTCGCCAAGGCGACCGAGGGCGGCGACTACACCGACAAGTGGTTTCCGCGCAACTGGAACGGCATGCGGGAAAGCTGGATCGTGTGCGGCGCCTACCACTTCGCCCGGCCCAAGGGCGACCCCCTGGAGCAGGCGCGTCACTTCCTGGACGTGATCAGGTCGGCCGGCGGCCTGCGCCGCGGCGACCTGATCGCGCTCGACCTGGAGACCAACGACGGGCTCGGCGCCGAGAAGGTCGCCCGCTACGCGCGCCGGTGGTGCCACTTCGTCGAGCGGCACACCGGCGTGCGGCCGTTCATCTACACCTTCCACACGTTCGCGCAGAACGGTCACTGCTCCGGGCTGGCCGAATATCCCCTGTGGATCGCCAGCCCGGCGAGCGCGCGCGGAGAGCCCGCGGTGCCGAGGCCCTGGAACGACTGGACCATCCACCAGTACGACAACAGGCCCCTCGACCGCAACGTCTTCCACGGCAGCCGCAAGGAGCTGACAAGGATGGGGTTTCGCCCGCGATAGCATCGGTGTTCACCATACGAACCAGCCTCGGTGCCCGTCATCGAGCGCGATCCCAAGGGAGACACCGTGTCAGCCGAGCTACGCATCACCCTCGCCGGAGCCGAGCGTGTGGTCGCGGCCGGCACGACGGCCGGACAGGCGCTGGAGGCCGACGGCCGCACCGTCATCGCGGCCCGCGTCAACGGCGAGCCGCGCGATCTCGCCTGGTCACTGGCCGACGGCGACGCGGTCGAGCCGATCGAGGTCTCCAGCGACGCCGGCCGGGCGATCGTGCGCCACTCCACCGCCCACGTCATGGCCCAGGCCGTGCAGGAGCTGTTCCCCGAGGCCAAGCTGGGCATCGGCCCGCCCGTCGAGAACGGCTTCTACTACGACTTCGACGTCAAGCAGGCCTTCCACCCCGACGACCTCAAGCGCATCGAGAAGCGCATGCGCGAGATCGTCAAGCAGGGGCAGGCGTTCTCCCGCCGGGTCGTCACCGACGAGGAGGCGCGCGCGGAGCTGGCGGCGGAGCCGTACAAACTGGAGCTGATCGGGCTCAAGGGCGGAGCCGCCGACGAGGAGTCCGTCGAGGTGGGGGCCGGCGAGCTCACCATCTACGACAACCTCGACCCCAAGACCGGCGAGCTGACGTGGAAAGACCTGTGCCGCGGCCCCCACGTGCCGTCCACCCGGTCGATCCCCGCGTTCAAGCTCATGCGCTCCGGCGGCGCCTACTGGCGCGGCAGCGAGAAGAACCCGCAGCTGCAGCGCATCTACGGCACCGCCTGGGAGTCGCGCGAGAAGCAGGACGACTACCTCAAGCTGCTGGAGGAGGCCGAGAAGCGCGACCACCGCAAGCTGGGCGCCGAGCTCGACCTGTTCAGCTTCCCCGACGAGCTGGGCTCCGGCCTGGCCGTCTTCCACCCCAAGGGCGGCGTGATCCGCCGGGTGATGGAAGACTACTCGCGCCGCCGCCACGAGGAGGCGGGCTACGAGTTCGTCAACACGCCCCACATCACCAAGGAGCACCTCTACCAGGTCTCGGGCCACCTCGACTGGTACAAGGACGGCATGTTCCCTCCCATGGAGCTGGAGGGGGCGCGCTACTACCTCAAGCCGATGAACTGCCCGATGCACAACCTGATCTACCGGGCGCGCGGGCGTTCCTACCGTGAGCTGCCACTGCGGCTGTTCGAGTTCGGCACGGTCTACCGCTACGAGAAGTCCGGCGTGATCCACGGCCTCACCCGCGTGCGCGGCATGACGCAGGACGACGCCCACATCTACTGCACCCACGAGCAGATGCGCGACGAGCTGACCTCGCTGCTGCGCTTCGTGCTCGACCTGCTGCGCGACTACGGGCTCGAAGACTTCTACCTCGAGCTGTCCACGAAGGACCCGCAGAAGTTCGTCGGCTCCGACGAGGTCTGGGAGGAGGCCACCCAGACGCTGCGCGAGGTGGCCGAGGCGGAGAAGCTCGAGCTCGTGATGGACCCGGGCGGCGCCGCCTTCTACGGCCCCAAGATCTCCGTCCAGGCCCGCGACGCGATCGGCCGCACCTGGCAGATGTCGACCATCCAGCTCGACTTCAACCTGCCTGAGCTGTTCGAGCTCGAATACCAGGCGGCCGACGGCACCCGCAAGCGTCCCGTGATGATCCACCGGGCGCTGTTCGGCTCGATCGAGCGCTTCTTCGGCGTGCTGGTCGAGCACTACGCGGGCGCCTTCCCCGCGTGGCTGGCCCCGGTGCAGGTCGTCGGCATCCCGATCGCCGACGCTCACGTGCCCTACCTCCAGGACGTCGCCAAGCGGCTGCGTGAGCGCGGCATCCGCATCGAGGTCGACGGCTCCGACGACCGCATGCAGAAGAAGATCCGCAACGCGCAGAAGGCGAAGGTGCCGTACATGCTGCTCGCGGGCGACGACGACATCGCCAATGGCGCGGTGTCGTTCCGCTACCGCAACGGCGAGCAGAAGAACGGCGTCCCGATCGACGACGCCGTCGCCGAGATCGTCAGCGCCGTCGAGCACCGCGTCCAGGTCTGACCGTCATCCGGCGGAGCGGCCCCCGTCGAGGCCGCTCCGCCGCCGCGTTCTCTAGCGCGGGTAGAGCCGGAACGTGACCGCCGGGCGCCCGCCGAAGCGTTCGGCCTCCTGCCGGGCGAAGCCCTCGATGAGGCCGCGCGCGTACGCCTCCGGGTCCTCGTCGGTCAGCGCCTCGATGTAGGCGCGGTGCGCCAGCAGCGAGCGCACGCCCCGCTCCAGGCCGTCCGTCACGTCGACGGCGTGGGTGGGGGAGTCGGTGCCGCCCACCGCCACCCAGCGCACGCCGTTCCACGGCTCGCCCCCGGCGTCGGGGAAGATCCAGCGGTTGCCGGCGTCACCGGCGGCGTCGAGCACGGCCCGGCCGACCGCCCGGTGGTCGGGCGTGTTCCAGTACGTGCCCTCCCAGGTGTCGTCGGGGTTGATGGTGATCACGAGTTCGGGGCGGTGCCGGCGGATGGCGGCGGCCAGGTCTCTGCGCAGCGGCGTACCGTACTCGATGACGCCGTCGGCGTGGCCGAGGAACTCCACCCGGCTCACCCCGACGACGGCCGCGCCGGCCCGCTCCTCCTGCTCGCGCACCGCCGCGGCCTTGACCGGTTCGAGGGTGTCGATGCCCGCCTCACCACGGGTCACCATCACGTACGCGACCTCGCGACCGGCGTCGGTCCAGGTCGCCACGGCGGAGGCGCAGCCGTACTCGAGGTCGTCGGGGTGGGCCACGATGGCCAGGGCACGCTGCCAGTCTTCGGGCATGGGCTCGAGCTGATCCGTCATGGCTCTCATCCTGACAGCCGCGCCCGCAGGTGAACCCTCAGGCAGCGGAAGAGGGCTCCTCGTCGGCGGCCGGGTCGCGCGGGGCCGGGTGGGGGTCGCCGGGAAGGCGGACGTCGTCCACGGTCACGTTGACCTCCATGACCCGCATGCCCAGCATCCGGCTGACGATCATGGCCACGTTCGTCTTGACCTCGGAGGCGACGTCCATGACGACATGGCCGTACTCGACGACGATCGTCAGGCTCACGGCCACCTCGCCGTTGTGGATCTGCGCGTTGACGCCCTGGTTGGCACGGCGCGAGCCGAGGCCGATGCGGTCGCGTACGGACTCGAAGGCGCGCGCGAGGTCGCCGCCCATGTCGGCGACGCCCTCGACCTCCAGCGCGGCCAGCGCGGCGACCTTCTCGACCACCTCGTCGGCGACCTTGATGCGCCCCTTCACGGCCGAGTCGGTGGCCGGCGCCTCGATGTACGAAGGCCCGTCGGACTGCTCGGGGGCGGACTGCTCGGTCAGCGTCTCAGTCATGGCGATCTCCTGTCGGGGGATGATCAGGATTGTGCCGGAAGAGCACCCCGTTTGTCCGTGGTCATATGCTGCTAGTTATGCACGATCAGGCAGGGGCAGGGGCCCCGGACAACTTCCAGCGTCTGTGGACCCCGCATCGCATGGCCTACATCAAGGGCGAGAACAAGCCGACCGGCAGCGGCCCCGGAGAGGGATGCCCGTTCGACGTCATCCCGACGATGAGCGACGAGGACGGCCTGATCGTGGCGAGGGGCGCGTCGGTCTACGCGGTGCTCAACCTCTACCCGTACAACTCCGGCCACCTGATGGTGGTGCCGTACCGGCATGTGTCCGACTACGACGAGCTCGACGCCGCCGAGGTGGCCGAGCTGGGGGAATACACCCAGAAGTCGGTGCGGGCGCTGCGCAAGGCCAGCGGCGCGCAGGGCTTCAACGTCGGCATGAACCTCGGTCACGTCGCGGGCGCCGGCATCGCCGCCCACCTGCACCAGCACGTCGTGCCGCGGTGGGGCGGCGACACCAACTTCATGCCGGTCGTCGCCCAGACCAAGGTGCTGCCGCAGCTACTTCGGGACACCCGACAGCTGCTCGCCGACGCCTGGGGCTGACCCGCGGCCGAAGGCCACCGCGCCGAGGCCGGTGGCCAGCAGCAGCGGCACGGCGAGGGCCAGCGCCATCGACAGCACGGCCGCGCCGGAGTCGTTGACCAGCATCCCGACGACGCCGCTGACGAGCGTGCCGATCAGACCGGCGCGCAGCGCGGGGGAGTGCTCGAACGCCGCCGGCACCACCCCGGCCGAGGCCTGCTCGGGCCGCAGGATCGCGTAGACCAGGAACGCCACGGCCACGATCACGATCGGCATCAGGTTGGGGCTGAGCAGGGTGGCCAGCATGGCCTCCAGCTTGCGCCAGATGACGTCGAACGCCTCCCCGGTCAGCACCTGACCGACGAACCTGCCGAGGTGGGTCTGCTCGGCGGGCGGCTGCAGGTAGTTGTACCAGGCGAAGCCCATCACGATCACCCCGCCGGCCACGCAGAACGCCGCCAGCTTCATCAGCGAGACCCGCTTGCCCGACAGGATCAGCGCGGTCACCGCGATGCCCGGCACGAACGCGATCACACCGCCGAAGTCACTGCCGAGGCCCGAGCCGCCCAGCACCATCGCGATCGCCCCCAGCACCACGATCGCGGCCACGCCGACCTTGCCGGGCCACCGGTGCGCGATCACGGTGGTGCTGAGCAGCGTGCCGGTCGCGAGCAGCGCGAACGGGATGTTGCCCAGGCCGAAGTAACGGGCGCCCTGCTCGGCGCTGTAGCCCATGAAGCTGTTGAGCTGGAGCGTGGTGCCGGTGAGCAGGTCGGCGGCGAGCGTCAGCGCGGTGATGCCGGCGACCACGGCCAGCGGGCCGAGCGGCTTGCGCCGCCATGGCCCGGCCAGCGCCAGCACGGTGATCGCCGCCCACCAGGCGAGCATGCCGCCGAACAGCCCTGCGTGGTCGCTCCACGGCAGCAGGTTGACCAGGAACGAGGTGACCGGCAGGGCCGCCACGGCCACGGCCGCCACGCGCAGCCAGCGCCAGTGGCTGCGGCGGCGCAGCAGCAGGAAGGCGCCGACGTAGAACAGGACCTGGATGACCGCCAGCGCGGTGAAGTACTGGCCCTTGGCCGAGCGCATGGTCTGGGCGCTGGCGTCGGCGCGCCGCAGCTGCTCGACGGTGGCGCCGGGGTCGCCGACCAGCAGCGGCACGCCCACGACGGTCGGCGGCACGGCGACGCCGAGCTCGGTGAGCGCGGTGGCGGTCAGGTCGGGCAGGATCGAGATGTCGTCGCGGCGGGTGGAGGCGGCGCCGAGCAGGCGGCCCTCTGCGCCCGGCCGCTGCAGCGCCGACACCCGCAGGTGGGGCACCGAGCCGTGGTCGGACATCCCCGCCAGCAGCACCGTCGTGCCGGCGGGCAGCGCGGTGAGCAGCGCGCCCACCTCGGCGTCGGCCTGGCGCAGCGCCCGGCGCCGCTCGGCGGGGCCGAGCAGCTCCGGCTCGGCGGGCAGCCGGCCGTCTGTCAGGTAGGGGGCGACGAGGTCGTCGACGTCCATCGCGACCATCCGGCACCGCTCCAGGTCGGCGGTGGTGATCCCCGTGGCGGAGTCGCGGTAGCTCTGCACCGCGCCCTGCTGGTCGGCCAGCGCCAGCGCGGCGCCCGGGCCGATCGCGACCGAGCACTGACCGGCCGCCTTGAGCGACTGGCCGAGCGTGCCGGCGTAGCGCTGCCCGGCCACGTCGATGAGGTAGCGGTAGCCGGGGATGACCGCGCCGTCGCCCTGCCGCTCGGGTGTGGGGGGCGCGCCGCAGCGGTAACCCGCCGCCGACCTGGTGCCGGCCGAGACGGTCAGCCAGCCGTCGTAGGGGCAGGTCACGTTGCCGACCGTACGCACCGACAGGGAGCCGATCGCGCTGGAGGCGGCCAGCTTCCACAGGTGGGGTGTGTCGGACGGGGTGATGTCGTTCCAGTGCAGGGCGGGCACGCCGATGAGGGCGACCCTGCCGCCGGCGTCGTCCGCCCGGGCCGGCCCGGCGAGGCCGTGCCCGGCCAGCATCTGGCCGACCAGCACGGCCAGCACGATGAGCGCACGCCTCACGCCGATGACCTCCCGTGGTCGCTTCGGTTCCGTGGCACGGTAGAGCAAGGTCATGTTCCGGCGCCACCGGACGCGACTACCTTCTCATGCACCGGCACCCCGCCGATCCCGTCGCGCCCGGCCCGCGAATCCGCCGGGAACGCCGACGGCCGGGGCGGCGGAACCGGCCCCGGCCGCGTGCGTTCAGCCGCGGGTCAGCCTGTGTTCACCCGGACGGCGTCGCTCTCGCGGGAGAGGCGGTCGATCGAGGTGATCAGGTAGGTGCCGGGCGCCTTCGCGGTGTAGGACGGGCCTCCCACGACGGCCACCAGGTCACGGGCGTCGGCGGTGTGGCAGTCCCGGCCCGACTTCGGCAGCCGGTAGACCGCGTAGGCGCGGGCTCCCTGGGCCGGGGTCCACGACAGCGCCGTCCCCTGCGCCCTGACGCCCTGCGGCGCCGCGGGAGCCTGGCCGCCGGCGTCCGGAACCGCCGGCGGCAACGCCGGGCGGCTGTAGTACGTCGTGGCGACGCGGTCGATCGCCCGCAAGGGATTGGTCAGCAGCTGCTTGGCGCTGAAGAACACCTCGCCGTCGACCTGCTTGGAGTCGCGGTTGACGCCGACCTGCGCGGCCAGCTCGCCCGGACGCGTCCAGGTCCTGTCGTCGCGCGTGCCGACGCGGTAGAGGCCCTGGCCGATGTAGAGCTGCACGTCGCTGCCCTTGACCTCGTTGGACCACCAGCGGACCAGCGTGTTGTAGTCGGCCTGGCGGTGCCCGCGCGGCCAGTAGAGCTGCGGCAGCACGTAGTCGACCGTGCCGTCCTTGATCCAGGCCCGCGCGTCGGCGTAGATCGAGTCGTACGCGGACATGCCCGAGGTGGCCGAGCCGGTCGGGTCGTTGGACTTGTTGCGCCAGATGCCGAACGGGCTGATGCCGAACCGCACGTGGCCCTTGGCGCGATGGACGGCCCTGTCGACCTCGGCGACGAGCGTGTCGACGTTGTCGCGCCGCCACTCGGCGAGCTTCCTGCCCTTGCCGTACCTGCGGAAGGCCGCCCGGTCGTCGAACGTCGCGCCCGCCACCGGGTAGGGGTAGAAGTAGTCGTCGAAGTGCACGCCGTCGATGTCGTAGCGGCTGACGACGTCGTTGATGACCTTGACCACGTGCTCGCGCACGGCCGGCATACCGGGGTTGTAGTAGAGGCGGCCGCCGTACTTGACCGTCCAGTCCGGGTGCTGGCGCGCGGGGTGGCTGCGGGGCAGCTTGGAGACGCTGTCCTTGTAGGACGCGCGATACGGGTTGAACCAGGCGTGGAACTCCATGCCCCGCTTGTGGGCCTCGGAGATGAGGAACGGCAGCGGGTCCCAGCCGGGATCCTTGCCCTCGGTCCCGGTCAGGTACTGCGACCACGGCTCGAGCGACGACTTGTACAGCGCGTCGGAGGCCGGGCGCACCTGGACGAAGACCGCGTTGAGGTTGCGCTTGGCGGCACTGTCGAGGATCTTGACGTACTCGGCCCGCTGCCGGTCGGGCCGCAGGCCGGCCCTGGAGGGCCAGTCGATGTTCTGGGTCGTGGCGATCCACACCCCGCGCAGCTCCCGTTTCGGCCGGCGCGGGTCGGCCTTGCAGGCCGGAGAGGGTGTGGAGGTGGTCGTCTTCTTCTGGCTCGCCGCGGGGCTCCGCTCGGCGTCGGGGCCGAAGGCGTAGGCGGCCGTGGTGGTCACGACCGCGAGCACGGCGGCTGCTAGGAGGGGCCGTCCAGTACGCATAGTGCCACCCAGTGTGACACCCGGCCCGCCATGGTCGGGACGGAAAAACGAAATAGACTCGTGATGCTTCTGTGATAAATCACCAAAATAGTGCCGGGAGGGACATGCCCTCCCGGCACGGCCGTCACTCGGCGGCGGCCACCTTGCTCGCCAGGTTCGGCGGCAGCGGCTCGTAGCGCAGGAAGCTCCGGTGGAAGGTGCCGGTGCCGTGCGACATCGAGCGCAGGTCGATGGCGTAACGGGTGATCTCCAGCTGGGGCACCTCGGCCTTGACCAGCGTCCGGCCGTGGCCGACCGGCTCGGTGCCGAGCACGCGCCCGCGCCGCGCCGACAGGTCGGACATCACCGAGCCGACGTAGTCGTCGGCCACCAGCACCGACAGCTCGTCCACCGGCTCCAGCAGCAGCGTCGAGACCTTCGACGCGGCCTCCTTGAGCGCCAGCTGCCCGGCGATCTGGAAGGCCATGTCGGAGGAGTCGACGGAGTGGGCCTTGCCGTCGTACAGGGTGACGCGCAGGTCCACCATCGGGTAGCCGGCGACGACGCCGCGCTCCATCTGGGCTCGCACGCCCTTCTCCACCGACGGGATGAACTGCCGCGGCACCACGCCACCGACGATCTTGTCGACGAACTCCAGGCCCGAGCCGGACGGCAGCGGCTCGATCTCGACGTGGCAGATCGCGTACTGGCCGTGGCCGCCGGTCTGCTTGACGTTGCGGCCCGTCGCCTGGCACTTGCCGCCGAACGTCTCCCGCAGCGGCACCCGCAGCTCGATCCGCTCGACCTCGACGCCGTGGCGCTTGGCCAGGCGGTCGAGCACCACGTCGGTGTGCGCCTCGCCCATGCACCACAGGACGAGCTGCCGGGTCTCGGCGTTGTTCTCCAGCCGCAGGGTCGGGTCCTCGGCCACGAGCCGGGCCAGGGCCTGCGACAGCTTGTCCTCGTCCGCCTTGGACCTGGCCCTGATGGCCACCGGCAGCAGCGGCTCCGGCATGCTCCAGGCCGTCATGCACAGCGGCCGGTCCACGTCCGACAACGTGTCGCCGGTCTCGGCGCGCGACAGCTTGGCCACCGCCACGATGTCACCCGCGACGCCCTTGGGGGTGGTGCGCTGCTGCTTGCCGAGCGGGCATGACAGGGCGCCGACGCGTTCGTCCACGTCGTGGTCCTCGTGGCCGCGCTCCGCCCCGCCGTGGCCGGACACGTGCACGGTCATGTCGGGCCGCAGCGTGCCGGAGAAGACGCGGACGAGGCTGATGCGGCCCACGTACGGGTCGCTGGTGGTCTTGACGACCTCGGCGACGAGCGGGCCGTCGGGGTCGCACGCGACGCCCTGGACCGGCTTGCCGGACAGGTCGGAGATCTCGGGCATCGGGCGTTCCAGAGGAGACGGGAAGCCCTGCGTGATGAGCTCCAGCACCTCCGTCGTGCCCACGCCGAGCCCGGTGCAGAGGACGGGGTAGAAGCTGCCGCGCGAGACGGCCTTCTCCAGGTCCTCGATGAGCATCATGCCGTCGATGGGCTCGCCCGCGAGGTAGCGCTCCATGAGCGACTCGTCCTCGCTCTCCTGGATGATGCCCTCGATGAGGTCGCCCCGGTACGTCTCGATCTGCGCCGCGTACTCGGCGCCGGGGTCCTTCTCCGCCCGGTCGCCCGAGGCGTAGTTGTAGAACTTCTGCGACAGCAGCCCGATGAGCCCGTTGACGTGACCGTTGGTGATCACCGGGAGATACAGCGGGGCCACGCCGTCGCCGAAGACGTCCTGGCAGGTGACGAGCACCTCGTCGAAGTTGGCCCGCTGGTGGTCGAGCTTGGTGATGACGACCGCGCGCGGCATGCCGACCTGGGCGCACTCCTCCCAGAGCATCTGGGTGAGCCCGTCGATGCCGTCGCAGGCCGACACCACGAACAGCGCGGCGTCGGCGGCGCGCAGCCCCGCGCGCAGATCGCCGACGAAATCGGCGTAACCGGGCGTGTCGAGGAGGTTTATCTTGACCCCGCCGTACGTCAGCGGGGCCACCGCGAGGTTGACCGACCGCTGCTGCCTGACCTCGACCTCGTCGAAGTCGCTGACCGTGTTGCCGTCCTCCACCCGTCCGGGGCGCTGGACGGTTCCCGTCGCGGCCAGCAGGTGCTCGACCAGAGTCGTCTTCCCTGATCCTGAGTGGCCGACCAGCACGACATTGCGAATCGCGTCCGCCCGGTCGGCCGCGAGTGCCCTGCCCGCGGCTCCCACGGCGCTGCCCGCGTTCTTCTCCGCCACATCAGCCTCCCGCGTACGTCGGTTGGTTCCAACGCCGCGCCCGCACGGAGCGAGTAGAAACCGCATGGACGCGGTGTGTTCACCAAATACCCCTGTGGCGGATATCACAAGGGGGCCGGAGCAAAGAAAGTTGTCAGGTCCCGATGGCCTACGATCGGACGGCGATGCTCAAACTCCTGCGCCCGGCCGTGACCCGGATACTCACCCCGCTGGGCAGGGCACTCGTCGGCCGCGGGATCGGCCCGGACGCCGTCACGGCGGCCGGCACCCTCGGCACGGTCGTGTCGGCTCTGCTCTTCTTCCCCCTAGGCCACCTGACCGTGGGGGCCCTCGTCATCACCGTCTTCGTGCTGTTCGACCTGCTCGACGGTGTGGTGGCCCGGCTCGGCGGGAAGGGGGGCACCACCTGGGGGGCGTTCCTCGACTCGACGCTCGACCGGGTGGCCGACGCCGCCATCTTCGCGGGCCTGATCTTGTATTTCATGTCGAGAGACGACACGCTGATGGCGGCGGTGACATTGTTGTGCCTGATCGCGGGCGCTCTGGTCTCCTACGCCAAGGCCAGGGCCGAAGGGCTCGGGCTGACGGCGGACGTCGGGCTGGCCGAGCGGCCGGAACGGCTCGTCGTGGCGCTGGTCGCGACCTTCCTGTCGGGTCTCGGCGTCCCGTACGTGCTGGCCGCCGGCATGTGGCTGCTCGCGGCGGCCAGCGTCGTCACCGTGGGGCAGCGGGTCATGGCGGTCTACCAGCAGACGAGGCGGACATGAGCGAGAAGGTGTCTTTCGGCGACCGGGTGGTGGCCGCCGGCTTCGCGGCCGGCTGGAAGCTCGTGCCGCTGCTGCCGGAGCGCCCGACGGCCGCGGTCTTCCGGTTCCTGGCCGACCGGGTCTGGCGCCGGGGCGGCAAGTCGGTGCGCAGGCTGGAGTCCAACCTGGCCAGGGTGACCGGGCTGGAGCCCGGCAACCGTGAGCTGAGCGAGCTCACCAGGGCCGGGATGCGCTCGTACTTCCGCTACTTCCACGAGGTCTTCCGGCTGCCGTCCATGAGCTCCGAGGAGATCGTGCGCCGCACCCACGTCATCGGGGCCGAGCACATCCACAACAATCTGGAGGCGGGCCGGGGCGTGGTGCTGGCCCTGCCCCACATGGGCAACTGGGACGCGGCCGGCGCGTGGCTGGTGGGCGTGGGGCATCCGTTCACCACCGTGGCCGAGCGGCTGAGGCCCGAGTCGCTGTTCCGGCGCTACGTCGCCTTCCGCGAGGGCCTCGGCATGGAGGTGCTGCCGCTCACCGGCGGCGACGGCCACAACTTCGGCACCCTCGCCTCGCGGCTGCGCAAGGGGCGCGCCGTCTGCCTGCCCGCCGAGCGCGACCTGACCAAGAGCGGCATCGAGGTGCGCTTCTTCGGCGCGACCACCAAGGTGCCCGCCGGGCCGCCGCTGCTTGCCGTGCAGACGGGCGCGGCGCTCCTGCCCGCCGTCGTCTACTTCGTCGGCGACGAGTGGGGCATCCACATCCACGAGGAGGTGCCCATGCCCGAGGAGGGCACCCGGCAGGAGAAGGTCGCCTTCCTCGCGCAGCGCATGGCCGAGGTGTTCGAGAAGGGCATCTCCGAGCACCCCGACGACTGGCACATGCTGCAGCGGCTCTGGCTGGAGGACCTGCCGCGATGAAGGTCGGCATCGTCTGCCCCTACTCCTGGGACATGCCGGGCGGCGTCAAGCAGCACATCGACGACCTGGCCCAGGCGCTCATGGCCCAGGGGCACGAGGTGTCGGTGATCGCCCCGGCCGCCGACGACGACGAGCTGCCCGCCTACGTGACGGGGGCCGGCCGGGCGGTGCCGGTGCCGTACAACGGGTCGGTGGCGCGGATGTCGTTCGGCTTCCTGTCGGCGGCGCGGGTGCGGCGCTGGGTGCGTACGGGCGAGTTCGACGTGCTGCACATCCACGAGCCGCTGATCCCGAGCCTGGGCGTGCTGGCCTGCTGGGCCGCCAGGGGGCCCATCGTGGCGACGTTCCACGCGTCGTTCCAGCGCTCGCGCGCCATCGCGGTGGCCGAGCCGCTGCTGCAGAGCGCGCTGGAGAAGCTGAGCGGGCGCATCGCGGTCTCCGACGCCGCGCGCAAGAGCCTGGTCGAGCAGTTCGGCGGCGACGCGGTGCTGATCCCCAACGGCGTCACCGTCTCCCGCTACACCGAGGCCGAGCCGCTCGGCGGCTGGGGCCCCGACGGCGCCACGATCGGCTTCCTCGGCCGCATGGACGAAGAGCGCAAGGGCCTGCCGATCCTGCTCGACGCCTTCCGCGTGCTCGCGGCCGAGCGCCGCGACCTCAAGCTGCTCATCGCCGGGCCCGGCGATGCGAAGGACGTCTACGAACGGGTGCCGAAGGAGTTCCACGACCGGGTGACCGTGCTCGGCATGGTGAGCGAGGCCGACAAGATCCGCGCCTACCACTCGGTCGACGTGTTCTGCGCCCCCAACACCCGCGGCGAGAGCTTCGGCATCGTGCTGGCCGAGGCGATGGCGTCCGGGGCGACGGTGCTGGCCAGCGACATCCCGGCGTTCCGCAGGGTGCTGGGGGAGGGGCAGGCGGGCGCGCTGTTCGCCAACGGCGACCACGCCTCGCTGGCGCGCGAGGCCGCCGCGCTGCTCGACGACCCCGAGCGCCGCGCCAAGCTGGCGGCCGAGGCGCTGGTGGCGGTGCGGAAGTACGACTGGTCCACGGTGGCCCGCGACGTCGTGCGCGTCTACGAGACGGTCACCACGAGCGGCGCCGGCCGGGTGGAGGAAGACCTGTGACCACGACCATCCTGATCGTGGGGATCGTCGTCGTGCTCATGGCGGTCTACATCTCCTGGCGCGCGGGCCGGCTCGACCGCCTGCACATCCGGCTGGAGCTGGCCCAGGAGTCGCTGGACGCCGCGCTGATGCGGCGCCGGGCCGTGGTGCTGGAGCTGGCCGGCTCGCGCCTGCTCGACCCGGCCACGTCGCTCGTGCTGGCCACGGCGGCCCACGAGGCCAGGACGGCCGGGCCCGAGGAGCGCGAGCACGCCGAGAGCGACCTGTCACGCGCCCTGCGGGCGGTGGTGGACCAGGAACGCTTCCGCGAGAAGCTGTCGGAGTCGCCCGCGGGCCGCGGGCTGCTGGAGGAGCTCGACACCGCCGTGGCCAAGGTCGTCTACTCGCGCCGCTTCTACAACAACGCGGTCGCGGTCACCCGTGCGGCGCAGCGGCGCTGGCTGGCCAGGACCCTGCGCCTGGCGGGGCACACCGCCTACCCGCGATTCTTCGAGATCGATGACAATCCGCCCGCGACCATGGCAACTGAATGACCTGATTTGGCGAAGCCAGTAAGCTTCATCCCGTTTAAGGGTCGAAGCGAGGAGTGTTGTCACGTGCGGCTACCCCGGACGATCATGATCTGGCTGACGGGCGCGGCCGTGGTGGTGCCCGTCGCGGCCTGCTCCTCGAACGAACCGGCGCCTGGCCGGGCGCCGCAGGCCGCCACGGTGGCCCCCAGCGAGGAGCCCGAGCCGGTCAAGACCCACCCGTTCACCGGCAAGCCGTACCAGACGCTCAAGCCGGTGGTGGCCGTCAAGATCGAGAACACCGCGGCCGGCAAGCCGCAGCTCGGCCTGAAGAGCGCGGACATCGTCTACATCGAGCAGGTCGAGGCCGGCCTGACCCGGCTCATGGCGATCTTCTCCTCCAAGCTGCCGCCCAAGGTGGGCCCGGTGCGCAGCGCCCGGATCTCCGACCTGCACATCGCGCCGCAGTTCGGCAAGCCCGCCTTCGCCTACTCGGGGGCGCAGAGCAAGCTGCTGCCCTACATCGCCGAGGCGTCGCTGTTCGACGTGGGCGACACCAGGAACCCCGGCGCGTACTACCGCGAGCCGGGCCGCAGCGCGCCCTACAACCTGTTCGCCCAGACCAAGAAGCTGCTGGCCGCGGCGCCGAAGGCGAGCAAGGCCAAGGACATCGGCTTCACCTTCGGCGACCCGCCGGCCGAGGGCGGTGTGGAGCGCAAGTCGTACACCGTCAGGTGGCCCGCCGCGCGCTTCACCTTCACCTGGTCGCAGGCGAAGGAGCAGTGGATGATCGCGCAGGACGGCAAGAAGGACATCGCGGCCGAGGGCGGTCAGCTCAGCGCGCCGACCGTCGTCGTCCAGTACACCAAGACCGAGCGCTCGGAGTTCCACGACTCCAACGACAGCTACACGCCGCTCGTGCACACCACCGGCAAGGGCTCGGCGATCGTGCTGCGCGACGGCAAGGCGTACAAGGCGAAGTGGGAGCGGGAATCGGAGGACGGCGGCACGACGTTCACCACGGAGAGCGGTGAGCCGATGAACTTCGCGCCCGGGCAGGTCTGGGTGGCGCTGGCCAGCCGCAAGCCCGTCATCCCCTGAGCCAGAGTGTAGGGACGTCTCGATAAATCCTGACATTGTGGCATGTCGGGGGACGGGTCCGTCAGGACCTACGATAGTCCTGACAAACGTACCGATCGCCGTGAGAGCCCGTGAGGATGACCGTGTCCAGCAGCACGCCAGAAAGCACCCCCGTCACCGGAACCGCCCGCGTCAAGCGCGGCATGGCCGAGATGCTCAAGGGCGGCGTCATCATGGACGTCGTCACCCCCGAGCAGGCCAAGATCGCCGAAGACGCCGGCGCCGTCGCCGTCATGGCCCTTGAGCGCGTGCCCGCCGACATCCGCGCGCAGGGCGGCGTGTCCCGGATGAGCGACCCCGACATGATCGACGGCATCGTCAACGCCGTCTCGATCCCCGTGATGGCCAAGGCCCGCATCGGCCACTTCGTCGAGGCCAGGGTGCTGCAGGCGCTCGGCGTCGACTACGTCGACGAGTCCGAGGTGCTGACGCCGGCCGACTACGCCAACCACATCGACAAGTGGCAGTTCACCGTGCCGTTCGTGTGCGGTGCCACCAACCTCGGCGAGGCCCTGCGCCGCATCACCGAGGGCGCGGCCATGATCCGTTCCAAGGGCGAGGCCGGCACCGGCGACGTCTCCAACGCCGTCACCCACATGCGCACCATCCGCGCGGAGATCAAGCGCCTCACCTCGCTGCCCGAGGACGAGCTGTACGTCGCCGCCAAGGAGCTGCAGGCGCCGTACGAGCTGGTCGCCGAGGTGGCCAAGACCGGCAAGCTGCCGGTGGTGCTGTTCACCGCGGGTGGCATCGCCACCCCGGCCGACGCCGCGATGATGATGCAGCTCGGCGCCGAGGGCGTGTTCGTCGGCTCGGGCATCTTCAAGTCGGGCGACCCGGCCAAGCGTGCCGCGGCCATCGTCAAGGCCACGACCTTCTACGACGACCCCGACGTCATCGCCAAGGTCTCCCGCGGCCTGGGCGAGGCCATGGTCGGCATCAACGTCGACGAGATCCCGCAGCCGCACCGGCTGGCCGAGCGCGGCTGGTAGGCGCCCAGGCGCCCACGGCACACGGCACACGGCGCGTCTGCGCAGGCCACAGATTCTCCTGTGACATGATCGCTCGCGGCGGGGCGGGCCGCACGGCCCGGCCCGGCGGGGGCGCCACAGCCTGACGGCGGAAATTTCAGGAAAAGGCGGCATCCGCGAAGGATGTCGTCTTTTTTGTCGGCTGGAGTTCACCGACACGTCATGATTCCCGGTCAAGCTCGGGGCGTCCGGCACCCTTGATCGTCGAGCAGGAGCCACACGTGTCCCGACTGAACCGAAGGCACTTCCTCGTCACCGGCTTAGCGGCGGGCGCCGCCGCCGCGATCCCCGCCGCCACCGCGCACGCCGACCCCGACCCCGCCGCCGAGACCGCCGCCACGCTCGCCTCGCGCGGGCTGCGCACCGACCCGTTCACCCTCGGCGTCGCCAGCGGCGACCCCGACCACGAGGGCTTCGTGCTGTGGACCCGCCTCGCCCAGGAGCCCCTGGCCGAGGACGGGCTCGGCGGCATGCCGCAGCGGCCCTTCACCGTTCAGTGGCAGGTGTACGCCGACGAGCGCGCCCGCCGCGTCGTGCGCTCCGGCGTGGCCGTGGCCGCGCCCGAGTGGGGCCACAGCGTCCACGTCGAGGTGGACGGCCTGCGCGCCGACGGCGAGTACTGGTACCGCTTCCGCGTCGGCCCGTACGTCTCGCCGCTCGGCCGCGCCCGCACCGCCCCGCACCCGGGCTCGTACGGCGGCGCCCTGTCGATGGCGTTCGTCTCGTGCGCGCAGTACGAGCACGGCTACTTCACGTCGTACCGCCGCCTCGCCGAGGACCATCCGGACCTCGTCCTGCACCTGGGCGACTACCAGTACGAGTACACCAGGAACAGCTACACGATCCCCGGCGGCAACGTCCGCCACCACGAGGGCCCCGAGACCGAGACCCTGGCCAACTACCGCCAGCGCCACGCCCAGTACAAGGCCGACCCCGACCTGCAGGCCGCGCACGCCGCCGCGCCCTGGCTGGTCGTCTGGGACGACCACGAGCTGGACAACAACTGGGCCGACGAGGTGCCCGAACGGCCGGAGAACCCGCAGCCGAACTTCCTCGCCCGGCGTGAGGCCGCCTTCCGCGCGTACTACGAGAACATGCCGCTGCGCCGCACCTCGATCCCGCGCGGCATCGACATGCAGCTCTACCGGCGCGTCCGGTGGGGCCGGATGGCCACGTTCCACATGCTCGACACCCGCCAGTACCGCGACGACCAGGGCTGCGGCGACGGCTACCGCGACTGCCCGGACGCGGTCGACCCGGCCCGCTCGATCACCGGCGCCGAGCAGGAGTCGTGGCTGCTGGACGGCTTCCGCACGTCGCGGGCCCAGTGGGACGTCCTCGGCCAGCAGGTCTTCTTCGCGCAGCGCGACAACAACGCCGGCCCGGCCAAGATCACCTCGCAGGACGCCTGGGACGGCTACGTCGCCTCCCGTCAGCGCATCACGCAGGGCTGGATCGACGCCGAGGTGCGCAATCCGGTGGTGCTCACCGGCGACGTGCACGCCCACTGGGCCAGCGACCTCAAGCTCGACTACGACGACCCGACGGGGCCCACGGTCGGCTCGGAGCTGGTCGCCACGTCGATCTCGACCGGCGGCGACGGGGCCGACTCCGACCCGGCGCAGCACCCGTTCCTGGGGATCAACCCGCACCTGAAGTTCTACAACAACCAGCGCGGCTACGTGCTGACCACGATCGAGCGCGACCGGATGACGGCCGACTTCAAGGTCGTGCCGCGGGTCCAGGCGCCCGGCGCCGAGGCGTACACGCGGGCCACCTTCGTCATCGAGGACCGCGTGCCCGGGGTGCAGCAGGCGTACGTGCGCCCGCTCGACCCCGCGCTGCGCATCAGGCAGGAGATGACGGTGGAGGAGACTGTCCGCCTGGAGACCGAACGCCCGTAATGTGGGCACTCGCCCGGCTCCGGAACCCGGGGCCGGGCTTTTTCATGTCATGTCACGGAATATTAGACAAGCTAAGTTAGTTGGGCTAAGTATGAGGGACGATCCCACCCACCTGGCCGAGCAGGTCGCCGTGGTGCTGCGTCACCTGGTCTTCCTGCTCAGGCGCTACTCCGCCGGACAGCCCCTGACCAGCCAGCAGTACGGCGTGCTCGGCTCGCTCGAACACGGCCCCCGGCGCATGACGGCGCTCGCCGAAGATCACGCCGTGCAGCTCCCCACCATGACGGTCCAGATCAACCGGCTGGAGGACGCGGGCCTCGTGGCGCGCGGCACGGACCCGGCCGACGCCCGCGTCAGGACGGTCGAGCTCACCGCCGAGGGCCGCGAACGGCTGCAGAACGTGCGCAGGTCGCGGATCGCCAACCTCACCCGTGAACTGGCCGCGCTCACCGAGGACGAGCGCGCCACCCTCGCGGCCGCCCTGCCTGTCCTGGCGAAACTCGGCCGCTCGTAGCCACGCGTACGCAAGAGGAGCACCATGCAAACCGGCGGCGGAATCCTTCGCCAGCCCATGTCCGTCTGGGCGACCGCGTTCGCGGCGGTCGTCGCCTTCATGGGCATCGGCCTCGTCGATCCCATCCTGCCCTCCATCGCGCAGGGCCTCCAGGCCACGCCGAGCCAGGTCTCGCTGCTGTTCACCAGCTACTTCCTGGTGACGGCCGTGGCCATGCTGGTCACCGGCTGGGTCTCCAGCCGCATCGGCGGCAAGCGCACGCTGCTGGCCGGCCTGGCGCTGGTGGTGGTCTTCGCCGCGCTGGCCGGGACCTCCACCAGCGTCGCGGAGCTGGTCGGCTTCCGCGCGGGCTGGGGCCTCGGCAACGCCCTGTTCGTGGCCACCGCACTCGCCGTCATCGTCGGCGCCGCCAGCGGCGGCGCGGAGTCGGCCGTCATCCTGTACGAGGCCGCGCTCGGCCTGGGCCTGTCCACCGGCCCCCTCGTCGGCGCCCTGCTCGGCGACTGGAGCTGGCGGGCCCCGTTCTTCGGCACCGCCACGCTCATGGCCGCCGGCTTCGTGCTGATCGCCGCGCTGCTCGAGCCGAGTGCCAGGCCGGCGGTGAAGACCAGGCTCAGCGCGCCGCTCAGGGCGCTGACCCATGGCGGGCTGGCCACGACCGCCTGCACCGCGCTGTTCTACAACTTCGCGTTCTTCACGCTGCTCGCCTTCACGCCGTTCATCCTGCACATGTCCCCGTACGGCATCGGTGCCGTCTTCTTCGGCTGGGGCGTCTGCGTGGCGCTGGCGTCGGTGTTCGCCGCGCCGCCGCTGCAGCGCAGGATCGGCTCGGTGAACGTGCTGCACCTGGCGCTGGCGCTGCTGGCCGTCTTCCAGATCGGCATCGCGCTGTCCGGCCACGCGGGCGTCATCGTCTTCACCATCCTGGCGGGCATCCCCATCGGCCTGAACAACACCGTCTTCACCGAGTCGGCCATGGAGGTCTCCGACGCCCCGAGGCCCGTGGCCTCGGCCGGCTACAACTTCGTGCGCTGGACGGGCGGCGCGCTGGCGCCGTTCATCGCCACCAGGCTGGGCGAGGAGATCGACCCGGGGCTGCCGTACTGGGTCGGCGCCGCCTGCTGCGCGGTCGGCATGGCCGTCCTCGTCCTGCGCCGCCACCACCTGCGGGCCCTGGCCCGCGTGGACGCCGTCCTCGACGTACGGACGGCCCCCGCGCCGTGACCTCTTCATGGTTGTATGTCGCCCATGGTGTGGGGGCTGGTCCTGACGCTCGCGGCAAGCGCTCTCACGGCTCCCGCCCGGGCTGAGCCGCCGGTGACGCTGTCGGCGATGACGTGGAACGTCTGCACCGGCACCAACTCCCTGTGCCCCCTCTACCGCGCGAGCGCGGTCGAGCTGGCGGAGAACATCGGCCGGCACGCCCTCGGCGCGCCGATCGAGCCCGGCGTGATCTTCCTCCAGGAGTTCTGCACGGGCGCGACCGGCACCCTGGAACTGTGGCTGGAACGGCGCACCGGCCGGAGCTGGACGATCGGCTCGTGGGGCCTGACCTCACACGACGGCACACCGTACGCCTGCCATCCCGACCGGCTCGGCCGCCCGCGAGGCGCGCAGAGCATCGCGGTCGCGGTGGCCGGCGAGCGGGCCGCATTCGAGACCCACCCGCTGCCCGCCCCGCCCTGGTACGTCGCGCGGGCCGCGATCTGCGCCACCCTCTCCTCCGTGAAGGTCCGGGCCTGCGGCACCCACCTGTCCGTCGGGTCCTCCTACGACGACCGGCAGGCCGGCGCCCCCTACCGCACCCGGCAGATCCGGCGCCTGCTCCAGGTGGCCAGCCGGCCCGGACACCGGACCATCGTCGGCGGCGACCTCAACGTCGCCCCGCCCGGCAGCGGGTACGGCGGCGCCGCCGGCCGCCGCGCCGTCGCCCCGGCCTACCGGACGTACCAGGAGTGCGACCAGCGCGGGACGCGGCGCACCGGCAGGGAGACCCGCGGGGGCAAGAAACTCGACTACCTGTTCGCCCCGAAGGGGTCCGTGCGCCGGTGTCACGTCGCTCAGGAGGTGACCGTCTCCGACCACAAGCCGGTCTTCATGAAGGTGGTCCTGTGAGCGCGGACCGCGTCCGCTGTCCTGCCGGAGGTCGCTGAACGCGGCCTCCTGGAGGAAGATGGCGGGGCATTCTGGTGTTGAATTGGGGAAACCCGTACCCGGACGGAAGGATCGGCTGTGCCCACGATCGGTGTACTCGCTCTCCAGGGCGATGTGCGCGAGCACGCGCGCATGCTCGGAGAGGCAGGCGCCACGGCCGTCGCCGTGCGGCGGCCCGCCGAGCTGGACGCGGTCGACGGCCTCGTCATCCCCGGCGGGGAGTCGACCACGATGTGGAAGCTCGCCGAGACCTTCGACATGCTGCAGCCGCTGCGGATGCGGATCAAGGAAGGCATGCCCGCCTACGGCTCCTGCGCCGGCATGATCATGCTGGCCGACCGCATCGAGGACGGCATGACAGGTCAGCAGACCATCGGCGGCATCGACATGGTGGTCAGGCGCAACGCCTTCGGCCGCCAGGTCGACTCGTTCGAGTCCGATCTCGACTTCGCCGGCGGGCGCGTGCGCGCCATCTTCATCCGCGCCCCGTGGGTCGAATCCGTCGGCGCCGACGTCGAAGTGCTGGGCAGGTGCGAGCCTGGGGATAGGATCGTCGCGGTCCGTCAAGGGCCTTTGCTCGCGACGTCGTTCCACCCCGAGCTCACCGGGGACGTCCGCGTGCACCGTTACTTCGTAGACATGGTGAGGGAGCTCTAGGTAATGTCCGGCCACTCCAAATGGGCGACGACGAAGCACAAGAAGGCCGCGCTCGACGCCAAGCGCGGCAAGCTGTTCGCCAAGCTCATCAAGAACATCGAAGTGGCGGCCCGGACCGGTGGCCCTGACCCGGACGCCAACCCCACCCTCTTCGACGCCATCTTCAAGGCGAAGAAGAACTCCGTGCCCAACGACAACATCGAGCGGGCCCGCAAGCGCGGCGGCGGCCTCGAGGCCGGCGGCGCCGACTGGCAGACGATCATGTACGAGGGCTACGCGCCCGGCGGCGTCGCGGTGCTCATCGAGTGCCTCACCGACAACCGCAACCGCGCCGCCTCCGAGGTGCGCGTGGCGCTGACCCGCAACGGCGGCTCGCTGGCCGACCCCGGGTCCGTCTCGTACATGTTCAACCGCAAGGGTGTCGTGATCGTCCCCAAGAACGACCTCGACGAGGACACCGTGCTGATGGCCGTCCTCGACGCGGGCGCCGAGGAGGTCAACGACATCGGCGAGTCGTTCGAGGTCATCTGCGAGGCGGGCGACCTGGTGCCGGTGCGCAAGGCGCTGCAGGACGCGGGCATCGACTACGACTCGGCCGAGTCCAGCTTCGTGCCGACCATGAGCGTCCCGCTCGACGAGGAGGGCGCCAAGAAGGTGTTCCGCCTCATCGACGCGCTGGAGGACAGCGACGACGTGCAGAACGTCTTCGCCAACTTCGACGTCTCCGACGAGGTCCTGGCCGCCCTCGACTGACGGCCCGCGCCGCACACGTTCCGGGGCCCGGTCGTCCGCCGGGCCCCTTCGCGTGCCGGGGTCCTGTTCGCCCCGCGCGAGCCGACAGGTTTTCGGCGTGCGCGAGGGGGCCGGGTCGGCGTAGGGTCGGGCGACGTGACTTCCCCCAACCCCCCACACTCGGCCTCTCCCGCGCTCGGCTGGCTGCTCGCCGTGCCCGCGCTGCTGGGCACGCTCATCACGCTCGTCCTGCCCACGGGTCAGACGATCTGGCTCAGTTTCCAGCGCGGCGGCGTCCTGCGGGAGAGCACCTACGCGGGGACGGCCAACTACGCCGAGTTGCTCGGCGGCGGCGAGTTCTGGCGGGCCCTGGGGTTCACGCTGTCCCTGACCCTGATCCCCTTGCTGGTGGCCGTGGTGGTCGGCCCGCTGCTGGCGCTGGCGCTCGACCGCGCGGGCACGTGGCCGAGGCGGGCCGCTCGCATCGCGCTCTCGCTCGCGGTCGTCACGTTCTCGCCGGTCGGGGTCGCCGCCGCCTGGACGCGCGGCCTGATGCCCAACGCGTCCGGCGTCGTCACCCTGGCCGACGGGCTGCGCGAGGCCGCCACCGCCCCCGGCACGCTGCGGCTGATCGTCGCCGCGGCCACGTTCGGCGTCGTGTGCGCGCTGGCCCTCGTCGCGTACCTGCCGGTCCTGCGCGGCGGCACCCCGGGGCCCGCGCTGCTCGCCGTCGGGGCGCTGCTCGCGCTCGCCGTCGTCGCCGTGGGGCTGCAGGCGTTCTCGTTCGGCATGGTGCTCACCCGGGGAGGCCCTCAGCGCGCCACAGAGACGCTCGCGGGCCTGTCCTACGATTACGCCTTCCGGATGGCCGAGTTCGGCCCCGGTGCGGCCGTCGCGGCCCTCACGTGGGCTCTGCTCGCCGTGCTCGGCGTCGCCGCCACGATCGTCGCGGTCGCCTTCCGGCTGCGCATCACCGTGACGCCGCGCGAGGCGGCCGCCGACGCCTCCTCGTGGGCGTCGCACGACAAAGCTCCGAGCCCGTACGGCGTGTCCTCCGGGGCCGCCGCCCAGCTGCCGGCGTCCCCTTACGGCCAGGCCCACGGGCAGCCGGTGGCGGGCCCCTACGGCGTGTTCTCCGCGACGGGCCAGGACGCTCCGGCGTCCCCGTACGTGACCGGCGGGGCGGAGCTCCTGCCCCCGGGGCCCGCAGAGGCGGTGGCCGGCGCGGGCCACGCCTCCCCGGCCGTACCCGTGCGGCGGGCGGCCGGGCCGGTGGCCGTGGCCGCCGGGGTGACGGCGCTGGTCGTCGTGGCCGCCGTCGCGCTGCTGTGCGCCTGGCCCTGGATCGACGGCGTGCTCGCCTCGCCGCGAAGCCCTGCGGGCACCCTGCGCGCGCAGGTCAACACCTGGGTGCCCGCCCTCGCCGGCGCGGTCGTCCCGGTGGGCGTGGCCTACCTGGCCGCGCTCGGCATCGGCGGCCTGCGCCCGCTGGGGCGGCGCAGCGAGTGGCTGCTGCTGGTGTTCGCGCCGTGGCTGTTCGCCGGCACGGGCGTCCTCGGCGTCGCCAACTGGCAGAACACCCGCAACCTCGGCCTCGTCGACACCTTCCCCGCGCTCATCCCGCCCGTGCTGGTGAGCGTCCCGGCCCTGCTGGTGCTCACGCTGCTGTGCAAGGGGCTGGCCGAGCGCACCGACCGCGACTTCTTCGGCGGCGTGTTCCTGCCGTCGCTGCCCATGGCCGGCATCCTCACCGGCGCCGTCACGCTCGTGAACGCCCACGACCTGCTGTGGCCGCTGCTGGTCGCCCAGCAGCCCGAGCTGTTCACCGCTCCGGTCGCCCAGGTCAACCAGCTCAGCTCGTACGCCGCCCGCACGCCGGACGTCGGCGCCGGCACGCCGCTGCTCGTGGTCGCCGTCGCGCTGGCCGCCCTCGTGGCCGCCCAGCTGCTCTACCTCGACCGCCTCGCGATCACGGTCAAGGACGCGGGGCAGGGTTCGCCCTCGCCCGCCCCGGCTGCGTAGGGTTGACTGCTTGTGGAGATACGCGACCTGACCGAAGCAGACCTCGACGACGTCATCGACGCGCGCAGGCGCGCCTTCGGCCCGATACCCGCGGACAGCAGGGAGAAGTGGCGCCGCATGGTGCTGCCCGCGCTCGGCGAGGGCCGCTACCTGGGGGTGTTCGACGGCGGCCGGCTGGCCGCCGCCGCCCGGCTGCGCGGGTTCACGCAGTGGTGGCACGGCAAGCCGCAGCCCATGGCGGGGGTCGCCGGGGTCACGGTCAACCCGGAAGACCGCGGCCGCGGCGTCGGCACCCTCATCATGAAGGCCGTGATGGACCGCGCGGAGGCGCTCGGCGACGCGGTGTCCGCGCTCTACCCGGCCACCACCGCCATCTACCGCCGGATCGGCTACGAGCACGCCGGAGCGCTGCACACCGTGCGCCTGCCCGCCGAGGACCTGCGCAGGATCGCTCCGGCCGGGCCGGTCAAGCTGCGCAGGATGGGCCCCGGCGACGCCGCCGAGGTCGTGTCGGTGCTCCACCGCGTGCACGCCCTCGCCCGCTCCAGCGGCCCGGTCTGCTGGGACGAGCACATCTGGGGCGTCCGGCTCGGTGACGAGGACGACTTCCTCTACCTCGCCGACGACGGCTACGTCGTCTACCGCTGGAAGGGCGACGACATCGAGGTCGAGAACCTCGTCGCCGGCTCGGGCGAGACCCTGCGCGCCCTGTGGTCCCTGGTCGGCAGCGCGTCCTCCGTCGCCCGCCACGTCGTGGCGTCCGTGGCGCCCGACGATCCGGTGCTGTGGCTGCTGCGCGAGCGTACGAAGGAGGAGGTCGCCCAGATCCGGTGGATGTTCCGGGTGCTCGACGTGCCCGCCGCCGTCGAGCGCAGGGGTTACCCGGCCCACGCCTCCTGCGAGGCCGTCGTCACCGTGGACGACCCGGTCAGGGCCGGGGGCACGTGGCGGCTGGAGCTCGCGGGAGGCTCGGGCGCGGCCACGCCGGTCGACGGGCCCGGCCCTCGGCTGACCGTCAACGGCTTCTCCGCCCTGTACGCCGGTGTCCCGACGGCCACGCTGCGGCTCGGCGGGCTCATGACCGGTGACGACCGCTACGACGAGGCCCTCGACGCGGCCTTCGCCGCCAAGCCGTACATGCTGGACTATTTCTGAGGCGCCACTTCCGGCAGGCCCGCGCTGGACGGGCGATTCGCGGTGCGCGGGCATCCCGGCAGGGGTAGAGTCTCGTGCGAACAGGTGTTCGGCGGGCGGGAGGGCATGCCGGTGCGGGTGATGGGCGTCGATCCGGGGCTGACCCGATGCGGCCTCGGCGCGGTCGAGGGCCGGCCGGGGGCGCCGCTGTCGATGGTGGCCGTCGGGGTGGTGCGCACCGGCGCCGACGAGGAGCTCGGCGCCCGGCTCGTCGGCATCGAGGCCGGGATCGAGCGCTGGCTCGACGAGGTGCGGCCCGACGCGGTGGCCGTGGAGCGCGTCTTCAGCCAGCACAACGTCCGCACGGTGATGGGCACCGCCCAGGCGGCCGGCATCGCGGTCCTGTGCGCGGCCCGGCGCGGGCTGCCCGTGGCGCTGCACACGCCGTCGGAGGTCAAGGCCGCCATCACCGGCAGCGGCACGGCCGACAAGAAGCAGATCGGCGCCATGGTCACCCGCCTGCTGCGGCTGAGCGAGATGCCGAAGCCCGCCGACGCCGCCGACGCGCTCGCGCTGGCCATCTGCCACGTCTGGCGCGGCGGCGCCCAGCATCGCCTGGCCGAGGCAGTGGCCAGGGCCACCGGGAAGGGCGCCCGGCCGTGAGGCCCGCGCCGCGTCCGGCGCGCCGATCGCCGGAGTCGCCGGGCAGACCAGTTGAGCGGGATACTCGCATGACCATGACCGGGCCAGGAGGGGCAGTGACGGGAGGCGGGCGGCTGTGATCGCGTCGGTGGCGGGCAAGGTGACGGCGATCGCGCCCGACGGGGCCGTGATCGAGGTCGGCGGCATCGGCATCCTCGTCCACTGCACTCCGGGCACGCTCGCGACGTTGCGGATGGGGGAGGACGCCCGGCTGGCCACGTCCCTGGTCGTCCGCGAGGAGTCGCTCACCCTCTACGGCTTCGCCACCGACGACGAGCGGGTCGTGTTCGAGATGCTGCAGACGGCCAGCGGGGTCGGCCCCAAGCTGGCGCTGGCCATGCTCGCCGTCCACACGCCCAACGCGCTGCGCACCGCCGTGGCCGCCGCCGACCTCAAAGCGCTCACCCAGGTGCCGGGCATCGGCCAGAAGGGCGCACAGCGCATCGTCCTGGAGCTGAAAGACCGGCTCGGCACCCCCGAGGCGGCGCTCGACGCGGCGCTCAACGGCGCGCGGCGCACGGCGCCGTGGCGCGATCAGGTCCACTCCGGGCTCGTGGGCCTGGGCTACTCCAGCAAGGACGCCGACCAGGCGATCGCCGCCGTGGAGCCCGACGCCGACGCCGAGCTCGCCGCCGGCCGCCAGCCCCAGGTCGCCGCCCTGCTCAAGGCCGCCCTGCGATCCCTGAGCATCCGATGACCCCGCGCCCCGCTCCCCACACCACCCCGGGCACTCCCCACCTTCCGTCCGAGCGGGCCACCCTGAGTGCCCCTCACCGTCGATCCGCGTACGGCAGCTTGGGCGGCTCTGGTCTTCGGTCCGAGCACGGCATCTCGGGGGCCCTTGACCTTCCGCGCGAGCACGCCGGCCCGGGCAACCCGCATCTGCCGCCCAAGCGAGCCATTCCGCCTCGCGACAGGGTGGCGAGGCGGGGTGGCGGGGGTTGTGGCACGGAGTGGGCCGGTGGCGCGAGCGAAAGGAGGAGCCGGCGTGGGGTTTGAGCGGGAGATCCTGTCGCCCGATGCCGGAGGCGACGAGCTGCAGATCGAGGCGGCGTTGCGGCCCAAGCGCCTCAGCGAGTTCATCGGCCAGGGGCGCGTGCGCGAGCAGCTGTCCCTGGTGCTGGAGAGTGCGCTGCGACGGCAGCGGCCGCCCGACCACGTGCTGATGAACGGCTCCCCGGGCCTGGGCAAGACGACCCTGGCGATGATCATCGCGGCCGAGCTGAACGCCCCGCTCCGCATCACCTCCGGCCCGGCGCTGGAGCGCGCCGGCGATCTCGCGGCCATCCTGTCGACCCTCACCGAGGGTGAGGTGCTGTTCATCGACGAGATCCACCGGATGGCCAGGCCCGCCGAGGAGATGCTCTACCTCGCCATGGAGGACTTCCGGGTCGACATCGTGGTCGGCAAGGGGCCGGGCGCCACCGCCATCCCGCTCGACATCGCGCCCTTCACCCTGGTGGGCGCCACCACCCGCGCCGGGCTGCTGCCGGCTCCGCTGCGCGACCGGTTCGGCTTCACCGCCCACATGGACTTCTACGAGGTCGCCGAGCTCGAACAGGTGCTCTACCGTTCGGCCCGGCTGCTCGGTGTCACGCTTCCCGAAGAAGGCGCCCACGAGATCGCGCGCCGCTCCAGGGGAACGCCCCGCATCGCCAACCGGCTGCTGAGGCGTGTACGCGACTTTGCGGACGTACGCGCTGATGGAGTGATAAATCGCGAAATTGCGGCGGCAGCGCTGAATCTTTACGAAGTTGACGCCGAAGGGCTCGACCGGCTCGACCGGGCGGTGCTCGGCGTGTTGCTGAAAAAGTTCGGCGGCGGCCCCGTGGGCCTGTCCACCCTGGCCGTGGCCGTGGGTGAGGAGCCGGAAACGGTGGAGGTGGTGGCCGAGCCGTTCCTCGTACGCCAAGGCCTGCTGGCCAGGACCCCGCGCGGCCGGGTGGCCACCGCGGCGGCCTGGATCCACCTCGGACTGGCCCCGCCTCCCGACGCGTTCGGAGCGACCGATTTGGCCTGATCACAGATCGGTTGCAACCGTTTCAAAATGGGAACTTCCCCGCGTGCCGAAACGCTGCCTCGTTGCCGCGTTTCGCAACAAGCGCCTACACTCCGTGGCTTGGCTGGCTGTGTAGGCTGACGGGCTGATGCGGCGCGGCCCGACGCTGCGCACGGAATTTCCGGCGCGAGGCCGGTGTCAACTCCTTGTACGACAATTGGAAGGTCGCCCCTTATGGACCAACTCACTAGCATCCTGCCGCTGATTCTGCTGGTGGTGGTGTTTTACTTCTTGCTGATCCGCCCTCAGCGCAAGCGTCAGCAAGAGGCGCTCAAGATGCAGAGCTCCCTGACGCCCGGCACCCGCGTCATGACGACCACCGGCCTGTTCGCTACCGTCGTCGCGGTGGACAATGAGGACGTCATCCTCGAAGTCGCGCCAGGGATCGAGACCCGCTGGGTCAAGGCGGCCATCGGTCGGGTCGTGACGCCCGGAGACGCTCCGGCGGACGAGCCGGTCGCCGACGGGTCCGGCGAGGAGGACAAGACGGAGTCCGAGGCCGCCGTGGAGCGTAACGGGGACCAGGACTCCAACACCAAGCGGTCCTGACTAAGCTCTGCGACAAACCTCTATCTGAAAGAACTGACGACCAGTGGCCCGATCGACCAGCAGCCACAGCCGACCGGGGCGTACGCTCCTCGTGCTTCTGGCGCTCATCCTCGCCCTGGGCGGGACGATGTTCCTGCAGAAGGCGTATACGCCCAAGCTGGGGCTCGACCTCGCCGGCGGCACGACGGTGACTCTGTCACCAGTGACCCAGAACAACGCGGCTCCGCCGGACGAGATCCTCGACCGCGCGGTGAGCATCATCCGCGACCGGGTCAACGGCACCGGGATCTCCGACGCGGAGGTCGCCAAGTCAGGCGACAACATCATCATCTCCATCCCGGGAGTCGGGCAGGGCGAGGCCATCAAGCTGGTCGCCACCACCGCGGAGCTGCGTTTCCGCCAGGTGCTGGCCATGGCAGCCACGCAGCTCCCGCAGGAACTCGCCACCACCGCTCCGACCCCGGCGGCCTCGCCCTCGGGGTCCGCGAGCCCGGCCGCCTCGCAGTCGGCCGGCGCGCCGGAGGCCAGCACCCAGCCGAGCGCCTCCCCGACGGGCAAGGCGCTGTCCTCCGCGCTGACGGCCCCGACGCCGGCCCCGTCCGGCTCCGCTGAGCCGTCCGAGCAGCCGGCGCGCGGGCAGGACGGCGGCGGCCAGAAGGACGCCAAGAAGGACCAGGACGCCAAGGCCACGCCGTCGCCGGGCCCCACCGGCCAGAGCGGCACGCCCTCTCCGGAGCAGCTCGGCATCGACACCACCGGCATCGACCCGGCGGTGCTCGAGCAGTTCAACAAGCTCGACTGCGCCGACCCGGCCAACCGCGGCCAGGGCATCCAGGACGACCCCAACAAGCAGTACGCCGCGTGCGAGACCGACGGCAGCTTCAAGTACGTCCTCGACGTCGCCAAGGTGGTCGGCACCGACATCGACACCGCCTCCGCGGGTGTCCGCCAGGGCACCGTCGAGTGGGTCGTCCAGCTCGACTTCAAGAGCAAGGGCGCCAACGAGTGGAGCAAGCTCACCACCGAGGCGTTCAACTCGCCCGAGCCGCGCAACAAGGTCGCGGTCGTGCTCGACGGCGTCGTGATCACCGCCCCCAACATCATCAGCCCGATCCCCGGCGGGCGGGCCGAGATCACCGGCGGCTTCGACCAGGCCGGCGCCACCACCCTGGCCGACCAGCTCAAGTACGGCGCGCTGCCGCTGAAGTTCAACCGCAGCTCGGTCGACACGGTCTCCTCGACCCTGGGCCAGGACCAGCTCCTCGGCGGCCTGATCGCGGGCCTCATCGGCCTCGTCCTCGTGGTCCTCTACTGCCTGCTCTACTACCGCGGTCTCGGCATCGTGGCGGTGCTGAGCCTCGTGGTGGCCACGATCATCACCTACACCTCGGTCGTCGTGCTCGGCCACAACGCCGGCTTCCGGCTGTCGCTGCCGCACATCATCGGCCTGGTGGTCTCGATCGGCATCACCGCCGACTCCTTCATCGTCTACTTCGAACGCATACGCGACGAGATGAAGGAGGGCAGACGCACGCTCCGCGCGGCCGTCGAGGTGGCCTGGGTCCGTGCCCGGCGCACGATCCTGATCGCCGACGCCGTCATGTTCATCGCGGCCATCGTGCTCTACTTCCTGGCGGTGGGCGGTGTGGCCGGGTTCGCGTTCGCGATGGGCCTGACCACGCTGATCGACATCGTGGTGGTGTTCCTGTTCACCAAGCCGTTCATCGCCCTGCTGGCGAGGGTGAAGTTCTTCGCCAAGGGCCATCCGCTGTCGGGTCTCGACGCCGAGCGCATGAGCGAGACGCAGACCGGCCGCACGACCACCCCGCAGGAGGCCTGACATGGGACTGGGGCGCCGCCTCTACCGAGGCGAGATCGATGTCGACTTCGTCGGCAAGTGGAGGCTCTGGTACAGCCTGTCGGCCGTCCTGCTGCTCATCTCGATCGCGGGTCTGGTGTTCAACGGGCTCAACCTGGGCGTGGAGTTCAGGGGCGGCACGGTCTTCTCGTTCAAGGCGCCGCAGGCCACCGTCGAGCAGGTTCGCACCACCGTCCTCGACGAGGGCGTGCACCAGGCGATCGTCCAGGAGGCCGGCGACGGCTGGCGGGTGACCACCGAGAGCCTGCCGGAGAACACCACGACGCAGGTGCAGTCCGCGATCGCCCAGGACCTCGACACTCCGGCCGGTGAGATCAGCATCCAGGCGATCGGCCCGTCCTGGGGCGGTGAGGTCTCGCAGAAGGCCTGGATCGGCCTGGGCGTGTTCATGCTGGCGATCATCTTGTACCTGTCGATGGCGTTCGAGCCGAAGATGGCGCTCGCCGCCATCGTCGCGCTCTTCCACGACCTGGTCATCACGGCCGGCGTCTACGCCTGGTCGGGCTTCGAGGTCACGCCCGCGACGCTGCTGGGCTTCCTGACCATCCTCGGTTATTCGCTCTACGACGCGGTCGTGGTGTTCGACATGATCAAGGAGGTCACGGCCAAGCTGGGCCACACGTCGAAGCAGACCTACTCGATGGCGGCCAACGACGCGCTCAACCACACGCTGATCCGGTCGCTGAACACCTCGCTGGTCGCGATCCTGCCGGTGGCGGCGATCCTGTTCATCGGCACCACCCTGCTCGGCGCGGGCACGCTGAAGGACCTGTCGCTGGCCCTGTTCGTCGGCATGATCGTCGGCACGTACTCCTCGATCTGCGTGGCCACGCCGCTGCTGGTCACGCTGAAGGAGCGCGAGCCGAAGTACCAGGCCATCGCCAGGAGGATCGCCTCCACCAGCGGCGGCAAGGGGGCGAAGGGTTCCAAAAGCGCAGCGGTAGCCAAGAGTTAGCCGCCTCGTACGACGCCCTCGCCCGCTGTACGGGCGAGGGCGTCTTCGTGTCCCGGAGCGGCGGCACGAAGGCGTCAGCGGTCCTCTCAGGCGTCCTGGGAGGGTTCTGACGCCCGCGAGGGTTCGAGCGCGGGCCGGAATGCACCATCATGGAGCCCGGCACACGAGAAGCGAGGAGCGTCATGACCGAGCTGAGCACGATGATCCTGGACCGCATCAGGGACGTCCCCGACTATCCCAAGCCGGGAGTCGTGTTCAAGGACATCACCCCGCTGCTGGCCGACCCCGTCGCCATGGCGGCCGTGGTGGAGGAGCTGGCCGGCACGCACCAGGCCGACAAGATCGTGGGGATCGAGGCGCGCGGGTTCATCCTTGCCGCGCCGGTGGCGTACCGGGCGGGGGCGGGGTTCGTGCCCGTGCGCAAGAAGGGGAAACTGCCCGCCGCGACGCTGGAGGAGTCCTACGATCTGGAGTACGGCTCCGCCACCATCGAGGTCCACCGTGACGCCTTCGTGCCCGGGGAACGGGTGCTCATCGTCGACGACGTGCTGGCCACCGGCGGCACCGCCAAGGCGGCGGTGGAGCTGGTGGAGCGGGCCGGGGGCGAGGTCGCCGGCATCGCCGTGCTGATGGAGCTGGCCTTCCTCCAGGGACGGGAGCGGCTGGCGGGAGTGGACGTGCGCTCTCTCGTGACCGTCTGATCGGCCCGCGAAAGTCCAGGTGCGATGCCTGGATACACTGGGGGGATCTGGACTCGAACGTGAGGAGCCACTGCGTGAGGAGTCTGTGTGCCCCGTGATGCGGTCGTGCCCGACGTAACCGACAACGCCGAGGCGCCAGGCGCACCGGCGGTGCGTCGGCGGCGGTTTGGGGGTGGGGCGATGAACCCGGTGCTGGAGCCGCTGTTCCGCACGGTCCGCGCCACCCACCCCAAGGCCGACCTGCGCCTGATCGAGCGCGCCTACGACGTCGCGGCCTACCACCACCGCGACCAGAAGCGGAAGTCGGGCGATCCCTACATCACACACCCGCTGGCCGTGGCCACCATCCTGGCGGAGCTCGGCACCGACGACGAGACGTTGTGCGCGGCGCTGCTGCACGACACGGTCGAGGACACCGCCTACAGCCTCGACGAGCTGCGCGGCGACTTCGGCGACACGATCGGGTCCCTGGTCGACGGGGTCACCAAGCTCGACAAGGTCAAGTTCGGCGACGCCGCGCAGGCCGAGACCGTGCGCAAGATGGTCGTCGCCATGTCGCGCGACATCCGCGTCCTGATCATCAAGCTGGCCGACCGGCTGCACAACATGCGCACGATGCGCTACCTGCCGGAGCACAAACGGCACCAGAAGTCCCGCGAGACGCTGGAGATCTTCGCCCCGCTGGCCCACCGCCTGGGCATGAACACGATCAAGTGGGAGCTCGAGGACCTCGCGTTCGCCATGCTCTACCCCAAGCGCTACGACGAGATCGCGCGCATGGTCTCGGAGCGGGCGCCGCGCCGCGACCTGTTCCTGCAGGAGGTCATCGAGAAGGTCTCCGGTGACCTGCGCGAGGCGAAGATCCGCGCCGTGGTCAAGGGCCGGCCGAAGCACTACTACTCCGTCTACCAGAAGATGATCGCGCGCGACGTGGCGTTCGACGACATCTACGACCTGGTGGGCATCCGCGTGCTGGTCGACACCGTCCGCGACTGTTACGCGGCGCTCGGCACGATCCACGCGCGGTGGAACCCGGTGCCGGGGCGGTTCAAGGACTACATAGCGATGCCCAAGTTCAACATGTACCAGTCGCTGCACACCACGGTGATCGGTCCCGAGGGCAAGCCGGTCGAGCTGCAGATCCGCACCCACGCGATGCACCACAGGGCCGAGTACGGCGTGGCCGCGCACTGGAAGTACAAGGAGGAGGTCGGCTCCGCGGGCCCCACCGGCAAGGTCAAGCCGGGCAACGACATGGCCTGGCTGCGCCAGCTCCTCGACTGGCAGAAGGAGACCGCCGACCCGGGTGAGTTCCTGGAGTCGCTGCGGTTCGACCTGTCGGTCTCCGAGGTCTACGTGTTCACCCCGAAGGGCCAGGTCATCGCCCTGCCCGAGGGCGCCACGCCGGTCGACTTCGCCTACGCCGTGCACACCGAGGTCGGCCACCGCTGCATCGGCGCGCGGGTCAACGGGCGGCTGGTGCCGCTGGAGTCGCGCCTCGGCAACGGCGACACGGTCGAGATCTTCACCTCCAAGTCGCCCGACGCCGGGCCGTCGCGCGACTGGCTGAAGTTCGTCAAGTCGGGCCGGGCCCGTAACAAGATCCGGCAGTGGTTCTCCAAGGAGCGCCGCGAGACCGCGATCGAGGCGGGCAAGGAGGCCATCGGGCGGGCCATGCGCAAGCAGGGCCTGCCGCTGCAGCGGCTCATGTCCGGCGAGGCGCTCCTGGCGCTGGCCCGTGACCTGCACTATCCCGACGTGTCCGCGCTCTACGCGGCCGTGGGGGAGGGGCACATCGCGGCGCAGGCGGTCGTGCAGAAGCTGGTGGCCTCGATCGGCGGCGTCGACAGCGCCGAGGAGGACATCGCCGAGACCTCGCTGCCGACCCGGCTGCGCGGCCGTCCCCGGGGCGGCGGCGCGGGCGTCGTCGTGGCGGGCGACGCCGACGTGTGGGTCCGCCTGTCGAAGTGCTGCACCCCGGTGCCGGGCGACGAGATCGTCGGCTTCGTCACCCGGGGCCACGGCGTCTCGGTGCACCGCGACGACTGCAGCAACATCCAGCAGCTGAAGGCGCAGCCCGACCGGCTGGTGGAGGTCAGCTGGTCGCCGAGCGACGACAGCGTGTTCCTGGTGGCCATCCAGGTGGAGGCGCTCGACCGGCCGCGGCTGCTGTCAGATGTCACCCGTACGCTGTCCGACCAGCACGTCAACATCCTCAGCGCCTCGGTCACGACCTCGCGCGACCGGGTGGCGGTCAGCAAGTTCACCTTCGAGATGGGCGACCCCAAGCACCTCGGCCACGTGCTCAAGGCCGTGCGGACCATCCAGGGCGTGTTCGACGTCTACCGCGTGAGCGGCGCCGGCAGCTGAGCTAGCCCTTCAGGCCAGGCAGGTTGACCACGATGGCCTCCTGCGTGCTGCGCGCGATCACGACGACGGCCTCGCGCGCCGGGTCGGGGTTCTCCTCGCGGTGCGGCACGTACGGCGGCACGAACACGTAGTCGCCGGGCCCGGCGTCGACGCGCGTCTCCTCGCCGTCGTCCAGGAAGACGAACGACGGTGTGCCGCTGACCACGTAGATGGCCGTCTCGGAGGCGCCGTGGTGGTGGTCGGAGGAGCGTGTGGCGGGGGCGACGTGGGTCTGGCCCATCCACAACCGCGCCGATCCGGCGGTCGCGCCGCTGATCGCGGCCAGCCGGCGCATGCCGGAGCTCTGAGCCGTCTCTCCGGAGAGCTCTCCTGCGGGAACGTGACGCAGCGTCTGGTGAAAGGGGTCGCCTTCGGCCCGGTAGCCCTCCCAGAGGCGCCCTCCGGCCCGTTCGAGCACTCTCGTGGCGACGGCGGTCAGGCGGGCCGGGTCGTCATGGGCGGCGAGCAGCTCGTCGGCGAGTGCGGGGTCGTGCGCGCGCAGCTCGCGCAGCAGCCATTTTCCGCTGCCCTGCCATCTGCGGCCCAGGCCGAGCACCGTGCGGGCGGTGGCCTGCACGACCTCCCAGCGGATGAACGCCTCCTCGCCGGGATCGCTCGCCCCCGCCAGGTCGTCGAGCACGTCGGACAGCTCGTAGCGGGCCCGCTCCGCCTGGCCGGGCGTCAGCCCGCCGGGGCCCGCGGACAGCCGCTCGCCGAGCACGCTCTGCAGATCGCTGGCCCGGCCGCCCGTCCGGTCGGTCAGCACCGCGCCCTCGGCGCAGATGCGCGCCAGCGTCGGGCGGCGGCGGTCGAAGTCCTTGTCGAGGTAGGCCTCCAGGCTGGTCTCGCTGTGCACGAGCAGCTCCACCGGCCAGTCGTGCCACCGCAGCGACTCGCGGTAGGGGACGGCCAGGCCGTCGAGCACCACGACGACGTCGAGATCGGAGGTGGAGGTGCGGTGCTCGGTGAGCACGCTGCCGCCGACGAAGGCGTACAGGGCGCCCGGGAACATCTCCTCGACGAGGGCGCGCGCTGCGGTGACGGGATCCATGCCCTCAGCCTAGGTGTCCACCCCTGCTCACCGCCGCCCGATTCCCTGACAGGGGGCGGGCGGCGGCGTGCGGATCAGTGAGGGACGAGTACGGGGAAGACCTCAGCTGAACTCGGCCAGGGTGCGCTCCGCCTCCGCCAGCCAGGAACGGCGGGCGGTCAGAGCCTCCTCGGCCTCCTTGACGTCCTTGGCGCGGCCGGCGGCCTGGGCCTTGGACAGCCGCTTCTCCAGCTGGTCGATGGACGTGCGGAGCTGGTCGACCGTGCTCTGGGCACGCGCTCTGGCCTCGGGGTTGGAGCGCTTCCACTCGGCGTCCTCGGCCTTGCGCACGGCCTCGTCGATCTTGCGCAGCCCGCCCTCCAGCCGGTCGCGCTGGTCGCGCGGCACCGGCCCGGCCGCCTCCCAGCGCTCCAGGAGGCCGCGCAGCGCTCCCCTGGCCGTGCGCGCGTCGGTCACCGGCAGGATCTTCTCGGCCTCGGCCAGCAGCTCCTCCTTGACCTGCGCATTGGCGGCCAGCGAGGCGTCGCGCTCGGCGAACACGGCCGAGCGGGCCTGGAAGAACTGGTCCTGGGCGCCCTTGAAGCGGGCCCACAGCTCGTCCTCGACCTCACGTGAGGCGCGGCCGGCGCTCTTCCACTGCTGCATCAGGTCGCGGTAGGCCGCCGCGGTCGCGCCCCAGTCGGTCGAGTCGGCGATCGCCTCGGCCTCGGCCACGATGCGCTCCTTGGCCGCCCGCACGCCCTCGCGCTGCTCGTCCAGCCCGGCGAAGTAGACCTTGCGCCGCTTGGCGAACGCCGTGCGCGCGGCCGACAGCCGCTTCCACAGCTGGGCCTCGGTGACCCGGTCGATGCGGTCGGCCGCCTTCCACTCCTCGACCAGCTGCCGCAGCCGCTCGCCGCCGGACTTCCAGTGGGTGGTCTCCTCCGCGATGCGCTCGGCCTCGGCGACGATGCGTTCCTTGACCGTCCTGGCCTCGGCGCGTGCCCGCTCGCGGGCCGCCTTGACCTCCTCGCGCCGCTGCGCGACCAGCGCCGTCAGGCCGTCGAGCCGGGCCGTCAGCGCGGCCAGGTCGCCCACGGCGTGCGCGTCGGCCACGGCCTCACGCAGCTTGGCGATGTTCGCCTCGGCCTGGGCCGGGGCCAGGTCGGTGCCCTTCACGCGCTGCTCCAGCAGCTGCACCTGGCCGGCCAGCTCGTCGTACTTGCGATGGAAGTACGCCAGCGCCTCTTCAGGTTCACCGGCCTGCCAGGAGCCGACGGCCCGCTCTCCCTCAGCCGTACGCACGTAGACGGTGCCGTCGTCGTCTACCCGGCCCCACGGGTCGGTGCTCACCGTGTCCTCCCGCACTCTCCATCAGACCCTTCGGGACTACTTCGTCCCTAGTTTGTATTACGTCAGCTCTTGCCGGCGAATGTCACGTCTTTGATTTCGACGGTTTGCTTAGGTGCGCCAGTCCCGTCTCCCATGTCGGCCATGACGCCCGCTTTGTTCACCTTGTCCAGGATGTCGAGCCCCTTCGTGATCGTACCCACCGGTGTGTAATCGGGGGTAAGCCCGATGTCGCCGTAAACGAGGAAGAACTGGCTTCCCGTGGAGCCAGGGGCGGAGGTTTTGGCCATGGCCATCACGCCGCGCTTGTACTGGGCACCCTGCAGGTTCTCCTCGGCCATCACGTAGCCGGGGCCGCCCGAGCCGTCCTGGCTCTTGCCGTCGGCCTTGGCGGTCGGGTCGCCGCACTGCAGCATCGGGAAGTTGTCGCTGCCGAGCCGGTGACACTTGCTGCCGTCGTAGTAATTCTTCTCCGCCAGGAACTCCAGAGAGTTGGTCGTGCACGGAGCCTTGGCGTTGTTCAGCTCGACCACGATGTCGCCGAGATTCGTCTTGAACGTCATCGTCTTCTCGGCGGGCTTGGTGTCGACCTTCGTCGGCGGCATGCCGACGTCCTTCACCTGACCCCCGGAGGTGTCGGCGACGTAGTCGCACGTGCCCGTTTTCGCGTCGTACGGCTTCGGGCCCGCCGCGGCCGTCGCCTGGGCGGTCGCGGCCGGCGACGTGGACGAGGACGCCGCCTCCGTGCCCGTGTCGTTGCCTCCGAGCATCGCGACCGCGGTCACGATGCCGCCGACCACGACCACGACGCCCGCGGTGGAGCCGATGATCGCCGCGCGCTTGGCCTTCTGCTCACGCTCCTGGCGGCGCTGCATCTGCCGCTCGTAGTGCTCGCGTGCCAGCTGCTTCTGCCGGTCCTTCCCCGTGGCCACCGCTTTGCCTCCCATAGTGAATCAACTGAGGTGGGCGAATCGTATCGGCCAACGGGTAATGATTCGCAGCCCGGCGACCCGCACCGGTACCCTTCGGTTACATTCCCATTGGCTTTTCGACGAGATCACCTGAGGCAGATGCTCATCGCCGGCTTCCCCGCAGGGGCCTTCCAGACCAATTGTTACGTCGTCGCGCCCGCTGCCGGCGAGGAGTGCGTCATCGTCGACCCAGGTCAGGACGCCACCCAGGGCGTGGAGGAGCTGCTGCGCGAGCACCGGCTCAAGCCCGTCGCCGTCCTGCTCACCCACGGCCACCTCGACCACGTCTGGTCGGTGGCTCCCGTCTGCGGCGCGCGCGACATCCCCGCGTGGATCCACCCCGACGACCGCCACCTGCTGTCCGACCCGGCCGCCGGCTGGTCCGGCACGAGCGCCTCGCTCTTCGGCGACCTGCGGCTGAGCGAGCCCGACGACGTGCGCGAGCTGTCCGACGGCGCGGTGCTGACGCTGGCCGGGCTGGAGTTCGTGGTCGACCACACGCCCGGCCATACCAGGGGGTCGGTGAGCTTCCGGCTGCCCGGCGACGCGATCATGTTCGCGGGCGACCTGCTGTTCGCCGGCTCCATCGGCCGCACCGACCTGCCCGGTGGCGACTACGCGACCATTCTTCGCAGCCTGGCTGCCAAGTGTCTGACGCTGCCTGACGATACGGTCGTCCTGCCGGGCCACGGACCACAGACCACGATCGGCCGCGAGCGCGCCGCCAACCCGTACCTGAAGGAGGCGGCGCCGCACGCCGGTCCCACACGAGGGATCTCATGACTTTCCAAGCACCCAAAGGCGTCAAGGAGTACGTCCCGCCGCAGGCTTCGACGTTCTACGCGATTCGCGGGGCGTTCGCGGAGACGGCCAGGCGCGCCGGATACGCCTACCTGGAGACGGCGGTCTTCGAGGACACGCAGTTGTTCGCGCGCGGGGTCGGCGAGTCCACCGACGTCGTCAGCAAGGAGATGTACACCTTCACCGACCGCGGCGGCAGGTCGCTGACGCTGCGCCCCGAGTTCACCGCGGGCGTGCTGCGCGCGGTCCTGGAGTACGGCCTGCACCGCGGCCAGCTCCCGGTGAAGGTCTGGACCGACGGGCCGGTGTTCCGCGCCGAGGCGCCCCAGGAGGGCCGCTACCGGCAGTTCTACCAACTCGACCTGGAGGCGATCGGCAGCGAGGACCCGGCGGTCGACGCCGAGACCATCGCGCTGGCCTGGCAGTGGTACACCACGCTCGGCCTCACCCAGGTCAGGCTGATGCTCAACTCCCTGGGCTGCGCGGAGTGCCGCCCGATCTACCGGGCGCGGCTGCAGGAGTTCCTGCGCGCGCTCGACCTCGACGAGCCCACCAGGGCGCGGATCGAGATCAACCCGTTGCGCGTGCTCGACGACAAGCGCCCGGAGGTGCGCGCGCAGCTGGAGGACGCGCCGCTCATCGGCGACCACCTCTGCGCCGCCTGCAAGACCTACCACTGCCAGGTCAAGCAGCTCCTGGCCGACCTCGGCATCCCGTGGGAGGACGCCCCCAGGCTGGTGCGCGGCCTCGACTACTACACCCGCACCACCTTCGAGTTCGACCACCCGCTGCTGGGCGCGCAGTCCGGGATCGGCGGCGGCGGCCGTTACGACGGGCTGTCGGAGGCCATCGGCGGGCCGCGCCTGCCCGGCATCGGTTTCGGTCTCGGCCTCGACCGCACGGTCATCGCCCTGGAGCGCGAAGGCATCGCCCTCGACGTGCCGCCGCGCTGCGAGGTGTACGGTGTGGCGCTGGGCGACGAGGCGGCGCGGTCGATGTTCAAGCTCGTGAGCGAGCTGCGCGCGGCCGGTGTCGCCGCCGACATGGCTTTCGGCGGCAAGGGGCTCAAGGGCGCGATGAAGGGCGCCGACCGCTCCGGCGCCGCGTTCGCGCTGATCCTGGGCGAGCGCGACCTCGCCGCCGAGGTCGCGCAAGTGAAAGACCTGGCCACCGCCGAGCAGGCAGAGGTGCCGCTGAGCCAGGTCGTCGACGTACTGAAGGGAAAGGTGAAGTGATCCGCAGGTCGGCGCGGGCTGGGTCGCCGCCTCCCTTCCCCTCCTCTCCGCATGAAGGGAAAGTGCAGTGATCCGCACGCATATGGCCGGGTCGCTCCGTGAGGAGCACGCCGGGCAGCAGGTGACGCTCGCGGGATGGGTGGCGCGCCGCCGTGACCACGGCGGCGTCGTCTTCATCGACCTGCGCGACGCCTCCGGCTCGGCGCAGGTGGTCTTCCGCGAGGAGGACCACGCCCACGACCTGCGCGCCGAGTACTGCGTGCAGGTCGTCGGCCAGGTCAGGGTGCGGCCCGAGGGCAACGAGAACCCCGACCTGCCGACCGGCGCGATCGAGGTGGTGGCCGACCAGGTCGAGGTGCTCAGCGAGTCGGCGCCGCTGCCGTTCCCGATCGAGGGCAACGTGGGGGTGTCGGAGGAGGCGCGGCTGAAGTACCGCTACCTCGACATCCGCCGCCAGCAGGTGGCCCACGCGATGCGCACCCGTTCCAAGGCCACCTACCTGGCCAACGAGGTGATGCACGAGCTCGGCTTCGTCTACGTCGAGACGCCCACGCTGACCCGCTCCACGCCCGAGGGCGCGCGCGACTTCCTGGTGCCGGTGCGCCTGCAGCCCGGCAACTGGTACGCGCTGCCGCAGTCGCCCCAGCTGTTCAAGCAGCTCCTCCAGGTCGCCGGCCTGGAGCGCTACTACCAGCTCGCCAAGTGCTACCGCGACGAGGACCTGCGGGCCGACCGGCAGCCGGAGTTCACCCAGATCGACGTCGAGATGTCCTTCGTCGACCAGGAGGACGTCATCACGGTCGGCGAGACGCTGATCGCGCGGCTGTGGAAGGAGATCGTCGGCTACGAGCTGCCGACTCCGCTGCCGCGCATGACGTACGCGGACGCCATGGCCCGCTACGGCTCCGACAAGCCCGACCTGCGCTTCGGCCAGGAGCTCGTCGAGATGACCGACTACTTCGCCAACACGTCGTTCCGCGTCTTCCAGGCCGACTACGTGGGCGCCGTGGTCATGCCCGGCGGCGCCTCGCAGACCCGCAAGGAGCTCGACGGCTGGCAGGAGTGGGCCCGTGCGCGCGGGGCCAAGGGCCTGGCGTACGTGCTCGTGCAGGAGGACGGCACGCTCGGCGGCCCGGTCGCGAAGAACCTGTCGGAGCAGGAGCTGTCGGGCCTGGCCGCCAAGGTCGGGGCCGAGCCCGGCGACGCCGTCTTCTTCGCCGCCGGCGCCAAGAACGCCTCCCGCGACCTGCTCGGCGCGGCCCGCCTGGAGATCGGGCGGCGCTGCGGGCTGATCGACGAGTCGCAGTGGTCGTTCCTGTGGGTCGTCGACGCGCCCATGTTCGAGGAGGACGGCGAGGGCGGCTGGACGGCCGTGCACCACCCGTTCACCGGGCCGAAGCCGGAGTGGGCCGACAACTTCCAGGACCACCCGGGCGAGGCCCTGGCGTACGCGTACGACATGGTCTGCAACGGCATGGAGATCGGCGGCGGCTCGATCCGTATCCACCGGGCCGAGATGCAGCAGCGCGTGTTCGACGTGCTCGGCATCTCCAAGGAGGAAGCGGAGAGCAAGTTCGGCTTCCTGCTCGAGGCGTTCAAGTACGGCCCGCCCCCGCACGGCGGCATCGCCTACGGCTGGGACCGGATCTGCATGCTGCTGTCCGGCGGCGAGTCGATCCGCGACGTGATCGCGTTCCCGAAGACGGCCTCCGGCTTCGACCCGCTCACGGGCGCGCCCACGCCGATCACGGCCGACCAGCGCAAGGAGGCCGGCGTCGACGCCGCGCCCAAGCAGCAGTAGGACCCAGAACGCGGAGGGCGGGCGTCGTGTGACGCCCGCCCTCCGCGTTTTCCGTTCCGCGCCGTCAGGCTCAGGAGAAGGTGATCTTCTTGATGATCACCGGGTTCTTGGGGGCCGTGGTGCCGCCGTCGCCGGTGATGTCGGCCTCGTTGACGATCAGGTCCTGGCCGCTCTTGGCCAGCCCGAGCAGGGTGTCCATGCCTTCGCTCACCATGCCGATCACCGAGTAGCCCGCGCCGATCTGCAGGTTCTCGTCCGAGAGGGAGAAGGCGAACTGGCTGTTGTTCTGGCCGGCCGCCTCACCCGGCTGCGTCATGAAGACGACGCCCTTGCCGAGCGGGATGTCGATGTTCTCGTCGCCGTAGACGTAGCCGGCCGTGCCCTGGCCGTCGGTCGGGTTCTTGCCGTCGGCCTTGGCCTGCGGGTCACCGCACTGCAGCATGTGCACGCCGGACACGTCGGGCGTGACCAGGCGGTGGCACTTCATGTCGTCGTAGAACTTCTTCTTCGACAGGAAGTTGATCGAGTTGATCGCGCACGGCGCGGCGTCGGTCATGAGGTCGACGACGACGGTGCCCTGGTTGAGGGCGATCGTCATCTTCTTCCACTTCATGTTCGGCTTCTTGGGAGGCAGCCCGACGAACTTGTTGGGCACCGTGTCGTCCCGCTTGTACGTGCAGGACACCGGGCCCGTCCTCGTCGGGCTGGGAGACGGATCGGGCAGGACCCCCGTGGAGGCGCTCGCCGAGGGCGAGGCGCTGCTGTCGGCCGCGACCGGCTCCGGCACCGCGTCCCTGTTGACCAGGGTGGTCGCGGCGAAGATGCCTCCGGCCACCAGCACCACGGCCACGCCCGCGCCGATGAAGGTGTTCCGCCTGGCATTGCCGGTCTGCTCGGCGGCCCGCTTGGCCTGCCGTTCCTTGTGCGCCCGCGCCAGCTCGCTCTGGCGGTCTTCTTCGTTCTGGCGGTCGTCGCCGCTCACCGCTATGTCCCTTCACTTTTACCAACGCATGACGTAAACAACTCCGCGAATGCTACCGGCCCCCGATATGTGACGGACGTAAGTGACGAAAGCCGCGCGGTCTGACTGCTGAGGTCGCGAACCTTATCGTGCTCCCATGCGTAGTTGAAATGAGCACTAAGGAGAGAGCATGTTCGACGAGATCCTCGGCCTGCCGGCCCACCCTTTGATCATCCACTTCGCCGTGGTGCTGACCCCGCTGCTGGTCGGCGTCGCGGTCGTCTACGCGCTGCTGCCGCGCTGGCGGGCGAACACGGCCTGGGCGCTGGTGCTGCTCTCCCTGGCCGCCCCCGTGGCCGTCTTCGCGGCCAGGCAGAGCGGCGAGAGCCTCAAGGAGGCCCGCTTCGGCTCGGCCGAGGGCGAACTTGCCACCCGCATCTCCGCCCACGAGAGCTTCGCCACCCCGCTGCTGCTGTCGGTGCTCGGGCTCACCGTCGCCGCGCTTCTGCTCGTGTACGCCACCAGCCCGGCCCGCGCCTCCGTCGGCCGCGACCGTTTCGGCCGTCCTGTCACCCTCGTCCTGACGGCGCTGACGGTCGTGCTGGCGGTCGTCGCCGGCTACTTCGTCTTCCAGGCCGGCGACAGCGGTGCGAGGGCCGTGTGGGGGATGTGACCGGGGCCGCCGGGCCCGGCGCACCGTGTAATCTCGCGTTGTGGACAGCCTGTTCGACAGCGCGGCCGAGGAGGCCACGCCGCAGCCGCTCGCGGTGCGGATGCGCCCCCGCACGCTCGACGAGGTGATCGGCCAGCGTCACCTGCTCGGTCCGGGCACCCCGCTGCGGCGCCTGGTCGAGAGCGAGGCTCCCATGTCGCTGTTCCTGTGGGGCCCGCCCGGCACCGGCAAGACCACGCTCGCCTACGTCGTCTCCAACGTCACCAAGCGCCGCTTCGTCGAGATCTCCGCCGTGTCCGCCGGCGTCAAGGACGTGCGGGCCGCCATCGACAACGCCCGCCGCGAGCTCGGCATGACCGGCCGCCAGACCGTGCTGTTCGTCGACGAGGTGCACCGCTTCAACAAGGCCCAGCAGGACGCCCTGCTGCCCGCCGTGGAGAACCGCTGGGTCACGTTCATCGGCGCCACCACGGAAAACCCGTTCTTCTCGGTCATCTCGCCGCTGCTGTCGCGCTCGCTGCTGCTCACGCTGGAGTCCCTGTCCGACGACGACGTGCGCGCGGTGCTGGAGCGGGCCGTGACCGACCCGCGCGGCCTCGGCGGTCGCGCCACGCTGGCCCCCCAGGCCCTCGACCATCTCGTACGCCTGGCCGGCGGCGACGCGCGCCGGTCGCTGACGTACCTCGAGGCGGCGGCGCTGCTGGCCGACGACATCACCGTCGAGGTGGTCGAGAAGGCCGTCGACAAGGCCGCCGTACGGTACGACCGGCAGGGCGACCAGCACTACGACGTGATCAGCGCGTTCATCAAGTCGATGCGCGGCTCCGACGCCGACGCCGCGCTCCACTACCTGGCCCGCATGATCGAGGCGGGGGAGGACCCGCGCTTCATCGCCCGCCGCATCGTCATCTTCGCCTCGGAGGACGTCGGCATGGCCGACCCGGCGTGCCTGCAGACGGCGGTGGCCGCGGCGCAGGCCGTGCAGCTCATCGGGCTGCCCGAGGGGCAGATCAACCTGGCGCACGCCGTCATCCACTGCGCGCTGGCGCCCAAGTCCAACGCCGTGGTCAAGGCCATCGGGGCCGCGATCGGCGACGTACGCAAGGGGCTCATCGGCCAGGTGCCCCAGCATCTGCGCGACGCGCACTACCCGGGCGCGGCCAAGCTCGGCCACGGCGACGCCTACAAATACCCCCACGACTTCGACCACGGCCTGGTCCGCCAGGAGTACGCGCCCGAACAGGTGCGCGAGCGGCGCTACTACGAGCCGACCCGCCACGGCGCCGAGGCCCCGGTGGCCGACCGCTGGTCCCGGATCCGCGACTTCCTCCGCGGCTCCTGACCCACCTCCCGGCCTCCTGCTCCGGAGGCTGCCTCGCCCGCCCCGCCGGTCCCCCGGCATCACGCGTGGTGGTGTGGCGGTCGCTCGGCTACCTCGGCGTTCGGCGGTAGGTTTGCGCGTCGTGTCCGACTATCGTGCCTCCTTCGACGCTGCGATCGCCTTCGGCAACGGTGGCGATCTGACCGTCCACGGGTTCCGTGTCGACCTGCCCGGACCCGACGCCACGGAGAGCGAGATCGCGGCGTTGTTCGTGGCCTCGCTCGGCCTGCTGATGACGGACGCCGTGGAGCTGAGCGACGTGCGGATCTTCCCCGAGCCGCACAAGGGCACCAGGGGCGGCCCGTCCGACCGGAGCCGTGCGCAGGGGTCGCCGGGATCGACCGCGCTGGTCGAGCTGGACCGTGCGGCATCGGAGGGTGCGTCCTTCATCTGGGCGCCCGGTGGAGACCTCGCCGCCGTTCCGCTCTCCCGGAGTGTGGATCTGCCCGCCGTCGTGGTGCGGGTGGCCGGTGCGACCGCGCGTGCGATCGACGTCGGTGCGCTGGCGGCCTTCGACGTACGCGGTCATGCGGTCCTGCTGGACACGGGCGCGCACGACGACTTCGTCCTCACCGCCGCCGCCGCGGAGTGGCTGGTGGAGCACGGTGCCGCGCTGGTCGGCACCGACACCGGCGAGCTCCGGGGCGGCGAAGGGGAGGGGGCCGTGCGGGAGCGGCTGTTGGGCGGGGGCGTCGCCGTGGTGGAGGGGCTGGGCGGGCTCGAAAAGCTGCCGCCGACCGGGGCGCTGTTCTCCGCGCCGCCTCCGCGTCTCACGGGCGTGGCCCGCGCCCCGGTCCGCGCCTACGCCCGCGTGCCCGAGTGAACGCGTCCCTACGTCTGCGTGAGTTTGGGCATGAACGCGGATATAGCCGAAGAAAGCTCTGGAATTCGTACTAAATTGGCGATCTTGGGGAATCAGGGCCTTGTGAAGGTGACCGTTACCCCCCGCGGCGGCCTGTTCGGGCCCCGGTCGATCACCTGGCGGGTCCACACCGAGCCGCTCGGTCCGACGGCCGCCGTACGCGCCTTCCAGCTCCAGGCCCTGCACCCTCGCACCATCCGCGGCATCGCCCAGAACGTCCTCCTGGACGACCCCGAGGAGGCCCGCGCCAGACTGCGCCGTGTGCAGGACTTCGTCACGGTGCGCACGTTCGGCACCCTTGAGCAAGCGGAGCAGGCCGCCGAACGGGTGCGCCGGGCGCAGGCCCGCCTCGTCGGCCTCGACCCCGACACCGGCGCCCTGTTCCGCGTGCACGACGAGGAGAACCTGCGCTGGGCCCACTGCGCGGAGGTCTCCTCGCACCTGGAGATCGCCCTGCGCGCCGGCCTGCAGCTCACCCCCGCCGAGCAGGACGCGTACGTGGCCGAGCAGCGCCTCAGCGCCCGGCTCGTCGGCCTGCGCGACGTGCCCGGCGACACCGCCGAGCTGGCCGCCTGCCTCGACGGCATGCGCCCCCGCCTGGCCGCCACGCCCGAGGCCCGCGACGCCCTGCGCCGCGGCATGACCCCGCGACCGTCGCTCCGGCCCGCGCTCTGCTCGCACACCGCCGCCGGCGCGCTGGCGTACGCGACCCTGCCGGGCTGGGCCCGCGAGATGTACGGCCACAGCGGCGACGCGGCCGCCGAGCACGCCGCCGGCGCGGTGCTGAAGGCGCTGCGCCGGGCGGCGGCCGCGATGCCGGAGCGGCTGGTGGCGCCCGAGGTCAGGGCCGCGCGCGCCCTCATGCGGCCGGCCGCCGACGCGGCCGGGGCCGACGTGGCTGCCTGATCCGGGTAAGTTTCCGCACTAACGTTGTCACCCGAACGCGATAGGGTCTTGCCGTTCCGGCCCAGCGTACGAGGGAGATGCGCGGATGCTTACCGCTGGAGAGGTCGCCGGGCTGATCGCGGCCACGGGCTGGATAGTCCTGGTCTGCGTGATGGCCATGGTGCTCGTCAAGCTCGCCAGGCTGCTCACCGAGACCACCAAGGCGGTCTCCGACCTCAACGAGCGCCTCAGGCCACTGCTCGACGACGTGAGCGTCACGGTCAACGAGACCAACCGGCAGCTGGTCGCCGTCGAGGCCATCGCCAAGGACGTCAAGCAGGTCACCAGCCACGCGGCCAGGCTCAGCGGTGTGACGCAGACCATCTTCACCGGCCCGCTGATCAAGGTGTCCGCGCTGGGCCACGGCGTGCGCAGGGCGATCGAGGCCCGCCGTACGACCAGGCCGCGCCCGGTCCGGGCGGGGAGGCCGCGGTGATCAGGCGGCTGTTCTACCTGTCACTCGGAGCGTTCCTTACCCTGTGGGTGGTGCGCAGACTGCAGGCGCTGCAGCCCGACCACGTCGCCCGCCGGGCGGCCCACCGCGCGACGGGCATGCTCCAGCAGGTGAGAGACTTTACCCACGACGTGCTCGGCGAGGCCGCGGAGCGCGAAACGGAGTTGCGAGCCCGCTTCGAGCTCGGCAACCCTGATAACCACAACTGACTAAACGCAAAGGATGGCCACCATGGAGTCGGCAGAGATCGCCCGCCGCTTCCTGCGCTTCTTCGAGGAGCGTGGGCACAAGGTAGTGCCCTCGGCCAGCCTGATCGCTGAGGACCCCACGCTTCTCCTGGTTCCTGCCGGTATGGTGCCGTTCAAGCCGTACTTCCTGGGGCAGCGCAAGCCTCCGGCGTCCAGGCTGACCACAGCGCAGAAGTGCGTCCGCACGCCCGACATCGACGAGGTCGGCAAGACCACGCGGCACGCGACGTTCTTCCAGATGCTCGGCAACTTCTCCTTCGGCGACTACTTCAAGTCCGAGGCGATCCCGTTCGCGTGGGAGCTGCTCACCCGCTCCGAGGCCGACGGAGGCTTCGGCTTCCCCGAGGACAAGCTGTGGGCGACGGTCTACCTCGACGACGACGAGGCCTACGACATCTGGCGCAACAAGGTCGGCCTGCCCGAGGAGCGCATCCAGCGCCGCGGCCTCGAGGACAACTACTGGCACATGGGCGTGGCCGGCCCCGGCGGCCCCTGTTCGGAGATCTACTACGACCGCGGTGCCGAATACGGCAAGGAGGGCGGCCCCGTCGCCGACGAGGACCGCTACCTCGAGGTGTGGAACCTCGTCTTCATGCAGTACCAGCTCAGCACCGTCCGGTCCAAGGTCGACTTCGACGTGGCGGGCGAGCTGCCGGCGAAGAACATCGACACCGGCATGGGCCTGGAGCGCATGGCGGCCATCCTGCAGGGCGTCGACAACATCTACGAGATCGACACCACGTACAAGATCCTTGACAAGGCGGCGGAGCTCACCAAGACCCGCTACGGCCGCGACAGCCGCGCCGACGTCAGCCTGCGCGTGGTCGCCGACCATGTCCGCACCGGCACGATGCTGGTGGCCGACGGCGTCCTGCCCGGCAACGAGGGCCGCGGCTACGTCCTGCGCCGCATCCTGCGCCGTTCCGTGCGCAACCTGCGCATGCTCGGCTCCGGCGACGACCGCTACATGCACGAGCTGACCGACGTCGCGATCAACGTCATGGGCGAGCAGTACCCTCAGCTCAGGGTCGACGCGCCGCAGATCCACGGGATCATCGACGCGGAGGAGGCGAGCTTCCTCGGCACGCTCCGCACCGGTACGGCGATCTTCGACGTGGCGGTGGAGGAGACCAAGCGCAAGTCCGGCACGACGCTCTCCGGCGACCAGGCGTTCAAGCTCCACGACACCTACGGCTTCCCCATCGACCTCACGCTGGAGATGGCGGCCGAGCAGGGGCTCAAGGTCGACGAAGAGGGCTTCCGCCGCCTGATGAAGGAGCAGAAGGCGGCGGCCAAGGCCGACGCGGCGGCGAAGAAGACCGGCAACGCCGACATCTCCGTCTTCGGCCACCTGCTGGAGAGCGCCGGGAAGGTCGAGTTCCTCGGCTACGACCAGACCGAGGCCGACACCAGCGTGGTCGGCATCCTCGTCGACGGCGCGTCGGTGCCGGTGGCGGGTGAGGGCTCCACCGTCGAGGTGGTGCTCCAGCGCACGCCGTTCTACGCCGAGGGCGGTGGCCAGCTCGCCGACCAGGGTGTCATCCGCACCAGCGGCGCCGAGGTCGACATCCTCGACGTGCAGCAGCCGCTGCCCGGGCTCGTCGTCCACCGCGGCAAGATCCGCATCGGCGAGCTCAGGGTCGGCGACGAGGCGCAGGCCGAGATCGACATCGAGCGCCGCCGCGCGATCTCGCGCAGCCACAGCGCCACCCATCTCGTCCACCGTGGCTTCAAGAACGCGCTCGGCGAGACGGCGGCGCAGGCCGGCTCGGAGAACTCCCCGGGCCGCTTCCGCTTCGACTTCACCGCGGCGGGCGCGGTGCCGGCGAGCGTGCTGCGCGACGTCGAGGACGAAGTCAACGCCGTGCTCATCAACGACCTCCAGGTCAACGCCTTCTACACCTCGCAGGCGGAGGCCCGGGCGATGGGCGCCCTCGCGATGTTCGGCGAGAAGTACGGCGACGAGGTCCGCGTCGTCGAGATCGGCGACTACTCCCGCGAGCTGTGCGGCGGCACCCACGTCCACAGCTCCGGCCAGCTCGGCCTGGTCAAGGTGCTGGGCGAGCAGTCGGTCGGCGCGGGCGTGCGCCGCGTCGAGGCGCTCGTCGGCATCGACGCCTTCCGCTTCCTGGCGCGTGAGAGCGTGCTCGTCGCCCAGCTCACCGAGCAGCTCAAGGCCCGCCGCGAGGAGCTGCCCGAGCGCATCGAGGGCATCGTCACCCGGCTGCGCACGGCAGAGAAGGAGCTGGAGAAGGTCCGCTCGGCCCAGGTGCTCCAGGTGGCCGGCGATCTCGTCTCCCAGGCCCGCGACCTGCGGGGTGTCTCCGTCGTGACACACCGCGCGCCTGATGGAACCGGTGCCGACGACCTGCGTAAGCTCGCGCTTGACGTGCGTGGCAGGTTCCCGGCCGACCGGCCGGCGGTCGTCGTGATCGCCGGTGCCCCCTCCGACCGGCCCGTGGTGGTTGCCGCGGTCAACGAGGCGGGGCGCGAGCGGGGGCTCAAGGCCGGGCAGCTGGTCGGCGTCGCCGCCAAGGCTCTTGGGGGTGGCGGTGGCGGCAAGGACGACGTCGCGCAGGGTGGCGGCTCACGACCGGAGGCGATCGGCGACGCGCTGCGCCTGGTTGAGGAGGCCGTCGCGGGGCAGCTCGGCTGACATGAGGTTCGGTTCGCGGATCGGCGTCGACGTCGGTTCCGTACGCATCGGTGTGGCCCGCAGTGACCCGTCGGGCCTGCTGGCCACGCCGGTGGAGACTGTCAGGCGGGGCAAGGGCGACCTCGACCGCATCGCCGCGATCGTCGCCGAGCACGAGGCGATCGAGGTCGTGGTGGGGCTGCCCACCTCGCTGTCCGGGCGTGAGGGCCAGGCGGCCGGGCTGGCGCGCGAGTTCGCCACCAAGCTGGCCGCACGGCTGGCGCCGACGCCCGTGCGGCTGTTCGACGAACGACTCACCACGGTCGCGGCGCAGCACGGCCTGCGGGCCAGCGGCGTACGCGCCAAGAAGCAGAAGGGCGTCGTCGACCAGGCGGCCGCGGTCGTGCTGCTGCAGGACGCCCTCGACTCCGAACGTGCCACAGAAAGACCACCAGGCAGGCCCGTCGAACCGCCCACCGCGGCCGACGGACCTGCCTCATGAGCGGGCGGCACAGGTTCCGGGCACCGGCCCGGCTCGCCGGCGGGGTGGTCGCGTGACCAGGACTCCTGAGAACGACGACGACCTCGGCGACATGATCCCGTTCCAGCGGGACGACACCATGCCCGACGCGGCGTCCCCGCCTGACGACACCACCGGCACGGGAGAGCCGCCCGACGGCACCGCTGCCGCGGCGGCGGAGGCTCCCGACCGCACGCGCGGCCGGGAGCCGGAGGGCGACGTGTGGCCCGAGGGCGTGGACGGCCCAGCGCGCAGTGAACGAGCGCCGGGTGCTCAGCACCCGGCCGTGCCGCCCGATGAGGCGGTGAGTGCCGAGCAACCTGGCGGGACCCCAAGTCAGGCCGGACGCGGGGACTTGGGCGGTTCCCGCCCCGGGCACGCGGCAGGCGGCCCCGATCAGACGGGCGATCGCGGGCAGGCGGCAGGCGGCCCCGATCAGCCGGGCGACGCTGAGCAAGCGACAGGCGGCCCCGACCAGATGGGCGACGATGCGCGATCGCCAAGCGGTGCTGGTCAGGCTGGCGGTGTTGGGCTGAAGGGCGCCGCTGAGCAGGTGGGTCGCGCTGAGCGATCGGCCGGCGGCGGTGGGCGGCCGGAGACTGTCCGGCCCACTGCGGCGGAAGATGGTGGGCGAGCCCCCGAAGGCGGCAGGCGGTCCGGGGGGTCCCACGCCGGGGCGTCGTTCGACGACTCCGGGGAGGACGGCCGTCACGAGAGTGGCGGGCGTTTCGGCGGTTTCCGGCGGGGTGCGTCCTCTGGTGAGGAGGACCGCGCCCGTCGTGAGGGTCGCGAAGTCCAGGGGGCGGCTCGTCGGAGGCGGGCGCTGCGGAAGGCGGGGCTGTTGTCCGCGGGGCTGGTCGCCGGGGTGCTGGTGATCGGCGCGGGGGCGGTGGCGCTGCTGAAGCCGTACCTGAGTCCTGATGACTTCGAGGGGACGGGCAGCGCCGCCGTGACGGTGCGCATCGCGCCCGGGTCCAGTGCGGCGGCCATCGGCTCCACGCTGGAGGAGGCGGGGGTCGTGGCGAGCGCCGAGTCGTTCGTCCGGGCGACGGAGGACCGCGCCGTGAGCGACCGGCTGCGGCCGGGCCACTACCGGCTGCGCAAGGGCATGGCCGCCACGGCCGCGCTCGACCTGCTGCTCGCGCCCGCCTCCCGGGTGGTGAAGCGGGTCACGGTGCCCGAGGGGCTGCGGGTCTCCGAGGTGTTCGCCCGCGTCGCGAAGCAGGCCGGCATCCCGCTCAAGGAGCTCCAGAGCGTCGACAAGGAGCTGGTCGGCCTGCCCGAGTACGCCCGGGGCCTGGAAGGCTTCCTGTTCCCGGCCACGTACGAGATCGAGCCCGGCGACACGGCGGTCGACGTGCTGGCGGCGATGGTCGAGCGCTTCACCCAGGCGGCGCGCCACGTGGGCCTGGAGGAGAAGGCGAAGCAGGTGAAGCTGGACCCGCTCGAGGCCGTCACGGTGGCCAGCCTCATCCAGGCCGAGGGCGGCACCGACGAGGACTACCCGAAGATCTCCAGGGTGATCTACAACCGCCTGGCCAAGGACGCCCCGCTGGAGATCGACAGCACCGTCCTGTACGCGCAGAACCGCCGCACTCTGAAGGTCACGGAGAGCGACACCAAGGTGAGCTCTCCCTACAACACGTATCGCCGCAAGGGACTGCCTCCGGGACCCATCGCGAATCCCGGAGAGAAGGCCCTGATAGCCGCCCTGAACCCTGCCAAAGGTGATTGGTATTGGTTTGTAACGACGGATCCTGCGCATAGAATCACCAAATTCACCGACAAAGAGAGCGAGTTCGTGAGATACCGGGAAGAGCTGAACAAGAACCTCGGGACGAACTGATGTTCGCTGACCTTCCTCTCGTTCCGGTACGAGACCCCTCAAAAGGGGCATACGTCCTCTTTTCGTCCCCTAGCATGGCTACCCAGAGTGATCTCCGCTGGTCGTGGGAGCATGCCCGGCGGACCCCCCAGTTCCGCTCGGTGACCCCAGCCGGTTGGGCAGTTCCGCTTGACGTCCGGCGGGCGGCACCGGGAGATTGGCCAGCGCACCTATGAACGATCTCGACCTCAACACGCTGCTCGGCGCCGAGGACGACGGGTCCACCCGGTCCGGCGCCCGGGGCGGTAGACGCACATCCCGCAGGCGGCGCCGGCGCCGCGGCAGGGGCCGTTTCCTGGCGCCGCTGCTCGCCTTCGTCGTGCTGGCCGGGATCATCGGCAGCGGCGGATACTACGGCTACCGGTGGATCAACGACGCTCTCGTGCCCGACGACTTCACCGGCCAGGGCGCCGGCGAGGTCGTCATCGAGATCAAGGACGGCCAGAGCGCCTCCGACGTGGCACTGGAGCTGGAGCAGCAGGGCGTCGTGGCCAGCGCGAGGGCGTTCACCAACGCCGTCGGCAACGCCAACATGAGCGACAAGCTGCAGCCCGGCGAGTACAAGATGCGCAAGCGGATGTCGGCCGCCGCCGCGGTGGGCCTGCTCAACCCCGACAACCGCCTGCTCGCCACCGTGACGATCGCGGAAGGCCTGCGGCTGTCCCAGATGTTGCCCAAGCTGGCGGAGAAGACCGGCAAACCGATCAAGGAGTTCCAGGCCGCGGCCAAGGACGCCGAGGGCCTCGACCTCCCGTCGTACGCCAAGGGCAAGCTCGAGGGCTACGCCTTCCCCGCCACGTACGAGTTCCAGCCGAAGACCACCCCGAAGCAGATGCTCGCGGCGATGGTCGAGCGGTACCGGCAGACCGCGAAGAGCATCGAGCTCGAGGAGGGCGCCAAGGCGCTCGGGCACACCCCGCACGAGATCATGACCATCGCCAGCATCATCCAGGCCGAGGCCGGGCGCGTCGAGGACATGTCGAAGATCGCCCGCGTCATCTACAACCGGCTGGACCACGACCCGCCGATGACGCTGTCGATGGACAGCACGGTGATGTACGCGCTCGGCAAGTTCCGCACCTACGCGACCCATGCCGAGCTGGAGAGCAAGTCCCCGTACAACACCTACAGGCGCCATGGGCTGCCGCCCGGCCCGATCACCAATCCCGGTGACCACGCCATCGAGGCGGCGCTCAACCCGGCCGACGGCGACTGGCTGTTCTTCGTCGCCACCGACGAGAAGAGCAACGTCACCAAGTTCGCCACCACGGAGACCGAGCGCCAGGCCCTGGTGGCCGAGTGCAGGGCGAACGGCGGCTGCGGCGGCTGATCCCCGGATCGCCGTCCGTCCGAGCGCCGGACGGACGGCGATAGGGTCGTCCTGTTCGGAAGGAGTGGGGATGCGCGCTGCGGTGATGGGGTCGCCCATCGGCCATTCGCTCTCGCCCTGCCTGCACAGGGCGGCCTACCGCGCGATGGGCCTCGACGCGTGGAGCTACGAGGCGTTCGAGTGCGACGAGGCGGGGCTGGCCGGCATGCTGGAGGCGTTGCGGCCGGTCAGGGGTGAGCCCGGCGACGACGTGTGGGCCGGGCTGTCGCTCACCATGCCGCTCAAACGTGCCGTGCTGCCGCTGCTCGACACGGTCGCCGAGCCGGCCGTCGAGGTGGGCGGGGCCAACACCGTGGTCTTCCGCGACGGGCGGCGACACGGCGACAACACCGACGTCTACGGCATCGAGCGCGCCCTGGCCGAGGCCGGGGTGGCGGCGCCGCGCTCGGCGGCCGTGCTGGGCGGCGGCGCCACGGCGGCCTCCGCGCTGGCGGCGCTGCGCAACCTGGGCCTGTACTCCGCGACGCTGCTCGTACGCGATCCCGCGCGGGCGGGGGAGACCGCGCGGGTGGCCGAGCGGCTCGGCGTGGCGCTGGCGGTGGAGACGTTCGACAAGCTCGACGCGTTCACGGGAGTCGACCTCGTGGTCTCGACGCTGCCGGGCGGGGCCGCCGACGCCTTCGCCGACCGGCTGGCGTGCGTGCCGGCGCTGTTCGACGTGATCTACGCGCCGTGGCCGACCCGGGCGGCCTCGGCCGTCCAGGCAGCGGGCGGCACGGTGATCGGGGGCTTCGAGATGCTGCTGCACCAGGCGGTGCGGCAGGTGGAGCTGATGACCGGCCAGGCCGGTGTGCCGGTGCAGGCCATGCGGGAGGCGGGGGAGGCCGAACTGCGCCGCCGAACGGCCCTGTCGTGAGAGCTGGCGAACCCTTTGCGAGGGCGTGTCCCGGAAGTGACCCCGCTCGGGATGATTCGAACGCCCGCCGTGGTTGTGGTAGTGTAGCTCTCTGATCGGTCCGGCATGTTTGCTGGACGCGCAAGCGGAGGTCTCCCTCCCACCCGAGTCGCCGAAAGGTGGCCGGGTCCAGGATCACGCCGGACTCTCCGGGGAGCTCGAGGCCGCTAAGCCACAGAGCTCAGTGGCCCCGCATGCGCGACGTGCGGGGCTTTTCGCATTCGAGGGAACGCGTAAAGCCCCAGTACGACGAGCACGTAGGGATCGCAAACCTAGGAGGCCCCATCAGCACTGAGCCCCGCATCAACGAGCGTATCCGAGTTCCCGAGGTTCGCCTCGTGGGCCCGAACGGCGAGCAGGTGGGCATCGTCTCGATTCACGATGCTCTCAAGCTCGCCCAGGAGGCCGACCTCGACCTCGTCGAGGTCGCGGCCACGGCTCGACCGCCCGTGTGCAAGCTCATGGACTACGGCAAGTTCAAGTACGAGTCCGCGATGAAGGCGCGCGAGGCGCGCAAGAATCAGGCGCACACGATCATCAAGGAGATCAAGCTCCGGCCGAAGATCGACCCGCACGACTACGAGACCAAGAAGGGTCACGTGGTGCGGTTCCTGAAGGCCGGAGACAAGGTCAAAGTCACGATCATGTTCCGCGGACGCGAGCAGTCCCGGCCGGAGCTCGGCTTCCGGCTGCTGCAGCGGCTGGCGGAGGACGTCCAGGAGCTCGGCTTCGTGGAGTCCCACGCCAAGCAGGACGGCCGTAACATGATCATGGTGATCGGTCCGCACAAGAAGAAAGCCGAGGCCAAGGCCGAAAAGGCCGCAGCCAAGGCGCAGCGTGGCGACGAGGAGCCTTCCGCACAGGAAGCGTGACCCGCAGTTGGGGTTAGCCTTGACAGCAACCCCAGCAGCCACCGGCAGACGTAGGACGCCGCGACCGGGTCGGCCACCACCGGCCCGGCCACCGGCACGACCGAAACGAGGAGAGACGGCGACATGCCGAAGATGAAGACGCACAGCGGTGCGAAGAAGCGGTTCCGGCTCACCGGCACCGGCAAGCTCAAGCGTCGCCGTGCCAACCGCGCGCACTACAACGAGTGGAAGTCGTCCACGCTGACGCGCCGTCTCAAGAACGAGGTCGTCCTTTCCGACGCCGACTCCAAGAAGATCAAGAAGCTGCTCGGCAAGTAGCGCGAACCCCCGGGGAGAAGAAACATGGCACGCGTGAAGCGGGCGCTCAACGCCAAGAAGAAGCGCAAGGTCGTTCTGGAACGGGCCGCCGGTTACCGCGGTCAGCGGTCGCGGCTCTACCGCAAGGCCAAGGAGCAGATGCTCCACTCGATGACGTACGCCTACCGGGACCGCAAGGACCGCAAGGGTGCTTTCCGTCGTCTGTGGATTCAGCGCATCAACGCCGCCGCCAGGCAGAACGGCATGACGTACAACCGTCTCATCCAGGGTCTGCGCCTGGCCAACATCGAGGTCGACCGTAAGATCCTGGCCGACCTCGCGGTCAACGACAGCCAGACTTTCGCCACGCTCGTCGAGGCCGCCAAGAAGGCGCTGCCGGCGAACGTGAACGCTCCGGCCGCGAGCTGAAGCACATTGCCTTAACCGAAGGGCCCACCGATGCCGGTGGGCCCTTCGCTGTCTGTACGACTGGGGGAGACGGGGAGTTGATCTGATGGCCGGGTCCGAGCTGACCAACGTGAGATCGCCGCGGGTCAAGGCGGCCCGGCGGCTCACGAAGCGCGCCTTCCGCGAGCAGGACCGCCGGTTCCTGGCCGAGGGGCCGCAGGCGGTGCGCGAGGCGCTCAAGCTCGACGGCGTGACACTGGAGCTGTTCAGCACGGCAGAGGCCGAACTGCGCCACCCCGAGCTCATCACCGAAGCCACGCTCAAGGGCGTGCCCGTCCACCGCGCCAGCGGCGAGGTCATGTCGGAGCTGTCGCAGACCGTGACCCCGCAGGGGCTGCTGGCCGTCTGCCGGCTCCTCCACGTGCCGCTGGAGGAGGGCCTGAAGGGGGAGCCGCGGCTGGTCGCGATGCTCGCGCACGTGCGCGACCCCGGCAACGCCGGCACGGTGCTGCGGGCGGCCGACGCCGCCGGCGCCAACACGGTGGTCTTCACCGACGCCTCCGTCGACCCGTACAACGGCAAGTGCGTGCGCGCGAGCGCGGGAAGTCTTTTCCATCTGCCCGTCGTCATCGGTGCACCGGTCGGGGTCGCCGTGCGTCAACTCAGGGAGCGGGGGCTGCGCGTGCTGGCTGCCGACGGCGCGGGCAAGCACACGCTCGACGATGTCGATCTTTCGGGACCGACAGCGTGGATCTTCGGAAACGAGGCCTGGGGGCTTCCGGAGGAGATACTCGCCGAGGCGGACGATGTGGTGCGCGTGCCCATCTACGGACAGGCCGAAAGCCTGAACCTGGCCACCGCCGCGGCGGTATGCCTTTACTCCTCGGCCCGGGCGCAGCGGGTGCCCTAGGCGGCCGGAAACCCGCTATTGTCGGCGTTGTAGGCGGAGGAGGCGGGGTCGTGCACGGCGCAGACGGCGAGGGGCGGCTGGTGGCCGCCTCGTGCACGATAGCCATCGACGACCTTCCCGACGGCCTCATCGTGGCCGACCGTTACGGCTGTGTGCTGGCCGTCAACCGCGCCGCCGTCCGCCTCACCGGCGTCACGATGGAGCGCGCGGTCGGCAGGCACATGAGCGACGTCTTCCCGTTCCGCGACCACGACGGCCGCGACTGGTGGAAGGCGCTCGACCCCGAGGGCGGGCTGCGTACCCGCATCCGGGTGCCGGAGCGGCCGCTGCACCTGCCGGGCGGCCAGGAGCTCTACGTCGCGGCCCGGCTCATGCGCGAGCCCGAGCGCGGCGGCGAGGTCGAGCGCGTCACGATCACCCTGCGCGACGGCGGCGCCCGCGCCCGGCTGGAGCGCAGCCGCGCCGACCTGGTCTCCACCGTGGCCCACGAGCTGCGATCGCCGCTCACCAGCGTCAAGGGGTTCACCGCGACGCTGCTGGCCAAGTGGTCACGCTTCACCGAAGAGCAGAAGCTGGTCATGCTCGAGACCGTCAACAACGACGCCGACCGCGTCACCCGGCTGATCACCGAGCTGCTCGACGTCTCCCGCATCGAGTCCGGCCGGCTGGAGGTGCGCCGCCAGGTCGTCGACCTGCCCGCGCGGGCGCGCCGGCTCATCGCCGGCCGGGTGGCGGCCGGCGAGCCGGAGGAGCGCTTCCGCCTCGTCGTCGGCGAGGACCTGCCCGAGACGTGGCTCGACCAGGACAAGATCGACCAGATCCTGGGTAACCTGGTGGAGAACGCGGTGCGCCACGGGCGCGGCACCGTGACCATGGAGATCGAGTCCGTCGGATGGGGAGTGGCCGTGTCGGTGCGCGACGAGGGCGAGGGCATCGAGCCCGAGCTGGCTCCGCGTGTCTTCCGGCAGTTCTGGCGGGGCGGCAACAGCCGTCGCCGTGGCGGCACCGGGCTCGGCCTGTTCATCGTCAAGGGCCTGGTCGAGGCGCACGGCGGCACGATCATCGTGCAGCGCGCGCCCGAGGGCGGGGCGGAGTTCCGATTTACCGTGCCCACCGGCACACCCGACTTCGCCACCCCGTAGTGAGCGAGTCGGCCCCGGTGGGCGGGCCCCACTAGACTCTTTTCCGCTCAAGCCCTGGATACGGAGCTCACTCTTGTCTGACTACGACCCCGTCGAGGTGACACCGTTGCATGCCGACGAGGTGTCGCGCATGGAGGCCGACGCCATCGCTGCGATCAAGGCGGCCGGCGACCTCGACGCACTCAAGCAGGCCAGGCTGGCGCACGCGGGTGACCGCTCGCCCATCGCCCTGGCCAACCGCGAGATCGGCGCGCTGCCGCCGGCCGCCCGCGCCGAGGCCGGCAAGCGCGTCGGCACCGCGCGCAAGGCGATCAACGAGGCGCTGGCCGCCCGCCAGTCCGAGCTGGAGGCCGAGCGCGACGCACGGGTGCTCGTCGAGGAGACCGTCGACGTCACCCTGCCGTGGGACCGCCGCCCGCGTGGCGCCCGCCACCCGCTGACCACGTTGCAGGAGCGCATCGCCGACGCGTTCGTCGCCATGGGATACGAGGTGGCCGAGGGGCCCGACCTCGAAGGCGAGTGGTTCAACTTCGACGCGCTCAACATCGCCAAGGACCACCCCGCCCGCAGCGAGCACGACACGTTCTTCGTCGGGTCCACCGAGTCCGGCATGGTGCTGCGCACGCAGACCTCGCCGGTGCAGGTCCGGGCGCTGCTGCAGCGCGAGCTGCCGGTCTACGTGATCTCGCCGGGCAAGACCTTCCGCACCGACGAGCTCGACGCCACCCACACCCCGGTCTTCCACCAGACCGAGGGGCTGGCCGTCGACGAGGGCCTGACGATGGCCCACCTCAAGGGCACGCTCGACCGGTTCGCGGAGGTGATGTTCGGCAAGGGCATCACGACCCGGTTCCGGCCCAACTACTTCCCGTTCACCGAGCCGTCCGCCGAGATGGACCTGAAGTGCTTCGTCTGCCGCGGCGCCTCGGCCGTCCCCGGCAACCCGCCCTGCCGCACGTGCAAGTCGGAGGGCTGGATCGAGTGGGGCGGCTGCGGCATGGTCAACCCGCGCGTGCTGATCGCGTGCGGCATCGACCCGTCGCGCTACTCCGGGTTCGCGTTCGGCATGGGCATCGAGCGGACGCTCATGTTCCGCCACAACGCCGAGGACATGCGTGACATGGTCGAGGGCGACGTGCGCTTCACCCTCCCGTTCGGAATGGAGATCTGATGAAGGTCCCGCTTTCCTGGCTGCGGGAGTACGCCGATCTCCCGGCGGTCACCGCCCACGAGGTGGCCGACAAGCTCACCGCGGCCGGGCTCAAGCTCGAGTCGATCACCTCGTACGGCCACGACGTCAAGAACGTCGTCGTCGGCGAGGTCCTCGAGATCGAGGAGCTGACCGGCTTCAAGAAGCCGATCCGGCACTGCAAGGTCGAGACGGGCGAGGCCGAGCCGCGGATGATCGTCTGCGGCGCCACGAACTTCGCCGTCGGCGACCGCGTGCCCGTCGTGCTGCCCGGCGGCGTGCTGCCCGGCGGCTTCGCGGTCGGGGCGCGCAAGACGTACGGGCGCATGTCCGAGGGCATGATCTGCTCCGAGCGCGAGCTCGGACTGGGCGACGACCACAACGGCATCATGGTGCTGCCCGCCGGCACGCCCATCGGCACCGACGTGGTCGAGCTGCTGCAGCTGCGCGAGGACGTGATCGAGCTGGAGATCACGCCCGACATCGGCTACGCCCTGTCGATCAGGGGCGTGGCGCGCGAGGCGGCGACGGCGTTCGGGGTGGCCTTCCGCGACCCCGCCGACGTCGAGCTGCCCGCCGCGACCGAGCCGGCCTGGCCGGCCTCCATCGGCGACTCGACGGCGTGCGACCGGTTCGTGCTGCGCGAGGTGACCGGTTTCGACCCGGCCGCCCAGACGCCGCTGTGGATGCGCGTACGTCTCATGCGGGCCGGCATGCGTCCCGTGTCGCCGGCCGTCGACGTCACCAACTACCTGATGCTGGAGCTCGGGCAGCCGCTGCACGCGTTCGACCGGGAGAGGCTCACCGGCGAGATCGTCGTACGGCGGGCCGCGGCCGGTGAGCGGCTGGAGACGCTCGACCACGTGGTGCGCGAGCTCGACCCCGACGACATCCTCATCACCGACCAGTCGGGGCCGATCTCGCTGGCCGGAACGATGGGCGGTCTGGAGACCGAGATCTCCGGCTCCTCGACCGACATCGTCATCGAGGCGGCCCACTTCTCCGCGACCGGCATCTCGCGCGAGTCGCGCCGGCACGGGCTGGTCTCCGAGGCCTCCAAGCGGTTCGAGCGGGGCGTCGACCGCGAGCTGCCGCTCGTCGCCTCCTACAAGGCCGTGCGGATGCTGGCCGAGCTGGGCGGCGCGACCGTGCACCCGGGTGTCACCCACGCCGAGGCCGAGGTGTCGCCCGCGCGCATCGCGATCCCGGCGGGCTACCCGGGAGTCGTGGCGGGCGTGCCGTACTCGAAGGACACCGTGGTGGCGCGGCTGGAGCAGATCGGGTGCGTCGTCACCGACGGCGCCGACCCGGCCGTGCGGCAGGGCGGCGTCGACCCGACCGGCGTGGTGACCGGCGGCGCGCTGGCCGCCAAGCTGGCCGTCACCGGCGACGACATGATCACGGTCACGCCGCCGTCGTGGCGGCCCGACCTCACCGACCCCAACGACCTGGCCGAAGAGGTCATCCGGCTGGAAGGCTACGAGAGCCTGCCGTCGGTGCTGCCCTCCGCCCCCGCGGGCGCCGGGCTCACCGAGGGGCAGCGGCTGCGCCGCCGGGTCGGCCGGGCGCTGGCCGAGGGCGGCTACGTCGAGGTGCTGAGCTACCCGTTCATCAGCCCCGCCGACTTCGACCGCCTGCTGCTGCCCGCCGAGGACGCGCGGCGCGTCGCCATGCGGCTGGCCAACCCGCTGTCTGAAGACGAGCCGCTGATGCGCACGACGCTGCTGCCGGGGTTGCTCAGGACCCTGGTGCGCAACGTCGGGCGTGGCTTCTCCGACGTGGCGCTGTTCGAGATGGGGCCGGTCTACCGGCCGCGTGAGGGCGCGCCCGAGGTGGCGCCGGTGCTCGGCGTCGAGCGCCGGCCGACCGCCGAGGAGCTGGCCTCGATCGAGGCGGCGCTGCCCGACCAGCCGCTGCGGGTCGCGGCGGTGCTGGCCGGGGAGTTCGAACGGTCCGGCTGGTGGGGCGCGGGCCGCGCGGCCTCGTGGGCCGACGCGGTGCAGGCCGCGCGCCTGGTCGCGGGGGAGTCCCGGGTGGAGCTGTCCGTCAGCGCCGACCAGCACGAGCCCTGGCACCCCGGCCGGTGCGCCGCCCTCTACGTGGGCGACACGCTGGTGGGGCACGCCGGCGAGCTGCATCCGCGGGTCATCGAGGCGTACGGGCTGCCCCCGCGTACGGTGGCGATGGAACTGGAGCTGTCGCGGCTGGAGGCCGTCATGCCCGGCCCGGTCGAGACGCCCGCGGTGTCGGCCTACCCGGTGGCCACGCAGGACGTCGCGCTGGTCGTGCCCGACTTCACGCCGGTGGCCGACGTGGAGGCCGCGCTGCGCGACGGGGCCGGTGAGCTGCTGGAGTCGATCCGGCTGTTCGACGTGTACACCGGGGAGCAGGTGGGCGAGGGGAACAAGTCGCTCGCCTACACCATGCGGTTCCGGGCGGGTGACCGTACGCTGACGGTCGAGGAGACGACGGCGGCGCGCGACGCGGCGGTGGCGCTGGCAGCCGACCGGGTGGGAGCGCAGCTGCGGAGCGGCTGACCCGAGGAGTGAGGGCCGGTGCGGCGGAACGCCTCGCCGGCCCTGTCGGGTTCGGGGGACGTACAGCTTGTCGAGATCGATGTCGAACGAGACCGTGAGCCGGTGATGAAGGAGGACTTCGTGGCCGGTCGATGTCGTGAACGAAGACGTCGGCTTGTCGTGGATTTCTTCGATCCGCCAGTGATGAGGGATGCCGGCCATCGCGTAGAGAACGGGCTTGCGTCCTCTGTCGCGTACCGCGGAATCGGGGGAGACCACTTCGACAGCCGGCGCAACATCCTTGGCCTCGAAAAAGCTGGCCCCGCGACCGATGACCGCATGGGGGAACACCCAGTCAGGGAGCAGGCGTGATCTTGGTGATCGCCGCTCCGGCAGCCATGGTCATGTCGCAGCGCTGCCAATCTCTTGCCCTCACGCCACGTGAACAGGCATGCACGCATGCGGATCGGTGGCGAAGTTGAGACGGACAGGCTCGACTCGGGAGAATCGGCCGCATGAGGCAGCTGTTGGTGTTCGGTGAACGGGATGATGCCGAAAAGGTCGCTGAGACGCTGGGGGAGTGGTTTCCCGAGCTCGGTGAGCCGCGGGTGGTCCGCGAGACGCTGGCCGGGGAGGACGACGCGGAGGACGCCCAATGGCTGGTCGTCGTCGAAGGGCTGGACGAGAGCCGGCTGACCAAGGTGGACGAGCTGGTGGAGCGGTACGAAGGCTGGCGGGAGTCCGGCTGACGCAAGTGCGGGGCCGGCTCTGATCCGGGTGAGGGGGATCGTCGCCTGCTTTCGTGAGAAGTCTGTTTCCTGAGAGTCCTTGGTCCCTGAGAGTCCTTGGTCACTGAGAGAAGACCGCCTGCTGCCGGGCGCGTAGACCACACGCATGGTGGGGCGAGGGGCTCCGCACTCCACCCCAGAAACCCATCGGTGTGGTGATCGCCTGGTTGGTGTGGAGGGGGCCTGCTGCTGCGTATGCATGGGACCTCTTCGTTTGAGGCGACTTGTTGAGTGTGAAGAGTTTCGCCGGGTTCTGTGAAGAGTGCCTTGTGTGCGGGCGGCGGGTTCGTCGGTGGCGAACAGCGTTCATCGGGCGCGAACAACGGCCTGGACGGGCGGTGGCCGGTGGAAGGGTGGAGGCATGCGAGTCGCCGTGCTGTCCGACATCCATGGGGTGCTGCCCGCCCTCGAAGCCGTGCTGGCCGAGCCCGAGGTGGCCGCCGCCGACCGCATCCTGCTCACTGGCGACATGGCGGCCGGGCCGATGCCGGTCGAGACGCTCGACGCGCTGGTCGAGCTGGGGGAGCGGGCCGTTTGGGTCAACGGCAACGCCGACCGCGAGCTGGTGGAGGCGGTCCGCGGGAAGCCCAGCGCGTACGCGATCTCACAGTGGGCGGCGCAGCGGTTGCGTCCCGACCAGGTCGAGTTGCTGGCCGCGTTGCCCGATCGGCGGGTGCTGGAGCTGGGCCGGCTCGGCACGGTGCTGTTCGTGCACGCCACGCCGCGTAGCGACGAGGAGATGATCCTCGTCGACAGCTCCCTCGAGCGGTGGGCCGAGGTGCTGGCGGGGGAGGTTGCCGACACCGTGGTGCTGGGCAACACCCACATGCCCTTCGCCCGGCTGGCCGATCGGGTGCTGGTGGTCAACCCGGGTTCCGTCGGGATGCCGTACGGGAGAGGCGGCGCGCACTGGGCGCTGCTCGACGGGGAGACCGGCGCGGTCACCCTGCGCTCGACGCCGCTCGATGCCACGCGGGTGGGGGAGCGGCTGCTCGCCGGGAGTGGGTTCGATGGGATCAGGGAGTGGGTGGAGTCCTACGTGACCACCGTTCACTCGGATGTTGCGGCGCTGCGGGCGTTCGCGCAGGCGGAGGGGCGGGCCGGGTAGGCGGTCCGGCCCGGGTGACGGCCGGTCCGTTGGTGCTGCGGGCGGTTGTTCCGGTCGTGGATGCGCAGGTGGTGCAAGGGCGGGTTCGCTCGGAGGCGGATGCGCAGGTGGTGTGGGGCGGGTCGGCTCGGGGGTGGTCAGGCGGGGGATTCCTGGGTGGAAGTCTGGAGGGTGGCTTCGCGGCGGGCCTTTTCGGTGAGGGCGTGTTCGTCGGTTCTGGCGTCGTACCGGCGGAATCTGGGGAGGGCGGCGGCCAGGGCGAGGACGGCGCCTACGCACAGCAGGCCGCCGGCGCCGAGGGAGAAGCGGGTGCCGCCGAGGTTCGCCATCAGGCCGGCCCGGGCGTTGCCGAGCATCGGGCCGCTGGCGTAGGAGAGCAACTCGATGCCGGCCAGGCGGCCGCGGAACTCCTGGGGGATCGTCTGGTTCCACATGGTCATGCGGAAGATGCCGCTGATCATGTCGGCGGCTCCGGCGAGCGCGATGCAGACGAAGATCAGCCAGACGTTCGGGGCCAGGGCGGTCAGCGCCACCGCGACGCCCCAGAGGGTGGCGGCGACGATGACGCCCAGGCCGTGGCGCTGCACGCGGGCCGTCCACCGGCCGGTGACCGAGGCGACCAGGGCGCCCACGGCGGCGGCCGAGTAGAACAGGCCCAGCGCCCCGGGTGCCCGCAGCTCGTCGGCCAGGAACGGGTAGAGCGCCGTCGCCATCGCGAACACCATCGCCGCGATGTCCACCAGGTACGTGCCCATCAGGTCGTGGCGGCTCACCGCGTACCGTACGCCCTCGACCAGCGACTTCAGTGACGCCGGGGCGGCGTCCTCGGACGGCGGGAGCGAACTGACCCGCCACAGCAGGAGCAACGACAGCAGGAACGTCAGCGAGTCGAGCCCGTACGCCAGTGCGGGGCCGTACTGGGCGAGCAGGAGACCGGCGAGCGCCGGGGCGACGATGGCGCCGAAGTTCCAGCGCAGGCTCGACAGCACGGCCGCCGCGCTCTGCTGGTCGTGCCTGACCACCTGCTGGATGACCGCTTCGAGGCTGGGCCGTTGCAGGCAGGCGATGCCCGTGGAGACGGCGCCCATCACGTACAGGACCCAGACCTGAGGGTCGGGCAGCATCGCGTTGACCATGAGCGCCGAAGAGGTGATCAGCAGGCCCAGCTCGCTCAGCACGATGATCTTGCGGCGGTCGAGCGCGTCGGCGATGGCCCCGCCCCACAGGCCGCACACCACCATCGGCACGAACTCCGCCAGGCTCACCAGGCCGACCGCCAGGTAGGAGTCGGTGAGCTCCTTCATCTGGTACGGCACCGCCACCATGGCGATCATCGTGCCGAACATCGTGATGACGCCTGAACTGAAGAGCAGCCGGTAGTCGCGTGAATCGCGCAGCGGGCTCAGGTCGATGGAAAGGTGACGAACAAGGCGTCTCACTCGATGGCGCACGAGGCCACATTGTCCGATGGGGGTGGGGGAAGAGCAAATGGATTTCATCGGGGTGAATACGGAGACGGCCCCCGGAACATGTTCCGGGGGCCGGGGGCCGGGGGCCATTGCGCTGGGTCAAGGGCGCTGAGGGAGGGGCCGGCTCCCTCAGCGGGATCGGGTGGCCGCCGCGGGAGCGGCTTCCGGTGCCGGGCCGGGCCCGTTGCGGGGTGGCCGTCCGGCAGGGGGACAACAGGGTCAGGAGGGGACCTTGTCGAGAAAGCCGAGGACCTTGCGGATCCTGCCGTCCTCGGCCAGTTCGACCACGTCGAAGCCGATCGCCACCGGGTCGCCGCCCTCGGGGCCGAGGTGCCAGGTGAAGCGGGCGGTGTGGTGGTGGGCGTCGTACTGGTCGCCGGGGGTGAAGACGAGGCCGGGGAACATGCCCTGCGCGGCCTCGATCACGGCGGCGATCCCGTCGTGCCCGGCCACGTCGGCCAGCGGGTCGGTGTAGGTGGCGTCCTCGGTCCACAGCTCGGCCACGGCCTTGGCGCGGGTGGCGGGGTCGGTCTCGTTCCAGGCGGCGACGTAGCGTTCGATGAGGTTCATGGGCTCTTTCCTGATGCGTGCGTTGACGGGGCTCAGTTGGCGCGGGCCTTGCGCAGGCCGGTGATCTGCAGCTCGGCGAAGCCGGCGACCACCAGGGCCTGGGCGATGGCCCAGATCGCGCCGACCGTGGTGAAGCCGAGGGCGCCGGTGACGACGGCTGCGACGCCGGCGAGCGTCCAGGCGATGTTCACGGCGATCACGGCTGTGGTGGCGGCCGGGCTGATCGTAGGGCGGGCGGCCAGGAGGCCGACCGCGGCGCCGTACACGAGGAGGAAGACGCCGATGCCGCGCAGCAGGCCGGCGTCGGGGCCGAGCAGAGTGCTCACGGGGCCGGCGAAGGCGAGGTAGACCAGCCCGTTGCCGCCGGTGACGACAGCGTCGGCGGTCAGCGCGAGGCGCAGGAACTTCGTCCGGTCGGTGGTGACGGTGAGGGCGGTCATGTCGGCTCCTTCGGTGGCTTCCGTTGCGACACCTGAAAGATGTCAGCCGGGGATAGGAGCCGCGATTACCCGCCAGGTAAGCGTGCGCGTCCGCGGCGTGTTCACCTGCGGTAACGCCGTCGTGTGGCGGTCGTCACAGCGGGCGGCCGGAGGCGGCCGGGGGCTGGGGAAGCGGCGGCGCGGCGGGTGCTCCAGGGGGGTGAGCACCCGCCGCGCCGCAGGGGAGGATCAGTTGCCCAGGATCTCCCTGCGCAGGTGGGTCTTGAGGATCTTGCCGCCGGGGTTGCGGGGAAGTTCGGCGTCGCGGAACCAGACGTGTACCGGGATCTTGAACTTGGCCAGACGGTCGGAGAGGAAGGCCTGGAGGTCTTCGAGCGTGACGGACTGGCCGGGGGACAGGCGGATGACCGCGCCCACCTCCTCGCCCAGCTCTTCGTGCGGGATGCCGATCACCGCGACGTCGTCCACCGCCGGGTGCTCGAACAGGGCGGCCTCGACCTCGGCGCAGTAGACGTTCTCGCCGCCGCGGATGACCATGTCCTTGGCCCGGTCGACGATGTAGACGAAGCCGTCCTCGTCGATCTTGGCCATGTCGCCGGTGTGCACCCAGCCGTTGATGAAGGTCTGGGCCGTGGCCTCCGGCTTGTTCCAGTAGCCGAGGATGACGTTCGGGCCGCGTACGCAGAGCTCGCCGACCTCGCCCGGCGGCAGTTCGTCGCCCGTGGGGTCCACCACGCGGGCGTCCACGACGGGGGACGGCCTGCCGATGCTGTCGGGCTTGGCCTGGTAGTCGGCGCCGCCGTTGCCGATGGCCAGGGCGGTCGTCTCGGTCATGCCGTAGCCGTTGGAGGGGGCGCGGTTGGGGAGGTTCTCGGTGATGCGCTCCAGCAGCTTGGGCGGGGCGGGGGCGCCGCCGTAGCCGAGGGCGCTCAGGGACGACAGGTCGTGCTTGCCGAAGTCGGGGTGCGACATGAGCTGCCAGGCGTTGGTCGGCACGCCGATCATCGCGGTGACCCGCTCCCGCTCGATCAGGCGCAGGGCCTGCCCGGGGTCCCACTTGTACATGAGCACCAGGCCGCCGCCGCTGAACATCGTGGTGATCATGGCGGAGAAGCAGCCGGTGGCGTGGAACAGCGGGACGGTCAGCAGCGTGACCCTGCGGACCGCGGACACCGTCGCGAAGTCCTTGCCGGCCAGGGCGGTCGCGCGCGCGGCGCCGTACGCGGCCGTCATGGGGGCCTGGCCGATGTTGCGGTGGCTGCCGAGCGCGCCCTTGGGGCGGCCGGTCGTGCCCGAGGTGTAGAGGATCGTGGCCGGGTCGTCCGGGGCCAGGGTCACGTCCGGGAGCTGCACGTCGGCGGCGGGCTCGCCGACGACGTCGGCGAAGGAGCGCGCGCCCTCCGGGAGGTCGCCGCGGGTGACGATCAGCGGCACGCCGGTCGAGGCCAGGCGGACGGCGCGCTCGCCGTCCGCGATGAGCACCTTGGCGCCGGAGTCGCTCACGCCGTAGGCCAGCTCCGCCTCCGTCCACCAGGCGTTGAGCGGTACGGCGATGGCGCCCGCGGCCAGCGCGGCGGAGAACGCGATCACCCATTCGGGGTAGTTGCGCATGGCGATGGCGACGCGGTCGCCCTTCGTCACGCCGTACTCCTCGACCAGGCGGCCCGCGAGGGTGGCGGCGCGACGGAAGTGGTCTTCGAACGTGATGTGCTCGTCCTCGTACACGAGGAAGACCTTGTCGCCGTGGAACCGGCTCATCTCCAGCAGCGCGCGGAAGTGCGCCGGTGCGTGCTTCCATGTTCGTACGCCGGCGTCGCCGATCTCCTCGATCTCGAACAGCTGGCCGGGTCCGGTGAGTTGGGCTTGGACCTGGGCGTGCGTAAGAGACATGCGCAGAACTCCCGCAGTGGACGAATATTCCGGAAATCACAGTACCGACCGGTCAGTACGTCGCGCTAGAGCAGCCGAAACGCCTACAGGTGGCTGTTTGGGATCTTGGGACCCGGGGGATGGTGAATTGATGCCGTAACGCGGCCGTAACGTGTCAGGGTTTTGATGCCGTCACATCGGCACTTCGCTCAAGGCGCTCATGAAAGTTTCATGTGCATTCCGATAGTTTCCAGCCGCAAGGTGCGGCTTCGACGGCGGCCGGATGGCGGCATTGACCGTCCACTCACATGTCAATACCGTCTGCGATGCGGCCCATTCGCGGCCGAAACTTTCGGAATCGAGTGCTTCCTCCGGAGGTCGATGTCCGTGCATTCGTCCAAGGTCCTCAGAGCCCTCGCGTCAGCGGGGATGGTCGCCGCCTTCCTCCTGCCCGCCGGCCCGGCGCAGGCGTCCGCGTCCCTGCGCGCGCACGCCGAAGCCCGCGGCACGTTCATCGGTACGGCCCTCGCCACCGGCCCGCTGTCCGACGAGGCCTCCTACCGCGCCATCGCGGGCGGGGAGTTCAACCAGGTGACGGCCGAGAACGCGATGAAGTGGGACGCCACCGAGCCCAGCCAGAACCAGTTCACCTTCTCCGGCGCCGACGCCGTCGTGAACTTCGCGACCCAGAACGACCAGCAGGTCCACGGCCACACGCTGGTGTGGCACAACCAGACGCCGGGCTGGGTGCAGAGCCTCGGCGCCACCGCGATGCGCGACGCCATGCGCAACCACATCAGCCGCGTCGTCGGCCGCTACGCCGACAACCCCGCCGTGGTCTCGTGGGACGTCGTCAACGAGGTCTTCGAGGAGAACGGCGACTTCCGCAGGTCGTTCTGGTACAACACGCTCGGCGAGAGCTACATCGCCGACGCCTTCCGCGCCGCCGACCCCGACGCGCGGCTGTGCATCAACGACTACAACGTCGAGGGGATCAACGCCAAGAGCACCGCGATGTACGACCTGGTCTCGGAGCTGCGCGACCAGGGCGTGCCGGTCGACTGCGTCGGCTTCCAGGGCCACCTCGCGACCCAGTACGGCTTCCCGAACGGCCTCCAGCAGAACCTGCAGCGCTTCGCCGCCCTCGGCGTCCAGGTCCGCATCACCGAGCTGGACGTCCGCATCCAGATGCCGAGGAGCGCCGCCAAGGACGCCACCCAGGCCACGTACTACCGCGACGTCGTCAACGCGTGCCTGGCCGTCACCGCCTGCGCCGGCGTGACGATCTGGGGCTTCACCGACCGCTACTCCTGGGTGCCCGACCAGTTCCCCAGCGAGGGCGCGGCGCTGATCTACGACGAGAACTACCGGACCAAGCCGTCCTACACGGCCGTGCACGACGCGCTGGCGGGCGGCACGAGCACCGACACGACGCCGCCGACCGCGCCGGGCGCGCCGAGCGCGGGCAACGTCACGTCCGGCTCGGCCGCGCTGACCTGGACGGCCTCCACCGACAGCGGCGGCAGCGGGCTGGCCGGCTACGACGTCTACCGCGAGCAGGGCGCGACCGACACGCTGCTCGCGCAGAGCGCGGCCAACTCGGTCACGCTGACCGGCCTGACGCCGAACGTCCAGTACCAGGTGTACGTCCGGGCGCGCGACGGCGCGGGGAACCTGTCGGCCAACTCGCCGCTGGGCACGTTCACCACCCAGGCCGGGCCCGGTGGCAACGGCGGCTGCACCGCCGCGGGCACCGTGCAGAACCAGTGGAACAACCGGTACGTCGTCCAGCCCGCGACCGTCACCAACACCGGCACCTCCGCCATCAGCGGCTGGACGGTCACCTTCACCCTGCCCCCGGGGCACACGCCGGCCGGCTCCTGGAACGCCACCCTGACCGTCAGCGGCCAGACCGTCACGGCCCGGAACGCCGGCCACAACGGCAACCTGGCGCCGAACGGCAGCACCACCTTCGGCTTCCAGGTCAGCCGCCCGAACGGTGACACGCAGACGCCGTCGGGCTACACCTGCGCCTGACGGCCAGCCGCGGGGCCGGAGATCCGCACGAGGTCAGCGTTCGAGGGTGATGCCCTCGCGGGCCAGGTCCTCGATGACGCCGTCGACCAGCCGGGTGGCGACCGTGTGACGCAGGCGGCCCTCGTCGCGCAGCTCGCGTACGGCGGGCACGGGGTCGGGGTCGGCGAACAGGCGCTCGTCGGAGTGGTCCGCCGGCCTGCCGGTCGGGTCGACGGTCCACCAGGACGCCTCCAGCGCGATGCCGTTCGGGTCGCTGAAGTAGATCGAGCGCAGGAAGCCGTGGTCGATGACGTCGGTCACCTCGCACCCGTGCTCCTTGAGCCGGTCGCGCAGCCTGAGCAGGGCGTCCTCGTCGGGCAGGTGCAGCGACAGATGGTCGAACTGGGCCGCCTTCGCGTACGGCACGCCGGCCGGCTTGGCGAAGCTGTCGATGGGCTGGTCGGTGTACTCGAAGAAGGCGATGGTGCTGCCCTCGCCGATGTCGAAGAAGTAGTGCCTGAAGGCGGGCAGGGCCAGGGTGGCGACGAGACGGGCGTCGAGCACGCCGTGCCAGAAGCGCACGGTGGCGTCCATGTCCGTGGTCACCAGGGCGAGGTGGTGCACGCCACGCCAGTGCACCGTGTCGGGGGTCGCAGCCATGGCCCAATCGTATGCCTTTCAACTATCCCCGGTAAGTCCTTGCTCCCTGTCCCTTTTGTCAGTGTTCCTCGTGTCAGTGGAGTCTGGCGCCGTACACGTGGTCGACCGTCATCACCATGAGCACTCTGCGGTCGGACACCATCACCGACCGGTACTCCTCCCAGTCCGGATGCTCTCCGGCGGCGCGGCGGTAGTAATCGACCAGCGCCTCCACCTCGGGCCCGCGGGGGTCGCCTCCCGGGCCGGTGAGCGTCGCGACGCCGTCGGCGGTGGCCCACGCCCACCCGTCGGGGCTGGTGACCTCCAGCGAGACGCGCGGGTCACGGCGCAGGTTCGCGGTCTTCGCGCGGCCCTCGGTCATCGACACGTAGATGAGCTCGGCCTTCTGGTCGTAGAAGGGCATGACGGGGGAGAGCTGCGGGCGGCCGTCGGACTTGATCGTCGCCAGCACGCCGAGCCGGCTCTCGGCGAGGAGCGTGCGCGGGTCATACGGAGTGTCGGTCATGGGGCCATCCTCAACGTTCACACCGATATGAAGGTCAAGCGCGGGCGGCTTCTCGGCCAGTGTCGCGCTGTGACTCGCCGAAGAGTTCTGGTACGCGATCGAGAAGGCCGGGCGCAGGCGCTCGCCACGAAGCCGGCGAGCGCCTGCGACGAGGACCGCGAGTGGCCGTGGCTGGAGGCGCAGCCCGGTCGGGCGGATGGGGAGGTTGCGGAAGGGGTGAGCTGGTGGAGGGTGGCGGTGGGTGATCGCCGGCAAGGAGGCTCCATGAGGTTCTCGCCCAGATCGCTGGCAAGGAGGTTCCATGAGGTTCTCGCCCAGGGCGCGGTCTTTCGTGGCGGGGCTGTTGGTGAGCAACAGCGCACCGCACCTTGCGACGACGATGGCGGGGCGGCGGCACTGCACGCCGCTGACGGGTAAGAGGTCCGGGCCCGGGGTCAACCTGGTGTGGGGGCCGGCGAACCTGACCCACGACCGCGCGACCCCGTGAACCCGCGACTCCGCGAACGGTGCCTGGGCGTCAGCCCTTGACCGAGCCGGCGAAGGTGAAGGAACCGGCGAGGTACTTGTTGACGGCTACGTACAGGGCGACGGCGGGGGCCGTGTAGAGGATGGAGAAGGCGGCCAGCTGGCCGTAGGCGACCTGGCCGTACTGGGAGAAGAAGGTGTAGACGGTGACGGCGGCCGGTTGTTTCTCGGGGGTGTCGAGCAGGACGAAGGGCGCGAAGAAGTTGCCCCACTGGCCGACGAACACGAAGATCGCCACCACCGCGATCCCTGGCGCCATCAGCGGCCCCACCACCGTCCGCAGCGAGCGCACCCACCCGGCCCCGTCCACCCAGGCCGCCTCCTCCAAACTGACCGGCACCCCGTCCATGAAGTTCTTCATCATCCAGATCGAGAACGGCAGCGAGCTGGCCGTCAGGAACAACACCATGGCCGGCACGGAGCCGTACAGGTTGAAGCGGAAGAACATCGCGTAGACCGGGACGAGCACGGCCGTCACCGGCAGGCCGGTGGTGAACAACAGGGTCAGCATGAACGGCCGGCGGAAGCGCGACCGGTAGCGCGACAGCGGGTACGCCGCCAGCCCCGCCACCACCACGGTCAGCAGCGCCGTGGAGCCGGAGATGAGGATCGAGTTGATCAGCGGCAGGATGATCGTCTCCCACGTGAGCACGGCGCGGAAGTTGTCCAGGGAGAAGGCGAGCGTCGGCGCGGCCGCCAGCGTGGCCTCCGGCTGCACCGAGGCGATCAGCACCCACAGGAACGGCCCGGCGAAGGCCACGGCGACGAGCAGAAGGGCGAACCCGGCGGCGGTCCGCGCGGCGAGCCGGGTCATGCGTCCTCCACCTTGATCAGGCGCAGGTAGACCAGCGAGAACAGCGCCCCGATCACCAGCAGCACCAGCGCGATGGCCGAGCCGTACCCGATCTCGAAGTAGCGGAACGCCTGCTCGTACATGTACAGCGGGGTCGTCTGGCTGGCCGTGCCGGGCCCGCCGCCGGTCAGCGCGTAGATGAGGCCGAACGAGGCCAGCGTCTGCAGGGTGATCAGCATCAGGTTCGCCATGATGGAGCGGCGGATCAAGGGAAGCGTGATGTGCACCAGGCGGCGTACCGGACCGGCCCCGTCGACGGCGGCGGCCTCCACCAGGTCGGCGGGCACCTCCGACAGCGCCGCCGAGTACACCAGCATCGAGAACGCCGTCCCGCGCCAGATGTTGGCCAGGATGACCGCGACCATCGGCGCGGTGTACAGCCACTCCTGGGAGATGCCGAGCACCGTGTTGAGCGTCCCGTCCTCGGCCAGGAACGAGAACCAGCAGGCCGCGGCCACGATCTCCGGCATCACCCAGGCGGCGATGACCACGCCGTTGACCACGCTGCGCGTCGCCCGGCCGCGCCCGCGCTGGAGCAGGGCGATGACCAGGCCCAGGGTGTTCTGGCCGATGACGGCCGAGCCGATCACGAAGACGAAGGTGAGCAGGAAGGAGTTGAGGAAGTTCGGGTCGCCGAAGAGCCGGATGAAGTTCGCGAAGCCCACGAACTGCGAGTTCACCGAGGCCGAGCCGGTCAGCGTCTCGTTCGTGAAGGCGATGTAGACGCTCCACAGGATGGGACCCGCCAGGAAGATCGCCAGCAGGACGAGGGAGGGCGCGAGCGGCAGCAGCCAGCGCAGCACCCCGCGCCGCGACGGGCCGCCCGCGGGCGCTCCCGTCGCGGCCGGGGGCCTCGCGGTGGCGACCGTCATCGGGCGACGACCCGGTCGGCGCCCCCGACGGCCGTGGGCAGCGCCCGCGCGTACGCCGCCGTGGCCTCCTCGGGAGTCCTCGCGCCCGTCGTGACGGCCTCCATGGCCTCCTGGATCTGCGCCGAGACCTTCGGGTACGCCTCGTACGCCGGCCGGTAGTGCGTCACCGCGGCCAGGTCGGTGAAGAACTTCACGCTCGGGTTGTCGGCGCTGTACGCCGGGTCGGCGGCGACGTCCTTGCGGGGGGCCAGGTCGCCCGTGCCCACCGAGTACGTCAGGGAGTTCTCCTTGTTCGTGGCCACGGTGATGAAGTCGAACGCCTCCTTCTTGTGCGGGGTGTAGGCGCTCATCGCCATGACCCAGCCGCCCGACATGCTGACCGCACCGGGCTCCTGGCCGTTCTGCGTGGGCATGGCCGCCCAGCCGATCGTGTCCTTCCACTGCGGCCACGGCTTCGTGCTGGTCGGCTTCCAGGCGGCGGCCGTCCAGGCGCCGTCGAGCGAGATGCCGAGCTCGCCTGCCGGGAACCACTCGAAGTTCATCTTGTCGGCGAGCTTGGCGTTGTGCGCGTCGGCCTGCCGGGGGGCGAGCTGCTCGCGGTAGATCGTGTTGACGAAGGACAGCGCGTCGGTGAAGTTCTTCCCGCCCGCCACCCACTTGTCCTGCGCGTCGTCGTAGAGCGTGCCGCCGGGGGTGCCGTACAGGAGCATCTCGAAGCCCTGCATGGTGGTGGCCTCGCCGTGGATCTTCGTGGAGTACATGCTGAACGGGATGACGCCCGGCACCCGCTGCTTGATCGTTCGGGCCGCCGTCAGGACGTCGTTCCAGGTCTTGGGCTCCCACGGGACCGGCAGGCCCGCCTTGGTGAAGACGTCCTTGTGGTACCACAGGCCGCGGGTGTCCGTGCTGATCGGGACACCGTAGATCTTGCCGTCGCCGCCCCTGGCGGCCTGCTTGACGGAGTCGGGGAACTGAGTCTGCCAGTCGGGCCAGGCGGCGAGGTGTTCGTCGAGCGGGGCCAGCTTGCCCGCCGCGACGTCCGCGTTCACCTGGAACGTGTCGTGGTAGTAGAGGTCGGGCGCCGAGCCGGGGGAGCGGTTGAGCAGCGCCAGCTTGGTGTAGTACGCCTCCGGGGTGCCCTGCACCGGGGTCAGCTTGATCGTCACGCCGGGGTGGGCGGCCTCGTACTGCTTCTTCGCGTCGGCGAGCATCTTCTCCAGATGCGGCCACGTCACATCCACCCTGTAGAGGACTTCGAGCTCCTTGCCGCCGGGGTTCTCCTGTGAGGCGCCGGAGCCGCAGCCGGCCACCGCCGCCAACAGCAGGAGGGAACCGGCCAGCCTGCGCATCATCACGGCCTCCCCTTCTGTGGGTTAACGCGACCGTAGATCTGTCGATCAACCGGGTCAACGGGCGCGGCCTGCCTGGAACCGCACCCGTTGAGCGTCAGAGGCTCGCCTGGTCGCGTTCCGCCTGGGCCAGCAGGTCGCGCGTCGCCGCCTCCGCCGCGTCCGGATCGCCCTCGCGTACGGCGTCCAGCACGGCGCGGTGGGTCGCGGCGAACCCCGGGCGCTCGCCCGTCGAGTGCACCAGCCGGTCGCGGGCCGACAGCGCCGCCGCGATCAGCGGTGGATACTCAACTCCGTCCTCTACGCCGGGGTCGGCGCGATCGGGGCCGTGTTCATCTCGGCCTGCGCCGGGTACGCGCTGGCGAAGTGCGCGTTCCGGGGGCGGGAGGCGCTGTTCGACGTCGTCCTGGCCGGGGGTGCTGCTGCCGATGACGGCGTTCGGCCTGCCGTTGTTCCTGCTGATGTCGGAGCTGGGGCCGGCCAACACCTACTGGGCGGTCCTGCTGCCCAGCCTGGTGAGCCCGTTCGGGGTGTACCTCTCGCGGGTGTACGCCTGCACCGTGCCGGACGACGTGCTGGACGCGGCCCGCTCCGACGGGGCGGGGGAGTGGCGGATCTTCCCGCTGATCGTGCTCTCGGGCGCGCTCCAGCGGTTCCGGCGCGCGGGCCTCACCGACGGGAGAGTGTGCGAGCAGCGGCCAGGGCCCGTGGCGGTCATGGCGTCAGGAGGTCGTGCAGGGCCTGGGCGAACTCCGCGGGGCTGCGCAGGTAGCCGACGTGGTCGCCGGGCAGCTCGACCGCGGTCGTGCCGAGGAGCTCGGCGACGGCGAGGGTGGTGCGGTGCAGGGGGCGGCCTCGGGTGTGGGCGCCGTACGCGAGGACGACCGGCGCGGCCCGCAGCGCCGCCGCGTCGGGGACGAACGCGCTGAACGGGCGCAGCTCGTACAGCACGCTCGTCTCCAGGTTGGCGGCCATGCGGGTGAGCATGGCGCGCACCCACGACGGCAGCCCCGGGTCCGGCTCCGGCGGCGCCGGCACGCCGGTCTCCTCGCCGAGCTTGCGCAGCGCCGGGCCGATGCCCTCGCGCGCGTGGAGGTCGGTAAGCTCCTCCGCCAGGCGCCGCCAGCGCGCGCCGTCGGGCAGCAGGCCGAAGACGGGCGGCTCGTGCGCCACCAGCCGGCGCACCCGTCCGGGGTGGCGGGCCAGCAGGTCGAGGGCGATCATCGCGCCTGAGTGGGTGGCGAACACGTACGCCGGGTCGGGGCCCGTCGCGTCCAGCAGCCGGAGCGCGTCGCCGGTGTGCTCGTCGACCCGCTGCTGCGCGGGAGGGCCCGTCAGAGGGCTGCGGGTGGCGCCGCGACGGTCGTAGGTGATCACGGTGTAGCGGGCCGACAGCGCCTCGGCCAGCGGCGCCGCCATCGCCGCGTCGGAGCCGCCGCCGATGATCGTGAGCAGCGCCGGGCCCGAGCCGCGTACCTCGAAGTAGAGCCGCGCGCCGACGACGTCGAGCACTCCAGAGTCCATTGAGCGCTCACTCTAGACGCCGCACGACCGGCCGCCAACCCATGCCATTTCCGTGATTTCGGGAAATAGCCCGTGCCGGGTATTTCCACGAAAGGGCGTTTTCGACTTTTCGGCCGTCGGCACATGCCGCCGCATGAGATGGCCCGCAGGGTCCGGCCGGTACGAGGATTCGTGCCGTTCGCCGGAGACGCCGGCGTGGCGGACTTACGACAAGTCGGGATTTGGCCACACGAATCTCATAGACACCCCAGATGAGGATGACTAGGAATTCGGTAGTTCTGCTTACCGATTTTCTGGAGGTCGTCCATGCTGCGTGGCTCTGGCCGGCCGGGCCGATGGCGGCGGAGGACGGTGATGGCCGTCTCGGGGGCCATGGCGGCCTCGCTGCTCACGGTGCCCGGCGCGTACGCGAGCACCGCACCCCCCGTGACGTTCACGGGGGGTGCGGTCAGCGACGAGATCACGTTGATCACCGGTGACCGGGTACGGGTGCGAGCCTTGGACGGCGAGCACAGCACGGTCTCGGTCACCCCCGCGCCCAGGGCGGACGGCAGCGTGCCGTCGTTCCAGGTGCTGGAGACCGAACGGGGCACGACCGTCATCCCCGACGACGTCGCCGCCCTGGTGCCCGAGCGGCTGGACACGGAGCTGTTCAACGTCTCGGCGCTGGCCGAGCAGGGCGTCGGCGCCGCCATCCCGCTCATCTTCACCTACGCGGGCAACGCCACCAAGGCCGCCGTCCCCGGAGTCGAGCAGGTCCGCACCCTGGAGAGCATCGGCGGCGCCGGTGTGACGCTGGCCGCCTCCGACGCGGCGGGGTTCGGCACCGAGCTGACCAAGCTGGCCTCCCCGTCGCCGCGGACGCGGGCGTCCGGGCCGCTGGCGGGCGTGTCGAAGATCTGGCTCGACCGCGAGGTGAAGCCGGATCTGACCGAGAGCGTCCCGCAGATCGGCGCGCCCGAGGCGTGGGCCGCCGGGTACGACGGCGCCGGCACCACCGTGGCAGTGCTCGACACCGGCGTGGACGCCGCGCACCCGGACCTCGCGGGCAAGATCGCCGACCAGCGTGACTTCACCGGCGAGAACGCCACCGGCGACCCCCACGGTCACGGCACCCATGTGGCGAGCACGATCGCGGGCACCGGCGCGGACGGCGGCAAGGGCGTGGCCCCCGGCGCCACCGTGCTCAACGGCCGCGTCCTCGGCGGCGACGGCCAGGGCCAGCTGTCGTGGGTCATCGACGGCATGGAGTGGGCGGCCGCGGAGAAGCACGCCGACGTCGTCAACATGAGCCTGAGCAGCTCCGAGGCGGGCGGCCCGCTCACCGAGGCCCTCGGCCGGCTGACCGGCCAGTACGGGACGCTGTTCGTGGTGGCCGCCGGCAACGACGGCTGCGACGCGTGCGTGGGCTCCCCCGGCGACGCCCCGGAGGCGCTCACCGTCGGCGCGGTCGACAAGCAGGACCGGCTCGCCGACTTCTCCAGCAGGGGCCCGATCGTCGCCGACCAGAGCGTCAAGCCCGACGTCACCGCCCCCGGCGTGTCCATCACCGCCGCCAGGACGGGCGGCGGCCAGGTGGCGATGTCCGGCACGTCGATGGCCACCCCGCACGTCGCCGGCGCGGCGGCGCTGCTGCGCCAGGCCCGTCCCGGGATCACCGGCGGCGAGCTGAAGTCGCTGCTCATGGCCACCGCCAGGCCCGGCGCGGACATCCCCGTGGACGCGCAGGGCGCGGGCCGCATCGACGTGCCGGCCGCGCTCGCGAGCACGGTCGTGGCCTCGGCGGGCTCGCTGCACTTCGGCCGGGTCACCGTCGGGGAGGAGAAGACCCTCGCCATCGGCTACCGCAACCTCGGCCAGGCGCCCGCCGAGCTGCAGCTGTCGAGCGGCGACGGGTTCACCGTCGAGCCGGCCAGGCTCACCGTGCCCGCCGGCGGCACCGCCGAGGCGAAGGTCACCGTCAAGGCCGGCGAGGAGGGGACGCTGCGGCAGGAGCTGACGGCGTCGGGCGTGCGCACGCTGCTGACCGCCGCCGTCGAGGACAAGCGCGTCGAGCTGCGCGTCCGCGGCATCGCCCGCGACGGCCGCAATGCCCGCGGCGGCTTCACCGTGCTCAACCTGGACGAGGGCACCCTCGTGGGCCGCCAGCTGCCCGGCGACCCCGCCCAGCCCTGCAGCTACGACAGGTTCGGCTCCGGCACCTGCCTGATGGTCAAGCCGGGCACCTACGCGGTGCTCGGCCACATCTTCACGATGCCGGCCACACAGGACAGCACCGCCTCAGGAAAGCCGCTGCACGAGAGCCTCGTCGGCGATCCCCAGATGGAGATCACCGGCAACACCGAGGTCGTGCTCGACGCCCGCAAGGCCGTCGAGGTCGAGGTGGAGACGCCCGACCACACGACGAAGCGGAACACCGGGGCGGCCGCCGCCCTCCAGTGGTACCGCGCCGGCGAGCAGGGCATGGCGCTGCGCGGCGGCACCCACATCTCGCCCGGCGGGCAGATCGAGGAGCGGCTGTTCGTCCAGCCCACGGAGAAGGTCACCAAGGGCACGTTCGTGGTCTCCACCCGCTGGCGGCTGACGGCCCCCGAGGTCACCCTCACCACGCCGGGCCTGCGCCTGGACCCGCAGTACGTGGACCCGGTCCAGTTCAGCGACTACGCCACCGAGTTCCCGCGTCTGGACGGCACCCGGCTTCTCCTCGCGGTGGACGCCGGCCGGGGCACCCCGGAGGAGATCAAGGCGCGCAACCTGCGCGGCAGGCTGGCCGTCATCCGCCGCACCGACGGCGTGCCCGTCTCCACGCAGTCCAACGCGGCCGCGGCGGCCGGAGCGGCGATGGTGGCCGTCTACAGCGACAAGCCCGGCGCCGACGTCACCACCGGCGGCAACCGGGTCAAGCTCACGGTCCCGACCGTGCGGCTGACCCACGAGGAGGGCCTGAAGCTGGTCGAGCGGCTGCGCCGACTGCCCGTGCCGATCGTGGCCAAGGGCATCGTGGCCAGCCCGTACGTCTACGACCTGTACCTGCGCGAGCAGGGCCGGGTGCGCGACTCCTTGACGTACGTCGTCCGCAGCAGGCCGCAGGCCAGGATCGAGACCGACTTCCACAGCCAACTGGCCGACGACGTGATGGTCAACGAGGCCCGTTTCGTCTTCGAGCCCTGGGACGAGCTGTCGATCTCGACGAACCACCCCATGGCCAAGGCGCCGCGTACCCGGATCGACTACGTCACCCCCGACCCGGACCTGCGGTGGACGTCGTCGGCCGGAGCACCGGAGCGGCACTACAACAACCTGTGGCCGCACACCCCGACGCCGCTGGTGGAGCTGTCGTCGCCGGAGCTGCGGCCGTACGAGAAGGGGGAGCGGATCAGCCGCACGGCGTTCAAGCAGCCGCTGCTGCCGGGAGTCAACCCGCGTGACCCGCTGCGCCGCGAGGGCGACCTGCTGCTGCTGTCGATGCAGGGCTTCGTGGACGCCCAGGGCAACTACGGCTCCGCGTTCAGCAGCGACTACGACAACGGCATGAAGACCGACTTCCGGCTGTACCAGGGCGACACCCTGCTGTGGCAGACGAACTACCTGCCCGCGGGCGGGGGCGATCTGCGGCCGGAGAAGGACACGTACCGGATCGAGTACGAGCTCGCCAACGAGGCCGTGTGGGCGAAGATGTCCACCCGCACCAAGGGCGTGTGGACGTTCAGCTCGGAGCACGCCGAGGGCACGACGGTGATCCCGCTGCTGCTGGCGGCCTTCGACGCGCCGGTGGACCTGAAGAACCGGGCCGGCTCCCGCAAGCTCGGCCTGTCCCTGCGCCACCAGGAGGGCGCGCAGCAGAGCGCGATCAAGGACGTGTCGCTGGAGGTGTCCTACGACGACGGCGCCACCTGGAAGCCCGCCCGGCTGCGTGACAAGGGCGAGCGGTCGTGGGAGACGACGCTCGGCGGCCGGTCGCCGTCGGGGTTCGTCTCGCTGCGGCTGAACGCCTCCGACGTCAACGGCAACACCCTGTCGCAGGAGGTGATCTGCGCCTACGCGCTGCGCTGACGGCACACGGGAACGCGCCGGCCGCGAGGGGTTTCCTCGCGGCCGGCGCGTCGCGTCACGGGGCTCAAGCCCGGCGGGAGCGGGGCTCATGCCCAGCGCGGCTCGTTCACGGGGGCCCCGGTCACAGGGGCCAGGTTCGCAGCGGCAGGGAACGCGGCGCGGGTGAGCAGGGCCTGCGACACGGCCGCCTTCATCAGGGCCGCGCCGCGGACGACGGGCACCAGCGTCAGGGCGAACAGCACCCCCACCAGGGTGTTGAAGCCGACGAACACCAGGTCGCCGTCGCCCAGCCCGAGCAGCGCCGGCAGCCCGCCGTCGCTGCCCGGGATGGCGGCGATGACCCAGCCGTACAGGGGGAAGAGCAGGCCCGCGATCGCGCCCGCCCACCACACGAGGGTGACCACCGCGGCCGCCAGCGCGATCGGGAGGGCAACGATGCCGTGCAGCAGGTCCAGCCACGCCTGCCCGCTGGTCAGCGGGTTCATCACGCGGCGGAACCAGCTCGCGCCGGCGGGGGCGGGCCGGTACGGAGGGCGGTCCACGGGGTGGCCGAGCACGCCCGGGAGCGCGACGCGTTCGACGTCGGCGAGGTTCCTGGCCATGGCGGCGGTCCCGGCCAGGATGGGCAGGCCGGCGAAGACGACGGCGGTGCCCACCCCGGCCGAGACGCCGGCGACCACGCCGGTGAAACCGATCACGGCGGCCGGCAGGCCCAGCAGGATGTAGCGGGTGTCGGTGGTGAGGCGGCGCTGGAGGGTTCTCATGGCGAAGACGCTACGGACCCCGACCGCCCCGATCGATCCTGCGCACGGCCCACCCGACGGTAGGGACAGCCCTACCCGAAGCCGCGCTCCGCCCGGTCGCTGCGGAACGCGTCCAGCCGCGCGAAGTCGAGGTCGTGGGCCGAGACCGGCGCGTCGGGCGGGCCGGTGAAGAAACCGGTGTGCGTCGTCGGGCAGGGGTTGGCCAGCCCGGTGACACCCGCGCACGGATGCCCGTGGTACGTGGTCTCGTGGTGCCAGTCGCTCACCGCCACGTACGTCATGAACTCGTACGCCCGGGCCACACTCATGTGCTGCCACAGCTCGCGGGCGGGGGCGGGGCCGTCCCAGCGGGTCAGGGAGAAGGCGGGCACGAGCACCGCGTCGAGGCCGTCGCGCCCGGCCAGGCCGGCCGAGTACCACAGGTCGGCGCAGAGCAGCACGTGCAGGCGGCGGCCGTGCAGCTCGAAGCCGGGGCTGGGCCGGCCCGGCCGCACGCCGGAACGCAGCTCCAGCCCGTACGGATGCACCTTGTCGTACTCGGCGAGCAGGGCGCCGTCCGCGGCGAACACCGCGCCGCGGTTGACCCTGCCGGCGTCGTGGGAGTCGTCGTAGTGCGAGCCGCCCACCACGGCCATGCCCGAGCCCTTGGCGAGCTCGCGCACCCGGGCGAGGTAGTCGGCCCGGGGCAGCGTCGAGCCCGCCAGCTCGGGCAGCAGCATCACGTCGCCCGAGGCCGATCCGGCGAGCTCCTCGACGGCGTCGAAGTTCGCGTGACCGTCCGGGGACCAATGAGGGGGCTGAACCAGGAGGATCTTCACGATTACTGTGGTACCGCGCGGCCCGGGATGGCGGCCAGCAGCTCCTGGGTGTACGCGTCCCGCGGCTGGTCGAAGATCTCCTCCGCCGTGCCGCTCTCCACGATGCGCCCGTCGCGCATGACGTGCACCGCGTGCGAGATCATCCGCACCACGGCGAGGTCGTGGCTGATGAACAGGTAGCTGAGCCCCAGCTCCCGCTGCAGCTCCGCCAGCAGGTCGAGGATCTGCGCCTGCACCAGCACGTCGAGGGCGGAGACGGCCTCGTCGAGCACCACCAGGTCGGGGGAGAGCGCCAGGGCCCGCGCGATGGCCACCCGCTGACGCTGGCCGCCGGACAGCTCGTGCGGCAGCCGCTCGCCCAGCGAGGCCGGCAGCGACACCCTCTCCAGCAGCTCGGCCGCCTTCTTCTTCTGCTCGGCGGGCGTGCCGACGCGGTGCACGCGCAGCGGCTCGACGATCGACTTCTCGACCGTGTAGCGGGGGTCGAGCGAGGCGTACGGATTCTGGAAGACCGGCTGCACCCGCCTGCGGAACGCGAACAGCTCGCGCCGGCCCAGCGCCGCCACGTCGGTGCCGTCGAACCGGATGGCGCCCGAGGTGGGCTCGTCCAGGCCGAGCAGCAGGTTGGCGGTGGTCGACTTGCCCGAGCCCGACTCGCCCACGATCGAGACGGTGTGCCCGCGCGGGATGGCGAACGACACCCCGTCCACCGCGGTGAACTCCTCCGCCGTGCCCCTGACCGGGAACACCTTGCGCAGACCGTCCACCACGACCAAGTCCGGCGCGTCGCGGGGCGCCTCGGGCACGCGTACGGAGGCCAGGCTCGGCACGGCCTTCAGCAGCCGCCGGGTGTAGTCGTGGCCGGGGTCGGCGAGGATGCCCGCCGCGGGCCCCGTCTCCACGATCTCGCCCTGGTACATGACGGCCACCACGTCGGCCCGCTCGGCCGCCAGCGCCAGGTCGTGCGTGATGAGGAAGACGGCCGTGCCCATCTCCGCGGTGAGCTGGTCGAGCTGGTCGAGGATGCGCCGCTGCACAGTCACGTCGAGCGCGGAGGTCGGCTCGTCGGCGATGAGCAGCTTCGGCCGGCAGGCCAGGCCCATGGCGATCAGCGCCCGCTGCCGCATGCCGCCGGAGAACTCGTGCGGGTACTGGGCCACCCGCCGCGCCGGGTCGGGGATGCCCACCATGTCGAGCAGCTCGACCACGCGGGCGCGGGCCGCCTTGCCGTGGGCGACGCCGTGCACCTCCAGCGCCTCGGCGATCTGGTCGCCGATGCGCATGAGCGGGTTGAGGTTCGACATCGGGTCCTGCGGCACCAGGCCGATGCCCGCGCCGCGGATCGCGGTCATCTCGCGCTCACTAGCCGTGGCCAGGTCGCGGCCGTCGAACAGCACCTGGCCGCCGGTGATGCGGCCGTTGTCGGGCAGCAGCCGGTTGACCGCCGCCGCCGTGGTCGACTTGCCGGAGCCCGACTCGCCCACCACAGCGACGGTCTGGCCCGGCAGGATCTCCATCGAGACGTTCCTGACGACGGTCGCGTCCTGCTTGCGGGTGCGGAAGGCGACCGACAGGTCGCGGATCTCCAGGAGCGGGGTCATGCGGTCCTCGATCGTTGTGCGGTGGCCTGCAGCAGGTCGTGCCAGAGGTCGTCGGTGGGCGTCGGCTGCCCCTCGACGAGGAGGCGGTTGGAGGCCAGGGCGAGGGCGATGTCGCGGCCCGGCACGAAGCCGACCGCGCAGCCCACGTAGCCGGGGTGGCCGAGCACGGTGACGGTCTCGCCGGGCAGCTCAAGCGCGTAGCGGCGGAAGCCGAGCGCCTGCTCCGGGTCGGGGCCGGGGGTGAGGAACTCCCTGACCACCTCCGGCCGCCACAGGTGGTCGTACTCCTCGTACCGGGACATCACCAGGCCGTAGCGCAGCAGGTCGGGCACCGTCGAGAACACGCCCGCGTGCCCGGCGACGCCGCCGAAGGCGTGGTGGGCGTTGCCGTCGGCGACCTCGCCGAGCACCGGCCCGCGCCGCCAGCCCGCGAAGTCCGAACTGCGGTACGGCACCGGGTACGGCCTGCCGGCGTCGAGCATGGTCATCTCGACCCGGTCGTCCGGCATGCTCATCGCCACCTCCGCGCCCGCGGGCCCCCCGTACGTGGTGGAGGTCAGGCCGAGCGGCCGGGCGACCAGCTCGGCCAGCGCCCGGTCCAGGCGCAGCCCGGTCACCGCGGAGACGATCTGACCGAGCAGGATGAAGCCCAGGTCGGAGTAGTGCCGGGCGCGGCCGGGCCGGTAGCGGGGCGGCGGCAGCGACGGCTGGATGTACAGCGGCCACCACTCCCACAGCCCGCCCCGGTGCAGCAGCAGGTCCCGCACGGTGATCGCCTCGTACGAGCGCGGCAGGTACGCGCTCAGCGGCGCGTCCAGGTCCACCAGCCGCTCCGACACCAGCCGGATGAGCATCGTGGTGGTCGCGACGACCTTCGTCACCGAGGCGAGGTCGTGGTAGGTGTCCACGGTCATCGGCGCGAGCCCGGCGGGCTCGCCGTCCTCCCAGGTGAGCGTGCGGTGGCCGGTGCATTCGGTGAGGTCGAACCACGGCGTGCGCGCCGCCATGACCAGGCCGGGCGGCGCGTTCATCGGCTGAGGACCAGCGATCGGGGCGGCTCGGCGACCGGGGCGGGCAGCGCCAGCGGCCCGGAGCCCGGCGTCAGCGTGCCGAGGATCCGGGGGCCGCGGGCGCCCGTCCCGCCGGGCGCGGTGCCCGGCAGGCCGTGCGCGCTCAGCCAGCCGATGAGGGCGAACGCGATCGCCTCCTTGTCGTCGGCGGGCGCGCCCAAGTCGTCGGACGGCCCCACCTCGACGCCGGGCAGCGCCCCGCGCAGCCCGTCCATGATGACGGGGTTGCGGCAGCCGCCGCCCGACACGACCAGCGCGGCCACCCCGGCGGCCCGGACACCGTCCGCGACCGTGCGCACGGTCAGCTCGGTCAGCGTCGCGACCAGGTCGGCGTCGGACGGCCGCACCCCCGCCGTCGCGAGGGCCTGCTCGACGTAGGCGAGGTGGAACAGCTCCTTGCCGGTGCTCTTCGGCGGCGCCAGCCGGTAGTACGGCTCCTCCAGCAGCACCTCCAGCAGCCGCGCGTCCACCCGGCCGGAGGCGGCGATCCTGCCGTCCTCGTCGAAGCCGCGCGGGTGCAGCCCCCGGCTGGTCACCACGGCGTCGATGAGGGCGTTGGCCGGGCCGAGGTCGTAGGCGTACAGCTCGCCGTCGCGCACGACGGTCATGTTGGAGATGCCGCCCAGGTTGAGCGCGCCCGCCCCCCCTTCGCGCCCGCCGAGCAGCAGCCCGTCCAGCACCGACACCAGCGGCGCGCCGTGGCCGCCGGCCGTGATGTCCCTGATCCGCACGTCGGACAGCACCGGCGTGCCCGTGCGCTCGGCGATCCAGGCGGGCTGGCCGATCTGCAGGGTGCCGAGCGCGTGCGCGCCCTCCACCCAGTGGTAGACGGTCTGCCCGTGCGAGACCACCAGGTCGACCGGGCCGCCCGCGGCGATCGCGGCGGCGGCCGCCTCGGCGAAGGTCTGGCCGATGAGCGTGTCGAGCTCGCACACCTCGGCCAGCGTCGTCGGCGCGGGCGGCAGCGCGGCGATCAGCCGCGACCGTAGCGCGTCCGGGTACGGCGTGCTCGCCGTGTGGCCGACGCGGCCCTCGAGCGTGCTCCCGACCAGCTCGAAGTCCACCACGGCCACGTCGATCCCGTCGTGCGACGTGCCGGAGATCATTCCCAGAACCCTCATGCCCGCTCCCTGTCCGCTGTCTCGCCGAGTGCCTCCCGCAGCCGCCCGCCGGCCAGGGCCAGGCGCGCCGCCGCCTCCTGCGGCGCCAGGCCGAAGCGCAGCGCCACGACTGCCTGCTTGACGCCGAACCTGTTGGCCTCCAGCGCGGCGAGCGCCTCCTCGCGGCCGGCCCCCGTGATCGTCGCGACCATGCGCACGGCCCGCTCGCGCAGCTTGCCGTTGCTGGCCTTCACGTCGACCATGAGGTTCCCGTACGTCTTGCCGAGGCGCACCATCACGATCGTCGAGAACATGTTGAGCACGAGCTTCTGTGCCGTGCCCGCCTTCAGCCGGGTCGAGCCGCTGATCACCTCGGGGCCGACCAGCACCTCGATCGCGTGCTCGGCCGCCGCGCTGAGCGGCGTGCCCGGGTTGCACGACAGCCCCACGGTCAGCGCCCCCCGCTCGCGCGCCCGCCGCACCGCGGCCAGCACGTACGGCGTCCGCCCGCTGGAGGCGATGCCCACCACGGTGTCCAACGGCCCGATGCCGGCCGCGTCCACGGCGGCGGCGCCGGCCTCCTCGTCGTCCTCGGCGCCCTCGCAGGGCGCCACGATCGCGCTCCGGCCGCCCGCGATGATCGCGAAGACCTGCTCGGGCGGCGTGGAGAAGGTCGGCGGGCACTCGGAGGCGTCCAGCACGCCGAGCCTGCCCGGCGTGCCGGCGCCCACGTAGACCAGCCGGCCGCCGCGCGCCATGCGCTCGGCCGCGGCCTCGATCGCCGCCGTGATCCACGGCAGCGCCCTGGCCACCGCGCCGGGCACCGAGGCGTCGGCCGCGTTCATGGTCTGCGCCAGCTCCGCCACGCTCATGGTGTCGATGCCGGCGAAGCGCGGATCGGCCGCTTCGGTCGTCAGTTCTGAGAGTTTCACCGCTTCCCTCGGTTTCGCGGGTCGAGTGTGTCACGCAGGCCGTCGCCGAGCAGGTTGAGCCCCACCACCAGCAGGACGACGACCGCGCCTGGCGCGATGAGCGTCCAGGGGGCGATGAACACGAGGCTGCGCGCCTCGAAGATCATGGAGCCGAGCGACGGCGCCGGCGGCGGGGTGCCGAGGCCCAGGAAGCTCAGCGACGCCTCGGTCAGCACCGCCCACGACAGGGACAGCGCGACCTGGATGACGATGATCGAGGAGATGTTCGGCAGCACGTGGCGGAACATGATCTGCCAGCGGCTCTGGCCCGTCGAGACGGCCGCCTTGACGTACTCGATCTCCCGCAGCGACAGCACGGGGCCGCGCGTGACGCGGATGAAGATCGGCACGTACACGATGGCGATGGCCACCGCGACGGTGAACCAGTTGCGCGTCAGCACCGACGCCAGCGACAGCGCCAGCAGCAGCGGCGGGAACGCGAACAGCACGTTCGTCACCCCGCCGATCGCGCCGTCGGTCAAGCCCCGGTAGAAGCCGGACACCAGGCCGCCCAGCGTGCCGACCACGGTCGCGAACGCCACCGCGACCACCGCGATGAGCGCCGAGTTGCCGACCCCGGCCGCCACCCGGGAGAAGACGTCCCGGCCGAACTGGTCGGTGCCGAACAGGTGCTCGCCCGACGGCGCGAGGAACCGCGACGGCGGGTTCTGCGCGATCGGGTCGTACGGCAGCAGCCCGGCGTACGACAGCGCCGCCGCCACGGCCAGCACCACGAGGATCACGACGCCGGACAGCCCGGCCGGGCTGCGGCGCAGCAGGGCGCTCATGAGGCCCTCACCCGCGGGTCGATGATCCGGTAGAGCACGTCGGTCAGCAGGTTCACGATGACGAACGCCAGCGCGATCACCAGCACCGTGCTCTGCACCACGGCGTACTCCTTCTGCTGGATGCCGAGCAGCACCTGACGCCCGATGCCGGGCACGGAGAAGATCTGCTCGACCACCACGGCCCCGCCCAGCAGGTAGCCGAACTGCAGGCCGGTCATCGTGACGATGGGCACGAGCGCGTTGCCGAGCACGTGCCTGACCTGCAGCCGCCGCTCCGGCACGCCCTTGGCGCGGGCGGTGCGGACGAAGTCGTTCGAGCGCACCTCCAGCACCGCGGTGCGGGTCGTGCGCAGGATCGGCGCGGCGATGCCGAAGCCCAGCACCAGCGAGGGCAGGAACATCTGCTGCAGGTTGAGCAGCGGATCCTCGACGAGCGAGACGAAGCCCTGCCCGTTGGGGTTGAACCCGAACGACGCCGCGAACACCGACAGCAGCGTCGTGGCCAGCAGGAACGCCGGGATCGACAGCCCCGCCAGGCTCACCACCTGACCGGCCGCGTCACGCGCGGAGTTGGTCCTGGAGGCCGCCAGCATGCCCAGCGGCACCCCGATCAGCAGCGCCAGCACGATCGAGAACACCGCCAGCTCGAATGTCACCGGCAGTGACTGCAGCGTCAGGTCCAGCACGCTCTGCTGCGCCCGCGCCGAGTAGCCGAAGTTGCCGGTGACCATGTTGCCCAGCCACGAGAAGAACTGCGTGACGAGCGGCTGGTCCAGCCCGTAGTAACGCTCCAGCGCCTGCTGCTGCGCCGGCGTGAGCGCGGCGGCCTCGGTGCCGAGGTTCGCCGTGATCTGGTTGCCCGGGATCGCCCGGAGCATGACGAAGACGAACACGGCCACCCCGAACAGGGTGCCGACCGTCCCCGCCACGCGCCGGACGACGCGGTTGCGCACGAGTGACCGCATGTCAGCCGACGGACGTCGTCCGCAGGTACTGCAGCGAACCGCTGGCCATCGGGACGAAGCCCTGCACGTTCGCCGCCGTCGCGGTGTAGGTGTAGCCGGAGAACAGCCAGATCCAGGCGGCGTTGTCCTCCAGGTGCGCCGCGACCTTGTCGTAGATCGCCTTGCGGGCCGCCTGGTCGGTGGTGGCCCTGCCCTCGGCGAACAGCTCGTCCAGCTCGGGGGAGCTGTAGCCGGCGACCTTGTTGAGGTTGCCGTCGCTGGTGAAGTAGCGGGCGTAGGAGCCGTCCGGCTCGGGACGGCCGCCGTTCAGCGCCACGGCCGCGTCGAAGTCGGCCGCCACCCAGCGGTCCACGAACGCGCCCGACTCCAGCACCTCCAGGTCCAGGTTGATCTTGGCCTCGGCGAGCTGCGCCTTGAGGTTCTGGGCCTCGTTGACCGAGGTGGCGTACTCGCCCTGGGAGACGATCGTCTTCACCGTCACGCCGCCGGACTTGCCGGCCTTGGCCAGGTAGTCGGCCGCCTTGGCCAGGTCACGGGTGGGGCAGGGCCGCTTATTCGGGTCCGACTTGTACGCCGGGGCGGTGATCGGCCCGACCACCTCGCCCTCGCCCAGCGCGGCGGTGTCGAGCACCTGCTTGCGGTCGATCGCGCACTGCATGGCCAGGCGCACGTTGACGTCCTTGAGGTCGCCGCGCCGGGCGTTCAGCTGCAGCACGTGGTAGTTGAGCTGCGGCGTCTTGGCCACGTTCACCGTGCCGCCCTGGGCGGTCTGGGCCACCAGCGGGTCGTTGAAGACGGCGAGCTGGACGTTGCCCGACTGCATGGCCGAGACGATCGACGACTCGTCGGGGATCACCCGGAACTCGACCGTGGCCGCCTTCGCCTTGTCGTTCCAGTACGTGTCGTTCCTGGTCAGGGTGATCGACTGGTTGGCCACCCGCTTGCCCAGCGTGAACGGGCCGGTGCCGTTGGGCTTGGCGTTGAGCTCCTCCTCGGTGTCGTCGGAGGAGAGCATGGCCATGTTGACCGTGGCCAGGTTGGCCGGCAGCGCGGCGTCCGGGCCGGACAGCTCCAGCACCACCGTGTTCGGGTCGGGGGCCTCGACCGACTCGACCGACGACAGCGACGCGGCCGCCACCGCCGCCGTCTTCTCGTCCATGATCTTCTCCAGGGACGCCTTCACGTCCGCGGAGTCGAACGCGCTGCCGTCGGCGAACGTCACGCCCTGGCGCAGCTTGAACGTGAGCTTCTTGCCGTCCTCCGTGGCCTGCCACGACTCGGCCAGGCCGGGCACGACGTTCAGGTCCTTGTCGAACTCGGTGAGCGTGCCGTACAGGTTCTGCAGCACGTTGACGGCGGTGAACTGGGTGGCCTTCCAGGGGAAGAGCGTGTCGGGGTCGGAGGTCACGCCGACGACCAGCGTGCCGCCGCCCTGGGCGGACCCGGCGGTGCTCGGCGCGGACCCCGAGGATGACGAGCAGCTGGTGAGGGCAAGGGACAACGCAGCGGCGATGCCGACCGCGGAGAGGGCGCCACGGGGCATGTAGTCTCCTCAGGGTCAGTAGGTCATAAAATTACGCAGACCTTACCATCAAGGTACTTATTTTCCTCCACGGGGTGACCATGGGCGAGGACGCCGAGACCCTCCTGATCCGCATCCGAGCCGCCATGCCGGCTCTGCGGCCGTCGGAGCGGCGCATCGCCCACGAGTTCGTCACCGATCCCGCCGCCGCGGCCAACCTGTCCATCGCCGCGCTGGCCGCCCGCTGTGAGACCTCGACCACCTCCGTGGTGCGCTTCTACCAGCGCATGGGCTACGCCCACTACAAGGACTTCAGGATCGATCTGACCAGGGCCGTCGCCCGGGAGGAGCTGGCCACCTCCAGCCTGCCGGAGGTGTCGGGCGACATCGACCGGCACGACAGCCTGGAGGGCATCGTCTCCAAGGTCGCGATGAACGAGACCATGTCCATCGCCGACACGGCCCGCTCCCTCGACATGGACGCGCTCGCCGAGGCCGTGCGGCTGCTGCTGGCCGCCCGCAGGATCGACAGCTTCGGCGTGGGCGCGAGCGCGCTCGTCAGCCTCGACCTGCAGCAGAAGCTCTCCCGCATCGGCCGTACGGCGATCAACTGGCACGACGCGCACTCGGCCTGGACCTCGGCGGCCACGCTCGCCCCCGGCTGCGTGGCCGTCGCCGTCTCCCACACCGGCGCCACCGTGGACACCGTCGAGTTCCTGTCGATCGCCCGCAAGTCGGGCGCGGCCACCGTGGCCATCACCAACTTCGGCGACTCGCCGCTGGCCGCCGCGGCCGACGTGACGCTCACCACCGCCGCACGGGAGACCAAGTTCCGTTCCGGCGCCCTCGGCAGCCGCATCGCCCAGCTCATGGTCGTGGACTGCCTGTTCACCGGCGTCGCCCAGGCCTCCTACGACGTTTCCATGGAGGCGCTGCGCAACACGTACGAGGTCGTGCACGACCGGGTGGTCCGCAAGCGGTCCTAGGTGTGCACACCGCTCGCCCCTTCTTCACAGCGGCCATTTACCTGGGGTTCACTGGCCACCCCTACCTTGGACCCCCATGAACTGGAGGTACCGGGCCAACGCCACCCTTGAAGGGCTGACGGGATACACGCTGACACGACGGGTACAGACGCAGGCGCCCAGAGCGGCGCCGCCGCCGAAGACACCACTGGAGTGGCAGCGGCTTCCCGGCGACAAGGTGCGCCCGCCCGTCGACCCCGTGCACGACCGGCTGCTGCGGGAGCCGGTCTTCATCCTGTCGTCCGTGCGGTCCGGCTCCACGCTGCTGCGCGTCATGATGGACAGCCACTCCAAGGTGCACTCGCCCATCGAGACGCACTTCCGCCGGATGACCGTGGGCCTCGGCACCGACCCCGTGCGGCAGGCCATGGAGCTGCTCGGCCACACCCACAGCGACATCGAGCACATCGTCTGGGACCGCATGCTCCACCGCGAGCTGGCCCGCAGCGGCAAGCCGGTCCTGGCCGAGAAGACGCCCAGCAACGTGTTCGCCTGGCGGCGCATCGCGACCTGCTGGCCGGACGCCCGATTCGTCTTCCTGCTGCGCCACCCCATGTCGATCGTGCAGTCCTGGCACGAGGCCGACCCGGCCAAACGGCCGATGAAGAACGCCGTGCCGCGCACGCTGACGTACATGACGCACCTGGAGGAGGCCCGCACCCACCTGGAGGGCCTGACCGTGCGTTACGAGGAGCTGACCGCCGACCCCGAGGGCCAGCTGCGCCGGCTCTGCCTGTTCCTGGGCCTCGAGTTCGAGACGTCCATGCTCGACTACGGCAAGCAGGACCACGGCGCCTTCGTCAAGGGCATCGGCGACTGGCGCGACAAGATCCGCGCGGGCACGGTCGTGCAGGGCCGTCCCCTGCCCACCCCCGACGAGATCCCCGCCGATCTCCACGACATCTGCCGGACATGGAACTACCTGTCGTGAGGCGAAACTCACAGCCCAAGTGGCCAGGCTGTGACAGACTTCGCTCGCAATTCGTCCGCCATTTGCCTGGGGCTCCGATATGTTGCCCTTCGTGATCAACGGGCCTTCTCGCCGAGCTTTACTCGCCGGCACTCTCGCCGGCCTCGCCCTGCCCGCGGCGGTGCCCGCGGGCGCCGAGGCCTCCGCACGCGGCGGCCTTCCCGCGCGGCCGAACATCCTGCTGATCCTCGCCGACGACCTCGGCTGGGGAGAGATCGGCAGCCAGGGGCAGCGCAAGATCCGCACGCCCCACCTGGACCGGCTGGCGGCCGAGGGCGTGCGGTTCGAGACCGCGTACTCGGGGGCGCCGCTGTGCGCCCCCTCCCGCTGCTCGCTGCTGACCGGCCTGCACGCCGGCCACAGCACCGTGCGGGAGAACCCCGAGGGCGGCGAGCAGCACGCGCTCACCGGCGCCGACCTGACCTTCGCGGAGCTCCTGCAGCTGTCCGGCTACCGCACGGCCCTGTTCGGCAAGTGGGGCTTCGGCCCCGAGGAGCCCGGCCAGGAGTCCCACCCCAACGTGCGCGGCTTCGGTGAGTTCTTCGGCTACATCACCCACAAGCACGCCCACCATTACTACCCCGAGTACCTGTGGCACAACGGCGACAAGGTGTACCTCGGCGGCACGTCGTACGCGCCCGACCTCTTCCGCGAGCGGGCGATCGACTTCATCAGGAAGCGCGCGGACGACCCGTTCCTCATCTACTACGCCAGCAACCTGCCGCACTCGCCGAGCGTCGTCCCCGGCGACGCCGGACCGTACCAGGACGAGCCCTGGACGATGCAGAACCGCAAGCACGCCGAGCAGGTGGCGCGCCTCGACCGCGACGTCGCCGCACTCATCGAGACGCTGCGCGAGACCGGGCAGGCCAAGCGCACGCTGGTGCTGTTCACCAGCGACAACGGCCCGCACCGGGAGAAGGGCGTGACGCCCTCCCTGTTCAACTCCAACGGCCCCTTCCGCGGCGACAAGCGCGACCTGTACGAGGGTGGCATCCGCGTCCCCATGATCGCCTGGTCGCCCGTGCTGCGGCATCGCGTGGAGTCGCAGCCGGTGACGTTCTGGGACGTGCTGCCGACGATGGCGGACTTCGCCGGGGTGCCGCTGCCCGCCCACCTCGACGGCCGCTCGTTCCGAGGCCTGCTGACCGGCCGCGAGGTCCGCGAGCACAAGCACCTGGTGTGGAACCGGCCGCACAAGGCCCAGGCCATCCGCCGCGGCCGGTGGAAGGTGGTCAGGTTCGCCCCGCACATCTCCGGCGCCGGGCCGGAGGGCCGCGTCGAGCTGTACGACCTGCGGACCGACCGGAGCGAACGCCACGACCTCGCCGCCGCCAAGCCCGACCTGGCCCTGGAGCTGAGCGAGGAGCTCGACAACGCGATCGGCCAAGACCCGCGCATCCCGTACGGGCTGCGGACGGAGGTCACCGCCGACCAGGTCGTCGTGACGCTGCACAACGGCTCGTCCGTGCCGTGGCGCAACGTCCGGCTCGGCCTCGACGGGCGGCGCAAGAGACGCGCGCACACCGTGCCCGTGGTCGACCCGGGGACGGCGATCTCGGTCGGCTTCCCGGTGCAGTCCGGGAAGATCACGGCCCGCGCGGAGTTCGACGCGAAGGGCCGCTCGCACGTCTTCCGCCGGCGGCATCTGAGTCAGACCGGCCCAGGCACGCTCGAGCTGACCTCAACCGGCTGAGTGACCGGCCGGGGCGCCCCGCGCCCCGGCCATGATGTCGTCCCACGTCAGAGGCTCTGGGAGGGAACCGTCACCAAGACGGCACCCCACTCTAGTCACGAAGAGTGATGACATCGCTACGGAACGTCGGCACCCTGGTAGTCCGGAGCTTCCTACCAGGAGACGAACGCATGAATCTGGTCACCCGCGCGGAGTGGCGCGCGAAGAAGCCGACCAGCGCCTACACCCGCCTGTCGAGCACCCGCGGCGTCAAGATCCACTACACCGGTGGCAAGGTGCCCGCCGACCTCGCCGAGCCCGGCAACCACGACCGCTGCGCCGACCTGGTGCGCGACATCCAGCGCATGCACATGTCCGGCGGCCGCGGTGAGCGCTACATCGACCTGGGCTACACCATGGTGTGCTGCCCCCACCGGGCCACGTTCATGGGCCGCGGCCCCCACACCCTGCCGGCCGCCAACGGCGCCGGCCTCAACTCCGGCCACTACGCGGTGCTCGCCCTCGTCGGCGGCTCCGGGTTCACCCGGCCCAACGACGACCTGCTGCACGCCCTGGTCGACGCCATCGAATACCTGCGCGAGCACGGCGACGCCGGCCGCGAGGTCAAGGGCCATCGCGACGGCTACCCGACGAGCTGCCCGGGCGACCCGCTCTACCGCTGGGTGCGCGCGGGGGCCGAGCGGCCCCCACCGCTCATGTGAGACGGCCCACGTGGGCCAGCGCCTGCTTGAGCAGCACGCCCTGCCCGCTGGTCATCTCCTGCTGCACCGCCGGCGAGGCCGCCTCCTCCGGGGTGAACCACACCAGGTCGAGGGCGTCCTGCCGGGGACGGCAGTCACCGGCGACGGGCACGATGTAGGCCAGCGACACCGCGTGCTGACGCGGATCGTGATACGGCGTCACGCCCGGCGTGGGAAAGTACTCGGCGACCGTGAACGGCTGCGGCGACGGCGGGACGTGGGGGAGCGCCACCGGGCCGAGGTCCTTCTCCAGATGGCGCATGAGAGCGTCGCGGATGCGCTCGTGGTGCAGCACCCGCCCCGAAACCAGCGCCCGGCTGACGCCCCCGTCGGAGTCCATCCGCAACAACAGGCCGACCCGGGTGACCACCCCGGCGTCGTCGACCCGCACCGGCACGGCGTCGATGTAGAGAATCGGCATCCGGCCGCGTACCGACTCGAGTTCTTCGGGGGAGAGCCAAGCGGGCGTGGTTTCGGTCTTTTCGGTCATCTGCTGATGGTACGACCCGAGGGCTCAGCGGCGTACCGGAGACCTGACAAGTGACGGCCGGCTGACGAGCGAGGACCGGCCGGCCAGCCAGGAGGCCGTGCAGATGACGGCCACGATGCCGAGGAACGGCAGATATTCGACGACTTTCCCGACGTTTCGCTTCATGCGAGCTCACGCTCCGCTCTCGCCTTGGCCAGCCGCCTGCGCTGCGGCTGGACGGTGTACTTGGGATCGTCGGCCGACTCCATCCCCGCGTGGAAGATCCCGAAGCGGGTGCAGGCGGAGCCGGCCAGCAGGGCGGCCCCCGCCGCCATCGCCGCGACCCGGCTGCGCCGGCCGACGGTCACCCCGGCCAGCGCGCCGGCCAGGGACAGCGCCTCACCCAGGCGCAGCAGCCTGCTGCGCCGCAGCGGCTCGCCCACCGGGCCGAGCCGCCGCTCCATCCGGGTGGCCGCCACGCACTCCACGGCCGTGCCCAGCAGCGCCGCCCGCCTGGCCGGCGCCGCCTCGGCGAGCGGCGCGGCCAGCATGCCGAGCCCGCCCGCCGACGCCGCCGCCGACCCGGCGAACAGGAACGGCATCTCCCGGTAGGCCTCGTGCCAGACGGGCACCGCCGTGTCGGTGATCAGCGCCGCGGTGTACGTGGCCAGCGCCGTCCCGGCGAGCCCGGCCCCCACGGTGGCGGCCCGGCCGAGGCCGGGGAACAGCCCCGACACGTCGGTGGCCGCGGCGGCGCCGGCCTGGGGCCCGTAGCCGGTGAGGAACCAGGTGCCGACGCTCATCGGCGAGGTCACCTTGAACACCCGCAACATGTTGAGAAAACGCTCCGGCCGCCCCAGGTCGTGGATCAGGCAGTAGAGCGAGCCGCCCAGCGCGCCCAGCGCCCCCACCTTGCTCGCCCGAGCCAGGTTGGGCCTGCCGGTGAGCTCCGCGGCGGCGGCCAGCGTGGACGACGCCCCAGCCAGACCCCCCAGGAAGAGGTAGGCGGCGATGTCGTGATCCTTCCACGTCGGCTCGTTCAGCACCGGCCGCCCGTAGTAGGAGTCGGTCTGCGCGCGCCGCGTCACGAGCCGCTCGCGCCTGCGTCCCGCCGAGCCGGGCGTCGCCTCCCGGTCGGCGCGCGTCTCGGCCGAGCCGTCCATCCGCACGTCGGTCTGGCTCATCCGCTTCCCCTCAGTCCCGTGTCCCCTTGCGGCACGTTCACCGCCTCCGCCATGCCGTCGCCGCGATACCCGCGAGCAGGCCGGCGGCCGCCACGCCCACGTGCCGCCACATCGACGGCAGGTCCCTGGTCGTCACCACCGGGTCGGGCGGCAGCCCGTACACCTCCGGCTCGTCCAGCAGCAGGAAGAACGCCCCCATGCCGCCCACGCCGTCGTCCGGGTCGCGGCCGTACAGGCGGGCGGAGGTCATCCCGGCCTCCTGCACCTGCCGCAGCCTGCGGTCGGCGCGCTCGCGCAGCTCGTCGAGGTCGCCGAACTGGATGGAGTCCGTCGGGCACGTCTTGGCGCAGGCCGGCTCCTCCCCGGCGGGCAGGCGGTCGTAGCACATCGTGCACTTGGCCGCGACGCCCGTGGTCTCCCGCTTGCCGATCACCCCGAACGGGCACGCCGGCACGCAGTAGCCGCAGCCGTTGCAGATGTCGTCCTGCACCACGACGGTGCCGTACTCGGTGCGGAACAACGATCCCGTCGGGCACACGTCGAGGCAGGCCGCCTGTGTGCAGTGCTTGCACACGTCGGAGGACATCAGCCAGCGGAAGTCCATGTCGCCGACGCCGGGCTCCTGGTGCCCCATCGGGGTGCGCTGCTCGATGAAGGCGACGTGCCGCCAGGTGTCGGCGCTCAACCCCACCGTGTTGTCGTACGACATGCCGGTGAAGTCCAGGCCGTCCTCGGGAACCTGGTTCCACTCCTTGCAGGCCACCTCGCACGCCTTGCACCCGATGCAGATGCTGGTGTCGGTGAAGAAGCCCACCCGGCTTCCGTTCAGCTGCTCGTCCAGGTCGAAGGCCATGTCCTCACGTCCCCATTCCGGTCTCGGCGGTCACGCCCGCCCGCCGCTGGTAGGACCTGACCAGCTCGGGCAGGTCGGGGCCGCGCGGGCGCCGGCCCGGCCTGATGTCGGCGGCCAGGGCCTTGACCTCCTGGATGTGCGAGTTCGGATCCAGCGAGATCGACGCCAGCTCGTTGGCCGCGTCGCCCCTGGCCATGCCGTTGGGTCCGTAGTGGAACGGCAGCCCGATCTGGTGCAGGACGCGTCCGTTCAGGTGCAGCGACGGCATCCGGTCGGTCACCATGACCCGCGCCTCGATCGCGTTGCGCGCGGTGATGATCGTCGCCCATTCGCCGTGCACGAGCCCCCGCTCGGCGGCCAGCTCCGGAGACACCTCGCAGAACATCTCCGGCTGCAGCTCCGACAGGTACGGCGTGAACCGGCTCATCCCGCCCGCCGTGAAGTGCTCGGTCAGCCGGTAGGTCGTGACCACGTACGGGTAGACCGTCGAGCCGGGCTCGTCGCCGCTGGGCTGGTAGCGGTTGTGCTCGTGCTCGTAGACCTTGCGCGACGGGTTGCGCTGGTGGCCGTAGAGCGGGTTGGCCACCGGCGAGTCCTGCGGCTCGTAGTGCGTCGGCAGCGGCCCGTCCACCACCCCGGCGGGCGCGAACAACCAGCCCTTGCCGTCGGCCTGCATGATGAACGGATCGATGCCCGACAGCGCCTCGGGCCCCTGCGCCTCCGGCGGCGGCCGGTAGCCGGGGCTCTTGCCCTCCTCGAAGTCGGGCACGTCGTGGCCGGTCCACCGGCCGGCGGCCTCGTCCCACCAGACGAGCCGCTTGCGCTCGCTCCACGGGCTGCCGTCGGGCCGGGCCGAGGCCCGGTTGTACAGGATGCGCCGGTTGGCGGGCCAGGCCCACGCCCACTCGGCGGCGATCCAGTCCTGCTCGGTGTGCGGCTTGCGGCGGGCGGCCTGGTTGACGCCGTCGGCGTACACGCCGCAGTAGATCCAGCAGCCGCAGCGGGTGGAGCCGTCGTCCTTGAGCGCGTGGTAGCCCGGCAGCGGCCGCCCCTGCTCGTCCCAGCCGTTGATCTCGGCCAGCACGGCCTCCGCCGACGGCTCGGCGCTCTCGCCGGTCACCGGGTAGTCCCAGGTGAGGTTGAGCACCGGCGCGTCCATCGGGTCCTGAGAGCCGGCCAGCTTCTCGCGGATGATGCGGCCGAGGTGGTACATGAACCACAGGTCGCTGCGCGCGTCGCCCTGCGGCTCGACCGCCTGGTGGTGCCACTGCAGCCACCGGTTGGTGTTGGTGAAGCTGCCGCTCTTCTCGGTGTGCGAGGCCGCGGGGAAGAAGAACACCTCCGTGCCGATGTCGGCCGTCTTCAGCTCGCCCGTCTCGATCTCCGGGCCGTCCTTCCACCAGGTCGCGCTCTCGATGAGGTTGAAGTCGCGCACCACCAGCCACTCCAGGTTGGCCATGCCCAGGCGCTGCATCTTGGCGTTGGCCGAGCCCACCGCCGGGTTCTCGCCCAGCAGGATGAAGCCCTTGCAGACGCCCTTCAACTGCTCCAGCACGGTGTCGTACGTGCTGTGCGAGCCGGTCAGCCGGGGCAGCCAGCCGAAGCGGTAGTCGTTGTCCGGCTGGGCCGCATCGCCCCACCACGCCTTCAGCAGGCTGATCAGGTAGGCGGGCATGTTGGCCCAGAAGCCCTTGCGCGGCGCGTCGGCCTGCATGAACTCGTGCAGCCCCTCGTGCTCGTGCGCGTACGGCATCGGGATGTAACCCGGCAGCAGGTTGAACAGCGTCGGGATGTCGCTCGATCCCTGGATGCTGGCGTGACCGCGCAGCGCCTGGATGCCGCCGCCGGGGCGGCCGATGTTGCCCAGCAGCAGCTGCAGGATGCTGGCCGCGCGGATGAACTGCGAGCCGTCGCTGTGCTGGGTCCAGCCGACCGCGTAGACGAACTCGGAGGTCTTGTCGGGCCCCGAGTTCTCCGTCAGGTGGCGGCAGACCTGCTCGAACAGGTGCTGCGGCACCCCGCACACCCGCTCCACCATCTCCGGTGTGTAGCGGGCGAAGTGGCGGCGAAGGATCTGCATGACGCAGCGCGGGTGGCGCAGCGTCTCGTCGCGCTGCGGGACGCCCTCCATCGGGGCGCCGGCGCTGCCGTGCGTCTCGGGACGGCCCGGCGGGACGTGGCCCGCGCGCTCGTCGTACTCCTGGTCGCGCTGGCCGGAGGCGGGCACCGCCTCCATCCCGACGTACTGCCAGGAGTGCGTGTCGTACTCTCGGGTGCCGGGGTCGAAGCCGGAGAAGACGCCGTCCAGGTCCTCGGCGTCACGGTAGTCCTCGCGCAGGATCGTGGCGGCGTTGGTGTAGTTGAGCACGTACTCGCGGAAGTACAGCTCGTTCTCCAGGACGTAATTGATGATCCCGCCGACGAAGGCGACGTCGGCGCCGGCCCGGATGGGCACGTGCAGGTCGGCGAGCGCGCTCGTGCGGGTGAAGCGCGGGTCGACGTGGATGATGACCGCGCCGCGCGCCTTGGCCTCCATCACCCACTGGAAGCCCACCGGGTGCGCCTCGGCGAAGTTCGAGCCCTGGATGATCACGCAGTCGGAGTGCTGCAGGTCCTGCATGAACGTGGTCGCCCCGCCCCGCCCGAACGACGTGCCGAGGCCCACCACGGTCGAGCTGTGGCAGACGCGGGCCTGGTTCTCGATCTGCACCACGCCGAGCGACGTCAGCAGCTTCTTGATGAGGTAGTTCTCCTCGTTGTCCAGCGTGGCGCCGCCGAGGCTCGCGATCCCCATCGTGCGGTTGGTCCGCAGGCCGTCCTTCTCCTGCTCCCAGGTCTCGCGGCGGGTGGCGATGATCCGGTCGGCCACCATGTGCATGGCCCGGTCGAGCTCGATCTCCTGCCAGTCGGACCCGCCCGGCGGCCGGTAGAGCGCCTTGTGCTTGCGGCCGGAGCCGGTGGTGAGCTGGAGGCTCGCCGCGCCCTTGGGGCACAGCCGGCCCCGGCTGACCGGCGAATCGGGGTCGCCCTCGATCTGGACGACCCGGTCGTTCCGTACGTAAACGTTCTGCGCGCAGCCCACCGCGCAGTACGGGCAGATCGACTTGACCACCCGGTCGGCGGTCTCCGTACGGGCTCTCAGTGACGCGGTCCTGGCCGACTTCGCCGCTTCGCCCCGTGCCGTACGGTCCTTACCGGTCAGCTGCCGCAACAACGGCCACGCGAAATCCATGACACCCCCCGATGCCCCATGGCACGAGTCCTGCCCGGCAGGTACGAGGGGAAAACCGGTCAGACGGGGTCAGAACACGCGGGAAGCCGCGTCGTCCCACGCGCCGGGATCACCGGACGGCTCGTAGCGGCGCAGCGGCTGCGTGGCGGCCACCAGCGCCCGCATCTCCGCCAGATCCGAGACCAGCCCGGCCGCGCGCGCCTGCACCAGCACGTTGCCGAGCGCGGTCGCCTCCGCGGGGCCCGCCACCACCGGCAGGCCGCAGGCGTCGGCGGTCAGCCGGCACAGCAGCTCGTTGCGTGAGCCGCCGCCGACCAGGTGGACCACCTCCACCTTGCGGCCCGACAGCTCCATCGCCTGCCGCACGGCCCGCCGGTGCCCGAGCGCCAGGCTCTCCAGCACGCACCGCACGTACGCGGCGGGGGACGCCGGCGGGCGCTGACCGGTGCGGCGGCACTCGGCGGCGATCCTGGCCGGCATGTCGCCCGGCGGCAGGAACACGGGCTCGTCGGGGTTGACCACAGCGGCGAACGGCCGCTCCCGCTCCGCGGCGGCCAGCAGTTCGCCCAGGTCGGAGCTGGGCCAGGCGCGCAGGCACTCCTGCAGCAGCCACAACCCCATCACGTTGCGCAGATAGCGGACGGTGCCGTCGATGCCCGCCTCGTTGGTGAAGTTCGCGGCCCGGCTCTCGGGGGTCAGCACCGGCTCCGGCAGCTCGACCCCCGCCAGCGACCAGGTGCCGCACGAGATGTAGGCGAAGGAGGAGCCCGTGGCGGGCACGGCGGCCACCGCCGAGGCCGTGTCGTGCGAGCCCACCGCCCGCACGGGCGCCGACCAGCCGATCTCCGCCGCCACGTGGCGCCGCATGCCGCCGACCGCCTCACCCGGCTGCCGCAGCGACGGGAAGATCCCGGACGGCAGGCCCAGCCGCTCGATCAGCGGTAACGCCCACGACCGGGTGCGCACGTCGAGCAGGCCCGTGGTCGAGGCGTTGGTCACCTCGGCGCCCAGCTCGCCGGTCAGCCAGTAGCCGATCAGGTCGGGGATCAGCACCATCGCGGCCGCCCCGTCGAGCCTGTCGGCCAGCAGCTGGTAGACGGTGTTGAACGGCAGCACCTGCAGGCCGGAGACGTCGTACAGGGTCTCGGCGCCGACCGTCGCGGCCACCTGCTCGGCCACGCCGCGGGTGCGGTCGTCGCGGTAGTGCACCGGGTTGCCCAGCAGCGCGCCGCTCTCGTCGAGCAGCCCGTAGTCGACCGCCCACGAGTCGACGCCGACGGAGGAGACGGGCCCCGCGGCGCGCAGGCCGGCCAGGATCTCGCGGTAGAGGCCGAGGACGTCCCAGTAGAGGCGGTCGGCCGCGCGTACCGGCCCGTTGGGGAAGCGGTGGACCTCGGTCAGCGTCAGCCCGTCGGACAGGTCGGCCAGCATGACGCGGCCGCTGGAGGCGCCCAGGTCGACGGCGGCGAAACGACTGCTCATTGGGTGGACTCCCTGGCGACGAGCTCCGGCTGGAACATGATGTGCTGGTGCGCGTGCGTGTCGGGATTGTCGCACTCGTCCAGCAGAAGTTCGGTGGCGATGCGCCCGAGCTGGTAGGTCGGCTGGCGCATCGAGCTGAGCGACACCGCCGAGGCGGCGGCGAAGTCGATGTCGTCGTAGCCCATCAGCGCCACGTCGTCGGGCACCCGCACCCCCGAGCGCAGCAGCGCGCGCAGCACGCCGAGCGCCAGCAGGTCGTTGGCGCAGAAGACGGCCTCGGGCAGGCCGTCCGCGACCAGGTCGGCGGCGGCCTTCTCGCCCGCCCTGGCGGTCATCGTCGCGGTCTCGACCACCTTGAGGTCCTCCGGGGCGAGCCCGGCGGCCCGCATCGCGACCTTGGCGCCCTCGCGCCGCTCCACGCACTGCCGGATCGTCAGCGGGCCCGTCACGTACGCGAGGCTGCGCGCGCCCTTGGCCAGCAGGTGGGCGACGGCCGCCCGGCCGCCCGCGACGTCGTCCACCGCGACCGCGCACTGGTCGGGCCGGTGGGCCGGATGGTCGACCAGCACCACGCTGATGCCGTGCTCGCGCAGCCGGTCGATCCGGGACGGGTCCTCGCCGGAGGGCGTGATCAGCACGCCGCGCACGCGATGCTCGGCCAGCACCCGCAGGTTGCGGTCCTCCTTGTCGGGCGAGCCCGCCGAGTTGCCCAGGATCACGGCGTAGCCCAGCTCGCTGACGACGTCCTCGACCCCGGCGGCGACCTCGGTGAAGAACGGGTTGCCGATGTCGATCACGCTCAGGCCGATCGTCCTGCTGTGGCCGGCACGCAGCGTGGAGGCCGAGCCGTGACGGACGAAGCCCATCTCGTCGATGGCCGCCTCCACGCGCTCCCGCGTCGCGGGAGCGACCTTGTCCGGCCGGTTCAGTACGTTGGAGACCGTGCCGGGGGAGACGCCGGCGCGGGCGGCGACGTCCTTGATGCTGACCATGGCCATGAAGACCCATTAAAACGTAACAACGAATGCCGCGCCAGCTGTGCGTCCGGATCGCGGTCAGCGCGGGGACGGCCCTGGAAACCCGCACGTGAGCGCTCCTGCGTCGCTGAGGAACGTTTTAATCCGGTTTCGCGCCGATCATCGCTCCGGCGTGCGGGTGAGTGCGTTAAAACGTGTCACCCGGTTCCGGCCTCCGGTCACGGCGTCAAGGGCGGGAAGCGCATTGACAGCGGGCACCGGTAATCATAGTTTCCTGCACGAGGATTAAAACGTTTTGACGAGGAGTGCCGTGCAACGCGTCTGCTTCCTGCTGAAAGTCCGCCCGGACCGGCTGGCGGAGTACCGCGAACGCCACCGGGACGTCTGGCCCGAGATGCGAGAGGCGCTGTCGCGCACCGGCTGGCACAACTACTCGCTCTTCCTCAGGGACGACGGCCTGCTCGTGGGCTACCTGGAGACCGAGGACTTCGAGGCCGCGAAGAAGGCGATGGCCGAGACCGACGTCAACGCCCGCTGGCAGGCCCACATGGCGCCGTTCTTCGAGGGCATCGACGGGCGCCCCGACGAGAACAAGGTCCCGCTCGAAGAAATCTTCCACCTGGACTGATCGGGGAGTGATGACTGACATCAAGGCCGCGCTGCGCGCGCAGCGCATCGAGACGCCGTCCTGGGCGTACGGCAACAGCGGCACGAGGTTCAAGGTGTTCGCGCAGAAGGGCGTGCCGAGGGACCCGTACGAGAAGCTGGCCGACGCCGCCCAGGTGCACGCCCACACCGGGATCGCCCCCACGGTGGCCCTGCACATCCCGTGGGACAAGGTGGACGACTACGCCGACCTGGCCCGGCACGCCCGTGACCTGGGCGTCGGCATCGGAGCGATCAACTCCAACGTCTTCCAGGACGACGACTACATGCTCGGCAGCGTCACCCATCCGTCGGCGGGGGTGCGCAGGAAGGCCACCGACCACCTGCTGGAGTGCGTGGACATCATGGACGCCACCGGCTCCGACACGCTCAAGCTGTGGTTCTCCGACGGGCTCAACTATCCCGGCCAGGACGACCTCCGCGCCCGCCAGGACCGCCTGGCCGAGGCTCTGGCGGAGGTCTACGGCCGGCTCGGCGAGGGCCAGCGTTTCCTGCTGGAGTACAAGCTGTTCGAGCCCGCCTTCTACGCCACCGACGTGCCCGACTGGGGCACCGCGTACGCCCACTGCGTCAAGCTCGGCCCCAAGGCGCAGGTCGTCGTCGACACCGGCCACCACGCGCCGGGCACCAACATCGAGTTCATCGTGGCGTTCCTGCTGCGCGAGGGGAAGCTCGGCGGCTTCGACTTCAACTCCCGCTTCTACGCCGACGACGACCTCATGGTGGGCGCGGCCGATCCGTTCCAGCTGTTCCGCATCATGTACGAGGTCGTGCGCGGCGGCGGTCTCGACCCTGAGACGGGCGTGGCGTTCATGCTCGACCAGTGCCACAACATCGAGCCCAAGATCCCGGGCCAGATCCGCTCGGTCATGAACGTGCAGGAGGCGACCGCCAAGGCGCTGCTCGTCGACCGCGAGGCGCTGGCCGCCGCGCAGTCCGAGGGCGACGTGCTCGGCGCGAACGCCGTCGTCATGGACGCCTACAACACCGACGTGCGGCCGCTGCTCGCCGAGCTGCGCGAGGAGATGGGCCTCGCGCCCGACCCGATGGCCGCGTACGCCAAGTCCGGATATTTCGAGAAGATCGCCGCCGAACGCGTCGGCGGCACACAGGCCGGCTGGGGGGCCTAGCACCACCATGAACAATCCAGTGAAGGAACTGCTCGACCGCTCCCACCGCCTGGGCGCCGACCCGCGCAACACCAACTTCGCGGGCGGCAACACCTCGGCCAAGGGCGCCGCCACCGACCCGGTCACCGGCGAGGACGTGGAGCTGCTCTGGGTCAAGGGCTCGGGCGGCGACCTCGGCACCCTGAAGGAGACGGGCCTCGCCGTCCTGCGCCTCGACCGGCTGCGCGCCCTCAAGGGCGTCTACCCGGGCGTGGCGCGCGAGGACGAGATGGTGGCGGCTTTCGACTACTGCCTGCACGGCAGGGGCGGGGCCGCGCCGTCGATCGACACCGCCATGCACGGCCTGGTCGAGGCCCCGCACGTCGACCACCTGCACCCCGACGCCGGCATCGCCCTGGCCACCGCGGCCGACGGCGAGGAGCTGACCCGCCGGGTCTTCGGCGACCGGGTCGTGTGGGTGCCGTGGCGGCGGCCGGGCTTCCAGCTCGGCCTGGACATCGCCGCCATCAAGGACGCCAACCCGCAGGCCATCGGCTGCGTCCTCGGCGGCCACGGCATCACCGCGTGGGGCTCGACGTCGGAGGAGTGCGAGGCCCGCTCGCTGGAGATCATCCGCACCGCGGAGGCGTATCTGGCCGAGCACGGCCGCCCCGACCCGTTCGGGCCGGTGGTGTACGAGACGCTGCCCGCGGCCGAGCGGCACGAGCGCGCCGCCGCGCTGTTCCCGATCGTCCGGGGCCTGGCCTCGGCAGACGTGCGCGTGGTCGGCCACTACACCGACACGCCCGAGGTGCTCGACTTCCTCGCGCGCGCCGAGCACCCGAGGCTGGCGGCGCTGGGCACGTCCTGCCCCGATCACTTCCTGCGCACGAAGGTGGCGCCGCTGGTGCTCGACCTGCCGCCCGATGCGCCGCTGGAGCGGGCCGCCGACCGGCTGCGTGAGCTGCACGCCGCCTACCGCGCCGAGTACACCGCCTACTACGAGCGGCACGCCACCCCCGACTCGCCTCCCATGCGCGGCGCGGATCCGGCGATCGTGCTGGTGCCGGGCGTCGGCATGTTCTCCTTCGGCAAGGACAAGCAGACCGCGCGGGTGGCCGGCGAGTTCTACGTCAACGCGATCAACGTCATGCGCGGCGCCGAGTCCGTCTCCACCTACGCCCCCATCCCCGAGTCGGAGAAGTTCCGGATCGAGTACTGGGAGCTGGAGGAGGCCAAGCTCCGCCGCATGCCCAGGCCGAAGCCCCTGGCCACCAGGGTCGCGCTGGTGACCGGCGGCGGCTCGGGCATCGGCGCGGCGACCGCCCGCCGGCTGGCCGCCGAGGGCGCCTGCGTGATCGTGGCCGACCGCGACCTCGGCGCGGCCGAGAAGGTGGCCGCGGAGATCGGCGTGGGCGCGTACCGCGTGTCGGACGTCGCGGTGGCCGTCGGCGCGGACGTCACCTCGGAGGAGCAGGTCGTCGCGGCCGTGCGCGCGGGTGTGCTGGCCTTCGGCGGGATCGACCTCGTCGTCAACAACGCCGGCCTGTCGCTGTCGCGCTCGCTGCTGGAGACCACGCTGGCCGACTGGGACCTGCAGCACGACGTCATGGCGCGCGGCTCGTTCCTGGTCTCCCGGGAGACCGCAAGGATCATGATCGACCAGGCCATGGGCGGCGACGTCGTCTACATCTCCTCGAAGAACTCCGTCTTCGCCGGCCCGAACAACGTCGCCTACGGCGCCGCCAAGGCCGACCAGGCCCACCAGGTACGCCTCCTCGCGGCCGAGCTGGGCGCCCACGGCATCCGCGTCAACGGCATCAACCCTGACGGCGTCGTGCGCGGCTCCGGCATCTTCGCCTCGGGCTGGGGCGCCAACCGGGCCAAGGTATACGGGGTGGAGGAGGAGCGGCTCGGCGAGTTCTACGCCCAGCGCACCCTGCTCAAGCGCGAGGTCCTGCCCGAGCACGTGGCCGCGGCCGTCTTCGCCCTCACCGGCGGCGACCTCGCCCAGACCACCGGCCTGCACATCCCGGTGGACGCCGGCGTCGCAGCCGCCTTCCTGCGCTGACCCGGCACGCCTTCCACGGGCCGCCGTGACCCCGTCACGGCGGCCCGTGGCATGTGTTGCCTCACTCACAAGAAGGTGTGGCGTCGTGTGCAGCGGATATGAAACCCCTCATGTGCCCGCCGCCTCCCCTCGCTTCCTGCCCGGGGGTGACCTGACCACGGCTTGCATATTCATCCTGCACAGTGCATCATCTTAAGAAGCAAGCAAGGTCATAAGTAGATATGCATAATCATGCAGGAGGGCCGATGAGGGCAGCCATCGCGGGAGCCAGCGGCTACGCGGGAGGTGAGCTGCTCCGCCTCCTGCTCGGCCATCCCGAGCTCGAGATCGGCGCGCTGACCGCCGCGTCCAGCGCCGGCGGACTTCTCGGCGCCCACCAGCCGCACCTGCCGCAGCTCGCCCACCGCGTCATCCAGGAGACCTCCGCCGACACGCTCGCCGGCCACGACGTCGTCTTCCTGGCCCTGCCGCACGGCCACTCGGCCGCCGTCGCCGCGCAGCTCGGCGAGGAGACGATCGTGGTCGACTGCGGCGCCGACCACCGGCTCGCCGACCCGGCCGCCTGGCAGGAGTTCTACGGCGGCGAGCACGCCGGCACCTGGCCGTACGGGCTGCCCGAGCTGCCCGGTCAGCGTGACGTACTGAGCAAGGCCACCCGCATCGCCGTCCCCGGCTGTTACCCGACGTCCGTCCTGCTGGCGCTGTTCCCGGCGTTCGCCGCGGGCCTGGTCGAGCCCGACGTGGTCGTGGTCGCCGCCAGCGGCACCAGCGGGGCCGGCAAGTCGCTCAAGCCCAACCTGCTCGGCAGCGAGGTCATGGGCTCGGTGAGCGCCTACTCCGCGGGCGGCGTCCACCGGCACACCCCCGAGATGGAGCAGGGCCTGACCGCCGTCGCGGGCGCCCCCGTCCGGGTGTCGTTCACGCCGACGCTGGCTCCCATGAGCCGCGGCATCCTGGCCACCTGCACCGCCCCCGCCGCGCCCGGCGTCACCAAGGAGTCGCTGCGCTCGGCGTACGAGGCCGCGGTCAAGGGCGAGCCGTTCCTCCGGCTGCTGCCCGAGGGCGTCTGGCCGGCCACCTCCATGACCTACGGCGCCAACACCGCCGCCCTGCAGGTGGCGCTCGACGAGCGCGCGGGCCGGGTGATCGCCGTCATCGCCATCGACAACCTCACCAAGGGCACGGCCGGGGGCGCGATCCAGAGCGTCAACCTCGCCCTCGGCCTGCCGGAAGAGCTCGGCCTTCCCCTGACAGGAGTCGCCCCATGAGCGTTACCGCCCCTCTAGGTTTCCGGGCCGCGGGCGTGGCCGCCGGCATCAAGGCCGGCGGCTCCCGTGACCTGGCCCTCGTCGTCAACGACGGGCCGAGCCGCGCCGCCGCGGGCGTCTTCACCGCCAACCGCGTCAAGGCCGCCCCCGTGCTGTGGTCGCAGCAGGTCCTGTCCGGCGGACGGCTGCGGGCGGTGGTGCTCAACTCCGGCGGCGCCAACGCCTGCACCGGCCCCGAGGGCTTCCAGGACACCCACGCCACCGCCGAGAAGGTCGCCGAGGCGCTGGAGGACTCCGCGGGCGAGATCGCCGTCTGCTCCACCGGCCTCATCGGCGAGCGGCTGCCGATGGACGCGCTGCTGTCCGGTGTCGAGACCGCCGCGGGCCAGCTCTCCCGCGACGGCGGCCTGGCGGCGGCCGACGCGATCCGCACCACCGACACCGTCTCCAAGATCTCCTTCAAGCGGGCGGCCGGCTACATGGTGGGCGGCATGGCCAAGGGCGCCGGCATGCTCGCCCCCGCGCTGGCCACCATGCTCTGCGTCATCACCACCGACGCCGACCTGACCAGTGACGAGCTCGACACCGTGCTGCGCCGGGCCACCTCCACGACGTTCGACCGGCTCGACACCGACGGCTGCATGTCCACCAACGACACCGTGCTGCTGCTGGCCAGCGGCGCCTCCGGGGTCAGGCCCGACCTGGCGGAGTTCGAGCAGAAGGTCACCGAGGTCTGCGCCGACCTGGCCAGGCAGCTCCTCGTCGACGCCGAGGGCGCCACCAAGGCCATCGCCATCGAGGTCGTCGGCGCCGCCTCCGAGGACGACGCGGTCAAGGTCGGCCGCGTGGTCGCCCGTTCCAACCTGCTCAAGTGCGCCATCCACGGCGAAGACCCCAACTGGGGCCGCGTGCTGGCCGCCGTCGGCACCACCGACGCGGTGTTCGAGCCCGACCGGCTCAACGTCGCCATCAACGGCATCTGGATCTGCCGCGGCGGCGCGGTCGGCGACGACCGCTCCAAGGTCGACATGCGCCCCCGCGACGTGACCATCACCATCGACCTGTCGGCCGGCCCGCACACCGCGACGGTGCACACCACCGACCTGACGGCCGACTACGTCCACGAGAACTCGGCGTACTCGTCATGAGGGCCGCCACCGCGCAGTCGAAGGCCGAGACGCTCATCGAGGCGCTGCCCTGGCTGACCCGCTTCCACGGCGCCACCGTCGTCATCAAGTACGGCGGCAACGCCATGACCGACGAGGCGCTCAAGGAGGGCTTCGCCGAGGACGTCGTCTTCCTGCACCAGGTGGGTCTGCGCCCGGTCGTCGTGCACGGCGGCGGCCCGCAGATCAGCAGCGCCCTCGACCAGCTGGGCATCGAGTCCACGTTCACCGCCGGCCTGCGCGTCACCACGCCCGAGGCCATGCAGGTCGTCCGGATGGTCCTGGTCGGCCAGGTCGGCCGCGACATCGTGGGCCTGGTCAACCGGCACGGCCCGTTCGCCATCGGCATGTCCGGCGAGGACGCCCACCTGTTCACGGCCGTGCGCAAACACGCGATCGTCGACGGCGAGCCCGTCGACATCGGGCAGGTCGGCGAGATCATCAAGGTCGACGCGGGCGCCGTGCGCGCCCTCATCGACGACGGCCGCATCCCGGTCGTCTCCAGCGTGGCCAGGGGCGACGACGGCGAGATCTACAACGTCAACGCCGACACCGCCGCCGCCGCGCTCGCCGTCGAGCTCCAGGCCCAGAAGCTCATCGTCCTCACCGACGTCGAGGGCCTGTACGCCAACTGGCCCGACGACACCGACGTCATCGACTCGCTCACCGGCGACGAGCTCGAGGCGCTCATGCCCACCCTCTCCAGCGGCATGGTCCCGAAAATGGGGGCATGCCTGACGGCCGTCCAGGGCGGAGTGCCGCAGGCGCACGTCCTCGACGGCCGCGTGCCCCACTCCCTGCTGCTGGAGATCTTCACCAATGAAGGAATCGGAACGATGGTGATGCCCTGATGAGTCTGTACGACAGGTTCGAGCAGGCCTTCATGCCCAACTACGGCGTCCCGCCGATCGCGCTCGCGCGCGGCGAAGGAGCCCGCGTGTGGGACGTCGACGGCCGGCCCTACCTCGACTTCATCGCCGGCATCGCGACCAGCTCGCTCGGCCACGCCCACCCCGCCCTGGTGGAGGCCGTCTCGCGCCAGGTCGCCACCATCGCCCACACCAGCAACTTGTTCCTGCACGAGCCGGAGGTACTGCTCGCCGAGCGCCTGCTCGACCTGCTGAACGCCCCCGCCCGGGTGTTCTTCGCCAACTCCGGCACCGAGGCCAACGAGGCCGCCTACAAGCTGGCCCTCAAGTACGGCCGGCGCGAGGGCCGCTCGTTCTTCGTGGCCGCCGAGAACGGCTTCCACGGCCGCACGATCGGCGCCCTGTCCCTGACCGGCAAACCGTCGATCCGCGACCAGTTCGGCCCGTTCCCGGTCGACGTGCGCTTCGTCCCCTACGGTGACGCCGCCGCGCTCAAGGAGGCCGTCACCGGCGACTGCATCGCGGTCTTCCTGGAGCCCACGCAGGGCGAGGCCGGCGTGGTGCCGCCGCCCGAGGGCTACTTCGAGGCCGCCCGCGAGATCTGCGACTCGACCGGCGCGCTGCTGGTGGCCGACGAGATCCAGTCCGCGATCGGCCGTACCGGCCACTGGTTCGCCCACCAGGCCGAGGGCGTCACCCCCGACATCCTCACCCTGGCCAAGGGCCTGGGCGGCGGGATGCCGATCGGCGCCTGTGTCGGGTTCGGCGACGCGGGCAGACTGTTCGACAAGGGCGACCACGGATCGACGTTCGGCGGCAACCCGGTCTCGTGCGCCGCGGCCCTGGCCGTGCTCGACAACGTCGACCTCGACCACGTCAAGACGGTGGCCGCGCGGCTGCGCACCGGCCTGGAGTCCGTCGCCCACCCGCTGCTGAAGGGCGTGCGCGGGCGCGGCCTGTGGCTCGCCGCGGTGCTGGCCGAGCCTCGCTCGGCCGACCTGCAGCGGGCCGCCGCCGAGGCCGGTTTCCTGGTCAACGCCCTGCAGCCGGACGCGGTCCGCATCGCGCCCCCGCTGGTGGTGACGGCGGAGGAGATCGACGCCCTCGTCGCCGCCTTCCCCGCGATCCTCCAGGAGGCGGCCAAGTGAACCCCAGGCACTTCCTGCGCGACGACGACCTCACCCCCGGCGAGCAGGCGGAGGTGCTGGAGCTGGCCGCCGCGATGAAGAAGGACCGGTTCGGCTACCGGCCCTTCGAGGGCCCCCAGACGGTCGCCGTGCTGTTCGACAAGCCGTCGGCCCGCACGCGCGTGTCCTTCCACACCGGCATCGGCGAGCTCGGCGGCCTGCCGCTGGTCGTCGACAACGTCTCGGCGCTCATGGGCCGCGGCGAGCCGCCCGCCGACCTCGCCCGGGTGCTGGGGCGGCAGGTCGCCGCCATCGTCTGGCGCACCACCGGCCAGCACCTCATCGAGGAGATGGCCGCCCACTCGCGGGTGCCCGTGGTCAACGCGCTCACCGACGACTTCCACCCGTGCCAGATCCTCGCCGACCTGCAGACGGTCCACGAGCAGCTCGGCCGCACCGCCGGAGTCACCTTCACGTACGTGGGCGACGGCGCCAACAACATGGCCCACTCCTACCTGCTCGGCGGCGCCACGGCCGGCATGCACGTCCGCATCGCCGCTCCGGCCGGCTACCAGCCCGACGCGGTCATCCTCGACCAGGCCGCCGCCATCGCCGCGCGGACGGGCGGCTCGGTGATCGCTCTGTCCGACCCGGCCGCCGCCGTCGAGGGCGCCCACGTGGTCGCCACCGACACCTGGGTCTCGATGGGCCAGGACGGCAAGGAGGAACGGGTCAAGGCGCTCATGCCGTACCAGGTGAACGCCGAGCTGCTGGAGCAGGCCGCCTCCGACGCGATCGTGCTGCACTGCCTGCCCGCCTACCGCGGCTACGAGATCACCGAGGACGTCCTCGAAGGCCCGCGGAGCGTCGTGTGGGACCAGGCGGAGAACCGCCTGCACGCCCAGAAGGCGCTGCTGCACTGGCTGGTGCAGCGACGATGACCATCCCGATGACCAAGGCGGCGCGGCAGGCGAAGATCACCGAGCTGCTCATGCGGCAGGCCGTGCGCTCCCAGCCGGAGCTGGCCAAGCTGCTCGCCGAGAGCGGGGTCGAGGTCACCCAGGCCACGCTCTCGCGCGACCTCGACGAGCTCGGCGCGCTCAAGCTGCGCGCCGACGACGGCTCCCTGGTGTACGCGCTGCCGGGGGAGGGCGGGGGCCGCATCCCGCTCACCCGGGTGGGCACCGGCGAGTCCCCCGACGCGCGGCTGCACCGCATCGCGGAGGAACTGCTGGTCGGGGCCGAGGCGTCGGCCAACCTGGTCATCGTGCGGACGCCCCCGGGGGCGGCCCAGTTCCTGGCCTCCGCCATCGACCACGCCGACTGGCACTCCATCCTCGGCACGGTGGCGGGCGACGACACGATCCTGGTCATCAGCCGCGACCCGAGCGGCGGCCAGGCGCTCGCCGAGGCGCTGCTGCGGGCTGCCGACCGACGAAGCACCACCTGATATTTCAGGAGAAGAAGGAAATGCCGGACAGAGTAGTACTCGCGTATTCCGGCGGCCTCGACACCTCGGTCGCCATCCCGTACCTCGCCGAGAAGATGGACGCCGAGGTCATCGCCGTCGCGCTCGACCTCGGCCAGGGCGGCGAGGACATGGAGGACATCCGCAAACGCGCCCTCGACTGCGGCGCCGCCGAGTCGGTCGTGGTGGACGCCAGGGAGGAGTTCGCCGCCGACTTCTGCGTGCCAGCCCTGCGGGCCAACGCCCTCTACATGGACCGCTACCCGCTCGTCTCGTCGCTGTCGCGCCCGCTCATCGTCAAGCACCTGGTGGCCGCGGCCCGGCGGCTCGGCGGCACGATCGTCGCCCACGGCTGCACCGGCAAGGGCAACGACCAGGTCCGCTTCGAGGCGGGCCTGTCCGCCCTGGCCCCCGAGCTCCGGGTCGTCGCGCCCGCCCGCGACTTCGCCTGGACACGCGACAAGGCCATCGAGTACGCCGAGGCCAGGGGCCTGCCCATCGAGACGTCGAAGAAGAACCCGTTCTCCATCGACCAGAACCTCTGGGGCCGCGCCATCGAGACCGGCTTCCTCGAGGACATCTGGAACGGCCCCAGCGAGGACGTCTACGCCTACACCGCCGACCCGGCCACGCCGCGCGAGCCCGACGAGGTCGTGATCACGTTCGACGAGGGCGTCCCGGTGGCCGTCGACGGCCGCGCGCTGACACCGTACGAGGTGGTCGACGAGCTCAACAGACGCGCGGGAGCCCAGGGCGTCGGCCGCGTCGACCTGGTCGAGGACCGCCTGGTGGGCATCAAGTCGCGCGAGGTCTACGAGGCGCCCGGCGCCATGACGCTCATCGCCGCCCACATGGAGCTGGAGAACGTCACGGTCGAACGCGACCTGGCCCGCCACAAGCGAGGCGTGGACCAGCGCTGGGGCGAGCTGGTCTACGATGGCCTGTGGTTCTCGCCGCTCAGGAGGGCGCTCGACGCGTTCATCGCCGAGGCGCAGCGGCGCGTCAGCGGCGACATCAGGATGACGTTGCACGGCGGCAGGGCGGTCGTGACCGGCCGCCGCTCCGGCGACTCCCTGTACGACCACTCGCTGGCGACGTACGACACGGGCGACGCCTTCGACCAGTCGCAGGCCAAGGGGTTCGTGGAGCTCTTCTCCCTGCCCGCTAAGATCGCCGCCGCGCGAGACGCCAAGAAGGACTGACGTGCACTATGGTCGCGGTGGACGAGAAGGAGAACACGGTGAGTGATGGCAAGCCGATGCGGCTGTGGGGCGGGCGCTTCGAAGGAGGCCCGTCCGACGCGCTGACCCGGCTGTCGGTGAGCGTGCATTTCGACTGGCGGCTGGTGCCGTACGACCTGGCGGCGTCCAGGGCGCACGCCCGCGTGCTGCACAGGGCGGGGCTGCTGAGCGACGACGAGCTCGAGCGCATGATCGGCGCGCTCGACGACCTGGAGCAGGCGTGCAAGGCGGGTGAGTTCCGGCCGACCGTGGCCGACGAGGACGTGCACACCGCGCTGGAGCGCGGCCTGCTGGAGCGGCTCGGCTCGCTCGGCGGCAAGCTGCGCGCCGGCCGCTCGCGCAACGACCAGATCGCCACCGACCTGCGCCTCTACCTCCGCGACCACGCCCGCACGATCGTCTCGCGCCTGGTCGAGCTGGAGACGGCGCTGATGGCCCAGGCCGAGCAGCACGCCGAGACGGCCGCGCCCGGCATGACCCACCTGCAGCACGCGCAGCCGGTCTCCTTCGGCCACCAGCTGCTGGCCCACGTGCACGCCTTCGCCCGCGACATCGACCGCCTCATCGACTGGGACAAGCGCGCCGCGGTCTCGCCGCTCGGCTCAGGCGCGCTGGCCGGCTCGTCGCTGCCGCTCGACCCGCAGGCCGTGGCCGCCGAGCTCGGCTTCTCCGCCGCCGCCCCCAACTCGATGGACGCCGTCGCCGAGCGCGACTTCGCCGCCGAGTTCCTCTTCGACGCGGCCATGATCGGCGTCCACCTGTCGCGGCTGGGCGAGGAGATCGTCCTGTGGGCCTCGCAGGAGTTCCGCTGGATCGAGATGGACGACGCCTACTCCACCGGCTCGTCGATCATGCCCCAGAAGAAGAACCCCGACGTCGCCGAGCTGGCCCGCGGCAAGTCCGGCCGCCTCATCGGAAACCTGATGTCGCTGCTGACGACGCTCAAGGGCCTGCCGCTGACCTACAACCGCGACCTGCAGGAGGACAAGGAGCCCGTCTTCGACTCCGTCGACACGCTCCTGCTGGTCCTGCCCGCGATGGCCGGCCTGATCGCCACCATGCGGGTCAACACCGCCCGCCTGGAGGCCTCAGCCCCCGACGGGTTCGCCCTGGCCACCGACCTGGCCGAGCTGCTGGTGCGGCGCGGGGTGCCCTTCCGCGAGGCGCACGAGGCCGTGGGCCACCTCGTGGTGTGGTGCCAGGTCAACGACAAGGACCTCGGCGAGCTCACCGACGACGAGCTGGCCAAGGTGTCGCCGCACCTGACGCCCGACGTCCGCGACGTGCTCAACGTGCCGGGCGCCCTGGCCGCGCGCAAGGCCTACGGCGGCACCGCCCCCGACCGGGTCCGCGACCAGCTCGTCGCGCTCGGCGAGGCGGTCGACGCGCAGGCGGCATGGGCGGCGGGCAGCTGAGCTCCGCCCCGCTGCCGCGGAGCTTCTTCGAACGGCCGTCCCACGAGGTGGCGCCCGACCTGCTCGGGCGCGTCCTCGTGCACGGTCCCGTCGCCGTGCGCCTGACCGAGGTCGAGGCGTACGGCGGCCCAGGCGAGGACCCCGCGGCCCACACCTACCGCGGCAAGACGCCGCGCAACGCCGTCATGTTCGGACCCCCGGGCCACCTGTACGTGTACTTCACCTACGGCATGCACTTCTGCGCCAACCTCGTGTGCCTGCCCGAGGGCTTCGGCTCCGCGGTGCTGCTGCGGGCCGGTGAGGTGGTGGCCGGGCTGGAGGAGGCCCGCGCCCGCCGCTCGTCCGCCCGCCGCGTCCCCGACCGCGACCTGGCCCGCGGCCCCGCCCGCCTGACCATGGCCTTGGGCCTCGCCCGCGAGCACAACGGCCTCGACGCCGTACGCGAGGGCCTGGCCGCCGGGCAGCCGCATCAGGCCGCCGCCGTGCTGGAGGGCCTTCCCGCCGGCCCCGAGCTGATCAGGTCAGGTCCGCGCACCGGCATCTCGACGGCCAAGGAGACCCCCTGGCGGTTCTGGGTCGACGGCGACCCGACCGTCTCGCCGTACCGCGCTCACGTGCCGCGCCGCCGCAACGCGGCCGCCACCTCCGTCGGCGAGGTGCCCAGCTCGTGAGGGCTGAAGATGTGCAGGTTGTCGCCGGTGTCGATCTCCAGCATCTCGCTGCGCAGCCCCCAGCGCCTGCGTACGTCGACCTTGATGTCCCAGATCGCCTCCCACGGCACGTGCCGCTTGCCGGCGAACCCGTGCACGACCGTGATGCCGCTCTCGTCGGCGCTCAGCCGTACGGGCACCAGCAGATCGCGCAGCGCCATCGCGCCCAGCAGCACGGTCGCCGGCACGGCCAGGATCACGCCGCGCAGGTCGTCCTCGAACCACCAGAAAACGCCGAGCCCGGCGCACACCAGAGCCCCTAAGATCTTGAAAGCGGCCAGCTCTCGACGGACCCTCCACATGGCTGCACAGCGTATCCAAGTGGCGGGCATCCGCACGGATCGGGCAGGCTAAAGGCATCGTCATCCAACCCAGGAAGCCATCACCGTGACCGACATCATCGACGACCTCGCGTGGCGGGGCCTGATCGCACAGTCCACCGACCTCGACGCCCTGCGCTCGGCCATGGCCAAGGGTCCCATCACGGTGTATTCCGGCTTCGACCCGACGGCGGCGTCGCTGCACGTCGGCCACTTCGTGCCGCTGCTCACGCTGCGCCGGCTCCAGCTCGCCGGCCACCGCCCGATCGGCCTGGTCGGCGGTGCCACCGGCCTGATCGGTGACCCGAGCGGCCGCAACACCGAGCGTTCGCTGAACGCCACCGAAGTGGTCGAGGAGTGGGTCGAGCGGCTGCGCGGCCAGGTCGGCCGGTTCCTCGACTTCGACGCCCAGCCGAACGCCGCTCTCATGGTGAGCAACCTCGACTGGACGGGTCAGCTGAGCGCCATCGACTTCCTGCGCGACATCGGCAAGCACTTCCCGGTCAACCGCATGCTGGCCAGGGAGTCGGTCTCGGCGCGCCTGGCGGGCGAGGGCCTGAGCTACACCGAGTTCAGCTACCAGATCCTCCAGGCCAACGACTACCTGGAGCTCTACCGCCGCTACAACTGCACGCTGCAGGTCGGCGGCAGCGACCAGTGGGGCAACATCACCGCGGGCGCCGACCTCGTGCGCCGCGTCGAGGGCGGCCACGTGCACGCGCTGACCGTGCCGCTGATCACCAAGGCCGACGGCACCAAGTTCGGCAAGACCGCGGGCGGCGCCCTGTGGCTCGACCCGGAGATGACCTCCCCGTACGCCTTCTACCAGTACTTCCTCAACGCCGACGACCGCGACGTGATCCACTACCTCAAGGTGTTCACGTTCAAGAGCCGCGAGGAGATCGAGGAGCTGGAGAAGGCCGTGGCGGAGCGCCCGTTCGCCCGTGAGGCGCAGCGCGCGCTGGCGGAGGACCTGACCGAGCTGCTGCACGGCCCCGCCGAGCTGGCCGCGGTGGTGGCCGCGTCCAAGGCGCTGTTCGGACAGGGCGCGCTGGAGGAGCTGCCGGCCGCGACCCTGGCGGCGGCGCTGGCCGAGGTGCCCAAGGCCGTGGTGCCCGCGCTCGGCGCGCCGCTGATCGACCTGATGGCCGACAGCGGGCTGGTCGAGTCCAAGTCGGCCGCGCGCCGCGTGGTGAAGGAGGGCGGCGCGTACCTCAACAACGTCAAGATCACCGACGAGTCGTACGCGCCGACCGCCGACGACCTGCTGGCCGGGCGCTTCCTGGTGCTGCGCCGGGGCAAGAAGTCGATCGGCGGCGTCGAGGTCGGCTGACCTCTCTGATCACGACGGGCCTTCCCCTGGCGGGAAGGCCCGTTTCATGTGCGGGTGAACAGCGCGACCGTGAGCCCCGGCAGGTCGCCGGAGTGCTTGGCCAGGCTCAGCTCGTACCCGGCCTGCTCCACCTCATCGACCCGCGGCAGGCCGTCACCTTCCAGGCCCGACTGTTTCGTGCCGCGCCACACGACCCAGACCCGCTCACGACCGTCCAGCGCGGCCGAGACATCGGAGCGCTCGGGATAGCCGAACCCGTCGGGCTCCGGCGCGTCCCCGGTGCGCAGCACGTCCACGGGCATCAGCGAGTCGGCGTAGTAGTCGAAGCCGGTGCGCAGCTGGCTCTGGCCGTACACGATCGCGTCCTCCGGCTCTGCCTTGATCACGCGAAGCGCCCACGGGATGTTCTCGAACCGGCCGTTCTCCTCACGTATCTCGACGTGGTCAGGGAAGGCCAGCGCGCAGCCGAGCGCCACGACGGCGATCCCCGCCACCACGGAGAGCCTCGGCAGGCACGCCACCGCCAGCCCGGCCAGCAGCGCCAGCGCCGGTGCGGTCACGAACAGGTACCGGTCCACGTACACCGGCGTCACCAGGTGCGAGACCGCGAGCAGCAGCACCGGCGGGAGCACCAGCCACCCCGTCAGCACGAACGCCCACATCCCCGCGGCCGCCCGCTCGCGCCGCGCCGCCCACAGCAACGCCGCCCCCGCCAGCGCCATCGCGAACAGCAGGATCCCGAGGCTGGTGGTCCCCGCCGCCATCTTGGGGAACTTGAGCCACACCTCGGGCCCCCGCTGCGGGATCCAGCTGATCGCGTGCCGCTCGCCGTACCCGATCAGTCCCAGCACGGCCGCCGGCACGCACCCCGCGGCCAGCGCGGCGGCCATCCGTCCCAGCACATCTCTCCGCACGAGCAGGAGCTGGGCGGGCAGGACCAGCACCGCGAACAGGTGCGTGGAGCACACCAGCGCCACCGCCACCCCGTACGCCGCCCACCGCCGGCCGCAGGGCCGCTCGAGAGCCCGGTGCAGCGCCCAGAACGTGAACACCACCGCCGCGGCGGCGAACGCGTACGACCGGGCGAAAGCCCCGTAGTAGGACACCGAGGGCAGGATCGCGAAGATCGCGGCGGCGATCACGCCGGCTCGTGTGCTGTGCAGGCGCCGCCCGAGATCCGCCAGCAGCCAGGCCGCCACCCCGATGGCCACCGCGGACGGAAGCCGCAGCCACAGCTCCGCCGTGCCCGCCTTCACCCACAGGTGCATGAACAGGTAGTACGGCAGGAAATGCCCGTCGATGTGCCGCGCCAGCTCGAACATCCCCGACAACGACCTGGTCGCGGCGCTGATGGTGGCCAGTTCGTCGCCGTTGAGCGTCGCGCCGCCGTTGCCCGAGAACGCCGCGGCCCCGGCGAGCAACCCCATCCACCAGCGGGCGTAGGCACGCGGACGGGCGACGGCACGGGCCGGGGGAGCGAGAGTGGCGGCAGAGGTCACCGGGGCAGGATACGCAACATAGGGTCTTCAACATGGCGAATGTGATCGTGTTCGACCTTTACGGTGTTATCGCGCGGGTCCAGACGCCCGAGGCGCGGCAGCGGATCGTGGAGCTGGCGGGCGTGCCGGAGGAGCGGTTCTGGCAGGCGTACTGGGACTGCCGCCCGCCGTACGACGCCGGCCAGGACGGGCCCGCGTACTGGGCCGAGGTGGCCGCCCGGCTCGGCACGCGCTTCGCCGACGTGCCGGCGCTCATCACCGCCGACCTGGACAGCTGGTGCCACGTGGACCCCGCCATGGTGGAGGTCGTGCACGAGCTGGCCGACGCGGGACACCGGCTCGGTCTGCTGTCGAACATCATCGAGGACCTGGTGCCCGTCTGGGAGACGCGGCACGGAGACTGGCTGGGGCGCTTCGCGTCGCTCACGTACTCGTGCCGGATCGGGGTCGCGAAGCCGGAGCGGCGGGCGTACGAGATCTGCGCGGAACGCCTGGGCGTGAGCCCCGGGGACGTGCTGTTCTTCGACGACCGCGAGGCGAACGTGGTGGCGGCCAGGGAAGCGGGCATGGCGGCCGAGGTGTTCGAGTCACCCGAGCAGGTGCGCGCACGCGTCCTGCATTCACCGTTCGGTGTCTCCCGCTAGCACGAGCAACGCGGCCAGGGCGGCGTCCTTGTGATCACGCGTCCACGGCGACCCGGCCCGCGCACGCAGGCCGTCGACCCGCGCTGTGACATCGGCGCCCAGCACCCGGGCGGCGGTGTCGCGCACCTCCTTGAAGTCGTACCGGCTCACCGCCAGCCCTTCGCCGCGCGCCGCCTCCTGCAGCGCCTCGTGATAGAGCTCGCCCTCCGCCCCGTGCAGACAGTGATGCTTGGCCAGCACTTCGGCGAGATCACGGGGCAGCGCCATCCTGCCGGAGCCGACCGCGCCCAGGTCGAGCGCGACGCCGGCCACGTCGTGTCCCGCCTCCGTCAGCTCGTGGACCGCGGCGGAAAGGGCGTCCCGCGCCGCCGTACGGGCCGCCTCCTCCACCCGGGCGATCAGCTCCGCGGCCGCGTCGAGGTCGAGCCCGGCGGCGGCGTGGTACGGCTGTTCGGGCAGCGATGGGTCGTCGAGCAATGTCGCCCGCTCACGCAGCAGCAGGTCAGGGGCGCCGGCTCCGCCTCCGATCGCCACCAGCACGGCCCACCCGCAGTGGTCTCTCACGCCGAGCGCGGTCGTCGCCACACCGGCTCACCTCCCATGCTCCTCACTCACGTTCTGCACTCCCGCTCGCGGCTCCGGCAGTCAGACTTCGGCACCGCGGCCGTCCTACCGGCTACAGGCGTATGGCGCGCAGGTGACGCCGTTCTGACATCTCCGCGCGGGGCGATTTGACGTGTCGCGGATCGCGACCTAATCTTTCACTTCGCCCCGGGAGTGAGCCGGACGCCGATCAGGCGGACGGGCCCCAGGGCAAAGCCCTTTGACATGACGAGCCAATCCGGCGGAGTCGCTTCGGCGTGCTTTCGCAGGACCGTCTCCGGGCCTCCGTCGAACTCGCCGAATAATCGGTTGATTCGACACGGGCCGGGTGACACGGTAAGTTACGAGGGTTGCCCCGGAACGGGGCGAACAATCTTGGCGGATCTGATCGGCTCTCGGCAAATCTCCGGGTTTGACAGAGAATAGATGGATCTGATAAGGTTGCGGAGTACGAGATAGCGCCTCCGCGCCGGATCTTCTCGAAGGTTCAGCCGGAAGTACGCGTCCGTTTCTTGAGAACTCAACAGTGTGTTAAAAGCCAGTGCATGATTTTCATGCAACACCTCGTCAAAGAGATTGTTTGACGGT